>NZ_AP043878.1:0-1864694 GCF_055393305.1 Vibrio sp. JCM 18905 | reverse complement strand
GCGGAGTAAAAAATGGATTTAGATAACCTATTCAAAACGACTTCATCAAGCAAAGATAAGAAGAACAAGACCATTGATCTGGTTGTTTCAGATGATTTGGCTTTTCTTCAAGCAATCGACGAGCTCTACGCAATCGAAGGTTTCGCTTCACCTTTAAAAGTCGACGATATTGATGACGAAAGTTGGCATAAAACTAACGCTGAAATAAAACATGTCATTCTTGACTTAAGAGCATGTGGCGAGTTGATTTCAGAAGTTGCGGAGATCTCTTCAAGATTAGACGTCAGCATTTCTCTTATTGTAGTGAGTAACATGGACTCAATACTGATGCGAGATAAAGTCTTGTCATTGGGTGCCAACTACATTCTTTGGGACCCTGAACTCGATGGTTTGTTAGGGGCGCTTAAAGAGTCAAGTGCTGCGACATTCTCACCAACAGTTAAGAAGAAGTCTCGCATTGCCAAGCGAGTCTTAATGCTTGGTAGCAAAGGTGGGGTGGGAGTGTCCACGATCAGTGCCTTTCTTTCACACAGTTTGAGTCAACAAGCTAATTTAAAAACCTTGCTTGTTGAGCATGACACCATCGCACTAAACTCAGACATATTTCTAGGCTTAAAAGGGCTAAAAGCGCAGCAAAACAGCATTGATTTGAACCAGTCTGAACTGGATGCCGCGATTGCTGGAAGCTATGTAAAACCCGTTAAAGATAAGCTCAACTTCCTCACATTAGAAAAGAACGTTGCTTGCTTGAGCGATCATGTAGATTCGTTGTTTCGCATCTCTAATGAACTGGTTGATCAATACAACTTTATCATTGATTCCATGCCGCTCAGTGCGATTGATGAGTTGACAGCAGAAGACATCAGTGACCGATACAACCGTATTTTTATTGTTTGTGAACCTTCTGTGGCCTCACTAAGAGCGTACCACTCAATCAAGAAGAAGCTGGGTAAGTCTGAGCATCGAGTGATTTTCTCGATGACGCGATCTCAGAAGGACTACATGATGCCGCTTCAAGGGGCGAAAGAGAAAATCAAAGCCAAAGACGCGATTGATTTTGCTTATGAAGCCAACCTAGAGAAGCTCATTATTCAACAAGGCATTCAAAATACGGCAAAGCTTAAGTTTGCACCTGCCATTGCCAATATTGTGAATTCGTTGACGGGTAAAAAAGTCAAAGTACAGAAAAAGTTCGCGTGGTTTAAGAAATGAATCACTTGAAAGAAGTTTATATCGAGATCCGGGACGAAATCTTTGACGCTTTAGATGCAGCCTCGTTAGTTGACGTTGAACCGTTAGAGCTTGAGAGCCAACTAAAAGACTCCGTTAATATTCTTATTGAGAAGAAGCAACTTCAAATCAGTAGCTTAAAGCGTTTAGAGCTGGTTAAAGCACTGCTTGACGAGTTGAAAGGTCTTGGACCCCTTCAAGCGTTGGTTGATAACGATGAAATCTCGGACATCATGATCAATGGTCCCTCAGACATCTTTATCGAATTAAACGGTAAGGTAGAAAAGTCACCAATTCAGTTCGTCAACGAGAAACAGCTCAACACCATTGCTAAGCGTATTGCGTCAAATGTGGGGCGTCGAATTGATGAATCGAAACCGCTTTGTGATGCTCGTTTGGAAGATGGAAGCCGTGTAAACATTGTTATTCCGCCTCTTGCAATCGATGGGACATCCATTTCGATTCGTAAGTTCAAAGAGCAAAAAATCAAGCTGGAAAACTTGGTTCAGTTTGGCGCGCTATCGGTTGAAATGGCAAAGCTGCTTTCGATTGCCAGCCATTGTAAGTGCAACATCCTTATCTCTGGGGGTACGGGTTCAGGTAAAACAACCTTGTTGAACGCATTGTCCGGTTTCATTGGTAGTGGTGAACGTATCGTTACCATTGAAGATGCGGCCGAACTTCAGTTGCAACAACCACACATTGTTCGATTGGAAACTCGTCAAGCAAGCGTTGAAGGGACGGGTGAAATCACTGCGCGAGATTTGGTAATCAACGCTCTGCGTATGCGACCAGATAGAATCATTGTTGGTGAGTGTCGTGGTGGTGAAGCGTTTGAAATGCTTCAAGCAATGAACACTGGTCACGATGGCTCAATGTCTACGCTCCACGCGAACACCCCTCGTGATGCGATTGCTCGTGTGGAGAGTATGGTAATGATGGCGACAGCCAGTCTACCGCTTGAGGCGATTCGTCGAACCATCGTGAGTGCGGTTGACCTGATAGTCCAAGTACGACGACTCCATGATGGTAGTCGTAAGATATTGTTTATCAGTGAAATTGTTGGTCTCGAAGGTGACAACGTTGTTATGGAAGATATCTTCCGGTTTGAAAACAACGGAATGGGTGATGAAGGCAAAATCTCAGGCGAATTCCGAACACCAGGTCTTTCTAAGCGCTCTGTAATTTATGAGCGCGCGAAGTTCTTTGGCTTGGATGGGGCGCTGCAGGAGTTATTCTCATGATGCTGATTGTCATTTTGCTATGGGTTGTAATTGCATTGTTTCTGTTTATTGGGTATTCGAAAAAACAGAAAGAAATCACATCGATCATTGAGCAATCTAATACGTTCGAGGGCGTTTCTGGCTCTCGAGCGGTTATCGATTCAGAAAGCTTTGATATCAGCTACCGAAAAAAGATTAAGGACAAACTTAAGCAGTTGAAAAAGCTGTTGAGTCCTAATGCAGGAATCAAATTGATTGGCTTTTTTGCGGGCTCTTCAGTAGCGGTTTACTTCGTTAACGATTGGTTCTTCATGTTTGAGTATTGGAAAGTGTTGCTTGCTTTGGAGCCAATATTGTTTGTGATGTTTATTCTCAAACTTAGTGGCATTCAAGCGCAGCGATTCAAGGATAACTTCCCGGATGCGCTGAACATTCTTTCTGGTGCGCTCTCCTCGGGTCAGAGTATTGTCCATGCGTTCGAATATGTGGGCACTCAGCTTGATAATGAAGTAGGCGAAGAGTTCAAGAAGATGTCAGAGCGCTTACTTATCGGTGAAGACCCAGATGATGTCTTGGCGCGAAGTGCTGCGTCGTTCCCTTATGTTGAGTACTTTTTCTTTGCGGCGACGATTCGAATCAACTTGAGTCGAGGTGGTCAACTAAAAGATGTCATTAACCGCATCAACCGAATCATGTTTGAAGCAAGGGCAATCGAGAAGAAGAAAAATGCACTGACGTCAGAGGCGCGTGCTTCAGCAAAAATCATCGCGGCTCTGCCGGTAATCTTTATCATGATTTTGAAAGTAACCAGCCCTGAAAATTATAACTTCGTGATGTTTGAAGATGGGGGGAAGCCTATTTTCTATTACGTGTTGATCAGTGAAGCTATCGGATTCTTCTTTATCTACATGATATTAAGAGGGGTGAAGTAGTGGTCGATATAAAATTAATCTTTTTAGCATTAGGGTTGTTTATTTCACTATCTGTCGCGTATTACTCGTTAAAAGTGTTTGATAAAACCAAAGCGAATATTTCGACAAAGAAGATCATTGACTCAACCCAAGAAAAGACGCCTTTTGCGGATAAGTTGGCAGTACAACTTTCGCGCCTGTCTTTTAATAAAGAAGAAACGAAAAACAACTTAGTTAGAGCAGGGATTCATAGTGATTTTATTGCGCAAGCTTATTACCTGCTGAAGATTATACCACTGTTATTTTGCTTAGCATTTATTGGTTATTCTTACATGCAGGGAGACATGGAGTTTTCATCTGCGTTTATTTCATTCTCGCTTTCGATGCTTGTGTGTTTGATTGTGCCAGATATGTACATTTCATCGAAAGGGAATGCGAACGTTCGTCACGTCAGTAGTCGACTGCCTTTCTTGCTCGACTTGATGAATGTGTGTGTGCATACCGGGATGACGCTCGAAGCGAGCTTGGAATATCTGTCGAACGAGCTAAAAACAGTCGATGAAAACCTGGCTTATGTTGTTAAAAAAACGTCAGAACGAGCCAAAATTGTTGGTTTGGATCGAGCGCTTACTGAGTTCTATGATCTGGTTCCAACCACAGAAGCGCAAAGCTTTGTCATGACTCTTACTCAAAGCTTGAAGTACGGCTCATCAGTAGGTGCGGTATTAGCTTCCCTCGCTTCTGATATTCGAGAAATAAACATGCTCGATTTGGAAGAAAAAATAGGAAAGATGGGGGCAAAAATGTCCATACCAATGATCGCTTTTATCATGGTTCCTATTGTTGTTCTAATCGCAGCGCCAGGGATAATGAGGATGCTAGGATAATGAATGTAAAAAAATTTATTTCCCTTTTTGTTTTACTGCTTTTAAGTGGTTGTTCAACCATCAATCAGGAATTAGTAACCAAAGAAAAACTACTAACTAATGCTGGACAAACTGAACAACTGATCGAGTTTTATAAAGCAAATTTGGTTGAAGTTCCAAGCTATAAGATAAAACTGATCAATTTATACCTCGATAATAAAGACCAAAAGTCTGCCGAGTTATACATAAATACTCTTGAGAAGAAAGACCTCGAAGATCCAGAGATTATTTACATCTTAGCTAAGTTGGAATATCTAAAACGTAATTATGACGCAAGTGAACGCTATCTAGATGACTATTTAGAAAACGGTGGTCCGAAGGGTAATTATTATCTTTTGAAAGGCAAGATTTTAGCGCGTGAGAAAGATTACAACGGTGCAATCGTCAACTTCAACGACAGCAAGAAAAACGGCGCATCGGACCGAGAAGCGAATAACAATATTGCCGTCGTGATGATGTTGCAAGGTCGTCCGGAACCTGCGATGGAACTGCTCTACAGCTTGTTTGCGGCTAATCCGAACGATGAAAAAGTCCGCTCAAATCTACTATTAGCTTCGACTCGCTCACACCGACCTGACGTGGCACTGGAAGTGTTAAAGCACGACAGCAGCGAACAGGAAGCGCGAGTCAAACTGAAAAAACTCATGCAGAGCGTTAAACCGCTTCCTAAAAAAGTAACGAAAACAGTTCCACCAAAGCAGGTCGCTAAAGTAAAGGAAAAGAAAAATATGGAAATGGAAACGAAATCAGTCGATTTGAAACCAAAGTACGTAGCACGCTCAGTTCTAGATCCAAAAAACTTACGCCCTAAAGCACCTTCAATTTACCGAATTCAAGTTTTGGCAACCTATAAGGTGATTCCTTCGGATTACTTAAACTATCTGAAAGGCAATTATGGAAGTGTGTATTCCTACACGCACGGCTTATGGAAGCGTTACTGCATTGGTGAGTTCAGTGATATCAATGACGCAAAGAAATTTCTTGAAAATATGGATATCAAAGGTGCCTTTGTTGTTGATTACACGAAGAAAAGGTACGTCGAGCTATGATCAAGTTTCAAAAGGGAAGTTTGACGGTTGAGACCGCAATGGGCTTGCCAGTTTTACTAATGGTTCTGTTTACTTGGTTTGACTTGTCGGTTTTAACGTACTCAATGGGCGTCACGGATCATGCATTAACCACAGCAGTGATGAGCAGTAAAAAGCAAGGCAGCTCTCACAGTACTGAAAAAGTCGACTACCAAGACGTAATAAAAACCAAGCTTGAATTAAGTGGTGGTGCACTATGGTCAAAAGTTGTTGATCACTCAACGGTTTCGGCATCGGTTTATTACTTTAAAAACCTAACTGACTTTATCCATTGTAATCGCAGTGGAAAAGCGTTGAGTGAATGCCCAAACATCAAGAAAGGCGACACTGCTGAAAACTCAGTCAACATGCCAATTGCCATATACCAATTGAGCTTCACCTATCAGCCTCTGTTTAACTTTGTTATGCCAAGCATGAACATTAGTCGTGAGATGGTCGCGGTTCAGGAGTACGAGCGCTGCACGTTCAAGTTAGGAGAGGAGATCAGTTGTGGTAACTAAGTCAAAGCAAACCGGTGCTTTTATTGTTGAGCTTGCATTGGTCTTACTCTTTTTTGGCTCCATTATTGCCATGCATATCAACTACACCATCGCCGTTAATAAAAAAGGGCAGTTGGATAGGGTGGTGTATTCGATCGTCAGTGTTATTAGTGAACGCCGACAGTTGTTTGCCAATGAACTTGATATTTGCGGCGCAGGAGGTAAGCAGTGCGAGACACACATGAACAATTCGTTCGATATGGCGAAAGGCATGTTGAAACGCACACTACCAGATTTTGACGAAAATGAGCTGGGGATGCGAGTCTTAGAGCTATCTTTGATTGATAAAGATAAGAAGCTTGTTAGAACCACCGCCTTAAAGGGCATGACGGCGGGGTGTAATTTTCCGGATCTAGAGGACATTACAGTGGAAAAAGCAACAAAACTATTGCCTTTGACCACGCAGAACCGACGCCTTCCTCTTTATCACGTGTCTCTTTGCTACAAAACGCCGTTTAACATTATCGGTCTTATGAGCGGTGAGCCGATCAAAGTAGTGACCAGTTCCTATTCATTTGCAAGGATTTAATATGAATCGCTTCACTAAGCAAAAAGGGGTTGCTGGGATCATATTTCTTTCGTTTCTCCCTATATTAATCATCACTTTCTCGTTTTCTGTTGGCTATACGCAACGTTTGCTTGCGCACTCAAAAATAGAAGAAGCGGCTGAAGTTGCAAGTCTTGCCTTGATTGCAAGTCCGGGCAAAGACAATCAAGAAGACAAAGACTATGCGCAGAGAATTGTTGACTTATATATTACCGACAATATTAGCGACATTCAGATCAATGTATCGACCAAGAAGTGTGAGTACAAAGACGGTTGTGTTCAGAAAGCCAATGAGTTATCGCCATTTGCAGACTTCACCGTGGTTGCCACCTCTGAGCATGATTCATGGATTTCACATAATGAAATCGGTGTAGAGCCAAAATTCAAAGTTTCTGGCGACTCGATCACCCGGAAATACTTACCTCAACCGGTGGATATCTACTTCATACTGGATACCAGTCAATCGATGAGTAACCTGTGGTATGGGCAAAACAACAAAACTCAGATGCAGGTGGTGAAGGAAACGATCACCAAGGTTGTCGAAGATTTGAAGGACTTCAAAACCGGTGTGAATAAGAAGAGTCGCGTTGCCTTGTTGACTTACAACGCCTACAACGTGAAATACGATAAAAAGGATCGCAGACTAAAATTCTACGACTATGCAAGTGAGTTTTCTCACACAGAATCATCTTTCCAAAGCATTGTCGATGATATGTTTGACCAGTCTGTGGATGAACAAAACGTGTACCACTCTAGTTATTATAATCAGGCACGAGATATTCCAATAACAGACAACTATCAGGACTTTATCAATATATTGAATTCCAACAAGGTAATGCCTGCAAGAGGGGGCGGTACCGACTCTTGGTTAGGCTTGATTGCAGCAGCGAAAGAAGCGGACAAAGTGAAGAAAGAAGATCGTAACCCGGAACAGGTGTTTATCTTCCTTTCTGATGGTGCAGATACAGACGTACGATTCCCTGACCATCTCCATAGAAATAGTACGTATAGAAACAAATACGATGTAGTCACAAAAAGTTATCGAGACAGTTATGGTTATATTCAGTATCAACAAGTTTACGACAAGTTCTTGAAGTCATTAGTGCGTGAACACAACCTTTGTGAACAGCTCAAGAAAAGAATTTCTAGCAAAGAAAATAAGTTTCAAAGTGAACACGCGAAGTTAGAAGGTGAAAAAACAAAAGTCACTATGGGCGTTATAGGTGTTAACTACAACGTACAAAAAGACGATGGGTTCGGTGATTGTGTTGGCGAGAAAAATATTTATCACGCAAAAAATGGTAAAGATGTCTACAAATATATATTAAATCTGATTAACGAAGAGACAGGACGATTAAAAGATTAAAATGAAAAAATTATTATCAATCGCGATTATTTTTACCTCAAATGTCGCACTCGCTAATTGTATTAATCATGATGAAAACTACGTGAGCTCTAAAATTCTTAAAAGTTCCGAAACCAAAGTCACTCAGGTTGTTGGTAAGTTAGCGGTGACGGTAAATGAAGAACGTTCTATTGTACAGGATAAAAGAGTAGTTAAGGTTGAGGGGGGGAATGCGACCGACAGCTGCATCTTTGATAAGAACTCGATGTCGTTGATCCTCAACTATGATACTGATAAATACCGTTTAACAGATGCTCACAAACAAGCGATTTCACAATACTTGGAACTGGTTGACGAGGGTACTCGTGTTCTTGTTGAGGGGCATACTGATGAGGTCGGTTCTCAATCTTATAACAAAGGCTTGTCTGCTCGTCGCGCGAATGCCGCAACAACATACCTGAAACGAGGGTTAGGTCTGGGCAACAGGATTGTTGAAAAAGCATTCGGTGAGTCTGCGCCGATTTGTAAGGTAAATGAAAACAAATTATCTGGCTGTAACCGTCGAGTTGTACTGACTATAGAGTAATGTGCAATCCACTAGTTGCTGTCGTGATTTTAATATTTATGAGCTCAATTTTATGTGGTGTTTAAACGTCTTTGCTGATTTTTAGATGGCGTCGAAATAGGTTGGAAATACTAAACGACATCTAAATTATAAACAAAGCTTAGAGTGGGTAGAGCGATAAATACTAGCGATATGTTAAATATGAGCCCTATTTTGGGGCTCAAAGTTTTCTTATTTTAATTGAAGATGATTTAATGTGGTGAGTATAAGTTCTACTTTAATATTACATAGATTAATTTTTAGATATAGAACATTGTTTACAATATTTGCGGATTGATAAATGAAGCTTAATTATGTTTTACAAATGCTAATTTTGTTTTTAGGAAACTCTTGTTATTCTTATGGTAAAGTAGAAAATCTAAGTATGAGTGAACAACTGGAGGTATATGTATATAACACACGTATAATTAAGGATACGTCGGATTCTTTAGTCGGGGTAGACTTAGATAGAAATAGTATTCGTGATGACGTTGATAAAGCTATCGGTTATCTTTCGGTAAGCGAGGTTGATAAAGAATTTGTTTCTCGCTATGTAAAGTATGCAACAAAAATACTGGAATATAATTTCAAATTAGATAGGTTGGAAAATAAACTAGTTGCGGATGAGCTTTACAAAGAGCATATATATATTAAAAAATGTTATAAGGAGTCTGGCGTTGATGGCAAGGAACTATATGACTCAATAAATGCTTTAAATGTCTTAATTTTTAATACAGAAACTAGGATAATGGCTTACCTCTACTATGAGAAGTACTTAGATATAAGGCAAACTTACATGGGGGTAAGCTATGATTGTAAAAATAGTAATTTCTATCAAATATGATTATTTTGCCCGGATGCAGCATGAGCAAAGCTTCCATGTTAGCGAAAAAGCTTCGTGGCGTTGTTAAACACAATCGTTTAAATACATTAGATATAGAGATCAGCGTTAGTACAGGTGTTGCTGTGCGCGAAGAGGATGAAACGCTGCAAGAGGTGATCGTGAGAGCAGATGAAGAGTTATATGAAATGAAAAAACAGCGTGTTTGAGGACAACAATACATAACCATGACATAACTGTTTGATAAATTTGACCAAGCAGTACCCTTGGTCTTTTATATTAGTCGAGCAATGCATAATGCTCCTTTGATTGCTGATTATCATAAGACCCAACTGGTACTGTATCGTGAACAAAGACCTTGATCTAAACCTATTAAAAATACTGGTTCTGTTAGAAAAGCATCGTCAGCTTAAACCCGTAGCGAAAGCCTTGGGCAAGAGTGAGGCGTCGGTCAGTAAATATCTTGCCCGCTTACGCATCCAACTTGGTGATGAACTATTCATTCGTCACCCACATCATTTAGAGCCCACCAACTTTCTGATGCGTCAGTTACCCAAAATTGCAGATGCATTAGATAACTTAGAAACATGCTTAGTTCGATCAGAATTCAAACCAGAAAAATACAGTAAGGATATAACGGTCTGTTTACCCCAAACGGCTCAGTACTCATTTGGACACTTGTTGGCGATGGATTTAATGACGCTGTTTCCTAAAGCTCATATTACTGTCGCAACCATCACGGAATATACGGTGGACGAAATCCTTTTAGGCAAAGTGGATGCCCAGCTTCATTACTTCAATGATGAATTGCCAAAATCTATCCATCAGAAATTTATTGGCTACGCGCCTGCTGTGGTTGTTGTTCCGGAAGAGCTTGGGATCACCACTCTTGAAGAGGCTGCCAAACTGCCATTTATTATGCTTGAAATTATCGGTTGGAAAGAGAAAGAGCAGCTTGCAAAACGAGCAATGGAAAATCACGGTATGGTGATCAATCGAATTGCAGCGCTAGATAACGTGAGTAGTGTGCTAAAGCTGCTCAAACAAAAAAAGGCGGCGACGGTTTTTCTGGAGTATCAGGCGCCAATCGAAGGATACCGTTTTATTCGTATTCCTGAATCTTATTACCCCAACGGCTGGCCAAAGGTTGTAATTCAGATGAAGCAAAGCCATCGTCACGACGCAATGCACCAGATATTAACCGATGCCATTGCAAAATATATGAAGAACTAACGATCGCATTGAATGTTTTCAGCGCTTGGGATCGTATGCAGTAATTCAATCAATGAATCTGCATGGTATTTTTTCAAAATACGAGTTTTGTAAGTGCTGATGGTTTTAGCGCTGAGCGATAGTTGTTCTGAAATACGTTTATTTGAATAGCCCTGAGCTAAGTAGTGGAACACCATGGCTTCGCGATTGGATAGCGTGACATCACCAGTAGAAGGAGCGTGAGTAGACTTAAACATAGAGTACCCACGTGAGACACTCACAATCGCGTCAGCAATCGCTTCTTTTGTCTCGTTTTTATTCAAGAAACCATGAGCTCCCATCTCGTAAGCCGCTTTAGAAAGGCTGGAATAGTCGCGTGAAGAAATGAAAAGTAATTTACCTTGATAGCCCGTTGCTAAAATATTCTTCGCCAAACGCATACCATCTCGATCACCAAGGACAACGTCTAGAATAATAAAATCAATTTTTGTATTTCGAACTAAGTCCATTACTTCTGCGCTGTCTTTTGACTGAATGACTTCGGCTGTGTTGATTACGCTCTCAACAAGAGAAGTCAGTGCTTCGCTGTAAAGTGGTTGGTCATCAACGATAAGAACATTATTCAAATGGAGCCTCACTACTATCCGAACTGTCATACCGCCCAACGCAATATGATTGTATTAAGAGGGATTGTAGGAAAAACCTTGCTGATGGAAAGGAAAATGACATTTTCTATAATTGAAATTCACTGAGCACAATTGAATAAGATACTGTCGAATACGCCAATACACGAGGGATTTCATATGTGTGGGTATAGTGATAGGCCAACGAAAAACATCAATATTAACCCTAAACTTTTCATCGAAATGGCCGCTAAAAGTGGGAAGGTAAGCTCGCACTAAGTTAACTCATGTTATCCTGTTCAAAAATGAGACATTTTTTCACAGTTTGATATGGAAATGTGCGTTGGCCGTCCTTTTGGTGGTTTACAAACTTTGTTGTAACGACTAAAAAGGATGCTTGGATTTTTAGCCGGAGAATGGCTTCTCATGGCGTTTGCATCAAACTTTTTCTGATGCGTATTTTGGTTGGATAATTGGCTTTATGAGTAACGTAACCAGCACCATTTTGACAGAAAGTGGTACCAATGAGCTTGAAATCATCGAGTTTCATTTAGAAAAAACATTGCCGGATGGCAGCACAAAAACTTGTTATTACGGCATCAACGTTGCGAAAGTACGAGAAGTGATTCGCGTACCAGAGACAACCGATTATCCAAACGCACAACCTCACATGATCGGGGTGTTTTCGTCCAGAGATGTATTGACGCCTTTAGTAGATTTAGCTGGTTGGTTAGGTGTACCAACACGCCAGGACCTAGAGCGTAAGTTTGTTATCGTTACTGATTTCAACAAAATGACCAATGGCTTTCTGATTGATAGTATTTCACGTATTCATCGTATCTCTTGGAATGATGTGGAATCACCAAGTCAGTTTTTGGAAGCGGGCGAACAAGATTGTGTAGTGGCCGTTGTTCGCAAAGAAGGCAACCTGATCATGATTCTCGACTTTGAAAAAATCATCGCGGATATTAACCCAGAGCTGAGTATGGAAAAATACGATGTGAAAGGGGATAAGTCGGTAGATCTAAACCAGAGAATGGTGGGTAAGCGTAATGCTAAAACGATCATGGTGGTGGATGACTCAGCATTTATTCGCTCTTTGATTCAAGACACATTAGCTTCTTCAGGTTACAATGTGATCACTTGTAAAGACGGTGGTGAGGCTCATGAGAAATTAATGAGCTTAATCGAGGTCGCGAAAGAAGAAAACTTGCCAGTTAAAGAGCTGTTAGATGCGGTGGTTACGGACGTAGAAATGCCTCGAATGGATGGTATGCACTTAGTGAAGAGACTACGCGATACTGAAGCGTTTCATGAAATGCCGATCATTATGTTCTCATCATTGATGAGTGAGGATAACCGGGCCAAAGCACTGTCTCTTGGCGCAAATGATACGATTACCAAGCCAGAGATTGGCCGTATGGTGAATATGATGGATAAATACGTGTTTAACTTTGCGTAAACAAACCCGATAAGATTAAAAATAAGGCTGCCGATGGGCAGCCTTATTTTATTGTGAACATGGAAGAATTTCCAAGGTGTAATTTTCGTTTGGACCCTGCGGTGGTCCATATAAAATCCCACATTGAGTTAAACTGCTATTTTTATCATCTCTTGCTGAAATGACGACTTTAATGTTATTAGTTTGAACAATTTTCCAGTCACTATCTCCATACTGATTCTCAAGTTCTGAGACTAATATAGCTAAGCTTGTTTCGTCTGCATCTGGGTAACCGTACCTAAATGTACAGCTAAGAGAGCCATTCAACTCACAGCCTGAGAAAGGCAAATTTTCAGGGCCTTTACCTGAACCTGCGTCTGTGTGTTTGTTTGATATATATGGATAGTGTTCCAACCCTGCAATCGCCATTTTCCCATAACCGACACCGAGCGCTGATGCAATCGCGCCCTTCATGCCTCCTAAACGCGCTTCACGCGCATCACTTTGAAGGTTTAAAAAGCGTGGTGCGGCAGTGACAGCAAGAATGCCAAGCACGACAATAACTACGACTAACTCTATTAGAGTAAATCCAGTTTGTTTTCTCATATTATTTTCACAGCAAGTTAAAGGTAGAAAAAGTAACACTGACCGTACACTTGTTGTTGTGTAAATAAGTACGGTAATGACAAAATGATCAATAGTATAAAGCGATGAGTCATAAAGTGCTATACCGACGTAGTGAGAATCGGCTACGCCTACATAGAGCGGGAGGAGGGTTCAAAGATCTAATGCGGCCGTTTTTGAGCAGTCATTAATTCCGTGGAAGAAATGCTGCATGAACAGTCGAGCATGAATTCGCCTAGATATAAGCATACGTGTACATCGGCTGAATGAAAGACGAAAAGAAGTGACGGCAAACCGCACAAATGGATTGTCTTTTTGTTCACTTTGATGAATGCTACGCGAGATTCATATCACAACACACTCGACGCATTCATCGTGCGAATGTGCTTTGGTTTCGTGTTTGGCTTTCAAATATAAGAATAATCTAAATGGAATTCGATTCGATAAACTTGCTTGCGATAGGGCTAATATTTCTTGGCTCTTATGTACAAACCGCAATAGGCTTTGGCTTGGCAATTGTTGCCGCACCTTTACTGATTCTTTGGGCGCCGGAGTATGTGCCTGCACCAATCTGTTTAGTCGCGTTATTTATTTCGTTGATGAATGCGATGAAGCACCGCAGTAGTGTTGAAATCGGCGGTTTAAAAATGGCATTGATTGGGCGTGTGCCCGGATCGGTCGCTGGCGGCTTGCTACTGTTTTTTGTCTCGACTCAAGCCCTTACACTTTGGATTGGTTTTTTGGTGTTATTCGCGGTTGTGGTGAGTGTTTTACCGTTTCGGGTTGAACCCACACCATCGCGTATGACATTAGCAGGATTCTTTTCAGGATTGTTTGGTACCAGTTCGGCGATTGGAGGCCCACCGATGGCGTTGTTGTTGCAACATCAAGAAGCGAATCAGTTACGTGGTAACCTATCGGCATTTTTTGTTTTCAGTTCCATCATTTCGCTCGTTGTTCAAATTCCCGCTGGTTTCTTCACATTACACCATTTGGTGATTACTATTCCGCTGTTACCTGCGGCAGCACTTGGGTATTGGCTCGCGATGAAAACCACCCAATCGTTACCAAAAGAAAAAATTCGGTTTGGAGCACTTATGTTGTGTTTTGTGAGTGGGTTTACAGCAGTAGTACAAGCGTTGAACCAATAATGCCCTCAGCATCTTAAACTCACAGGGATATCGCGTTCCTTTTATTATGCATAGCGCGATTTGTTTGCGCTGACTTATTCGTTTAGATGAGCGATAGTTTTATGAATAACACTCGTTATGGCACTTTTATGGCAGCATTCTCCTTTGTAATTTGGGGGCTGCTACCCATTTATTATCGTTATTTACCGAATGCTTCAATGGATGAGTTGCTGGCATGGCGAATCATCGGCTCAGTTCCGGTCGGTTTTTTAATTGTGCTTGGTATAACCCGTCGAGGACCGAATTGGAAAGAAATCTGGTGTGACAAAAAATCTTTGTGGTACACGTTTGTCGCGAGCAGTTTGATGTGTATTTCATGGAGTGCGTTCACTTGGGCTTTGACTCACCATCGAGTCATTGATGCAAGCTTAGGCTTTTTTATTGGACCGTTAGTGTCAGTGGCGCTAGGCGTGTTTATTCTTGGAGATAAGCTTTCAAAAGGTAAACTCATCGCAATTGTGCTAGCAACAATTGGTGTGATGTATCAAGTGATTCATTATGGCCAGTTGCCTGTTATCGCACTAACGATGGGGTTGTTCTTTGCTTTGTATGGCTTGTACAAGAAGAAGATAGCATACGACTGGAGCACCACCTTGTTTGTTGAGGCCCTGCTATTGACTCCAGTTGCCGTGGCGTATTTGTTTTACAAACAATGGACAGTGGGTGAGTTGGCTTCAGGCGTAGATATCAAAACATTGCTTTTGTACTTTGGCAGCGCACCGATCACGCTTTTACCACTGATTTTTTATTCTATCGCGATACGTATAACAAACTTATCGACAGTTGGTTTAATGCAATATATTGAACCAAGCTTGCAATTTGTTTTGGCTGTGATGTTTTTCGGTGAACTGTTTGATGAAGTTAAAGCAGTGACTTTTGCCTTTATTTGGGTGGGGCTGTTATTTACAATCTTTGAAAGTATTGTCAAAGGGCATAAGCGTAAAAAGCTGGCCAATCATCCTTTATAGTGCACCATTCTTGAATATTCACGATTTCACTCTCACGCCCTCTATTCGAGGGCGTTTTTAGTTCCATAAAGTATTCTCTTACTCGTTTTCTTATATTCGAGTCAAAGCATAATTTGAGGTTAATTGACGCATTATCATTAGGATACCGCTATATTTATAGCCAAGTGACACGCTATATAATGAAAACCGGATCAAAAAGGACGACATATGATCACAGCTCTATACGCTAGCATTCTTGCAATACTGATTATTTGGTTGGCCGTTCAAGTGATTAAGCAGCGTCGCTTAAATCAGGTTGCTTATGCTGACGGAGGAGTAGAGGCTCTCCAAATCGCTCGTAGTGCACAGAGTAACGCGACAGAATATATCCCCATTACTCTGATTCTAATGGCACTATTAGAATTCAATAGCGCTTATCCAACCTGGATACATCTCACAGGCATTATTTTCGTGATCGGTCGGATTATCCATGCTCGAGGTATATTGAAAGAGGACTTAAAAAGGCGTGTTAGGGGCATGCAGGTGACATTCCTAGTGATACTTTCTCTGGTTGTGCTGAATATGATTTATCTTCCGTACGATAAGTTATGGTAAGTCTTCGTAGCTATATCCCGCCGCCATGGGTACTCGTTCTGATTGGGTTAGTACTGAATATTGGCGCGATCGTTCTTACTAGCTTGGTCCTTGATAGGCTTGGCAAACAGTATTCGCAACTCGCAGAGCAAAAGGCGGAAAACTTGTATTCCATCCAACTCGCGTGGAATAGCGTTGAAACTCTAGAAAGAAAAAGAGAGGCGTTGCTGCTTCACTTGCACATAGGTCAGAGCGCAGCGATACCTTCGGAGATAGAACAGATATTGGAAGGGCACTTATCCTCTTGGACTCATCACGAATCGGATGAAATACAAATAGATAAACTCCCTCAGCTAATGTCAAAGATAAACCAAGCACAAGCTTCGTATAGAGATCGCATTGATGACTATTACATTGAGAATGTAGAGCTCAATGAGGTAATGGCAAAGCAAGATGAAAAGATCGCTTGGTACAAGAATATCGGGCTCTTCTTGCAAGTATTCGGACTCGCATTAATCCTCGCACGTGATTTGGCTAGGAAGCCATAGAACAAAAGTTAATGGTAGGGTTTATTGCGAAATGCCAATAATAATTTGCAAATTGCAATTCATTGCGTGAGCAAACAGTGGCTATTGGTGAAGTTTTAATGAAAGTGATTAAATAACAACCTGTTTTTGTGCGCTACAAAGTTGGCACGCCTCATGCTTTAGTATGAGTGACCCTTTCTAAGCCGAGGGTCACCTAGCCAACTGACGTTGTTAGTGAACCACTTTGTTCACAAATATATACAGCCAATCACGAATCCTTGTGGTTGGCTTTTTTTTATTTAAATGACACAGTTTAGAACTGTGCTTTAATCCAGATCATGCGATGGTCGGAAGACACATCTTTGCCATCACCATACTTGCCGATACGCGCATCGTTAAATAGCTTACGACCTTCTTCATAAGAAGCTGACCAGTATACACCAGAGTCCACCACATTTAGGTTTGCAGAAGGCAAGGCATAATCTACACCTAAGCCAAACGTCGAAGTGATGCGATTCGGATATGGGTGAGTGGAACTGCGGTCAACAGCGTGTTCGGCTGCCCCAAAGCTTGTCGGATAAAGCTCGCCATTCATCACGGTTTGGTTAACCAATGGATCATTATGCAGTTCTTGCATTACAGAGCTAATACCGTCACCGGCTACTGGATCAAGGTTTTGATCGCCCATCATTACGAATTTAGCCCCGCTCGCTAAGCCGCCTTTCTTACCAGCATCGTCGTAGAAATAGTCTTTACCTTGAATATAGTGATGCCAGAACTCTACTTCGGCTGCGTTTTGCGCTTTGTTTTTACCTGGGTCGAATACTGGTGGAGTAGGGTGCGACATCAGTAGATGCACAACTTCCTCGCCATTGCGAGTCGGAATGATAATTGGTGCATCTACATGGTTTTTAGAAGATAGGCGTACTTGATCCCATTCTTCTGCAGAGTACCACTCATCACCACACTTCATGCCATCTGGAATTTTTTGTGAGCCGTCACAGATAGTAATGGTTGGAATCTTCGCACCTTCCATATCTTTCCATTTAAACGCTTGGAACGTGCGCGTATTTGCCGTATCAATCTTGTATTTAGACATTAGGGCAAAGGCGTATTGACCGTGGTACATGCCAAAGCCCCATGCATCGCCCGGCATTTGACCTGCTGTTCCATTGTTGTCGAGGTCAAACTCGCTTAGCAAACCTGTGTTGGTAGAGTAAGACTCCGCGTAAGGATATTCGATAGGTTCAAGGTTCGCTTCACCGCCTGCACCATTGATGCTTTGCGCGACAGACAGGTAGTTCTTCTGGAAGCCTTCAAGGGCTGCTTTGTTTTCGCCTGTTCCGTCGTTGTTGTATTCCGCCATCATAAGAACATCAGGGCGATTCTTCTGAATAATCGCAGCAACGTTTCGAATTTGAATGACTTTTTCCGCAGTGGTTTTGTCTTCAGCGGCGATAGAACCGTCTAAATAGGCAGTAACCAATACAGTTTGCTGCGCTGGTTCAATTTGCATTTCACTCACTAAAGCTTCAAAAGTTGCACGGTCAAAAGAGAGGTTGTAAGTCGCTATTTTTACTTCTTTAGGCTGAACATTGACGTATTCAGTGTCGTCATTACATCCAGATAATAGAGCGGCGCCAACCAGGAGAGCGATAGAGGTTTTGATTGTTTTCATGGGTACGTCATACCTTATAATTGATTCTGCTGAATATTAAAGTCATCAGTAATTGTTTTAAGCGATATCAATCACACAAACGTTTTCATATTTACATGTTCAATTAGTTTTTGTGTGATTTGTGCAATAAACGCAACACTTTCAACACCAAAAGGTTATATGCAAATTGTTAAAAAATAGTGTCGTTTTTAATAGATGAAATGGCACTAAAGCATAAGCTGTATGATTGTGTGTGCTAAAATCAATGAGCGGGATAATTACGATAAGTTTGACTTCACTTTTGGGTGAGAAACAAACAAATAGAACTGGTCAGTTTGGCTTTGCTATTGATGCAAAATAGGGGGCTAACCGATGGGTTCAGTATCAAACTATCAGAGCAGGCTATTTGTCACGGCAATGCTTGCTTCACCACTTCTTTTTTCAACATCTTTATCCGCCGCTCAGTCCGAACGGCTAGAGCAAAACCATGGTCTTGTTGTTGCTTTAGAAAAACGCAACCTTGCAGCCACACAAAATATAGATCGTGTGTTAGGTTTACAAAATGGAAATCGTGTACAAAAGCTGAAAACTAACAAAGGTAAAAACGGCGGTACGCATAGTCGATATCAGCAGATGTTTAAAGGCGTCCCGATTTGGGGCAAGCAAATTGTCGTACATCGTGATAAACAGGGCCAAATCAAGCATATCAACGGCACTCTCGTAAAGGATATTGCCAGAGATATCAATGATATGGTGCCTAAATTGTCGCTTTCTCAAGTAATGTCTTCAACGCAAAAGCCGTACCGTGAAAACGGATACCAAATAGATAATCAGCGCCAAGGTTTACGTATTTATGTCGATAAAAGTGACGTGGCGCACTTAGCTTATATTGTCCAATTTTTTGCTGATAATGAGCATGGAGGTAAGCCTACACGTCCCACCTTTCTTGTTGATGCTAAAACAGGAAACATTTTGCTGCAATATGAGGGGTTAGCGCACGTAGAAGCGAATGGTCCAGGAGGAAACCAAAAAATTGGTCGTTATCATTATGGTGTGGACTTTGAGTCTCTATTAGTCCAGCAATCTGGTGATACGTGTTTGATGGACATTCCTGGCGTGGTCAAAACCATCAACTTGAATGGTAGGACGTCTGGCAATACACATACGTTCGTTTGTCCAACCAATAGTGTTAAAGAAATTAATGGAGCGTACAGCCCGTTAAACGATGCGCATTACTTTGGCAAAGTGGTATACGACATGTACAAAGATTGGCTGAATACTGCTCCCTTAAGGTTTCAGCTTCAAATGCGAGTGCATTACCGCAAACGCTATGAAAACGCCTTTTGGAATGGCTCAAGCATGACTTTTGGCGACGGTGCGAGTTATTTCTATCCTTTAGTGAGTTTAGATGTCTCAGCGCACGAGGTTAGCCATGGATTTACAGAACAAAACTCTGATCTGATTTATTCAGAGCAATCTGGCGGAATCAATGAGGCTTTCTCAGATATGGCAGGTGAGGCGGCTGAATTCTATTCACGTGGTTCTAACGATTGGAAAGTTGGGTACGATATTAGAAAGGCTGCCAATGCGGCGTTGCGCTATATGGATAATCCGCCCCTTGATGGTCGTTCAATTGATCACGCGTCTCAGTATGTGAGTGGCATGGATGTGCATTATTCAAGTGGTGTGTTTAACAAAGCGTTTTATCTATTGGCGGTTGAGTACAATTGGGGAACGCGACAAGCGTTCGAGGTTTTTGCGTACGCTAACCAGAACTACTGGACGCCAAGCGAAACGTTTGACTCTGCAGCTGCGGGTGTATTGGCGGCCGCCCAAAGCTTAAACGTGGCGGCGAATGATGTAGCCGACGCTTTTGCTCAGGTCGGTGTTTCAGTTGATGGCGGAGTCGTCGAGCCACCATCTAGCACGTGTGAGGCTATCGCCCTAAACAATGGTGTTTCCAGCAACATAGACTCTTCATCTACTGGTGAGTGGCATTGTTTTACGATTGATGTGCCTACCAACAGTTCAGACTTTACTGTTACCACATCGGGAGCAAACGGCGATGCGGATCTTTACGTTAAGCTGGGAAGTGAACCAAGTTTAACTAGCTACGATTGTCGCTCATACAGTAGCAACAGTAATGAAGCATGTAGTATTACTTCTCCGAATGAAGGAACGTGGCACATTGGCGTGTACGCTTACAGCAGTTACAGTAACTTGAACGTGGAAGCAAGTTATGTAGGACAAGAAGCGCCACCACCATCTGATGAAGTTACTACACAATCAATCAACAATGGTAAAACATGGACGGCGATTATTACTGGTTCTGGCTTGATGAATGGCGTGTGGAATGTTATTTCAAATACGCCGTGTGATAACGATAACGAGTGCAGTTTATCCGGTATCGGAAAGAAAACCAGTGAGGTTAGCTTTACGTTGACGGATGGTACCGTATTCATCATCGCTAAGCCCTAGCGATTTTTATGTAAAGAGGCCCTGAAATATCAGGGCCTTATTTTTTACGTTCAATTTTCTGTATATAATAGCGAGTCACAAAGAAGTGAGGACGACCTCACCGCTCTATCTTTTCTCGGGGACGACCCCATCTCGTTGGGAAATATGACATGGCTTGGGGAATTCTCTTCATTGCTGGCTTATGCGAAGTGGCATGGGCTGTCGGACTAAAATACTCACAAGGTTTTACCAAATTGGCGGCATCTGGCTTTACCGTTACGTTTATGGTGTTGAGCTTTTGGTTACTTGGAATTGCATTAAAGACGCTACCACTCGGTATCGCTTACGGCGTTTGGGTAGGTATAGGAGCGATTGGAACGGCAATCGTCAGTATCTACATATTTAACGAGCCCGCGACGCTGATAAAATTGCTGAGTTTACTGCTTATTGTTGCCGGTATCGCTGGATTAAAATTATCCGCTTAACGTCAGGTTAAACATAAAAAGAAAGCCAGAGTCGACTCTGGCTTTTTACGTTTTAGTGTTATCTCGCTTTGGGGCTGAAGGGTTAAGCGCTGCGCTTAACGAATGGCAATCGCAAATGGCGGCCAAATACGTTAATGAGTGCGCCCGCTACAATTAGTGCACCACCGATGTACGTCCAGATGAGCGGGATTTCGCCGAAGAAAATGATGCCTAACAACACAGAAAATACGATCTGAATATACGAGTAAGCAGACGCTTTGCCCGCTTGCTGAGTTTGCATTGCTTTGGTTAATCCCAATTGCCCAACTTGGGTGAATACACCAACCAAAACCAACATGAAAGTCAGATACAGGTCGGGCATAACAAAATCATCGCCAATCAGTAAGAGTGAAGCGGGCAGAGCAACCAGAGGGAAATAGAAAATGATCACTGAACTATCTTCAGTTTGGCTAAGTTTTCTAACAATGACATAAGCAATTGAGCTACCAAATGCGCCCAAGATTGCAATCATTACGCTAAACATAGGTAAAGTGCGCTCTGCTTCTTGTCCTGTTTCTGGACTTACCATTATATAGATGCCGAGTAAGCACAAGGCAATACAAAGGAACGTCGATGGTTGAATGCGTTCCTTCAAGAAAAAGACGGCTAGGAGCGCAGTAAATACTGGGTGAATGTATTGGAATATGGTCGCTTCTGCCAAAGGTAAGGTAGTCACCGAATAATATACGCACATCAATGCCATGGTACCCACTGCGCCACGCGCAAACAGTAATGGCTTATTATTGCCCCATACAGAAATTCGTTTTCGCTTAACATCTAAATAGCTGATAACAAGTGAGACGAGTGCCCTCGCTGCAACAATCTCAAATACAGGGATACCATGAAGACTGACATGCTTTACTGTGGCAGACATTAGCGCGAAACCGAATGCGGAGAGCACCATAAAGCGCACACCAATGGGAACCAGAGTGTTGAATGAATTAGACATTTTACTGCTCACTTGTTGCGACAGATCGCACTTTAGCATACTCAGCTCACAAAATGATCCGTGATATTCAAACACATCTGCCGAGAGTGAGAATAAGCAGTAGACTATGGGTTCTCAAGCAACCCTATCTTTCATTCGCGCATGGAGCGCATCTAGGAAATATCTAGATATTTAAGGAGCATACATGATCCCAGTACAAGCAACGCATACTTCTGGCGTTGTCATTTCTAAAATTGATGGCGTCGATAAAATGCTGTTGCTCAAACGTGTTAAAGGTGGTTATTGGTGCCATGTTGCTGGTGGTGTAGAGGCCGGTGAAACCGGATGGCAAACTATTCTCAGAGAACTGAAAGAGGAGACGCAAATTGACGATGTTGAGTTACATACTGCAGACTTTCTAGAACAGTTCTACGAAGCAAAAAATAACCGCATCATGGTTATTCCATGCTTCGTATTACTTTGTCCACCTAACCAATCGGTTGTACTTAACGAAGAACACACTGAGTATTGTTGGTGTACGCTTGAAGAAGCAAAGCGACTAGCGCCGTTTGCAAATCAGCACCACCTTTACGAACATGTGTGGAGGCATTACGTGGATGTGGAGTCGTTGACGCCATTTACGTTGATTGAACAAACAGACTAGACGAGATAACCATCCTTTTAAGCACGTTTGAAATAACGAATATGGAAGTTTGTTCTCAACGCAATGAGGCGGTAGGATTTATGAGTAGTGTTTACTGAAAAAGGGATAATGTGGATGGATGAGGTCATGTGCCAAAAGGCGTATCAAGGAAATAGCATGCAGGCCAGTTTTTCTGTTTCAGAAAGGGTCTCAATTGAGCCTCTTACCACCAAACACGCGACCGTTTTACTGGAAGTGGTGAACACGTATCGAAACAGCCTCTCTGGCTATTTGCCTTGGACGGACTTTGTGACCAACCGCAGAGAAGCGGTGAACTACATCTCTCAGCGCGTGAACAGCAAAGCGTTAGATGCCCACTGGTGCGCTATTTATTTTGATGGGCAGTTTACGGGTGTTATTGGCATTAAAGGTGTGGATTCGCACACACGCGTCACTGAGATTGGCTATTGGCTTGCCAACAATGGGCGAGGACACCGAGTGATCGACCAAGTACTCGCGGTGTTGATTCCTTTTTTGAAGCAGAAAGGGCACGCGCAATTCATCCAATTCCACTGTATGGAAGATAACATTGCCAGCATCAATATTGCTGAGCGTGCTGGTGCTACATTAAAAGAATACATTGATCACGAGTTCGAGACGCTTGACCGCTCTCAACGGCTCGGCATTTATGAGTTGCGTCTGACTTAGCTCCAAACCCACTGATATTTTAATCAGAGTTCGAACTCTAATTTCGCGAGCGCTACAATAGTAACATTGTTGCGCTCGTGTTAATTTGGAGCGTCATTGGTTGAAACTAGGTTAGGAGAAGCATCATGAACGCAATCGCAGAGGTTGAAGTGGACAACCTGTTACAACAAAGCCTTGATCGCTTAAAAGCGGCGTATGCCGCCGAACCTTATCCTAGTTTGGATGAGCGTAAGCAGCGCCTTGTCTTGCTAAAACAAGCTCTGATAGCGAATAAACAAGCATTGGTGGAAGCGCTGAGTGACGATTTTGGTTATCGTTCCGAATTTGATACCGCCATGACCGACGTTTTGCCGACGGTCTCGCACATCAATTACACCATCAAGCAGCTAAAAAAGTGGTGCAAACCAAGTAAGCGTGAATCCGGTCTGTTGCTTGCTCCGTCGAAAGTGACTGTTCAGTATCAGCCACTCGGCGTGGTCGGGATCATTTCGCCGTGGAATTTTCCTGTCATTTTGAGCCTTGCGCCTTTAGTTACTGCTTTGGCCGCAGGTAACCGTGTGATGATGAAGCTCAGCGAATTTACGCCCAAAACCAATAAAGTCATCGTAAATATTTGTCGCGAGTTGTCTGAATATGTCGAAGTATTTGAAGGTGAAGCGGACGTTGCACGATCATTCAGCCAACTGCCATTCGATCATCTTTTGTTTACTGGCTCGACAAATGTTGGTCGCGCTGTGGCAAAAGCAGCGGCTGAAAACCTGACTCCAGTGACGTTAGAACTGGGTGGAAAATCTCCGGTGATCATTGCAGAAGATGCAGATATGAAGAAAACCGTTGATGCGATTTTGTTTGGTAAATGCATCAATGCCGGTCAGATTTGTGTCGCGCCTGATTACGCGTTTGTACCACAAGAACGCGTCGAAGAGTTCATCACGCTGTTCTTAAAACGTTTTGAAAAACTCTATTTGAAATCCAACAAGAATCAAAAGCTGACCCATATTATCAATCAACGACAGTATGATCGTTTGACTGCGCTACTTGAGGACGCCAAAGCTCAGGGCGCAAGCATCCATACTGTTGAAGCGTCACCTCAACAGGAAAGGCTTTTGTATCCTCATTTGATCACAGACGTGTCGACAGATATGCGCATCATGCAAGAGGAAATATTTGGGCCATTTCTACCCATCAAGCCTTACAAAGCGGTAGATGAAGCGATTGACTACATTAATCAGCACCAGCGACCTCTTGCGCTGTATGTTATGTCGGACAACAAATCGAGCATCAGACATATTGTACGCAACACACACAGTGGCGGCGTCGGCATTAACGACACGGTATTACACGTTGGCGCTGAGGATGCGCCTTTCGGTGGCGTTGGTGAATCAGGCATTGGTCATTATCACGGAGTGGAAGGATTCAGAACCTTTAGCCACGCGAAAACCGTACTCCACACGCCGAAATGGCTACCAAGGACGGGGGCATTAATGCGTCGCAGAGCTATGGCGATAAAAGCGATTCAAAAGATTTTTGTTCGATAGTGGTTGGATTGAAAAAAAACGCCCAAACGGGCGGTTTTTTTGGTTTCTATGCGTTCTAAATTGCGGATTACTAAAAGCCGAGAAGCTTCCGACATGCACCGCCAATAGAAAAAGAAAGGCTCTTTTTGAAAGAGCCTTTTTCACGAAATGTCGACAGATTTTTGGAAGTTTAATGCAGAACTTCACTGCTGAATCTTAAGTATTTGCAGTCGTTCATTAGCTCTTTAAATGCCTTTCTATCTAGCTTAATCAGAGTTTCATGATCGCCGGCTTCAAGATAGACATGTTCCAAGTTTGCTAATCTTTCATCACAAACGGTCGACATGTGGTAAGGACTACCAATCGGTGGAATTGCGCCGTGCTCACAATCAGTGAAGAGTCGGTAAACCATACGCTCTTTCACCAAGTGGAAAGTAGCGTTAAATTCATCGTTTAATCTCGACAAACTGATTTTGTTGTTGGCAGGTAAGACCGCCATCATATGATGCCCTTCATGATCCTCAAGAATGACGCCTTTTGCGATATTCATTAAAGGCACACCTGCGGCAACACCACTTTGTAGCGAGCTATGACTGTGACTGTGATTCACGGTTTGAAAGTGAATGTTATGCTCAGTCAAATATTCATCTAATCGGGTTGCAATCGTCATATAGCCTCCACGTGTATGAGACCCATAAAGAGTATAGGTGAGGCAAGCGACAATCGCGTATTTTACTCTGGTTTCGCTGACGCTCTTTCCGCTCCTGTTCTACGCTTATTGCAAGCCAGCGAGAAAGCGTGGTTAACAATAATAAACAGGGGGCAACATGAGCAAGCCAATCATCGCCGATAATAAGCCGATTAAAGTGAATCTAACCGAAGGGCAAGAATATTACTTTTGCCGATGTGGACGTTCTAAAAATCAACCTTATTGCGATGGGTCGCATTCGGGAACAGGCTTAAAGCCAATGAGCTTTACTGCGGAAAAAGATGAAGAAGCGTATCTCTGCCAGTGCAAGCATACCTCTAATGCCCCATTTTGTGATGGAACACATAAGCGTTTTTCTTCTGAGCAAGTCGGCAAAGAAGGCCCTGAGAAAAAACGAGAGAAAAGTGACAAACCGACTGCGTCCGCTACTCAAGAAGAACCAACCCTAGAGTTTATCCACCAATTAGCGAGAGAAGGGCTCTCTAAACTCGGTCATCATGGTCCGATGGCTGCAATGGGGGTTCCTAGGCATTTGCTACCACATTGGGATGCTATACAAATCATGGTGGCGCAAATGGCGACACAACCGTTGTTAGAAGACGTTCCCGTGTCTACCGAGTTGATTGTGGGGCCAAACGCGCGTAAGCCGCTCAAGCTCGCTATTCCTTTGTTGGTGTCGGACATGAGTTTTGGCGCACTTTCGGAAGAGGCGAAAATTGCGCTAGCAAAAGGTGCTGAGTTGGCAGGGACTGGGATTTGCTCCGGTGAAGGGGGGATGTTACCTGAAGAACAAGCTGCAAATTCGCGGTATTTCTATGAGCTTGCCAGTGCTCAGTTTGGCTACGATGAATCTAAGCTTCTTAATGTTCAGGCTTTTCATTTTAAAGGTGGGCAGGGCGCCAAAACAGGCACGGGTGGTCATCTTCCAGCAAATAAAAATGTGGGTAAGATCTCTCAGGTGAGAGGTATCCCCGAAGGCCAACCAGCAATCTCACCGCCAACATTTAAAGATCTTCATACTACTCACGATTTCAGAAAGTTTGCTGACAGAGTCCGTGGCATCACTGGCGGCATTCCAATTGGCTTTAAACTCAGTGCAAACCATATTGAGCAAGACATACAATTTGCGCTCGATGCGGGTGCCGATTACATCATCTTAGATGGTCGCGGTGGTGGCACGGGCGCGGCGCCAACTATGTTCCGTGATCATATTAGCGTGCCAACCATTCCTGCGTTAGCTCGTGCGCGTAAGTACTTAGATGAAAAAGGCGCAAGTGACCGCGTCACATTAATCATCACTGGTGGGTTGCGAGTTCCTATGGATTTTGTCAAAGCGTTGGCACTTGGGGCAGACGGAGTGGCGATAGCAAACAGTGCGATGCAATCGATCGGTTGCGTCGCGGCCCGGATTTGTAACACCAATAATTGCCCTGCGGGAATCGCAACGCAAAATGCCGATTTGAGGCAGCGTCTCGATATCGAAAAATCATCTCAGCAACTGAAAAATTTCTTCGAATCCTCGGTCGAGCTCATGCAAGTTATGGCAAGGGCATGTGGTCACCACGCTCTGAATGAATTTAGTCGCCATGATTTAGCTACATGGGATCACAACATGGCGAGGCTGTCTGGGATCAAGTATTCAGGTATAGACTTAAACTGATCTCTATCCATATTTTCTGCATATAGGTACATGTTTGATAACAATTATTTATTAGCCAAGATATGGAAATTTTGACTTGGCGTTAACTAAAAATTCAGTGTATGAACTACGCTGTTTGAGGTGGATATTCGATTTATTGAATAACAAAGAGTGGTTACCACAACCACGATACGAAGGAGCATTATATGAGCAACACAAACGGCGGCTCGGTAGGTAAATGTCCAGTTATGCATGGTGGGCAAACATCTACAGATAAGTCGGTGATGGATTGGTGGCCGAATGCCTTAAACTTAGACATCCTGCATCAACACGACTCCAAAACCAACCCATTTGGCCAGGACTTTAATTACAAAGAAGAACTGAAAAAGCTAGATGTCGAAGCACTTAAAAAAGACTTAAAAGACTTAATGACTGATAGCCAAGACTGGTGGCCTGCCGACTGGGGACATTACGGCGGTTTAATGATCCGAATGGCATGGCACGCAGCGGGTAGTTATCGTATCGCGGATGGACGTGGCGGCGCTGCGACAGGCAACCAGCGTTTTGCTCCTCTCAACTCTTGGCCAGATAACGCAAACCTCGACAAGGCTCGCCGCCTTTTATGGCCCATCAAGAAAAAATATGGCAACAAATTAAGTTGGGCCGATCTGATTGTCCTTGCCGGTAACATGGCGTATGAATCCATGGGCTTTAAGACCTTTGGTTTTGGCTTTGGGCGAGAAGACATTTGGCATCCCGAAAAAGACACCTACTGGGGTTCCGAGCAAGAATGGTTAGCCACAAGTGACGCTGATAACAGCCGCTATTCTGGTGAGCGAGATTTAGAAAATCCACTTGCCGCAGTAATGATGGGGCTTATCTACGTGAACCCAGAAGGGGTGGACGGGAACCCAGATCCTCTCAAAACAGCACATGACATGCGTGTGACCTTTGCGCGAATGGCAATGAACGATGAAGAAACTGTCGCGCTCACAGCGGGTGGTCACACGGTCGGTAAGTGTCATGGTAACGGTGATGCCGCAAACCTTGGTCCAGAGCCCGAAGCAGCAGACGTTCATGAACAAGGTCTTGGCTGGATTAACCACAAAACACGTGGTATTGGCCGTGACACGGTAACGAGTGGCATTGAAGGTGCTTGGACGACACACCCTACACAATGGGACTACGGATACTTCCACCTACTATTTAAGTACGATTGGGAACTGAAGAAGAGCCCAGCAGGTGCGTGGCAGTGGGAGCCAATCGACATTGAAGAAGAAGACAAGCCTGTCGATGTTGAAGACGGCTCTAAGCGCTACAATCCAATCATGACTGACGCCGATATGGCGCTCAAAATGGACCCTGAATATCGCAAGATTGCAGAAAAGTTCCAAAATGACCCAGCGTACTTTGATGATGTTTTTGCTCGTGCCTGGTTTAAGTTGACACACCGCGATCTAGGACCAAAATCATGTTATTTCGGACCTGATGTGCCAAGCGAAGATCTTATTTGGCAAGACCCAACGCCTGCAGGTAAGACAGACTACGATGTCGATTTAGTGAAAACAAAAATCGAAGCAAGTGGCCTATCCATTAGTGAGCTAGTAAGCACGGCTTGGGATAGTGCGCGTACTTACCGTGGCTCTGACCGCCGAGGTGGCGCAAATGGTGCGAGAATTCGTTTGTCTCCGCAAAAAGATTGGCAAGGAAACGAGCCAGAGCGTCTAAGTCGTGTTCTTGCTGTGCTAGAAAAAATAGCAGCAGAAGAGGACTGTAGTGTTGCGGACGCTATCGTGCTTGCTGGTAACGTAGGTATTGAACTGGCTGCGCGTGCCGCAGGTCATGATGTATCTGTGCCATTCGCGCCAGGCCGAGGTGATGCCACCCAAGAGATGACGGATGTTGAATCATTCGAAGTTCTTGAGCCTGTGGCTGACGGTTTCCGAAATTGGTTGAAGAAAGACTACGCGGTTAAGCCGGAAGAGCTTTTATTAGATCGTGCTCAGCTTATGGGGCTAACGGCGCCAGAAATGACGGTACTTATCGGTGGTATGCGCGTTTTAGGCAGTAACTACGGCGGTGGAAAAGAGGGCGTATTTACTGACCGAGTCGGCACTTTGTCGAATGATTTCTTCGTGAATCTTACTGACATGTCATATACGTGGCAACCGGTAAGTGCTAATCAGTACGAAATACGTGATCGTAAAACAGACCAAGTGAAATGGACGGCAACTCGAGTGGATCTTGTCTTTGGCTCAAACTCGATTCTACGTTCGTACGCGGAAGTGTATGCGCAAGATGATAATCAGGAAAAATTCATCCACGACTTCATCGCTGCATGGACGAAAGTCATGAACGCCGACCGTTTTGACTTGTAATAAGTCAAACGATGCAAATCGGTAGATGCGTAAGCAAAGTTGATGAATAAGTAAGAGAGGCGGGCGCAAAGCTCGCCTTTTTCTTTACCTGTCTTTTTACTTTGATTGAAATTTGAGCTCATTTGAACCATAATGACTAGACCATATGAACCATAGGAGCTTGATATGGCAACTGCAGCATTAAAAAGCTTTAAGCCGAAACAATCTCATAAAGCCAATTTCTGGCTTATGCTAGGTATTGAAGATGCTGAAACGGGTCGTATTGATGCGGTTCACAAAGGCTTTGAGCCCAAGGTATACCGGAACATTGTTGATCGAGTAAAGCTTTCTCAAAGTGAATTCCAACATGTGACACTGATTCCTGTTAGTACAATTAAGCGTCGTCTTAAAAATGATGAGCGTTTTAATACTCAAGAGAGTGATGCAATCTATCGATTAGCGATGTTATTGAAACTCGCGACAGAGTTGTTTGACGACGAAGAGCGCGCGTTAAAATGGATGAGAGAGAATGTGTACGGCTTAGGTGGAAAAAGGCCGCTAGACATGGTCTCGACCACGGTGGATTTTGAAATCGTCAAAGATTTGATCGGCCGTTTAGAGCACGGGGTGTTCTCGTAATATGAAGCTCTATCGTCTCACACAAAAGAAATTCGCTGACACGCCATTCAGCCCCGTTGGCGCAAAGTTGTTTGGAGGGCGATGGAACTCAAAAGGAACCGAAGCCCTCTACTTCTCTGAATCGGAATCCCTTTGCTCGTTGGAAGTGTTTGTTCACGTAAATAACGATCCAGCTATCACCAAACTGTACGATTTATATCGTATTGAAATGCCCGAATATCTCATCGCCACCTTAGATGAAGAAGATCTCCCTGTGACGTGGCGAGCAATACCGGCGAGCGAGTCTACACAGTACATTGGTGACCAGTTTCTCAATGACCCTCATCCCGAGTTTGCCGCACTGCAAGTGCCTTCAACGATTTCACCTCGTGATAAAAACTACGTGGTGAATCCAAATCATCCCAAAATGAAAGAGATCATCAAGAAAGCCGAAAAGCTCGATTTCGCGTTTGATCCACGTATTTTCAAATAAACGCGCTGGCTTTCTCTCGCTTTAAAATATTCAGCGCTTACCTGAGATAAGCGCTGAAGCATAAAAGTTTATTCTCTTGGTTATTGTCGGTCGTAAGTGAACTGTTGAGCTTCATTCGTACTGCTGTGGTAATGCCCAAGCACCAACTCAGCACCTTTGTAAGATAAATGGCTGTCATCGGTATACATGGCGTTGTTCGCACCAACTTTCATTCGACATACACCATTTCTGCAAATGGCCTCGGTCAAGTCGACAAACTCAACATGCTCAAATTGCTCAAAGTAGTTCACTAACTTCGCCACGTTTTGAGGGTGATGTCGCTTGGGAGAAAAATCGCATGCGGACTCTTCTGTCTCGCCAAACAAACGCGCTTTCCAAAGGCATTCTCCTACCGCAAAAGGTGCGGAAGGGGTTGGGCCGAAAACGACCACTTCTTTCCCTTCCAGTTCATTCAACAATCCAGTTAATGATGCCTCATAATCGGCTTGTGAAAGCTCTTTATTGAAATTAGAAGAGATAACGACGCGACGAATAGAAGGGGTACGCAAAATGGTATCGACTGCCTGTTTGAAGAACTGTCGGCAAGAAATTGATCCAGCATCTTTGATGATGTCGACATAACCTACTGCACAGGAATCTTGAGTAAGTTGCACCACGCCAGTTGGTGTTACTTCGGACAGACGCTTCACGTAAACCATGCTGTGACTATTGCCTAACACAGCGATGGTGGGCTGCGGCGCAGACGAGCACACATCGTTAACGTCAGTGTTGCCGTTGCAATTTAAACCGTAACCGTTATTAACGCGCATGGCTTCGAAAAATGCGCTTCTTTCTGGAAAACCACCGTTTTGATGACCGATAACGCCGAACGTTAGCAAGGGCAACGTCAACAACACAATAACCGCGGACACAGTGCGCATGCTCATGGCTTTTCGGCTACGGAACGGCTTTTCAATAAAGCGCCAAGTGAAGTAAGAAAGTACGAACAGAGTGACAACGTAAAGTGGGATATTGACGTCTTGTGTTGCGTCCAACACGTAGCGGTAAAAGACAAATAATGGAATGTGCCACAAGTATAAGCTGTAGCTGATTAAGCCGACGAACACGACCCATTTTAGGCTCAGCAATTTACCGCAGACATTGTCTTTAGAGGCAAACAAAATCACTAACGCGCTACCGATGACTGGCACCAACAAAGTGATACCCGCGCCATCTTGCGATTTTTCAAACAAAAGTGCAGAGGCCAATATCAAAACGATGCCAATGGTTGCCAGCGTATCGTTGGATTGAACTTGGGTTTTTCTCATTACTAATGCGAGTAATGAACCGGTTGCCAGCTCCCAAGCACGAGAGAAGATCATGTAGAAGGCGAAATCAGGATCGTTGCTCGCATAGACAATAGTCATCAAACTCAGCGCAAATACCGCGACAAAAAAAGTCAGGAAAAACGCGTTTTTGCCACGAGCGAGTAGCATGAGTAGCAAAGGAATGACAATGTAGTATTGTTCTTCAACGCCCAAGCTCCAAGTGTGAAACAGCGGATTGGCTTGATCTTCTAAACCGAAGTAATTGTGGCCTTTTAAATACAGAAGAATGTTGGATGAAGAAAGAATAGAAGACACTGCGAACTGACCAACGTCTTTGTGCGCTTGTGGCAAAAATAACCACCAAGACATCAAATAGCTTACGGCAATCACCACCAGTAGCAGGGGAAGTATGCGGCGAATGCGTCGCTCATAAAAATCACCGAGGCTGAACTTCTGGTTTTCCAAATCGTTAATCACGATGGTGGTGATCAAATAGCCGCTGATAACAAAAAATACGTCGACGCCAATAAAGCCACCAGCGAACTGCTCAACTCCTGCATGAAACAAAATCACCAACGTGACAGCAATCGCCCTTAATCCGTCTACTTCCGCTCTGTAAGTCATATCGTGTCCCTCCAACATTCCGTTTAACGAAGTAGAGCAAAATATGAACCAGAAATAATATTGTTTTAAATCAGTTTCTTAAGGTGATTGTCAAAATGAAAAGGCTGGGGGAAATAGCGAATTCCCAAATTGAATTTCAATATGGAAATTCCAGAAAGAGTGATGTTAAGACGCGCCAAATCAAAGAACGTAAAGCGTCAGGCTCTTAGACTTCATTGAAAATGATAACGCTAAAGAAACAATGACAGAGAATACGATTCAGGAAAAAATTGCCAGCTTTACTTGTATCGAAGAAGCGTTGGATTACTTCGAAATCGAGTTTGATTGCCGATTTATCGAAAACAACCGAACCGAGTTGGTTAAGAGATTTAATGGCTACTTAATCCTCACTAAACCGGATGATTGGTTTTCAGGCCGCCGCGCACTGAAAAATGCCTACTGTAAAGTACAACGCAGTTTACTAAGTAAAACGACACGTTCTGCGTGCCGAGGTTGTACATCTTGTCAAAGACGTTAATTCTTGGTGGCTTGCCTAAAAAGAACCCTGCATCTTGGCGTCACAGGGGGAAGAGCAAGGTTCTTTTGGGTTAGCTATTGGTTTGTCGCGAGTTGCGAATCAGCTTTACGTAGATGAATTAACCCACGTGATACGCAGGGTAGTCCACTAAGCCTTTTTCACCGCCGCCGAACAATGTGGCAGGGTCATGTTCTGCCAGTGGATAGCCATGCTTGATGCGGCTTGGTAAGTCTGGGTTTGCAACAAACGGACGACCAAAACCGATCATGTCGGCTAAACCACTTTCAATCGCGTGTTGCGCCTTTTCTGCGTTGTAACGACCGGCATAGATCAGTTTGCCTTTATACGCCTCACGAACTGCGGTTTTAAAGTCGTGCGGAGTGTCTGGTGCGTCGTCCCAATCCACTTCTGCAATGTGAATGTAAACCACATTGAGTTTATCAAGCAGCGCAGCAGCAGCGGTGTAGGTATCGACAGGTGTGCTATCAACGGTGCCGTTTAACGAAGTGAATGGTGCAAGGCGAACACCAACACGCTCTGCGCCAATGGCTTGCGTCATTGCTTCGACCACTTCACCAAGAAAACGCAGACGGTTTTCAATTGAGCCGCCGTATTCATCGGTGCGGTTGTTCGCTTCAGAATCGATAAACTGGTTAACCAAGTAGCCATTTGCTGCGTGAAGTTCGACACCATCAAACCCAGCTTCTATCGCGTTTAATGCGGCTTGGCGGTATTCTTCAATAACATTATTGATGTCTTGCTTGGTCATTTCACGTGGCTCAACCACGTCGACAAAGCCAGGTTCGTCTGTGCCATTGTCGATAAATACTTTCACGTTTTCTGCTTTAAGCGCAGAAGAAGAAATAGGTTGCTCGCCGCCGATGTTGTCAGGATGAGTAACACGACCTACGTGCCATAATTGCGCGAAGATAACGCCGCCTTTCTCGTGCACTGCATCAGTTACTTTTTTCCAGCCAGCAATTTGCTCTAGGCTATAAATACCCGGAGTCCACGCATAGCCTTGACCCATTGGTGAAATTTGCGTGCCTTCAGCAACGATTAATCCCGCTTCGGCGCGTTGAGCGTAGTAGGTGGCCATCATGTCGTTGGCAACATTACCCGGTTGAGAGGCTCGAGAGCGCGTCATCGGAGGCATGACGATGCGGTTTTTTAATGAGAGAGAGCCAAGTTGAATCGGTTGAAATAATGCGTCTGTCATAGAAAACCTCGTTATTGTTTAGTTTGAATCAGTTCGATTGGGTAGCCGTCGGGATCTTTAATGAAGGCGATGTGCGTTTCCCCTCCTTTCATTGGACCGGGTTCGCGAGTGACGTTACCACCAAGCGCTTTGATTTTTTCGCAAGCTGCGTAAATGTCTTCACACCCAAGCGCTATGTGCCCGAATGCGTTACCTAAGTCGTAACTGCCGGTATCCCAGTTATAAGTTAGCTCGATGGTCGCGCCATCTGGTTGATCAGGGCTACCAACAAACACCAGTGAGTAACGGTATTCTTGGTTTTCAAAACGCTCCAAAACGCTCACTCCCAGAACGTTTGTATAAAATTCGATAGATTTGTCTAGGTCAACAACACGGATCATCGTGTGGAGAAACTTCATAAGTCGCCTTTCATAACGTTGCGTAATCACGATGCAAACCTTATCGCCACTCTAAATAAACTGGAAATTATCGTTAATTATGAAAATGATTATTTAACGTTATGGATAATGAGGTTGTTGGCCCTACAACGTGCAAACAAAGATTACTCGCCGTTTCTTTTTGATAATTGGCATATGCTAATTACTCTTTTTACAAGCTGAGTACTTAACATGTCCGCAAACAGTAACTTTCATTCCACTCACGAATCTCATTATCAATGTGCGGTTTGTTCTTCAATCGATGCAAATCCTAACTCTTTGGCTGTGAACTACCAGTGCCTAGCCGATGGTTCTGTTGTCGGAGAGTTTCACGTTTTACCGCGTCATCAAGGTTACACCGACCTGTTGCATGGTGGTATTGCGAGTTCGCTGCTCGATGGTGCAATGACGCACTGTTTGTTATTTAGAGACATTCAAGCCCTTACCGCGCAGTTGGATGTGCGCTACCATGCACCTATTGAGCTAGATGAGCACGTCATGATTACTGCACACTGTGAAGGTGAACGCCGCGGTATATATCAACTGGTGGCTCAATTACTGGTCAATAATGAAGTTAGAGTGACGGCAAAAGGGAAGTTTATTCGTCCTAAAGAGGCATAAATAAAAACTCGTTCTACGGAGAGATAATGAAGAAATTTGATGAGCTGTACGCAATTGCGACGAGAAAATCTCAATATGACCAAACCAACACTTGGTTTAAAGGCGTAGAGACTTATCTGGAGGCCATTGGCAAAGAAGTGGATGAAGTCCGTGAAGAGATTCGTGAGGATCGCCTTTGTCATTTGGAAGACGAGTTAGGCGATGTGTTGTGGAACTATCTTAACGTATTAAAAGCGTTGGAAAGAGAAAAGGGCATAGATCCTGAGAAAGTACTCGAAAGAGCCTGCACTAAATACGAGCAGCGTGTATCTGCGATTGAATCGGGACGCAGTTGGGATGAGGTTAAACAGCAGCAGAAACAAGCCTTGAACGCGGAACATGAAGCCGCGCAGTTAGAGACCATGAAGAGCCAATAACTGCGCGTGATATTATTTAAGATGCGGCGGAATGGGGAAGCCTGATCAATCCTTCGTGCTATTGACCAACAGCAGGTCACAAGGCGGTTGATCAAGTAACGTGTCTACAGTGCTGCCAGACCAAAATTGGGATGACATGCTTCGTTTACACGCGCCCATAATCAGAATTGCCGCTTGTGATTGCTTAACTGCTTTTGGTAACGCTGTTTCAGGGTTTCCTTCTGGCAGCAGTAGTGGTACTCGTGTTAACTTTTGCGCAGTAATAAAGTCCGTAATGCCTGCTTTTTGGTTGCTCAAAATCTCTGCACGATAACGAGACAGATAAGGCGCAACGTAGCGGCAGTAAACTAACGTCATTTTTCCGCTCAAGGTTTTTTCTAGCTTTGAGCCTCGCGACACGATGGCTTTATCTACGACTGATTTTGCATCTCCGCGATGAAGCGGATCTATCGCGCAAAGCATGTTGGCGTGAGAAGGCCATGAACGCTCAATTAATAGCAATAAATCACAATCGTTTTTTGCTAGCTCGGTGAGTAAGGTTTGAATGTCGTGCTTGTTAAAATGCCCCACGAGCAGTAAATCTGTGTGGTCGACAAGCCGTTTCGCGACTTGAGCGATCCAATGACTCCCTTTGAAATGCTCATAAGAGAGTGTTGGCGTTTCAACTTCCTCTTCTTCACAAAGTTCGATAACGAAGTCTTTAAATTTTGATGTCCAAGCTTCAAACTCAGCTTGTCTCTTTTCTATATGGTCAGAGTTGAAACTAAGGAAATGCGCGAACGCGTGATCTTCACTCCGGCGGTGATCTTCCACCAATACCACGATGGGTTGGGCCAGCGCTGTCGCAAACTGAATCACTTTACGAAGCACCTTACGACTTGGTAAGGCGGCTTGCTGAGTCAGAAAAAATACTGGTGCCATTGATTACTCCATTATCAAACGAGGCAAATGCGCCTGATGCACACTAAAAGTTTATACCATCCCCTTATGCAAAGACGTTCTGTTTCTGCGAGCAAAATATAAATTCCGAAATTGTGCGCGCCATTGCCTAGAATTTTAACATCAGGATCTCATGCCTTTAGGTAATAGACATCGTGTGACACTAACGTGATGCCCAAGGAAATCGGTGACAATGATGATAGATTCCAGCCAATTACAAATTAATCGCAAAGTGCCTCATTTGCTTGCCGAGATCATTAAAGCGATAGAGTCGACCGAAGACCTCAGTTTTTTGAAAGACTATCAGGAAGCACAAATCGCGAACATTTTGGAGTCGGTCAACATTGCTTATCGTAAACGCGTGATAGAAGCAGTGCCGCCAGAGAAGTACTGGACGGTATTAAATTTGCTGCGATACGACACCGCCAAGCACATTCATCAATCACTCAACAAAGAGCTGCAACATGAACGCTTAGCGTACATCACGGATTCGGAACTGATCATCTTTGCAGACTTTCTGCCGACCGAGTTTGTGGATGAGTACCTTATCGACCAAAGTGAAGAGTCGGTCGCGCACATTCAACAAGCGCTGTCGTATGAAGATAATAAAGTGGGGAGATATGCCGAGCCGCTTTTTTTAGTCGCAAATCCTAAAAACAGCGTAGGAGGCATCAAAACCGAGTTGTTAAAACGCGGACAAAGCCCGGTGCGATTGATCATCGTGCGTGATGTCGGAGGCGTTATTGGGACGATAGAACCTCAAACCCTGTTGCTGCATGAGAACCATACCAAACTCACAGACTTGACCGTAGTCACGCCAATTCTGGAAGATATCCAAACGATTCAAAGCGTCAGTAAACAGGTCTCGATTGATGGTGGAGCGCATTGGTTTCCTATCATGGCTGGTGGCAAAATTATGGGCGTTTTGTCGATGGCGACCATCGCGATTACCTTGCGTGAACTCAGCCTACAAGCTGTAGTGGCAGAAAACGTACGAAGTGAAGAAGATTTGTTCACACCATTAACTGTGGCGACAAGGCTAAGAGCACTTTGGTTGGTGATTAACTTGCTGACCGCTTTTGTTGCCTCTGCCATCATTGGTATTTTTGATAATGTGGTCGAGCAAGTCGTTGCGCTTGCTATCTTAATGCCCGTTGTGGCGAGTATGGGCGGCATCGCAGGTAGCCAAACCTTAGCGGTGGCCATTCGGGGTATCGCACTAAACCACTTGCACCAAAGTAACTTGAAGCTATTGGTGAATAAGGAATTAAAAATCGCCACCATTAATGGCTTGATCATGGGATTAGTCATCGCGGGTGTCGTCTACATGGTGTTTGACTCTTGGCCATTGGCGCTTATTATCTGCTGCGCAATTTTCCTCAATAGTTTGGCGGCCGCGGCATCGGGTACGTTGATACCATTCACGTTGAAGAAGTTTAACATTGACCCCGCCGTGGCTGGCTCGGTAGTATTGACAACCGTTACCGATGTCGTCGGTTTCTTTGCGTTCTTAGGCTTAGGTGCCATCTTCTTGATATAGAAAGCCAATTGACGCGTTAACCTGATGATCCAATCTCTTCATTTCCCAACCCAATATTTTGGGCAAGTTTGGTTCGCTCAAAATTCCTCCGTTTTTCATAAACGCTGAACACGCCGTTTAAGCTTTCATTTCATCAATATTTTTCACTGATCATTTCTATCCCAAAGCTTTCTACTGCCGATCTCGCTGAACGCTGGCGTGCCAAATGCCAATTTCAAACGCCAGATGATGCCAATTTTTTTGGCTGTACACGCATTACTTCACTCAAACAAAAAATAAAATAAGGAAAAGATTTTGAACAAACTCATCGTATTCACTGGTGGTCCCGGTGCAGGAAAAACCTCGGTTATCGAACAACTAAAAACACAAGGCTTTATCTGCGCGCCAGAAACAGGTCGTCACGTGATACAAATGCAGGTTGCGAATCACGGTTCAGCATTACCTTGGAATGACAAACAAGCCTTTAGAGACGAAATGACAAAAGAAGAAGTGAGCAACTACCGATCTTTCAATGTCCGCCAAGGGGACGTATTTTTTGATCGCAGTATTGTGGACGTATATGGCTACAGCAAGTTGGAACAACTGCCAATCTCGCATGAGCTCATCACGCATTGCCAGACGCTTCGTTATCATCCTCAAGTATTCATTTTTCCACCGTGGGCATCGATATTCAGTAACGATGAAGAGCGAAAACAAGATTTTTCTGAAGCGGTCGCCACATATCAACAGATGGTCAACGCTTATCACAAGTTTGGATATCAATTGATCGAAGTGCCCAAAATGTCAGTCGAAGACAGAGTGGCGTTTATTCTCGGCTCAGTCATCGAATAAGGCAGACAGATGAATAATGCAAACAAATGCTTAAGGCGATTGTGACTACGACGACAATATGCGTAAAGGGAGTTATTTATACTGGATAAAATTCAATAACTTAATTGAGTATTATGTCTTTTAAATATCTTACCATATTGCTCGCAACGACGAGCATGAACAGCTTTGCTGATGTGGAGCTGCCTTCGGGGGATGATTGGTTAAACCATGTGACGAATGGCCTAGCCCCATATTGGATGATGGAAAGCGCGCATGGGCAACCTGCGGGGAATTTTCCGACATTTCGTTGTGATAACGGTGTCATTCTCGACCCACAAAAGCCGTGTGAAGAATTAAACAAAGGGTGGATTAGCCCGCACTTCGATCGCGAATACACACGCATGAAATCGCGCCAAACTTACGCTTATGGCGTGCTTTTTCATCTTACGGGTGACAAACAAGCATTAGAGCTGGCAAAGAAAGGGACTTATTACCTGATTGATCATCTACAAGATGAGAAAAACGGCGGCTTTGTGAGCTTTACGCGTAGTGGAAAACCGGGGATGGAGTGGCAACAGCGAACTTCTCAAGACCAAGCTTACGCCTTGGTGGGCTTGGCGATTTACTACTACTTGACGCAAGATCCAAAGGTTGAACAAGCACTTATCGACCAGCAAGCGTTTATATTTAAACAATACCGACGAAGCGATGATCGCGGTCTGGCGTGGGTTTTGAAAGATGGTGATGGGGAAAGTGAGAAGCAGCAAGAGTTAGTCGCTCAACTTGACCAAATTAATGGCTATCTGTTGCTAACGGCGCCACTTTTACCAGAGCCAGCGCAAGCCAAGTGGAAGCAAGATCTGCAATGGCTGACGCAAGTGATGCTGGATAACTACCACTCCGACAAAGAGCAGCGCTTTTATGGCGCGATACACCACAAAGCGGTAATGATGCCAGATGCGAAACACAATGATTTTGGACACACCATCAAAGCGTATTGGATGACGTATCTCACTGGTCAGTTGTTGGAGAATTCCAATTGGACAGAGTTTGGTTTCAAAGGAATGAAACACACGCTTAAACAAGCGCAATACCAGCAAAACTTTGAGCAAGTCAAAGCGCTCTTCTCTCCAGAATGGCAGGGTAAATGGACGCAAGAGAGCATTCTTGCTTGGCAATCAAGACCGCATAAGCATTACAGCTCGTCTTGGGAATGGGCAGAACTCGATCAAGCGGCGATGACGGTTTCTCTTGTCGATGGTTCGATGAAAGAAACGTTGCAATACACGTTACCCACCTTTATGGACGTGTGGGTGGATCATCAATACGGAGGTGTTGGTCTGAATCCTAAATCAACCAAAGCGTTCCATTGGGGAAATGGTTACCACCAGTTTGAACATGCGTTGGTCGGGTATTTGTACGCGCAACAAATGGCAAAACAGCCCGCTAAGCTTTACTACGCGCGACCAGTCGAGAGTAAAATACCACTTAATCCATATTACTTTAACGCGGATATAAAAGCGCTTTCATCGCAAAGTGATGGAGTCACTACCGCAACGTTCACCAATATTCGACCATAACTTGGTCGATGGTGGTGTGGTGGTTAAAGTCTGCGTGCAAACTAACAAAACCCAATGGTAAACTGCGGGTCTGTTTTACATAGTATTTAAAGGTAATTTGATGAACCCGATTCTTGCGATGTTGAAAGAAAACAATATTAGCGACGAGCAAATCAACGAGCTATTTCAGGCGTTAACTCAAAACCCTCTGGCTGCAATGGCAACTATCAGCCAACTAGGTCTGCCACAAGATCAGCTTCAAGCGTTAATGGCGCAGGTAATGCAAAACCCTGTACTGATTAAAGAAGCAGTGGAAGAGCTGGGCCTAGACTTCTCCAAAGTAGTAGAAGCCAAAGCGAAGCTACAGCAGTAATCGAGTTTTCGATAAAAACAAAAGCCGCCAGAGCCAAACGGTTCTGGCGGCTTTTTTACATCAGATGAAAGGTACGCGACTCCAACGGGAAAAAGAATAGGTTGAGCTTAACTTGGTGCTTGCATAAAAAATTAAGTGCGATTCTAGTCACGTCGCATGAACTCACGGGTGCTATTGGCAATAAATGAATTGTTTCTAATACATAGAACGTATTAACATGGTTGCACTAGACCTATATGAGTAAATTCATTGAATATACAATTTGAGAGAGAGGGTTTAGTTTTAAAAAATAATAGTTAGTTGGAATCTAGGTTAAATGAAAATAAATATATTTAAAAAGCTACAAGTTGTATTTCTTGTGGTGTCAGCATCTTTAATGGTGGGGTGTTCATCTATAGATGCGCATGCTGGTGGCGGATACGGAAAGCCGTTTTCAGGCACCGCGTTATCAGTCGCACGACAACCTTGCTATTTAAGATCTGATATTACTTCCATCGCGTTATATCCACTTTCATTGATTGACATCCCTTTGTCGTTAGCAACGGACGTTGTGTTTCTTCCTGTTGATTTAGTCATGGTAGCTACACCCACAACGAGTTATGGCGGCGTTGTTTCTCTAGGTTGTCCAAGCGGCAGCATGATCTAAAATCTGATTTTATTGAAATAAATGCAAGGAAATGAAAGTGGAATCGAAAAATAATTACTCAACAGAAAACAACGCTCCCTCGGTGCTCTTTGTAACGTCGCTTTTGTGTTTGGCATCAGTTTGTTTGGCCATACTGCTATTTATTATTGAGTACATTTCTGGCATGGAAATGAACGGTGTCGGCTTTCTTGGGACGTTAATACCAGCGATGAGTGTAGGATATTATTTTGGCTATAAAACAGGGAATATAATGCCTTCGACAACGAGATGGTATTCAGTGCTGCTTTGGAATTTATCGAGCTTAGTGGTGTTTTCTCTCATCTTAATGTTTTTGGGCATCTCTATATTTGAAGTGATAGCGGAACTAGGCTGGTTCAGTATTATTATCGTTGTATTAACGTTAATAACCGTTTGTCTCGGGTACTTTATTTTCAAGAGTGGTGAAAAAATGGCGATTAAGGTTTTGCTAAAAGCGCAAAAGAGTGCGTAACTCACATATAACGAACGCTTAAAGATAGATACGTAAAAAAGACGCCAGCCATATCGCGCTGGCGTTATTGTTTTCTCTTCCTAGGTGCCTCTTTGGTCTCTAGCAAAATCGAATGTTTTAGACGAAACGGTATTTCTACGAAAACTCAACATGTTTATGTCTGCCCAAACGTGTGTATAATTCGCCGGAAATTACGATTTACAGATAACGAAAGGTAAGTATGGCAGTCCTCGAAATTCTCTCCATTCCAGACCCAAGGCTTAAAGTAAAAGCAGAAAAAGTCACTGACGTATCGACAATACAAACGTTGATCGACGATATGCTAGAAACACTTTACGCAACGGGCAATGGCATCGGTTTAGCTTCAACCCAAGTGGGTAGAAAAGAGGCGGTTGTTGTCATCGATATCTCTGACGAACGCAATGATCCTTTAATCTTAGTCAACCCAGAAGTGGTGAGCGGAGAAAACAAAGCGCTTGGTCAAGAAGGGTGCCTATCTGTTCCCGAATACTACGCCGATGTAGAGCGTTACACATCAGTTGTTGTGTCTGCATTGGACCGCGATGGCAACCCGATTACAATCGAGAGCGATGAGTTCTTGGCGATTGTGATGCAGCATGAAATTGATCACCTATCTGGTAACTTGTTCATTGATTACCTTTCACCGTTAAAGCAAAAAATGGCGATGAAAAAAGTGAAGAAGTACGTAAAGGCGCAAGCTAAGTAATATGAGAGGAAGTAACTCACAACCGCGAGTTGTTTCCTTTTAAATCAAGGATAAGTAGAGTGGTTTATCTCGGTTTTTTGGGGACATAACGCTTTACGACCTTCATAAGCCTCTGAAATGAAGAGCAGTCCATATGTGACTCATGAGGGCAGGAGGCAACATGGTTTAGGCTGTCTCGCACCGCTTTCAAACGTGTTATTTGCTCATCAATCTCAAGCGCCTTTTTCGCCAGTAAGTCACGATCAATGTATGGTTTTGAACCTTCTGAGTGATTCAACATTTCCGCCATTTCGTTAAGTGATATTCCAGCGATACGCCCTAAACTAATTAAGTTGAGTTTATTGAGTACCTCTGGCGAATATTGACGTCTCAATCCATTCCTTCCTATCGAGCGAATTAACCCCAACTGTTCGTAGTATCTGAGCGTTGAGGTCGGCAATCCTGATTTTTTAACCACTTCTGCAATATCCATATTATTCCTCATTGACTTCAAGTTGGCTTTAAGTTGTAGCATGCAACTAAGACCTTAACAAATCAAAAACTTGAGGAGCGAAAAATGCTGTTTTTAATAGGATTACAAGCGGCGCTACTAGGGATTGGTGCGACTTTGGTAATGGATTTATGGGCTTGGCTACAAAGGAGAGTGTTTGGTATTCCCTCACTAAACTATGCATTGGTTGCGCGCTGGGTTTTATATATGCCCAAAGGAAAGCTTATGCATGCGCCAATTATGGCAACAGACCCGATGTCGGGAGAAAAAGCACTCGGTTGGTTTTTACACTATGCCATTGGTGTTGTTTTCGCTTTGGCTCACATTGCTGCTTTTGGGCATCATTGGTTGGTAGAGCCTAGTCTAGTGCCCGGCTTAGCCACTGGTGTGGTCACGTTGGTGTTCCCATTTTTTGTCATTCAACCTTGTCTAGGATTTGGTTTTGCTGCCAGTAAAACCCCAACACCTTGGAAAGCCCGTTTTCTAAGCACATTGGCGCATTTGGCTTACGGCTTGGGTTTATTCATAGCCGGGTTTGCAATCAAAGTGGCGAGCCAGTATTTTGCATAGGGAATATGAGCATCATGCAAACGAGTCTTTTTTGTTGTTATTTATGATGCTCAACTCTTGGTCGTTTTTGGCGCGTTGCTCATAGTGGGCCGATATGTTTGAGGTCTGTCGTATTTATCCAAGACGTAAAGTCAGCGAACATTTAACATTGCCTTAACGCCAGAATGGCAAGCGGTTTACCAAGAAAAATTAAAATTATCTGGTTTGAGATAAAGAATATTAAGGGTTTCAGATGGCTTCAAAAGTGGCAGGGATATCAATACTGAGCTTATTGGCAGCGCCAGTTGCGATGGGAGAAACAGCCAGTGCTTATGATTTATGTTTGCTAGACAAAATCAAGCAAAGCAAAGGTGAGGAAACCATAAAGAGCATTCGCGCGCAGTGTGAGCTCGATGCAGTAACAAGTACAGTGCCCGCTGATCCAGAAATTGAAGAACCTGAGGAGCTTCAGGAAAGCTTGGTCGACAAACGTTTGGAATCAGAACGAGAAAACGCCTTTGAACCATTTAGTTTGGTGGCGCATCGTGTTAACTACATCTTGCCGTTCACTTACAGTGATCGCGTAAATAAGCGTGCTTATGCGGACACTAAGTACGGAGATGAGCTGCGTAAGGAAGAAGCGGAGTTCCAAATTAGTTTTAAAGTGCCAATGAACTACGACGATTTGTTGTTTGATGGGGATGGTTTGTTCTTTGGTATGACGCTAAAGTCATTTTGGCAGGTGTATACAGGAGCAGCATCGCGTCCATTTCGTGAAACCAATTATCGTCCTGAGCTTTTTTATTATACCCCGACAGACTGGAAGCCACTTGATGGTTCGACTTGGTTAGGTTTTGGTATTGAACATGAGTCGAATGGGCAGAGACAAGAGTTATCGCGCAGTTGGAATCGTGTTTACGCCAACTTAACCTTTGCGAAAGACAATTTTGCGGTTTCTCTTCAACCGTGGTGGCGTATACCTGAGGATGAAAAAACATCTCCGAATGATCCTAAAGGTGATGATAACCCGGATATCGAAGATTACATGGGGCACTTTGAGCTATCGAGTGCGTACAAATGGAATGGTTATGAGTTTACCTTCTTAGGCCGCCAGAACTTCCAAACGCATAAAGGCTTTGCCGAATTAGGGGTGTCATTTCCGATCTGGGGCAAACTTCAGGGATACGCACAGTACTCGACGGGGTATGGTAAGAGCTTGATTGACTATGATCATAATCAGCAGCGTATTGGTGTTGGTATCGCGATCAACGGTGTTCTGTAGTTTTTCGGTAGCTCAATAGAAATAAACGCTGGCAATTGAGATTTCAGTATTTAGAATGCGTGGCTGAAATTGATTTCCAACCTAGAGTGATTTTATGCTTCGTGATTACACCTTCGATTGTCTTGTAACCATGCCTCGTCATGAACTGGAAGAGTTTAGTGCTCGCATGATCAGTAAAATGGTGCCAGAAGACGTGATGAATGAGCTGTTTACTTTCGATCAAGAAGAAGTGGCTAGCGAAGACCGTATGTTGTCTGCACGTCTTGATGCCATGTTACGCATGACAGCAATCGCACTGAGCGAAATTCAACAAGCGTTTGATGACTCAGACAATGCGAAGCAAAATAGCGAGCGAATGACGCGACTGGTTCTTTGGCATTTCTATGCGATTTCATTCCATTTGGAAGAGGCGATCACGTTAGAAACACACTGTGCACTAGTGGAAAAACTACTTGAAAATACACCTTCGGATGTTTTTGTTTGGGTGAAAACTCTGACAGAGCTTCTGCACACTTACGCTGAAATCAACGCGAAAGAAAACCCTCAAGACTAAGGTTTTTGTCGTTAATCGTTCAGTAAACAAGGCGAGCCATTCGGTTCGCCTTGTTTTATTTTTGCATCTGTAAAATCCGCAGTTTTGGACTTTTGACGTACACCATGAGCCTCGCTTTAGGTTCGCTTCTCACTAGCGAATAGGGCGATTTCTTCTTACACTAAAATCAAAGTATTTGTTTTCGAACACTTTAATACGTCATTAAGGTGTGTCTTCCAATCCACTTAAATACGGATAATTTATGTCGGAGAGCGTTCTGGTTTTTAAATTTGAGTCTATTTTGAAGCGCATATGCTTTCTATCTCGGCTACATTTTCGTTGCGGGCGTAAATAATGGACCCGTTAACGCAAGGTTTACTGGGCGCTGCTTTGCCACAGTCTGCGAGTAACAAGCGGCACATTGTGGCTGCTGGCGTGTTAGGCGTGGTTTCAGGGATGGCGCCGGATTTGGACGTACTTATCCGTTCATCAACTGACCCATTGCTGTTTTTGGAATATCACCGACACTTTACCCATTCATTGTTGTTTATCCCTTTTGGCAGCTTTCTCTGTGCTTTAGTGTTGTATCCGTTGTTTGCAAAAAGACGAGGGCTAAACTTCCGACAGAGTTGGTTTTATTGTGCCCTTGGTTATAGCACCCATGCGCTGTTAGATGCTTGCACCAGCTATGGGACTCAGCTTTTTTGGCCGATAAGCAACACACGCTATGCTTGGAACACAATCTCGGTTATCGACCCCGCTTTCACATTTCCTATTTTGATCCTGCTTTTGTTTGCCGCACTGAAGCGAAATCGAAATTACGCGCGTGTCGCATTTCTATGGTCTCTGGCTTATCTGACTCTTGGGGTTATTCAACGAGATAGAGCAGAAGCGGCCGGATGGAAAATCGTCCAAGAGCGACAGCACAGCGCTGTGCAGCTAAAAGCAAAACCAACCTTCGGGAACCTTTTGGTCTGGAAAGTGATTTATGAAACGGAAGATAACTACTATGTGGATGCGGTAAGAGTGGGGCGTTCAATAAAAATCTACCCAGGCGAATCCACACCAAAGCTCAATGTGAAGACTCAATTTCCATGGCTCGATCCGCAATCGCAGCAAGCGAAAGACATCGAACGTTTCCGTTGGTTTTCAAATGGTTTTGTAGCGCAAGACCCGAATAACGAAATGCGAATTGTTGACGTGCGTTACTCCATCGTTCCAAACCAAATTAACGCGCTGTGGGGCATCAATTTATCACCCAACGCTAGCCCGAATGTGCACGTCGAATACACTGCCCATCGAGGTAGTACAACGGAAGACCGCCAAACTTTTCTCAATATGCTTACGGACTTTGATTGAGCGTTTACTTGGGTTACATGGGGAGCGACTCGGTGACTATCAAGCCGATTGAAAGTCCTTCACCAGCGTCGGCTTATTAGCAAAGAAGATTTTGCTAAACAGAGATTTGTACTTCCAGCCAAGAGACAAAAGTCGTTTAGCTAAGTTCTTGTTTTCAATGATTGCAACCTCAACCCCTTGGTAATGATATGGATGGCTTTTAATGTAGTCGATAAATGCAGTAAGCACACCTTGCCCGCGAACGGAGGGCGCAAAGTTGACTGCAACAATGGAAAAGCGCTGACTGCCAACAGGGCAACGGACAAAGCAGTGTCCAAGCGGATGAGTGATGGTCTCGGAAAACTCAGGAAACGCGCGAGACTCTAGTTCTTGAGAGAGCACATCGTATTGCTTACATAGATAAGAAAATAGTTGTTTCGCTTCGCTGTTCATATCGGTGCCGCTTACTTGTAACTTGGTTTAAAGGCATGGATTTCAAAAACATTGTAACCATAGGCAGCAAGATAAAATGCGGTGAACTTTTACAGTGGTGATTTCCTATTTTTGAAAGCTAATTTGTTACAAATGAAGTTGATTGGTTTTATATGGTACGTGGAGATGAGTGTTTCTAGTTGAGGGGAGAGTACGCTGGTTACTGGATTCTTACCTGAGTTCCTGTATTAAAAGGAGAACCACTTGGTTTAATGCCGCTCGTTTAACTACGAGTGGCATCTTTTTATATTTCGTCATCTTGTACAGCGACGAAGGTGCGTGATATAGGATCTTCTATCCTAGCTCTTTATGGTCAAAATTGTCTCTTTAACCACTCAGCACGTTGCTATTAGATTCCTAGTCTCGCCAAGGCTCGCTTGAATGACACAAAAACATCGTTAAGCTGTTGGCATTAAGTCACTTGGTCCGTTTTTGCTTATTCTTGAGGGCTTAACTAGGCATTACTCTAAGTGCTTAAATTGCAATGCCACAAGTCGCTGATACAACTCACAGCTTTGCATTAATGATTGGTGGTTACCAACATCGACTAACTCGCCATTGTCGAGCACCGCAATTTTATCCGCATGCTGGATAGTTGAAAGACGATGAGCAATGATCAGAGTTGTGCGTCCTTTCATCAGTGCTTCAAGTGCTTGCTGAACGTGATGTTCACTTTCGCTATCAAGGGCGCTGGTAGCTTCGTCTAGCAGTAAGATTTTTGGATCTTTTAGAATTGCACGAGCAATCGCAATACGCTGCTTTTGTCCGCCCGATAGCCTAACGCCGCGCTCGCCTAAAAAGCTGTGATAGCCTTCGGGAAGCTTCTCAATAAACTCATGGGCATGGGCTTTTTTCGCAGCCTCGACGACTTGTTCATCCGTTGCTTCAGGATTACCGTAGCGAATATTATGGAAAACATCATGGCTAAACAGCGCTGGCTGTTGTGGTACGAGTGCCATTTGGCGTCGAAGCTCGTTTGGATCGAACTGTCGAATATCTTCACCACCAAACAACACTTGCCCTTTTTGCGGATCATAAAAGCGTTGCAGCAGTTCGAATAGTGTTGTTTTACCTGCACCAGAAGGGCCAACCAACGCCAATACTTTGCCTTGTTCAGCGGTTAGATTTAACTCTTTGATAGCTGGTTGATTTGGGCGAGAAGGGTAGTTGAAACTCACCGATTTAAAGTTAACCTCAGCAGGCATGTCGGGACGGATAGGCAAATGGTTGCTTGGCGCTTTGATATCGCTGTCTACTTGAAGGATCTCAATCAGCCGTTCGGTAGCGCCTGCGGCTCTTTGCAGTTCACCCATCACTTCAGAAATGGTTGCAGTTGATGAGGCAACCATAATGGCATAAAACACAAACGCTGCTAGGTCTCCCGCAGACATCTTTCCGTGAATCACATCGCTGCCGCCAACCCAAAGCATGCCTGCAATCGCGCTGAACACAATCACAATAACGCCAGAGATTAGGATCGCGCGCTGTTTTACTCTCTGTCTGCCCACTTCATACGCTTTTTCCACCTCGACAGCGAAAGCCGCTCGTTCGTACGGCTCTGAGCTAAAACTTTGCACGGTTTTAATATGTTCTATCGCTTCACCTGCGTAGCTGCCGACATCGGCCATTGAGTCCTGACTTTGGCGAGAGAGCGCACGCACGCGTCGTCCATAAAACAAAATCGGAACCAGAACCAAAGGCACAGAAGCAAGTACGATCAACGTGAGCTTAACGTTGGTAGCGAATAACATAATGATGGCACCAAAGCACATCAAAGCGCTACGCATCGCCATCGAGAACGATGAACCAATAATGCTTTGCAGCAACGTGGTATCGGTAGTCAGGCGCGACATAATATCGCCGCTACTGTTGGTCTCAAAATAGCTCGGATGCAGCGTAATCACATGGTTAAACACTGAAAGGCGAATATCCGCACTGACGCGCTCACCTACGGAAGAGACAAGGTAAAAGCGAAAGAAGGTCCCAATGGCAATACACAATGTGACACCGACAATAAACTGAATCGCATTGGTAAGCTCTTGCAATGATTGCTGAGCAAAGCCTTGGTCGATAAGAATACGTACTCCATAGCCAACGGATAACGTCAAACTTGCCGTCGCGACAAGGGCAACCAAAGCCGCCGCAACCCGCCATTTATAAGGTGCAATAAAGGTGTTGAGTTTAAGAAGAATGCTGAGATTTTTGTTATTTTTTCTGCTCATGAGTGGCTCACAAAGCGTTTTAGGTAACTGGCATAGTAAGCCAGTTTTGTAGGGGAGACCAGCGAACTGCCGCTTTCGGAGTAGGAAGTTCACTGGGATGCACAATATCTTATGTATATCGAAACTTGCTTAAATGTCTAAGAGTCAAAAATGAACTTTGAGTGAGGAGGGAGTTAAGCACGGCTTTTGGCGAGTAGCAGGTCGACCTTTCCTTTTGCTGTTTTACTAACCGTTTGCATCAACTGAAAACTTGGCTTAACGATACCTGAGTTTTCTAATCCTTCGACCATTAAGAGCCAAAGCTTGGCCGTCATTTGCGCATCGGCTAGTGCGCGGTGAAAAACACCGTCGTTGTCGATATTTTTATAGCGAACAAGTTCTCCTAGTTTGTGCGATGAGGCATCTTGAATGAGCCGTCTTGCCACCAGTAAGGAGCAAGCAAACTCACCTGAATAACCACAGTTGATTCGCTCAAGTTCTGCATCTAAAAATCGTTTATCGAATGAAGCGTTATGAGCGATAAGGTTCTCGCCAGCAATGAACTCACTAAATGACGCCATGACCTCTTCGCAGCTTGGTGCCGATCGCAACATATTGTTGGTAATGCCGGTGTAGTTCTCAATGAAAGAACTCACTCTGAAACCGGGATTCATGAGTTGCTGAAAACTATCGACAACCTCGCCATTGACTAACTTTACTGCACCAATTTCTATTGCGCGATCACCTAAAGTAGGAGAGAGACCTGTGGTTTCAAAGTCGAGTACGACCACAGAGTTTGCTTGAGGCATAAAATTTTCCAGCTGAGTAATATTGCGCAAGAGTATTATCGAAAGCGACAGAAAAAGAAAGGCGAACGCAATGGTGAATATCTGTTTATCTTTACTCCACAAAGTCAGTGTTCGTCGTCCACTGTTTATGGACAGGTACGTTCTGGCTTACCCATCGTGGCTTGCGCGTTAGCCTTATATCTCAAATGTTTTTCGGCCTTTTGACTCATTTCAATTGAGCATTAAATTTCGATATAAAATACTGATTATAAATTGATTTTATAAATCCACTTCGGCATCATTCACGGCTTGATTTTGAAGGTGAATGTCATCACGGCAAAAAATTAGAACAACTTATAATGCGAGGCTAGGGAACGATGGAACAAATGAAAAATCACTATTTAGAGATACCTGAAGAAAGAAAATTGCGTATTTTTCGTGAAGAAGACGAACGTTTCTACAGCTTTTGGGAAAAAATGCTTGATGAAAAGCAGTCCTTTTATCAACAACCTCTCAAAAGAATGAAAGGCGACGCTTGGTATTCGCTTGATGCATTCTTCACTGCTTCAGAATACGGACAACATCAGGCCTCGCCAGCTTATATAAAAAGAGCACTCGAGTTACTGAATAACGTGTACTTGCTGGCCAATCATTCAGACCAAGTTGTTGAGTTCTCCGTTGGGCACCGACATTTTTCGGAAGTGGGTAACCGTTCTGTTGCAGGAGGAACAATGGATGCTTGGTTGGATGAAATCTGTTTAGCGATGGCTGCGAGAGATTGGCGCTGCGTAGAGCTGATGACCATCATGGATGAGTCATTAGTGTCTATAAAGACGCCGTTTAATGTTGCGCTGGTCGAATTCGTTAGCGGTGTATTTGGTAATTCATCATCGTTGCCTGAGCTATTGCAAACTGTGATGGAGAAATCCTCCCCGCAATACTTAGAGTCAACCAGAGTGCCATATGTCCATTCTTTGTTTATTCCATTTGTGAATGTGTTTGTTGCCATTATCGATGGCGATGAGGAACACTATCAAAAAGCACTAAGAGATGCGTTAGAGGCGCATTACCAGTTCTACATGAATGAAGATGTTCGTTATTCGCCAAAAGGGAATGTTTCTTTGAAACTGATTGGTCTTGCTGCATTGGCATACGATAAGTATGGCTGGACAATTCCAGAAGCCGCATATTTACCGAAATGGCTCGTTTACGGTGAACAGGATCTTTGTTCTAAATAAATCATTAATAGAACACCTTATGTAGTGTCTGCAGCAATGCCGTTCGATGAAAGGTTGGCGCAGCTGCGGGCTCTGTTTGAGCGAACAAAACAAATCTACAAGATCATTGGGCTTTGTTGCGTAATTCGATGGAACTAAATCAGGAAGTTACGATCTGATCGGCTACATCAGTTAATCATCGTAGCCTTATGCCGAAACCTTGTTACAAAACAACTAACTGGAAACAGGCGGCTTTTCGATTCATTTCAATTAAGTATTACTTTTCGATATAAGATACTGATTATAAATTGATTTCATAAAACAACTTCGGCATCATTCACTGCTTGATTTTGAGGATGATTATCATCACGGCAAAAAATTAGAACAACTTATAATGCGAGGCTAGGGAACGATGGAACCAATGAAAAATCACTATTTAGAGATACCTGAAGAAAGAAAATTGCGTATTTTTCGTGAAGAAGATGAAGATTTCTACAGCTTCTGGGAAAGAATGCTTGATGAAAAACAATCTTTTTATAAGCAACCTCTTAAAAGAATGAAAGGCGATGCTTGGGATTCGCTTCAGGCATTTTTTACTGCTTCAAAATATGGACAACATCAGGCCTCGCCAGCTTATATAAAAAGAGCGCTTGAGTTACTGAATAACGTGTACTTACTGGCCAATCATTCAGATCAAGTTGTTGAATTCTCCGTTGGGCACCGACATTTTTCGGAAGTAGGTAACCGTTCTGTTGCAGGGGGAACGATGGATGCATGGTTGGATGAAATCTGTTTAGCGATGGCTGCGAGAGATTGGCGCTGCGTAGAGCTGATGACCATCATGGATGAGTCGTTAGTTTCTATAAAGACGCCGTTTAATGTTGCGCTAGTCGAGTTCGTTAGCGGTGTATTTAGCAATTCATCAGCGTTACCTGAGTTATTGCAAACTGTGATGGAGAAATCCTCCCCGCAATATTTAGAATCAACCAGACTGCCCTATGTACATTCTTTGTTTATTCCATTTGTGAATGTGTTTGTTGCCATTATCGATGGCGATGAGGCGCATTATCAAGAAGCACTGAGAGATGCGTTAGAGGCGCATTACCAGTTCTACATGAATGAAGATGTTCGTTATTCGCCAAAAGGGAATGTTTCTTTGAAACTGACTGGTCTTGCTGCATTGGCATACGATAAGTATGGCTGGACAATTCCAGAAGCCGCATATTTACCGAAATGGCTCGTTTACGGTGAGCATGATCTCTGTTCTAAATAAATCATTAATAGAACACCTTATGCAGTGTCTGCAGCAATGCCGTTCGATGAAAGGTTGGCTCAGCTGCGGGCTCTGTTTGAGCGAACAAAACAAATCTACAAGATCATTGGGCTTTGTTGCGTAATTCGATGGAACTAAATCAGGAAGTTACGATCTGATCGGCTACATCAGTTAATCATCGTAGCCTTATGCCGAAACCTTGTTACAAAACAACTAACTGGAAACAGGCGGCTTTTCGATTCATTTCAATTAAGTATTACTTTTCGATATAAGATACTGATTATAAATTGATTTCATAAAACAACTTCGGCATCATTCACTGCTTGATTTTGAGGATGATTATCATCACGGCAAAAAATCAGAACAACTTATAATGCGAGGCTAGGGAACGATGGAACCAATAAAAAATCACTATTTAGATATACCTGAAGAAAGAAAATTGCGTATTTTTCGTGAAGAAGACGAACGTTTCTACAGCTTTTGGGAAGAAATGCTTGATGAAAAGCAGTCCTTTTATCAACAACCTCTGAAAAGAATGAAAGGCGATGCTTGGCATTCGCTCCACTCATTCTTCACTGCTTCAAAATACGGACAACATCAGGCCTCGCCAGCTTATATAAAAAGAGCGCTTGAGTTACTGAATAACGTCTACTTACTGGCCAATCATTCAGACCAAGTTGTTGAATTCTCCGTTGGGCACCGACATTTTTCGGAAGTAGGTAACCGTTCTGTTGCAGGAGGAACAATGGATGCATGGTTGGATGAAATCTGTTTAACGATGGCCGCGAGAGATTGGCGCTGCGTAGAGCTGATGACCATCATGGATGAGTCGTTAGTGCGTTTAAAAGATCCATTCGATGTTGCGCTAGTCGAGTTCGTTAACGGTGTATTTAGCAATTCATCAGCGTTACCTGAGTTATTGCAAACTGTGATGGAGAAATCTTCTCCGCAATACTTAGAATCAACCAGAGTGCCCTATGTACATTCTTTGTTTATTCCATTTGTGAATGTGTTTGTTGCCATTATCGATGGTGATGAGGAACATTGTCAAAAAGCACTGAGAGATGCGTTAGAGGCGCATTACCAGTTCTATATGAATGAAGATGTTCGTTATTCGCCAAAAGGGAATGTTTCTCTGAAACTGACTGGTCTTGCTGCATTGGCATACGATAAGTATGGCTGGACAATTCCAGAAGCCGCATATTTGCCGAAGTGGCTCGTTTACGGTGAACATGATCTTTGTCCTAAATAAATCATTCGGAGTCTGCGCCCAAGCCCATTCGGATGTTCTGCACGGAAGCATACACAGAAAACATGCCGCGAAAAGGTTGTTTTTTAATCGACCACTCGGTAGTAAGGCATAAACTTATCAATATGCGAGCTTACTAACACGCCATACGTGACACTTCATGTATTCTTAGCCGAAGCGAAGAAGAGGATTTATCAATGTCAAAAAGCTCCAAGCTTCACAATGAAGACAAACTGGTCAAGAAGGCACTAGAGATTGGTGGGAAGATGGCGAAACTACAAGGTTTTGACCTTCCACAGTCACCACAACCTCTGAGAGTAAAAGCGATTTACCTATTCTTGGTCGATGCAAAACAGATAACGCCACTACCGGAAAGTAAGCTAGACGGCGCAAGCATCAAACACCGACTGGCAGTATGGATACACAGTGCATTGCCAGACAACGACCCTCTAAAGTAGAAAACTCAAGAAGTCACATAGGTTATTACTTAACACAGGCCATTAATTAACAAGGCGAGCCAAGTGGTTCGCCTTGTTTGATCTTGGCGAGTGCACCGAGGTCTTTTTGCGTGGCGGTATCATTGATTTACAAAACAGAATCAAAAGGACTAAAGATAAATCCCGAGAAGCGCTACAATGCAGGCGTTGCGAGAGTGCAACCAAGATTACTCATTTACAGAAGCCTTGAAGTAACCATACATGTCTAAAGATTTCGAATTCACTACAGAATACATACTCGACAAACCTTTCTTTGCTGAGTGTTATGATCAAACTAGCCAACCAACGAAGTTTCCACAGGAGTACCTAAAAGGGATGCTGTTTCTTATCTTTGGTGTGGTTTTATTGGAGTTTGAACTGCTACCTAACGGTTATGTCGGTTGGTTCTTTATCGTATTGAGTGTGATTGAAGCGTGCAGCGTTTACTTCAAAAGAACTTGGTGGCTGTGGCGTCAAACCATCAGCTCAAGTCGCGGCAGTAAAGTGGCTTTTGAAGTGAATGCAGATGGCGTGCGCTACAAAAGTGGTAAAGTTGACCGCAGCCTCGCTTGGAATGATATCGACCAACTCGAACAAACTGATTTGGGCTTTATCCTTCACCTTGGTAAACAACGCCAATACATCAGCAAATCTTGCTTAAACGAAGAAGTGATCGCGTTTATGGTAGAGCAGCACGCGGCATCAAAAGCGAGCTAACAAATTCACATCAAGCTGGAGTGAGCGATCTAAAAAGTAGGTGATATATGATCGAACATCATAACAAGTGCTTGGTTGATTCTGAATCAACTGGGTTTGATGTACAAAACTAATAGGGTTTAGAGATTTCTCTTTCGGACAAACTGCTTCGGTGTCATGCGCGCAATCTGCTTACACTCTCTAGTCATGTGTGCTTGATCGGAAAAACCTTGCTCCAGCGCCAACTCCGATAAAGTAAGATCGGGTTGCGCTCGGAGTTGCTCTAAAGTGTGCTTCACTCGTTTAATGCGTTGGTAATGTTTAGGAGTAATCCCCAACCATTTCTGAAAATTGCGCTCTCTCTGGCGCTGACTGATGGTCCCTGTAGGTTGGTCAATAATGTGGCCGACGTACTGCGGTTCATATTCCTCAATCAGTGTTTGAACCCAGCGATATAACGTAGAAATCCTTGCAGATGACGAACGCGCTGTTTGCAGAGACTCAAATGTTGCTAGCGCAGAAGAAGCCAAAGGGTGGTCGTCTTGAATCCGCAATAGCTGTTCTAGACGTTTACCAAATAGTTGATAACCAACAGCAGGATGAAAGCGTACGCCAGTCATCACCGCGCCTGGCGGTAGGCAGACTTGATGTGCCAGAATGCTCACAGGTAGTAGGACAACCCCTGGCGTTTGCCACTCACCATCCATTTGTACTTCATTCTGTAAAATGAATACCACACCTGTACCAGCATCACTGAGTAATTGTTTACGTACGGTTTGCGTCGTATCAGGTTTGACGGATGCTGACCAAATGGCTTGAACATAGCCAGCTAAAGCCTTTTGAGGTTTTAAAATATCAAATTCTAAGTTCAAATGAATCATCCTATTTAACCTCAACTTAAAATGAGATAGTGATACACATGTACTTTTCATCATATTAAGTTGAGGTATAAGCAGTGACTTATAAGTAAAAACTGTCAGATAGAATTATCTAGGCTTATAGTCTCCAACCTTTGGCTTAAATGCCTTAACTATTCGGTTCCAACTATTGATCGCGTTGATCGCAATTGTTAGGTTGACCATAGCTTCTTCTCCGAAGGTATTCAAGGTCAGCTGATAGGTATCATCATCTACTGGTAGGCCAGCAGTTAGTAATTCAGCCCAGCCTAGTGCAACGTGTTCTGCATCGCTGTAGAATGGCATATCTCTCCATGCACTAAGCCCCCATATGCGTTCCGACTTTTCACCTAACTTAAGCGCATCTTTACTATGCATGTCGATACAAAATGCACATTGATTGATTTGCGATATGCGTAACTTAACCAGTTCCCATATGATCATGTTCATGGTTTCTGATTGGCTAAATTGTTCATGGAAGTAAGCTTCCTGAGCGTACAGGATTTCTATTGCCTTTGGCGCTACTTCAATATAGTTGAGTCGTTTTTTCATGGTCATTCTCCTCTGTTTTTCACATAATAAAAAACGCTCTTAGCAAAAGATTGAAGATTTTCGACATGCACTCAATAAAGTTAGATAAAAGAGTGAACGACGAAAGCGAAAAGTGTACCTATTGGAAACCAAGAAAACTTATGCCAATTAACAAAGTATTGCGCTAAATAATGGACTTAAGGTTGGCGTCTATTTTTACTCCACCACCTTCCGTAAACGAGCAAAGGGTGCTGAGTTACCTATATACACACCAGCCGCAACGATAAAGACGCCTAAAACATTTTCCCATTGAGCCTGCTCACCAGAAATGAACGAAATCAGTAGAGTGAATACTGGCATAATATTAAATAATGGAGACATTTTATCTGGACCAAGAACGATAGCGCCTTTCATCCAAAAGTAATAAGCAATCAAAGTTCCAAACAGGCTCATGTAAGCTATTAATGCTAGGTCTTTAAATGTTATGGCATTTAAGCTACGGCTAAAGTCGCCGTGGTACATCGCTATAGCGACCATTTGAATGGCACCAATACTTAACACCCAGCGTAACTGCTGAGTTACTGGGATATGAGATGTTAAACGCTTCGCTAGAATTGTGTATAAACACCCACTAATTAAAGCAAATAACATGTATAGATCACCAATATTACTATTGCTGCTAATAGAATGAATATTTCCCCCTGTAATGACGATTACCACTCCACAAAAACTGATTAGTGCACCTAAAATAGTTTTAACCGAAATGGAAGTTTTGAGAATAAAGCCCGAGAACAAGATAGTGACAAGTGGTAGATTTGCCTGAACAACCGCTGCGTTAACTGGGGTAGTAAAGCTCATTGCAGAGAAAATAGAGAAGTTTTGGATAGTTACACCCACGGTTGCTATAACAAACAACGACAACATACTTTTTCGTGTGAGCTTGGCTCCATATGGAGAGCGTTTAGTACCTCTTATCAGTAAGAGTATTAAAGCTGCAACGGAAAACCGTAACGTCGCTGAAACTAAAGGAGAGACATCGCTATTAATAGCCTTTATTACGTTAAAGTTACTAGACCAAAAAAAGATAGCGACAACAACACCGCACCAAATTGATAAATGCTTAGACATAGATCTTCCTGATAAAAATTAACTTGACGCGATAATGCTATATATTTCATATTTGATTTTTAATAGCCAAATTTAAGAGGGTTAATCCCAAATATGGAACGTCACTCTTTGGATGACCTTTTGTTATTCGTTTCTGTTGCTCGCTATCAAAGCCTAACACAAGCATCTGAGCGTCTTAATGTCCCGTTAGCCACGCTAAGCCGGAAGTTAAAAAGGCTGGAAACAAACTTAAATTGCAGACTATTTAACCGCAGTGCACACCACTTTGCGCTAACAACTGATGGCGAAAAATATTATCAACTCTGTGAGCCGTTACTTCTTAGCTTAAATAATGTGACATCGAGAATTGCGACTGAGCGTCAGTCTTTAAGCGGAACGATCAAAATATCAGCGCCAATTAACATGACACAGATGTGGTTAAAGCGGTGCGTTTATGAATTTGCAGAGCAACATCCGAAGATATGTATTGATTTAGATGTACAGAATGAAAAAATCAATCTTGTATCTAACCGTGTCGATGTTAGTTTTCGTCTTGGTGATCTTATTGAACAAGACTGGATTGCTCAGAAATTATGGTCGATTCCATTTGCGCTTTGTGCATCACGAAGCTATTTAGAACAACACCAACCGATTACCCATCCAGAACAACTTGTTCATCATCGCCTAATTACGGTAAACAACGACAGCCAATGGAAATTAGTTAATCAAATCACCAATGAAACATTTGATCATCCGCTAAAGTTTCAATTCACTTCAAATGATGTACTGCTAGTTAGAGACGCCGTCATCCATGGTTTAGGAATTGCGTGGATTCCAACCTATTACTTTCATGAGCTAAATCATGATCAACATAACCTGCTGCCTTTGTTGCCAGAATGGCAATGCTCGGGTAAAGAAGTATTCATTATGTATCGAGACCGCGATAAAAGGCCTGCAAGAGTTGATGCATTTATTGAACATGTCTTAAATTGGAAAAATCGCATTCAAATGTTTGCTTGAAAGAGGTTTATCACATTGTGCTGTGCCGGTAACCTCAAGTGAAGCTTCATGACTCTGCTTCAATTGAGTTCATTTATTTAACCTCTAAAAGAATCATGAATACATAGGCAGTTAATGGGATTCGAGTTTACAAGTGATTCGGTCAGCTAAAACTCAAGCTAAGTAGAAAGTATTTGCAGTTGTATTTGCCTCTGAAAATCGTTTAGAGCTTTCTCATCCGCGAGGTTCTATAAGAAATTATTAAGGATATATTTGTGTGTGATTTCGTGAAAAAAATTATTGTAGGTTTACTTTTCAGTGCTTCGTCTTTTGCTTCCTTAAGTCAATATGTTCCAGCAATGAATGATAAGAACGGTTATGTAGAACCATTTCAGATGTTTGATAATGTCTATTATGTAGGAGACAAGTGGGTCTCATCATATGCCATTGCTACAGACGACGGACTTGTTATCATTGATACGCTTGACTTCCCTTACTCTGAGTGGATACCTATCAACCTAGAGAAGCTAGGGCTAAAAGATAAGCCAATAACGCACATATTGGTAACTCATGGGCATTCTGACCACGTTGGAGGCGCGCAGTTACTTCAAGAGAAGTATGGTTCCAAAGTCGTGATGACTAAAAGCGCTCATGAACTATCTATACAGCAATCAAACAAAAGCGAAGGTGAGAACAAGTTCCTTCCTCCAAATTTAGACATAGAGATAAAAAGCGATAGCTCTATGGCTATTGGTGGACATGAGTTTAAGTTCTATCTCACACCTGGCCACACGGAAGGTGATTATTCCTTAGACTTCACTGTTGAAGATAATGGCGAACAATATCGTGCTTTTATCGTTGGTGGGCATAGCGTAAGTAGCAATGATCCAGAAGTTATTGGCCAGTTCCTGACTAGCATGGAGAAAATTAGAAAAATTTCACTACAGGCACCTATTGTGAACGTTAACCTTTCGAACCATCCACATAAAAATTTCCTTTTTGAAAATAGGAAGAAGCTCGGCACAAGCGGTAACCCGTTTATCAGTGAGGCAAACTTCTTCATGTTCCTTAAGCAACAAGAAGATTTAGCTAAGGGAAAACTAGAAGAACTATAATACCGTGGTATACGAGCAGCCTTCTTTATTAGGTTAGAGATTTGCTCTTGAGTTATAGCTAAGGCTTTAATAAGTTGCTCAATCAAGATTCGACACTTGTGGCAGCTATATTGTTTGTAGGTTCTAGTGACAATATAGCTGTGCGTAAGCATTCGTATTCTGTGCCTTACACATTTGCAAGGCGTTACGTGCTTTCTAGAAAAGTCTCAAAATAGCGTACAATTAGCGTTTTGACACAGCGGAAATCATCATGTCCAAAACTGTTCAGCAGCAAATCGGAAACATTGCTCTAGTCGTTGAAAATTACGACGATGCTATCGAATTTTATACTCAAAAACTTCAATTCACTCTGGTTGAAGATACCAACCTAGGAGGTGGTAAACGCTGGGTTCAAGTTTCTCCTCCAAACTCCAATGGTACAAACCTACTTTTAGCTCAGGCAAGTACACCGGAGCAAACGCATGCAGTAGGAAATCAAACAGGTGGTCGTGTTTTCCTGTTTCTGCAAACTAATGATTTTTGGCGTGACTACGAGTTGATGAAGAAAAATGGTGTTGTATTTAATGAAGAGCCTCGTGTGGAAGAATACGGGACAGTGGTGGTGTTCCAAGATCTCTATGGTAATAAATGGGACTTACTGCAACTGAACTGAGAAACTACACATTACCTGCATAACATAGTGTTCATGAGGAGTTTCCAACAAGCTTTTAAGGTTCTGAGATATTAGTGCTAATTCAAAGGTTCTCAGAAGTCACAATATTTCTAAATCACTTTTGTGCAAACAATAACTAGCCATCATTCCTCTACGATGTATCAACAAATGTTAGGGCGGCACACCAAAAACAAAAAGGCGAACCAAACGGTTCGCCTTTGTCGATTTAGAGACTACAAAAATTAATCTTCGTAGTTATCGATGCTTGGGCATGAGCAGATTAGGTTACGGTCGCCGTATACGTTATCTACGCGGTTTACTGTTGGCCAGTACTTCCAAGATTTGGTCGCTTTAGAAGGGAAGCAACCAAGCTCTCGAGAGTAAGGACGGTCCCACTCTTCAGCAGAAAGGTCAACTTGCGTGTGTGGCGCATTAACGAGAGGGTTGTTCTCTAGTGGCCATTCACCGTTTTTCACTTTTTCCATTTCTTCGCGGATAGCGATCATCGCATCACAGAAGCGGTCTAGCTCTTCTAGATCTTCCGATTCCGTTGGCTCAACCATTAGCGTGCCCGCTACAGGGAACGACATAGTTGGTGCGTGGAAACCGTAGTCCATTAGACGCTTCGCAATGTCTTCTTCGCTGATGCCTGTTTCTTCTTTCAGTGGACGAATGTCGATAATACATTCGTGCGCTACACGACCATTTTTGCCACGATAAAGAACAGGGTAGTGTTGGCGAAGTGTTTCCATCACGTAGTTTGCGTTCAGAATTGCTACTTTTGTTGCATCTGTTAGGCCTGCTTCGCCCATCATTGCGATGTAAGCCCAAGAGATCGGTAGGATAGAAGCGCTACCCATATCTGCTGCTGATACTGCAAAATCTTCGCCTTCTACGCCGTCTTCAATATGGCCTGGTAGGAAAGGCGCCAGGTGAGATTTCACACCGATAGGACCCATACCCGGACCGCCACCACCGTGCGGGATGCAGAAGGTTTTGTGTAGGTTTAGGTGAGAAACGTCTGAACCGATGAAGCCTGGTGATGTTAGACCAACCTGCGCGTTCATGTTAGCGCCGTCTAGGTAAACCTGACCGCCAGCGGCATGAACCATTTCACACACTTCTTTCACTTTCTCTTCGTAAACGCCGTGCGTAGAAGGGTAAGTGATCATAATGCTTGATAGGTTGTCTTTGTGTTTCTCGATTTTCGCTGCTAGGTCGTCGATGTCGATGTTGCCTTCTTCATCACACTTAACCACGACAACTTTCATTGACACCATAGATGCTGTCGCAGGGTTAGTACCGTGCGCAGAGCTTGGGATCAAACATACGTTGCGGTGACCTTCGCCGCGGCTTTCGTGGTAGCGTTGAATCGCGATAAGACCTGCATACTCACCCGATGCACCAGAGTTTGGCTGAAGTGAGAATGCGTCGTAGCCTGTGATCTCACAAAGCTTCTCTTTTAGATCTTTCGCTAGTGCTGCATAGCCCGCCGCTTGTTCTGCTGGCGCGAATGGGTGGATAGAACCAAACTCAGGCCAAGTGATTGGGATCATCTCTGCTGCTGCGTTCAGCTTCATCGTACAGCTGCCTAGTGGGATCATGCCGTGCGTTAGCGAGAAGTCTTTGTTCTCTAGCTGTTTCAGGTAACGCATCATTTGCGTTTCGCTATGGTGCGTATTGAATACAGGGTGAGTCAGGTATTCTGTTGTGCGGCGTAGCGCTTCTGGAATTGCCGCAAACTCATTGCCTGCGATTTCCGTCGATAGTGCAGCTACGTCTTCTTTTACACCAAAGACTGCAAATAGTGCTTCTACATCAGCGACCGTGGTTGTTTCGTCACAGCTAATACCTAGCTTGCCAGGTAGTAGACGTAGGTTGATGTCTGCTGAAAGTGCTTTTGCGTAAAGCTCTTCTGTTTTTGAACCTGTGTTGATGGTGATGGTATCGAAGAAGCTGTTATGAGCAAGTTCAAAGCCGCCTTTGGTTAGGCCAGCGGCGATAATCGCAGTCATATGGTGTGTACGGCGAGCAATAGTGCGTAGACCTTCTGCGCCGTGGTAAACCGCGTAGAAAGACGCCATGTTCGCTAGCAATGCTTGAGCGGTACAGATGTTCGATGTCGCTTTTTCGCGGCGGATATGCTGCTCACGGGTTTGCATTGCCATACGCAGTGCTTGGTTGCCGTTAGTATCGATAGAAACACCGATCACACGACCTGGCATGGTGCGCTTGTGTTTGTCACGCGTTGCCATGAATGCCGCGTGTGGACCGCCGTAACCCATAGGAACGCCAAAACGTTGTGCAGAACCGATTGCTACGTCTGCGCCCATTTCACCAGCAGGCTTCAATAGGGTAGAAGCAAGCAGGTCAGTCGCAATAGTGACAAGCGTTTTATTTGCTTGCGCTTTTGCGATAATGTCCGTTAGGTCACGAACTTCACCTGTTGTGCTTGGGTATTGAACTAATGCGCCGAACACGTCTTGCTCTGGTAGAGATTCTAGCGAACCAACCAGAACTTCAAAGCCGATGAATTTTGCACGAGTTTTTACTACTTCTAGCGTTTGTGGGTGAACATCGTCAGCCACAAAGAATACGTTGCTTTTGCTCTTACCTGCGCGCTTACACAGAGTCATTGCTTCTGCTGCCGCTGTTGCTTCGTCTAGCAATGAGGCGTTCGCGATTTCCATACCAGTTAGGTCGATGATCATTTGTTGGAAGTTTAAAAGGGCTTCCAAGCGACCTTGAGAAATTTCAGGTTGGTAAGGTGTGTAAGCGGTATACCAGCCAGGGTTTTCTAGCACGTTACGTAGAATGACGTTTGGAGTAAACGTGTTGTAGTAGCCCTGGCCAATGAATGTACGTTTAATTTGGTTTTGTTTAGCAAACTGCTTCATCGTCACTAGCATGTCTGCTTCGCTTTTCGCTTCTGCCAACGTCATTGGTTGTTCTAGGCGAATTTGTGCAGGCACGGTTTCTTCGATGAGGGCGTCAAGGCTTACCGCGTTGATGGCATCCAACATTTTTTGTTGGTCTGATTTGCTTGGTCCGTTGTGGCGTCCAACGAACTCATTTTGTGTGCTGAGGCTTTGAAGTAATTCAGTCATTGTCCTTTACCTACTCCTTGGCTCGGGTAACGGAAATGGTCGTTAGTGACACATTTAATTATACGCCCGAACCTAGAAAAAAAGCTGCTCTCTAAACAGGCTAGGGAACAGCTTTCGTCACATCCTAATTACTCTTCTTCGATAGAGTTTAGGTATTCTTCCGCGTCTTTTAAGTCATCCAACTCAGATGGGTTTGAAAGCTTCACTTTCACAATCCAACCACCTTCGTACGGTTCTTCGTTGATTAGCTCTGGGCTGTCTTCTAGTTCTTCGTTGATTTCTACGATTTCACCGGTAACAGGAGAGTAGATATCTGACGCTGCTTTTACAGACTCAACCAAAGAGAAGCTTTCACCTGCTTCTACTTCGTCTTCTACGTCTGGTAGGTCAACGAATACTACGTCACCCAACATTTCTTGCGCATGCTCAGAAATACCAAGTGTTACTGTGCCGTCACCGTTGTCACGTACCCACTCGTGGCTATCTGTAAACTTCAGTGTTTTGTCCATTGCTTAATCTCCAAATAACTTGTCAGGAATTATTGTGATTTTTAAAAAATCGTTTATTGGTAAAGAGGGAAGCGACTGCAAAGTTCTTTTACTTCTTTGCGAACGCGTTTTTCAACGTCTGCGTCACCTTCTGGGTTGTTCACCAAACCATCCAGTACGTCACCAATCCAATTACCGATGAGTTTGAATTCTTCAGCGCCAAAGCCGCGGCTTGTACCCGCAGGCGTTCCTAAACGGATGCCCGATGTAATCATAGGCTTCTCTGTATCGAATGGGATGCCATTTTTATTACATGTGATCCCAGCACGTTCTAGAGCTTCTTCTGCTTTGTTGCCTTTCAAGCCTTTAGGGCGAAGGTCAACCAGCATTAGGTGCGTGTCTGTGCCACCAGTTACGATGTCGCAACCGCGAGTTTGCAATACTTCCGCTAGGACTTTTGCGTTATTGATCACCGAATCAATATAAGTTTTAAATTCAGGACCAAGCGCTTCTCCAAATGCAACCGCTTTTGCTGCGATAACGTGCATTAGTGGGCCGCCTTGTAGGCCAGGGAATACGGCGGAGTTGATTTTCTTAATGATGTCTTCGTGGTTAGTCAGGATCATACCGCCGCGAGGGCCACGCAATGTTTTGTGTGTTGTGGTGGTCACAACATGTGCATGTGGCAATGGGCTAGGGTGTGCACCTGTTGCGATAAGGCCAGCAATGTGCGCCATATCGACCATAAGAATTGCGCCAACTTCGTCAGCGATTTCACGGAACTTAGCAAAATCGATAACGCGTGGAATAGCACTGCCACCCGCGATGATCATCTTTGGTTTGTGCTCTACTGCAAGTGCACGAACGTCGTCGTAGTTGATTTCTAGTGTTTCGCGATCAACGCCGTATTGAACTGCGTTAAACCATTTACCAGAAAGTGCAGGGCGTGCACCGTGTGTTAGGTGGCCCCCAGCGTCCAAAGACATGCCAAGAATGGTGTCGCCTGGTTGAAGAAGAGCCAGTTTCACCGCACCATTTGCTTGAGCGCCTGAGTGAGGTTGAACGTTTGCGTATTCGCAATTAAAAAGTTTTTTCGCGCGCTCGATGGCAATGGCTTCCACTGTATCTACGTGCTCACAACCACCGTAGTAACGACGACCTGGATAACCTTCAGCGTATTTGTTTGTTAGGCATGTGCCTTGAGCTTGCATTACCGCTTTAGAAACAATGTTCTCAGAAGCGATAAGTTCGATTTGTTCGTTTTGGCGAGCGGATTCCGCCTGAATTCCAGCAAAGACAGCATCATCTGTCGCAGAGAGGTTGGTAGAGAAAAAGTTTTCCAAGCTGTGGTTAGGGTAACTCTTATTCATGGTAGTTGACCTTCCAAATCTTAAAATGAACCCGCAATAGATGAATTATGATTTGCGGTTGTGGTTCATTTGTCCTCAAAACAGCTGAACTGCATAGCAGAACAGAGTGAACATCCGGCCCTAAATGTGGGCAAAAACTCCGTCGGATTGCGTGTTTCCTTTACCAATCTCTTACGGAAATATGCATCTCTACATCTAACAAGTTGGTAACATAGCGCCTGCAGCGGGAACAATCAACCAAAAATTTCCTATAGGAAACAAGATTTCAAAATTTGTTAACAAGAGCACGGTTTAATTCACTTGGTGGACTTTTATCCACTATGTGCTTCATGCACAATGCGAGTAGGACAAAAATAAGGATATCTATAGAGGGATTTATGGCAGAAAGTATTTACGATGAATACCCATCGATGACGTTAGCGAAAGAGCAAAATGATCAAAATATCGAGCCATTAAAGCTGGGGCAGCGTATCAAGGATATCCGCTCAAAACTTGGTATTACACTAGAAGAAGCCAGTCAGCGAACAGGGCTTGCTCGTTCTACACTGAGTAAAATAGAAAATGAGCAGATTTCTCCGACATTTCAAGCAATGCAAAAATTGGCGCTTGGCTTACAAATTGATATGCCGCAACTCTTTGAGCCACCAAGAAAAAAGGTTGCGACAGGGCGTAGGGATGTTACCAAGAAGAATGAAGGCAAACCACACCCAACGCAAACCTATGAACATGAACTGCTCGCTACTCAACTTTCCAATAAGAAAATGATGCCGTTTAAGAGCCAAATTCGTGCTCGCAGTTTTGATGAATACAAAGACTGGGTTCGTCATGATGGCGAAGAATTTCTGCTTATCTTATCTGGTGAGGTCATGTTCTATTCTGAGTTCTACGAACCTGTGGTTCTAAGCGAGGGCGACAGCGTCTATTACGATGCGAACATGGGACATATGTTGACCAGTGTTAGCGAGGAAGATGCGCACATTTTGTGGGTGACAGCCAAATAGTGATAAATAATTGTAAATTTCCTATAGTGAAAGCAAACGATTGCTGTCGGTGGTCGTTATAATGAAAAGGCGCTTTTTTGATGAGAACACACTCATTAAAGCGCTTTTTTTGTACGATTTGTTGTGATTAAAATGTTAAGAGTCACACTTTTGCAAGTCGATCTACGTCTTGTTCGTGCAAAATAGAATGAGCCGTGTTTATTATTGGAAACACATCGAATGCCGATAGCATTCTCGGGTCTATCTAAATGGAGACGAAAATGACTCAAGAACTACTGAAAACACCACTACACGCACTTCACGTTGAAGTTGGTGCCAAAATGGTCCCGTTCGCGGGTTACGATATGCCTGTTCAGTATCCTCTAGGCGTAAAAAAGGAACACTTACACACTCGTGATGCGGCAGGTCTGTTTGATGTTTCTCATATGGGACAACTTCGCCTAATTGGTGACGGTGCAGCTGCGTTCCTAGAAACATTAGTGCCAGTAGATATTGTGGATCTTGAGTCTGGTAAACAGCGTTATGCGTTCTTCACTAATGAAGAGGGCGGCATCATGGATGACTTGATGGTAGCGAACCTAGGCGATCATCTTTTTGTGGTTGTGAACGCGGCATGCAAAGAACAAGACATTGCACACCTACAATCGCATTTGCCATCTGGTGTTGAGTTAGAAATTATTGAAGACCGTGCTCTGCTTGCGATCCAAGGCCCTAAAGCGGCAGCTGTATTGGCGCGTTTTGCCCCAGAAGTTTCTGACATGCTGTTCATGGATATTCGTAAAGTCGATATTTTAGGCGCCGAATGCATTGTTTCTCGTAGTGGCTACACTGGCGAAGATGGTTACGAGATCTCGGTTCCTGCTGACAAGGCAGAAGAACTAGCACGTAAACTGACCGCAGAAGAGGAAGTTGAATGGATTGGCCTTGGTGCTCGTGATTCACTTCGTCTTGAGTGTGGTCTTTGCCTATACGGTCATGACTTAGATACAACAACTACGCCTGTAGAAGCGAGCTTGTTATGGGGCATCCAAAAGGTTCGTCGTATCGGCGGTGAACGTGAAGGTGGTTTCCCAGGTGCGGATATTATTCTTAAGCAGATCGAGACCAAAGATGTGGCGCGCAAGCGTGTCGGTTTGGTTGGCCAAACTAAAGCACCAGTCCGTGAAGGCGCGGAATTGTTTGATGCTGATGGCGTTAAAATTGGCGTTGTCACCAGCGGCACTGCGGGTCCAAATGCAGGTAAGCCTGTCTCAATGGGTTATGTGCGTGCTGATCTTGCTGCGATTGGTACCGAATTGTTCGCTGAAGTACGCGGAAAAATGCTACCAATGACGGTTGAGAAAATGCCGTTTGTACCGCAACGTTACTACCGCGGTTAGGTTACTCATTATTGTCATTCTTCGCGTATTCGCGAGGCAAGAAACAAGCAAAAATGCCGAGCTTTCTAGCTCGGCATTTTTATGTATATCGGCTTTATATATACGCTTGGAAGTTATCGTAGTTTCTGCAGCCTTATCCGACCGCTTTGTCGATTGTACAACACATGTCGATAACGATATCTTCAAGTTTTTCCGGATGAATCATGTCTTCTTTTGCAATCCCAAACTGAGACGCCATGATCGTATTGAACAGCTCCCAATGTTTGATCAGCATTTTTTCGCGATTATCAGCGATGTCAGGCCATGTCTCTTGCATCATCGGAGTAAGACTGATTGCACCATGTGCAAAAATCAACATCTGCCACTTTGATTCCCACTGATCAAATTGGGCGTTAGGGTTTTCACTGTTGTACTGCTCAAAAATTCCGGTAAATATCGCAGCAAACTCATCTTTTGACTTTAAGAAATACTGCAGCAGGGCACCATCATCGCCTTGGCGAATAGCATCAGCAATCATCTGTACTGGGTGAGGATTAACGAGCGCAAATGCCAGCATGCGAACCATGAACAGATAAATTTTTCTATTCGAAGGTGTGTTCTCAGGCATCTCATTGATTAATTCAGCCATATAGCACTGCATGAATTCATCCATCGCGTCGCTAACCGCTTGCCAAATCTTCTCTTTGCTGCCGAAGTGGTGACGGATCAAACTATGTGAAACACCAGCCTTTTCACTGATATTGCGCAGTGAGACACGCTCGTAACCAAGTTCACAAAACATATCTGCTGCCACCTTAAGGATCAGACACTTAGTTTGTTCTGCGGCTTCAGCACTTCTACGCCCCTGCTTTCTTTCATTCATAGTTCGAATTTTCCCGAATATTAATCAACGCGCTTACTTTTACCAGAAACCGGACGCTTTGACTAATTAATTTGCTTTCCACCTGGAAAATATGTTGATCAATTTCAAATTCTGCATATACTGCACGACTGTGTAATATATAAAGCCTACGGAGAAAGCGGGTGCGAAAACAATATTTAAAGCGCACTTTAGTTGGTGCTGTGGTGACATTAAGTCTCTCTGGCATGCTAACTGGGTGTAACAAAGCCATTTCCGAGCCGTCTGAACCTTTAATCAAACCTGTAAAATTACTGGCGGTGAAAGATCTAGAAGTTGAAGACTCGCATGCCTTTTTAGCGCGTATTGATGCGACACATCGCGCACAGCTTTCTTTTCAGGTTGGTGGTGAGGTCGATGAATTACTTGTTCGCATGGGCCAAGAGGTAAAAAAAGGTGAAGTGCTTGCAACGTTAGACCCTAAAGATCTTCAGCTTGCGTTAGACGCCTCTCAAGCCCAGTTCGCGTTAGCAAAAACGCAATGGGAGCGCGCGAAAAACCTTTATGGAAAAAAGCTGATTAGTACAGATGAGTACGACCAGAAAGAAACTCAATATAAAGCGGCATTGGCAAACTACGAACAAGCCAAAACAGATTTGAGTTATACCAAGATTCACGCACCTTTTGATGGCATCGTGTCATACACCTATGTCAACCCGTTTCAAGTGGTCGCAGAGAAGCAAGAGATCCTGAATCTTATCGATAACACGACCTTAGATGTGTCGTTCACACTGCCAGTCAGTTATGCGGAATCCGTATCACTTGAGTCACTGCAAAACTCCGATATGTGGGTGACGATGGATAGCGAGCCAGGAAAACGTATCCCTGGAAAATTTAAAGAAATTTCGACTCAGCCAAATATCGATACCAACAGTTATGAGGCGATCGTAACCATCACTCGACCAGAAGATCGCAATTTGCTAACAGGTATGACAGGGCAGGTGCACATAGCTAAACAACATCTATCGGACGCGATGACGTTGCCTCAATCTGCTTGGGTAAACAAAAAAGAGACGCAAGGCGAAGTGTGGGTAATGGACAGAAACACACAGCAAGTTAATAAAGTCACTGTGTCTTTTGATGCCTCTGGAGGTGTGAAAGCAGGGCTTGATAACAATGATTACGTTGTTGTTGCTGGCGTTGAACGACTGGTCGAAGGACAAGTCGTGAAAGCTTGGGTTCGTGAGGGAGGCATTTAATGAAACGATCTCTACTTACGATCTCTGCAATTGCGCTTGCAGTTTTAACGGGTTGCAAAAATGAAAACCAAGCTGTCGTCGAGCAGCCGCTTTTTGTGTCGACTATCTCTGTGGATGCGCCGGTACAAAGCCAATATCGAGCTTTTAAAGGAATAGTTGTACCAGCAGAGCAAACGCCTATGGCATTCCGCCGCGCGGGAGAAATTCAACACGTGTTGGTGAAAGCGGGCGACGTTGTTAAGCAAGGCCAAATGATTGCAAAGCTGGATGACAGCAAAGAAAAGCAAGCCGTAAATGACGCAGAAGCGCAATATACACTGGCGATTCGTCAGCTCAAACGCGGCGAAGACCTACACGCTCGTCAGATGATCTCAAAAGCCGAGCTTGATGAGCTAACAGCTAATAAAGAGTTGGCAGAGGCTAATTTCTATAACGCCACCAATCAATTGAACTACACCCGTTTATTCGCCCCGTTTGCCGGTAAAGTGTCGGGCGTTTTTAAAGAGCGTTTTGAACGTGTGGCAGTTGGGGAGCCGGTGTTGAACCTATATCAAAACGATTTGGTGTACGTGCGTATTGAGCTTTCCGACAATGTTCTCGCTATGGTGGACCCAAATTCAGACAACATGAGTTACAAGCCTAGAGCAACCTTCTCCGGCATTAGTGACACATTTGCTTTGGACTATTTAGAGCACACAAGTGAGCCTAACTCCGAAACTCAAACTTACGAAATGTATTTGACGATGCCACAGCCAAAAGCAGAGATTCTACCGGGAACCAGCGTCAGTGTTCTGGTCGATATGGTTAAGGCGGGGATTACCTCCATCGATGGTTACAGTATTCCAGTAACGGCGCTTCAAGCGGGCAGCGAAGAGAATGAGTTCTTTGTATGGAAAAAAGAGGGTGACGTTGTCACTCGGGTGCCTGTGATGATTTCCCAAGTGAATGGCAACGGAGCCATTGTGTCGTCAGGAGTTAAGCAAGGCGACGTTCTGATTAATTCAAACCTACGTAAATTACGTGAAGGTAAACATGTGGATGTTGTGGAGAATAAACAATAATGAACATTGCTGAGTACTCAATAAAAAATAAAGTCATCAGCTGGTTGTTCATTATTATCCTTGCTGTTGGTGGTCTAACGTCGTTTTTGGAGCTTGGGCGACTAGAAGACCCGGCATTTACGATTAAAGATGCCATGATCATTTCAACATACCCTGGCGCGACGTCGAAAGAGGTTGAAGAAGAGCTGACGTACCCTTTAGAAAAAGAGATTCGAAAACTCCCTTATATAGACAAAATTACCTCTACGTCTTCTGATGGTATGTCTCAAATCACGGTCAGTATGGAAATGGACTATGGTCCTGATGAACTGCCGCAAATTTGGGATGAAATGCGCCGTAAAATTAATGACTTGCGACCAACTTTGCCTCAGGGCGTACAATCTTTGCAGATCATTGATGATTTCGGTGACGTTTATGGCGTGATGCTGATGCTCACTGGCGATGACTACGATTATGTCGAGCTAAAACGCTATGCTGATTACCTGACTCGTGAAATCGAGCTGGTTGATGGCGTAGGAAAGGTGGATATCACGGGCGATCAGCAAGAAATGCTATTCGTTGAGATCTCACTTGATCGCCTTGCCGCGCTGAACTTAGACATGAATGTGGTTGCGAGCTTGTTGAACCAACAAAACAATGTGGTTTCAGCAGGGGAAGTGATGGTCAATGGCGAAAGCCTTGTCATTCGTCCAAGTGGTACCTTAAACACCGTAGAAGCGCTAGAAAACTTGATCATTCATGGTCGTGACACTGGGAACCTAATTCGTCTAAAAGACGTAGCAACGATTTCTCGTGGTATCCAAGAGAAGCCAAGCAACGTCGTACTCTTTAACGGTCAAAAAGCAATTAATATCGGTATCTCGTTTGCGTCAGGTGTGAACGTGGTTGAGGTTGGCGAACGTTTGGATGTGGAGCTTGCGAGCCTTGAGTCGATCAAGCCTGCTGGCATCGATATGAACTACTTTTACAACCAAGCCAATGAAGTGGATGAGTCCGTTAAAGCGTTTGTGATTAGCCTAGCAGAGGCTGTGGCGATCGTTATCATCGTTCTGCTTTTTACGATGGGCTTACGCAGTGGTGTCATCATTGGCGTCGTGCTGTTATTGACGGTGTTCGGTACCTTCATCTTGATGAATTACAACAATATCGAGCTGCACCGTATTTCTCTTGGCGCGTTAATTATTGCTCTGGGTATGCTGGTTGATAACGCGATTGTGGTCGTGGAAGGCATCTTGGTTGGCCTAAAAAAAGGGCGCACTAAAGTTCAAGCGGCCGTCGATATTGTAAAGCAAACACAGTGGCCTTTGCTTGGCGCAACCATCATTGCGATTACGGCTTTTGCACCTATCGGTTTGTCGCAAGATGCAACGGGTGAGTTCATGGGCTCTCTATTCTGGGTGCTGTGTTTCTCACTATTTTTGAGCTGGATTACCGCTATTACGCTGACGCCATTCCTCGCAGATCTATTGTTGAAAGAAGAGGACAAGGGCCAAGATACCAACGAAGAAGATCCCTATAAAGGTTGGCTGTTTGTTGTATTTGGCGCATCGCTGAAATTCGCACTGCGATTCCGTTGGCTCACGGTTGCTGGCATGGTCGCGCTATTAGTGGGTGCTGTCGTGGCATTTGGTAATGTAAAACAGCAGTTCTTCCCACCATCGAACACGCCGATGTTTTACGTTGATATGTGGATGCCAGAAGGTACGGACATCCGCGAAACGATCAAAAAAGCTGAAGAGGTAGAAAGCTACATTCGTCAGCAAGATGATATTGACTTTGTTTCTGCTTCAATTGGGCAGGGTTTGCAGCGTTTCGCTCTGACTTACCAGCCAGAGAAAAGCTACGAAGCGTACGCCCAGTTCCAAGTTCGCGCCACTGATCGTGAGAGCATGTTCGGTTTGTTGCACAAGTTAGACGCTAACCTTGCGAAGACGTTTGATGCACCGACATTTCAATTTAAATTGATGGAATTTGGCCCTTCACCAGCGTCTAAGATCGAAGCGCGTATTACTGGTCCCGATCCGCAAGTTTTACGTGATTTAGCGGTGCAAGTTGAAGACATCCTTCATACCGACCCTGGTGCCCGAAACATTCGTCACGATTGGCGAGAGCGTACTAAGGAGCTTGTGCCTGTTTTCAATGAGTCTAAAGCTCGTCGCTTGGGCATTTCGAAAGAAGATCTTTCAAGCACACTGCAAATGGCGTTTGGTGGTAGCACGTTGGGTTACTTACGTGATGGTACACACACGTTGCCAATTATGACGCGCCTTCCTGAAGAAGAACGCGTGGACTTTGAATCACTACAAAACGTGACCATTTGGAGCCCATCACTGCAAACGTATATTCCGGTCGACCAAGTGATTGATGGCGTTAAATTGGATTGGAGCGAGCCGCTAATTCAGCGTCGTGACCGCAAGCGCACGTTAACTGTGCTCGCTGACCACGATGTGTTGAGCGACGACACGGCGGCAAGCTTGTTTGCGCGTGTGCAGCCTAAAGTGATGGCACTGCATATTCCAGAAGGTTACGAAATCACATGGGGTGGTGAGTATGAATCATCGAAAGATGCGCAAGAAGGTCTGTTTGGTTCGTTGCCGATGGGTTACTTGTTGATGTTCATCATTACTATTTTGCTGTTTAACTCAATTAAAAAGCCGTTGGTCATTTGGTTCACCGTGCCGTTGGCGATCATTGGTGTTGCCTTTGGTTTGCTTACCACTAATATGCCGTTCAGCTTTACAGCATTCCTTGGTTTGCTGAGCCTAAGTGGCATGATTTTGAAAAACGGTATTGTGTTGCTTGATCAAATTAACCTTGAGTTGGAGTCAGGGAAAGAGCCTTACCTCGCGATTGTCGATAGTGCGATCAGTCGTGTTCGTCCGGTAAGTATGGCTGCTCTGACGACCATCTTGGGGATGATTCCACTCGTCTTCGATGCCTTCTTTGGATCGATGGCAATAACGATTATGGCAGGTCTTGGTTTTGCTACAGTACTGACACTGATTGTAGTGCCAGTAATGTTTGCGATTCTGTTTAGGGTAAAACCGACCACTGCATAGGGACTCCTGGCTATTTGCCAGCTTCCTGCCTAGCCCTGAAGGTTTTCTTCAGGGCTTTTTTGATCTTACCAATGTACACCAACCCATTCATTTACTTGATTCTAATGATTTTCTTACGAATGCAATGCAAATCATGCGTATACTGATGGAACGATACATCAAAGAGCGAGATAACATGAACAAGCGCGTATTACACGGACTCTTCTTCGTCGGTTCTTTCACCTTGGTCGGCTGTACTACGACAGACAGTATGACTACAGAAGAGGCTAAGCAAGCCGTTCCTAAAATCAACAGCGTTAGCACTGAAGTCATCTCCAACTGGATTGATAACAAGGTTTTAGCGCCTGAGGGGCTTTCACTCAAACAAGACAATCTACGTTATATATCGGGTAGCGCCGACTTAAACAGCGATGGCAATGCAGAACACATTGTATTGCTACAAGACCGTTATTTCTGTGGCAGCGGTGGTTGTGCAGCTTATATGTTTGATAATGAGGGGAACGTTATCAATCGAATGTCTGTCACTCGCACGCCTATTGTACTTGTAGATAGTTACAGCAATGGCTGGCAAGATTTCATCGTTTGGAGTAATGGCTCATATCGACTCATGAGTTACAACGGTGACTCTTACCCGAGTAACCCTTCTTTGGAGCCAAAGGTGGATCGTGACTCAAACCAGCAGGCGGCAATTGCGAATGTAATGGCGACAGAGCTTTATCAGCAAGATGGCTATGACATTATGCCCGCTGATTCGAAAACTTTGTGGACGCCGGCCAATGTATACCACTTCACCTTTAAACATTACGGTGATCCGCATAGTACTTATAAAGCGACGGTGGATATGAACAGTGGGGAAGTAGACATTGTTGCCGTTCCGGCTACGGAATAAAAAACACCTCCCTTAACCGGAATTAAAGGGAGGTGCTGAATGCCAAATTCGAGGGTGGCATTGTTAAGCGGAGTAATTCTGTTTATGCCGCGACTTCTTGTTTGGCTTCTGCTTTGCTTTTTAAGAAAGCGTAAGTAAAGCCAGTTACTGCTGTACCAGCTGCGATAGCCACTAAGTACATTAACACTGGTGAAATGGCGTTAGGGATTAACAGTACGAACAGACCGCCGTGTGGTGCCATTAATTTTGCACCGAACAGCATGGATAGGGCACCAGTAAGCGCGCCACCTGCCATACAAGATGGAATCACACGCATTGGATCTTTGGCGGCAAATGGAATTGCGCCTTCAGAGATGAAACACAGGCCCAATACAAATGATGCTTTACCAGCCTCACGTTCATTTTGTTCAAATTTGTTCTTCGCAATGAAGGTCGCTAAACCCATACCTAGCGCAGGAACCATACCAGCAGCCATGATTGCTGCCATTGGCGCGTAAGTTTGCGAAGCCAATAGACCGACGCCAAATGCGTAAGCGGCTTTGTTGACTGGGCCACCTAGGTCGAAACACATCATCGCACCAAGGATAATACCTAGCAGAACTGCACTGTCAGATCCCATGTTGTTTAGGAAGTCAGTCAGGCCGTTCATGATACCTGAAACTGGGCCACCTACGATGTAGATCATCACAAGGCCAGTGAACAGTGTTGCTACAAATGGAATGATCAGAATTGGTTTAAGCGCTTCCATCGATTGTGGGAGTTTTACTTTGTCCGCAAGGAGCTTCGCCGCGTAACCGGCAATGAAGCCAGCTGCGATACCTCCTAGGAAACCAGCACCCGTTGAACTTGCTAGCATACCGCCAACAAGACCAGGAGCCAGACCCGGACGGTCAGCAATTGAGAACGCGATGTAACCCGCAAGAACAGGAATCATCAATGCGAATGCAGAGCCACCACCAATGTTCATCAACGCTGCTGCTAGCGTGCCTTCTTCTTTAAATGCTTCAATACCAAACACGAACGATAGGGCGATGATCAAACCACCAGCGACAACCACAGGCAGCATGTGCGATACCCCTGTCATCAAGTGTTTGTAAGCGCCTTTCTTCTCGTCTGCTGCCGAAGCAGAATTTGCAGAACCTGAATGTTGGTAAATCGTGGCTTGCTCGAATGCTTTGTCCATCTCTTCGGCTGTTTTCTTCAGAGCTGGGCCTGTTTTCGTGCGGTACATCTTTTTGCCGTTGAAGCGATCAAGTGGCACTTCGATATCGGCAGCAATGATCACTAGATCAGCGTCTGCGATGTCTTGATCTGTCAGTTGGTTTTTTGCACCAACTGAACCACGAGTTTCCACCTTGATTTGATGGCCACGGCGTTTGCCTTCTTCTTCTAGCGCTTCTGCTGCCATAAAGGTATGCGCAACGCCAGTAGGACAAGCGGTGATTGCGACAATTTTCTTCGCTGCTGATGTTGCTTCAGGAGTGATAGGGGCTGCAAGTGTGGTTGCTTTTTCAAGTAAAGTGGCGTTTTCAACCGCTTGCTGGAGAAACGTAGTTGCGTCTTTTGCTACTTCGCTGATTTCCGCTTGGTAAACCTTTTTCCCTACGAAACGAGAAGTATCCACGCTAGTATTTGCCGCAATGATAATGACTTCTGCTTGTTCAACGTCAGCTTCCGTCAGCAGTGTAGGTTCAACCACACTTGATTGACATTCGATTTTTGCATTCCAGGTTAATTTTGCGGCTGCTTGTTCTAGTAACCCTGCCGCAAGGATGCTATTTGCAACACCGCTCGGACAGGCAGTAATAATGGCAATATTCATACGATAACCTTCTGTTCCTTAGTTTTGTTCTAAGTTTGTAATAGGGTAAAGCTCGCTAACTTCAGTTTGCTGCTTGATGTTCTCCAGTTCTTCCTGACTGGTTAGCCCTACGCCGACTTGACTAACTGCCAAGGCAGAAAGTGCTGTAGCGAAGCGCAATAAATCGTTTTTCGGCATCAGTTGCATGTGACCCCAACACAAGCCAGCAACTAGCGTATCGCCAGCGCCAACGGTGCTTACCACATTCATTCGAGGGGGTTGTGCTCGAAGCCATTCGCCTTGGTTTAGCCACATCACACCGTCAGCGCCCATGGAAACCACGATGTTCTCGATGCCTTTGTCACTGAGTGTTTGCGCGGCGGCTTGGCATTGTTCTGGCGTTTCTAGGTGTTCGCCAACAAAATCACCAAGTTCTTCATCGTTAGGCTTAATCAACCATGGGTGAGCCTCAATACCTGATTTCAATGCGGCTTTACTGCTGTCGAACAACATCTTTTTGCCTTGTTGATGCAGTGCTTTTATCCACGCAGCACATTGTTCGGCGGTTACGCCTCCAGGTAAGCTACCCGCAAGCACAAAGTAATCGTGAGTCTCTGCGAGACGGAATAGCGTCTCCTCAAAGCGAGCAATTTCGTCAGCCGTTACTTGAACACCAGGGAAGTTAATGTCACTAACGTTGCCATTAGCCTCAACGAGCTTGACGTTGATACGAGTGGCACCTTGTACTTCTACAAACTCATTCTTGACGCCGATGTCATTGAAAAGCTGATGAAATAGCTCTGGGTTATCTTTACCGAGAAAGCCGGTAACCGTGACATCTGCGCCTAAATCGCTCAATACTTTTGCTACGTTGACACCTTTACCTGCAGCATGGAGATTGCTTTGCTGCACTAGGCTCACGGAACCAACGTTTAGCTCATTTACTGAACCTGTTAAATCCAATGCCGGGTTGAGCGTAATAGTGACAACTTTACTTGTTTTGTTCGTCATATCGGCTCCTTAACCTTCACCAAGGCCAGAAGCGATAGCATTCCCGATAGACTCCAAGGCTTGTGGTGCATCTGGGCCTTCCGCAGTGAATTGAAGTTGATGACCGTGCTTAACGCCAAGCGCAATGACTTTCATTAGGCTCTTCGCGTTTACTGCTTTTCCATCTCCGTCTAGGTTGGCAACGCGAATGGTGGATTCAAATTTTTTCGCTTCCGCCACTAACATTGCACCCGGACGAGCATGTAAACCATGAGAGTTTTTGATTTTAAATACAGCGGTATTGCCTTCTTCTGAAGATGCGGCTGTGACTTCTTCACCTTTAAACAAAGCAAGAATCTGTTCTACTGATGCATCTAAAAGCTTGCCGTGCTCATTGTTAAACACAATATTAGAAAGCGTTTTTAGGATAGGCTGGTGAGCATTGTTACATGCCGCAAACGCGACAAGTGCACGCACTTTTTGACCTTCATATTCGCAGTCGTTTGCCGTCGAGACAAATGACACGCCTGTGCGAGTTACATGTTTGTCACTGCCAATTAACCAAAGGCCATTACCTAAGTGAGTTGGTGTTTTGGTAACGAGATCTGCGACGAACTCGTTATCAGCACAGCCCGTGTTTTTCAAAAGACCACCAGCAACAGCACTCATTTGTAGCATATCGCTCGCAGGGAACATAAGTTGAATTAAAGAGGCGTCAAAGTCTGCTTCAAGCTGAACATCACCGTGGAGCAGGGCAATAATCTCGTCTTCATTTTTTGCATTACGCAGGCGTTCTTCTACGCCGTCAGCGCCTAGCACTTTCGTTAGCTGTTTGAGAATGCCAAGGTGCTCATCAGATTTAGCTGCAATGCCGATAGCGACGAATACCGTGTTACCATCACCCCAGTCGACACCTTGTGGAAAGTGATGCACAGCAACACCCGTTGTTTTCACCATTGAGCGAGTGTCAGTCGTGCCGTGCGGGATGGCAATACCGTTCCCCAAAAACGTAGAGTTTTGGTTTTCACGGTTTAGCATGCCTTCCACGTAACCGTGCTCAACTAGGCCTTTATCAGTCAGACTCTGTGCAATACTTTTTATTGCTTCAAACTTATCTGTCGCTGATTGCGAGAGGGTAATGTCGTTCTTATTTAGCTTAAGCATGGTGCTTCTCCAGCCTTAAGGTATCAATTCAAAAATGTATTCTGTGTGAGAAGTTGAACGCTGCTTCTGCTGAGCGCTTATCACTCCTCAAACCTTTCTATCTTTCAAGCTAAATCGATTCAGCTTGTTGGCAAATTTTTTAAAAGACTCAGAAAAACTGTTTTAAAAACTGACGTTAACAAACGAGCCTTTGGCGCTGTCCTATAGCCTAGCCTACAAATTGGTTTGTTGTGTATTCAGGTGATTTACGTCAATTTTTAAGTTTTGCTGAATCCTTTCAGCTTTTATACTGAATCGGTTCAGCTTATAATTCAACTTATCGAAAGATCGCTGATGTATTAATATGATCGTGCGCACAGAATAAGGTTTAGAATATGACACTGGATGAAATAGCCAAATTAGCAGGCGTTTCTAAGACAACTGCAAGCTATGTGATTAACGGAAAAGCGCAGAAATACCGCATCAGCGAGAAGACTCAGAAGAAAGTGATGGCCGTTGTAGAAGAATACAATTATAAGCCAGATCATGCGGCGTCTTCTTTGCGAGCAGGTAATTCACGCTCATTTGGGCTTATCATCCCAGACTTAGAAAACACCAGTTATGCGCGTCTTGCAAAACTGATTGAGCAAAACTCGCGTAAAGCAGGGTACCAAATTTTAATTGGCTGCTCTGATGATGATCCTGATACAGAGCAAAAGGTGGCGGAAGCGTTAGTCAGTCGTCGCATTGATGCGTTATTTGTGGCAAGTGGTATGCCCACTGCAAACGAGTATTATCTTAAGTTGCAAAATTCTGGTACGCCAGTTATCGCGCTAGACCGCCCAATGGATGATGAGCACTTTTGTTGTGTCATCAGCGAAGATTTTGACGCCGCACTTGAACTCACTCAGTCAGTACTGTCCGAGGGTATAAAATCCATTGGCTTAATCGGTGCATTGCAAGACCTTCAAGTTTCAAAAGAGCGTGAGCTCGGTTTTCGATCCGCTTCTCAACAAGGTGGCAAAACGGCAACAGTGGGTTATGGGCAGCACTTTTCTCGAGAAGAAGGCAAGAAAGTCTTAGAGAGATGGCTAGCAGAGAACGAGCTGCCAGATGCCATTGTCACAACGTCATACACACTGTTAGAAGGTGTGTTGGATGTGATGCTCGAAAAGCCAGAACTCATGAGCAAAGTTCGCCTAGCGACGTTTGGTGATAATCGACTGCTGGACTTCTTGCCAGTGAAAATCAACTCTTTACCTCAACAATTTGAGTTGATCGCGGACAGCGCAATGGAGTTAGCGCTCAACGCTTCCGCCAAACGTTATAAACCGGGTGTTGAGTTGATTCCACGTAAAATTGTTAAACGTCACTAAACAGGTTACTCAAAGCTCTACTTCAGCCGTCAGCGCCACAAATGCGTGGTCGCTGGCGTTTTTATCTCTGTCATAAATCGGGTTGATCAGATGTTGGTTAGACACCTGATAATCAACAACCTCGGCAACCGATATATCTGATAAGGTGTCAAACTCTTGAGAGAGCAAGATATAGTCGAGCACATTCCCAGTGGAAAAATGATAATGCGTAGCGGGGCGTTCATCCTTCAGAGCGTCACTTTGTAATGACCATCCATCTTTGAGTTGCAATTCAGTGACGCTGTCACCAGTATTGGATACCAATGCGCTATTAACACTGGTTGGAGTGATAGGTTGATTCATATCACCCATTAACACCGTTGGCATTGGCTCCTTTCTATACCTTTTTTGCATCGCGTCTCTTAACATCGCAGCTTCCCAACCTCTTTGCTGGGTGGATAACCAGCGCCCAATAATCGTGCTAGAGGTTTCTGGTTGTTCTGAGTCGGCTGGGCGTTGAGATTTTAAGTGCGTTACGTAAACGGCGATATGGCCGAGTACAGGATGTATCACTTGCGCATAGATAGGTTTGCGACTGAACTCTGGAGCAACATTCACTCCAAAAGGCTCAAGCGTTGCTAAGTCAAATTCTACCGCTTGTACTTTTTCGATTGGAAATCGAGATGCGATTGCCACAACAGGGCTTGAGTAAATGTACTCATCCTCAACATGTGGGGTGTCAACGGTCGCAAAGTAGGGGTAGCCGAAGGTTGAAAAGAATGCGCGAGTTTGCTCAATACTGAACACCTCTTGTAAGCCAATCACGTCAGCTTCGAGTTTTTCAATTTGGCGTTGCGTCCAAGCAAGTTTGTCTTGCCATTGCTCTAACGAGTAGATGTTTTCGAAATCATAGTAGGCATCAGGAGGTGCGACAAAATTAAACAAGTTAGCCGTGACAAAGGTAATTCTGCTTGGTTGAGACAAAGTATTCGCTCTTTTCAACAATAACTTGAAGAGTATATACCTTCAGACTGCGTAATTGCAGCTTCGTTTGAGCCAAGCCTCGATATACAAGCTAACGAGCAGCAAGTTAAATGGGTTAAGAGGTGCTCAAATGCCAAGGCTAATCGGTGATTGAGCATCGGCAGAGGTTTCTATTTTTAAGCATTGCGTTTAAACTTCAGGGCATCAAATAGTAAGAGTAAGTAACATGACCCAAGATTACGACCACGAAGAGTATTTAGAAGGCGAAGAGATTGAGATCGAAGCGATTGGCATCGACGTTGATGCGCATCCGATCGAACTGTACAAGCTTTTTAAAATCGCGAACTTGGTCAGCGGTGGCGGCGAAGCAAAGCATATCATCGAAGAAGGTTACGTCGCGGTGAATGGTGAGCTAGAAACACGTAAGCGCCGCAAGATGTATGATGGCGACTTTTTTGAGTTTAACCAGGAATATTATGTTGTAGTTTGCGATGCGCCAGTAACCGAACCTGAAACGGCAGAGCAAAAAGCGGAAAAGAAAGCGAAGAAAGAAGCGCAATCTGCACGTAAAGAGAAATCTCGCCAAAGCAAGCCAGCTAAAGGCTCTGGACCTAAGTCAACAGGCCGAAAAGCAGCGCATAAAGAGCGGAAAGCACAACAAAACGCGCTGTCGCAATCGGCGAAGAAAGGTAAGAAAGCTGAAAAGCCGCAGGCGACTCGCGATCCGAAGAGTGGGCGTAACTCTATTGATTTTTTCTAAGCAAATTAATATCTAGCTAGGCAGGTCATCGCCAAGCAAAACCAAAAAGCGCCGAGTATATATCGGCGCTTTTTTGGTTTTACTGTATCGTAAGGGGGTAGTGTCAATGCACTGTCGTCTCTATGTTTAGGCTATCGGTCCAGTGATGAATGGCGCAAGGCTTACCTAAGTAAAAGCCTTGGTAATAATCCAAATCAAGTTGATACATCGCTTGCAGCTGCACGTCTTCTTCTACCCCTTCTATGATCACTTTTGCTCCCATATGAGCCGCGAGCTCAGCGGCGCTATGTATGGAAAAGGTTTCTCCGGCGCAGTAATCAAGTAGATAGGAGCGATCGATTTTTATGATGTCAGGGCAAAGCTGCTGAACACGTGCGATATCAGAATGTTGAGCGCCAAAATCATCGATAGCAAAGATAAAGCCATTCGCTCTCATTAACTGCACGGCTTTGATCAGTAAATCAGTATCACCGCATGACTCTTCGACTACTTCAAACACCACGTCTGATGGGTTCATACCAAGGTCGGAAAGGCGCTTGTAAAGCAGGCCGTTGTCTTTAAAGCCCATGTCTTTGGTTAGGGTGAGTAGGGTTTGAGGCATGACATTGAGAAACAGTTTGATAGGCGTTCCTGCGAAACAGCGTGCAAAATTTCGAATGTGCATTGCTCTGGATAAAAACTCAACACACAATCGAAAGTAGGGATCGAGGCCATTGTTGGCCAGAAATACATCAGGACGAATTAACGAACCATCAATGCCACGAATTCGCAGTAGAGCTTCCATTCCAATAATACGCTGGTGCTTATCAAAAATCGGCTGATAAACACTGTGAAAAGTGAATTGATTGAGAACTACATAATATTCACCAAGATTATCTTGCTTAATGTATCGCTCGTAGTCCGATTGATTCTTTAACTCCATGAAAAACGCCGAAAATTTAGCATCTTTTCAATGTAACAGGATGCAATTCTGATTTGAAGATTCAAATGTGTCTAATTACATATACGGTTGAGTTAATTTGAAATGGATTCCGATTTTGCTTCAATGTAGCGAAAAATAAGTGACAACCCGAAACAAATAAAAAAGTAAGCAATGCCGACAATGAGCCAAATTTCAAAGATATAGCCTGATGAATTTGCCATCTCGGTCCCAACAAACGTCATTTCTTGTATCGAGATCAGTGAAACGATAGAGGTGTCTTTCACTAGAGAGATGGTTTGACCTGCAAGTGCTGGGGTGATGATTTTGAGCACTTGCGGCGCGATAACGAATCGGTATTTCACCCACCGAGACAAGCCCAATGAATCTGCCGCTTCCCACTGTCCCTGGTCGATACTTTGTAAACCTGCACGCACCACTTCTGCAACGTAGGCAGAAGAGAGTAGGCCGACGCATAACACGCCAGAGGCAAGATTTTCCCAAAGGTTAGAAGGCCCAAAAAGAAAGCTTTGTAGCGCATTTGGTTCACCGCTGTAGTTTCGTAGAAGATCTTCCAAACCGAGTAGCGGGATCAACTGGTTAGAAATGAAAAAGTAGAAAATAAAAACAAAAACCAACGGTGGGATGTTTCTTACCAACTGGATAAATGTGTTTGCAGGTGTGCGCAACCAAACGGAGCGAGAGAAGCGTGCTAAGCCTAGCAACGTGCCAAGCACTAACGCGAAGCTGATGCCCCAAATACTGAGCCTTAACGTCGAAATCAAACCTTGGAAGAAGTAAGGTAAACCACCATCGGCTCTTGGCGTAAAAAGTAGTTCAAACGCCTCTTTCCACTGCCACAAATAATGCACACCAACGTTGGAACGATGGTACAGCCAAACACCACCAATACCACAGATAATAAGCAGTACCCAATCGAGCGTGTTTAACCGAACTAGAAAGGAACCTGTGTTGGCCTTTGTGGGTGCTGTGCGAGTGGTGGTTTGTTCGCCCAAAAATTTAACTCCGATAGATGATGGAAAAGTAAAATAGATGATTCAAAAGTATAGGCTCGCGAAGACCACGAGCCATTTAGATTACTGGCCTTGCGCGACTTGATCTTGCCAATCTAATGTCGAGAACCAGTATTCATAACGCTGTTTTAACCATCCATCTTGGGTTCTTTCTTCAATCCATTTATTGAAAAAGGCTTTTTTATCTTCCTCCCCTAAGCGAACCGCAAAGGCTTCGTTACCTTTTGATAGTCGTTCAGAGAATGGAAGGAATAGCTTGTCGCTGTGTTTCACTGTCTCATGTTCTGGCTTTGGGCTAGAGGCAATGACCGCGTGGGCGTTACCATTCAGAACCTCTTGGAAGGCTTGCGCGTCGTCATCAAATTGCAGAATCTTCGCTTTCGGGAAGGTTTCTCTGGCGACTTGAACGGTGAATGCGCCGCGACGAGCCGCTATTTTTACGCGTCGTGAGTCAAAATCCGAGAATTCGCTAAAACCAGAAGCCAGTTCTTTATTTGCTGCTACTTGAACACCGGAGTGTGAATAGGGTTCAGTAAACAACACGCTTTTGGAACGCTCGGGCGTGACCGACATGCCACCGATGATCACGTCGAACTTTTTCGCCAGTAGTGCGGGAATAATGCCATCCCACGCGGTCGGTACAAATTCCACTTTCAAACCTGAATCTTCTGCTAAGCGTTTGGCCACATCGATTTCAAAACCGATTAACTCACCTTGCTTGTTGCGCATTGCCCAAGGGACAAATGTTGACATACCAACGCGCAAAGTGCCTCGTTCTTTGATTTGATCTACATTGGGTGTGGCAACATCTTCTTTCGCGATTGTAGGCATAGCGATGGCTAGCCCTAATAATGCAGTAATGGTCGCTTTGAATAACTTCATGTTATCTCCTTATAATTTGCGCCAACTGGCTCCGAGTTTGTGTTCTAGCCATGCAGACAAGCCAGAAAGTGATAGAGTGAGAGCAAGATAAATTGCTGCCACGGTAAACCAAATTTCAAACGGCATCGCCGTCTCAGAGACGATGTTGCGTGCCTGTGTTGTTAAATCAAAAATCGCCATCACGCTTACAATGGAAGAGTTTTTGATCAAAGAAACCACTTCATTGGTCAATGGCGGTAATGTGCGCTGTAAAACCTGGGGCAAAATTACGTCTTTGTAAGTGTAAAACGGTGATAACCCGAGTGTTTGTGATGCTTCGAATTGCCCTTTAGGAATACTGTTTAAACCTGCGCGGAATATTTCTGCAGTGTAAGCACCTTGAAAAAGGGACAAAGCCAAAACGGCGGTGCTGAATCGGTCCAAACCAATCACGGGGCCAAACACGAAATAGAGCAAATAGATTTGCACCAACAACGGCGTGTTACGTATTACCTCGACATAAGTGGTGCCAATAACATTGCCGACTTTCGAATCGCTAAGCCTTAGTAACGCGGTGACCAACCCCAACACTAAGGTGAAGAATAGACTAATGGCCGAGATGTTAAGCGTGACCAATAGCCCATCGATAAGTTCTGCGGGCCACCATTCGCCATCTTCATAAAAAGCGATGTAATCAGGCACGCGTTCCCATTGCCATTGATAGCCCATAGCATCGGCACCAGAGTCCAACACCCACACAATCGCGATGAAGAGGAGCATCATTTGCAGTAAAGCTTGAAGGACGGGTTTGATTACGCGAACTATCATCAGTAACTTAAAATTTGGTTCAAAAATGCTTGGGTTCGTGGATGCTGTGGCGTCTCAAATAAGGCGATCGGTGAGTTCATTTCCAGGATTTGGCCTTCATCCATAAATACCACGCGGTTCGCTACTTTTTTGGCAAATCCCATTTCGTGCGTGACACAAATCATCGTCATTCCGCTTTGTGCCAACTCAACCATGGCATCCAACACTTCATTGATCATTTCCGGATCAAGCGCCGAAGTTGGTTCGTCAAACAGGAGCAAGTCAGGTTCCATGCATAAGGAGCGGGCAATCGCGACGCGTTGCTGCTGACCGCCAGAAAGCTGGATAGGGTACTTACTCGCTTGCTCTTCAATGTTGACTCGCTTTAGGTAATGTCGTGCGCGTTTTTCAGCTTCTTGTTTTGACAATTTGAGTGTGCGAATCGGCGCTAAGGTGAGGTTTTCCAGTACAGTCAAATGAGGAAAAAGGTGGAAGTGCTGGAACACCATGCCGATTTTACCGGGCTTGAGAGATTTTGCGTGAGAAGGCTGGTCGAATACATGAAGCTGGCCTTCTTGAATCGATTCAAGATGGTTGATGCAACGAATGAGCGTTGATTTTCCTGAACCAGAAGGGCCACACACAACGACGATCTCGCCAGAATGCACGGAGAAGTTGATATCTTTTAGAGCGTGGTAATCGCCATACCACTTGTTTACGTTGCTAAATTCAACGACGGGAGTGTTCTCTTTCAAAGGGGCACGCTATAAAGGAAAAATATCCTTCTACAATAGCAAGTTGTACGCATGATTTCATTAAGAACAAGCTTATATTCAGGTTCTAAGATTAAGAACCTGCTCACTTTAGTGCTTGATAAAGTAATGTTTTAAGAATTAGACACAGAGGCTATTACTAATAATTCAGTTCAACTGAGATACGGATAACGAACAACGATGGCAACAACGGACATCACCATCAATGTTTGTGCGGAATAGTAGGTCACCATGACGACTTGTCGGGAAAATACGGATCGTCCCCCGAAGCGTTCAAAAGCTAAGACGGTACCAGAAACGATGAAGATAAAGCTTCCGAGTACTGCAAATGAGGACGATTGTGTTTTTCCACTCAAATAATACTCGATAGCAGCCCAACACATGGTCATCAATACCAATATGTAGCTGGCAACCGGGAGCTTTTCTTGACCAAGGTTCGGTCGAAACAACCAATAGAAACACACACCGAGTCCAAATAAAGCAATAGGGAGCCAAGGCGTAAAATGCCAAGCGGACATGATGGTAAAACCGTAGCTATAGGAAAGATGGGCAGAGCAGAAGAGCACTAATCCGGTAATAAACTTATCTCTAGGGAGCATTAATAGTAGATCACCAAGCAACGAGAGCGATAAGCCAACCAAAATCCAATGCGTGTATGGCATATGATAGGCAGGAGACTGGATTAAAATCCCTAACATACAGAGCACTGGTAATGGTTTGGATACGTAGAAGACCCACTTAGGACCTTTACGGATACTGATGATATGTATGAATGCTAATACGACAACAACTAGCCACATAAAATGGATTCTCGAACAGACAAGCTAATGTAGTGGATAACTACAACAAATAAAAGGTCCATTAAATGAGTAAGTTAGACCTTTGAATTCAATTTTATTTTTGTTTGTGTAAAGCTGGACAGTTGTCTCTTTACTGACCTACACGATCAATGAGTTTGTAGGGATTAATCGTTATTTTGAGGAGTTCCCGAATTTGAACGTGATGAAGCTTACAAAATAGCATAAAAAAACGGTATTGTGACCGTTAAGTCACAATACCGTTAAACCCTAGAAAGGGCAGTGAACTGTTTTTGCTGTTAGGCAACAGCGAGTTCTAAAATTTCACGACTACGTTCAAGAGTAATCGCCTGGTTTTCACCGAGAACGGTCATTCCGTGTTTATTGAGTTGTTCGATGATGGCATCGATCGCTTGTTCACGACTTTCACCATAGTTTTCTAGCTTAGTTGCGACATCAAGTTGATGATAAAACGCTTCGATCGCTTCGATGGTACGTTCAGCAAGATCGTCTCCAGCTTCAAGTCCAAATACGTTGCGACCCATTTGCTCTAGTTTAGGACGTTTAAATTGCATTTGGTTGCGAAGTAGCGATGGTTGGACGATTGCAAGAGAACGTGCATGATCGACGCCCCATAGAGCCGTTAATTCATGGCCGATCATATGTGTCGCCCAGTCTTGTGGAACGCCACTACCAATTAACCCGTTCAATGCTTGGTTAGCAGACCACATTAAGTTTGCGCGCCACATATCGTCGTCTCGCTCGGCAAACTGTTCTCCGAGTGTTTTTAAGGTTTTCAGCAGTGTTTCTGCATAGCCATCTTGAACCATTGCGCCGGTAGGAAGCGTCAAGTATTGCTCACATACGTGCACCCATGCGTCAACAATGCCGTTGATAAGCTGGCGTTCTGGAAGTGTTTTCATTACATCCGGGTCTAACACAGCAAATTTAGGCTGTACTGCTGGAGACATGAACGGAAGTTTGTCTTGAGTTTCTTTTTTAGTGATAACTGCGCCCATGTTTGACTCTGAGCCTGTTGCTGGCAGTGTCAAAATTGCAGCTAGAGGCGTCGCTTCAGTGACTTGGTGTTTACCAATCATGATATCCCAGCCATCACCATCATACTTAGATGCTGCTGCTACGTATTTAGAGCCATCAATGACTGAACCACCGCCAACAGCAAGAATAAAGTCAACACCATGTTCTTTTACCATTGCGACCGCTTTATCGAGCGTTTCTTTGGTTGGGTTGGGTTCAACACCAGAAAACTCTAGCCATTCATGTCCCTCTAGTGCTTCTGAGACTTGGTCGTACACGCCATTTTTTTTAATTGAGCCACCGCCGTATACCACTAAAACTTTTTGGTCGGATGGGATAGCTTCTTTGATTGCAGCGATTTGTTTTTGACCAAAGAAAATCTTGGTTGGGTTTACATAAGAAAAGTTCATTATTAGCCCTCTTGCTTCCAGTAAAGGAGATTGAATACGTGCATATTAGTCCTGATTAACGTTCGTTAACAGGTCGATTTCTGCAAATAATTTGCCTATTTCTACAAAATTAATGCTCTTGAACTAGAAAGTTAAAGTTGAGAGGAAGTATAGTGCTCACAATAATAATAGAGACCAAACTCGTTGGTCATTGATGGAGCGCTCTAATGCACACTCTCGCAGATATCATGCAGCAATATGTTGAAAAGCAGGGACTGCATGACTTAGAAGGTATGAAGAAAACCGCAATAGATGGCGTATGGTTTTATCGCAGTAGCAAAGGAAATCATCGACAGCCGTTTGTCTATCAGTCTGGCATTATTGTTTTAGGTCAAGGACATAAGAACATTCATATTGGTGATACACCTGTCCAATATGGGCCCGATGATTACCTTGTCGTAGGAGTTCCCATGCCCCTGGAGTGCGAAGCGTTTGCGACAAACAATGAGCCTTTACTTGGCATCTCGATAGATATTTCGCCAACGCTTCTTCATAAGCTCGTTAAAAAACTTGAGGCTGAGAAATTCAGTAATAAGTGTCTGGATGCTACCCGTTGCGGCCTTAAATCGGTACGCATGAGCGAAGGTATGCTGGATGCATGCAAGCGACTAATGAGCGCGTTGTGTAATGAGCTTGATGTTGTCATGCTCGGTGATCTACTTCTTGAGGAAATTGTTTATCGCACTTTGGTAAGCAAAGAAGGGTATGTTTTATTTGACTTAGCACACCAAGAAGGCTCTTACGCTAGAGTGGCCAAAGCACTGAATCGTGTTCATCAAGCGTACCATGAACAGTTGAGCGTACAAACATTGGCAGAAGAAGCCAATATGAGTGTGTCTGCTTTCCATCAAGCTTTTCGCAATGTCACGCTTGAATCTCCGTTGCAATACATTAAGAAAGTTCGACTTAATAAAGCGCGCGAGTTAATCCAGTTGGAGGGGCGACGTGTTAATGATGCCGCGAGACTGGTCGGGTACACGAGCCCATCACAGTTTAGTCGTGAGTACAAGCGACATTTTAATGAAACGCCAAGGTCAACAAAGGCTTAGTGATCTTTATTTCAAAATAACGACTTTTTTTGCCTTTTTTATTAATTTGCGAGTGACATATTTATTTGATTTATAAAATTAGTTACTGGTGCCAAATAATAGGTATGTTGTTGCAAGCATTTAGTGGATTGTTGCGAGGCGGTGTGGAAAACTCGTAAATAGATAGTGTGAAATCACCAACTTGTACTTAAGTTATTTTACGTCGAAATAAAAGTATAAGTGCGCTTTGTTTAGCGCATTTAGTATTGTTTTAACAATAACTTAAGGAAGAGCGATTATGCACCTTAAAAACGGCAACGCAGTGAAAAGCGTGTTCACACTAAGCACTCTCACCGCTTCTTGTCTTATGGCCTTCAATAGCTACGCAGCGGTTGACTGTGCCCCTCTAGAAACTTGGCAATCATCAAAAGTTTATAACGGTGGTGACCAAGTTCAACATGAAGGTAATGCTTACAAAGCACGTTACTGGACGCAAAACAGTAACCCAGCGCAATCTGGTGAGTGGGGCGAGTGGGAAACACTTGGCGCATGTGATGGCACTGGACCGGTTGATCCACCTCAGAATGAAGTCCCGACTGTTACTCTGACATCGCCTTCTGCGTCGGCTTCTGTGACTGCGGGGGATGTTGTTAACCTAGCTGCAGATGCAGCAGATACCGATGGAACCGTTAGCAAAGTAGAATTCTTTGTTGATGGCGTATTAGTTGGTCAGGCAACGTCTGCGCCTTATGCTGCGTCATGGACAGCGACTGAAGGCCAGCATGAATTCTCTACTAAGGCGTATGATGATACGGGTGCAGTGAGCACAGCAAGTGCTGTGACGTTAACTGTGGCACCAGCACAACCTGGTAACGAAGCGCCGACAGTGGATGTTGCACTTTCTGCGACTTCTATTGACTTGGGTGGCTCCGTCACACTGACTGCGAATGCCGCAGATGCGGATGGCACTGTTGCTAAAGTTGATTTCTATGTGGCGGGCGTCCTTGCTGGCACCGCAACAACTGCACCATACACGCTTGATGTAATGCCTTCACAAGCTGGTTCGCTAAGTGTTTATGCGAGAGCAACCGATGATGCCGGAGCAACTGCAGATTCTGCACTCGCGACGTTAACGGTAAACGGTGGCGCGGTGACATCTAACTGCCGCCCTGATGGCTTGTATCAAACAACGGGTGTAGACGTTCCTTACTGTTCTATTTATGACGAAGAAGGTCGCGAGAAAATGGGCGCCGATCACCCACGTCGTGTGATTGGTTACTTTACTAGCTGGCGTGCAGGTGAGGACCCTCAATCTACTTACCTTGTTAAAGATATTCCTTGGGAGCAACTTACTCACATTAACTACGCGTTTGTGAGCATTGGTTCTGATGGTAAAGTAAACGTTGGTGACGTTAATGACCCTAACAACCCTGCTACGGGTAAAACTTGGCCTGGCGTTGAGGTAGATCCTGCTCTTGGCTTTAAAGGTCACTTTGGTGCGCTAGCGACTTACAAGCAAAAACATGATGTTAAAACGCTAATCTCTATCGGTGGTTGGGCTGAAACGGGCGGTCACTTCGATACGAACGGCAATCGTGTAGCTGATGGTGGCTTCTACACCATGACGACGAATGCGGACGGTTCTATTAACCATGCAGGCATCGAGAAGTTCGCAACTTCAGCCGTTGAAATGATGCGTCAGTACAAGTTCGATGGCCTGGATATCGACTATGAATACCCGACATCAATGGCTGGTGCTGGTAACCCTTACGACAAAGACTTCATGGAACCACGTCGTCAGTATCTATGGGCGTCTTACCAAGAGCTGATGAAAGTATTGCGTGAGAAACTTGACGCGGCATCCGCGCAAGATGGCATTCATTATATGCTGACTATCGCAGCACCATCTTCAGGTTACCTACTGCGTGGTATGGAAACCTTCGATGTAACTAAGTACCTAGACTACGTAAACATCATGTCTTACGACTTGCATGGGGCTTGGAATGATCACGTTGGTCACAACGCAGCATTATTCGATACAGGTAAAGACTCGGAGCTAGCGCAGTGGAACGTATACGGCACTGCTGCATACGGTGGTATCGGTTACTTGAACACAGACTGGGCTTACCACTATTTCCGTGGTTCTATGCCAGCAGGTCGTATCAACATTGGTGTTCCTTACTACACCCGTGGTTGGCAAGGTGTTACTGGTGGTGAAAATGGCCTATGGGGCCGAGCAGCACTGCCGAACCAAGCTGAGTGTCAACCTGGTACCGGTGAAGGTGAGAAGAACAACTGTGGTCACGGTGCTATTGGTATCGACAACATGTGGCACGATACAGACCCTAAAGGCAACGAAATGGGCGCTGGCTCTAACCCAATGTGGCATGCGAAGAACCTAGAAAATGGTATCTGGGGCTCTTACGCAGCCGCTTACGGTCTTGATCCAGTTAACGATCCTTCGGATAAGTTTGTTGGTACATATACACGTCATTACGATAGCGTTGCTGTAGCGCCTTGGTTGTGGAACGCAGAGAAGAGCGTGTTCCTGTCTACGGAAGATAAAGCTTCTATCGAAGTGAAAGCTGATTATGTTATCGATAAAGAAATCGGCGGTATTATGTTCTGGGAACTGGCAGGCGACTACAACTGTTACGTACTGGATGCAAATGGTAATCGTACGGCAGTAGATGCAACAGAACAAGCTTGTGCAGCTGGTAATGGTGAGTACCACATGGGTAACACTATGACCAAAGCTATCTACGACAAGTTTAAGTCTGCAACACCTTACGGTAATAAAGTCGCGACGGGTCCGACACCAACAGAAGCGGTAGACATTACAGTCAGCGTTGGCGGCTTTAAGGTTGGCGACCAAAACTACCCAATTAATCCGAAGATCACGTTTACGAACAACACTGGTCAAGCGATCCCTGGTGGTACTGAATTCCAGTTTGATATCCCAGTATCAGCTCCTGATAATGCGAAAGATCAATCTGGTGGCGGTTTGAAAGTCATTGCTTCTGGACATACTCGTGCAAACAACATCGGTGGCTTAGATGGCGTAATGCACCGCGTATCGTTCTCTCTACCTGCTTGGAAAGATTTACCAGCGGGCGGTACTTACGAGCTTGATATGGTTTACTACCTACCAATCTCTGGTCCGGCTAACTACTCAGTGATTTCTGGTGGTAAAGAGTTTGCGTTCAAGTTTGAACAGCCAGAACTACCAATTGGCGACCTAAATGCAGGCTCGGGTGATGGTGGTACTACTGAACCAGGTACGTGTGATACGACAGGTTTAGTGACATACCCAGCTCTACCACAAACGGATTGGGCTGGTAACCCAAGCCACGCTAACCAAGGTGATAAGATCATCCACAACGGTGTGGTTTACCAAGCGAACTGGTGGACAGCGGCTGAGCCGGGCACAGATGGTAGCTGGTCAACGGTATGTAACATCTAATCGTTTTTGATTAACTGTTATAGCCTAACGTTAATAGGCACTTAAACAAAAGCGCACGATGATGATCGTGCGCTTTTTTGTTGCGATGGTTTGTCGTTTAGTCGAATTGGTAACTTTCGGGTATGACGACAATACCTTTGTCTGAGATTTTAAATCGCTTCGCATCTTCTAGTTTGTTGATGCCAATTTGAGTATGTGGCGGAATACGAACATGTTTATCAACTATGCAGTTGACCAACTGACTTCCTTCACCGACCTCTACGTCATCAAAAATGATGGAATCGACTACCGTGGCACTGTCTTGAATGCGTACGTTAGAGGAAATAATGGAATGCTGTACTGAGCCTCCAGAATTGATGACACCGGTAGCAATGATGGAGTTAATAAAAATACCTTCATTGCCCGTGGCTGACGATACAGTACGAGCTGGTGGAAACTGCGGCTCGTAAGTACGAATCGCCCAATTGGATTGATATAGGTTCATTGGTGGTACTGGCTCTAGCAGATCCATATTCGCTTCATAGAAGGAATCAATGGTACCCACGTCGCGCCAGTAGCAATCCTTATCAACGCGCCCTTTACTGCCACAAAATTGATAAGCATAAACGGATTCCGTATCAATCAGCTTAGGTATGATGTCTTTTCCGAAGTCATGGCTTGATGAATCGAGTTTTGAGTCGTCTTCGAGTGCTTCTTTTAAAACATCCATGTCAAAGATATAAATCCCCATGGAAACGAGGCTTCTGGTTTTACTTCCTGGAAGGGTAGGTGGGCATTCTGGTTTTTCTATAAATGAAGTAACTAGCCCGTTTTCTGCGGTGCCCATTACCCCGAATGCTGAAGCATCCTCTACGGGAACATCCATACAGGCAACGGTGAGCTTAGCACCTTTCTCTTTATGCTCTTCAAGCATCGCGGCGTAGTCCATTCGATAGATATGATCGCCGGATAACACAACCACATACTTCGCGTCATTGCGCGATAGTAACCACATGTTGTGATAAATCGCATCAGCGGTTCCTTCATACCATGCACCACCTTTGCGCATTTGAGGTGGAACCGCAGTAATGTACTCGCCAAGCTCTGGATTGAATATCGACCAACCATCTCGCAAGTGTTTTTGAAGTGAATGAGATTTGTATTGGGTCAAAACAAGGATTTTACGTAAACCTGAGTGTAAACAGTTGGTTAGTGTGAAATCTATAATTCTATACTTTCCGCCAAAAGGTACTGCTGGCTTGGTTCTATCATCGGTGAGTGGGCTGAGTCTAGACCCCATCCCTCCAGCTAAAATTACGGCGAGTGCGTCTTCCATATTGTTCCCTTTCCCTTTTTTGCATGCATCAAAACGGTGCTAACCAGGAGGAAGTGGTTTACAGCGCAGGGGTTTTGAAAATGCTTCTGCTGATGTGTTTACTACTGCAAACTTTAGTACAAGATTCGAGCCATAGAATATCTCTTTAAAAATCAAAGGGGTTAAAAGTTCATCGCAAGGCAATTGCACCACATTGGTGAAGTGCTAAGTAGGCCGTGCATCAAATTGGCGCAAGATTATAGGGAAGGGGAGAAAATAAGTATGGATTTACAATGTAAAGTGGAGATAAAACAGTAAGATAAAGATAATCAAGCACGCCTCTTCGTCTGTCCAAAGTGAGTGGATATAGAAGTAAACCACTCACTCTTTAAACGTGCTTCCTTTATAGTCAGCTATACGTTGACGTTACACTAAGAGAGACCGACGATATTTCCTTCATCATCAAGGTCTAAATTCATAAATGCAGGTTTATCAGGCAAACCTGGCATTGTCATCACCGTACCGGACAACGCATACACAAACCCAGCGCCAGCACACAGACGTAACTCGCGTATAGGGACGGTAAAACCTGTTGGCGCGCCTTTGACAGCGGAATCTGTTGTTATCGATAATGGGGTTTTCGCTATGCAAACCGCTAAGTTGTTAAAACCTAGATTTTCAAAATGGTTGAGCTGTTCAGTAGCAAGAGAACTCATTTTTATATTGGCGGCACCATAGCCAGCTTCACACACAGCCATAAGTTTTTCGTGTAACGATTGTTCTTTACTGTATAAAGGACGAAACTCTGTAGGCTGGGCACAAGCGTCAATAACATGTTGAGCTAACTGAGTTGTGCCTTGCCCGCCTTGCGCAAAAGCGGTGCTGATAGCGACTTTAACTTCCGGATTAAATTTCTGAGCCAGCTCTTTAAGTATTTTAAGCTCTTTCTCACAATCTTGCGGAAACTGGTTAATAGCGACAACAGCTGGAATGCCATATTTATGGACGTTATTAATGTGCCATTTTAAGTTTTCAAATCCCGCTTCCAATGCTGCTTGGTCTGGATTAAAAATGGAATCTGGAATGGCCATACCTGGTCGTAAATCGTAGTGTCCAGAATTTGCTTTGAGGCCGCGTAATGTCGCTACTATCACTACACAATCTGGCGCCTTGCTGGTGGCGGCAGCTTTAATGTTACACGCTTTCTCAAATCCCATGTCCGAACCAAACCCCGCCTCTGTTACGGTGTAACTTGATAGTTTTAGCGCGATATCGTCGGCAATAATGGATGAATTTCCATGGGCGATGTTTGCAAACGGGCCTGCGTGAATCAACGTAGGAACGCCTTCCAGAGTTTGCATCAGTGTCGGTGCTATGGCCTCTTTTAATGTCACTGCCATTGCTCCTGCAACTTGCAGATCCTCAGTGGTTACCGGGTTTCCGTTCAAATCGTACGCTACGACAATTTTCCCAATACGCTGACGTAAATCTTTCAAATCTTTAGCCAGTGCAATGATAGCCATTAACTCAGACGCGGCAGAAATATCGAACCCTTCGTCGCGTTCGTATCCATTGATGACTTTTCCTGGCTCATTTAGCCCAATTTTGACTTTACGTAGTGCACGATCATTATGGTCCATTACTCGTTTCCAAGTAATGCTTGCCGTATCGATTTTAAGTGCCTTTAATCCAGTACGTGCTTCAAAGGCATCATAGCCTTCGCGTTGTTCATGATACAAGCGAGCATCAAGCGCGGCTGAAGCTAGATTATGCGCCGCCGTCACCGCATGGATGTCACCAGTAAGGTGTAAGTTCAGTTCTTCCATTGGAGCAACTTGGGAATAACCACCGCCAGCAGCACCGCCTTTAATACCGAATACAGGCCCCATAGAAGGTTGTCTAATACATGCGATAACGGATTGTCTAAGCTTAGCTAAACCTTGCGCCAGTCCGACAGTTGTAACGGTTTTTCCTTCGCCAAGTGGGGTAGGAGTGATCGCAGTAACAAGCACAAGCTTACCGTTATCATTCTCTTTTAGCCGCTCCAAACATTTTGGATGGACTTTGGCTTTGTGCTTCCCGTGAGTGTCATATTCTTCGGGTAGTAACCCTACTTTTTCCGCAATAACATCAATAGAAGAAAGTGGTGTGTTTCGGCAAATTTCAATATCTGACTGCATGGATAATCCCTAAAGTGACTCGCAGGTAGTGTTGAAAAACAATCTGAGTTGGAGCAAGTATTATTGTTGGGCAAACGTTTGCTCGGTGATAGTACAGTTTCGATTCGGTATGTAAAGAGTTTACTGCTCTATACTGTGCTACATACTAACAAAATCTACTATTTACTGCGCCAGATCAAAACAAAAAGGCCACCAAATGGTGACCTTGATGTATTTTTAGCTTTAAAGCTGTGATCTTAACGATCCCAGTAAGTTTCTTCTAAGCTATCTTCTCGTTCAGGAAGTGCTCGCGATAGGCGAGGAGAGTGTTGCGTCAACACTTCATAGCTTACTCGGTTTGCATATTTACAGATCTGAGAAAGTGATGAGTAAGTCAAACAGCGTACTTCGTGCTTTTCTGAGTTAGGCACTTCTTTTTGATGGAAAGAGTTTGCAGCCATATCATGCAGTAAAGCAGAAAGCGCCGCATCACCTGCGCCGTTGGTGTTCTTAATCTCTAGTGGACCACCTAGGTAAGGACCAATGTAAGAGTATACCTTCATTGGCTTCTCACAATCTCCTTTACGCATCGCACGACTAAATTCGTATTGGTTAAAGGCTTCAATTGAACCTTCAAGAATGTCGTGTGTGGTTTCTCGTTTTACTTTTTCGTCGGTGTAACCTGCCATGTATAGGCCATTTGGCCCTGCAGTACATAGAACAAGATCGACCCACTCAAGTGCTTTATCAGCAGCCGCAAGCGGTTCTGTCTCGCCTGTTAATGCGGCGCCTTCTTCTTCATTCATTGCAACAACAGATATGTTCTCGCGAATGTACTCTTGCCACCACTGCGCGTTACCTTCGATAACGTATTTCGTGCCTAAAGTCAGTACAACAGGGACATCGTGCTTCTTGGCAAAGTCGATTGCTTTTTGTACCGCTTTCGGCATTGGATCCTCTTCTTTGCCGCGCATGAGGTAAGAAGAAACAACCAGAGCTGATGCTTTCTCAAAGATCTCTTCAGGAATGCTTTCTGGAAGTAGTTGGTTCATGTGACCTTCATTGATAGCAAATGTGCGTTCGCCATCTTGAGAAATCAAGGTATAACAACGACCAATAGGACCATCTACCGTTTGTAGGTGGTTGAGGTTCATGCGTGAAGACGTGCGGCAAAGGTAACGGTAAGCAAAAGAACCAACTTGAATGTTCTTGGACATCACACCGAGCAAAACGGATTTGCTATCCGCCAATACTGAGTAATTGTGGAGCGTGTTGCCAATCGTGTCACCTGGGTATTGGTGTGTGATCAGGCCTTGCTCAACCAGTTCTTCGTAAAGTGCATCTGCTTTGCTTTCTTCAAGAACGAGTGAATGTCCTTTACTTAGGTTGTATTTTTCTAAAAACGCATCATCTACACGCGCTTCGATATCTACGATGGTTTGACCGACACCAACAATAGTTGGGCGATATAGCTTAGGCGCTTGTCGGATTTGGTTTACTAATGGATCTCGAGCGTGAGTTGGGAAGTAGTGTTTAGATTTACGCTGACCAGGAAACTTCATGCTTGTTCTTGAGTGAGAAAAAAAAGAGGCGGGATTGTATCACAAAAAAATGAAAATCGTGGCGTTTTATTACAAAGAAGTTTGCCCGCTGAAAAAATCAGCGAGCTGGAGAAATTGCGACCAAGATAGCCTAAATTGCTGATGCTTATAGTACTACAATTGGTCGCTTTTCAGATTGTTGATCGGTTATTTTCTTTAACAACGAGCTTGGAGCTACCCAAAATTAGCTGCGTTACTTTTTCACTTCAGTAGGCTCAACGTAAGCCTTGGTACCCCAAAGTGGAACTGTCGATAGGCTGTGCTTAAAGCTACCGTCTGTCTCTTTTGTTGTGTAAGATAGGTAGAGTAAGGTTTGGTTGTCTGCATCATAAATTCGGCGAACCTTCATTGTTTTGAAGAAAATACTTTTTGACTTCTTAAATACAATTTCGCCAGACTTACTTTTATCTATTTTTGCAATCATTTCCGGCGTGATTTCGCCAGTCTGACGACATGATATTGAGCTGTCACTTGGATCCGCTAAGCTAAAATCGGCTTCGATAGAAGCTATATGACACGTTACCCCCGTGACTACCTCGTCTTTTAATTCACCTACTTTGATGTCTTTCAAAGTAAACCAACCGAGTCCTACATCAGCAACATCGTTATCTGAACAACCAACCAGCGTAGTAGCAAGCAATGCACTTAACAGCATCTTTTTCATTATTTTTGTCCTTAACTAGGAAAGATATTGATGAAATCTATCAGAGGTTTGCAACTAAAACAAAATTTAGCCAAGGAAAGGTCTACGTACGCTAGGTTTGTTGTGAGCTTCATGCTAATGTACTGCTCTAAACGAAATGATGAGTTAGAGTGACCATACTTTCTCCCAATATGTTTGACTTTATATCGCTTGTCGCTCTGTCTAAGCTTCACTCTATGTGAGAATGAAACACTCTGCACATTTCGTTTTGCAACTAAGGTATCAAAATGAATGAACAACAGTTAGCCAGTATCGAGCGTAAAAATGCATGGCTGTATGATCTGGTTGAAGTTGAATTTCCAACACCAGAGAGTCTGAAAGGGCGTGATGTCTATTTCAAAGCACTAGAACAAGCAACCTATCAAGTGGTCGACAAAGACACGCTACTTGAGAGTAATTCTGAATTTAGCTCTGACGATATTTTTCTGGTCGATTTTCACCGACTTACTATCATGTTTTCTGTCCTGCAGTCTCAGCGTTGGGATCAACAGTACGATAAAGATATGATTGTGGAATATCTCACTCAGATAATTCTAACGCCAGATTTTGAATTATATGTTGGTTTTAAATCTGGAGCTCCAATTGGTGCCGCTATTATTAGCCACCTTGAAGGAAACACGCTTATCTCTGATGTCGCGGTTTCTGAATCAAAATACAAGAGTTCGTTTGTGGCGGATCTTGCTAAAAGACTAAGTACCGAACACAAGCTTTTAGATTCGGTGATTATTGAAAGCTAATTTGTGCACTCAAATGCATAAAAAGCAAAGCAAGATGACGATAGGTGATCTTGCTTAGAAAAAATGTAATTGCTCCCCTCTATTTCCATGAAATGCCAAGCTCGTCGTTTCAACAATCCCAAACTTAAATAAGATTAAGCCAACATTTTTAAAATCAGCTAGGGCATTAGCCTTTAAGATGTCTGGAGATGGCTATGGCAATTACCAATATTAAGTGCGTGATATTTGATTGTGATGGTACGTTGGTCGATAGTGAACGATTGTGTTGCCAAGCTCTCGTCAATGTATTTAACCTGCATGGCGCAGAATTAACGATGGAAGAGTGCGTTTCTCATTTTAAAGGAGGAAAGCTCGCTGACATCCTTTTAGATACTAAAGAGCTGAAAGATATCAAAGTCCCTATTGATATCTTAGAGCCGCAATACCGTGAAGAAGTCCAGTCTCTTTTTGTTCGCCACTTACAGCCGATGGATGGCGCAAAGCGATTAATTCAGTTTTTAGATTCACATAATATCGAATATTGTGTCGCGTCCAATGGGCCGAAAGATAAAATAGAATACGCATTGGAGTTAACAGGATTGCTCGATGCTTTCCAGGGGAAAGTGTTCTCTGCATTCGATGCGAATAGTTGGAAGCCTGAACCTGACTTAATTATGTACAGTGCAATGAGCATGGGCTTTTTACCGAGCGACTGTCTTTATATTGATGACACACCTAAAGGCGTAGAAGCGGGATTAAACGCTGGCATTAAAACCGTACAGCTATTTAATGGTGAGGCAATCAATCGTGTTGATGATGAACGCGTAATTCGCATTCAACATTTAGATGAATTAAAAGAGCAGCTATTTAGCTGCTCTGTTTAATCTCTTAATGGCACACCGTACTTAAGCTATGGATATGTTTAAGTTTGGACTGTAGGTAAGGGGTTTGATGTAGGCATTGGATGGATGAGAAGCTTTTTGTATGAAATCCGCAAGCAGCGCATGTGAATTTCTCTCCATCCGATGAAATGAGATATTCATCCCCCTGGCAGAGAGGGCAACTTAGGTTTTCGATGTCTTTTGTATCTTTGTAATTATTCATATTGTTTTCCAGCAGCAAATTGGAATTGGCAGGATTAAGCATAGCGGAACGCTTTGTTTATGAACATTATTTCATCAGGTACAGCGAGAACTTGAGATTCACTTCAAATATCCACTTGTGTGTAGTAGAAAATATCGACGATAACGGCTGAAAACGGTTTAAAGAAAAGGGCTCCTGAGGAGCCCTTGTTGATCATAAATGCTGCAAAGTTATGCTGTGCGGTAGCGTTGTAATACCTCACCAAGAGACACTGACGCCTGAGTGAGATTAGCTACCCCTACGGTAGATTGCTCTGCAACTTCTCTGATTGTGCTCGACTGGCTGCGAATTTCTGAAAGCTCAGATGCAATATCGTTGGCGACTGCGCTTTGTTCTTCTGCTGAGGTGGAAATTTGGATACTCATGTCCATCAATGAGCGTGCGGATTCAGCAATAGACGTCACATCATGACCAATTTCATCAATAAGCTGGCTACTGGTTTGCGCTTGTTGAACGGTTCGATCAGTGATTGAAGCAATGTTCTGGCTCTCGGTTTGTAGTTTCTCAATCATGGCTTGAATTTCTACTGTTGCCTGTTGAGTTCGGCTTGCCAATGTACGCACTTCATCAGCAACCACAGCAAATCCACGACCTTGCTCCCCGGCGCGTGCCGCTTCAATTGCCGCATTCAGAGCCAATAGGTTGGTTTGTTCTGAAATGGCATTGATCGTTGTAATAACGTCATTAATCTGCGTCGTGTTCTCATTTAAGTTGGTTACTGACGTGGAAGCCTGTTCAATATAGCTGGATAACGTCTCAATTTCTCCAATCACATTTTGCACGCGATTTCTGCTTATCTCGATCTTTTGAGCATCCTGATCGGATTGCATCGTCGCTTGTTGGGAAATGCTGGATACTTCTTTTGCAGAGGCTGTCATTTCTTCCATTGCTGTCGCGACGGAATCGAGTGTTTGATATTGATGAGATATCTGCGTTTCGCTCAACTGCATATCTTTTTCGAATGCAGAAGATGTCTCACTCAATGTAGCCGCATTATTTTTCACACTGTTAACCAGTTCACTTAAGGTGTCCATAGATTTATCTAACGCGCAACCAATGGTGCCAAACTCGTCTCGGCCAGGATGAAAACCAAGGCGAGAGGTTAAATCACCTTCACCAATTTTTTCGGTTGTCGTATATAAAACCCACAGGGCGCCTCCTATAAAGGTCGCAACCCAGTAAGAGAAAAGGGCAAAAGGAACAACCCATAAAAAGCTGAGTAACAGAGAGGTTAAGGCTGACGACTTTGCAGATTCGTATTGCGCGGATACGTTTTGAGTCAACTTAATCACTTCGCCAGAATGCAACTTTGCATAAGCGGTGACAGAGCCATCAACAAAAGAGCTCTCGCTTACGCGACTTGATTTCGATACGCCGTCAATTTGTGGAACATGACCTGGTTGAGCGTCAACAATACCAGAAAGTTTCGCTTCGCTAGCAGAAATCGCTTGTTGTTTAAATTGTTGTATTTCATTGAAGTAGCGGCTTCCAGCCACAGAAGTGAGGGCTACTAAAAACAGCAGGAATATAACCCATATTTTGTCGTTGATAGACATCTTGATAAACAGCCTGTCTATCGTTCTAAACTCAACTTCTCTCATTTAAAGCTCCATTAGAGATAAAAGATATTGACCAAATCTATTGCTATATCGAAACAAAATATGCGAAGTTAATCAGCAAAATATGTAACGAAAACTAAATTTAGTTTAAGAAATGAGATCTAAGGACGCCTATAACGGTATGTTATATCTTTAAATTGACATAAATATTGATAAAAGAGCTATTTCTCTGAAGTGCTAAGTAGATATGAAATCTGGTTGCAAACGTTTACTTTTGATTCTGCTCATAGGTTTTTAAATCTTTACTTCTCGCTGTCATGAATGTGTCATATAAAGACTATAAAAAGGAGTTGTTGATGTGGATATGGCAAGGCCAAGCCGTCAGCAAGTACAAGCAAGAGAGCTTAAAATAAAGGAGGTCACAATGAGCGACCAATACCAAAACGATGAGAGCCTAGAGCTGCTAGATGCGCTTGAAATTGGCATTATCTTGTCGGAATACGTTGGCTCAGACAACGAAGCCGAATAGCGGAACATTCTCATCTCGTCGTAATTGACGTTATACTAAGTTCATGTCACACCAAGCCTTAAAGGCCAAAACTGGCGTCGGATGAACTTTCTAGCCCACCTGCATATAGCAGACCACTGTAACAGCCATTTATTGGGAAACTTGCTTGGAGACTTCGTAAAAGGAGATCCAAGCAAGCTGTATGAACGTGATATCTCTAACGGCATCAAATTACATAGATTTGTTGACCGCATTACTGATCACCATCCTATTGTTAACGAATGCAAACCTCACTTCAAAGGTACTGCGCGGCGCTTTGCCCCTATCGCTCTCGATATGTTCTGGGACCATTGTCTCGCAAAACACTGGAACGACTTTTATGCCGCACCTCTCGAACACTTTGTCGATTCGGCATACGAGCGAGTAAACCGTGACGTTAATGAACATTTGCCGCCGCGCTTTTTGGTGCTCCACAGCCGGATGTGGCACGGTCGATGGCTTCAGTCATACCAAGACCTGGATAATATCGAATTTGCACTACATCGAATGTCGCAAAGAAGCCCGAGAATGGCTGACCTTACTACAACATTTAGAGTGATTGAGAGTGATTACACAGTATTGGAAGAGAAGTTCTCGACACTCTATCGAGACGTTTTACGCCAGTCGTATGATTTTCAACAACATCTTATTGATTCAGCCCAATGAAATAGAAAAGTAGTATGGCTATTGGGGCTCTGGTAAACTCTGCGCTCCAAAAATAATGAGGTTACACATGTCTGTTAATTTTGCTGACTTAGGTATTGAACAAAAGCTAATCGAGACGCTAAGCAATCTAAATATCGTGACGCCAACACCAGTGCAAGAAAAGTCTATTCCACATGTCCTTGAAGGAAAGAACTTACTTGCTGCTGCACAAACTGGTACGGGGAAAACAGCTGCGTTTGGTTTACCTATTATACAAACCGTTCAGCAAAAGAAACTCAACGGTACGCCTCAAGCATTGGTTTTGGTTCCAACACGCGAGCTTGCGCAGCAGGTATTTGATAATTTGAATCAGTACTCTGCACAAACCGAACTTCGCATTGTGTGTGTTTATGGTGGTACAAGCATTGGCGTACAAAAGAGGAAGTTAGAAGAGGGCGCTGATATTTTGATTGCAACACCAGGCCGCCTTTTGGATCATCTGTTTAATGGCAACGTAAACATCTCCAAAACCAGTATGCTCGTTCTAGACGAAGCCGACCGTATGTTAGATATGGGATTCTGGCCTGACTTGCAACGCATCTTCCGACGTTTACCCGCAGAAAAACAGATCCTGTTGTTCTCTGCGACATTTGAAAAGCGAATCAAGACTATTGCGTACAAACTCATGGAATCGCCGGTTGAAGTTGAAGTGTCACCAGCAAACACGACGGCTGAAACGGTAAAACAGATGGTTTATCCGGTAGACAAAAAGCGTAAACGTGAATTATTGGCGTACTTGATTGGCTCGCGCAATTGGCAGCAAGTGCTTGTATTTACAAAAACTAAGCAAGGTAGCGATGAGCTAGCAAAAGAGCTTAAGTTAGATGGCATAAAAGCGGTTTCAATTAACGGGGATAAGTCACAGGGTGCGCGTCAAAGAGCGTTGGATGAGTTCAAACAAGGTAAGGTGCGTGCGTTGATTGCGACAGATGTAGCTGCACGAGGACTGGATATTCAAGAGTTAGAGCAAGTGGTGAACTTTGATATGCCATTTAAAGCCGAAGATTATGTCCACCGTATAGGCCGTACTGGCCGTGCAGGAAAGTCAGGTTTAGCTATCTCTCTAATGAGTCGGGAAGAAGAATATTTATTGCATGCTATCGAGAATTTGCTTGATCAACGCCTACCGCAAGAATGGTTGGCAGGCTTCGAGCCAAGCCTTATAGAAGAAGTCGAGCCTGAGAAAAATGGTAATGGACGCCGTCGAAGCCGTTCATCAGAGAAGCGTAAGCTAAAAGCAAAATTAGCGATTCATAAGAACCGTGGTAAATCACGTAACTCTCGCTAAACCGCACAAACTTTTGTTCTTACATAGTCAGGCTGTTTTTGCCTCTTCATAAACGTCTAACGTTTGCGGGATAGCGAGTAGGTATCCTTGATACATATCGAAACCGAGTTTTTTCATTAAGTTAAGTTGATGCTCGGTTTCAATTCCTTCGATAACGGTTTTAGAACGCAACGTTCTTGCTAGTGATAATGCATCGACTAGAGCTTTCCAGTCACCATTTTCGTATCTCAGCATTAACGAGCGATCCATTTTTATTATGTCTGGACGAACGCCTTTAACTCGTTCAATTGTCGATGCATTGACGCCATAATCGTCGATCGCCAATTTAAACCCGCCTTGACTTAATTCACGAGCTGCTTGCGACAAAGAGGACTCGTCTTCTACGTTCAACTCAAGCAACTCCATGACGATTTGTTCATTTACTAAATGAGATTGATGAATGGTTTGTTTTAGCAGCCTATTGTACGTGATGTCTCTGGCTAGTATTTTTGCTGCTTCTGGTAATACATTAAGAAACAGTTGTTTATTGTGAAAGTGAGATTGGGCAAAGTTTTTGATATGAATTAGGCGACTTAAGCGTTCAACATTGAGTAGGTCTTGAGCGGAAATGGTTTTTGATTGGAAAAACTGATCTGGCCTGATCATGGCGCCATTAGCATTGGTAATTCTTACTAGTGCCTCAAGTCCAACGATAGAAATCTCTTTTTTATATATAGGTTGAAAGACACTTCGAAGAGTGAGCTTTGCGTATTTCGCAATATATTGCCCGTCGGCTTGTTTACGGATGCAACTAAGGAGTTGCGAGGTGCTCATCATTGTTACAACAACCTAAATCAATGCTTCTACATCAGCGCCATCGCGCTAATTTTTTATTTCATTGGCAGTGAATCTAAGTGGGCTCATGAACTCAAGCAAGAACGATGGTAAGAGATGATTAGATTTGTCGAGTGATATCAAACAAATTGATGAAATGACTGACAATCTTCCTATTGCAATTTGATGTTACCATTGTAGTACGGCATACAGTTGCAAATATTTTCTGACTAACTGCTGTTTATTCGAGCGACGTAAAGGATGACCAAACTTAATGTAACAAGGACTAATGCCAAATCGAGTGTCTAACGATTGCGTGAGCTGCGATTCGCTAGTGTACAGCGTGATGCCTTGCTCCGTGTATTCGTTGATCTGATCGGGCAGTTCTCCCATCCACCAATGAAGCAACTCTCGGCTCGTTTTGCTGCGACTGATCCAATGATCACAAACTAAAAAGAGTAGATCATTCGGTTGCAGCGCATAACCATATTCGCTTTGCCATTCCGTAATTGATGAGAGTAAGTTCTCTCGACAAGATTTTCCCGCACTGACCATATGATGGCTCAGGACCCAAACCGTGCCTATTTCAGATGAAATACGGTAGTGATGAGGAAGGTCCGGAGTATTTAAAACTTCAATTGGTTTTACCACGCAGTTGTATCCGAAGTGACGGAAAGTGTGTTCCATTCTTCTTGAAAACGCGAGACCAAGATGATGCTCACTCATGCCTTGGTTATGTACCGCAGGGTAATGCTTTTCACACAGCTTAAGACAGTCGTCTTGAAAATCATTAACACTTTGAATCACTAGGTCGAGTAGCAAAGAATATCCCTTAATAATTAACAAAACGAACTGCAAAAGGTTAGCATAGTCTTTTGAGAATAGACTAATTTACTTCGGCAACTTCTTGATCTAAACACCAAATTTCTCACAAATGATCGCGCCTACTCTTTAAGAGAGCAAGACGATAGAAGCACACATAGAACAAAATTCTGAAAAAGGGCAAAGATGATAAAGTTAGAACGTGCGCAAAAAGAAACGCTGGCAACCGCCATTCAAGATTATATGCAGGACGAACTAGATGTTGAGATTGGCCAGTTCGATAGTGAATTTCTTATTGATTTCATTACAGAAAAACTAGGGCCAATTTATTACAACAAGGGGGTGGAAGATGCAAAATCACTGGTTGAACGTAGAATGTTAGAAGTGTCCGAAGAGCTGTATGAGATAGAACAAGAAGTTAAGCTGTAAGTTTCAGTTTTATAAACGATTTAAAGTTCCTTCAAAAAATTCGAACAACTTGATAGATAAGGTACCATTGGCTGGATGTAAATGATGGTAAATAATCTGTTTCATATGACGTAAATAGGTTAATGTAGTGTTTCTTGCTCAACATTAACTTAGGAATATATCTAGGAACTTGAGATGGATACACTGGTAAAGAATTACAACCTTACTGCACGCGTGATGCACTGGTTATCTGCGCTGTGCATTATTGGTCTATTTGCAGTGGGTTTGTGGATGGTCGACCTTAGCTATTACAGCGAATGGTATCGAACTGCGCCACATTACCATCGCTCTGTCGGTATTTTACTCGCTATTTTAACTTTGGCACGCATTGTATGGAAACATGTTACGGCGTCACCAAAGGTAGAAGGCAAACCTTACGAAGTGCTTGCTGCTAAAGCAGCTCATGGTGTTATGTACCTACTATTGGTCACCATCTTTGTTTCAGGTTACCTCATTTCAACGTCTGATGGACGCGGTATCGAAGTGTTTAATTGGTTTACCGTGCCAGGAGCGGGAGAGTTATTCCCAGGACAATCAGACATAGCGGGTGAAATTCACTTCTACGCAGCTTGGGCCGTCATCCTGATAGCAGGTTTGCACGCTATTGCTGCGCTTAAACACCACTTTATCGATAAAGACAACACATTAAGAAAAATGTTAGGAGCTTCAAAATGAAAAAGTCACTCTTCGCTACAGGATTAGCTATCGCTATGGCACTACCATTTGGTGCGCAAGCTGCAGATTATGTCATCGATACCAAAGGTGCTCACGCTTCAATTAACTTTAAAGTTAGTCACTTGGGTTACAGCTTCATCAAAGGTCGTTTCAATACATTTTCTGGTGACTTTTCTTTTGATGAGAACAACATTGCTGATTCAAAAGTGAATGTTGTTGTTGATACAACTAGCTTAGACTCCAACCACGCTGAACGTGACAAGCACATTCGTAGTGGTGATTTCATTGATGCTGGCAAATACAGCGAAGCGACCTTTAAAAGCACAAAAGTGGTTGATAAAGGTAATGGCAAGCTAGATGTAACTGGTGATCTAACGCTACACGGTGTTACTCAGCCTATTACTATCGAAGCTGAATTTGTTGGCGCAGGTAGTGACCCATGGGGTGGTGAGCGCGCTGGCTTCGTTGGTAACACTCGCCTTGAGCTTGCTGACTTTGATATCCCAGTAATGGGTGCTTCAAGCTATGTTGATATGGAACTTCATATCGAAGGCGTTAAGAAGTAACGAACTTCTTTTAGATACAGTAAAAGCGCTCTTCAACGAAAGAGCGCTTTTTTATTACCTCAATCACAATTGACAACATTGGCAAGCCAGTCAGTGACAGCGATTGAAAGCCAACAGACGTTGCAAGCGTTTAATGAATTACGCTGTTTCTAACTCGTTTTTTTCTACTAGGTTTAAACGCTCACCAAAAATCGGGCGTAGTGCTGTTAATACTTCAGTACGAGTAACAACACCGACCATCTGGCCATTTTCAAGTACAGGAAGGACTTGTGGCTTGCTCACTTTGATGCTTTTTGCGCGTTCTTCTAAAGATAGAGACGTCATGCGAGTGGCGATGCCCATGCTGCTCGTTGGGTACAACTGCTCTTTATCGATACATAGGAATTCGACAACATCAACTAGACGATCACCAGCATCAATTGCGACCACATCGCGGCTCATGATGTCGACGACTTTTTGGTCTTTCACCGGAATGTAGTCCTCACACCATAGTTCTACCATCACATCGTGAGCAGAGAAGAAACCAACCAATCGATTTTGTACGTCTACAACAGGTGCGCTAGTTACGTTGTTGTCAAGTAGCACATCCAGTGCGATTGCTATCGGTGTTTCTGCACTGATGGTAACTGGTTTTGGGTTCATAATGTCTTTAACAAAAGATGCGTTTTTCATGGTGAAATCCTTAACTGACGAGAGTGTTGTAGTCGTTGTGATAGAAGAGATATTCGCTGCTTTTAGTTCTGGTCGGCGAAAAATACACCAGTTTGCAAGACCAACTAAAACCGCTCCGCCGACGATGTTGCCAAGCGTGACAGGAATTAAGTTAGCGGTAATAAAGTGGCCAATATTTAAGTCTGCGTACTGTGAAGCGGGCACACCGACGGAGGCCCAAAAAGACTCAGGTGCAAAATTCGCGATAACAATGCCAAGTGGAACCATAAACATGTTCGCGACACAGTGTTCAAAGCCACTGCTGACAAACATGGCCACAGGCATGATTGTCATTGCTGCTTTTGTCATTGCATTTGCAGAGCTAAACGTTAACCAAATCGCGAGGCAGACCAATAGGTTACAAAGGATGCCGAGCGCAAACGCCTGAATGAGAGTGTGATGAAGCTTGTGCTGCGCGATGTTAAGCGCATTTAACCCCCATTGACCGCTATCCATTTGATAAAGACCAGCTGCAGTAACTAGCGCAAGTAGGAACATCGCACCAATGAAGTTGCCAACGTAAACCTTGCCCCAAATAGAAAGCATTTTTCCGAACGAGATTTGCTTATTGGCCCATGAGATACTGGAAAGAACTGAGCTGGTAAATAGTTCACCGCCGCAGATCACGATGAGGATCAAGCCCATACTAAATGCTAATCCGCCAGCAAGACGGCTTAAGCCCCAACCAGCGCCAGCGCTGCCAGTAGTCACCGTGATGTAAAACAAGAACGCCAATCCAATGAACGCGCCCGCCATGATGGCAAGACTCAGTGTCATACTGCTGGTTTTGTTTGCTTTACTTAACGCAAATTTTTCCGCTTCAGCCATCATTTCTTTTGGAGAAAAGTACTGGTGATTTTGAGAGCTGGTCACCGCCATATTGACTCCTTAATTTGTAATCGCATAAAAATTCCTTGGTTATTAACTCAAAAATGAAATTGTTGTTTTTATTTAGAAGCCTCAATGACTTCAGTCTCAAAGTCATTGAGGCTTGCGGTGTTCCCGAACCGCACAGTCAGAATAAGGAGAAGGGTTTGGTAGGTAAAATTGATAATATTTAGAAACCTCATCAAATTAATTGATAACTTTATGCGGCTAGGTAAAATGAACTCTATTGCTTATTGGGGCATGTTTTTAACGATTGTGAGGGTATGAAAAATACTCACCAATAAAGGAGGGCACTTTGCGCTACTCACTTAAGCAATTAGCGGTTTTTGACGCAGTTGCAGATACCGGCAGTGTAAGCCAGGCCGCAGAGAAACTGGCTTTGACACAATCAGCGACAAGTATGTCGCTTGCGCAATTAGAAAAAATGCTTGGCAGGCCTTTATTTGAGAGGCAGGGCAAGCAAATGGCGTTAACCCATTGGGGTATGTGGCTACGACCAAAAGCAAAACGCTTATTACAAGACGCACTGCAGATTGAAATGGGCTTTTATGAGCAACATTTGTTAAGCGGTGAGATTCGCATGGGCGCGAGTCAAACTCCGGCAGAGCATCTGGTTCCAGACCTTATCAGTATCATTGATAATGACTTTCCAGAAATGCGTATTTCCCTTGGTGTGCAGAGTACAAAAGGGGTTATTGATGGCGTATTAGATTATAAATATGACTTAGGGATCATCGAGGGGCGTTGTGACGATAACCGTTTGCACCAAGAAGTCTGGTGCCGAGACCATCTTACTGTTGTCGCTGCTTCTCATCATCCTTTTGCTCGCAATCAATCTGTAAGCCTCGCGCAGTTAGAACAAGCGAAGTGGGTGTTGAGAGAGCATGGCTCTGGCACACGAAAAACATTTGATAGCTCTATTCATCATCTAATTGAAGATTTGGATGTGTGGCGAGAGTACGAGCACGTTCCGGTGTTACGCAGCTTAGTTGCTAACGGCCAGTACCTTACTTGTTTACCGTATTTAGATGTAGAGCGATATATAGAAGCGGGTCATCTTGTTGCGTTAAATGTGCCCGAGCTAAAAATGGAAAGGACACTGTCATTTATATGGCGAGCTGATATGGCAGAAAACCCACTAGTCGACTGCATTAAACGAGAAGGTCTGCGAATGATGAAAGGTAAGCCTTCGGTATTGTAAGTTACCACTCAAATAAGCTCTAGAAGTACAGCAATGCCACTCGCTTAATTGGGAGTGGCATATTTCTATGTACAGTATACTGAACTTCGAAGAACAAGCGTGATTCAGGAGCTTTTATGCACTCACTTGGTGATCCATGATTCTGCACGCCGATATTAGCTTCCTAGTCTCGTTAAAGCTTGCTGGAGTGACCTATTGGAACTATCCAACACACATCCTTTTTTACCTAGCACTAGAAATGCTCATTCCCTAAATCTGTTGATTTATCGGTTGCGTCAAACTTTTAGTGCAAGTCATGAAATCGTTATAACCTTATTGTGATCATTGTCACCGATAAACAAGACTGATGTATCTAACATGTGTCCTTGATTTCAATGTATGAAGGCAGTTATTGAGCCATATGGGTACGATAATAGCCAAGCAGGTACGACTACCATGACGACACTTTTAGCTATCTCTATCACTACTGGAATTTTATCTGGCGTATGGGGTTGGATCGCCATTTCTTTAGGTTTGCTTTCTTGGGCTGGTTTTTTAGGTTGCACGAGCTACTTTGCTGCGCCAACTAGCGGATTGAAAGGACTTGGTATCAGCTTAATCACTAATATGACGGGTGTATTCTGGGCAATGGTAATTATCCACGGTTCAACTTACGTTGGTTTGGAAATTATCGGTTATGTGATTACCGCTATTGTGGCATTTTTCATGTGTATTCAAGCGAAACAGGCTTGGCTCGCGTACATTCCAGGCACTTTTATTGGTTCCTGCGCAACATTTGCCGCTGATGGAAACTGGCAACTTGTCATTCCATCTTTGCTGCTAGGTGGTGTGTTTGGTTATCTAATGAAAGCGACTGGGCTTTGGTTGCATACGAAATCAAGCACTACTTCTTCTACGCTTGCTGAGCAAGCACAGTAGTGAACCCCCGATCTTATTTGTATCCACTGTGTATTGAGTTTTATCCCTCTCAATACCTTTAATCAAAATTAATGATGTTTGATACAAGCACACCAATTTGGTGTGCTTTTTTTGTATTACAAGGCAAGGTGTGAGTGTGAAATATTCTAACTCATGTATTGCCGTTTGCCATGGTGACAACGCGCTTAAGTGTCCAACGCAGAAGTACAGGAATGCACTCCATACCTCTCTCTTCACAGTGGGAGACAATGGCCAAAGCTAAGTCCGGTTTTGCATGCTTTTTCAAAACACGGTTTACTACTTTTTTAGCTGGGATAGGGTGATCATGAGGAACTTTGATGATGTCCTTAAAGAAAAGTTCAAACCCATGATTATATAGAAAATGTTCGATATCTCGATCAGGTAACTCTGTAAGTCTATGCCTTTCCTGATCATGATCGAGTTGCGCTCTCACGGCATGCGCGTACTTTTTACCTGCCGGGTCACCATCGGTAACAACATGCCAGTCGATACCGAACTCTTTTGCTACTTTGATCAGTGACTTCAGTCCAGACTGTGCAAATTCAACGATTTGAACTCCTTCCGCAGCTAAGTCATATCCGCATTGACGAGCCAGTTCATGAAATAACCAAACTTCAGTTTCGCCCTCTACGAGTAACCAACACCGTGCAAACAACGCCCCTGAGCGATGAAAACGAATGTGGAAACCAATTCGGCGTAACTCATCTCTACCAAACTTGGCAGAGTTTAAGCTCTTGGCAATGGTTCGGTCTGACAAGCGAATCAAACGCCGGATTGAATAAAGTGGAACCGAGCCAAGTAACGTACCGCTGTTGGTAGTTAAAATCTTTTGCATTGGCAACAACTGCAATAATGACCACGCTCTAGCGAGATGAGTTGGGTGTAGTCGGCCTTCTGGGTCCTCGATGATCAGTATCGGTCTTGCGCAGCGTCTTAAATCGGTAGGGCCTTTTGCTTGAAGGTAAGCATTGAGAAGCCCCATTAAAAGCAAACGGCTTTGTTTATCATTTGTTTCCTTAAGGAATTGACTTAATCCTTTATCAGAGGAAGGGCTTGTATAAAAAAGACCATCACGAGGTTTTCGTGGGTTACCTTTGCTGACACTGCGGAACGCAAAATAGTGTTCGACAAGTGTTTGCATTGAATCGAGACTACTGCGAATCTCACCCTTGTTTACGTGCCCAGGCATCGCCAATAGCCGTCGACAGGTGTTATTGATTCGTTTTTCAATCCGAGCATTTTTGCTGTCGCCGTTTACGTGGTTTAGATCTGGGAAGCGTCGGGAGTCTCGTAGACGGATAACAGGGTGAAGAGTCATCAACTCTACAGCGAGTTTCTCAGAGTGGTGCAGTTTCTTCGGCTTGCCGTTGTGATCCAAAAACGCGTATTCAGTTTTAATATCATACTCGTCGCGAGACGCACTAATTCGATAGTAAATGACCTGCTCACCATCCTCGTTTGTGCACCATGCAGGTTTTATCCGTCGATAACGCCCAGCTTTTACTTCGTTCTTGTCTTGTGCTTTAAAGCAAACAATGATCTGCAAGTGTTGGGTTTGTGGATGAGAAATTGAATAATCAACGTGAAAATCTTTTAATTCGAATTGATACAATGAGCCATTAGCAGGTAGCGCGATAGAAAGGGCATCGAGCAATGATGATTTGCCCCACGTGTTCTCACCGATGAGCGTAGTGAGTTCGTCAAAAGAGAGTGAAAGGCGTTTGATGCCTCTAAACCCGGAGATTTCGATGCGTTCTAGTCTCATCTCAATCCTCCTTGCAATTATTTGAATTATAGAGAGTTATTTTGCTACTCCTAAGCATATATTAATTCGAAATATTGGAGTTAAGCTCAGTTCACAAAATTACGAGAGCCCCTTAATGAATAGAGACCGCAACAAGCGACGCTTGCTTTCAAAAGTAGTGTAGATAGCATCGTGATCACTTAAACATGAAATCAAAAAATCACAGTTTCATAAAATTCATGATTCTGTCATGATTCACTTCTTATTATTATAAGGAATGAAAAGAGAGAAGATGAAGATGAATAACAATCATAAGCCAGTGAGAATCAAACTGGCACACATCAATGACACACATTCCTACTTTGAGCCAACGTCATTACAGTTAAAGCTTAAGATCAACAATGAACTCACGCTAGAGCCATACGTGAGTGCTGGCGGGTTTTCTCGCATCGCAACCCGAGTAGAGCAGCTACGAGACGACGCTCAGCGTCAAGGGCATGGGATGTTATTTCTCCATGCTGGAGACTGTTTCCAAGGCACACTTTATTTCTCATTATTTAAAGGTAAAGCCAACGCCGATTTGTTGAATGCGTTAAAGATTGATGCGATGGCGTTAGGCAACCATGAATTGGATATGGGTAATGAACCTGTTGCCTTATTCTGTCAACGCACTCAGTTTCCATTGCTTGCTGGTAACTGGGATCTATCAAATGAATCGCTTCAAAAGCCTCACCGAGTCAGCGATAGCAACAATGTGTATAGCTATCAAACGGAGACACAAAGCGCACAATACATCGTCAAAGAGTTTCATGGTGAGCAGGTTGCGATTTTCGGATTATCCATTGATAAAATGAGCGATATCGCGAACCCAGATGCAGATACGCCATTTAAGTCTGCAATTGAAACCGCTAAGGCGACCGTAAAACAAATTCACTACTCTGGTATTAAAAATATCATTCTTCTGAGCCACTTAGGTTATGAAGGCGATTTAGAGTTGGCTGAACAAGTTGAGGGGATTGGTATTATTGTTGGTGGACATAGCCACCGACTGCAAGGCGATTTCTCATCAATAGGTTTAGGGCAAGATGACCCTTATGGTGTCAAAGTAAAAGATACCTACGTTGTGCAAGCGGGCTTTCATGCTTTGACTATGGGGCACTGCGTCATTGAATTTGATGAAAACGGCAAAGCAACCATGCTGAGTGGTCAAAATGAACTGTTACTTGGCCGACGTATTTTTTGGGACTCGACACTAAATCAACAGCTTGACCAAGGCGTATTCGAAACCGCGTGTGACTTTATCCATGGTCAACCTAATGTGGTGGTCTGTAAGAAACACCCGGAGACTCAAGCGATCCTAAGTGATAAATACATCCCTCGGGTAAGACAGTTACAGTCACAAGTCATTGCTAGTATTGACACCAAAAAGCGTCATGTGCGAATCCCAGATGAGTTTGGTGAGAGCGAGCTGGCTTCTTCTGTTGCTCGTTCATTTTTGTACAGCCTAAATAAACGCGGGCATGAGGTTCAATTTGCGATTCATAATGCGGGTGGCGTGCGAACATCATTGAATCCTGGCAACATCACAGTGGCAGATATTGCCGGACGGTTGTTGCCTTTTGCCGTTCCGATCGGCTTTTACGACGTAAGAGGCAGTGCTATTCGCCGAGCACTTGAAGGCGCCATAAACAATGCACTCAACAATGATGTGGAAGGTACTGGCTCTGGCAGTTATCCATACACTTACAATTTAAACTTTGAGTACCGAGCTGATGCCCCTAAAGGTGAAAGAATTCAGTCATTAGCAATTTTTGATGGTCAACAATGGGTCGACGTTCAAGACGACACCTGGTATCGAGGCACTTCCTCCGCTTATACCATGAAAGGGAAAGAAGGTTACGATGCGCTACTGGAGATGAAAGGCGAGGGGCGTGTAACCAACTTATCCATGGCAGACTGTTTTATTGAACTTCTGACCGATGAGCCAAACTGCTTGAATCAAAGTCACAAACTTTATACACAGCAACACAGGTAGTAGATATTGGTATCGATTTTGCTGTCTTTCAATTGCTACATGCGATGATGAGGGTGGCAGTATGTGGAATAAAGATTGGACAGATACGGCAGTGGTGGTTGCTTGGGTCGCAATTTGGTCAACGTTAGTTTACTTTGTACCTTTGAGCGGTTTTTGAATTGCTAATAACACGGAAGTTAGGAAAGGAGCAGTTATGCTCCTTTTTTGTGTCTATGCTCTCAGAGACATCGCTCCGACTCTTAAATGTATCACCTTGAGTCACTTGCTGATCTTTACATCTAATAACAAAAGTTCACGTGGTTGAACCAATTCCTTTGTTTTTTTATTTCTTTCTGATTTTTAATAAGAATTTTATTTCGATTAGACAAAGTTTTTTTGTTGGAAAGCGTTACATTCGGCGTTATCATTGCGGCGTTTGGGGAGTAGTTAGCGCAAGTTTACTTATCGTCATCTCGTTAAGCATCAGCTTATCCGGTAAGTAAAGGTGTTGCGTGATTCATCCACGCCGACACTTCAACGAGACCAACGCATTCATTGACTGGCAGCACATGATTACTATGTGACTGCTTGTTGTTATTGTCTGCGGAAGGTCACCAAACTCATGCCCTTCCGCCATGGGAGGAAGCATGTCTCTTATCGAAAGTACCACCCAATTGAGCCAATCGGCACCACTTCAAGAGTCATTAGCGATGTATGGCGCTTTTGGTCTTTTTACGCTTGTTCTTGTTGCGCTTGATATCTATCAAACGCGTGGTGGCGTAATAACGATGAAAAAAGCCATCCTTTGGAGTGTTTTTTGGTTCTTACTTGCCTTTGTTTTTGCAGGTTCTATCTATTTATTCTGGGACCTTTACGCACCGCACAGCACTTATACGAACGATAAAGCAACGGTTTCATTCTTAACAGGCTACTTACTAGAGAAGTCGCTAAGCGTGGATAACTTGTTTGTGTTTGCCATCATCTTTGCACAATACAGTGTGCCGGAGCATTTGCGTCCGCGAGCGCTGCTTTGGGGCGTGATTGGTGCGTTAGTTCTACGGGCTATCATGATTGCGGTTGGTGCTCAGTTACTTGCGCAGTACCACTGGGTGTTGTACCTCTTTGCCGCATTCCTTATTTGGACAGGTATTAAGCTTGCTCGCGACAAAGGTGAAGCAGAAGAAGTTAACCCATACCCTGAGCAGTTTATTCGCAAAATATTGCCAGTTACGGATGATTACCAAGGAAATCACTTAATCTTAAAGCAAGCTGGTAAGTGGGTGGCAACACCAATGCTGATCGTAGTCGGTGTAATTGCAGTGATGGACGTAATGTTTGCACTGGATTCTATACCAGCCATATTCGCGGTAACACGAGAGCCATTTTTAGTCTTAGCCGCGAACGTGTTTGCACTGTTGGGTTTGCGATCTTTGTACTTTGTTCTGCAAGCGATGTTAGACAAGTTTGTGTACTTAAAACCAGCATTATCGGTGATCATGATGTTTATCGGTGTAAAGATGTTATTGGTGGGAACAGAGTATGAGATTCCGACAACGTGGTCACTCACATTCTTAATCGTTGTGATGACATCAGCGGTTGTGGCATCGCTCCTCAAAAATAAGTCGAACAGTCGCTCTAGCGTTAAAATTACTAATCAAAAAATATAAGTAAAGCGCTAAAAATAAAATAAATAACGAAACTTAATGTTAAAAATATGTTGTTGGTCGAGATAACTTTATGCAGGTAACGTTAAGTTATTCAACATAATTAGGCAGTTTGTGACTATTTATGCTGTTATTATTCATTTGTATTTTTGATGTTTGTAATGGACTTGTTTTATTAGATAATATAATCCGAATGGGTAAAATTTGTCATTTCTTAAACAATAAGAAACTGACTAATATACAACCAACAAAACAGACTACTGCTTTAAAGAGAGGCAATCATGGCACAAGCAATGCAAATGACAAATGTAGCTTTACCAACCTCTATGGATAAGAAAACCTACGCGGTTAACTTCAAAGGACTGATTGCTCACTTACTAGACATTCTATTCGTAGATAATACTGCACCACGCAGTTACTATGCGGAAGATTTGTCAGCTCACATTCAAAAAGATATCGGTATGTACCGTTAATCTTGAAATAATGAATGAAAATACCGGCTTATAAGCCGGTATTTTTTTAGCTGCTCAAACGCGAATAACGGAGCTAGAACTCTATACAGAGTCAATCCGGAGTAGAGGAGCTTATTCCAAATTGGTGTTCATTAGAAATGAAAACGGGGCACTAATAGTGCCCCGTTTTGACTTGTAGAGTAATACGATATTACTTCTTACGGCAGTATTCTGCGATCACGTACATTGACTGACCGCCATTTGCCTTGCCCGAAACTAGTTTCGGATCATCACCAAGGCTGATACCACGGATCACTGTGCCTTGTTTGATTACTTGGTTAGTGCCTTTAACTGGTAGGTCTTTGATTACCGTTACATCGTCACCTTTCTTAAGTTCAGTGCCGTTGCAATCTAACGTTTTGTCATCATCAGACATACCCTTCATCGCCCAGTTCATTTGCTCTTCTTCCATGTACATCATGTCAAGAGCATCTTGAGCCCAGCTTTCAGAGTTTAGGCGAGTGAGTTGGCGCCATGCTGTCACTTGTACTGCAGGAACCTGGCTCCACATGCTTTCGTTTAGACAACGCCAGTGGTTAATGTCTTTTGGCTCATCGATCTCACCCAGACACTTATCACAAACCATGATAGCAGTATCAACGGTCACGTTACCGTGAGGTGGGACAGCGTATGCTGTTAGTTGAGATTCAGAAGAACACAGTTCACATTTTGACTCGCAGCGCGCAAGCAGAGTAGCTTCAATAGACATAAGGACTCACCTTAGTAATGTTATTTTGTGGCGGTATTATCCACTTTATCCTGAGAAATAAAAGGGTGTTAGCGAATTAAAGCCGAGATTTTACAATATTCCAACCTGATTAGGGTGAAGATGTAAAATATTCGCTAAACAAATAATACCTGTATATAAGAAAATGCATTGATTGCTTTGGGTGATGAATTGGTTGCTTCATTTCTTGAGGAAGTTAGAGGTTCGTTGGGAGTATTGACTGCGCTCAGAAGTGTGGGTAGAGCCCTCTAAAAATGTAGAGGGCATATTGCTAGCGTTCAATAATCTGCACAATTTGATCTTTTGAAATGCTCATTTCTTTCCCATCCATGTCTTCATACTCATACATACCCGTTTCTTCGTTAAGGTCTGGCTTACCGTAAGAAGTAATGATTTTCCCTTCATTTGTCGACATAAGATATTGGCTACTTCCGCATGCAGCAAGAAGTAAAGCAGTGGCCATTATAGTGAATATGCGCATAGAGTTTTCCTTTCAAACAAGTAAGTTAGGTACGACACCGATTTAACTATAGCAAAGGATATACGGGACGGTTTTTTATGATAGAGAACGAAAAAGCCCAGTCGAAACTGGGCTTTGGTAAGAGAGGTGATACGATTACTTCAGAACGGAAGTATTAGTCACACCCGTTAAAGTGTCATCCATTAAGAAGTCTGTGTTTTCCATTTGCATCTCAACGTGATGGTCAATATCAGAAAGTGTGCCATTTGGAGAAACAAACGTAATGTGCGATGCAGTAGCGTTATACTGCACAAAGCTTGCCATTGGAGACACGGCTGTATTAGCACTGTTTACGGTCGTTAAACCTAGCTTAGCTGCTAGAGGCTCAGTCCCGGCAAACGGTGCATTTGGAACGCTGTTTGGTACATTGCCATCGCCATCAACCTCGGTCATCAGGAATGGTGTTGTTAGTGAACCAGAAGCAACTAAATCTGACGCGTTTGTGAACGGGTCTACGGTATCTAGCGTGGTTTGTGCCGCGTAGATAAACTGCGAGAAGCCAGCTTCTAGTGTTGCTAACTGAGTTTCTGTTGCTGCGGCCTCAAAAGCTTCGTAACACGTTTTATCTTCCAATTGTGTACATGACGCATCTGCATAACTCGCGTAGTCTGCAGACGCAGCATATGCTAAGTTATGCCTGATCTGAGCGCCATAGGCTTCTGAACCTAGTAACAAATTGCCGATTTGGCCACCAGAGTTCTGTACAGAAGCAGAGCTAAATGTGTAAAGTGCATCTGCGTTGGGGCTACCTAGCGTGTTATTTGCTGCTGCCACGGCAGATGTAGCCACAATACCGCCAAGAGAATGACCTAGCATTTTGACTTTAGAACCAGTCATTGGGTTAAAGCCTTGTAGAGGCCCTTCTGCCAACAGACCACCTTGCGCCGATACCACTAAGCTCGCGCGTAAACCCAATACATCCAGTACACTTTGGCGTAGGTTATCACGAGCGATTGCCAAGTTAGAAAGATTTAGATACGCCAAGATATTAGCATTAGCTGAACGTTGCTCATCTAAGCTACGTGTGCCGTGAATAGGTAAGTCGATAGCAATAACAGCCACACCTGCTTTCACCATATTGAACGCGAAGGCATATGAATCCTCTTTTGCTGAAGTGATGCCGTGTTGATAAATCACAACGTCGGTCGCGACACCAGATTTAGGTGTGAAGACAAGTACTTCGACATCTTCTACCGATTTAACGACTGGAACTGGGGAGTAGCGAGTCACAATACGTTCACTGTCGAGTTGGGTACCATCGCTTAATGTGAGTTTAGCACCCACCAGTTTTAGCTGCTCTGTAGGATCGGTTGCAAGCTTTGTCACGTCAACAGGGTTATTTGCGAAAACGCCAGTTGATAGCTGCTGAACCATGTTCGCTTGCTCGTTCGGATCCGCCAGTGCTGCACTTAGCTTCGCTAGGCTTGGCATCGCAGACACCATTGGCTGCATGTTCCAGTTTGCCCCTTTTTCTAGATAATGAGGCAGTCTGACCACACCTTGAGTCACATTTACATCGGCACCTGACTTCGCATAAAGGCCTTTAATTGCCGTTTTTGCCGCGTCTAGATCACTAACGTACTTACTAAAGTCATCGTCAGAGTCTAGCGCAGTGCTAAAGTCTTGGGTTGCACCAAGTGTCATTGTGTAGGCTGTTGATAAATCTACTGAACCTTCGTTCGCATCGTTTTTGTAAACGGCGTTTAGTGTATTTGCACCCGTTGAGAAACCGGTTGCGGTTACACCTTTAACCGCCGCCAAAGTATCACCTACAGACTGAGTGCTGAACCATGAGGAGTAAACGATGTCGTCAGGGTTAACTTGAGCTAGACCAAAAATGCCTTCCACCGCTTGTGTCACCGCTTGAATAGAAGCAAGAGCACCAGTTTCATAAACGATTTCTTTAGATTTACCTGTCGCGTAACTGGCTGATGTACCGATTGGCTCACCATTCACGTCAGTGACATCTTGTGTTACTGCAAAAATGTACTCGCTTGACTCATCAAGCGCATCCATGAACTGGATATATAGAGAGTTGCCTTTTGCTTGGACAACGTAGTCTTGGTTCTGAACGAGAACGTCTTCGATTGGGTTAGACTTACCATCCCACTCGGTTAAACGTTGATTAATCTTGATGACTTTAATACCAGACGGCAGCATACCCGTTGCAAAACCATCGCCTTTAAAGTTCAGAACGATTGGCATAGACGTTGACCATCCATCCATCGTATTCATCGAGGCTCTAGGGTTGGTTAAGGCATCATCACCGTCAGTTGGCAGACCAAGCGTGCCATCTGTTGTGTCCATTAACAAGTAAGAGGGCGCAGGTACATCCGCATTCGCCCCTTGAAGCGTAAAGCTGATAGATGTTCCACGGTCGAGCAGTGCTTGGACTTCATCTTCAAATTGAACTTTGTCGGAAGTACCAGAGCTTGATGTATTATCACCACAACCAGCAAGAAGGATTGCAGAACAAAGCATTGATAATTTAAACGTGTGTTTCATTGGTTTACTCCGTAATCCCATTATTTGAAGGTGTAGTTCATCTGTACCGCGCTGATGTAAGCAGTACCTTCAGAGTCGAACTTGATCTCTTCATCCTGAGCATTTGTCTCGGTGAAAGAGCCTGATTTACTCTTAACAAGTGCAAAGCCTGCATCGAAAGTTAAATTCTCATTCATTGCGTAAGTCAGGCCTGCGCTGTACCAAAAACGGTCACTGTCAGGGATGCTCAATGTGGCTTCACCTGCTTGTTCGTCGTATGCAAAGCCTGCACGGAATGTCCAATCCGCATTGAGGGTGTAAGTTGCACCAATAGAATAACGGTTGTTGTCTTCGTATTTCTCTGGTTTGTAGAAACATTGACCAGCAGTTCCATCATTACATTGAGGACTCGTCGCTTTCAGTTCTTTAAATGTGCTCCAATCGGTCTGTTGCCAGCCGTAATGTACTGCCCATTGTTCATTCAGTTGATGGAAAGCCGATAATTCGATAATTGAAGGGAGAGAGATTTTTAAACGGCCATCCACTTTTGGTGATGGAGCTCGGCCTGAGTCGTAACTACTAAACTCACCGTCGTCAAAATCTAGATCAACTTTAGAACGGTAACCAAAGCCAAAACGGTTGTTTTCATTTAGCTCGTACAAAGCGCCAATATTCCAACCCCAAGCAAAAGTTTCGCCTTCCATGCCGACAAGGTTATCGGACTTATTACCACCTAAAATACCGGCGAGTGCGCCTTTATGACGAGTCAGCTCCGCTTCCGCGTACACTAGGTTGATACCGCCACCGACACTGAATGACTCGTTGATACGGTAAGCGACATTAGGGTTGATGTTTACTGAAAGTAGGGAAGTGTCACCCGCCATGTCACCCGCAGAAATATCATCTGGATAATCAGTAGCAACACCGTATGTTGTGAACATACCGATACCCCAAGCCCAGTTATCGTTGATAGGGCTGATGTAATAACCCGCTGGCACGACTTGTAAAGGGGCAACATCTTTCGCATGTTCTTTGTTAACTGTGTCATACACATCGACTTCAGGATCGATGATAGATAACGCGCCCGAGAATTGAGCTTCTTTGAAAAGCGTCATCGCTGCTGGGTTTCGTGCAAGAACGCTGGCATTGTCTGCGACCGCTCCTTCACCTGAAAATGCTCGACCAAGACCAGATGCTGAATGCTCAGCTACCTGGAAGCCCGCTGAATGGGCATTACACGCAAACAATATCGAAATTGTAAGCAGAGAGCAGTGCTTCTTGTTCATCCTTGACCCTCCTAGGGTGTCATAGTGTTGGACCGAAGTCCTTGTAATTGTTGTGTGATACTTACACCAGTTGTTAATACGTGAAATACAACTGTGATGTAAATGTAATGTTAATTGTATGTTTAATAACTTGTCAAAGTTTGAGCGTATTTTGCGTTTTAAATATGATGCATAGGTCAAACGGTGATTCGTAAGGGCATGTATTATCGTTATATTTTTTAAGAGAATGGTACGACCAGAATTGTTTTACGGGCTTTATGATTAAATGGCATTCAAACCAAGAGATAGCGGGCTTTGCCGTTTCTGTACTTAGCAGGCATAATTCGCGCCTCGCTTTGTTGTTATTCAATAGACGCAATAGGAATCGTGTTGGAATTACTGAATGTTGAATTTTTAGGTCGTTCGTTAAGGCTCGAAGGATCGATGGCTGGTTGGCAGCAGTTATATTGGGATAACACCTTGGTGTCCCAAATAGATGCCAGTGATAATGTTGCAGACACTTGTCTTCACCAGTTTAGACTCTCTGCAGGGGAGGAAGTCCTGGTATGCGATTTGGAGTGTTCATTAACATGGCAACCGTTTGAATTGAGTTACAAGGTCACAATTAACGATGAGCTTATTAGCGAAGGTTGCCGAAATGAAAAAGACATCGAACGCCAAGTACCAGAAGTTGAGCCGCCAACGGAAAAGCGTTTAAGTGTGATAGGGCTAGTATCGCTTGGAATGAAAGCACTCAAGAGTGCGAAAGTAATCAAAGTGGCGTTAGCATCTGCAAGTCTTGCTGCATATTCTTGGCTATTTTCTATCGAGTTCGCGTTAGCTTTGATCGCCTGTTTAGTTTTCCATGAGTATGGCCATATTAGAGCGATGAAGTACTTTGGAATGAAGACCAAGGGCATCTATTTGATTCCATTTCTTGGCGGTTTAGCGCTGAGTGATGAAAAGATCAACACACGCTGGCAAGATGTGGTTATCTCGATTATGGGACCATTTTTTGGTTTAGTTCTTAGCATCGCGTTTACTTTGCTTTATTGGATGACTGGAGAGGTGCTCTTCGCTGGCCTAGCAGTGTTTAACGCGTTACTAAACCTGTTTAATCTGTTGCCTATTCTGCCACTAGATGGTGGTCATGTACTCAAAAGCATTACCTTCTCGATGAACACTTGGGTTGGATTAGTCGGCAGTATAGCAGCAGCCTTGTTGGGTATTTTTATCAGCTATTCTTTCGGGCTGACGTTGCTAGGTTTTTTATTGTTAATGGGGATGCTAGAAGTGGTCATGGAATGGAGAGGTCGACATCATAGTCATTTATTGCCGTTAACCCGTTACGGACAACTCTTCTCACTTGCTTGGTACTTGGTTTCTGTCGGTGGTTTTGTCGCTATCATTTGGTATTTTGCTACCCTTGGAGATAGCCTATTGAGCTTGCCACTACAGATACTGGGTACTTAAACTATTCCTTATACCCATTAAAAAAGCTCCTTAGGGAGCTTTTTTTGCGAAAAATAGACACTGGTAGCAGAAGTTTAGCCACATTTTGGCGCTTTCGTGTTATACGCAGGCAACTTATTTATGGTTGCTTGTAAATCTTTAATACGCGTACTGTGCGATGGGTGAGTTGAGAAGAATTCAGGCGGTTGAGAACCGCCGGATGCAGCACTCATATTTTTCCATAAATCGACACTTTGACGTGGGTCGAAGCCTGCTTTTGCCATAAACTCAAGCCCGACAATATCAGCCTCGGATTCCTGTGTACGACCGTATGGTAAAATAACACCGTATTGGACACCGACACCAAGTGCCGCCATCGTCATTTGCTGATACTGTTTGTACTCGGAAGCTCCTATAGCAACGTTTGCCAGAGACAATCCCGCATTTGCTAACTGGCTTTGTGAAAGGCGTTCATTACTGTGGTCAGCAAGGACGTGAGCCACTTCGTGACCAATGACTGTTGCCAACTGATCTTGGTTTTTCGCGACACCTAAAAGCCCTGTGTAAACGCCGATCTTCCCACCAGGTAGGGCAAACGCATTGACTTGTTCACTATCAAAAACAACCACCTCCCAATCTTTAAATCCAGCTTGCGCAGGGATGGTGTCAGTGATGTGTTTGGCAACGCATTGTACGTAGGCATTCGTTTTGCGATCTTTGCTGATTGGGATATCTTTCTTCATTTGTTCGAAAGATTTGGCGCCAAGCGATGACATTTCTTGATCTGAAAACATCAGGATCTGATTACGGCCAGTCGGTGATGCGCTACATGCCGTTAAGCCCGCGATAGTTAAAAGAGCAGAGGCTTTCATCCATACCTTCATAATAGGCTCCATCTAAATTATTTTTGTTTTGAAGCAATAGTATATACCCAAATAGTAACATGATGCATGGATCAAATTATTCATCAACTGGCAAAGAGGCCAAGATGTTACATCTTGAAGTTAAACTTAAGTAAAGTCTATGCTAGCTCTCTAATAAATCGTTACAATCCGACAAACCAATTTGTGAAATTAAGAGTAAAACAATGAGTATATGGAAAAAGCCGGTTAGCATAGAGATTCTGAATGCTACATCAAAAAATACCCTGATCGAGCATCTACAAATTGAATACACAGATTTCACGGATGACTCCCTTACAGCAACCATGCCTGTATGTAGTTTTACTCATCAACCTTTAGGAATGCTTCATGGTGGCGCTTCTGTTGTACTCGCAGAAACATTAGGCTCTTTAGCTGCAAATTTCTCTGTTGATGAGGGGAGTTACTGTGTCGGTTTGGATATCAACGCGAACCATGTACGTGCAATGCGAAGTGGTCATGTGATTGGTACGGCAAAACCCGTACACCTTGGCGTTTCAACACAAGTGTGGCAAATCGACATAACTGATGAACGAGGCCGATTAGTGTGTACCAGTCGCTTAACTATCGCAGTGAAGCAACATAAAACGAAGTCGGTATAAAGCAAGATGGTGATTGAGTTTTCATTAGGAAAAATCATTGCTACCCAGCGTGAAATCGTGATTAAGCTCTCCGGCAGTGCAATGGTAACCTTACAAGCGCAAACCGATTCTATCCAGTTACTGGGTAGAGGAGCGAACGTTGTTTTATCTCATGGTGCAGAGTGTAAATGGTCTATCAAGCTGGATAATGAGGAACAACTTGTCGGTCTTGCACGAGAAATTGGCATCGATATTCAATAATTTACTGCGTGACGTTTGCACTTTTTGATAAAAATGAGGAAACTTAGCTTATCAACAATAAGATAAGAATTTCCTCTTTATGAGTAGCCCTCGTTTACGTGTTCAGTTCGAAACACTGTTTGAAAAATTCGCCGGTCACGATACGGACGTTCAGCTAGAAGACATTACCGAAGCGCTGTTTTGTACACGTCGCAATGCCCGTATTGTTCTCAATAAATTAGAAGAGGAGGGCTGGATTGAATGGCATCCAGCGGCGGGTCGAGGAAAGCTCTCAAAACTCGTTTTCAAACGTAACCGTAGCGATGTCAGTGAAAACCTCGCCAGACGTTATCTCGACGAAGGGAAAATTGGCCAGGCTCTAGATGCGCTTGATAACGACGCGGCTCGATTAACGCAGGTTATTCAGGGTTATTTAGGGCTTCAGCATCGGCAGGGCGAACAGGTGGTACGTTTGCCATATTATCGACCATTGGCGATGTTAAACCCACAGAAACCGATGCGGCGTTCTGAACAGCACATCGCCCGACAAATTTTTAGCGGGCTCACTCGTCTTGATGAAAATGAACAACTTCAGCCAGATTTAGCCCACACATGGGAAGCCATTTCTGATACACACTGGCGTTTTTATCTTCGTCGTGGGGTGCGTTTTCATAATGGTGAACCGTTATCAACCAGTTGTGTACTTGAAAGTGTGCTTGCACTAAGTAGCCTGAACCTGTTTTCTCATATAAAAAAGGTATCTTCACCACAGGAATGGACCGTCGATATTGAACTCGTCCGTCCTGACCGCTACCTGCCTTTGGCGCTGAGTGAGTCGCAAGCAAAAATTTTGCTACCAAGCGCTTTGCGTTCAGAAAACTTCGATAGACAACCAATAGGGACTGGGCCGTTCCAAGTTAAAATGAATGATGATAAGCGTCTCATTTTGACTGCTTTTGATGGCTACTTTGGCTTTCGTCCCTTGCTGGACCAAGTTGAGGTGTGGGTAATTGATGAAGCGTACTCTTCAATGGTCTATCCAAGCTTGTCTAAGCCAAAGATGGATAAACAAGGTTCATCTGATGAGGTCGAGCTTGATCCTGGCTGTACATTTCTATTACTAAACAAAAACACCGGGATTGCAAAAGACCCACGCTGGGCAGAATTTCTATCACAAACTCTCAACAGTCACCAGATTTACGCGCATGTTCCTCAAGATAAAGTGATGGAATTGGGTGTATTGCAAGCCTTTGGCCTTAAGCCAGGTTGGATTGATCTTAGGCCAGCAGAGGCGGGCAGCGTGCCGCAGGCTGATAAGGTGATTTCCGTAGCGTATCAGAAAAAGCATCCGATGTTTCCAGTAGTTGCCAAGGCCATCAAGACACTCTTAAAACCGCACGGTATAGAGGTCGAGTTTATTCGTTATGATTCTCAACCGCCCGCACCGGAGGAAGTGGATATTTGGGTGAAAGCCATGGGTATTGCAACGAATCGAAATGATGCGTTGGCTGGCTGGCTTCTGGATTACAGTGATATTGAGAAATTCAGTTCTGGTTACGATTTTAGCGAATGGGCGAAGCTCGTTGATCAGTGGCGTGCTGGTGTTTATCCAGACTTCCCTGCACGTGAGTTAGGACGTCAGTTGGTAAAAAGTTGTCAGGTGATTCCGATGTTTCACTGCTGGTTGGGTGTCAATAAAGACCACAGCGGCGCCTTACAAAATGCAAAGTGTAATGCCTTAGGTTGGTTTGACTTTAATAACGTATGGGTAAAACCTGATATAGAAATGAATCATGGCGAAACCGAATAAGAAACAGCCGACGAAAACCGTCGATATCTATTGCTCAAAGTGTAAAACTCAACTATTCAAGTACCGTAAAGGCGGAAAAGGCGCACTGGTCAAGTGCTTCAAAGAGCGCATTGTTGACGATTTCACACAAACCCCATGCACCTGTCCCAGTTGCGGGCAAGAGTTTGCAAGAGATACCCTAGTGAGAGGAACGCCCGCTTACAAAATGATTGGCGGCAAAGTGACAATGAAATAATGAAGGGCTAGAAAATGAGTATAAAACATGACTACTGCATGGTGTTAAGCACAACCAGCAACGAAAAAAATCGAGATCAGATCATTAAAGGTTTGCTAGATGCCCAATTAGCCGCGTGTATTCAAACGATGCCTATTGAAAGTCACTATGTATGGAAAGGGGAGATTTGTACTGACAACGAATGGTTGCTGGTGATCAAAACTCGTCGAGAGCTCTATGAATTGGTGGAAGAGAAAATAGAAAACCTGCACGAATATGAAGTAGCACAGATCGTACAGGTTCCAATTGTTGATGGGTTTAACCCTTATTTAGAGTGGCTGAGAGAATCGACGCTGAGCCGACATTAAAAACAGCGACAACGCTGCACCGACGGTGTCGCACAACATATCTTTCTGGGCGTCCCATATGTCACCTTGTGAGCCCAGAAAGGCGATTCCTTCATCGCCGCCAGCCAATTCTGCATACCACCATTCGATAATCTCATAGCCTGCAGCAAGCGACATGATCGCAAACAAAGCAAACCAGCAAGAGAACGTTTTGTTGAACTTGTTTTTGTGTATCAAGTATTCAGCTATCGGATACGCATAAAGGCCAATCGAAAAGTGCGCAACGCGATCAAAGTTGTTTCTATCTGAACCAATCATGTCGTTAAACCAGTCAAATGGTACTTCGGAAAACGTATATTTCGCTCCGATAGTGTGCAAACAGAGCCAGATGAACATTAAAAAGTAAGCCGTCTTACTGAATTGATAGCGAATCGAGATTGCCCAAATAGCAACAAGAATACCAATTGCTGGGATAATCTCTGCAAACCAAACGGCACGTGAGTTAGGTTCTAACGCAGAAAATAAAAACACGATGGCATAAAAAATCGTCAATCCTAAGAGTGTCGAGGTGCTTTTCATAGAGTTACTTGATCCTTCAATTTATCTTACAGTGGGACTCCATAGACTTGGGTAATGATTACACTTAATTGAACGGTGTGCAATTGTTATTTTGATGGTGTTTTTGATCACTGAAAATGTTGATTTATTGCCAAACTGCTCAACATTAAAACGTTTGCGCGTGCACTTTTCATTAAAGTTTGATTTACAACATGCCCATCCATAGAATCCGTGATTCAGTCTAATAAAAAAGAAGTAAAGCCATGAAACTGGAAACTGTCGATTATCTTGCTGACGATGCTGCTCAACAGTTCGTTACCTCTCTGCGCGAAACAGGGTTCGGTGTGTTGAAAAACCACCCGATTCCACAAGAGCTTGTAGAGTCAATTTACAAAAACTGGCATGAGTTTTTCTGTTCAGATCAAAAGAATGATTTTCACTTTAACGTAGACACCCAAGATGGCTATTTTCCACCTTCTGTGTCTGAAGTAGCGAAAGGGCACAAAGTGAAAGACATCAAAGAGTACTTTCATGTTTACCCTTGGGGTCAGATCCCAGAGCAACTTAAAGCTGAAATCTTAGAGTACTACGAGCGTGCGAATGCATTTGCTCAGGAGCTATTAGGCTGGGTTGAAGCGTACGCACCTAAGGACGTTCAAGAGAAGTTTTCTATCGCGTTGTCAGAAATGATCAATAACAGCGACAAAACATTACTACGCGTTCTTCACTACCCACCAATGACAGGCGAAGAAGAGCCAGGCGCTATCCGTGCTGCCGCGCATGAAGACATTAACCTACTAACGGTTCTGCCAGCCGCTAATGAGCCTGGACTGCAAGTAAAGAGCAAAGAAGGTGATTGGATAGATGTACCATGTGACTTCGGAAACTTAATCATCAACATTGGTGATATGCTTCAAGAAGCGTCGGGCGGTTACTTTCCTTCAACGACTCACCGTGTAATCAACCCAACGGGTGGCCGTCAAGAAAAGTCGCGTATTTCATTGCCGTTGTTCTTGCATCCAAAGCCAGAAGTGGTTTTGTCAGAGCGCTACACCGCACATAGCTACCTTATGGAACGTTTACGTGAACTAGGGGTTATTTAACCTTTACGTGATCTCCTTACAAAGGCCGATGGTTGATGACTATCGGCCTTTTGTTGTTTATGGTACAAAATGATACCCACGCTTAATTCGGTGCCACAGAAATTGGGCCTGAAACACGCGTCAGCAAGCATTTTTACCAGTACAGATGAGCAGCTTTCTCTGAGATTAGTGTGATGCTTCAATATTAAAAACAGAGAGGATGAATGGAAGGACAACGCACGGTCAGTAGTATTGAGACTCACGCAATAGAAAACCCGTTGCTTTGGCCAATGCTAGAAATTCTTAGAAAGCAGCCTTCCGATTGGAAAGTTCACACCTTAGCAAGCAAGTTGAGTGAACAGGGCTACATTTCGAAATTGGATGATTCTCCTGATAAGGATTTATTCAAACGAAATTTCTTAATCATGAACGCGCTATACCAACTGCAAGAAACGCTTTACCCAGATGCCTGGCTGCAAGTTGAAGCGATGAATATCCAGCTGATGTCTTCGTTAGAAGCTTCGAGGCATATCGTTGATATTAACGACCCTTTGCGTGAATATTATCTGGATTGGCGCAACTACGAAGCGGACGAAGATGAAGTGCGTCGATTGTTGAATGAATTTTGGACCACTTATCAAAAATTCATTGGTGGTTCGTCTACAGTCAGCGTGGATAAAACAAAAGCACTCTCACTGTTTGAGCTTAACCATGATGCAACACCCGCAGAAATTAGAAAGCAGTGGCGAAAACTCGCGCTTCGTTGGCACCCAGATAGAGAGAATGGTGATGCAGAAAGGTTTAGAATTCTTTGTGAAGCGTGGAATGTACTGAGAAACGAATGATTCGGTATGAATAAAGATAAAGGAAGGCAGCTAACTATTAGCTGCCTTTTTTCATTGGATTGTCTCAATCAGCGTATCAAAACTAGCATGAAGGCTTAAACTGAGATTTTCTCATGCGATTAAGCGCTGCCATTACGTCTAGTGTGCGTGGTTTGGCTAAGTCCCCTTGCTTAGGAAGCGATGCATGCCACTCACCAGACAGCATTTCTTCAATTTCCTTCGCTGGATGATTACACCAGCCTGGAAGCTGAGCGATTTGGAACCATAACCAGCCAATCGTGTTGACTTCATCAGCGGACTCAATCTGTTCCAAAGCGCTAAGGTCAGTAAACTCTTTGCCAAATCGAAGTGACTCTTTGCCTTTCGCATTCACACGAAATTTACCGTCAGTGAGAATATTCATCAAAGCAACGCGATTCAGGGCGCGAGGCGGGAAGGTTTGTAAACGTTCTTCCGATTCGTTATGACGTTGAGTAGGGTGCTGAGCGATCACTTCTTTCGCTTTTTCTGTCACATCAACCGCTTGGTAGTCGTGCATCTGAATGACTGTGTCGGCAACGTCTAAGTAGTCGCCTGAACCACCCATAACGATAATGGTAGAGATATCGAGATCATCTCGCAATTGACCAATGCGATCGACAAGAGGGGTAATTGGTTCATCACCTTTTGCCACCAATGCCTGCATACGTTCATCTCGAATCATGAAGTTCGTCGCAGAGGTGTCTTCATCAATCAATAACGTGCTCGCACCCGCTTCAATAGACTCTTGAAGCCAAGCGGCTTGTGATGTTGAGCCTGATGCATCTTGAGTCGAAAAGTCCGCTGTATCTTTACCCATTGGCAAATGGTTGATGTAATTCGACAGGTTCAAATGATGCACGCATCGACCATCTTCGGCGCGGATCTTCATTGCCTTGTCATCAGCTACGATGTATTCACGACCATCTCCTGGAATATGGTCGTAAATCGAACGCTCAATCGCATTCAGTAAGGTAGATTTACCGTGGAAACCGCCACCAACGATTAGCGTAATGCCCTTTGGAATCCCTAATCCCGTGACATGGCCTTTGTTTGGTGCATGTAAAGTCACTTGCAGCGATTCAGGGGCCTTGAACTCAACCGCCTCTTTCATTGGGAGATCACAGTTGCCAGCAATTCGAGGAAGAATGCTGCCATTTGCGACAAACGCAACTAGGTTATTGGCTTCCAACTGTGCACGCAGGGCGTCTTGGTCTTCAACAACTTGGCAATGCTCAATCAATGCTGCTTTGTCGAGTTCACGTTCTAAGGTCGCTCGACGGATAAACTTAGGCAAATGGAAAGTCAGTATGTTGTTGGCTTTTTTCCCCAACACTGAACGACCTTCAGCAGGCAAGTTAACTCGAAAACGCAGTTCAATACCTTCCTCGGTAAACAATACTGCGGTGCTATCCAACACAGTTTGGCCATTCAATGAAATGGATACGGAGTTTTCTTGTTTAGCAAACTGCTCAAAACTGCGCGCAATAAAATCACGTGCTGCTCGTTGAAAAGCAGGGGACTCGTCTTTTAACCATTCCAGACCAGTCAAGGACCAGGCGCGAGTTGCACGAAAACGTGACGCGGAAGCATACGGATCTCCTTGTACGTGATCGATGAACAAAGTGAAATCAGTGAAGTCGTATTGACCTTTGATTTGCTGATAAGCGCGGTAGTTCTGCTTTTCAATTTTCTTAAGCGTGGCAGTCAACTGATCCATGAAGATATTGGCCTTTTAATAGAAGCGGGCGGCGATTATAGAAACCACCGCCACCTTAGTAAAGAGAATGCTTAGGAAGAGTAGGCGTATTGTCCGCCTGAAAGACGCTGATTAAACAAACTTTGCTCAAATTCATTACAAGGCATCGGTTTACCATAGAGAAAGCCTTGCCCAATATCACAACCCTCACCAATAAGAAACTGCTCTTGTTGGGGGGATTCAATGCCCTCAATAACCACTTGGAGGTCCAGTTTTTTAGCTATGTGTATGATAGAGCAAATGATCGCACGATCATCGTCCGACTTTTCCATTTGCTGGACAAAGCTCTTATCAATCTTGATGGCATCAAATGGGTATTTCTTCAAATAGCTGAAAGAGGCGTACCCAGTACCAAAGTCATCCAGTGACAACGTCACGCCTAGTTCGTGCAATTTGTTTAGCGTTGTGCGTGCTACGATTTCATCGGCAATTAAAGCGCTCTCCGTCACCTCGAGTTCGAGAAAATGTGCTGGTAAATGGAAGGATTCGAGTAGGTGTTGCACTTGCTCCGCAAAGTTCACGTTTTGTAATTGAATTGGAGAGACGTTAACGGCAATTTTGAAATTATCAATTAACTCCGACCACTGTTTAGCTTTGTCTATCGCGGTACGAAGAACAAAAGAGCCAACTTCAAAAATAAGCCCATTTTGTTCGGCCATATGTATTAATGCTTCGTTAGAGACGTCGCCCAGTATTGGGTGTCTCCAGCGCAGCAATGCTTCTGCGCCAATCCATTTGTGAGTATGGGGATGAACTTTGGGCTGAAAGTATAGCATCAGGTCGTCATTTCTTACCGCTTGCAACAAGTAGCTTTCCAATTGATTGTGGTTGTTTAGCTCATTCGAATGACTTTCACAAAAATAACTATACGCTTCGCCAGACTCTTTACACAGCAGCATGGCATAGCATGCATTTTGAAGAAGTTGTTTGGCATTGCTGGTTTGGTGGGCTTGTACAACACCAATATAAGAGTTGAGGTGAACCTCTGTGTCTTTTATATAAAAGCTTCCCAAGCCAATATTGGTGATATCATCCAGTAGCTTACGCAATTTCATATCAATATCGTTGCCCCAAATGAGCAATACAAGGTCATTCGAGCTCGGCCTCCCGGTAACAAAATAACTCGATTCTCGTTTACCAAGGCGATACCGAAATTCTTTTAATATCTCGTCAAAGGCCTCAAAGCCATAACGGGTTTGGATACTGCGAGCATTACTAAAGCCAATGTTTATCACGAGCAGTGATTGCTGGCTATGATCCAACGTTCCGAGTGTCTCTCCGACAACACTTTCCAGTGCTGCGCGGTTTAAGAATCCGGTTCCCTGATCGTGTGTTTTTTGGTAGCTCACTTGTTTTTCTGCGGCCTTACGACGATCAATCTCTTTTGTTAGGGAGTAACTCAACTGCGCTAGGTCCGTAGTACGGTTCTCAACTCGATTTTTGAGTTCATTATTAAGACGCTGGAGTTTGTGTTGCTGATACACGACGGAGAGCTGCGCTTCGATTGAGTCTTTGAAAGTTCCGAGCAATTGGCGGTAAGTGTCGCTGTATTCATTCTTCTTGGAATCAAGCATGCAGATGGTTCCAAACGTCTCTCCATTTGGCCAGAATAACGGTAAACCGCAATAAGATATCATGCCTAGTTTGATGTCAGGGTTATTGCACCATTCTTCATCCTCGAGCGCATTAGGAACCATGAGTTCGCTCTTATGCTCAATGACATGCTCACAATATAAACCGTTGCCGAGTAGTTCAGCATCGCCGGTACGATAGGGGTTACCTTGAGTTTCACTGGATGTGTTGACTTCTATACGATCTGGGTGGATACGCATGATTAATGTGGTGGGTACGTGCGTGATTTGAGCCAGTAAGTTGACGATTTCCTGCCAGCTTTTTTGCATAGACTCAGGGATTTCATAATCTAATGTTTGCAATCTCCCCATATAGGTCATCCTTTACGTGGTTTCACTTCCTGTGAATTTAAAATGTAGACTGCTCTATCTTGTTCTCGGTTTTTAATTAAGTATAGGGTGGCTGGGGCTTGAAACAAAAAAAAGTCCTGAAAAGTGTTCAGGACTAGGAATAGTTATCACATATCTCATACTTGAAACAGATAACAAGCATTAAGGTTTAAGCGATTTTAGCGACTCAATAGAAATGTCTTGCGAATAGTCGACGTCTTCAAAGTTAAAGCCATTTAGCTTCATAAATTCATCTTTAAAGCCTTGGTAATCACCAATCTCTTTAAAGTTATTGGCGTTCATTTGTTCTAAAAGAGCATGGACTTCTTGTTGTACTTGCGGGTCAAGTTCTAAGTCGTCTATCCGGATTAAGCGTTCGCCGTCAACAGGCACTTTATCTTGATCGTACAATTTAGTGGTAAACAGTCGCTGCATTTGTTCAATACAACGTTCGTGAGTACCTTTTTCCTTCATCACTCGATAAAGTGCTAATAGGTAGGGACTTAGCGCAGGAATGAACACACTGGCTTTCGTCACCAACGCCTTACACACTGTTGCGTAAGCACCGCCGTCAAAGTTGGCAAGTTTTAGATTCAACGAGTGACTGGTTTGGTGTAAATCTATTTTCGCTCGACCTAACGTACCATCGAGATAGATAGGGTGCGTAACGTCTGGTCCCATGTAAGAAAACGCGATGGTTTTGCAGCCTTGTGCAATCGAGTCGTTATTAATCAGTGTATCAATCCAGCTTTCCCAGTCTTCACCGCCCATCACTTTGATAGTGGCTTCGGCCTCTTCCTCTGTTGCGGGAGTTAAAATGGTTTCTACCCACTGATCGTTTTCCAGCATAATTGAAGCGCCAGTAACAGGCTCACCAATAGGCTTAATGACGCTGCGCCAAAACTCATCAGACTCTGGTTTAGGTCGAACACCCGTCGCTAAGCTATAGATGACTAAATCAACTTCACCTTCAAAGTACGTTTCAATGGCTTCAATCACTTGATTGCGGACAGAGTCAGAGAATGCGTCACCAACAATATTGATGGCGGTACGCCCCGCGTGATTTGCTTCTTGTTTAAAAAAGATGTTGTTATACCAACCCGCACTTCCAACGCCTTTATCTGAAGGCCCGCGCTCGAAGGAGACACCAATGGTATCAGCTTTAGCACCTCCGAAGGTGAGGGCAATACGAGCCGCTAACCCGAAACCAGAGGAAGCACCAATAATCAAAACCCGTTTTGGACCGCTTTTGATCTGCGGGGCGTGTTTTACGTATTCAATTTGCTCTTTAATGGATGCATGACACCCGTGTGGGTGAGCAGAGCGAGCAACAACACCTTGAATTAAAGGGTCTATTCGCATGTTGTTATCTATCCTCGATGAGTGGAATTGAAAATAGATTAACGTAAAGTTAAGTAAAACTTATTGAGCTAGACCATTAAAATTAGAGATGTTTAATTAATTCTTGAGCAACAAAGTCAGCAATCCAAGGCTGTGCATCAGGCTTTGGGTGAAGGCCATCATCCATCATCCACTCGGGTTTGATGACCACATGCTCTAAGAAGAATGGCATCAAGGTAACTTGTTGATGTTGTGCAAGCTTAGGGTAGATATCGTAAAACATATCGCTATAGCGCTTACCATAATTAGGTGGCACTCGAATTTGCATCATGACAACGTCCGCACCTGAATCTTTTATCATGGTAATCATTTTTGAGAGATTCGACGTAATAAGTTTAGGAGGGAAACCTCTTAGGCCATCGTTGGCACCTAACTCAATGAGCACCATATCAGGGCTGTGCTGGGTTAGCAGCTGTGGTAATCGAGCTAAGCCGTTGCCTGTGGTATCGCCAGAAATGCTGGCATTAATAACTGTTACATCTTGACCATGTTCTGACAACGCATCAGGGAGTAAGCTAGGCCAACTCTTTTCGATCGGCATCTGATAGCCCGCGCTCAGGCTATCACCTAAGACAAGTAGCTTTTCGCTCGCATGTGCAGTAGCGGAAAAACAAAAAAATAGAACTAAGGAAAGTATACGAATCATGCAAACACCTGTACTTAATGCACCTATTGTTCAAGCCAATTTGGTTTCTAAACAAGTCTCTACTAATCAAGAGCAATTAACAATCCTCAAAGATGTAAATGTTGACATCAGGAAAGGAGAAAAAATCGCCATCGTCGGTACTTCCGGTGCGGGTAAGTCAACGTTGATGACGTTGTTAGCTGGCCTTGATACACCAACATCAGGTGAAATTACCTTGTTAGGTCATGAGTTATCAAAACTTGACGATGAAGCTCGCGCAAAAATTCGCGCTGACTCTCTAGGTTTTGTTTTCCAAAGTTTCTTATTAATCCCGAGCTTGAGTGCATTACGCAATGTCACGCTTCCTTGTCTTTTACGTGGTGAAGCCGAAGATGAAGCAAGAGCCGCCGAATTATTAACCGCTGTTGGATTGGAAAAACGTGTCGATCATCTTCCAAGTCAATTATCTGGTGGTGAACAACAACGTGTCGCGCTAGCACGTGCCTTTATGACACAGCCTGAACTGTTGTTCGCAGACGAGCCTACCGGCAATCTTGACCATCAAACCGCAGACAAAGTGATTGAGCTGCTATTCGATCTTAATGAGCAGCATGGAACAACGCTGATATTAGTTACACACGATGGTCATCTAGCAAGTCGATGTGACCGTATTTATCGTATGGAGGCGGGTGAGCTTAAGGAGGAGGTGTAATGTCTGCAGTATCATCAAGCGAAGCAACATCGACAGAAAGAAGCAGTGCAATAAAACACTCGTCAAACAAAAGCCTAATACGTTGGAGTTTCGGCGAAATAAGACAGGGGAACCTTTGGCCTATTAGCGTCGCTCTTATTCTTGTGATTGCGAGCATCTTTGCGCTTTCTGCATTAGCGGAGCGAATGGAGCAGGTGATCGTCAAGCAGGGGAAGGATGCATTGACAGCGGATGCGGTGTTTGTGTCTGCTAATCCTATACCTGACACGTTGTTATCCTCGACTGAAAACCTAGAACGTTCGACGATGACACGATTTGCCACGATGGCATTTAGCGACAATGGTATGCAGTTGATTTCCGTAAGGGCAGTGGACGACAATTACCCTTTAATGGGAGAACTGGTACTAGACAACAACCCATCCGGTCGCGTTAAAGAGAACCAACTATGGCTTGATGAGCGGATTATGGCTCAACTAGACGTCAAGTCGGGTGACAGCGTCACTATAGGCGATGCCGATTTTACGGTTTCAGGTGCAGTGCTGATGGAACCTGGGTTAAGCTTTAACCCATTTCAACAAATGCCTTCTGCATACATCCATCAAAAAGACGTTGAGAAAACGGGAGCGATTCAAGTCGGGAGTCGAGTTCAATACCGTCTGTTTCTACAAGCCGATGATAAAACGCTAAAAGGCCTGCAAGAAGATACGGTTCTTTCTCCTAGTGATCGCTGGCGCACGCAAGATACTGCCAGTCGTAGCAATGAGGTTTTTGAACGTACGACGCAGTATCTGTCGTTGACCGTAGCGATTGTCATCATTATGGCGGCGACAACATTGGTTCTTACTTGCCAAAACTACGTGAATAGTCGAACACAAACCATTGCGATGCTAAAAAGCCTTGGCGCAAGTCGACGATGGATTGAAAAATGGCTGTTTATTCAAGTCACAATCCTGCTCATTAGCGCCAGTGTCGTTGGGTTATTGTTGGGGAGTGGGCTGGAGTACTTATTGCGCATTCCACTCAAAGACTTATTACCAGAGCCACTACCTAGTTACGGCGTCACTCCATATCTAGTGTCGTTTATCTCAGCGGTCCTGATCACCGTTCCTGCCCTTGGCATACCATTGTTGGGTTTGATTAAAACTCCAGCCTTAGAAGTGCTACAGCAGGGCAAAGCACAACGTTCTTGGAAGCGAATGTTGCTCGTTCTAGTCCCCGTTGTTCCATTACTTTTGCTTTATGCTGATAATACCTTAGTTTGGATTGTTCTTATGGGTATTGCAGTACTGTTTGTTGTGCTTGCTGCAGTGAGCGTCGCACTCACAAAATTGTTTGCGCGTATTTCAACACAACCTGCCATGAAGCTTGCGTTGAGTCGTATCAACCGCACGCCAGTAACTAGTGGCCTGCAGTTTGGTGCTTTGGCGTTGTCTTTGATGCTGCTATCTATTATCTGGCTTGTGCGCAGCGATATTCTCGCGGATTGGGAGAGAACCTTACCTGCAGACGCGCCAAATGTCTTCGCATTAAATATTGGTGATTACGAACTCGATAGCTACCTAGAAACCTTAGATAAAAATGGGGTTACACGGTCACAAGCTTATCCAATTATTCGTGGTCGATTGACAGAGATTAATGGTCAAAACGTCAAAGAGATTGAATATGAAGGAGAAGGCTCTGACGCAATACGTCGTGAATTGAACCTTACGTGGGGAGACAGCCTGCCAGAGTATAATGATGTGCTTGCGGGTGAATGGACAAATAAGGGGAGTGTCTCCGTAGAAGCCGATGTAGCAAATGACTTGGGCATCGAACTTGGTGACAAACTGCGCTTTGTTATTAATAGCCAGAACTACGATGCGGTAGTAGATACCATTCGTTATGTTGAATGGCGTGATATGAAGCCTAACTTTTACTTTATTTTCTCATCCGACGTTATGGCTAATCTACCGGGTTCTTACCTCATCAGTTATAGAATTGATGAAGGGAACGAAGCACTATTAACGTCTATGTCTCGATCTCACCCAACAGTATCTGTTTTAGATATTCGTACCATGGGCGAAAAAATCCAGGACTTGATTCAACAAATCGTATCGGCAATCACTATTCTTGCTCTTTTAGGCGTGGTTGCGGGGTTGCTACTTATCTTTACGCTATTGAGATTAAGCTTATCCCAACGTCAACAGGAGATCCGTTTGTATCGCACATTAGGTTCAAGTAAAAAACGGATCAATACAACTCTGTGGGCCGAATACGGCATTATGGCGTTGATAGCTAGCGGTGTCGCGGTATTCGCTGCGGAAGTTTGTGTGGCCGCGGTAATGACATATGGCTTCGATCTGAACGCACAAATTCACCCCGAATTGTGGATAGCTTTACCACTGGCAACATTTGTTACGTTGGCACTTGTCGTAATGAGTTTGTTGAAAAGATTGTTAACGCCAGTAAACACTTAATCACTGCAAATGTTATTAAATGTGGAACACTCCATGACACTTTTATTTTAGTTATCCACAAAAACAGTGGATAACTTTTGGGATAACTAAATGGGGTAAAAAGTGGGGTGTTTCTGCAGGCTTTGCGCCATGGGTCTTACAGTGAAATTGTTATTCACATAGGCACAAAAAAGTGTCTTCCTAACCATGTCGTCAAGTACTTTTTTTGCAATTTTTTTCTACTTTAACGCACCATAAAGGCGCAGTTGGATATTTCGCAAACCCATGAACTTTTTGTGATTTTAATCAAGCCCAAACACGAGTAGAATCCACCGTTAGTAAAGAATTTTCCTTATAAAATTTTTAGTGAAGCAATGAAGTCTGAGTTTCCAAATTACAAAGATAAGCACATCGCTGTTGTTGGTGGCGGTGTCGCAGGTGCAACAGCAGCAATTCATTTTGCGGAGCTGGGTTTTAAAGTTTCCGTAATAGAGAAGGGCGTATCACTGGTAAATGGTCCGCCCATTTGCCATTTACATGCAGGTGGCAACTTATATCGAGAGATTTCTGAGCAACAATGTTTAGATTTGTTAGCACAATCCATTGATACCGTTCGCCTATATCCGCTTTCACTGAATATTCGCCCGACGATCATTGCAGTCCCTCATTCAGATGGTGGAGACCCATCCGCACTTATTCCTCGACTAGAGGTGGTGAAAAATACTTATCAAACGCTCGTTGATAAAGATGAAAGTAACAAAGTGCTTGGTGAACCAAGTGAATACTACAAATTATATTCAAAAGAGGCTCTAGAAGCACTCGCACAACGCACTCAACCAAGTCACCCTGCAACCTTTGATGAGTGGTGTATTCCTTTTGCTCAACATGCTGATCTAGAAGCGCTAAAGTACCCAGTTGTGGCGGTTCAGGAATATGGCTGGAGTGTTTTTCGCCTTGCCGCAATTGCCAACTTAACGTTGAACGCTCTGCCAAATGCCTCAGTATGCACACAAGCAACGCTCAAACAAGCGGACTGGATGGGTAATCACTGGCAACTTGGTTACGAACGAGATGGCATTGATTATCTTATGACATGTGACTACTTGGTCAATGCATGTGGTTTTGAAACAGGATCCATTGACAATACCATCGGTGCCAAGCGTGATAGGTTAGTTGAGTTTAAAGCCGCTTACGTAACCAAGTGGGCAGACTGTCAACAACTGTGGCCAGAAGTTATTTTCCATGGACCGCGTGGAACTGATAAAGGAATGGCTCAACTGACCCCCTATGGTGATGGTTATTTTCAGCTTCACGGCATGACGAAAGGAATTACGCTATTTGAAGATGGCTTAGTTGAGAGTACGCCGTCTTCTGCTCAGCCTGAACTGCCAGTACCTTTACTCTCAAAGATACGTAACGGTTGGCGAGAAGAAGTCTTAGAAGAACGAACCAATAATGCTATTAAACACATGGCGCAGTTCATTCCCGACTATCATTCTGCTATCAAAGGGGGAAAAGCCCTGTTTGGTGCCCAGCAAATTCCTGGAACGGATCCGGTACTCAGGGCAGCCGATGTGACCTTTGAAGACAACCATTACGCACGAATAGAAGTGGTAAAAGCGTCATCAACACTACTCGCAGCGCAAAAAATGCTTCAGTTCTGGTTTGATATCGAACCTAACCAAAACGTGGAATCACAACATCCAGTCGCTGTGCATTGGTCTGAGCAAGAAATTGAGCAGTACGCGATTAAACTCACGCAAGAGCGAGACTATCCGCAAGCGTTAGCAGAGCGTTATGGGATGCCGGCATAATAGTTACGTATGGGCTCAGAGGTTGTATTAATATCCAAAAAACTGAGCCCATTGGCACCATACTTCTTGCAAGCCTTGTCTATCTCCTTTCACAAAATTCACTTTTTGCCCGGGTTTCGCCTGTGCCAACCTTGGCAGGTCAATACGTGCTACACAGCCAAACTTAGGATAGCCTCCGATGGTTTGGTGATCGTTGAGCAACACAATGGGATTACCATCGTTAGGAACTTGAATCGATCCTAGCGCAATTCCTTCCGACAGTACGCCTTCGTAAGGCGGTTTGATTTTGTTTCCTTCAAGACGATAGCCCATACGATTTGAATCAGGGGATATGGTAAATGCGTTGCTATAAAAGGCTTGGCGAGCGTCTTCATCAAAGTCCTCATTTTGATAGCCTTCAATCACTCTCAGCTTAATGGGTAAGTTGTAATCCGGCTTAAAGCGAAATGTCATCAGCCTTGGTTTGTGTTTCGGTAAGTTATGAGGAAAAAAGGGAAGAATATCGCCTGCTTTTAAAGCGCCACCATTTGAGTCATAACCACCAAGAGATTCTCTCGTGACTGTAGAGGCACTTCCTAAGTGCTGAGCAATATCGAATCCACCTTTAACCGCAAGATAGGATCGAAGTCCATTTTTTGCGACTCCGAACTGCAGCTTCTGCCCCTTCTTCAACGTAAAGTCAGACCAATTTGAGATAGGCTCACCATCTACTTTTGCATTCAAATCACCACCACATATTGCAAGATGGCAGTTATGTAGTGCGACAAAGCAAGCGTTACCCAAAGTAATTTCAATCGCTGCACAATTGACTACGTTCCCAAGTAAATGGTTTGCCCAACTGTAGGCGTAATCATCTACGGGGCCACCTTGAGTCACGCCAATATGCGCTAAGCCAAAACGACCAAAGTCTTGAATCAAAGAAAGTGGCCCTGACTTTTCCACCAGCAATCCAGCGTAACTCATAGAACACCTCCTAACTCGATAAACTTTTGTTTGGAAATGGCATTAAACGTGACCTTGTCACCTACTTCAAACGGTATAAAAGGTGGCGTATCAGAGAAAAGGGGAAGCGGGCTTCTACCGATAATGTTCCATCCGCCAGGACTATCTGATGGATAGACGGCCGTTTTAGAGTCTGCGATTCCCACGCTTCCGGCTGGTACTCGCGTTCTTGGTGTAGCTAACCTTGGCATATGTAATTGAGTATCGACATCGGAGAGGAATGCAAAACCTGGAGCAAAACCAATCGCTGAAACCGCATACTCGGCCTGAGTATGTAAAGAAATGAGCGCGTCTAATGATAGTCCACGATCTTGAAAGCGGGACAAATCTAGCGCGGTTTCTTCGGAGTAGTATACGGGAATAGTGATGTGATTAGGTTGAACAAGGCTGAGCGATTGAGTATCAAACTGACGGATCATTTGATGCAGTTTATGCACTAAATCTTTTTCATTGATTCGAAAAGGCAAGTAATCAATCAGGATGGTTTGATAGGATGGGACTACGTTCATAATGATTGACGCTAGAGTGTCTTTGATGTTTCGAGCAAGTTCTCCGACCGCATTTTCAGAGATATTCTCGTCAAACTTAATGAAAATACTGCACTCAGAGATCAAAGAGATACTAAATTTCTCTTTATGCATTAATTTCCTCCCGCGTATAGGCTTTGACGGATCTTTTGGATCAGCGCGATCGACTCTTCATTGTCACCATGAACACAAATCGTATCGGCTTCCAGTAAAATGTAGCCGCCAGAAGCGGTTTTGACACGCCCAGAGTCTGCTAACGTACGGACTTGCTCAAGTATCGCATGCTCATTCTTTAACACGGCATCAGGCTGTGTCCTAGGTGTAAGTAATCCGTCATCTTGATACAAGCGGTCTGCAAATGCTTCAAACAGCAAGGGAACGTCATAGTCATCTGCGATTTCTAAGTATTTTTCGTTTTCCTGTGACGCTAAAATCATTAACGGCACTTTGAATAAAGCTGCCGCCTTTACGACTGCTCTAAATATCGCATCACTTTTCATCATGTCGTTGTATAACGCGCCATGAGGCTTTATATAGCTGATATCTGTGTATTGAGCCTGACAAAGTGCCTGTAAAGCGCCTACTTGGTATATAACCATGTTAGTAATTTCATCACCCGTCATGTTTATACTGCGCCTGCCAAAGCCTTGGAGGTCGGCGTAGCCCGGGTGTGCTCCAATATCAACATCGTTGTCGTTGGCGAGAGTGATAGTGTCGTGCATGACATTAGGATCGGAAGCATGAAAACCGCACGCGATGTTTGCCATATCAACATGAGGCATAACATCTTCGTCTGCCCCCATAATCCAAGAGCCAAAGCTCTCACCCATGTCACAGTTCAATGTAAGTTGCTGTTTATTCAATGTCATACGTTTTATTTCTACACAAGCAATGGGTTCACGATGCAGGAAAATGCATCTAGGTTCAGTGACTCACTTCATTCTTCTATCATGAAAGCGAGGTTTATGATCTGATGGCTGACGAAAAAGATCACTTTAGTCCATAAAGATGTTGCCGTTATTTGAGTTGATCCGAATTTTAAGGTATTTCGTTCCTTTTCCATCCAATTTTTGAGAATTTAAGGTTATTTTGCATTGGCATCGTGTTAATCTTGTCGCCCTTAATGGGTAATGGATTGCATAACAACGCTTCTGTCATTTTTAGTGGTTGTCTGCGACAGGAATACATATGTCATTACGAGCAAAGCTTATTTGGCCAATTTTGGTCTTTATAACGGCTATCTTTGTTATCTCAAAAGGTTATACCTCGTATACTGCATACCAATCGTCTAAGCATGAGTTGGTCGAACAAACGAGAAAGTTGATTAACAATGTTTCTTTCTCAATTAAAGATGCGCTAACGACAAAGAACAAGCAAAAAGCTCAAACTACTCTCATCAACTTTTTAAACCAGCCGAATGTTACGCGGGTCAAACTTTACGACCAAGATGATCAACCTTTCGTTGTTCTTGAAGGAGGTGGGGTATCAGCTCCCGTCCCTAATCAAACTGAAAGAAGCAAGTTACACGCGCTAGGTTATGCCTTATCAGCCAAATTTCTTTATGTTCTAGAACCGATTATTCACGATGGTCGTGTCATTGGCAGTATGAGGGTTACGCTTTCCCATCGTCCAATCATAGAAGCCCAACAATCTTTACTTCAAGATGGTACTGTACTTCTTCTGTTGCTGTTCGCTGGTGGCACTATCTTTTACATAAGTATCGATAGGCTTGTTCTCAAACCTGTCATAGAACTGAGTCATACGATAGAGAGTGTGACACACGGACAAAATACGGATACTCAAGTTCGCTATTACTCCAAGGATGAAATTGGAGAACTCGCACATTCCTTCAATCAAATGATGAACAAGTTAACAACACGCGAGAAACAGCGGCAACATTCATTAGAAGTGTTAGAACAAAAGCGGGCATTTTCAGAAGAAGTCATTGAATCTGTTCAACATGCATTAGTTATTACCGACAACTTCGGGCGTGTTATTTACTGTAATACTGCGACTCGGCAGATATTTCAAAAAAAATCAGAGGAACTTGAGTATGCCAATATCCGTGATCTAATTAAAACGAAAACACCGAATGAGCTGAGCCAAATCCTAAGTAGGGGGTTAGAATGCGATGATATTCACCTCAAAAATGCAGACAACGAACAGCAGTTGAGTTTAACCAGTCGTCGTTTGTCCACACATGGACACTTATTGTTTTCGATTCAAGATATCACCGAAATTGAAGAGGCCATGAGCAGGCAGCGTGTTGCGGGGCGTGTTTTTGAGAGCAGCCAAGATGGCCTCATCGTTCTTAATCATCGAGGTGTTATCACAATGGCTAACCCTGCGGTCACTAAGTTAGTTGGACTAGAGATGGATCAGCTTATTGGGAAGTCATTTATCCAAACACTTAAGTGGCGCAAGTTGCAGGAAATGATGCCTAGCATCATTGAATCGATAGAAAACTACGGGGTATGGCAAGGGGAAGTTATTGAACAGAACCATCTTGGCCAGTTTGTGCCGATGTTTGCAAGGGTTAATCGTATCGTTAAGTGTGAAGACAATGGGTTCTACGACCTAGTCATTGTTCTTACCGATCTTTCTGGTGCAAAAGAGATGGAACGACTTGAGTACTTAGCTCATCACGATGCACTAACGGGGTTAGCGAATCGCTCCAAGTTCCATTTAGAGTTGGAAGAATTAGTACAACGGTCGGGATACTTACGTGACGAATTTGCGGTGCTTTACCTCGATCTCGATGGTTTTAAAGAGGTTAATGATACCTATGGCCATGACGCAGGTGATGAAGTTCTGAAAAAAGTAGCCGAGCGTCTAACATCTGCGACTCGACATAGTGATTTAATCGCAAGACTTTCGGGTGATGAATTTGTCATGTTGGTTAATCCTGCCAACCAAAAAGTCGTCACCCGAATTGCAGAACAACTGCTCGAAAGCGTATGCACACCAATCGAGTACAAAGGTAACTCGCTCAAGGTTGGCGTTAGCATCGGCGTAAAATTGGTCGGTGTTAATGAGCGAGATGCCACTCGAGTGTTAAAAAGTGCAGATACTGCAATGTATCAAGCTAAAAAAGCCGGAAAAGGCCAAGCAATATTAATGGGATGCGAATTGCAGGAGACAGTTTAAATCGTAACGTCAAAGCTTTAAACTAAACCCATTCGCGTCAGAAGGAATGATAAAATGAAAGTACTTGTTACGGGTGGTATGGGCTATATTGGTAGCCATACATGTATTCAAATGATCGAAGCTGGTATGACGCCAGTGATTCTAGATAACCTGTACAACAGTAAGTCTACGGTCTTAGAGCGCATTGAAAAGGTATGTGGCGTAAAGCCAACCTTCATCCAAGCCGATATCAGAGATAAATCGACAATGGTAGAGGTTCTAAAATCGCACGATATAGAAGCGGTTATCCATTTTGCAGGTTTAAAGGCCGTCGGTGAGTCCGTAGCAAAACCTCTAGAGTATTATGACAACAATGTGAATGGCACTTTGGTATTGGTTGATGCAATGCGCGAAGTTGGAGTTAAATCGTTGGTATTTAGCTCCTCAGCAACTGTCTATGGCGATCCTGCATCTGTTCCAATCACAGAAGACTTTCCAACTAGCGCAACTAACCCTTACGGACGCAGTAAATTAATGGTGGAAGAGTGTTTAACAGACTTCCAAAAGGCGAATCCAGATTGGAGCATCACACTTCTTCGTTACTTTAACCCTGTAGGTTCACATCCAACTGGTGAGTTAGGTGAAGATCCTCAAGGTATTCCAAATAACCTAATGCCGTTTGTTTCTCAAGTTGCGGTGGGCCGCCGAGAGTTCCTCTCTGTATTCGGTAGCGACTACCCAACGAAAGATGGCACCGGCGTGCGTGACTACATTCATGTGATGGACTTATCCGATGGTCACGTCGCTGCTTTGGAAAAAGTAGGTAACAAAGCTGGCCTTCATGTCTATAACCTTGGCACTGGCAATGGCTACAGTGTGCTTGAAATGGTGAAAGCATTTGAAACTGCAAGTGGTAAAGACGTTCCATACCAACTTGTTGAACGTCGTCCAGGCGATATTGCGGAGTGTTGGGCTGATCCATCAAAAGCAATGAATGAGTTAGGTTGGAAAGCGTCTCGCACTCTAGAAGAAATGACTGGTGATACATGGCGTTGGCAATCTAACAACCCTCAAGGTTACCCAGACGCCTAATTTTGATTTACATAATAATAACAAAAAGACGCATAATTGCGTCTTTTTTGATCCAAATCGGAAAAAATCGTAAATTACTGGTTAAAAGGTAGCAAGTCTATATAGAGCTGTTAAACTATGTCCGACTCTTAATTTGGGTTATAAATTTTCTCATAGCTATTGGGGTAGTTCATGGAACTCGGTCTGATCATCACTTTTATCATTGCAGCAGCAGTAATGGTGAAAAAAGAGATGGCAAAACAGTAAACTTTCATTTTTCATACTTTTCTTTACATTTTTGAAATGAAAGCCATAAAAAAAGCCAGCATTACGCTGGCTTTTGTGTTTTTAAGGTTTAGAACTCGTATTTAACACTAATGTTGTAATTACGCTCAGCTTGCGTTTTATCTCGACTTAACTCAGTCTTACCGCGAACATCGTTCCAAAGATGGTATTCTTCATTCGTCAGATTCATAACACCAGCATGAATGGTTATATCTTTCATTGGTTTGTAGTACGCCGTTAAGTCAACGACTGTCGCAGACGGCAAAGCAACTTGGTCTTTGATTCCGCCTTTATCACCATCAGAGTTGATATCACTGTTCGATTTCTTAGCCGTGTAGTTTACTTTTAGACTTGTCCCCCAAAGTGCATTTGGTGAATCGTAATTTACCGCTGCCACTGCATTCCATGGGTTGACGCTGTTCAATGGGTTACCATCACCATCTTCACCTTCTGTGTATGCTGCAACAAAACGAGTTGTCACGCCTGATGGAAGACCGGCAATAGCATGCCAATCAAGACGGTTAGATAGCTCAACCCCTTTAATATTTGCTTCATTAATATTGATATTTGTGAATTCAGTTAAACCACCATTATTTGATGACGTTTGCTCAATAAAGTCACTGTAATCACTGTAGTAGAACGCTACTTCAGTTGCAGACGCTGCAGTGTTATGACGGTAACCAAGCTCATAAGACAAACTCTTTTCAGATCCCAAATTTGGGTTAGGGCGGTTGGTATAGCCATGAGCCGGATTATCGTAGGTGTAGTAAAGCTCGTCGAACGATGGCGCTCGAAACCCTTGGCTCACTTGCGCGAAGATCGTGCCAGGTTGCGATATAGAGTAAGTTGCTCCTAAACGACCAGTTAATGCAGAGTCGCTAAACTTCTCGAATGACTCTTCAGAGGTGTTGGAAGGATTAGTAGAGAAGTAATCGTAACGCACACCTGGAGTCAGAATTAGCTTGTCATTAAGAAGTGAAATTTCATCTTGCAAGAATAAACCAAAGCTTTCTTCTTTTGCATCCGGAGTGTAAACGTAAACGGTATCTGGCGTGCCGGGATCGGAATTCAACTCGCGATTGGTATTACTGATGTCACTATGTTTATACGATATTCCGTAAACAATATAGTGATTTTGAATCTCTTTATCTAACTGAGTTTCGAATTCAAATTTGTCTTCAGTATATTCATAATCTTTTTTCTGTTGGTTGTCACCACTAGGCGGTACGTAAGGTGGATAACCTGGGCTGGCTTCGATAAAGCGATTAGACACGCCGTTTTCTTCTTTACCAATCCATGTAAGCTTGGACGTGATCGTATCCGAGATAGCTGCATCTGCAAACCAAATGTGCTTGAGCCCAATGCGATTTTGCTTGGTTGTGTCTTCAGCGTTGAAGTTTTTGTAACTTTTATGTGCGATCTCTGAGTCAGTCTCGTTGTAAATAACTTCTCCCAAGAACTCCAAGCGATGAGCGTCATTCAATTGAGATTGAAGTTTTACCAATAGGTCGTTTTTGTAATAATCTTGGTTGTCCACAGAATAGTTATCGTAAGGTGCCTTAGAGAAATTTTGTAGCTCTCCACCATCACGTCGTGTAAAGGCAACAAGTGCTTCTGTATTACCGAAACGCTTTGCTAAAGCTACATGCTCACTAAAAGAGTTATCTTCCGATGAATAAGAAAGTTTTGCTTGACCACCAAAGTCTTTACCATCTTTGAGGAAATCCTTCGGATCTTTTGTTTCGAATGCGACAACACCCCCAATTGCATCACTACCATGTAGACTAGAAGCTGCACCTTTAACAATTTCGACACTCTTTAGCATATCAGGGTCAACAGTAACGGCACTAGAGTTGATAAACGAATATGGTCCACCGCTGAATACACCTGGTTGAGATGCACCGTCTACTAAGATTTTAACTCGTTTACCTTCCGTCCCGCGAATGTTAATACTTTGAACGCCTTGGCGTTGAGTGCCATTAACAGTAACTCCTGGCGTATACTCGAATAGATCATTCAAGTCCTTTACCATGTTTTCTTCGATTTCTTTCTCAGAAATAACGGCAACAGACGCAGCAACCGTATCAATGGTTTGGTTGGTACGGGTTGCCGACACAACGACTTCTTCAAACTTAGAAACTTCTTCCGCATAAGCAGTCTGGGAAAGGGCAACTAAAATCGAGGCTGACAAAATTGATTTTTTATACATTGGCTTCAATACCTTAGATCCATAATAGGTAACAACAAACGGGATATTAATAGATCTAAATAATAATTACTATCATTACCATTGTCGTTTGTGGTTTTATCTTGAGTAGAACTCTTAGGTTATGAGCATTTCTAGTCTTTAGTTATCAGTGTGTTATATTGTTTAATGTTAGTTCTTGATAAGATCATCCAAATACAATCAATGTGACAAAAATCACATTAAGAGAGGCCATGTGCAGAGTCCAATTACGTTAGAAGCGCTCCATATTCTGGATGCCATTGACCGAAGAGGGAGTTTTGCAGCTGCTGCGAATGAGTTAGATAGAGCCCCGTCATCACTGAGTTATCAGATCCAGAAACTCGAGCAAGACTTAGACATCATTATCTTCGATCGCTCTGGTCACAAAGCCTATTTTACTGAAGCAGGAAAGCTCATCCTTGAAAGAGGGCGAGCCATTTTACAAGCCAGTGAAAAGTTAGTGAACGATGCAACGTTATTGGCGAATGGCTGGGAACTGGATATTACCATTGCCTTTGATGGCATTATTCCTATATCCAATTTCTTCCCTATGGTTGATGCATTGGCTGAAGTCAGCTCAACACGAGTCAGACTGCAAGAAGAGATCTTGGCTGGTAGCTGGGAATCGCTGAATACAGGTAGAGCGGATTTACTGATTTGCCCATCACTGGATACACTTCCTCAAGAAGTCAAATCAGAAAAAATTGGTAAGATGAGCATGTTTTGGGTAGCGGCAGCTGATCACTATGTTCACAAGCGTAGTGGTAAGTTTGATGAGGCGGCGCGAGAAAAGTACCGAATCATTGCCATTGCAGACACTGCACGCGAACAACCTGCGCTCTCAATTAATATCATTCAAAAACAGCCTCGCTTGACCGTCACCAACTTTACGGCAAAAGTAGATGCGCTCACTGCAGGTTTAGGCATTGGTACGTTACCAAGCCAAATTGCACAACCTTTGATTGATAGTGGCGTATTGAAGCGAATCGAAGGTACAGAAGAGCAACCGATGGATATTATCTTAGCATGGCGCCGAAATACCATGGGTGAGGCGAAATCCTGGTGTATTCAATACTTGAAAAAGAATTGGAAACTAAAGTAACAACGTAACTTTTACTTCTTAGGTTCCCATTGCTTACCGAATCTAAGAAGTAAAGTTATCGCTAATGCTTTATTTTTCAATTTAAAGGAAGCACCATATCTGCCGTACCATCGGCAAACTGAACATCGACTTCAAATCCCAGGTTTTGAGCTAACATCAACATCCCTCTGTTTGTAGGCATGGTCATTCCAGACATTTGCTTTGTGCCTTTAATCTTGCAATAGCTGATAATTTTCTGCATCAGCACTTTACCTAAGCCTTTTCCTTTCAAATCTGAACGAACCAAAATAGCAAACTCAGCATCACTATTATCTGGTGTAATCAATGCGCGGGCTACGCCTATGAAAGACGGTCCGTCGGTATTAAACGCTACCGCAACAAACGCCATTTCGCGGTCATAGTCGATTTGGGTGAAGTTTGCCAAAGCCTCATGGTTGAACTCACCAACCTCAGAAAAGAAACGCTTATACAGATCTTCTTTCGATACGCTATTAATGAATTGAGCATGCAGCGGCTCATCTTCAGGCAGGATAGGGCGCAGCAGGATAGGTTGGCCATCTCGAAGCGTTACAGTTTCGACAAATTCTGCCGGGAAAGGACGAATCGCCAGACGTTTTTGCGCATCTCCCTCGTATTTACACAGTGTGATGTCCGCATCGAGGATAGTTAAATCGCTTTCCGACACCAATACTGGATGGATATCCAGCCTTTGTATTTCTGGCAACTCAACCGCCATTTGGGAGATACGAACTAAGAATTTCGACAACTCACTAATATCGAGCGCATCTTTGTGTTTCTGCAGGCGAATCTTTCCAGACTTTAAAGCCACAACGACAAGGTAGCGTGCAAGCGTCATGTTCAAAGGAGGAAGTGCAGCGACGGCATCTTGGGCGATATTCCACTCCGAGCCGCCTTGACCAAGCAAGATCACAGGTCCAAAGACCTTATCTACTGCAATACTAATCCGTAGCTCTTCAGCGCTGCCGAGCTTTGCCATACCTTGTACCAACAGACCGTGTACATTGGCAGAAGGGTAACTTAGCTTTACGGTATCTAGAATGGATAGCGCTGCGTTGGAAACTTCTCGACTGTTTCTTAAATTCAGGGCGACACCGTGTACATCCGATTTATGAGGAATGTCTGGAGATCGCAACTTAACCGCAACAGGGTATCCGATATTTTCTGCCATATGCACGGCTTCAATTTCGTCAGATGCAATCCATGTTGGCAGAACATTAAACCCGAACAGCTTAAATAATGGGCTGGTTTGATGCGTATCCAAGGTAACTGTGTTTTTATCCAGTAGTCGTTCATTTACCCATTCTTTTGCAGAACTCACACTTCCAGAGTGCAATGGCTCAGCCGTCGTTGGCGTTTCCATTAATTGCTTCTGGTTTCGCCGATACTCAACCAGGTGCATGTATGCAACGACCGCACTTTCCGGCGTTCGATAGGTTGGAATGCCAGCTTGAGTAAATGCCAGTCGTGCCTCTCTCGACGTTTGTTCTCCTGACCAGTTGGTCAAGATATTAAAATGCTTATGCCGAGGGTGAGCCTTGATCGCCTCAATAACAGCTTGAGCAGTTTCAAGAGGGTCGGAAACCGCAGAAGGACTATGCATAATCAAGATCGCATCTGCACAGTCGTTATTCATCAGTGCGTTAATGGTATCAATGTAGCGTTTTTTTGTTGCGTCACCAGACAGATCAATCGGATTTCGAGCGCGCCAGTTGGACGGGAGTGCAGTTTGTAATTGCTCAATGGCAGCGTCATCAAGTGTTGCGAGCTGGCCACCACGTTCAATCAAAGTATCAACGGACATAACAGCAGGGCCGCCGCCATTGGTGACGATCGCTAAACGCTCTCCACGAAGTGGCACAGAATGCGTGAGTGTTTCTACCGCAGCGAATAGCTCATGCGTATTGCTGACTCGTAACATACCAGTTCGACGGATGGCAGAATCGTAAATTACATCAAGCGTATCACCATCTTGCTGTTCGAAAGTATTCATCTCTTTAGAGCGGCCCGCTTTTAATACCAATATACGGCGGTTCCGTGAAGCAGCTCGCGCAGCAGACATAAATCGTCGAGCATCTTGGATGTTATCCACATAAAGCAGAATAGCTTCCGTATTCCCATCCATACTTAAGTAATCAAGCAAATCTGCAAAATCGATATCCTGTCCGCGTCCAATCGAAATGAACGAAGAAAAGCCAATATTCTTATCATTTGCCCAGTCTAACACTGTGGTACAAACCGCCGCAGATTGTGAGATGAACGCAATTTTTCCGGGCTTAGCCGCAACAGGAGAAAACGTGCAGTTAAAATTGTGCCAAGGCAAGATAATACCTAAGCTGTTTGGTCCTAAAACTCGAATATTCAATGATGAAATATTTAAAGGCTGGGCGTCATCAGAGATAACAATCGCAAACGGTGTGCCTCTCTCATCTAACTCTTTAAGCAGTTGCTCGTTGCGTGAAACGTTCGTACATAAAATCGCAATATCTGGCGTATAGGGTAGGGAAGCCACATCAGGGTAGGCTATAACTCCGGATACCGCTTTGTATCGCGGCGTTACTGGCATAATCGCGCCACCAAACCCACTTTGTAGAAGGTTGCGCATAACTACATGTCCTGCTCGCAATGCTTTTTGAGATGCCCCAATAACGGCCACAGAGTTGGGTTTAAAGAGTTTATGTAGTTTATTCATGCTGACTCCTAGCCGTTTGCAAGTAACGTTTGCCTATCGGTTTCATATCAATCATAAACGAATAATTTATTGATAAAACGTCTTCAGACCAGACATTGCATAAAATGTGGGCGATGCTTATGGAGTTTGTGTTATTCATCACATCAAAATCACAGATTATTGTATTTGATGCTTGATAAACGGCCCTGCTATCGGCATGATTTATCGTAATATTTATCCAGAGCATTTGTTACTTCATGAAAAAAATCGCAATCATCGGCTTGTCAGTCCTGCTTTCTGCTTGTGCATCTGAAACTTACATCACAGACGTAACTTCTGAAAGTTATCGAGAGGACTACAAATCAGATCGTATCTCTAAGCCAATTATGGCGTCTGAAAACGCTGTAGTAGAAAAAGACGTACAACCAACTGTTGTGAAAATGACGGCAAAGCCTGAAGAGAAAAAAGTAGTCAAGCTAACGCCAAAAGAGCAGGCGAAGCCAGTTAAGATCGTACCACCGAGTAAAAAGCAAGCAGGTATTCAACGATTCGGCTATACCATTCAAGTCGCGGCTGTGGGTAGCCAAGCGAAAGTCGATCAGTTTGCAAATAAGCTGCCACAGAACGGTCAGCCAATTTGGGAAAACTACAAAGTCGTCAACGGTACTAAGTGGTTCTCAGTTTTATACGGAGACTACGCAACAAGCGCGGAAGCCAAGCAAGCGATTTCGACTTTGCCTGCTCAATTTCAGCAGTTAAGACCATTTGTTAAAAGCATTGACGCCATTAAAAACTCAGCTTATCCAACGCTTAACAAATTAAACTAACACATCAAATAAGGGAGCGAATAGCTCCCTTATTTATTTGTTCAAATCCTACTCGAACAAAATTCCTCACACTAAAATTACTGTACGTCACACTTCAAAGGTTTATCATAATAAATAGTATCTTTTGTAGGTCACGGAAAGATTGATTCATGATTAAAAATATTCTTCTACTATGCGGCGGCGGCTCTTCTGAGCACGAGATTTCATTATTGTCTGCAAACTTTGTCGAACAACAATTAAATCTTATTGAAGACGTTCACGTTACACGCGTAGAAATTAAAAACGAAGGTTGGATGACCAACCAAGGTGAGTTGGTTTACTTGGATCTCAATACCAAGCAGTTGTGCTCAAGTGAATCTAATCAAACCATCGATTTCATTGTGCCTTGTATACATGGTTTTCCAGGCGAGACAGGTGATATTCAATCTCTGTTTGAAATCGCAGGTATTCCTTACCTTGGTTGCGGGCCAGAAGCAAGTAGCAATAGCTTCAATAAAATCACATCTAAGCTTTGGTACGACGCTATCGGCATTCCCAATACGCCATACTTATTCTTAACGCGCAACGATGAAGAAGCTCATACTCAAGCTCATAAAGCATTTGAAAAGTGGGGAAAAGTCTTTGTCAAAGCCGCTCGTCAAGGGTCATCTGTTGGATGTTACAGCGTCACAGAAAAAGATAAACTTTCCAATGCAGTAAATGATGCGTTTGGGTTTTCTGACCAAGTGTTGGTTGAAAAATCAGTAAAACCACGAGAGCTTGAAGTTGCTGCATATGAGATGAATGGCCAGCTGCACATAACCAAACCAGGCGAGGTTATTGCACCTGACGGTGCTTTTTACTCGTACGATGAAAAGTACAGCAGTTCAAGTCACTCGCTCACTGAAGTTGAAGCGAAGAATCTAACCCAAGCACAATTAGATGCAATTCAGCACGCATCTGAGAGGGTATTTAAGCAAATGAATCTTCGCCATTTGTCTCGTATCGACTTTTTCTTAACGGAAGATGATGAGATTTACTTAAACGAAGTAAACACATTCCCAGGTATGACTCCGATCTCGATGTTCCCTAAAATGCTTCACAATAACGGGCACAAATTCCATGAGTTCTTGGAAGATTGTATAAACAGTGCAAAGTGATTAACGTTATCAAGGCGCGTTTTATGATAGAAATTGTTTTCTAGAGCAAGGTTTACTCAAGCCGTATTTGAATATTGCTCAGTAGCAATTATGATTATATCAACGCATTAAACAGATGACTCAGTGGTATGGCGATTTCAAACTATAGAGGTTTTAACCTGCAGTCAGGCGGACCAGATGGCAGTATTTGGAAGGTTAAAATCAAGAACCACGTCTTACAAGGCAGTTTGACGGCGGTAAAGAAAAGCATTGATTGGTGGTGCGACACCGCATCAATTATTTATCCCAAAGAGTTTGCCGCCCTTGGACAAAGAGCGCAGCAAGTTGGTGGTGCAAAATCAGAAGTCTTTAACGGTTATACGATTCAAAATGATACAGGTCAGCCCAACTCTTGGTACTGTATGTTTAATGGTAAACTGATTAAGGGTAGTAAAACTGCTATTCAACGTCATATCGAAGCTTATTTAGCTGCAAAGCAAAAAGCGATGCAAGCTCAACAACAAAAGAAACAATAGAATGACTCTGGTATATTCAACAGAAACCGGTCGAATTAAGCCGGAAGAAGAAAAAACATCTCGCCCCAAAGGCGACGGTATTGTACGAATTCAGCGCCAAACGAAAGGACGTAAAGGTAAAGGTGTATGCATCGTGACAGGTTTAGACTTGGATGATGCACCTTTAAAATTATTAGCTGCAGAACTCAAAAAAGTCTGCGGCTGTGGTGGCTCGGTAAAAGATGGCAATATCGAAATTCAAGGTGATGCTAGAGACAAGATCAAAGCGCATCTTGAAAAGAAAGGCATGACAGTCAAATTAGCCGGTGGCTAATTTACATTCAGGGAAACTCAGAATGGCGTCTAAAAATAGACGCCATTTTTTATTTTAGTAAGTAATACGCTAATTGAAGAACAAGCAATCGCAGATTGATAGATCGATATTAGCTATTTTATGGTAAATAGCCATTATGTTTAATACTCACATTAAAGTCTTTAACTTTCAAATTCACAGGGGAATAGGAGCGCTCATTGGCAACATTTGGCGTACGAGCACATTCAATTTAACATAATATACATAATGCGCACTGTAATAGTGGTTCCTGTGGACTTGAAATCACTAAGGCTAATCCAGTGCAAGCCATTGAGATTCCTGACAATCCAAGCCCATTAAACTTTTTTGCAATTCCTTCCCATACTGCTTTTATCTGCGGATTATCATTGCGATCAGCGTGACAACCCAACAATGCAATCTCAGGGTCTAAACCTGATTGCTCTGCAAGAAAAATTGCTTGTGTATCAGTCATATAACGCTTTCCTTTGCGGAAATCACTGATTCTCTGCGGCGGTACATTCATATCCGCTGCAATTTGTTTGTCTTGTACGTAACTTTGAGCCTTTTTGTAGGCATCTAATAGTTTGTTCTGATACATACCGCTTCCTCCGTTTCCGTCAGTTTAGCTTATCAATCACCATTTTTGGTGTCTTGCGCTAACCAATTTTGGTGATTACGCTAATAACCAAATTTGGTTACTCACTTCAAAACTGGATTGGTTTTAATGGAATCTCAAGCTCAAATCATCTATTACGACTTGCTACCTGACTACACGGTTTCTGTGTTGGTCAAAGGTTGCGACGAATGGGATTTGCTTAAATCCATGTCTCATCTTGAGTCTTGGGCTTCCTCTCAGTTCACTTCTTATGAGTTGGTGTCCATCACCAACACGACCGTTGAACAACGTATCAATTTGGGGGTGTTTGATGACTACTGCAACTAACATCCTTAAAAGTTTCGATGAGCAAAGCGTTCATATTGATTACCTGTGTTTTACGTTTGCTGTGAAAGACTTACGCCATTGTCATGACGCCGTTCGTCGATTGCACAAGCATGAGGAATACAAAGGCTTTGCCAAATCTGGACTGTTACAGCGTCACTGTCGCGCACCTAAGTTCCCTGCTCCACCTGTGTTTAATCCGACGGTTGCTAAGACATCTGAAGAAATTGAAGCGTACAACAAAGCCTTTGATATCTGTTACCGAAACTATTTGGAAGATTGCTTGCGCATCTTCACCAACCAAGTGCTTGGTTTGTCATTGTCTGCGCCTCGTGGTTTAGGTTTCCAGTTCTACACCGAATCCATGAAACTGACCTCGCCAGATGGTGAAGACTTCTGCGGCTTCGTTGGTATCGGCGGTAACAATGACACGGTGCATTTCCAAATCAACGGAACGGGATGCAAGCATGTATTTGCCCGTCGTCCTGCGTGGTCGCTGCATGACTGGCTGACCAATGTACTTGGTGTGCAAACTCTGGCGCGTGTTGACTTGGCCTATGACGATTACGACGGGATTTTCGATTGCGAATACGCTTACAAGGCGTGGCGTGACGACTGTTTCCGCACTGCTGAACGTGGCCGTGGTCCTGTACTTCATGAAGATATGACCATTGCCAGTATCGGCAAAGACGGCAAACCGATTTACACCAAAGAGCAATACTCGATTGGTTCGCGTACCTCGCGCATTTACTGGCGTATCTACAACAAGGCTCTTGAGCAGAAACTCGCAAACACGGGTCTTGTCTGGTATCGCTCTGAAGTCGAGCTGAAAAAATGGAATGTTGATGTGTTGCTGAATCCAGCTGGCGCGTATGCCGCGCTCAATGATTTCGCAGCCTCGATTTCTACCGCTAAGAAATTCAATACCAAACCTGTCCCGACGAAACGCGCAGCGTTAGACCTGCTGGCCTCTGCGCACTGGATGCGTCGCCAGTACGGGAAAATCCTTAATTCACTTATCGAATTCCATGAGGGCGACATTGAAACCGTGGTCGGTTCCCTTGTCCGTGATGGAACGAAATTCACCTTCCCCGATACCTACGGCAAGTTGGTGACTCACATATTGGAGACTTAACAAATGGCTAAATCCGTTTTTGTACTTGGCATGGATATCACTTGGAACTCAGCACGTGGCGACAGTGCTCAACTGAACGTGTCACGTCCTCTACGTGAAATCAACTCAGAGAAATTCAAACGCCGCACTATCGGTGAATCGGGTGATGTGAATCCCCAATGGGATCAACCGTTGATGATTGACCATGAATATGCCCTGCTTCTTGAGCGCACTGGTGCTCTTGTTCCTCGCCGCGAATACCAATTGCGCTTGGAGATTAATCCAGAAGACCCACTGGCGGGCGCTATCGTGACTGAGCTTATTCCAGTCGACCAAGAAATTAAGAAGCACTTCGAGGCTTCAATGAAACCCGTTCAAGGCTAAAAAATGTCTGTATGCGTCACCGTCGTTAACCAGTATGGCAATTTGAAAGCAACGAAAACGCCTGTTGTGGATTGCCAAGAATACGTGCTGATTTCGGCGGTGGACTACCAAGAATATAAGGAACCAGTCCTCTTCAACGGTGACTTGTTCCTGTATGTCAGTGGCGTGCTCTTGATCAACATGGTCGTTGGTCACTGGGTGGGTCGTGTTGTTCGCCTTATGAGTAAAAGGTAAATCTTATGAAAAAACTAGAACTTGTTGTAACTAACGTAAAACACGCAGTCGTAAACAAAAAAACCGCAGCTGGCGCTGCTCTTATGGTCGCGTCTGTCTCTCCGGCCTTCGCTGAAGTCGATATCACGGGCGCAATCAACTCTGCGGTATCCGGTGGTCAAGCTAACGTATCACTGGTTGTGGCGGGTCTAATTGGTATGGCTGCACTGGGCTTTGGTGTGACTATGGTTGTTGGCTTCTTGCGTCGCTAACGGTTCGCCTCCATGCCTCCTTTATCTGGTAATTTACTTGGAGATGTTCTCGCTATCATTCTAGGTGTTGCCTTTGCGGGGGCATTTCTCCACGGCTTTGTGAGTGGCATCAATACTCACTAATCAGTTAATCAAGGGGGCTTCGGCTCCCTTTTTTATTGGCTTCTTTATGAAAAAACTACTGCTTTTTCTTCCGTTAATCTTTCTGTCTTTTTATAGCCAAGCTTCTGCGACTCAATTTCCCACAACGGGTACCGCAAGGGATGTAGGTGGTATTTTTGATTGTGCTGAGAACGGGAAAAGCTACAACATTGCTAGCGTGCTTTCTTGTCTTGAGAATCGCAGCGTTCCATATAAGAACTACAAAACCACGACGTGCTTTTTGCAAGTGAACAAGTATGGTGGTGGTTCCATTTGTAATGTTTCAGGCGGAGATTATCCCGGTCAAACGGTTAGGTTTAATGGTTGGTATGGGTTTCAATGTCCTGCTGGCACCGAACTTAACCGAGAAAACATGTGCGAATCGAACTGTGAATTTGGCACCAATCCTGATGGCTCATGCATGGATGCTTGTCAGTTCAAACAGTCCATTGGCGATACGGTGAAATTGTATTGGCACCCTGCTGTCTACGGCGAACTGGTGACGGGCGCGTGTTACGGTGACTACGGTGCCACTCGATGCGAAATGACCAAAAACGAATCCACCATTATTTGTACTGGCGTTCCTGATGGACAGTACACGCCCGACTCTCAATGCTCTCTGCGCTTTGCTTACACTGGACGTCAGTGTGAAGGTGGCACACTTTTCTGGGGCGTGAATGGGCCAGACGAGCCAATCATTCCACCGGATACGCCAGAAGACCCAACCCATGACCCTGACGACCCAACAGGCGAGATTGAAGACCCAAGTGTCCTACCCGATGATTCAACCAACACGGTCAATCCCGGTGTCGTTGATGATAAACCGGACGTAGAAGACCCTGACACGGATGAATCGACAGACACGGCAGTCCTTTCTGCTATTAAAGGGCTTAACGTGGATGTGAACAAAGGCATTCATGATCTTAACGTCGATATCAACCAGTCACACGCGGACATCACCAACGCGGTTATTGATGTGAAAGGCTCTTTGGTCGATAACACCCAAGCCATTCAAGAGCAGCAAATCAATGACAACAAAATTTATAACAACACCAAGGCACTCATCCAACAGGCCAACGGCGATATCACTACGGCGGTGAACAACAATACCAACGCCACTATTGGTATTCGTGACGATTTAAAAGGGCTTGGTGATTCTGTGGGCGAACTCGATAGCAGCTTAAATGCGATTGAGGGTCTATTGACTGGCTCAGAGTTTGGTACACCTACGGGCACCGCTATCACTGGCGAAATCTTCACGGCAGAAGACTTTGCCAACCTGCAAACTACGATAGATGAAAAAGCCGAATCCATCCAAGGCTATGTGGACGACATCAAAGGCTTAATCACTATCGGCACCAACTTCAACAACGGCACATTAAGCGACAAGTCTTTTAACATCAAAGGCGCAACCGTTGAATCAGGATTACAGCGTTTTGATGCGGTATCGGGCTACGTGCGCCCTGTCGTGCTGTTCATTTGTGCCTTAATCGCCCTTTGGGTTCTGTTTGGTAATCGGAGTAAATAACATGGAATACATCTACTCAGCATTAGAGTTTATTGCCAACATTGGGCAAACCTTTCTCGACTTCTTTGATGTGGCGATTGAATGGATAAAGAACGCGTTTGAATACGGCGCGATGTGGCTTATCTCAGTATGGCTCGATATCAAGATTGCCTCGATACAAATCGCACTCAAGATTGCGCAGCTGCTGCTCGAAGAGTATGGCGTCTATACGCTTGTCGAAGACCGCTTTAATGCACTTCCCTCTGACGTCCGTTATATCTTGACCGAATACGGCGTCACCTCTGGGCTACGTGTCATCTTTGATGCGTTCGCTACGTCTTTAGTTATGCGTTTTTTTAACTGGTGATTGAATGGCTACTTCATTTCGATACGGTCACGGTGGCTCTTACAAATCGGCTTGCGCTGTGTGGTTTGACTTACTGCCTGCACTGCGTGAAGGTCGAATTTGCATTACCAACATTCATGGCATGCAGCCACTTGAAGTGATTGAACAACGCCTTGGTGAGAAGTTTCCTGATACGGCTCGGCTCATTCGCATTAGCTCTCGCAATCCTGAAGGCTTCGAGCTTTGGAAATACTTTTTCTGTTGGGCGCCCATTGGGGCGTTCATCCTCATTGATGAGTGTCAGCAAATCTTCTCGGTCAATGCAGGTTTTAAAATGGCGAACATACACAAGCGCCCTTTCACTGACTTTGAGCCTCACTTACCGGAGGGATTCTCTGAGCTGTTTCACTCTCGTTGGCTAACGATTGATACATCCAGTTTGGACAATGGCGAGATAGACGATTGCCAACGCACACGCTTTGATGAGCAAGGACGCATCATCTATCCAGAGAACTTTAACAACGCCTTTATGGAGCACCGGCACTACAACTGGGACATTGTGTTGCTCACGCCTGACTTTGCTCAAATCCCGAAAGAGTTAAAAGGTGTTGCGGAGTTGGCCAAGCAACATAAGGGTAAAGATGGGATCTTCTTTTCCAACCGCAAACCGCGCATCTTGGAACATGACCCGACTCGAACGGTCACCAAACCAAGCAAAGACGATGTGGTTTATAACCTCAAGGTGCCGCTTGATGTCCACCTACTCTACGCCTCGACCGTCACGGGGCAAATCACCAAGTCGGGGCTTGGAAAGAATATCTTTCTTAACCCGAAATTCTTAGCAGCTATGGCACTGGTCGTGCTTTCATTTGGGTACTTAGTTTATGCGCTTATTGGTATGGTTTCTGATTCTGAGACGACAACTGCGGAAGGAACGCAGCTTCATCAAACTTTGCAGCAAAGTGGCGTTTCGACTTCGCAAGGTCAAGCACGTCCTGGTCAAAGTGGTTCGCCTGGTTCTGTCATGGGTTCTAGTGGTTCTGGCTGTACGGGTTCTGGTTGCGGGAATGAGTCTTATCATGACGTAGGCACCGTTCCGGCTTGGTTCCCACTGGCGAACTCAGAGAGTATCTATGTCTCTGCGGTGGAACGTTGGCACAAAGCCACCTCGATACACGTCAACGTGCATTTTGAGGTTGTCACACCGCGTGGTGTGACTTACCTCGATGACGGGTTCCTAAATAAGTTGGGCGTCAAGATGGAATATCTGGACGATTGTCTCGTCCAGTTGTCCCACGGCGCATCCAACTTCTATGTCACGTGTTCGCCGTATGAGCAATATGCACAACGGCAAGAGCAAGATATTGAACTCAAACCCGTTGGCGGTTTGTTTGGTGGGGACGAAAGCTAATGAATGAATACGTAACGCATGGACAGCTGGTTGACATCATCGAGCTGTTTGATCATCTCTCGATAGTGAATGCAGTCATTGTGGTGCTCGTGTATGACCTTGCGAGATATCTCCTAGGCAAACTGGTCGACTACTTCAATTAAAGGCACGGTGCCTGCCCCGCAGGGATAAGGAGTTGCGGAGCGACGACGAGGCACCAAGCCGCCCACCACAGCAAAACCTAGCCTCATTACTTAATCGGCGCGGTTAGCAGCCCAAAGCTACTTGGATGCTGCCGCCCTCCTTCCTGCTAGACCAGCCTCGCAGAGACTATCCACACCAAAGGCGCGTTAACCTACCGGAACGCTGCATACTCACAACATCAAAGCTTTGCGAGTGTCGAGCAATGCTTACTCTTCTTTTCTGGGTTCTCTCCGACGGACGCACGGAGCAAGTGAGGACGGGCTAGGACGATTGCGCGACGTGCGGCGGGAGGTCAAACCCCCGAATCTGTATTACGGGGGTAAATTCCCACTCCGAGCTGGCGTTGTACACTGTACAAGAAATTCTAGCTATAGCAAAATCTTGCAGCCCTGTATTACAATCAAATAAAACAGATTGTTATAATTATGGGTGCACATGAAAGACGATGTTACTGAATTAAGACTGTCAGAAACTTACGAGTTAAACGTAACGATTGATGTCAAAGGAGTTCCTTTTGCAGCAAAACTGAAGCTAAGCCCAAGAGAGATTTTATTACATGTATTTGGGGAGGTACGTGAAGGTAGAAAGTTTGCCTTTGACTGGAGCAACATGGAGAACCTTGAATGTCACTGTATTAATAAAACATTCATACTTAATAATGTAAACCTTTTGCGCGCATCCAAAAGGACATTGACTAGCTATAACAAAGATGTCGTTGTTATAGAATGCTCATATAGCGTTGGTTATTTAGTCCTAGTACCATCCAATTTTTACCAAGAGCATATAGGATTTGATTCCTTAAGCTTGCATTCATCATGTCTCAATCGATGGTTAGGTCATACAAAAAAACAAAGAGAAATCGTTGATTCATATTATAAAAGTAATCCATTTAGTAATAGCGATCTTTTAAATGAATTCCATATTTCGTTAAATAATAATGAATATTTTACCGTAGGGTACAACCTGACAGTATATGACTCACCAAATGAGTTTAGTACAGGTATGCTTTTCACTCCGTCTTTTAATTATTTATTTAATGAAAAACTTATCGCTAAAGATGTTAAGTATAAATTTGATGAATTGTATACACTTTTGGTGTTTTTTATTGGTAGAGATTTTTCAATTGAAAAAATAGATGTCAGTTATGGTCAAAGTAGTCAATTGGCTAGTTTGTACTTTCCCACAGAACACTTCTCGCAGCACAACAAAATGGACTATGAGTTTTTTCCATGTAGTCATAATCTTAACTATGACCAACTTGGACTACCTTCTTTGCCTTTGGAATCATTTTCCAATTTCTTCAGCTTAGATAAACACGATAAAAACCATTTTTTCAAATATTTAAAATACAAGAGAATGACAAGTGATGAAGAGAAGTTCCTTGGTTACTTCAGACTTTTAGAGTCTTTATGTAAAAAGGAAAAAAGCTTTCTTGATGATGAAGTTTTAAATGATTTAATTAAAAGATCTAGAAACTATCTTATTAAAAAATTTGGTGACAAGAAAAACGTAAACTCTTTCCTCAAAGGAATTCCTTACTATAACAAGAGAAAATACAATACCGCAAAATGCATCCAAGACTTATATTTATCAATTCCAACAGAAGTTACTAAAACATGGTTATTTTCTAAAGGCGACATTCCAAAAGTAACGAAAATTAGAAATGACATTACACATGCTAATGATTTTTATATAACTGAGGAAGAATTACATAAAAATACTATATTTATAGAGGTATTATTGATTTTTTCGTTATCAAACAAGATTGGAATTGATTTTGAAATAATGAAAAATATAATTAACAGGTTAAGCCAATACTTATTCATTATAAATAAAGATTAGACAAATGCCCCATTTCGGGGCATTTATTAGATTTTCGTTTGAATTATCGCTCTAACATATCTGAGGATTTTTGTCATCGTAACTTGGTCTGGTTCGCTTCCAATCTCTAACAAAGCAATTCCAGTCAAAACTTGTTGAGCCGTTACTAGCTGCCCTGTTGGAAGTTCTAATCTATCATAATGCATTTTGAATTGTTCCCATTGCTCAGATGAGCTCAATTCCCTTCCCTTTGTCATTCTCATCAGCCGTTTACACTCAGGAGGAATGGTTTTCCCCTTATCCCATTCTTTGACTGTTCTCACAGTTTTTAAACAAAGTTCAGCAGCTTGTTCGACGGATAAACCACATTCAAATTCACGAAAAATATAGTTTTTAGTCATTTCGTGATACTTCATTGAATAGTCCCTCAAAAGAGAGACATTTTATAGGACTAGCATATGCAATCGCATTCAACATAAGCAGATATAATACGCACTTTAGAGTTAGAAGATTAGCATTGAAGATGATAGCTTGGTGACGCCGTATTTGGCTTTTCGCTTTATAGACTGCAGTAGCCGATTAAGGTCCTGCACTGTATCTTTGATTACGTTCGACACTATACGCGTTTGTTCTGCATCTTGCTCATTCAAGTAGACGAACAGTTGGATTGGATATTCCATTATTTCTCTGCAAATTTACTGCTCATTATATCCTTTCGATAACTTATGTTTTAAGTTATCGAAAGGATGAGAAAATTCAATGTTCTCACTTATGGTCACGTATTATCCATCCCAAAAAGTGTAATTATTACATTAGCTTTATAGGAACAAGGCATCCATTAGATGTAAACTCTCTACTTTTCAATCTATACCTAGATCTTTCTTCATATGTTCACTCAACTCGCTAGTGGTTCTTACATTAATTTTATGTTTGCAATGATGGATTCTCAACTCTTCACCAAATAATTTTACTAACGATTTTGTATACAAAGCACTAATATTATTTATTATTCTATACAATGTACCTTTCTGATAAACAGATCTTTTCGAATTTTGTATTGCAGTCTTCATATTTAAATATTCTCACATTTTTAACTTTATAATTTAAAGAATTATTTTCAAGTTCGATCTTTATTATTGCTTTTGTCGATTTTGAATGAGTCATTATCAATGATGCGCAATCGACAATTAAATCACCTGAATCTAACTTAGTAAGTTCACGAGAGAGAACTTTTATTTTTAAATTTTCCGTTTCGTTATTTAAGTCGATTGAGTTAATTTCTTCAGGATATTTGTTTAACTTAATATCCAATATGGTTTTATTAAGGTAGTAGTCTGCCATTATTTCATGACGGCTTTTAAATATCATTGTCCCCCTCCGTTGATGCAAGTTATACTTTCCCTCCCGTTAAAAGACAACGTGACTCAGAGTTGCAAAAAGGTAACAATCATGGAATTGATGAACAATGAGCTGGTCTGCTTTGCAGCCATTTGTAAACACCTCTCTCTTACAGAGGCATCAAAAGAACTTGGAAAGTCGAAAGCTCAAGTCAGCAGGCAGTTAGCGGCATTAGAAAAGCAACTTGGTGTAACACTCGTCCACAGGACAACAAGAAAACTCGTTTTAACTGATCATGGCGAAAGCATTAGAGAGCTTGCCATCAAAACGTTAGAGAGCTTGCAGGAGTTAAATTACAGAGCTAGCTCGTTGAGTGAATGCATTAATGGAAAGTTTAAAATTACAATGCCCAATTCTATAGCCTCTTCTATTTTTGGTTCTGTTCTTAAAGGCTTACAAGAACGATATCCAGCAGTGAACTTTGAAATATCATCAAGTAACAATGTTGAGAATTTATTAGAAAGTAATGTAGATTTAGCGATTAGGCTTAATAATATTATTGATGACACTCTGATTGCACATAAAATCGGTGATTATAACGATGTTTTAATATCTACAGTTAACAATGCCAATAATAACACGCTATTAATCTACAAGAATCACTCGAATAAGGAATCGATTAAAAAGCAGTACACTGACGTTATCGAAGTTGATAACACCTCTATTTTAATAAACTTTGTCTCTGAGGGGGTTGGGGTTGGCGTCATCCCAAATTATCTTGTAAAAGGTAACCATATAGACAACAATATCCAAATTTCACAAAATTTTGATATAGAACGCTCCATGTATATCGCCTACCCTTATCAAAACCCTTTACCAAGAAAGCTAGCTGAAATATCTACTTTTATTAGGTCTGAGTTATCAAAAATATTGAAAAATGAATCACTTTAGGATGGCTTTTCAGGTTTATAATTTTCCTTTGATAACTCATGAGGTCTAGCGAGAAGCTTTGTAACGTATTGTTTCAAAGAGCCTCGTTAGGCATTTATGAAAATCCCCATCTTTATGCTTGTTATCACAACATGAGATGCTATACCGTTTCATTATCAAGGCTTTGCGTGGAATAAATCACGTGGGTGAAACGATAGATTGACTTACATTAAAAATTTAATCGAAAGCAGCTTTATATTAAATTGATTTCATACCGTTCTGCGTGTATCTTCTACCCATATCCCCACAATAACCAAGGAGAATGCCATGGATAAGCTACTCGCGTCTGCACTAGAAATTAAGCAGCGAACTATGGTGACTGGCTTTTTTGCTAGAAATGGATTCAAAATCGCTATGACCGATTTTGATGATGTCACTTTTGAGCGAGAAGGTGTGCAAGTTAACGTGCATTTTGATTTGCAGTCAAACGCAGAGTCTGCATCTATTTTATCCCAAGAGGCTTCTGCCATTCCTGGTTAATTATTTTGTCGTCAATCATACGTAAAGCCGAACACAAACGTTCGGCTTTTTAATATGCGAAAAACGGGATTACAAAAGATGTGGCACAAACCTGCGTTACTGTCACTCATCCAAGTAAACAATCAATAAATCCGCTTCAACCTCATTTGCTACCTTTGGTACCGATGAAAAGAAACGGCTCAATAAATTATGATGATGACCGCAGACAACTAGGTCTATTCCCTCTTTTTTTACGATTCCCGACAATTTGATATGAAGGTCACCGATAACTGCCATCGTCTCGTGTACTGGATATAGGCATTTATCAGCGAGTTCTTGTAGCTCCTTTTGCAACTTTTGTTCTTCTTTCGGCTCCATGATCACACGATCAACATCCACATAAACGAATGAAAGTTTGGCGTTCGAGTTCTTTGCTTGAGTTATTGCTTTTTCGATAACGACTTGGCTAGATTGAGATAAATCAACAGCGACTAAAACGTGCTTGTAACTCATTCTTTCTCTCCTAGTTAGTTTTCATGTGCTTATAGTAAGTCTAGTTCACTAAGAGCGAATGCAATGTCTAAACTCATATTTCATGAAAATATGGGAGTTTGATATAAGAATGTGGAAACAGCCGAGCGATCAGCTATCTAATAGCCATTGAAGGCTCGTGAAGTCAACTAGTGACTTAGGAACCGGTTATTGATATGTGGCCCATTTTGTTCTCCCTCCTTAGGATGTACATAACTATGTAACTAACGCAAACAAACCCACGCTACACTGTCACTACGCTTCTAAATCCTGTCAATTTCTATTGCAGCTTGTTTTATATTCCTAATTACAACGTCGCCTAGTTTAGTAAAACCACTTGGCAATAAGTAATTTCTTCGTGTAATCCATCGATCAAGATTAAGAGCTATTTTCATAGACAACACTGAATTAAAGACAAGATTTAGAGTTAAAACAGAGTCCAACACTCCTATGTTCAATCTAAAACCGACATACGTCTGCGAGTACTTACTGTCTCTATAAGGTCAACTATATAACTATATTCAGATTTTATTTTCTGTTACAACGTGTCTTTTTTGCCTTTTCAGCATAATCCTCTACTTGAAAAAATACCCAACAAACGCCTTGTAATTTAATTACACAAAAACATGACCGAAATAGAAACACAAGACAAAAAAACCAACGTAAGTTGCTGAATTTATTTATTTTAATTTAAAAATAGCATTTTACCCCATATCCGTTCAAGCCAGAACGCATCAAGGTTAACTTAAACAAGTAAAATTTTACTAACTGCTTAGTACAGAATAGAGGGAGTTGAATAAATTGAATGGTATAGAAATAACGTTACGACGTAACTACGTTAAGGTGTGAAAATATTTGAGGATAATATGAGACCAAAAAAAAACAGGGCCAAAGCCCTGATATGAATTAATTAGTTTTGTTGCTGTTGTTTTTCTGCGTACTCAGATCGAATCTGTTCGGCAACAATTTTGATGGCTTCTGCTGTACTTGTGCCCTTCGCCATCAATTCTTGAATTTTCTCTACAGCTTGTTGTTGCTCTTGGTGAGATAGAGGGGGTAAATCGTCAAACATAAAAAAGCTCCTCATTTTGAGGAGCAGACTATAACGATTCAATTAATAGGTCGCAAGGAAATTAATGGATGCCCCCATTGCGTTCTCGTTCGTGTACTGAGCGGCAATATCTAATTCGATCAACTTAAGTGGAGACAGTCCAATACCTGCAGTAATGGTACCTTCGTCGCTACTTCGAGCTAAGTTTTTCATATAACCCGCTCGCAATGCCAGTTGACGCAAGATATCAAATTCAATACCAGCTCGAATCATTTGCGTATTATCATCGAAGGATGAAAAACGTTTTTCTTCATTAAGATCGTAGTCGACACTCATAGTAAAGTAATCGGCAACAACCCCTGCCCCGACCGTATATACGGGACGCATGCTGTACTCGTATGATTTTATCGTATCACTGCCATACATGAACGATTTTGTTTTAACGTCTCTTCCGATCAAGTTTTTTGCTGAAATACCGAGACGATATGGGCCAAAGAACCAAAGCGCGCCCGCATCCAAGTTAAACATCGTTTCCGCTGTCTCATGTTCACGTAAGTCTTTGGTATCGAAATTCTGAAAACTCGTGGCGTAAGAGTACGTATAAATACGCTGAAGTTTAGGCGTAACACCAAATGAAAGGTGTTGATTCATAAAGTTGGTGTATTTAGCAAGTGATACACCTGCTTCAGCAACACCAATAGAAACACCTTGTACGTAGCTATCGTCTAACGGATTAGTACCTGACGTATCTACTTTTGGTTGTACGAATGATTCAGTGTATAACTTACCGTATGCAGTTGCAGATAAAAATTTATTAGGAATACCTATAGCGACAACGCCACCAAGATCAAAGTCAGTTTTTTTTCCATCTATGGCATTCATCGATTTTTTGATTTCATCGACATCAGTCAATTTGCTGATGCGTTCGATTTCATCGACAAGATCATATTGATCATCGTAGTTGCCACCAAAACTTGGCACGATCATTCCTGCATCATCGTTTCGGCGATAAATTGCAGTAAGTGCGGGGTTGAAAAAAGGAGCAGTCAGATAAGTTGCTGATACCGTACCAACGCCACCCATCGCATCGCTACGAGCTTCTATCGCATAAGTGGCAGCCGAAGCAACGTTTGCGAAAAGTGTGGTGGCAACAGAGGTGGCTAGAATTTTATATTTGGTTTTCATACTACACTTGTGATTTTGGTTCTTCCTGAACCTTTATCGGCACAAATGGTATTTCTTTAACTATTCTTCTTGGGAAAGATCATAGGTTCGGCTAATAGTTTGAGCTTGCTCAACAATTATATCGCCCTGCCAACGACGACTGTTGATACTCACTGCTAGCACGTATCTATCATTTGGGACACCCGCAAGCTCTAGTGAATTGGGATAGTTAGACTCGTAAGTCTTTTTCCACATTTGCTCGTATTGACCATCAATGTAGTCATATAAACCAACTTCAAGTTGCGGTAATGGACAATGGGGATTACGAAGTGCGCTCTTTTCTACTTTCCAATTCTCTTTAGATGTCCAACGAACATATTGCGAAGAATTGGAATCTCCTAATATTACCCAAGTTCGATACTCTTGTTTATCTTTAGAAACAATAGTTAAGTGATACAAGCCTGCTTCAAGCTTACCCGTGAGGTTGTAGCGTTTCGAATAACTACGCTCATTGGCTAATTCTGTACCGCTCGGCTGTTCTTCATAACTGAATGAACTGTCTGCGGATATAGAATCATCCACCCATCGATTAAATGAAATATTTTCGATGTCAGTTGTAGCTCTTAGCTTGATCACTAACCTAAATGTATCTCGCCCAGGGCTTTGGATGGTCTGACGAATAACGTTCACGCCACTTATCCATTCAGGCAGCGTTACACCAGTGAGAGACTTGCCACAGTTTTTAGATAGTGACTGACCAAGAAGGTCATTGAGATGAGGAGTCAAATCTTTACTTGGTTCCGTTTGCCACAGTTCAACAAGAGAGTTGAACATACCGGCAAGATCATCTTCAAGTAAGTGTTGATGTGCCTGCGTTAAAGGCGTGTTAGTTTGAAACCAGTCCATTGCATGGACTGGTTTCACTAACGCTAATGAGAGAACTACGGGGAGTAGTGTTTTCATTATGACTTATGCTTTCATCTTGTAGCCAACACCGCGAAGTGTTTCAATTTCCAGTCCTGGCAGTTTTTGACGAAGCTGCAATACGTGCGTATCCACAGTACGTGTCGTTGGGAAGTGATTGTAACCCCAAACGTGGTCAAGTAGCTCATCACGAGTAAACACGCGACCTAAGTTCGACGCTAAAAATAGCAGTAGATCAAACTCTGTACGAGTTAACGTAATTAGCTCATCTTTATAGGTAACTTCACGAGTTGAACGATCAATTTCTAAGTCTTTTGTGATCACTTTATCAGCGCTGCTTTGCTCTGCTGAATCCGGTGCTCGTAGCTGTGCACGGATTCTCGCAAAGAGTTCCGCTTCAGCAAAAGGCTTCGTTAAGTAGTCGTTCGCGCCGGAATCAAGGCCTGCAACTTTATCTTTTACGGTAACAAGTGCCGTTAGCAAGATAACTGGTACGTCTTTAATCTGTTTCCATTCTGGGAGACATTGTACAGAGTCACCATCTGGGAGTTGGCGATCGAGAATAACCAAGTCAGCTTTTTTCCATTGTGGTTCTACGTCTGCAATACGTTCCACATGTAAACACTCATATCCTGCTTGTTCCAGGCTTACTAACAGGCCATCAGCCAAGTTTTTATCGTCCTCAACGAGAAGCAGTGTCTGTTTCACAAGGTATCTCCAATATAAAGGTTGTAGGTGGTCCCATAAGGGACATTTTTCCGCCCATGCGGCCTACCATAGATTCAACGATTGTTAACCCAAGTCCTAACCCGCTCTTACTGACGAACGGTTTCTTCAAATTTGCCCAATCTTTAGCCGTTAGGCCACCAGCATCTCGGACTTGGAATACTATTTTTTCTTCACTAGTTGAAACATCCAATTCAACAGGTGCAATACCGTACTTAAGCGCATTACGAAGCAAGTTATCGATACAAGTTCCTAACCAGTACACATTAACTTTAGCAGCCACATCTTCATTGATGTTGAAAAGCACGGCACTATCAAATTCTTCTTCGATCTTAAATTCTAACCAGTCTGCGACAGACGGAACCCAGTCTGTTGCAAGCATTTGGTTATCAGATTGCAAATAATCTTTACTCGCTTCTGCCAATTGACGCAAACGACGTGTATCTTCACACAATCTGCGAAACTCGTCATATACGCTTTCAGGTAGATGCTCGAACTCTCGGCGAAAGCCCTCAACCGTCAGTGATAGAGATGCAATCGGTGTTCTGAGCTCATGCGTTAAAATTTGCAACACAAGCATTCTACTACGGAGCTCTTCTCGCTTACTATTCCAGCGGTATACAGCCCAACCAATCACTAGAAGAATATTTGCGATTACCAGTATGATCATACTGATCCGCAAAACTTGTGAGTGATCTTCTACATCCCAACAAATATTGCCTCGTTTAACAAAGCAACTTTTGCTTTGAGACGCTAGAGCGTACGACAGACCCGCATTAGCGACGTTTTCTTCCCAGATATCTTTCTCGAAGACAAAGTAACGGTCACCACGTCGTAACCAAAGTTCGTTACCTTCGATAAACATGCTCGCGCCTGCAATCAAAGCATTAATGGCGTCGTCGTCCATGTTTTTCAAGCTTTCTAACAACTCATCCCCTTCCTCATTGTCACGCTCTTTAATATGCATGTATTGAGCAAGCTTGGGTTTGAGTTCTGGATACTTATCCACATAGCGTGCAGCATAAGTCCCACCACCAGGGTGAATGAGGCCACTACGCGAGAACCAACGTGGTGTCAGTTGCGTCCCTTTACAGATAGCTCTTGTAAATACTAACGGCTCAGTAATTAAAGGACTTAGTGGCAATTTACCACGACAAGTATTCGCTAAGCTGTAAAGCTGTTGTATATCTTTTAACGGATAGTCAGACGTTTGCGGCAGAAGCGAATCTGGCGCAAGTAACTTGGTAGGATAATTTGATTGCAGAATACGAATATCATACGATTTAAGAGCTACTTCATAATTAAATAGCTCTGTAAACGTATCTATTCTTTCTGGTAGTGAATCGGAAAATGCAGGTGCCGAAAAAAGCGGCAATACAGTTGCAAAACCGAGCAAAAACTTTTTAATCAAACTGTTACCGTCACTTGTTACATTAGCCAAAACTATACATCAATCTACAAGCAATTGACATCTGCTAACAGAAGGATTTGCATTACTATAACATTGAAACGGAACAAAAAAGGGCCAGCGATTGCTGACCCTGTATAGTTTTAAATCAAGAATGGTTAGAGTGCTTTAAAAATAGACTCGACACTTTCCTTCGCATCACCAAATAGCATTGATGTATTTTCTTTGAAGAACAGTGGGTTCTGTACACCTGCGTAACCAGTATTCATTGAACGCTTGAATACCACTACATTTTTCGCGTTCCAAACCTCCAGTACAGGCATACCAGCAATCGGGCTGTTCGGATCTTCCAGAGCTGCTGGGTTTACCGTATCGTTAGCGCCGATAACCAGTACTGTATCTGTTTCAGCGAAGTCATCATTGATTTCATCCATTTCAAGAACGATATCATACGGTACTTTCGCTTCAGCAAGTAACACGTTCATATGTCCCGGAAGACGACCTGCTACTGGGTGAATACCAAAGCGAACCTCAATACCTTTTGAACGAAGTACGTCAGTAATTTCATGCACTGGATACTGCGCTTGCGCTACAGCCATACCATATCCTGGAGTGATGATTACTGATTTTGAGTTCTTCAGCATTTCAGCGACTTCTTCTGCCGTTGTTTCGCGGTGTTCGCCCTGCTCTTCGTCACCTGAAATTACAATCTCTTGACCAAAGCCACCAGCAATAACACTGATAAACGAACGGTTCATGGCTTTACACATGATGTAAGAAAGAATCGCACCTGAAGAACCAACCAACGCACCTGTTACGATTAATAGATCATTTGCGAGCATGAAACCTGCTGCTGCTGCTGCCCAACCTGAATATGAGTTCAGCATTGAAACGACAACTGGCATATCAGCACCACCAATTGAAGCAACTAAGTGGTAACCGAACGCGAACGCAATCAGTGTCATCACAATCAGAGCGAACATGCTGCCATCTGCTTTTACGAAGTAGATCATAAGAAGCGTAGAAATCACAACCGCTGCAAGGTTCATTTTGTGCTTGTGAGGAAGGTTAAGCGGCGAAGAAGAAATCACACCACGTAACTTACCAAATGCAACAATTGAACCCGTGAAGGTTACGGCACCAATGAAAACACCCAAGAATACTTCTACAAGGTGGATAACATGTTCAGCATGAGTTGCTGCTTCTGGCGCATCAAGGTAACTGTTGTAGCCAACTAAAACCGCAGCTAAACCTACAAAGCTGTGCAGTATCGCAACCAGTTCTGGCATTTCGGTCATTTCTACTTTCTTCGCATAGAAAATACCGATCGCCCCACCTATCGCCATCGCAATAATTATCCACCCAAAGCCTTGAGCATCAGGGCTGAAGATCGTCGCGATCAGCGCGATCGTCATACCTGCGATACCATAGTAGTTACCATTACGAGCGGACTCTTGCTTTGAAAGCCCCGCCAAACTCATGATGAAAAATAATGCAGCAACAATGTAAGCTGCTTGTACTAATCCTGCAGACATTGTAACTCCTATTTATCTTTGCGGAACATTTCAAGCATACGCTTGGTGACGGTGAAACCACCGAAGATATTGATGCTGGCGATCAATACAGCAATAAAGGATAGGAATGAAACGACCCCATTACCTTGCCCAATTTGCAGTAATGCACCAACCACAATAATGCCGGAGATAGCATTCGTTACCGACATAAGCGGAGTATGAAGTGCATGGGTAACATTCCAAACCACGTAGTAGCCGACAACACAAGCTAAAACAAATACAGTAAAGTGAGAAAGGAACGCTGCCGGCGCAACCGATGCAATCCAAGCAAAAGCACCTACTGCCGCGGCTACACCAATAATCTTCTTCGTTGGAGAGGTCGGTTCTTCTACTTTAGGCTCTGGTTTCGCAGGTTGCTCTTGTTTCACTTGCGGCTGCGCTGAAACCTGGATTGGTGGCGCAGGCCATGTAATTTCACCTTCTTTAACCACGGTGACACCACGGATAACAACATCTTCGAAATCAATATTGATGTTACCGTCTTTTTCTTTACACAGCAGTTTTAGAAGGTTAACAAGGTTTGTCGCGTAAAGTTGAGAAGATTGCGTTGGCAAACGACCGACCATGTCAGTGTAACCAACAATTTTTACGCCGTTATCTGTCATGATAACTTGGTCTTTAACTGTGTATTCACAGTTACCGCCATTAGCAGCTGCCAAGTCAACAATGACACTGCCCGCTTTCATGCTGTCGACCATTTCCTTGGTGATCAGCTTCGGAGCAGGTTTGCCAGGGATTAGTGCCGTTGTAATAATGATATCAACATCTTTAGCTTGCTCTGCATATAACTCTGCCGCTTTTTTGTTGAAGTCATCGGACATTTCTTTTGCGTAGCCGTCACCAGAACCAGAGTCTTCTTGGAAATCCACGGTCAGGAACTCTGCTCCCATGGACTCAACTTGTTCTTTTACTTCTGGGCGAACGTCAAATGCACGAACAATAGCCCCTAGGCTACCCGCAGCACCGATTGCAGCCAAACCAGCCACACCCGCACCAGCGACCAATACTTTCGCTGGTGGTACTTTACCGGCAGCCGTGATTTGACCTGTAAAGAAACGACCAAACTCATGAGCTGCTTCAACAACCGCACGATACCCAGCGATGTTAGCCATCGAAGAGAGCGCGTCTAAGGCTTGTGCACGAGAGATACGAGGAACGGAATCCATGGCAAGAACGTTAATGTTCTTACTTGAAAGTTGTTCCATCAACTCTGCGTTTTGAGCAGGCCAAATAAAGCTAACAAGTGTTGCACTATCTTGTAGTAGTGCGATTTCGTCAATGCCTTGTTCTTCATCTACGATTGGCGCATTAACTTTTAGAATAAGACCAGATGCCCAAACTTCTTCACTAGAAACGATTTTCGCACCAGCAGCTTCATAAGCAGCATCATCGAAACTCGCAAGCACCCCCGCTTGGGATTCAATCGCGATATCGAATCCCAACTTTATTAACTGCTCAACCGACTTCGGCGATGCAGCTACTCGCGATTCACCCGCAAGTATCTCTTTAGGTACACCGATTTGCAAAACGCATACTCCTTGTATACATATCAATAAATTAGTCCCAAAACAGAGCGTAGCTCTACTCTAACTCTTTTTTATTTCTATCTGTTTACCACGCAAGACAATTGCAAACGAAAGATGGTGTTTGGGGCCACCCATTTGCACAATAACACCTTGACTAACAGCCCTGTTATTATTCTGTTTGTATCGAACGCGTCTCATTACTTCAAGTGTTTTGTAATTTAAATACTAAATTTCATTACATATAACGCTAAGTAATGAATGATTGTCGCTCTGAGCACGAAAAATAACAACGCTATGCCTTACTAGACTGAGGTCTAACCAGATCATAATTAAATGCTGACTTAACAAACATTTAAGCTCTAAAAAAGAAAGAGCCATCAGCATATACACTAATGGCTCTTTTTAAGATGATTGGAATCAAGTTGCGGTGAATTGTTAGTCGAAGATTTTATCGCCCATTTGATCGATAAACATTTGAGATTTCTTCAACATAAGTTCATTGGCATCTTGTTCCGAGCCGAGCAAATCTGAACGAATAAATCGATGCGTTTTCACTTCATCGTCGTATTGCTTTTCTATTCGACCAGCAATGCGGTATTGCCCACCCTCTGAAAGGCTCTCTTGGTAAATAAGGAAACCTTTGTACTCAACTGGTTCCACAGTTTTTACTTCAGCAGTCTTTTCACTACCACCAAACAAACGCGAAAAAAATCCCACGGTTCCTCCTTGGGTAAGCTCATCGATAGATTAAGCTTGTATCACTTAATATTGACATTGAGGATTGATTTTTCATACCAGTCCAATTCTTTGTCTTCATCATAACTGGTATGAGTAAAAATTACAGGTACATCATGATCTCGGTTTTTACGCCGGTCTTCTTTCACCATTTCTGCCGCGTTTTTCACCGCGATATCTGCACTTTGCTTAAATTGGGTGAGCTTTTGTTCCGGAAGCGAAGATAAAAAATCAATATCATGACGAATATAGACGGGTTTGAGCTGAATAAGTGCAAGGCACGCGATATCTGCGAGCTGCTCGTTGTCATACTGCTCTACAAACTGAGGCAAACTGAGCACTTGTCCAACAAGTGTTTCCATGTAGTTATGCACATCTGAACTTATCTGCATTGGCAAATCTCCCTTGTTCTATGAAAACAAGTATAGCAACGACTTGTTTATAACAACTTATTGATTGCTCTTAATTTAATCAATCTCTCTCTTTTTGTCGTAATGTCTCCCAAAATACTTGGGAAAATGAGCAAATAGACGTATTCTTGCTAGTTCTCGAAGCATGAAAATCGATAGCAGATTAATATCTATATTGATGAAACGCTTAACCTAACCAATTATATAATCAACTATTTTCAGGCAATTTGTAATAGATGTCCTCATCATCAATGACTTCATCAGGCTTTCGATTCCTTTTCCCATTTATGTTGCTGGGATTAGTGAGTTCGAGCATGAACAACATCATTCAGATGACTCAGTCAAACTGGGGTATTGCCGCAAATTTGCCGTACATACTGTTAGGCTGTGCACTGCTCCTTTGCTATTCATTTAAGCAAGGTCGGGAGTCAATGGTGTGCTTAGCGACGTTACTGGCCTATTTCGTGATACAGCACAGGCTACAAGTTCCACTTCAAAGTGGTACAGCCTTACTTGAGCTGACCATTTTAGCCACGCTACTTCCTGTTTCTTTTCTTGCGGTATTTTTGTTTAGTAAAGACGGTTTCGACTCAAGAGCCATGTTTACTTACCTCTTGATGTTAACGATGTTCGTTCTTTGGTCTTACCTTACGTTAGCGTATTACGTTGAAGGTGGGTTTGAACAATGGACAAGCGGCATTTTATTTATCGTACCTACGGTTTCTAAACTGCCTTTTATTCTAGTTTTATATTGTGTGGGTATTGTCTGCTTCCTCGGAATTCTTGTTTTAAAGAAGAATGAAATCATCCATGCTATGACCTACTCTGCAATGGTGCTGGCGTCCGCGACGTTCATTTTCTTTGATGTGCAATACATATCTAGCACCATGTTTACCCTAACGGGATTGCTTATCATTATTTATGCTGCCTCTGCCAGCCATCAATTGGCTTTCACAGATAGCTTAACGCGGATCCCGAGTAGGCGCGCACTCGACCTTGACTTAAAACACATGGGCAAAAAGTTCACGATCGCAATGCTTGATGTTGACCACTTTAAAAAGTTTAACGATACCTACGGTCACGATACGGGTGATGACGTATTAAAAATGGTCGCTTCGCGTCTAACTAAAACTCCCGGTGGCGCAAAAGTATATCGATTTGGCGGAGAAGAATTTACCATCGTCTTTAAAGGCAAGTACGCAGATGAGTGTAAAGAGTTTTTAGAAGAAGCACGTAAATCCATTGCAGAGTATGAGATGATTTTACGTGATGAAGAATCCCGCCCAGATAACCATAAACAAGGTCAAAAAAAGCGTGGTAACGACAGTTCGAGGAGAAAGTCGGTCTTTGTTACCGCAAGTTTCGGAGCGGCCGACAGCAAAAACGGGCAAGCACCTCAGGACGTGATTAAGTTAGCGGACGAAGCGCTTTACAAAGCGAAAAAAGCTGGACGCAATTGCGTGAGGCTTCATTAATCCCCCAGAGCGAAAGTTAGCCGACTAATCTTGATTAAAGAACAAGACTAAGCTTCCTCCTTTTAACGCACTGCCATAATTGATCGTTAATCCGATCCCGATATTATCTATCCAATCGGAGTCAAATGGTGGTGTCATTAACCATCCAACACTGGCTTCGTAGTAGTGCACAGTATTCATGGGTTTTCTTGTATCACCACCAATATCAACTCGATTGAAGCTCGAATACACTGACTGCACAGTATCTCCAATGTGGGTAAAATCATAAAACACCTTTATTCCATTGACCCAATACCAGCCTTCCGGATTGCCAATATCACCATTATTTGCTTTACCCCAGCCAGTGCCATAAAAATAGTGAGGAGCCGACCAGAGGTACCATTTCCCCCACGATTCATGCTCTAGGTATTTGAGCTTTGTGTTGACTTCTCCAACAACGGCCCAAGCACTGGTGTTTAGGTATACACCTTCTAGAAATGGTTTTAGGTCATTCAGTGCATTACTACGATAACTATAATCGTTTTGATAGTACATTAAGTGTGAGCCGATTGCGCCACTAAGCGTTAGTTTGTCTGTGAGGTGTTTTTCTCCAGCAAACTCAATATATCCGCCCATGACTAACTCTTTACTTTTATCTGGAATCTGTCCTTTTTGGTCTACATACACATCTTGCTCTGTACTTAAGGCATAAACTCGGCCATTTAATAGGTAGTGAGTTTGTATTCCCTCTTGTTCAAACAAATCAAAACTAAATGGTAGCGTTGATACAGCGATCTTCTTTCTGAGATCAACCGAATCTTGAGTACCAATGTCTTCGTTATCTATGTTGAAGTATTCGTTCGGATCGAAATCATGAAATCCTACCGTAAAGACATCGCTATCTGACAGAACGATCCCAATAGCAAAGTTCCTTTCATACTCTTTTTGTATCTGATCTTGAATCGAATTAGCCTTAGAACATAATGAAAAAAGTGACAGTGTAGCTAAGGCGTAACTATTGATAACAGCTTGTTTCAACTTGCATTTACCACCGTATGTGTATTTCTTCCTAAAGATTTTGAGGTATACAACGCTCTATCCACCGTCGCATACAAATCAGACTGCAGCTCTTTTCCCGTTGGTTGAAAAACAAAAACACCTTGTGACACTGTCACCCTATTAGACACACTAGAATACTCATGTGGGTAATCCAGAAAATACATGGCCTCTTGTATACGTTCTGCTTCTCTTTCTGCGGTTTGGGCGTCTGTGCAACCCAGTAACACCACAAACTCTTCTCCGCCATAACGCCCTACGTATTCACCAGAGCGACAAAATGTTGCTTTAAGTTGGTTCGCAATGGCTTGCAAGCAACGATCTCCTTCTATATGACCGTAATTATCATTAAACGGTTTGAAAAAATCGACGTCTAATAAAATCAAAGCCATTGGCATGTTGTGACGGCCATGCCATGCAACCATCGATTCTAACTTATGATCGATATAACGACGGTTATAGAGTTTGGTTAAGCCATCTTCATTCGCTTGCTGGGTCAAAAGTTGATTCACTTTCTCCAATTGAGCTGTCGCTTGTTTAAGCTCTCGTCTCATATGGGCAATACGCTGCATTGCGATAAGCTTAGAGTTCAGTACGAGTTTATCTACGGGTTTAATTAAATAATCATCACCGCCGGCCTCTATGGCTTTTGCAATCATTTCTGGCTCTTCGTGACTGCTCAGGAAAATTATTGGGATCCAATCGGGAAAGGTTTCTCTGATATGAAGAGAGACTTCAAAACCGTTCATATCTGGCATCGATATATCGAGTAATACCAGTTCAGGATCAAAACTCTCGTAGGTGTTTAGTGCTTCTAGCCCACTACCCACCGCTTTTACAATATGTCCAAGTTGCTTAAGACGAATAGCCAACTGCATCCTATCTAGCTGAACATCGTCAACCAGGAGGATTCGCATTGATGTCCCTGTCGGTTGCATAACGCGTTCCATTTCTTATTTTATCTTTATTAAACATATACCATACTCAAAGAGTTGTTGCATTCGACTCATAATTAAGTGCTATATTTTTGTTTAAATATCACGGAATCAATTGTCTATAACGATTACACTGAAAATTGCCCTACCAAAACATGACCAACGAACGTTAGTTCAACAAACTCACGTGTTCTGGTCATCTTGCGGACACATGGGTATAGCTATTTGATGCATTTGGTATTAATATTCCCGCCTTTTTGTAATGAGAGACACACCATGTCAGAAGCAACTAACAGCGAAAGCAAAAAAATCGATCTAGCAACCATTTCTCCTGAACTACGTAAAGTTATTGAGTTTGACGAAGTTCCAGAGCAAATGTTCGAAATGGTTACCTCTATCCATGAAGTGTCTGAAGAAGCAGTGCGTGAGTCTTGGGACGAAATGCCTGCAAGTGCTCAGAACATTCTAGATAACTTCGAGCAATTTCATGCTCTAGTTTCTGTTGGCCAAGCATTTGCTGGTATCAACGTGATGGAAGAATTCCCTACTCTTAATCTGCCAGAAAACATGACAGATGAAGATAAAGAAGAATACCGCGCTCAATTACTTGATAATGTGCTTCACAACTGCGTGAAAGACATGGTTAAGCAACTTAAAAAAGCACGTCGCGACCCACTTCTTAAACGCGAATTCAAAGAAGTGTTCGCAAAATAACGTTTTTCCGACAAAATAAAGGCCGCGTTTGCGGCCTTTTTTGATCATTAAGCGTGCGTAGCTTTAAATGATTAATGCGGCGCTAATGCCACGTCTTTTTGCGTGACACTGACACCTTTAATTTGTGCGAATACACTATCACCTGCCTTTAAGTCGAGATCATCAAGCGCCCAAGGTGTTATTGTTGCCCACAAATAACATCCCTCATCTAGCTTTAGCGATACATTAATACTCTGTTTATCATCAGCCGCGTTAAACACCTCGATTGAATCGACAGTCGCAGGCAGGATATTTCGAATAGAAGTCGCCTTAGGTTGCTCTAGCGTAATAGAAACGTCGTTGGCACGCACTTGTAAGCGAATTGGCGTCTCTGGCTCACCATCAATCTTTTGCACCCATAGTGATGCATTAGGTGCAAGGCTGACACAAGTCAGCGCATAACGCTCATGATGTTCAGCAATTCGGCCTTCAAATAAGCTGCTTTGATCCGAGAAAGACTGCCATGGACGCATCGCATGAGAAGCCCACACATCTTCAAGCTTACCTGAACTCGTAATTTTACCTTGATCGATAATAGCGAGGTGTTGAGCGAGTCTTAAGATCTCCTGCAGGCTATGCGTGACATAGATAATCGGAATATTAACCTTATCCGACAATTCCTCCAGAAATGGCATCACCTCACGTTTTCTCGGCATATCAAGCGACGCAAGTGGTTCATCCATCAAAAGCAAGTTGGGTTTTGATAGTAATGCGCGCGCAATCGCAACACGTTGCTTTTCACCACCAGACAGTGAGATCGGGAAGCGCTTTAGTAACGGTTTGATAGACAAGAGTTCGGTGACTGCATCAAAGTACTCGTCATCTTTTTCTTTAACGCCATACAACAAGTTGCCTTGAACCGAATAGTGAGGAAATAGACGCGAGTCCTGAAACACGTAACCAATGCCGCGCTTGTGTGTTGGTAAGTTGATCCCCATTTCACTATCAAACAAAACGTGATCACCAATCGCAACATGTCCCTGCTTTGGTGCAACTAATCCGCTGATGATATTAATTAACGTGGTTTTTCCCGCACCAGATCGCCCAAACAAAGCGCTAATTCCGTTACAAGGTAACTCAAGTTTAATATCGAAATCAGTATCACCAAGCATTTGTTTAAATTGAACTTTAATCGTCATTACTTCGCACCCAATCGACTTGCCGCTTTGCGATTTAGCCATTCAGAGATCATTAATGTAGACAAAGCTAGCGCGACAGAAATGATACATAGGCGAGCCGCCTGCATTTCCGCACCTGGCGTTTCAATAAAGTTGTACATTGCCAGTGGAATCGTTTGGGTCTCTCCCGGAATGTTAGAGACGAAACTGATAGTCGCCCCGAATTCACCAAGACTACGAGCAAAGGACAGCATCGTCCCAGTAATAATTCCGGGAATGGTCAGTGGTAACGTAATGGTGAGAAAAACTTTTAAAGGAGAAGCGCCTAACGTTGAAGCGGCATGTTCCAGTTTTGGGTCGACGTTCTCTAAACTTAACCGCACAGACCGAACCATCAAAGGCAAGGCCACCACAATACAAGCGACTACTGCTCCTTTCCAATTAAAGCTAAAGACTAGCCCTACATGTTCATAAAGCCACTTGCCAAGAAATCCTTGCCGCCCTAGAGAAACCAACAACAAATAGCCGATAACCACTGGCGGCAATACCAGTGGTAAATGAATTAAGCTATCTAGAATCGATTTACCGAAGAACGTTTTTCGAGAAAGTAGCCAAGCAAGAAAAACACCGAGAGGAATGAGCCAAAGTACTGCGTACGCGCCCACTTTGAGGCTTAACATTAAGGCTTGGTATTCCAGTTCTGTCACGCTTCGTTCCTATGATTGAAAGCCGGTTTATTGCAGAAAGCCATATTGAGCAAAAACGCGTGCGGCTTCGTCCGATTTTAGGTACTGGAAGAACTGCTCGGACTCAATAGAATCATTCACAACCGCAGCCGGATAAACAATAGCCGCATGCGTATCACTCGCGAATTCACCAACAATTTTGACTTTGTCGGTTAACTGCGCATCGGTTTTGTAGACCACGCCTAAAGGTGCTTCCCCACGTTCAACCAACGCCAAAGCTAGGCGCACATTCTTTGCTGGTGCGATTTGAGTTTGGATCTCTTTCCATACACCCAGTGTAGTCAGTGATTCTTTCGCGTACATACCAGCAGGCACTGACGTCGGATTGCCTAACGCAAGGCGATTTCCATGCAATGCCTTTTCCCATGCTGTTGCATCAGAGAAGTTAAATGAGGTTAATTCTGAAGACTGAGGCGCAATCAACACTAAGCTATTGCGCACCAAGCTTGTGACATTGTCACGAGAAATAACGTCTTTATCGACCAAATAATCCATCCATTTAGTATTCGCAGAAATGAATATATCCGCTGGTGCGCCGTTGATAATTTGTCGAGCGATAGAAGAAGAACCACCATAAACGGGAGTGATAGAAACGTCATACTTTTCTTCAAAGTTTTGTGCGATTTCGTCGATCGCATTCGTCATCGAAGACGCCGCATACACTTTGAGGTTCGTAGCTGCGTTAGCTGAAAATGAAATGCTTAATATTGCCGCGAGGCAAGCATGCGTTTTCCATGCTTTCATAGAGAAACTCCAATACAAGGCAAGCGAAAGAACTGGTTATTTGGGTTGAAAGTTCAATCAGTTAATGTGCTATTTAAACAAAAAATCAAGGTTCATATGTTGTTCTATCGCATCTGCAATACGATTAATTCCTTGTTCCTTTAACTCTTCAAAGTCTTGTTGTTTGATTTGAGTGCCGTTTACCCACTCTGACACCAGGCTTAAGACATCTGCCTCATCAAAGAACCCGTGAAGGTAGGTTCCCATGATTTGGCCACACTTGCTGATAGCCCCCTCTGCTTCACCAGTACTCAATGTAAGAGGTTGAATGCCCTGCACTTCACTTTGTCCTACGTGGATTTCATACCCCTTTGCATTGGCTGTTTTGCCATTAAGAGAAAGCTGTGCTTGTGTATTTGTAAGCTGTTTGCTGTTAGTTAGCGTCGTGGTGATGTCTAGTAAGCCAAGCCCTTCGCTTTGACCCGGCTGGCCTTCGACGCCATTTGGATCATCAATCAAGTTTCCAAGCATCTGGTAGCCACCGCAGATACCAATCACTTTTCCACCAAGACGAATATGACGTAAGATATCTTTATCCCACCCTTGGCTTCTTAGATACTCTAAGTCGTCTCTAACTGATTTGGTCCCAGGCAAAATAACAAGATCGGCTTTATCTATTTTCTCGCCTTTGCCTACATAACGTAGATTGATGTCGGGATTCAATCGCAACACATCAAAATCAGTATGATTACTAATCCGGGTTAAAACAGGCACAACGACATTCAGTTTTACCTCAGAGTGCAACTCTTGCTGCGCGGTGATCGCGTCTTCTGCTTCTAAATTCAAACCATGAAGAAAAGGAAGCACGCCGAGTACAGGTTTGCCTGTTTTTTCTTCTAGCCAGTCGAGGCCCGATTGCAATAAACGAATATCACCTCGAAAACGGTTGATAACAAATCCTTTTACTCGCGCTTGTTCAGATTCAGAAAGTAACGCGAGTGTTCCGTACAAATGTGCAAACACACCACCACGATCAATATCAGCAACAATGATCACCGGAACATCAGCGGCCTCCGCAAAACCCATGTTCGCAATATCGCCTTCACGTAAATTGATTTCAGCAGGACTCCCTGCGCCCTCGATCATGATCGAATCAAATTCTTGAGTTAGACGAGAGAAGGAATCTAACACCGTGTCCATCGCAACTTTCTTGTAATCATGGAAACCAGCCGCATCCATATTGGAAATTACCTTGCCCTGCAAAATGATCTGAGCACCTGTATCACTATTGGGTTTAATCAAAACCGGATTCATATGCACGGTTGGCTCAATATTACACGCCTGTGCCTGAACTGCCTGAGCTCGACCTATTTCACCGCCATCTTTGGTTACCGCACTATTTAGTGCCATGTTTTGTGGCTTAAATGGGGCAACGTTTATCCCTTTTCTCGCTAATACACGGCATAAACCTGCCACAAGGACACTTTTTCCGGCATCCGAAGTGGTGCCTTGAACCATTAAAGATGGGATCGCTGATTTCATGAACATTTGTAAGGAATAGAGGAAGATGAACAATCATAACGTCATCGTCCCCACTTACTCAAGCAAATGAATAGAATATGAATGTTGAAATCATCATTGGTTCAAACAAGCTCTGTTTTAATGAACCCATCAAAACAAACCGATGAGGATGTAACATGAAAAAGAATACAATTATCGCAACAATCGCCGCCTTAGTTATTGCTCCTTCTATCGCATTCGCGAAAGATCACGCTAAAAACCAATCAAACTTGCAGTTTAATGGTCCTGTCACTGTGGAAAAATTGGACGCCTTGCTAAACGACTCCAATATGTTTACTGAAAAAGATGTAGTCGTTGAAGGTAACTTATTACGTCAAGTTCGCGCGGATAAGTTTGTCTTTAGCGACGGTTCCGGTGAAGTGATGGTGGAATTCGATGACGATATTCAGCTAAACACTCCGATTGATCACACGACTAAAGTCCGTCTGTTTGGAGAATTTGAAGGCGGAAATAAGCCAGAAATTGAAGTCGAGCAACTGGTGATCATGTAAAACAACCCCCGATTGCTTTGGATATCAGCATGATGTGGTGACCATTACAGCTAAATGGTGACGGCAAGCACTTAAAATGATAGCTTTATCAATCTTGGTCTGCTTTTTGCAGACCATTTTTTTGTTCATTTTAATCATCTTGCCCGGAGACACCATGCTAGGTAAAGCTCTAAAGGTTGCAGCCTTTGGTTTGTGCGCTGTTTTGCCACTTTCCGCACATGCAAATAATTTCAACTACAACACGATGGAATTTCGCATGGGCACTAGCCCTGGTACATTTGGTGGCGAGTTCAATACCTACTTTACGGAAAACACCCACTTCATTGCTCGCGCAGACAGTGAATTCAGCGGAGACTGGGACATTGCTGGTGGTATTGGCTTTAACGGCCCAGCAGGCCAATTTGCAGATATTTATGGCCAAATGTTAGTACACAACATTAAAGAAAACGGCAGTGATAAAGTGGGTGACGAGTGGCGCACTGAGGTGAATATTGGTACTCGTATTTGGTTCATGCAAAATGTTGAGCTACATGCCCGTATCGGTCAAATAATGGATAACGACGATTCCAATACCGTTTATAATTTTGGCGCAAGATTCCACTCTACTCAGCAACTATCACTTGGCGCGGATTTCAAAAATAATGGTGTCTATGGCCAACAAATTGTGATGTCTGCTCGTTTTGCATTTTAATTAAGTAACTAAGCAGTTGCATTAATAAGTGTGTGATTCAATAAAAATGGCCTCCGGTTTCGGAGGCCATTTTTGTTAAGTACCGATTGTTAGCAGGAACTAGTAACAAGGCATTAATTTTTGCCGGATTTTTTAGGTTTATCTTGGACATACTTTTTCGATACATCCACAACGGCGATATCTCTAAAAAAGCTTCGACCAAGTAAAATTGGAAACTTCATATGCCCACGCTCAGCTAACGTAAACTCTGTCTTTTCTTTGTGGTCACCGACGGTAATATACGCTTTTACTACCGCTCGTTTATCCACCTCTTCTGACGATGACTGCTTGATTTTAGCCCAGCGCTCTACAGGTACTTTAAACTCTTTAGTTTCTTTATCGCCCAAGTCGATCTTAAACTGAACCCAATCTTTACCATCACGCTCAAACGGAACAATGTCTGTCGCGCTAATTGATGATGTTGTCGCCCCTGTATCAACCCTAGCTTTGAAGGTTTGATCAATTTCAGGAACGTAAACCCACTCTTCAGAACCAAGAATCAACATGCCGTCTGGTGTCTTTGTCACTTTGGCTGGTTTTGTCGGTTTTGGCTCGGGCTTTTTCTCAGGTTTTACTTCAGGCTTAGGCTCAACCTCAGGCGTTGGATCAACCTCTGGTTTCACTTCTGGCTCTACTTTGACAGGTTCTTCGACCTTCGGCGACTCAGGCTCAACAGGTTCCTGCGTCGTTTGAGTTGACGTACACGCAATTAAACTGCCGCTCATCATAAGCGGCAGAATCAGTTTCCAGTTTTTCATCCACACTCCAATTAAGCTTGAGATACTTTCTTAATTGCGTCCGCTACGTATGGAATATGAGTTTCGGTAAGTCCAGCGATGTTAATTCGACCATCGCCAACACCATAAATGCCATAATCTTCACGCAGTTGCGCCATTTGGTTTTCACTAAAGCCTAGCACAGTAAACATGCCTTTGTGACCCTCAATGAAGTCAAATTGATCGGTATTATGGTTGTTTCTCAATTCGTTACACAAACTTTGACGAAGACTAACCAAACGATGTTGCATTTCACTCAACTCTTGCTTCCAAACGGAAGTCAGGTTGTCATCTTGAAGAATCGTCTTAACCAAAGCCGCTCCATGATCGGGTGGCATCGTGTAAGTAGAACGCGCTAACGTAAGTAACTTGCCTTTTGCGTTGGCCACGTCTTGCATGTTCTTACCAACGACAATCGCCGCACCTGTGCGCTCGCGATATAGGCCAAAGTTCTTCGAACATGATGTCGTAATTAACATCTCTTCAACGTTATCTGCCATGAAGCGAAGCCCTTTTGCGTCTTCCTCTAAGCCATCACCAAAGCCTTGGTAGGCAATATCAACAAATGGCGTGAAACCGTTCTTCTGTGACAATTCCGTAATGGCTTGCCAAGCAGAAAAATCGATATCTGCGCCTGTTGGGTTGTGACAGCAACCATGCAGCAATACAACATCGGAAGGCCCTGCTTTCGCAAGATCATCCATCATTTTTGCTGTGTCTACTTGTTTCGTTTCTGGAGAAAAGTAATGGTAGAACTTAACTTTAAGACCTGCCGCTTCCATCACTGGTTTATGGTTTACGTAGCTAGGGTTTGAAATCCAAACCGTCGTATCTGGCTGTGCGACCTTCATTAGGTCACCTAACATACGCAGCGCACCACTTGCACCTGGCGTTTGAATGGCAGCAACACGATCCATTGCTGACGTTCCCGTCAGTAGCAAATCGATCATGCTTTTATTAAATTCTTCGCAACCCGCAAGACCAACGTAAGATTTAGTTTTTTGAGTTTCAACAACGACATCCTGCGCCATTAGAATGGCTTTCATGATTGGCGTTTCGCCTGCGCTGTTCTTATAGACGCCAATACCAAGGTCAACCTTGTTTGGACGGTCATCGTTACGGTATGCAACGGATAGAGATAAAATAGGATCTAATACGGGAGTTGGGAGATTAGAAAACATGAAAGTCATAACCCTTTGAAATTCAAGTACCGAACCTCACGTTAACACCATCGCAAAAAATGGCGAAATGATTTTTCACTTATTTCATCAATTAGAGAACAAAATTCTGGGTTACGATAAGTTTTGTGCGCTCTATCGGTTATAAAAAGAACGATTCACTCCTCAATATACCAATCCACTCTTCCGTTTTTCCTAAATTCTCTTGGCGTCATGCTCGACCACGCTTTAAAACGTGTACTAAAGTTGGCACTAGTTGGATATCCGACTATCTCTCCAATATGTTGAATCGGCCATTCTGTTGAACGAAGTAACCTAGCAGCGTATTCCATGCGCATACGTGTTAAATGTGCCATCGGGCTTCGACCGAACTGCTTTTGAGTCAGACGGTGCAAATGTGGCTCCGAACATGGATATAAAGCTGCCACTTGCTCGACACTCCAATCCTTATGGAGCTGACGCTGGACAAGATCGAATACGCGCCGAAGCCTCAATTGGCTGCGTGATATCGACTCTGAGGGCGGCATGTTTAACATCAGCTCTAACTGAGCCACGCTATGTGCACCAACCGCACCACCATAATCAATGGGAAGATTAATACTGCGTAACAACGTTTGGATACACGCATACATCACCTCAGGTGCAGATGTGAGCTGGTAACTAATATTACTCTCTATCATTGGCCATGCTCTATCAGGAGTAAGAAAAAGCCATGCGATCTGCCAGGGTTCCTCTTCCATACCAAAACCGTTTTCAACACCTGCAGGCACCGTGATCAACGAGCCAGGCTCCAAATCATATCGACACGCCCCACTTTCTAACCAACCTTTACCGCGCACGGTGTAAAGCAGCATGTGTTTTTTTTGGTTTTTACGATAAACAGAGAAGAAGTCACGACAGGTTGCAATTCCGCACTGCACAATGCCTCTCTCCTCCAATGCCAGTACTCGACTGTGATCAATAAACTCTTGATAGGTTTTTTCTGAAATCGCGTAGCGTTCTTGTTTATCTTCCATGATTTATTGGCTCACATATACACTAGTGGAGAGTTTTACAAAGGTTTTGGATGCCTTTGAAAAATACACCGCCAAATCATAGGGATAAACTACTCGCATTAATCTTTAAGGAGAAATGCGATGCTCTTAACACGCGAATACATCGATAAAGCATTTTGGCAAAAGCTGATTGCGATTGGCCTTCCTGTTTCACTTCAATCCATGCTTTTTGCGTTACTCGGCGTCGTGGATATTTTCATGGTGAGCCAACTCGGCGAATCCGCAACGGCTGCAGTCGGTGTCGGAAACCGCATCTTTTTCTTTAACCTTGCAGTCATTTTCGGTCTTTGCGGTGCAGTAACGGTGCTGGCTTCTCAATATTACGGCTCAGGGAACCTGGCAGGAATCCGCAGAACACTGGCGCAATCTTGGTTTATTTCCATTTTAGTGACGCTGCCGTTTATTGTTCTTTATGCGATTTTTGATAAAGAGATCGTCTCTTTCATGTCAGACGATCCTGAATACGTCGCTTATGCGCGTGATTATCTTGTGATTACGGGCTTTAGCCTCATTGCAACCGCGATAGTGGTGCCGATAGAAGCGGTATTGCGCTCCGTAGGCCAAACCAAACTGGCAACCAACGTCAGTGTCTCGGCTATTGTCGTGAATGTCGTGCTTAATTATGTTTTGATTTTCGGTTTATTCGGCTTCCCTCAATGGGGCGTATTTGGTGCAGCCGTTGGCAGCTTTGTTTCTCGATTTTTCCAAACGGCAGTGTTGATTTACTTTTTCTGTAAACGCTACGCATACCTTATTCCGACCAAGTTCGATTGGGCGCAAGGCCGTTTAAAGCAGTATCGTCAAAAATACTTTAAGGTTTCTCTACCCATGTTGGTCCACGATGCGCTCTGGACTGGTGGGCTGATCGTTTACAGCATCATCTATGGTCAATTGGGCGTTTCAGAACTTGCGATCATCTCATTCTTATCACCGATTGAAGGTGTACTGATTTCAACCTTTATGGGATTTGCGGTCGCTGCATCCGTTCTTCTTGGGAATGATATTGGCGCAAAACATTATGATCGGGTCGAGAAAACAGCGTGGTGGTATGTGTTAACCAGCGCAATCTTAGCCACCTTATTGTTTTTCCTAGTGTGGTTGAGCTCGCCTTTGATTCATCATCTATTAGTACTGAGCCCATTAACCGATGCAGAAATGGCACTCAACGTATGCTTAGTCATGGCGCTGGGTATGATTTTGAGAGTGTTTAACATGGTAGGGATTGGCGGCGTACTAAAGAGCGGCGCAGATATTCGCTACAGCATTTTCATTGATACGTTTGGTCAGTGGGCTATTGGTATTCCCCTTACCTATTACACCGGTATGGTACTCGGGTTGCCTTTGCATTTTGTCTTGATGTCTCTGCTAGCGGAAGAATTTGTGAAAGGCGTACTGACTACTTATCGTATCCAATCTAAACGTTGGATAAATAATATGGTCGAGGATGACCAAACGGTGACAGCGTAACTAGAAATACACTAACGAACTCACACCAAAAGGGCTCACCCGTTATGCACGTGTGAGCCCTTTTTATGTTTGGATAATGCTTGATTAAATATCCGTAAAGTGATGAATGATTTGGTTTGAACTGCCACGCCATTCGAGATTGAGATCTTTCTTGTCTTGTTCAAACTTACCATCAATCAAAACATCGATGTATTGCACCACTTCTCTTTGCGCGTCATCCAGTTCAGCCAGCGTGTAGCCTGTCCAAACCCAGATGTCTTTACCGGGACACTCTTCTCTCACCCTTTTCACGATCTTTAAAATATGAGGTACATTAGCAGGATGAAGCGGATCTCCGCCCGACAACGACAAACCGCGACGCTTAATGCGCGTGTCATTCAAGTCATTGATGATCTTGTCTTCCGCTTCTTGCGTGAACAACACTCCCGAATCCAAGCGTTGCGTCGACTGGTTATAACAGCCACGACACTGATGTACACAGCCCGACACAAACAATGTGCAGCGCGTACCCGGTCCGTTAACAACGTCAATTGGATAATATTGGTGGTAGTTCATAATGCGTCTCTTTGTTATCGCGAAAAAGAAAATCAACCTAAAGCAGGTTGATTTTCAAAGTGTTGAATCGAGTGGTAATTAACCTTATAGGTGTTTCACTCGACGTTTAACTTCTTCTTGTTTGCCGAAGTTAAACGGACGTGCATCTGGGCTGCCCAAGTAGCCACATACGCGACGTGTCACCGATACTTTGGTTGAATCGTGGTTGCCACAACTTGGGCAAGTAAAGCCTTTGCTTGTACATTCAAACTCACCGGTGTAACCACATTCATAACACTCATCAATCGGAGTGTTGGTTCCGTAGTAAGGAACGCGGGTGTAACTGTAGTCCCACACGTTTTCTAGTGCTTCTACATTACGTTGCATGTTCGGGAACTCACCGTAGCAGATGAAGCCACCGCTTGAGATTTCTGGGTAAGGCATCTCGAAGTCGATCTTATCGTAAGGGTTAACTTTCTTCTCAACATCCAAGTGGAAGCTGTTGGTGTAGTAACCTTTGTCTGTTACGCCTTCAATCAAACCAAACTCTTTGGTGTCGATGCGGCAGAAACGACTACATAGGTTTTCACTTGGTGTTGCGTACAAGCTAAAGCCATAGCCAGTTTCGTCAGCCCATTGGTTCACCGCATCTTTTAGATGTTTGATGATCGCGACCGCTTTTTCACGCAATACGGCATCATCGTAAACGTGCGCTTCAGTACCAAACAACGCGTTGATAGTTTCATGCACGCCAATGTAGCCTAGAGAAATTGACGCACGGCCGTTTTTGAAGATTTCTGCAATCGAATCGTCCGCTTTCAAGCGCACACCACATGCACCTTCCATATATAGAATTGGTGCAACGCGCGCTTTTACGTTCTCTAGACGAGAAATACGTGTTTCTAGTGCTTTACGAGCAAGACGTAGACGATCATCAAGCAGTTCATAGAACTTCGCTTCGCTGCCTTTTGCACGAAGCGCGATACGTGGCAAGTTCAAGCTAACTACACCAAGGTTGTTACGACCTTCATGGATAAGTTCGCCATTCTCTTCGTAAGTACCTAGGAAGCTACGACAACCCATCGGTGTTTTGAATGAACCCGTTACTTCCACGACTTTGTCGTAGTTAAGAATGTCTGGGTACATACGTTTTGAAGCACACTCAAGTGCAAGCTTCTTAATGTCGTAGTTAGGATCTTCTGCCTTGTGGTTTAGACCGTCTTTAATACCGAACACCAATTTAGGGAATACGGCGGTTTTACGGTTTTTGCCAAGACCAGCGATACGGTTTTTCAAAATCGATTGCTGAATAAGACGAGACGCCCAGCTTGTACCAAGACCAAAACCAAACGTTACGAATGGGGTTTGCCCGTTCGCCGTGTGCAGCGTGTTTACTTCGTATTCTAGAGATTGGAACGCGTCATAACACTCTTTCTCTGTACGTGCTTTTGCGAACTCTTCTGGCTCAGCAATGTTCCACTCTTTTGCGATCTCTAGGTGCTTCTCGTAGCTTGTGATTACGTACGGTTCTAGAACTTCATCAATACGGTTGATGGTTGTACCGCCGTAAATGTGGCTCGCTACTTGAGCAATGATCTGTGCCGTTACTGCTGTTGCTGTTGAAATTGATTTAGGAGTATCAATCTCAGCATTACCCATTTTAAAGCCGTGCGTTAGCATGCCTTTAAGATCGATAAGCATACAGTTAAACATTGGGAAGAACGGAGCGTAATCCAGATCGTGGTAGTGAATGTCACCCACTTCGTGTGCTTGAACCACATCGCGAGGAAGGATGTGCGTTTTCGCGTAGTGCTTCGCCACGATACCCGCTAAAAGGTCACGCTGAGTTGGGATAACTTTGCCGTCTTTGTTCGCGTTTTCGTTGATCAAATCAAGGTTACTTTCTTCAATCAAGCCTTCGATTTCACGAGTTAGTGCACTTTGCTTTTCACGCGCGATGTCGCGGTCATGGCGATATTCAATGTAAGAACGTGCTAGGGCTTTGTAAGGACCTTGCATGAGCTCATTCTCGACTAAGTCTTGAATCTCATGGATGTGAACTTCATCGTGATCTTTTAGCTGTAACTCGACAGCAAGAGCGACATTAAGAGCATAAATGGCGACATCTTTATCTTTGTTTTCCGCTGCTGCTTCAACTGCTGCTTGGATACGATCCCTGTTGAACGGAGCTCTTGAGCCGTCACGCTTGATTACGATTGGTTTCACTTTCTTCTCCTTACCCCAGCATACTCACAGAGTTATCCACAAACACACTATATGGGGTTATTTTTTATTCTGCTAACACAATATATTGTGGCGTATTTAACGAAAAGCACCACTTGAAAACATTGATTTTGATCAATAAAGATCGGCTAGCGGACAAGAACAAATCGATCTTATTGGTACTGATCTCAGTTGCGAAGAAAACCATGAAAATTGCAAAATTGGTACGAAATCTACTTGCTTTTTTTAGAGCGCTTATAGGATAAAGGTTGGAAAGGAATACGCTAAAATCCAGGAGTGAAACAAGCCAATATGCGATCACTATTTGTTACTGCCTTATTAATTTTTAGTTCAACGTCACTTGCTCAAAACTCCATCAACTTAACCAGTTGGAATATAGAATGGCTGTCTATAAATGGAGGTAAGGTTTCTAGAACCAGTGACGATTTCGTCAAACTCAATCAATATGTGAATAAAACTCAAGCCGACATCATCGCCTTTCAAGAGGTCGACTCCAAAGCCGCCGTTCAAAAAGCCGTAGGCGATGGCTATGCGATTTACCTCTCTGATCGAGCTCAATCAAACAATAAGCACCTTCAGTTTTCTGATACCAACCAGTACACCGGTTTTGCTGTGCGCAAAGACATTGAAGTGTCTGACCCAGCAGACTTCTCAATCACGCGTGGTAATAGCAAGTTGCGCTTTGCCAGCTACATCGTCGTTAACCCAAACCAAAAGGACGAGCTTCACCTGCTCTCTGTGCATTTAAAAGCAGGATGCAGCGGAGCATACAAAAACAACCGCAATTGCCAAACTCTGAGCCAACAAGGAGAAGCACTTGCGAAATGGATGAGCGAGAGAGAAAAGAAAAAGCAGCAATACGCCGTAATGGGCGATTTTAATCACAACTTGTCGTATCAACGTGATTGGCTGTGGGCGATCATGACGCTTGGTAACGATGCACAATTGGTAACGCGAGATACCCAAGCGGATTGCAAGGTTCGCTCAAATAAGAACTCAAGAAAAACACACCAATTCCGTTCTTTGATTGATCACATTATTGTTAGCCCGCAAATAAAAGCGAAAAATGCGCATCAAACTCTGTTCAGCTCACAAGATGTTTTGGATTACAAACTGAGTGACCATTGTCCTGTAAACACAACGGTAACGCTTAACTGAACGAACAAAGTAGCCCAGCATCATGCTGGGCTACTTTATGTTGTTACCTGTTAGATAGACGTTTGATTAGTTAACGAGAGAAACCGTTCTATCAAAGCGATCTTGGATTCAGCAGTACGACGTCACCCTGCTTTAACCCCGTTCGCACTCTCCCCAACTCTCCAAGCTGAATAAGCCGAGTTTCTACCTCACCGCTGTCTTGCACCACTTTTACGTAGTCCAATTGGCCAACTTGGTAAACCGCCTCTTTTGGCACGCGAAGTACAACATCGTCGGTCAAGGTCAACGCGACTTTGGCGTATGTACCTGGATAGATAGCCGTTGGCGGCTCAAATTGAAGCTTTACGGTATAACTGCGCGAGTTGGCATCTGCCGACGGCGTCACTTCTTTTACCGCCGCTTGCGCATTGAGATTGTAAGACGGGAAAACAACGTCCACTTCTTTATCGTAAGTCACATAAGGCATGACAGACTCAGCAAAGTTCACCTCTATTTCCAACGAGTTTGGGTTGTACATCGATAAAAGCAAAGCACCCGGTGTCGCGGTATCACCTTTGTTGATGGGCTTTTGCGTGATCAAGCCATCAAACGGCGCAGTAATAATGCTGTAGCCAAAGGTCGTTTCCGCCTCAGAGACCGCCGCCTGAGCTTTATTGAAGTTGGCTTGCGCGGTTTGCAACGCACTTTCCGCTTGGTCAAATTGCGATTGAGGGATCAGTTTTTTGTTTAAAAGCGCTCTGACACGAGAAAACTCCTTTCTCGCCGCATTGAGCTGCGCTTGTGCAGAGGATAAAGCCTCCTCACTTTGACGAACTCGCGCGTCGAGATCATCGCTTTCTAGCCGCGCCAACACGTCTCCTTGCTTCACTCTATCGCCAACCTTCACCAATACCTCCATCACCGATGCCGTTAACCGTGCAGCGATATCGGCGTGCTGCTCTGCAACGACGACGCCCGGAAACTCTCGAACAACCGATTCGCTGGTTAACATCAGTTGATGTGTCTCTGCGTTATTTACATCAATCTGGTTGGTTTTCGCGTCATGTTCTGTCGGCAACTTTTCTGTAAAAAAACCAGCCATATAGAGAAAAAGAAGCGCGAGTATGGCAAACAGAATCACGCCTAACCATTTGGTATCTAATTTCATTGCTCTTCCTCCATCTGAGGTAATCCATGTCCTTTGGTGTTTTGGTATGCAAGGTTGTAAACCACCGGAACCACAAGCAGCGTAAAGATGGTTGAGGCGGCAATACCGAATATGATTGCCCAAGCCAAACCGTTAAAAATTGGGTCTAACGTAATCACGACGTTACCCAGTAACGTTGTACCCGCGGTCAGCAATATTGGCCGAATACGAACAACACCAGATTCAATCAACGCATCATGTAAGCTACGACCTTCAGCCAGCGATTGCTGAACAAATTCAATCAAAACGAGTGAGTTACGCACCACAATCCCAGCTAGCGCAATCATGCCGATCATCGCGGTCGCCGTGAACAGAGCCGGATTGGGGTAATTACCGATGTCACTGCTTAACACATTCAAAATCCAGAACCCCGGCATAATCCCAATCACGGTCAGAGGTATCGCCAGCATGATGATGCCCGATACCGCAGGTAAACCAGTTTGAATCAACATCACTACAAATACGCCAAGCAGCGCAGCGCCATAAGCAATGCCTAAATCGCGGAATACGTCCACTGTGATTTTCCATTCCCCTTCTCCACTCCAAACCACTTCGATGTTGTCTGGGACGCTCCAAGTGACACCAGCGCCATTGCTCAAGTACGTGCGATCTTGCAAGTGACGATGCGCCTCTTCCTCGTGAATTGTATCTTGGTCAGCCATCACATCGGCAATCACTTCACCCGGAACACGCCCAACTACCTCAGCGTAGACATACACAACAGGCTTGAGGTTTTTATGGAAAATCGGTTTGTCCGCTGCGCGTTTCACAAAATGACCGACTTCAGACAACTGCACGATAGGCTGAGGAGCATCCACAACCGCCCCATTGGATTCTACTTTTGCAATGCCCGGACGGCCTCGCACATAAAGCTGCTCTAGTTGATTCAGGTTATCTCTGTCTTCGCGTCGGAGCTGCACTTCGATAGGCAGTGGGTCCACTTCTCTTGGATCGGCGATATAACCGAGCACTTTGGCGTTCGCGGCAGTAATAAGCGTGTTATTGATATCAGCAACAGAAACTCCAGACAGCGCCGCTTTTTCTTGATCAACGATGAATTGCCACGTTTCTAAATCACCTTGGATGCTGGTATCCACCTCAGAAACCAACTGTTCTTTGCGAAGCCTATCCGCGACTTTCTCTGCTTGAATCATCAGATCTTCATAAGATGTCGCTTCATCACCGTAAACTTCTGCCGTAATGGTGGCGATAACAGGCGGGCCTGGCGGCACTTCGACTAGCTGCACGTCAGCGTCAAAATTATCTGCAATCTGCTCTAAATCCGCCCTGAGTCGTGTCACCAGTTCGTGTGATTGCATTGCGCGGCGATTCTTCTCTGCAAGAACGACTCGAAGCTCGCCTTGGTATGGTTCGCTACGCATAAAGTAGTGGCGCACCATGCCGTTGAAATCCATTGGGGAAGCGGTGCCTGCAAAGCCCGACACACTTGTCACTTCCGGCACCGTCATTAAATAGTCCGTAAAGCTCGACAGCGCGTTGGAGGTATCCACAAAGCTTGAAGACTCTGGCATGTTTAATACCAATTGGAACTCATTTTTATTGTCATAAGGAAGCAACTTGAGTGGAACTAAGCGAAGTGCTGGCAACAATGCTGCCAAGACGAACAACAAGGCAACCAAACCAAGGAAAAGCCACGCTTTCTTACGACTTTCAAGTAGCGGAATCAACACACCACGATACAAACGATACATCGGCGAAGATTGGATGTCATAGTGGCCGTTTTCCTCAGCACCTTTGAGTAGCTTCTTGGCAAGCCAAGGCGTGATCATAAACGCAACAACGGTACTAAAGATAACGCTGATCGGAACGTTGAACGCCAGTGGCGCCATGTAAGGCCCCATCATCCCAGTGATAAAAAACATCGGCGTAAACACGATCACGATTGCGACCGTCGACATTAACAAGGCGCTACGAATTTCTGCCATGGCGAGAACAATCGCGTTGGTTCGTGTTAGATTTTTGCGTTTGAGGTAGCGTTCAATGTTGTCGATACTGGCGATCGGATCGTCCACGATCAAACCTAGCGCCAAAATCAATGCAAAGAGTGTGACTCGATTGATGGAATAGCCAAATGCCAAGTCCATCCCGAGCGCGGCGCCATAGCTAATCGGAATCGCGATACCAACCACCAATGCGCTTCGCCAGTTCAAGAACAAACCGACAAACACCACGACCGTTAGAATAGAGATGCCAAGGCTTGATACCAAGTTGTTTACTTTCGCATTCGCCGTTTCGCCATAGTCACGAATGACTGCAACGTGAACTTGTGGAGGAAACTGCTCGGATTGAAGCTCCGCCAGTTTATCCCGAACAGACTGAGCGACGTTAACTGCGTTCGAGCCTTTTTGCTTAGCGACAGAAATGAACACCGCTGGGTATGCTTCATCGTGGTTTTTATCGCGATACCAAGTATCGGATGTCGCCTCACCTTCACCGTCGTAAATACGCGCGACATCTTTCAAGTAAACGGGTTTGCCATTGAGCACCGCGATAACAAGATCGCCAACTTCTTCGGCGTTGGTCAGAAACCGTCCCGACTCCAATGTGTAATTTTGCCCGTTTACGCGAACGTTCTTGCCTTGGGTTTTGCTATTACTGAGCTGAATGGCCTGTTCGAGGTCATCGATGGTTACTTTGAAGTTTGCCATCGCAACGGAATCAAGCTCTATCTGGATTTTTCTCGGCTCACCGCCAATCACTTCCACCTTGTTGGTGGCATCCAATGATTTAATGCCTAACGTGGCTTGGTCTGCAATACGTCTCAACTGATGGCGATCGAGAATGTCTGGATCGGTGGAATAAATTGCGGCAACAACAATGGGTACATCATCGATTTCAACAGGCTTTACAAGCCAGTTAGTGACAGAAGGAGGAACTTTGTCTTGGTTGGAATAGAGTTTGTTGTAAAGCTTAACCAAAGCATCTTCACGGTTTTCGCCGACATAGAAACGAACGATGACTTGCGCAGCACCTTCCATTGACGAAGAATAAACGTATTCCACACCGTCAATTTGGCTAACAAGCTTTTCTAATGGTTCAGTGATTTGATTTTCGACTTGAGAAGCGCTTAGTCCGGGAGCCGAAACCAATACATCTGCCATTGGCACAACGATTTGCGGGTCTTCCTCTTTCGGGGTCAACCACAAAGCCGCGGCACCGACCATAAGCGCGAGTAAAATCATGATCGGAGGGAAAAAGCTGTTCATCACGGACTGAACAAAACTTCGCTTTAGTTTGTCGGGCATCCTTTCCCCTCCATATCAGATTGATTATTTACGCGTTCGCGGTTTTCATCTTCTTCGCGTTACGGTGAGTAATGATCGCCTTCGCGAACAGAGATCCAACTAACATCGCAAGGAAGAACACCACAATGCTCACGTTGCCTAATGCCAGACTCGCAACCGCAGGGCCAGGGCAAATACCCGCCAAACCCCAACCTAAACCAAAGATCGCCGCACCAGATAACAAACGTCCGTCGATGTTCTTATTGGTTGGTGTGCAAAACGCTTCCCCGCTAACTGATTGTTTTCTCGGCTTGATGATTAAAAAATAGCTTGGCATGAATACCGCGAGTGCGCCGCCCATCACAAAAGCCAAACTTGGGTCCCAACTGCCAGAAATATCTAAAAATCCAATGACTTTAGCTGGGTCGATCATGCCGGACACCGCCATGCCCATACCGAATAACACACCGCTCAAAAGAGCAGAAAAACGAAAAATAGTCTTGTTCATGGAATCTCTCTTAAACTAGGTGAAGTCGAACGAATACCGTTAAGCCAGCGACAACCATAAATACACAGGTCGCCACAACAGAGCGTTTAGACAAACGGCCCATGCCACAAATGCCGTGTCCGCTAGTACATCCGTTACCCAGTCTGGTTCCGATTCCTACCAATAAACCAGCGGCAATCACCATCCCTAAAGAAAGGTTCGCGGTACTAGGAACCGCAACGCCCAACATTAGGACGCTAATCAAGCCACCAGCTATCATTCCAACCGCAAAAAGCAATCGCCACGAATAATCGCCTTTTTTCGGTGACATAATGCCATTCATAATTCCACTGATTCCGGCAATTTTCCCGTTAACCAACAACAATATAGTGGCGGAGATCCCTAACAAAAGGCCACCAAACAACGATTCCCATGGAATAACGTTTAACATTATTTACCTCTAAAATCTTAGCTACGAATTAGTTACAGAAAACGCTATGAAGCGCCTTTATTAATGACTCAACTCTCGGTTCTGACAACGAATAAAACACTTGCTGTGATGCCTTACGAGCCTTGATCAATTTGTGTTTGCGAAGCACCGTCAAGTGCTGTGAAAAGGCTGATTGGCTAAGGAACGAGTTCTTTTGTAGCTCCCCAACACCAACCTCACCTTGGGTCAGTTGGCACAACACCATTAGCCTTTCCGGATGTGCCATTACTTTTAGGAGATCAGCAGCTTCATTGGCATTGCCTTTCATTGCTGCTACATCCATATCTGTATAGCTCATGACTCACCTCTATATTAAAAACTAAATTAGATACTACTAAAGTAACATGTTTAGTCAACACTAAATTAGTAATGATGAATTTAGATAAATTAACATTAGACATTTCTAATTTAGATAATTATAGTGATGAATATCAAAGGATGGCGTTCTCAGTTTGAGAGTACGAAGGAGAGGAGTTATGACGTTAGAAAATGCAGTACGAATTTTTGCAGGCACGATGGTATTGATCTCGGTCATACTAACCGTGTTCGTTCACAGTAACTTCATTTGGTTCACCGTGTTTATCGGCGTTAATCTTATTCAAAGTGCTTACACGGGAATCTGCCCTGCTGCTTATTTTTTAAAGAAATTTGGTTTTAGATAATCTAGAGCGTAGTGACCTTTCACACTGGCTATTCGTGAAAGGTCAGTTCGCCCTAAAACTTGGAGTTAAAAATGACTAAGATCTTAATCGTCGGTGGTGTTGCAGGTGGTGCATCTGCGGCGGCGCGTGCTCGTCGTCTAAGCGAAGATGCCGAAATCATCATGTTTGAACGTGGCCCATTCGTTTCATTTGCCAACTGTGGCTTGCCTTATCACATCGGCGGCGATATCCAAGAACGCAGTAAGTTACTACTACAAACGCCAGAAAGCTTTTTAGCACGCTTTAACGTTGATGTTCGCGTGATGAATGAAGTGGTTTCTATAAACCGACAGGACAAGACCGTTACGATCAAAAACCTGTTGGATGAGTCTGAATACGTAGAATCGTACGATTTTCTACTGCTTAGCCCAGGTGCCGGCCCTATTGTTCCGCCAATTCCAGGTCTCGATAACCCGCTCACCCACTCGCTACGCAACATTCCAGATATGGATCGCATCATCGAAACGATCCAAATGAACAAGCCAGAGCATGCGACGGTTGTTGGCGGCGGTTTCATCGGTTTAGAAATGATGGAAGCCTTCCACCAACTTGGCATTAAAACCTCTCTGATCGAAATGGCAGACCAAGTCATGACGCCAGTAGACCGTGAAATGGCAGGCTTTGCTCATGCAGAAATTCGTGACAAAGGTATCGACCTAAAACTTGGCGTCGCGCTTGAATCTGTGAAATTCGTACCTAACGAGCACGTTGCAAGTTTCGACTCTGGTGAGAGTGAGAAACACCAACACCTAGAAGGTGAATTGGAGTTAACACTGAACAACGGTGAAAAACTCACTACCGATATTTTGATTATGGCAATTGGTGTTCGTCCTGAGACAAAACTGGCGCAAGAAGCTGGCCTTCAAATTGGCGCGCTAGGCGGTATTTACACGAACGAATACATGCAAACCAGCGATCCTTCGATCTACGCTGTCGGCGACGCGATAGAAGAGAAAGACTTCGTGACTGGCGAGCAAACTCTAGTGCCACTTGCAGGCCCGGCAAACCGTCAAGGTCGTATGGCAGCAGACAATATGCTCGGCCGCAAAGAAACTTACCAAGGCACACAAGGGACAGCGATTTGTAAAATCTTTGACCTTGCTGTGGCTTCTACCGGTAAAAACGAGAAGCAACTAAAACGCGCTGGCGTTGAATACGAAAAAGTGTACGTCCATACCGCAAGCCACGCGAGCTACTACCCTGGTGCAGAAGTGGTGTCGTTCAAAATGTTGTTCGATCCAAAATCAGGCAAGATTTTAGGTGCTCAAGCAGTTGGTAAAGACGGTATCGACAAACGTATTGACGTTATGGCTGTTGCACAACGTGCTGGTATGACGGTTGAACAACTACAGCATCTTGAACTGACTTACGCGCCACCTTACGGCAGTGCAAAAGATGTGATCAACCAAGCGGCGTTTGTGGCAAATAACATCATCAAAGGTGACGCAGCGGCGATTCATTACGATGAAATCGACAACCTGACTGAAGATCAAATTCTCCTCGACGTCCGTAACCCGGGGGAATTGGAGTCTGTTGGTTATCTTGAAGGGGCAATCAACATTCCGGTTGATCAGCTGCGCCATCGTATGGGTGAACTACCAAAAGACAAAGAGATTGTAATTTACTGTCAGGTCGGCTTGCGTGGTAACGTGGCATACCGTCAACTGGTCAACAATGGTTACAAAGCCCGCAACTTGATTGGTGGATACAGAACACTCAAATTCTCGCGCTTATAACGGGATAATAAAAACAGAGAAAACCGAGGGATTGGTTTTCTCTTTTGTTTATTTACATGGACTCAAATCTAGCTCATTAACCTTTTATCGCCAAACGGACTGCTGCTTGAGCATGGATAGAAGTGGTATCAAGTAGCGTAACATCGGTGTGACTTTGGTTTACAAGTAAGGCAATTTCAGTGCACCCGAGAATCACAGCTTCAGCTCCCTGCTCTTTTAGTTTTTCAATAATTTGCAGGTATATCGTTCTCGATTCTTCTTTGATTTCACCTTGGCATAACTCTTTATAAATAATGTTATGCACTACAGAGCGATCATCTTGAGCAGGAGTTATGACATCCAGCCCATAGGGGTCGGAAAGCCGTCCTTTGTAAAAGTCTTGCTCCATTGTGAATTGAGTACCAAGGAGTCCGACCTTTTGAACCCCTTTCTCACGAAGTAACTCAGCAGTCGCGTCTGCGATATGTAGTATGGGGATATTAATGCTGGCTTCAATTTGAGGAGCAACTTTGTGCATTGTGTTCGTACAAATAAGAATAAAATCAGCGCCCCCTTTTTCTATTGAAGATGCAGCATCAGATAGAATACTTGCCGTTTCTTCCCATTTACCTTGGTGTTGAAGTTTCTCTATCTCTGAAAAATTCACGCTATACATACAAATTTTTGCGGAATTTAGGCCACCTAACGCCTCTTTGACCCCTTCGTTGATCAATTTGTAATAACTAAGCGTCGACTCCCAGCTCATGCCGCCTAGAAGACCGATAGTTTTCATATAACTCTCCAATCGTTATACACCACCGAGGGAGGGGTGTTTTTACAAACAAAATCAACTAAGTGAATAGACAACCTTCTAGCTTTGTCACTAGTGAGAACTGGATAAACCTACAATCAGAAAAAACGAGAACCAAAAGGGACGACTACGCGATTCTCATATCTCCTCGCAACATTGTTACCGCACTTCCAGAAAGCTTAACGTATTCCGGACTCAATAGTTCTGTATAAACAACTCCACTTCTCTTGGATGCTTGAAAGCCTTTTAATTGCGCTTTACCGAGCTCTTTGGCCCAGTAAACACATAAAGCGCAATGAGCAGAACCTGTTACTGGGTCCTCATCAACACCCACCCAAGAGGCAAAATAGCGAGAGACAAAATCAGCGTCAGTGCTTGATTGAGCAGTGATAACAACTCCACGACCTTTTTGTTTAAGTAACGCACTAAAATCAGGTTCGAGTTGCTCTATCAAAGACTCATCATTGATGACGATCAACTGCTTATTATCAAACTGACCATAAGCGTTTACATCAGCCACATCGAGCCCTAAGCCGTAAAGCAAGTCTGTGTTAATACTTGCTCGCATATCTAAAAGAGGAGCAGGAAACACCAAATGAATGTCGTCATGATCAAGTTGTGCAGTTAAAACGCCGGATAGCGTGCCAAACTCAATGGTATCCCCTGTACTATATAACCCTTGCTCTCTCAGCACGTGCGCCGTGGCCAATGTGCCATGTCCACACAAAGCGACTTCCGTTTCAGGTGTAAACCAACGAAGTTGCATTGTGTTTAATGACAGAAACGCGGTTTCAGATAGTGACATCTCTGCCGCTATGGCCAACATCATTTCCTCATCAAGGCTTGATTCTGTGATACACACACCTGCAGGATTGCCTTTGAACACATCTGATGTAAACGAGTCGACCTGAAAAATTTTAACTTCCACAAAATATCCTTAAGTTCTATCAACCACTGTAGAACCATTAGCAGCACTTAGTGCATTTGTACCACGTAATGTATTGCACCAGTTCTTTGAGCAGTAAACCTTTATTAACTAAGAAGAAACCACTTTTTCTTCTGATGGGATTTATTGGTATTTTGCCGAAGTAATGAACTCACCGAATGTTTCACACCAAACAACAACAGTATTGTATTCAGAAATGGAAATCCCTTGAGGAACCTCAACAACGAAGTTATTGAATGTTTTGACATCACCAACCAAGCTCATCTCAGATTTAAGGTCATTAAACGCTTGTTCAGTCTCGACAAATTTAGGAGATAAATAGAGTTTATAGTCAGGCCCGGGAGCGAGCTTTCCTACCAGCGTAATAGCTTGGGAACTCAGATGAATTTCACCTTCTCCCCAATGAAAAGCGTCGCTATCTTTGAGGTCCCTCGTGACAACTGCACTGTATTCTGCACCTTGCATGCGCTCAGAAACTTGCTCATCGGTCGGCGCAGGCGGTGCAATAAGAATCGGTAAAGTATAGATACCTATCGCAATACCAATCGCAACAGCCACTAAGTGGCTTAACGTTAATTTAATTATACTTTTCAAGGTCATCTATCTTCTTGTTAGTTTCATCAGCTTAGATTTCGGCTCAAATACAGACATCCGTCAGGTTATACGTCCAATAGCCTAATTTCATTAATATTATACACAAGCTGGACCAATGCGCCTTAATTGCTGCCTTTTAGAGTGCTATCCAATAACCCCGTTATTAACGAAAATAACTATTTTAATTCAGCCCCCTACACGCCTTCGACGAAATGATCTAAAGGCAAAGTGAGCAATTAAAAACGGCTGATAATTGATATCAGCCGTTTGCTTATCTGGAATGTCGTTGTGCTGGTTTGGGAACTATTCTGCTTCCACCAAAGCGATCTTATCGGATGTCGATTTTTCCAATTTGATCGCAATAAACTTAGAGGTTGGCGTAAACGTTCTATCCCCATAACTATCTAAAGGAACCAATGGGTTCGTTTCTGGATAGTAAGCCGCCGCCTGACCTGCTGGTACGTCATAGGCAACAAGCGTAAATCCGCTCACGCGACGCTCTACGCCATCTTCCCATAATGACACCATGTCCACTTTGTTTCCCGGTTCAAAACCGAGTTTACGAATATCCGCTTCATTGATAAACAGCACTTCGCGCATACCAAATACTCCACGATAACGGTCATTCAAGCCGTAAAGTGTCGTATTGTATTGGTCGTGTGAGCGCATGGTTTGCAAGATCAAATCTGGCTTTTGGCCTTTTTCGAGTATCGCTTCGCTGATCAACTGCTTCGGCAACTCGCTAGAGCTGAACTGTGCTTTGCCGCTTGGTGTATTCCATCGACGCTCGGCAGCTGGGTTTACCAAGTGGAATCCACCCGGGTGTTTAAGCTTATGGTTAAAGTCGGTAAAGCTCGGAATCGTGTCGGCAATCAAATCGCGAATACGGTCGTAATCTTCAATTGCCCACAGCCAATCAATTGGTTTTGCCCCAAGTGTAGCATTGGCAATACCGGCAATAATCGCTGGTTCTGAACGCAAATGCTCCGAACGCGGTTTTAGCTGACCAAATGAGATATGCACCATGCTGAAAGTATCTTCAACCGTCACGCCTTGTGGGCCAGTCGCTTGCTGATCAATCTCGGTACGGCCTAAGCACGGAAGAATAAGCGCATCTTTACCTGTGACAAGGTGAGAACGATTTAACTTCGTCGAAATGTGTACGGTTAAATTACAGTTTCGCATCGCGTTGTGCGTACGTTCTGTGTCTGGCGTTGCTTGTGCAAAGTTACCGCCCAAACCGATAAATACTTTCGCTTGCCCTTCTTCCATCGCTTTAATGGCTTGCACAGTGTTGTGGCCTTCACCACGCGGGACGGCAAAGTTAAATCGACTTTCAATGCGATCCAACAACAGATCTGAAGGTTTTTCATCAATGCCCATCGTACGGTCGCCCTGAACGTTACTGTGACCACGCACTGGTGAAAGACCCGCGCCCGGCTTACCAACGTTACCTCGTAATATTTGCACGTTTGCGACTTCTTTAATGGTTGGCACAGAGTGACGATGCTGAGTCAACCCCATTGCCCAACACATGATCACACGTTCTGCACGTCGATACATGCTCGCCACCATCTCGATTTCACTTAAATCAAGACCCGATTGTTCCGCGATGTGTTCCCAAGAGGTTGCGTCCACTTCAGCCAAATACTCATCAATACCTATCGTGTGTTGCTTGATGAATTCACGGTCAAATACCGCTTTGCCACCGTTTTGCAATGCCTCGCGTTCCCATTGCAGCAAGAACTTCGCGATGCCACGAAACACTGCCATGTCTCCACCTAAAGCAGGACGCAGGTACGCCGTGTTTGTAGGCTCTGAGCCATTACTCAACATCTCAATCGGCATTTGTGGGTTTTGGAAACGCTCTAATCCGCGCTCTTTGAGCGGGTTTAGACAGATAACCTGTGCACCACGTTTTACCGCTTCGCGCAGAGGTTCAAGCATTCGTGGGTGGTTCGTGCCCGGGTTTTGACCTATCACGAAAATCGCGTCGGCTTCTTCAAAATCATCAAAGATCACTGTGCCTTTACCAACACCAATGGTGTCTTTCATCCCGATTGCACTGGCTTCGTGGCACATGTTGGAACAATCTGGGAAGTTGTTGGTACCGAATGCGCGCACAAATAGCTGATACAAAAACGCCGCTTCGTTGCTTGCACGACCAGAGGTATAAAACTCCGCTTGGTGCGGCGAATCCAATTGATTGAGATGTTTCGCGACAAGAGCAAAAGCCTCATCCCAAGAGACAGGTACATAGTGGTCGGACTCGGCATCGTATCGCATTGGGTGCGTGATACGGCCTTGGTATTCCAACCAGTAATCGGTTTGCGTTGAGAGAGATGAAACGCTGTGATTGGCAAAAAACTCAGGATCAACCAGACGATTGGTCGCCTCCCAGTTTACCGCTTTCGCGCCATTCTCACAAAAATTGACTTTACCACTATCTGGCGACTCGCCCCATGCACATCCCGGGCAGTCGAAACCGCCATTTTGGTTGGTTTTGAGCATAGTGCGAATGTTTTTAACTGCATTTTCACTGCCCCACCAACTTCTGGTTACGGCTTTCAGTGCACCCCAACCACCAGCAGGACCTTTGTATGCTTTTATTTGTTCTTTTTGGCTCACGACTTTACTCCTCGCAGATATACCAGCAAGCAGGGTGCCCGTGAAAACAAGCGCGTTATTTATTGAGATAATGCGGAAGTATTGAAGGGCTTAGTTTCTAATCCATGTATTTTTTAATCCAAATAAGTAACCACTCAACATGCTCTCGCTTGTCCGAGCGTTTACTTATCTAGATTCTTGCTATCGGATACCCGCCTACTGTTTCTAAGACTGTTAGATTCAATTTGCATTGTTGCGCCTTGATCTAAATCAAAGATTAAGTCGTTATTCAATATGCGTCCAATTGATAATCCTGACCGAGTGATAAACAAAATCTATGACGAACTTTTCCACTGACGCTCATCACATTTTTAATCAATACAATTTATGAGGTTAATCGTTTTCCCATTCGATTCCACCTAGTTCGCTTAACGAACTCAATAAAATCGGCATTCTTGATAATAGATAGTATCTATCACACTATAGATACTTTAAATTTGACCCTAATTAATATCAGGAATAGCCTTGATTCAGATCAATTTTGAGTGTGGTTTTATTCTTGACTTGGTTTTGGTTTTCCATTTCCCAGTTAAAACGCTCCAGCGCTTAAAAAGTACGGTAGTGCTGTGCCCTTTTTTAGGGAGTTCCCCCGTACATGTGACTCACAACGCAAGGTGAACAATCCATTATGGATATCAAACAACTGAAATATCTCATCGCACTTGAACAGACCAAACACTTTGGTCAAGCCGCCGCATTGTGCCACATTACGCAGCCTACCTTGTCCATGAGAATCCGAAGCTTAGAGGAAGAACTCGACCTCGAATTAATCCAGAGAAGTCAACGATTTGAAGGATTTACTGAAGCCGGAGAACGCATTTTAGCTTGGGCAAAAACCGTCTTAGCCGCTCATGATGGATTGCAAGCCGAAGCCGCCAACTGCCGTGGTCAGTTGGTCGGTTCACTTCGGCTTGGAATGGTGCCACTCGCCAGCCAAAACCCGATGCAATTGCTCAAACCATTAGCTCAACAGTTCCCTGAGTTACGCTTTCAAATACTCTCCATGACGACCGAACAGATCATAGACCAACTCAATCGCAATCAACTTGATTTGGGGATGTGTTATGTCGATCAAGTCAACACCGCGTACTTCGATGTTATCGAGCTAGATTCGACCAAACTTGGCGTTTTATTCGATGAGCGTCATTTTGATTTTGCCGAATCTGAAGTGTTGTGGGAGTCTCTCAATAACATTCCGCTAGGGCTACTTTCGAAGGGCATGCACTATCGCCACTCGATTGATCTTAGCTTTGTGAGTAAAGGGCTAGTTCCGCAAACCGTCATTGAAAGTAACTCCACCTTTCACTTGATCCAAGCAGTAACCAGTGGCCTTTGTTGCGCCATTATGCCGCTGAATTGTGGATTAGAAGAGCTGAACGATACGCTTCGCATTATCCCTATCGAAGAAGCCGCCGTTCACGCCCCACTAGGTTTGTTAAAGCGAAAACAAGAACCCTTCTCCGCGCTCACCGATCAGTGCTTCGCAGAAGCAAAAAACATATTCAATCGATAACAAGAATCCACACGTCAATGTTTGGCATACACAACGGCTTATGAGGTGATTTCATGAGATGTACTACTCAATCTTATTTTGAACTGTCCGATTTCAATCAAGCACCACCTCAACCAAGTGCGTTCAATTACCGAGAATTGATTGATGGCCGCCCAGTGCAACAAATGTCGTTGGCGAGCGAGTCCGCTTTAGCTATCAGCTACAACGGCATTAGCCAAGCGGTCATGATGGTGACGCCAGGCCATCTGGAAGACTTCGTGAAAGGGTTTAGCTTAAGCACAGGCATCGTCCACGACTTCAAAGAGATCAAAGACATTGAAATTGGTGGCGATCACGAATCTCACTATGCGGAAGTGGAAATCAGCAACCGCGCTTTCTGGGCGTTAAAAACACAACGCCGAAATCTTGCTGGCACAACAGGATGCGGCATTTGTGGCGTCGAGGCTCTTGAACAAGCTTTGCCTGATTTGGCGCCGCTGACCCCGTCTCTTCCTCCGCGCTCCGATGTATTTGAAGGGCTGCGAGACAAAGTCGCACTGCATCAAGAAGCCGCACGTGAATCTGGCGCGTTACACGCCGCTTTATTTGCAGATTTACAAGGCAACATCAAGTTGTGCCGAGAGGACATCGGCCGTCACAACGCGCTAGATAAGTTGATTGGCGCATTGGCCAACAATCACATCGAGCCTCAAAGTGGCTTCGCTATCATGACAAGCCGTTGCAGCTTGGAGTTGATCCACAAAGCCGTTCGCGCGCGCATCCCCACTCTGGTTTGCTTATCTGCACCTACAGCGTTAACCGTCGAATGGGCAAGAAGAAACCATTTGAACCTAATTCACTTACCAAAACACGGCTCGCCGCGTCTATACAGCCCTGCGCCTTAACACGTCAACTTAGCCGAATTCCTAATATTTCTAACAGAGACCTCTGGGTCTCTGTTGTTTGCTTCTCGTTCCCAATTGATACTTAGCGACAAGACACTACTCTCTCCAACCAAACGTGCTCACCCCTTGTCTGCACTAAGCTTACGCATATTAACCCGCTTGCATTTGAACGCTTTCCAATCCGATAAGAACCCTGTCAAAAACCCATAAATTAGTAAGGATTTTGTGTGACTCTTTTCACGCTTTTCCGCCTTCCTAGGCATTTCTAGGAATTTTTCCTAGCCGATCTAGGCAACCATCTCATGTGCCTCACAAAACCACTCTCTAGAATTCCGCTCAGTCAAAGGTAACAAGAGCGCATAACGGTCTCCGTTGTGTTTCTAAAACAATTACAAGAGAGTTCATCATGTTAAAATTCCTCGAACAGGTGCGGAAGCCGACCCTCGATCTTCCTGTCGAAGTTAGAAGAAAGATGTGGTTTAAACCGTTCATCCAATCTTACTTGGTCGTATTCATCGGCTACCTAACCATGTACTTGATTCGTAAGAACTTCAATGTCGCGCAAAACGACATGATCTCAACTTACGGTTTGAGCATGACAGACCTAGGTCTTATTGGCCTTGGCTTCTCCATCACATACGGCATCGGTAAAACCGTTGTGTCTTACTACGCTGACGGTAAGAACACCAAGCAATTCCTCCCTTTTATGCTGATCCTTTCTGGTCTTGCAATGCTTGGTTTCAGCTTCAGCATGGGCGGCGGTAGTGCAAGCCTGTTCTTGATGGTAGCTTTCTACGCTCTAAGTGGTTTCTTCCAAAGTACTGGTGGCCCTTCTAGTTACTCAACCATTACAAAATGGACACCTCGTAACAAACGCGGCTCTTACCTAGGTTTGTGGAACATGTCACACAACGTTGGTGGTGCGGGCGCAGCGGGTGTTGCTCTTTTCGGTGCTAACTACCTATTCGACGGCCACGTAATCGGCATGTTCGTGTTCCCTTCTATCATCGCGATCATCGTTGGCTTTATCGGTATGCGCTTTGGTAGCGACTCTCCAGAAGCTTATGGTCTAGGTAAAGTAGAAGAACTTTTCGATGAAGCAGTGAGTGAAGAAGACACCGCCGCAGAAGAAAACCAGATGACCAAAAAAGAAATCTTTGTTGAATACGTTCTTAAAAACAAAGTTATCTGGCTACTTTGCTTTGCCAACATCTTCCTTTACATCGTTCGTATCGGCATCGACCAATGGTCAACGGTATACGCGTACCAAGAGCTTGGTCTGTCAAAAGAAACGGCAATCTCTGGCTTTACTCTGTTCGAAGTCGGTGCGCTTGTGGGTACTTTGATGTGGGGTTACTTATCTGACCTAGCAAACGGTCGCCGCGCATTGGTTGCTTGTGTATCTCTTGGTTTGATCATCGTATCGCTTGAGTTCTACCAGCACGCCACTAGCGAGTTCATGTACTTGGCCTCACTATTTGTATTGGGCTTCTTGGTGTTTGGTCCGCAACTTCTTATCGGTGTTGCCGCGGTTGGTTTTGTCCCTAAAAAAGCAATCAGTGTGGCTGACGGCGTAAAAGGTACATTCGCTTACCTAATCGGTGACAGCTTCGCGAAACTTGGTCTCGGTATGATTGCAGACGGTACACCAATCTTCGGTCTAACAGGCTGGAAAGGTACCTTCGCAGCCCTAGATACCTCCGCCATGATTTGTATTGTTTTGCTTGCTTTCGTCGCTATCGCGGAAGAGAAGAAGATTCGACACGCGAAGAAGCTTCAACTTGCACAAAACCAAGCCTAACTTCTCTGCGCGCTTTACTTCGGTAAAGCGCGCAAGATCATTAAAAAGCATGGTTCAATTCAGTATCATTAAAGATTTTTCTATTGGCTCCTGTTGGAGCTTATTGTTGTTAGTCGTCTGCTCTATTTGGTTGTAATAATGATTCATGTTGCTCTAGTTGATGATCACGTCATCGTGCGTTCGGGTTTCGCACAATTATTAAATTTAGAAAGTGATATTACCGTTGTTGGTGAATTCGGCTCTGTCGCCGAAGCGCGAAAAGGGTTGCCTGCGGTACACCCTCACGTCGTCATCCTAGATATTTCCATGCCAGATGAAAGCGGCTTAAACTTTCTTAGCGAAATACCAACTGGCATTGCCTGCGTGATGCTTAGCGTGCATGACTCCCCTGCGATGGTGGAAAAATCACTAAAGCTAGGTGCAAAAGGCTATCTTAGTAAACGCTGTAGCCCAGACGAACTTATTCAAGCCGTGAGAACCAGTGCTTCTGGCGGCTGTTACCTCACATCAGATATTGCACTTAAACTTGCAACGCCTAGCGACAACACCACCTCTCTATGCCAACTGACAAAACGTGAAAACGAGGTCTGTCAGCTACTTGCGACCGGGTTGGATGTAAAGTCAGTCGCGGCAGAGCTTGGCTTGAGCCACAAGACCGTGCATGTGCATCGTGCGAATGCCATCGACAAACTCGGCGTGAAAAACAACGTTGAGCTCGCCAAACTATTTTCTCAAGAGTCCTTTTAATGCGAGCTTACGCTGTTACTACCATTTGCGGACTATTTGTTATGGCTTGCGCCTGGTTTTGCTTGTGGGTGATTGCCTATTACTTTGTCAATGATCCCGAGCTGGCGATCTTATTGTTTCCTTTCGCTTTACGATTAGGTGTCGCCCTGCACACTCGCACCGCTTATTGGCCGACGATTTACCTTTCGGAGTGGGGGCTTTCCATCGCACTTGCGATGTTACTGGGTCAACCGCAGTGGCTTACCGTGCTGATTGCGAGCATTGCCAGTATCCCGGTCACTCTGATTGCGAAAAAATACTACTACGGAGACCAAAACCGCCATTTAGCCGTGATGAGCGTTGTCATTATCATTAGCGCGTTTATTAATGTGATGGCCGTTGGTTTTCACGTTCCTTCGGTTTACATGGTGTGGCTGGCTAGCATTTCTGGAGGCTTGCTCGTGGTGCCTATGTGCTACTTGTTATGGAGTTATTTGTTCCAAAGTCGTTGGTCTCCGCTTAGCTCTCTCCTACTTAGTAATGCCGTTGTATTTCAGGTGCGTCATATCGTGCTTTATGCGCTGCTTTTGATCGGCAGTATTTTAGTGCAAACCAGTTTGCCTGAAGAGCTAAAACGATTTGCGCCATTTTGTATGGCGATTCCAATCATCGTGCTTGCTCTGCGTTACGGCTGGCAAGGTGCCCTACTCGCCACCATGCTCAACAGCATTGCGCTGATTGCGGCTCGCAGCGGCGTATCAAATCTAGAAATCACCGATTTGTTATTATCTCTCTCGGCGCAAACCATCACCGGCATTATGCTAGGTTTAGGGGTTCAGAAACAAAAAGACCTCAATCACAAACTGCGCGGCGAACTTGCACGCAATCAGAATTTGTCTCGCCAGCTTATCAAAGCGGAAGAATCCGTAAGACGCGATATTGCGCGCGAGCTACATGACGAAATCGGCCAGAACATCACGGCGATCCGCACACAAGCCAACATCATTAAGCGGGTAAATAACGCAGAAACAAGCGTGGGTTGCGCCGACATGATCGAAGGGCTTTCCCTCAACGTGTACGACACCACTAAGCGACTGTTAAGCAAGCTAAGACCAAAAATGCTGGATGATTTGGACTTAAAAGAATCCGTCGAACAACTAACGCGAGAAATGGAGTTCGCCAATCACGGAACCAACGTTCAACTGAACTGGCAGGGCGATTACACCAGCCTGAGTGACACACTCAAAGTCACCCTATTCCGTTTATGCCAAGAATCATTAAATAACGCAGCCAAGTACGCAGAAGCGCAGTTGATCAATATTGAACTGACAATTGGAGAAGCTGCGGTGTCACTGATGATTCACGATGATGGTGTCGGCTTCAAAGTTCAGGACAGCATGAAAGGCATGGGCGTTCGCGGCATGCAAGAGCGTGTGCACGCGTTAGGTGGAAAAATGGTTATTTACTCCACCAGCGATCAAGTGATTGGCACACAAATCAGCATTACTTTACCTAAGGTGTAACTCAAGATGTTTGGCTTTTTACGTTCACCTAAATTTACTCAACCGAGTCTGAGCAACGAGCAAATCAACCAGCGTTACCGCCATTGGCGTTTGCACATTATGCTGGGGATGTACATCGGCTACGCAGGTTTCTACTTTACCCGTAAGACCTTTAACTACGCCGCACCAGCGATGATTACCGATCTTGGTTTAGATAAAGGCGATTTGGGTCTTATAGGCACGCTTTTCTACATTACTTACGGCTGCTCGAAGTTTATTTCTGGCACGATTTCGGATCGCTCTAACCCTCGTTATTTCATGGGGCTAGGCTTGATTGCGACAGGTCTGGTCAATATCGCGTTCGGCTTTTCTAGCTCACTCGCGGCTTTCATCACTTTGTGGGTCTTAAACGCGTGGTTCCAAGGCTGGGGCTGGCCTTCATGCTCCAAGCTGCTAACCACTTGGTATTCACGCTCCGAGCGTGGCTTCTTATGGGCGATTTGGAACACCGCACACAACGTTGGTGGCGCGCTGATCCCAATTTTGGTGGGCTATTTAACGTTGCACTACAGCTGGCGTGAAGGCTTTATTCTACCCGGCATCATCGGTGTATTACTCGGTCTATTCGTTTGTTGGCGGTTGCGCGACAAACCCACAACAATGGGCTTACCAAGTGTCGGACAATGGCGCAACGACGCACTAGAACTTGCGCAAGAAAATTACGGACGTGGCCTCACCTACCGAGAAATTCTGAAATCGTACGTATTTAACAACAAATACATCTGGCTGCTCGCGTTCAGTTATGTGTTGGTTTACATCGTCCGAACCGCAATCAACGACTGGGGAAACCTGTACTTGACCGAGCAGCATCACTATAGCCTGATTAACGCCAACGCTGCTCTGTCGATGTTTGAAATCGGCGGTTTTGTTGGTTCATTGGTTGCGGGTTGGGGCTCAGACAAACTCTTTGGCGGTAACCGTGGGCCAATGAACTTGCTGTTCGCGATTGGGATTTTCTTATCTGTCTCCGCGCTTTGGCTGATGCCTCTGACCAACTTTGCATTCCAAGCGGCGGGATTGTTCTCCATCGGCTTCTTTGTCTTTGGGCCACAAATGCTGATCGGTATGGCGGCGGCGGAGTGCTCTCACAAAGATTCTGCCGGCGCGGCAACAGGATTCGTGGGCTTGTTCGCCTACATGGGCGCAGCATTGTCTGGCTATCCACTGGCGTTAATTCTTGAAGAATATCATTGGACGGGTTTCTTCATCACCATTTCAGTTTGTGCAGCCGTCATTGGCCTTTTGTTGCTGCCATTTTTGCAAGCGCAACCATCACGAAAACCACTCGAACCAAAACCTCGGTTGTAAATCGACTTATCGCCCTTCGGGCAAATTGGCGAGTGACCTAACCGCGCTCGCCATCCTTATTTAACGTATCTCTGCTCAATTTTTCTTCCGATTCAGTTCGGAGGGTTAACTATGGGAAAAATTCATGAATTTGAACACTATTTCATCGCATAGCTTCTTTCAAATGAACAACAAAATCCAAAACTACGCTTGGGGAAGCACCTCTTCTATTCACGATTTGTTTGGCTTTTCTAACGAAACGAATGAGCCTCAAGCAGAAGTATGGATGGGGACTCACCCAAACGGCTGCTCTGAAGTTCAGATTGAGCAAAACACGCTACCTTTGTCTGAACTGATCAAACAAAACCAACCCGCTTACTTATCAGCAGAAACCGCAACGAAATTTGGCGACCTGCCCTTTCTGTTTAAGATCTTAGCGGCCGAACACGCGCTGTCGATTCAAGTTCACCCAAACAAACAAGATGCCGAAGTAGGTTTCGAAAAAGAGCAAAGTGCTGGCATCCCACTAAACGCGAGCCATCGTAACTACAAAGATCCAAACCACAAACCTGAGTTGGTGTACGCGCTGACAAGTTACCAAGCCATGAACGGTTTTCGCTCGTATGCCGAGATTATTGAGGCATTTAGCCTTTGCGATATCGATGAGCTACGCGCACCGCTAGATGCATTCAAACGCGAAATCAACTCACAAGGTTTACGCGATTTCTTTGTGCACATTCTGACCATGGAAGGAGAAACAAAAGAGCGAGCACTGAAGCAGCTTCTTGCCCACGCTTCACGCCAATCGGAACAAGGCACTGACAGCGATGTTTTCCAGCTCATCTTGGATCTATCCACTCAATACCCCGGCGATGTCGGCTTGTTTGCTCCATTACTGTTGAATGTCATCACGCTGCAACCTGGCGAAGCGATGTTCCTGAGCGCAAGAACGCCACACGCTTACATTAAAGGAACGGGATTAGAGATCATGGCGAACTCAGATAACGTTTTGCGTGCAGGACTCACGCCGAAACATATGGATGTTGAAGAACTGGTTAAATGCACAGACTTTGTGCCTAAGCCGTTTAACAGCCTTGTTCTTGAACCCAATGCAAATGGTTGCCAAAGCCTTTACCCCGTTCCAGTGGCAGACTTTAGTTTCAGCATTATTAACCAACCGAACAATGAAGTGGTTGAGGCAAACAGCGCAGAGATTTTGATGGCGATTGATGCCGACCTGGCACTCATCAGTGATAACGGTGAGACGTTAACCGCAGCGAAAGGACAATCGGTATTTGTTCCTGCTTACGTTGGCCATTACCGTATTCAAAGTGCGGGACGTGTGGCTCGCGCCTTTAACTAACTTCTGAATAACGGATTCAAGCTAGCGTCTGACCCAAGGGACTGGGTTAGACAATTTATTCCTCTCATAGATTGAACCATTCCGCTTTTAAGGCACTCATGCTTACACCTTGTCGAATCCAAACACCTACAGGCCAGTTTCTCTAAGAGCCATAACCTCCCGGATCTGCCATTTACTGCAACATTCATTGTCAAAACCCATTTATTTCCGGTAAATTCGCCGCTCCAATATCAAATCACTTGGATAATAAAGGCGCTTGCACAGTGGTATTTGTTGCAAAACGTATAATCAACGTTGTAATCAAAGCCTCAATCACTACAATCTCTGGTTCGATTTTTCAGTTAACGTTTGTATGCCGAAGTTAAACCAAGATAACCCTGTTCAAAGCTCCGCCCTTTCCGATATCGAAACCAGCAGTAAGATTCAATCGGCATTAGAACCGAAGTTTCACAAGCCAGAGAAACGTCTCTGCTTAAGCCCTGGCCTATCGGATAAGCATTTGGCGCGCCGTTGGCAAGTATTGGAACAAGTGACCAATAAAGATCATCTTCTTGATCCTTTCACACAGTCACATTGCGACGCTTACTCCAACAACATCGAGCACTTCATTGGTACTGTCAATGTGCCGGTCGGCATCGCAGGTCCTTTACGCGTCAACGGTTTGTATGCGAACGATGACTTTTTGGTTCCGCTCGCAACGACAGAAGCCGCGTTAGTCGCTTCCTACAACCGTGGCGCAAATCTTGTTACCGCCGCTGGTGGCGCAAGCGCATTGTTACTGAGTGAAGGGGTGAGCAGAACACCAGTGTTCGCCTTTAATAACCTTGCCAACGCTGGCCAGTTCGTCAGTTGGGTTGTGACCCAGTTTGAAGTATTTCGTCAAATTGCGGAATCCACCACCTCACATGGCAAACTCAAAGATATCAATGTAAATATCGAAGGAAACCACGTTTATTTGGTCTTTGAATACGTGACCGGTGACGCTTCCGGACAAAACATGGTGACCATCGCAACAAACGAAGTGTTCCATCATATTTTGGCGACCAGCCCAATCAAACCAACTCAAGCATTCTTGGATGGCAACTTATCAGGCGACAAAAAACCAAACGCGCACACGCTGCGCTCGGTACGCGGTAAGAAAGTATCCGCCGAAGTGGCCATTCCTGCTGAGTTGGTGCAAAAATATCTGCATACCACGCCAGAGTCTATGGTTCAATTTGGCAAAATGACCACGGTGGGTGGTTTACTCAGCGGGACGATTGGCGTCAACGCGCATTACGCGAATGCCCTTGCCGCGCTGTACATTGCGTGTGGTCAAGATGCCGCTTGCGTTGCAGAGTCTGCCATTGGTATCACTCGTATGGATGTGGACGCTCAAGGCAACTTGTACACGAGCGTTACCTTGCCAAACATCATGGTTGGCACGGTTGGCGGGGGCACTGGCCTTCCAACACAAAAAGCATGTTTGGATATTTTGGGGTTGCACGGCAACGGCAATGCGAAAGCCTTAGCCGAAGTCGCAGCTGCGCTTTGTCTGGCTGGCGAACTCTCGATTGTCGGCGCATTTTGTGCCGATCACTTCTCCCGGGCTCACCATAAACTTGCTAGAAAATAATCCTTTTTACTTTGTACAAGAGAACACCCATGCGGTTTTCTCTTGTGCCAATAAAACAACTTTATTTATTAGCTCATAAATTAGTTTAAGTTATATTGCAGACTTAATAATTACACCACTCTCACGTTGACCGCATTATTGCAGTATCACCACACATTCCTCGCTATATCACTGTTTGACCCTATTCTCACGCGATATTAAATATCAGTACGTTACCTAAATAAATATCAAAAACATCTAGCACTAAAGTACCAAATTCATAGATTGAGTTTTTTGTTAGTCACTTATAGAGACTATACTCGTTCCTGCAGCTGCTTGATTTTTCTAAATTTATTATTTAGCTCAAATGAGCTTAATCACTCCCGTTAAATGGATTTAAGTCGTTCCCTCGGGTAAGCGAGTTAACTATGAGACGTCAGAAACAGAATGAAATCTCTTGTTGGGTTCTAGGGTTGATTATCTTATTACTAAGTTACGTCCCTTCAGTACCAGCAGAAATGGAACTAACGCCCTCCGATCAAACCGTTGCGCGTTTCCTCTATCAGAGCACTTTTGGGCCAACACCAACATTAATTGATGAGGTAGAAGAAGTCGGGATGGAAAGTTGGATATCTCAACAAATCAACCTTCCTGCCACCTATCATCAACCGCTCTATCGGACACCTTTTTCCAAAGGCGCACAATCCAATCGCGAAAACGCTTGGTATCAAATTGTTATTACCGCTGATGATCAACTCAGACAGCGCATGGCGTATGCATTAAGCCAGATCTTAGTGGTCTCTCGCTATGGCGGTGTCCTTTCCAGTAAGCCCACTGGTCTAGTCGACTACTATGACGTATTGATTGCTAACGCTTTTGGCAACTACCGAGATTTATTATATGACGTTTCCATTCATCCTGTTATGGGCAGCTATTTGTCAATGCTCGGTAGCGCAAAAGAGAACAACACGACGGGTGCATTACCTGATGAGAACTTCGCTCGAGAGTTGATGCAGTTGTTCACCCTAGGCTTGTATGAACTGAATATCGATGGCAGTAAAAAGCTTGATCGTACAACGGGTAAGCCTATCCCCACATATACCCAAACGGATATTCAAGAGCTCGCTCGAGCATTAACTGGGTGGAAAAATGCCGATTTAGCGTTTGTCGAACCGATGCGAGTCATCAGCCACCGACACGATGATGGCGAGAAACGATTGCTTGGTAACACAATTCCTGCTGGTTTAACTGCGCAAGAAGAGCTTTCAAAAGTGATCGATATTTTGATGTCTCATCCAAACATGGCGCCGTTTGTTTCTAAGCTACTTATCCAACGTTTTGTAACTTCGAATCCAAGTCCGGAGTACATCGCACGTGTTGCTTCGGTATTCAATAACAATGGCAAAGGAGAAAAAGGAGATTTAAACGCGGTCATTCATGCCATCTTGCTCGATTCTGAGGCTCTAGGCATGACAGATACCCCGCCAATAAAAGTGAAAGAGCCAATACTGGTCCTAACTAATTTTCATCGAGCAGCGGGTTTTACAATCAAATCTACACGTTACGAAGACGCCACTACGATGATGAATATCGCCAATCAAGGACCTCTTCGTTCTCCTTCCGTATTTAATTTTTACTCTCCTGATTACCAACCATCTAACGAGTTTACGGAGTCTGGTATTAGCTCTCCGGAGTATGAGCTACTGAACTGGTCTGTTTATACCGATTTGGTCAACTATATGTTGACCAGCACTCGCAGAGGCGGCGGTGATTCCTACACACTCGATCTCGGCGAGTTTTATCTTCTTTTAGATGATCACGATGCCTTAGTCGAGCTGGTTAACGCACGCTTCTTTGCTGGAACGGCCTCGGCGGAATTAAAAAAACTCATGCTCACCGTGTTAGATGAATATCGTGAGGACTATGTGCCAACAACAAAGCTCGCCTTGGTGATTTTTACCGCCATTTCCGGCGATGAATTCTATATTCAGGATTAGGAGTGGATTATGGATATTTCACGACGACATTTTATAAAAAGCACTGCATCGATGGGCGCTTTAGCTTCGCTTGGTCTACCGGGTTATTCTCTCGCGGCGCCATCTAATGACTTTCGAGCATTAATATGTGTCTATTTAGCAGGTGGAAACGATGCGTTCAACACTGTACTGCCATTGTCTGACGCGCACTATAACCAATATGCCAAAGTCAGAGGGGCTCTTTCTGTCGCCAAAGACGACATACTCCCTATCAATTTGCGTACCGCCGATAGCTCGGATAATCTGGTAGAACTTGGCTTACACCCCAAACTAAAGGCGCTGTCTTCAATTTTCGAACAAGGCGATGCCAATATCGTGCTCAATAGCGGTATTCTCAACCATCCCGTTACAAAACAAGCGATTGAGCTAGGTGAAGCGTCACTTCCCGAGCAACTGTTTTCCCACAATTCACAAACAGACGCTTGGTTACTTGGTGGTATGCAAGAATCTAGCAATTTGGGTTGGGCGGGCAGAATGTTGGACGTATTAACTTCTGAATCAGAAATAACCCCGCTATACAGTGTGCACGGGAACTCGCTTTGGTTACGCGCGATGGAACACCGCCAAACCGTGCTGAAAAAAGACCGTGCGGTTCAGCTTACCGCGATTGATAACCCACTATACAAGGGGATCTATGATCAACTGCTTTCTCATCAAACAGAGAATCCGTTTAGTGGTCACTTTAATTTGATGGTTGATGAATCGATGATGATGAGCCGCGTGCTAAGCGAGCAACTCAATCATATTGATGACGCGCCGCTGTTCACCTCATCAACACTCGGCAAGCAGATGCAAACCGTCTACAAATTGATCGCAAGCCAAGATGTGTTAAAGCAACAACGACAAGTCTTCTTCGTTAAACACTCTGGCTACGACCTACACGATTCTCAATTAGTTCGACACCCCGTACTACTCGAAGATCTAGCAACTAACCTCTTAGCAATGTATCGTGCGATTGAAGGGTTGGGGCTAAACAAGCAAGTCACCTCTTTTACAATGTCTGACTTTGGTCGACGGATGACAAGCAACGGTAACGGCACCGATCACGGTTGGGGTGGTCATCAACTATTGATTGGAGGCGCGGTGAATGGTCAGCGACCTATCGGCACATGGCCTGAACTAGTATTGGGTGGAAACGATGACTATTCTCAAGGTCGACTCATACCCCAAATTGCAGCGGATCAAGTGGGCTCAACCCTCGCGCAATGGATGGGCGTGAGTGATAACGCGGCATTGGAATACGTGTTCCCGAATATCCGCAACTTCGCTAATTCAAACCTTGGCTTTATGGCTTAAGCTGCTTTAATGAGCTCTTAATTAACTTGTCATGAAAAAGGGAGCATTTACGCTCTCTTTTCAATATCATTTCCGCTGAATGTCCGTTACGCTTCGTCGCGACGACGCTCGTTACACAGCTTAATGGCACGCTCAAGCAATTCTAGCGCGGATTGCTCACATTCAGGCAGAACCGCATCACTTTCACCAATTGGCGTTACGCGGTCACCCCATTTCAATACTGCCGCACCCCATGTCAAACCTGCACCAAATGCAGCAAGAAGCATGTTATCACCTGGGTTAACTCGGCCTTGCTCTACCGCTTCACACAATGCAATTGGCACCGTCGCTGCAGAAGTATTGCCGTAGTTTTGGATGTTCACAAACGCTTTGTCGTGTGGGATCCCAGATAGGTCACATAGGGTTTGAATAATGCGAATATTCGCTTGATGAGGAATAACAACGTCGATTTGGTCGGTAGTTAACTGTGATGCTTTAAGCACGGTTTTCGCAGCTAGCCCCATGCCTTTTACCGCACGTTTAAAAATTTCTTGTCCTACAAAGTTGAAATCCCAGTAACCGTTGTCCTCAGCAAAGCGATCCATACAAGTACCAAACTTTGGCACGGATAGAATATCGCGACCTTTAGCGTCACAACCAATTTGAGATTGCAGTAGACCCGTTTCTTTTTCTGTTCTTGATAACACAACGGCGCCCGCGCCATCACCAAATAGAACAGCGGTATCTCGCATGGCCCAATCAATGTAGAAAGACAATCTTTCCGCGCCAATAATGATCGCGTTGCGATAGTTACCTGATTGAATCAAACGTGTACCCGTTTCAAGGCCGTAGACAAATCCCGTACATGCGGCATTTAAATCAAAGGCCGCCGCAGAACGAATACCCAAGTTCTGCTGTATTTTAGATGCGATGTTTGGAATAAGTGAATCCGGAGAACAAGTCGCCACAATGATTAAATCAACGTCGCTTGCGTCAACGCCCGCGCGCGCCAATGCGTGTTTGGCAGCAACGGTTGCCATGTCTGAAGTATTTACATGGCTAATACGGCGGTTTTCGATACCCGTGCGGGTACGAATCCACTCATCTGAAGTATCAAGGAAAGTGCTAAGATCATCGTTAGAGAGCACGGCAGGAGGAACACATTTCCCCCAACCTGTAATTTCAGCGTAGTAATTTGTCATCGCAGACCTATTTATTGTTGTATTTTAATAAAATTTCTTAGAACCTTAGGCTCAAATACAAACCTGCTCTGCGTTATTTCGGCAGGTTAAAAAATAAGTATACAAATAATGAGGCTGACTGGTAAGTCATGTTTTCATCAATACGTAATAAAGGAAGAAGTCATGTCATCGTTTAAAACTCGCTGCCCTTCATGCGGCGGTCTGAATCGTGTCCCTAATGAGCGTGTTGCAGAGTCTGCAACTTGCGGTAAATGTAAAAGTGCACTTTTTGATGGCGCGCCTATCGAAGGAACGCAAGATAACTTTTCTGCCCTATTACAAAGTTATACGCCTGTTGTCGTCGACTTTTGGGCCCCTTGGTGTAATCCGTGCGTCGGTTTTGCCCCTGTTTTCTCGGATGTCGCTCATGAACAAGCAGGAACGGCTCGTTTTGTAAAGATTGATACAGAAGCACAACAAGCGCTCGCTGCACAATTTGGCATTCGAAGCATTCCTACCATCATGGTTTTCAAGAACGGTCAACGCGTTGATATGATCAATGGTGCGCTACCGAAAAGTCAGTTTGATCAATGGTTAAATCAAGCACTTAATAAGTAATTCTCCACGCCAACCTCACTGGTAGGTTGGCGTTTTTATGCAACTTATCGACCTATCTATTTAACAAATATTATTTGTCGAAACGACTTAAATTAATCATTTTACTTGCCTAACTATTAGCCTCATATTCGCGCCGAATAACCCATAGATTTCATTTAACTTATAGGCGCAAAACAGTGGAAAACACAGTCGTTCCTGCAGCATCACCACGAGTTACAGTTCCAGTCGTCGCACTGTCTCTTTATGCGGTGGCTTCGGGCTATTTAATGAGCTTGATCCCTCTCATGCTCGGTGAATACAACATCTCAGCAGATTATGCGAGTTGGTTGGCGAGTGTTTTTTATGGCGGCTTATTGGTCGGCGCGATGTTTATTGAACGTGTCGTGCGTCAAGTGGGTCACCGTAAAGCGTTTATTGGCTGCTTAGCGGCATTCTCGCTAACGATTGTCACGCTACCCGTTTTTGCTAATGGGTTAGTGTGGCTTGCTGCTCGTTTTATCGCAGGTATTGCCGTTGCGGGCGTTTTTGTCATTGTTGAATCTTGGCTAATGTCTGGCGACGAAGCATCACGTGCAAAACGTTTGAGCTTGTACATGCTATCGCTTTATGGCGGTTCTGCATTAGGCCAATTTGGCATTGGTGTACTTGGCGTAAGTGGCGGTGTTCCGTTCATTGCAATCACAACTCTGATCCTAATGGCGATGTTGGTGCTGATGTTTATTGAGTGTGAACAACCAAACAGCCATGAATCAACCGCTTTGTCATTTAAGCAAATCGCCAAGCTAAACCATGCTGCAATTATTGGTTGTGTTGTATCTGGTTTGACCTTAGGCGCGATATACGGATTAATGCCTGTTGAGCTCACTAACCGTAAAATCAACCATCAAGACGTTGGTACATTGATGGCACTAGTGATCCTAGGTGGCATGTTGGTTCAACCAATGGTGACCACATTGAACAAATACATGAGCCGCACAGTGCTAATGGCGTTCTTCTGTATTTTGGGTATTTTTTCGATCGGTTTGACCTTTATTTCATCGTCAGCCGTGGTATTAGCTGCTGCTTTATTCTTTTTAGGTGCAGCTACTTTTGCCTTGTACCCAATTGCGATCAACTTAGGTTGTGAAGGACTTGATGAGCGCTTTATTGTCTCTGCCACACAAGTCATGCTGTTCAGCTACAGCATTGGCTCTGTTGCTGGCCCGGTTGTGGCTGATAAATTTATGGGCCAAGAACATGGCTTACTAGGCTACTTGTTTGCCGCTTTGGTTGCGACTGGCGTATACATGCTACTTGCAGCGAGCAAAACTAAGCAGCGTATGGCCGCTGGCCTCTAACCACGCAACTTCTACTCAACGAAAACGAGGGCATGTCGCCCTCGTTTTTTATTCTTCGCTTTTTTGTTTAGATAAACGTTTGTGACGGTTTGACGCGTTCGCTGCAGGTTTTTCCGGTACCGCGCGCTTTTCATGAAGTAAATGACGAACCGCCAAGATGGGATGTTTCAGTAGCATTCTGGGGCCAGAGTAACGCATGACCAAACGCATTTGCTCTTTCGGGGCCGGTTTATAACAGTGAATCGGACACTTGTTACACGTCGGTTTATTCTCTCCGTAAGGACAACGGTCAAGACGAACTTCTGCGTATTCAAGCAGCTCACGACATTCTGAGCACAAGTCACTTTTTGTTCCATGGTGATCGTGACAGTAAACCTCTACCATGGCTTTTACCGTCTTAAATTCAGTGGCGAGCTTGCCAAGTAAAATATCGCTCATGAGCTTCCAAAAATCACAACGTCATTGTGTAAAGTTCTAACGTTCGACCATTATCGTATTGCTGCTCAACTCGTTCAAACTCAAAGCCCAGTTTTTTGAGCAAACTTATACTACGAATATTGTCATTGTTGGTGATGGCAGCCAACTTATCGAGTTTCATTCCCTCTCGAGCATATTCCAGCACCGCGGTTGCCGACTCGACTCCGTAGCCGCAACCATAAGCAGAAGGTAAAAAACCATACCCGAGATCGTAGTGTTGCAATGTGTCACGCTTAACTAGCCCACAAATACCGATCGACTGTCCATCGTCCTTTTTCTCTACTACGAGTAAACTCACGCCTTTAACTTTTTGCATGCGTAGCATGTTTTCTTTTATATAACGCGCCGCTTCATATTCAGTACGAATTTGTTTATCTCCGACAAAACGATAAAAGTCTGGGTGGTTATAAAGTTCTAATATGAATGGTGCATCATCTACACTCACAAGACGTAATATCAAACGTTCAGTGATCAGTGTTTTCATTTGGACTCCATTAAAACGCGAGAGATGATTGGACATAGAAACGTACTTGAATCTTGCGACCGACGTAAGGGCTTATTTAGTTGTAACTTGATAAAAAAATAACTATCCTGCCCCGCTAAATTAAAGGACCACCACCATGAACCGCAAGAAGAAAATCAATCAGATCTTAAAAGCGAAGCAGAAGAAGCACAACGCTAAGCTACATAAGAGCAATAAGCCGCGTTATATCTCCAAAGCTGAACGTGCAAAAATGGAAGCTGAAGAGCAAAACCAAGCCTCGGAAAGCACGGAAAATGTTGTAGACACAGTGCCGACAGATCAAGCCTAAAAGAAAAGCCGCTTTATGCGGCTTTTTTGTTTATTGTACGGAGAGAATTGACTTTAATATTCAACACTGTAGTTCAGTGTGAATGTGCGACCTCTTCCTTTGTAGTCGTAAGCTGCTGCATCGTAGTGTGCCGCATAAAGAATCTGCGCACGTTGACCCCAAGCGGTTGTGTAGTCTTCGTCAAATAGATTTTGAATACCAAAGCCTAACTGCCCAATAGGTAGTGTTACATTACCCAGAAGATCAAACGTGGTGTAGCCCTCCAACTTATTGTTGGCGTCATCTTCGTAATCAAACATCGTCTGACTTTGTAGACGAATCGAGTACGAATCTTGGTAGTATGCAGCCCATGCATCAGCCTTAGACGTACTGGCTTTACCTGCGCTCAAATCTTCCCATTTACCATCGGTTTTCAGCTCAGAAACTACGTAGTGTCCTGATGCCCCTAACAGGATATCGCGAGTCACCCAGTAATTGATGTTTGCTTCTGCACCGTAAACACGCTGCTCGTCGTCAACATTCGTAATCAACAACGTTTTTCTATCATACTTGATGGAGTTGTCTGAAAGCGAGTAATAGCCTGCCGCCTGAAGCGCAAGAGAGTTGGTATCAAGACGGTAACCGATCTCATAGCTGTCCGTTTTAATACCTGACATTTTTGAGTCAGACACGTTAATGCTGTTGTTCAACGCATAGTGACCGTTTGCATCTACAGCATCATAGCTGCCTTGACCATAGTACTTCGCAGGATCAGCAAGTTCGAAACCTTGGGAGAAATTTGCCCAAAGTTGAGATTCATCATTAAGCTGATAAATGGTGCCCAAATTAAACAGACTTACAGAATAGTCGGTGCTGCCACCTGGTACCGCATCCGCTGATACGCCATTACCCGAGGCAATCTTCTTTTGTACGCTATAGGCAACAAAGTCATCAATCTTGTTGTCCATGTATTGATAGCGGTAGCCTGCTTGAACGGACCAATCTTGATTAATTTGATAGTCACCTTGAACAAACATTGCGTAAGACGTTACATCTACACCTGGGTAACGACCAACTTCGGCGTACGTTTTATTAATCAAGTTTCCAGAGTTGTTTGCAATGCTTGGATCGAACAGAGCTTGATTGCTCTCAAAACGGTCTAAATACGCATCAACACCATAAACAAGGTTGAATGATTCCCAGTTTTTTGCCAGTGCCAAACGTCCAGCAAAAACCTCTGTCTTTTGCTGAGAAGCACCTTGATAATAAGGAGTAAATGTTTGGTCTTCACTTCGGTAAGATAACTCGCCAATCAGTTGATGACCGAATACGCTGTCGTGGGCGTAGTTCGCACTTAAGAGAACTCGCTCTGTACCGTGTTCACGATCGGAATCGAATCCCTCTCGTACATCAACAAATTTATTGTTAACAATGTACAAGCCGTATGGCGAATCTTGCTGGCTGTCATAGTATTGTGCGACAAGGTTTAACTTGCTGGCATCGGAGATTTGAATCTCTGTCGATCCCATAACATCGAGCGTTGAATTGTACTGCAAAGAGCCTTGGGAGATATCTGGCGTGACAATGTCGCCATTTGCGTCAAATGCACCTTGTGTCTCGGTGTACACAACCGAACCTCTAGCGGCAACTCGATCGTTACCACCGGAAATAGACTGGGCTAATTTGTAATCAAAATCGTCGCTGCTGTTAAAACCTGTAGTGCCACTCACGTAGGATTCAAATGACAATGCATCCGAATACGCTTTCTTGGTGATAATGTTGATAACACCACCTGTAGCGCCAGCACCATAAATGGAGGTTGCACCAGATAGTACTTCAATTCGCTCGATGTTGAATGGGTCAATTGCATCAAGCTGACGACTAATTGGGCGAGAAGACTGCAGTGAGACACCATCAATCATCACCAACATCGCTCTGCCACGCAGGTTCTGGCCGTAGTTAGTTCGACCACCCGTACCAACGTCTAACGAAGGAATGGTTGCAGAAAGAATGTCACCAAGTGTCTTGCCCGCGCGATATTGTTGGGCAATTTCCTCTTGCCCTACAAACCAAACCGTTCCTGGAATATCAGAGATCGACTTCGGCATCACACTGCCCACGACCACCATTTGTTCATCACTTGGTGTTGATGTTTGTTGAAGTTCTTCCGCAGCTATTGAGCTAACTGCGTATCCACTGCTCATCGCAAGTACGATGAGATTAAGAGAAAACGTCCTTTTTATCATTGTATTTATCTTTTTGTTGTCAACAAGAGCGTGCAATGATACTTATTCTCACTCTCAAATCGAGCACTGTTACATAAGTTAACCAAATGTTAATTAGGATTATGCTTGCTCATAAGCTGTCGATTTTTTTCTAAACGAGGACAATCTTCACAAAGCTTTCTGCCTTCACACTTATAGACTAAACAACAGCTTTTTCTGACCAATTTTAGCGGCTGATCCAGTGACGTCTCATAAAGTGAATGACTACTGTTGGCATCTAAACCCAATGCCTGCAACCACAAGATGGCATGCTCACGCAATGTCGTGTTGGTCATTTGCGGAAAACGCTGTTGAAGACGAATCAAACAAGCCATGATCCCATCCGACATCAATTGATGAGTGAAACCTGGGCGAATGCGCGTCCATTGACTCATTTCTTGTTGGTAGAAATCGAACAACTCTCGAATTTGACGTCCGGCCTCTTTTATTAATTCTTCTGGCTTATCATGTATATGTGTTTCGTCAGCGAATCGATATCCAGACACAAAACAAGGCTTGAGGTGCTGCGCCATCTCACGAATGTTTGGCAACGTGTGGAAACCGTAGATAGAAATGAACGCAACATAAACAGGCTGCCAACACAACAAATCCCACGTTCTCGTCAACCAATACGCTTTCCCCGCTTCCGGATGAGCCTCAGACAACTGTTGGTAAAGGCCTTGAATGATCGGATTGATATCATTTTCGATATGAATAACTTCTTGCCCTATTTCGCCAATATCACCGTGCAGGTAAGGCGTAATCTCACTCGAAGTTTGAAATAGTTGCGGGAAAAATTGCTCAGACATGATGTTTTATTGTTGGTGTAGTCATTCTGACACCTTTATACCCAAGCACTAATCGCAATGCAAACTATTATCCTTTGCGTTCACATAACAAGAGCCTATTCTCATCTGTGGTCTCTGTCTTTATTTTCAAGCTCTTTGCGCCCGTAAGGTCCGGTTACGTATGCGATGAATAGCAACAAACTCTTAAACCTCTTCGCATTTAGCGCTGACATGATCGCAAAAATACACAGCATAAAAACATCCTGATAAAACTGTGTTAACAGTTTCCCTGTTTAGCGTGAGTTATTGCCAATAATTGAATATTGCTGTTTCTTATCCAAAGGAGTGTGAACAACATGAAGTATTTTCTTTCTGAATATCGGGACAATGTAATTAAGTAATTTGGCTATATAGCCCCCTGTTTTGAATAAGGAAATCCACATGTTGTATCTTGAGTTTCTATTTTTGCTCGTGATGCTGTATATCGGCTCACGTTATGGTGGTATAGGCCTTGGGGTCGTATCTGGTATTGGTTTGGTGATTGAAGTCTTCATCTTTAAGATGCCGCCAACCTCCCCTCCTGTCACCGTTATGTTGATAATCTTGGCAGTGGTAACATGTGCATCCATTCTTGAAGCGGCTGGTGGTTTGAAATACATGCTGCAAGTTGCCGAACGTGTGCTTCGTAAGAACCCAAAACGCGTCACCCTGATCGCTCCTTTTGTTACTTACTTTATGACCTTCTTGCTCGGCACAGGTCACGCGGTTTACTCCATCATGCCAATCATTGGCGACGTTGCACTGAAAAACGGCATTCGTCCGGAACGTCCAATGGCAGCCGCTTCCGTCGCTTCGCAAATCGCGATTACGGCCTCTCCAATTTCAGCGGCAGTCGTTTACTACTTGGCACAACTCTCTGATATTCAGCACGAGATCACTCTGCTTTCTATTTTGCTCGTTACTGTTCCAGCGACGCTATTCGGTACGTTGCTGATGTCACTTTACAGCCTAAAACGCGGTAAAGAACTGGAAGACGATGAAGAATACCAAGAGCGTTTAAAAGATCCGGTGTGGCGTGAAAAGATCCTCAACACCACTGCAACGTCTCTTGATGAAGTGCTACCAACAAGTGCTCGTAACTCTGTGTTGCTGTTCATCGCATCTATCTTGGTTATCGTCGTTATCGCGATGTGGCCGGACATTCGTACCATCGTAGATGGCGCGAAACCAATCAGCATGGCCGTTGTGATTCAAATGATGATGCTCTGCTTCGGCGGTATCATTTTGCTTGCAACCAAAACTGATCCACGTGACGTACCAAACGGCGTAGTATTCAAATCAGGTATGGTGGCTGCCATTGCTATCTTCGGTATCGCCTGGATGTCAGATACTTACTTCCAATACGCAATGCCTCAGTTCAAATCTGGCATCGTTGAGATGGTAACCAACTACCCTTGGACGTTCGCGCTTGCGTTGTTCATTGTATCGGTTGTGGTGAATTCTCAAGCAGCAACGGCTCGTATGATGCTGCCTGTTGGTCTTGGCTTGGGTCTGGATCCGGCACTGCTTATCGGCCTAATGCCTGCGGTATACGGTTACTTCTTTATTCCGAACTACCCTTCAGATATCGCGACAGTGAACTTCGATACGTCAGGTACCACTAAGATTGGTAAGTGGTACTTCAACCACTCATTTATGTCGGTCGGTTTGATTGGTGTGATTGGTGCTTGCTGTTTGGGCTACTTGTTAGGACAAATGATCATTCCTTCATAATTAGCCAAATCAACAATAAATTAGAGGCGAGTCATTGTACGTTAGCGTACAGCCTGAATGACTCGCCTTTTCTTTGTCACGTTAGTGATTACAGTAAGAAGTCATCATCAATCGCGACAAAGTTATCGGCACAATCAATCAGAGTTTGGGATGTTAGCTTAGGCACACCATAAACGGTCACCGTTTTATTGAAGCGCTGCTGAATTCGTTCCACCAGAAGACTAAAGTCCCCATCTCCAGAAACGAGAATCACTTCTTCAACTTCAGGGGCAATTTCAATCGCATCAAGAGTAATACCGACATCCCAGTCGCCTTTCGAGCTGCCGTCACGACGCTGAATATAGGGTTTAAGCATTACCTCAAACCCAACACCGCGTAAAATGTGATGAAACTGGCGCTGTTTTGGATCGTTACTCGCGATGGCATAAGCACGAGCACTCACCACCTCTTTCCCTTGCGTCGCAACATACCAAAACTGGTTGTAATCAAAATTACTGCGATACGCTTCGCGACAGGTGTAATACACATTCTGTACATCAACCAAAATGGCGATCTTTTGTTTTCTTTCTGAATTCATCTTTTCTACGCTTGATTTATTTGCTGCCTACCCTAAGTCAGTTTTGGAAAAAGCACAATGAGCCAATTCCACTAAACTTAACGTATAAACGGTATTTGGGTTTCTAGGGGAACTGTCATGGGCGGAAAGTTACTAGTGATACTACTTTCTTGTATCTTGTCATCGACAGCATTCGGTTATCCAGCACATTCAAAGTACTGGCCGCATCGGAGTGTGCTTTACTTCGCTCCAGAAAACGATGAATACGTCAAACAATTCTTGCTAGAAACACTTATGAATGAGTGTGAGTTGGAAGACAGAGATGTGGTCACATTAGTCATTACAGAACAAGGCTATACGTCTCCAGCTTGGCTCAAAGAAGAGTTTGATTTGAAAATGCTTGCCAAGCTGTATGAAATTGAAAAAGGCTCACATACCGCAATTTTACTGGGTAAAGATGGCCAAGAGAAATACCGATGGGGCGCAGAAACGGATTGGCCATTTATCAACAACTTGATTGATCAAATGCCAATGCGTAAGCAAGAAATGCAGAGACGTCACAGCCCCTGCAAAATCTAACCATTAGACGAACTTATTTTCTAAACCAGTCTAGTTTGTTGTGCAACTGAGTCACGCTGCCAACGACGATCAATGCTGGACTGATCGCTTTCTCAGCCATTTCAGAAAGTTCATTTAGTTTACCTTGGAACACGCGTTGCTCTGCTCGCGTCCCATTTTCGATGATTGCGCATGACATTTCTGGATCTAAGCCGTGCGTGATGAGCTTGTCCATAATGTGGCCGCTTTGCTTCAACCCCATGTAGAACACAAGCGTGTTGTTTGATTGCGCTAACGAGCGCCATTCAATTTCGCGACCGTCTTTTTGCACGTGACCCGTGATGAATTGAACGCTTTGCGCATGATCACGGTGCGTTAGTGGAATACCTGCGTAAGCCGTCGCGCCAGCCGCAGCGGTGATCCCCGGCACCACTTCGTATTGAATACCGTATTCTGCAAGCTCTTCCAACTCTTCACCGCCGCGTCCAAAGATAAATGAATCTCCACCTTTTAGGCGCACAACGCGTTTCCCTTCTTGTGCTTTTTCCACCAAAATTTGGTTGATCTGGTCTTGTGGTACGCAGTGAAAATCGAGCTTTTTCCCGACATAAATCATCTCGGCGGATACGTGTGCTAACTCTAGAATCTCTTTAGATACCAATCGGTCATACACCACAACTTCAGCCGCTTGAATGGCTTTCAAACCTTTGACCGTCAGCAAGTCTGGATCGCCCGGCCCCGCACCAACTAGAGAAACAAAGCCGCTGTTTAAAGATGAGTTCGCAGTAGTCATATCAACGCCTATCGGAAATTTGGATATAAAGAGTAACACTCACGTTATTAACTTAAGGTTTAAACTACCCCAAGGAGTTATTACTTTTTATAGCTAAATCAATACAATATCTATTGAAAGTTAAATGAGTTGAGTAGCCCTACCTTCCATAGATAGGGCCAGATAAAAGCAGTTTATTTTGCGATTGCAGGCTCTGCTTTTACTTCTTCTTCAACTACGTTGATAGAAGGCGCTGTTTTCGCATGAGTTAGGTACAGTGGCAGACAAGTCATTACAAGACCACCAACGATGTTACCTAAGATGGTTGGGATAAGGTTGAAGTTCAACCAAGTCGCGATACCAAAATCCGCACCTAGAATCATACCCAGTGGGAATAGGAACATGTTTACCACGGTGTGCTCAAATACGAGTGCGAAGAAGATGAAGATTGGGAACCACATCATCGCTACACGACCAGATACTGAACGTGCCGTCATGTTGCCGATCACGCCTAGGCACACCATTAGGTTACAGAAGATAGCGCGAACAAAACACGTGATCCATCCGTCCATGCCCATGTTTTCGAAACCAAGGCTACGGGCAGTCGATACAGCGACAAACTTCTTCGCTACCGCGTTCAATTCTAGAGAGAAGTTACCGGTTAGAGAGATAGCCACTAGGTAAGCCACTATTAGAGAACCAATCAGGTTACCCAAACCTACCAATCCCCAGCAACGGAAAATACGACCCCAAGTGATACCCGGACGGTTAGCAAACTTAGCCAAAGGCGCAAGACCAAAAACACCTGTGACAAGGTCGTAACCCATCACACTGAGAATCACAAAGCCCACAGGGAAAACAAGCGCCCCCACAAGGCCAATGCCCGTTTGTACAATCGCGGTAATAGCAACCACCACCGCAAGAGACAGAATAACGCCTGCCATCGTGCCGCGAAGCAGAAGATCTCGAGTGCTGGTATTAATTTTCGCTTCACCCACGTTGATCATGGTTTGCACGAATTCAGCAGGTTTAAAGTCTGTAGACATGAATGTGTCCTTATTCAAAATTGAAAGTTAAAAAGTTAAAGATTGAATAGAGAAAGGCTTCCCGTTGACACCCACTGCTGTCGACATCATCTCGCTTCCCTGTTCCCCCAAGATGACGCTTGGAAAGCCTTTGTCTATTGAATCTAAGTACTCAGTGCATTCCCTCCCCTTAAGGAGGAGGGAATGCGAACCAAGCTTATGCAGAAATTTCTACTTCACCGTTGGTTACGCGCGTTTTGTACGCTTTCACGTTAAAACGCTCGTCTTCCATGCACGCACCTGTTGCCAGGTTAAAGCGTTGCTTTTTAAGTGGGCTTGCTACCCAAAGTTCGCCTTGGTGCTCACAAATCAAACCGCGAGAAAGCACGTTTGATTGGAAGAACGGGTCTGTGTTGCTGATCGCCAGCACTTCTTCTGCTTGTGTTGGGCGGAATACCGCAACTTGCTGACCATCAACCAGTGCACAAACACCCGTGCCCGGTACGATGTCGCTGATTTGGCAAATCTTTTCAAATGACATAATCAACCTTCCCTTATGCTTCAGTGATCGCTACGTGTAGGATGTCGCCTTTCGCTTCAGGGTGTTTTTCCGTGAAAGTTGCCGGGCGGTGCTGTTCACGCTCTTGTACAAACATAACGTTGTCATCGCGCTTGTCAGAGTTGATGAAGTGTGCGAAACGAGTCAGTTGTGATTCGTCGTTGATAGTCGCAGTCCACTCACACTCGTACTCGTCTACAAGCTTCGCTACGTCAGCTTCTAGTTGAGCGTTGATGCCAAGTTTGTCGTCAACAATCACTTCGCGTAGGTAGTCAACGCCACCTTCCATGTTTTCCATCCAAACTGATGTGCGTTGTAGTGGCGCAGCAGTACGGATGTAGAACATCATGAAGCGGTCGATGTACTTGATTAGCGTTTCTTTATCTAGATCGCTTGCTAGTAGGTCTGCGTGACGAGGTTTCATACCACCGTTACCACATACGTACATGTTCCAGCCTGCGTCAGTCGCGATGATGCCAAGGTCTTTACCTTGTGCTTCCGCACACTCACGAGTACAGCCAGAAACACCGAACTTCATCTTATGAGGTGTACGAATGCCTTTGTAACGGTTCTCGATGTAAGAACCTAGACCAACAGAATCTTGAACACCGTAACGACACCAAGTTGAGCCAACACAGGTCTTCGCCATACGAAGTGCTTTTGCGTACGCTTGACCTGTTTCGAAACCAGCGTCGATAAGCTTGCGCCAGATCTCTGGAAGATCGTCTTTTTGAGCACCAAATAGACCAATACGTTGAGCACCGGTTACTTTGGTGTATAGGTTGTATTCTGCAGCAACGTTCGCTAGCGCACCCAGTGCTTGAGGTGTTACTTCACCACCCGCCATACGTGGAATGACAGAGTAAGTACCGTCCTTTTGGATGTTACCTAGGAAGTTATCGTTCGTGTCGTGAAGCTTAACCAGTTGTGGCTTAAGAATGTGCTCACCCCAGCAAGAAGCCAAGATAGAACCAGCCAGTGGTTTACAAACTTCACAGCCGTAACCTTTACCGTATTTATCTAAAAGCTCATCAAACGTTTTGATCTCTTCGATACGGATTAGGTGGAATAGCTCTTGGCGTGAGTATGCAAAGTGCTCACACACGTCGTTCTTCACTTCGATACCAGATTTAGCAAGCTCAGCATTTAGAACAGACGTCACTAGAGGAATACAACCACCACAGCCTGTACCTGCGCCAGTCACTGCTTTGATGTCACCCAATGTGTGGTGACCATCAGCAACCGCTTGAGCGATCTTGCCTTTGGTTACGTCGAAACATGAACAGATCACTGCGCTTTCTGGTAGTGCATCCGCACCGAGTGCTGGTTTCTCAGCGCCTGCGTGTGCAGGAAGGATCAATGCGTCTGGGTGTTCTGGTAGGTCGATTTCGTTCAACATCAATTGAAGCAGATCGCCGTAGTCAGACGTATCACCCACGAGTACTGCACCTAGCAGCTTCTTGTTGTCTTCAGAAACGATAAGACGTTTGTAAACTTCTTGCTCTTCGTTTTGGTAAACGTAACTCTTACAACCTTCAGTGCGACCGTTCGCATCACCGATAGAACCTACTTTTACACCAAGAAGTTTCAGCTTCGCAGACATGTCAGCGCCTTCGAATTTGCTTTCTGTGTTACCCAGTAGGTGATCAACGGCAACCGTCGCCATCTTGTAACCCGGAGCAACAAGGCCGTAGAACATGTCGTTCCAAGACGCACACTCACCAATCGCGTAGATGTTCTCATCAGAAGTCTGGCAGTGGTCGTTGATGGCAACACCGCCACGAGGGCCAAGTTCTAGCTCCATTTGGCGTGCTAGTTTGTCTTGTGGACGAATACCCGCTGAAAATACAATGAAGTCTGTTTCTAACTCAGTGCCGTCAGCAAAACGCATAACGTTGCGTGCGTTTGTGCCTTCTGGCGCAATCTCAAGCGTGTTTTTGCTGGTGTGAACGTTCACGCCCATACGCTCGATTTTTTGACGAAGTTGGTTACCACCAGCAAGGTCAAGTTGCTCAGCCATCAGCTTTGGCGCGAACTCAACAACGTGTGTTTCTACACCCAATGCTTTTAGTGCGCCTGCCGCTTCAAGACCTAGAAGACCACCACCGATAACCACGCCTGATTTGCTGTTTTTCGCACACGCTTCAATCGCTTTTAGATCTTCGATCGTGCGGTAAACAAAACAGTCTTTGCTTTCGTGGCCTTTGATAGGCGGGACAAATGGGAATGAGCCTGTAGCAAGAATCAGCTTGTCGTATTGAACTTCACGGCCCGTGCTGGAATAAACAATGCGGTTTTCACGGTTGATGTTAATCGCGCGTTCGCCGATCAGCATATTAATACCGTGTTTCTCGTAGAAGCCTTCTTTTACTAAAGAAAGTTCATCTGCAGTATGGTGAGAAAAGTAAGAGGAAAGGTGCACACGGTCGTATGCGACACGAGGTTCTTCACAGAAAACGGTAATCTCCATATTAGAGATATCAGTTTTCTCGACTAAGTCTTCAATATAACGGTGCCCTACCATACCGTTACCGATGACTACTAGCTTCAACTTGCTCATTATAATTCCTAAGGGTTAGGTTCTTATCACTGAGCTCATTGTTAATTGTGAAAGAAAATTAATACATGATGTAAATCAATTACAATTTTAAACTACCCTAAAGGGGTAGATGAACGTTTTTATCTTGATATTGAAGAATAAAAGGTAATTTATTAACGGATGTTGGTAGTTTTTACAAAATGAGATAACCGCAGTCATGCTCACAAAGGGCTATACAGTTTTGGCTTTTACAGAATGGCAATGATTGTCGAGTTAAACCACGCTAACGATAAACCCAGCTTTGTTTAAAAACAAAGCATTCGTTTTAACCTAGCCGTTTCAAGGCTACTAAAGGTGAACAACTGAAGTGACTGAAAGTTTTAGAAAAATCAAGTCTCACAACAAAAATCTTTTACTAGCTAAGTCGCACTATAAAGACTAGAATCTGATTTAGTTCATATGGAATAAAATCCATATGATTGATACCGTAATTGACATATAGAGTGCCGTCCCATGTTTGTGAGGCGGCCTTTTATTTGGGAGTCATAAAATGTCAGAAAACAATTCTATCTACATTTCAAGCTTAGATATGAACCGAATCACGGCTTTGTTGGATAAAATGCCAAACATCGCGGCGGAGCTTGTTGAGCTAGAAGCAGAGCTAGACCGTGCGACGGTTCTTGAGCCAGAACAAATGCCAGATAATGTGGTCACGATGAACTCAACTGTAGAGTTTAAATTTGCAGGTGAAGATAGAGCCATGACAAAGACACTGGTTTACCCATCTGAGCTGAAAAGCAGTGATGATATTTCCATTTTTGCACCCGTAGGCAGCGCACTGATCGGTTTGTCTGTTGGTCAAAAACTTGAATGGCCAATGCCAAATAATCAAGTGAAGACAATTGAAATTGTCGATATCACCTACCAGCCTGAGCGTTGTGGTGCACTAAACCGCTAACCCTCAGTAGTCCCGGTGCAAAGGCCTCATTTATGACTTTGCACCAGGAGAGCCCCTCGCTTATCCCCTATTTCCCTCTTTGTTTTTCCAAGCATTTACTTTGCTGCTCTTAAGTAACATCACCGATTCTTTATTATTTACCGCATATTCAATACTTATATCTCCAAGCTCAATCATAGAAATTGCAAAGTATTTTTCGTATATTGTCGCTCCGAAAACGACGTAAATTATGCGCAAAATGGAAGAATATCTAACTCGAATTGCCTGCTTAGAAAAAGAAAATGAAGAGCTGAAGCGGAAGAATGCGCGACTACAAGAAAAGTTGAATGCTGCACTCGACAGTAATGGACTGTGTTTGTGGGAGCAGCATATTCCTTCAGGTACTTTGACGATATTCAATATGCAGTGGGGCAAAATGCTAGGTTATCAGCCCCATGAATTAACCGCGACGGTTGAAACGTGGAAAAACAATCTCCACCCTGAAGATTATGATCTTGCGGTGGGTGCATTTGAAGATCACCTAGCTGGCAAAACCGACCTTTATGAGGTAGTTCATCGCATGATTCATAAAGACGGCAGTGATAGTTGGGTCTACGATCGAGGGCGCATCGTCGAGTATGGTTCTGATGGCGAACCACTACGCATGATGGGCACTCATATCGATATTACAAAAGAAAAGCGATATGAGCAGCAACTGGCTAAGTTAGCTTCGAGTGATCCATTGACCGGACTGTTAAATAGAAAAGCAATTGAGGAAAACTTTAATCATCAACCTCAAACCAAGCCGTCTCAGCAGTCTGCCTTAGTGTTTGTTGATATAGATAATTTTAAAGCAGTTAACGACCAGCTAGGCCATCATACTGGTGATACTCTCCTCATCAATATCGCCAATAGCTTAACAGAGCTTGCGCCAAGCAAGTCTCAAGTCGGACGCATAGGAGGAGATGAGTTTGTCGTTTTAAGCTCTTATTCAAATCAAGAAGAAATATCTCAACTTTGTGATCGACTCTTAAGTTCCATCATTCCTGCGATAAATCAGGACTTAAATAAAGTAACGATTGGAATGAGCATCGGTGTTTGTCTATTTGATAAAGGAAAACAACAGTTTAATGAAGTTTATCAAAAAGCCGATCATGCAATGTATGAGATAAAGAAAAATGGCAAAAATGGCGTTGCCTATATCCAGATATAATAATTCTCTTGTTTTTTGAAATTAATATTTCTTTAATTTTACAATTTTCTCTACGGAATTGATAGCGTCTTATTTTTAATAAGTCATTTATATAGTAAACAAAAGAAATAACAAACAATTAAGAGTGTTGCATACTACACGGTGTAATATTATTACTGTCTTTGTGACTGCTTTTGTTGCATACAATATTATTTCTTATTATTTTTATAAAAACCACTAGTAAAAAGTAGTTAAACATTATAATTCATAAACTTATAAAAACCGAAATGCATGGTTGAATTTTAACCACCCCTTCTGCTAATATCTCGCCTCGTGTTTAAAAGTAATAAACACACACAAATATAAAACAAACTTTATAAAACATAATGCACACTTGATAATTACTGGTTCTATTTGGGTAGAGCTCGGTATTTATTTTATTTAAAACATTATGAATTTGTAATTTCATTTAATATCAAAATATTAAGTAGGTATATAAATTGAAGAAGGTCATCCTCCCTCAATTGGGCTTTGTTGCGTCAAATTTACGCTTGCTAGCTCTTGGCTTTGTAACCCTCGTGTCAGCATATTCTTTTTCATCAGAGGTTTATGCTGAGCAAGTGGCTAGTGGTGAACAAAAAACATTAGTTGTACTCGTCAATTTCCAAGAAAACCCTCAAGAGATCCCGATCTCTAAAGAAGACGCCCATCATGTTGTTTTTAATACCGTTAGCGACTTCTATTCGCAAATGTCCCAGGGGCAACTTTGGCTATCTGGTGATGTTGCTGGAACATTCACCTTACCGATATCAAACCAAATTTGCGATGATGATGCTGTAGCAGCGGAAGCCAACAAAATGGCTGAAACTGCGGGATATCAACTATCAAACTATGACCGTTTTATCTACTTAACAACCAAAACTGGATGTGCATCAGAAGGCTCTGGTAGTCAAGGAGTAACTCCCTCTAGAGCGTCAATAAATGCGGTTTTCGAGCCTCGAGTTATCGCCCATGAATTAGGACATAATTTTGGATTGCATCACGCTTCCGCACTCGACTGTAAAGACGGTACGTTAGCTGGTGATTGCCGTGTCATAGAGTACGGTGATAGCTACGATACAATGGGTAACTACGATATGGGTTACTTTAGCGCCTTCCAATTGGAAAACTTAGGGTGGCAGACCTCCCCTGCTCAAATCATTTCTAGTGATGGTGTTTACTCTATTGATGCCTATGAAGACTTTGAAAGTACTTCATCAAAAGTTTTAAAAATCCCAAGAGGTACCGATCCAATTACAGGTCAGCGCCAATGGTTTTACGTTGAATATCGACAAGCTCTTGGCTACGACAGCTTTTTACGTGACCGTTCGTACATCGTATACCGCCAAGATGTGACAGAAGGTGTGGTTGTGCGCCTAGCGACAGACGGTGATCTTAAAAGTAGCCGCTTGCTACACATGAAGCCTGACTCCACTTTCAAACAATTATTTGGGAGTAATGACTGGGAAGACCCTGCTCTTCCAATTGGTGGAACGTTCACCGATCCAAAAACAGGCGTGTCGATTACTTTGGAAAGTGCTAATGGTCAAAACGCACAGGTCAGTGTCATATTTGGTGGTGAATCCGGGCAATGCGTTGCGACATCGCCTCTACTCTCTCTAACCCCACTATCAGGTTCTGATGCAAATGCTGGAGAAACGTTAGCGTATAATCTTAAAGTGACGAACCAGAACAATACAGAATGTGCAGACGCGACTTATACAACGGCTTTAAGCGTTCCTGACGGATGGAATTATGACTCAAGCGCCTTGACGGTTCCTTCCGGCATGAGTGCAGAAACGACGGTCATGGTTACGTCAAACAGCGATGCTCAGCCGAACTCTTACAGCATAACCGTTGACGTTATAGATGCTGAAAATGAACAATCAGCCAAAACCGAGCTATCTTACACAGTGTTGTCTCAGTCGACGTCACCACTTGAGGCGGTGAATGATAGCGTAACGATCAGTGATAAATCCGTCGTTCGCATCGAGCAGTTAAATAATGACTCGTTTGAACAATCGACCTCTCTTGCCATTACGGTCGCTAAGCCAAACAAAGGCAGCGCCCGTGTACTGAGTGATGGCTCCATTGAATACACACCTTCGAAGAAGTTTAAGAATAATGATTCATTTACTTATACGATCAGTGACGGTCAATCTTCTTCAACCGCGACGATTAGTATCACCTTACAATCGACTTCTGGTGGGAATGGTGGTGGAAACGGTAAAGGGAAACCGAACTAAATCACGCAATTCATATGAAAAAGCCTGGAGAATACTCCAGGCTTTTTATTCACAAGACATCAATTAGTTGCTTGGTGCAGGACAAATATCACAGTCTGCAGAAGCTGTATTCGTCGCTTGAGTATTATCGATTTTCAAGAAACCAACCGCCGTCACAGTATCACGGAAAGATTGTGTTTCTGCATTGCTAAATGCCGTTGGGATATAACTACCAGTATAAGACTGACATTGATCCGAAGCGAGTTCGATATTATCCACTACTGTCACGTCATCAGAAGCATCCTCAGGCGTACCTGAGTCATCCACAACAGAAACATTCACTAAAGTAAGTCCAGGCGTTGTGTTACATACCATTCCCGAGAAGCTCACTTCTGCAATGATACCGTTTTCAGTAAGTTTGAAGCCGCTTTCACATGATTTCGTAACACTAATCATTGGAGACAAGCTCAATGACTCACATGGATCACTTGCGGTATCAGTAATGGTCGCTTGACCACCCGGAGTCGCAGCTGCTGTGACTTTCACCGTATTAGTTAGACCATTGCTTGTACTTTCAAAACTGCCGCTGTATGAAGCACTATCACCTGAAGCAATGGCACCTAAGCTATGTGTAGTACCTGCTTCTAAATCCTCTACAACAACATCGTAGAGCGTACCGACACCATCATTAATCACGTCGCCGCTGTATGAGTAAACGTAACCATCTTCTGTTTCATTCACGACCGCTTGATTACATGTTTTGGTGATATCAACACTACACAACTCAAAGTCACCAACCACAAAGTCTTTCAACTGAGCGGTAATACTGCTTGATGCTCTTGTTTCGGCTGCAAACGAGCTAAAACAGGTGTCTGTTTGTAGAAGTTCAGTAAGGTTTACACCACCTTCAAAGAAGGTTTCTGGAGGGAAGACATTTTCGACACCACTTTTTGGCGTATACGCCCATGGTGCAGGTGAGTCAGTTGTATTGGTTGAAGCACACACATCTTGCGCGCCTGGTGAACACAGTGCATTTGTCTTAACTTTCAAACGTAAGTTTGTCGCAGCACACTGACCATCTTGTGGATTATTGTTATCAGCTTTCGCACAAGTTGTGTCCCATTCAAGAACCAAAATTTCTGGCCCCTCATTTGCCCCTTGCAAATAATTCACCTGAATCAAAAGGTCACCAGCAATATGTTGACCAGTGAATGTACCGTCTGGGTTTGTACTGACTGAGTCTTGATAAAACCAAAAACCTAAGAAGGCATCACCGCTGTTACCAAAACGGTCTGCACCAAAGGTGAGTACAAGGTCATTATTAATGTTGTATGCCGCTGCATACGCATGAAGAATGTCCCCTTTATCAAGTACCGTACCAGTCTTCCAACCAAGTTCCGGTATGTCTTTGATGTCTTTATTACCACCAGTAAAGATTGTATCCGGTGTTGCCGTGTCATTCTCAAAGCTAAATACTAATGCTCCACCACTGTTTGGCGGCGTTGACCAGTCATCTGGAGCACCTACTCCAGAGTCATCTATCGCATTAGCATTTGCTTCTAACTCAAACACGCCATCTGTTGGTGTTGCAAATGCAGAGCTACCTATTAGCAAGCTTGTAAATATTGCATAAAGAAAGCTCTTCATCGTATGCCAGATACCTGACTTACAAGAATTCATAACCTACTCCTTAGAACGCTTCTAAAGCTAGACGAAGGTCCCTATGTCATTAATTGCCTTTTAAGAAAAAGTGAAAGCGAGATACAACTTTCGTTTCGAGCTCGTATAACGCATAGAGCATGCCACCACTTAAGGTTATGATTTTATTAAACTAAATATTTTCAACAGCGAAGAGAATGAACAGAGTGTTCAATTTTAAAGAAAGAGAAAGAAAACAAAAGAGACAAAAAAACCTACGATAACAAAGATATATACGTGTTCTAGGATAATGTTACAGATTGACACTTTATTGTTTACACCTGTGACAGATGCGCAAAAGCGACAGTATTGAAACTGTCCACTATGAATATGAAATAGACGCTTACTCACCTACTCCCAATAATGTGAAGGTGATGTGTAACACCTGTTTGCATAGTGTTACATCCTTTACACATCTAATTGAATACTCATTTAACTAAAACATATTCAGTCGTTTAGCGAATAAGTTTTAGCTCAACCATTTATGAAAATATAAACAAACTGTTCACCCCTCTGTACAAAAATAAAAAATAATCAACAAATACAAAAGGTTAAATATGGAACACTCTATGCTAGTCAACTGGCGCAGTTTAACTCTGTGAGAAAACTATCACGTATGTGGGCTCAAGGACGTAGCGAGCCCACTTACACAAGGAGGTTTTATGAAAACCATATTTAACTCTTGGTGGGGCAATAAGAGTTACCGTTGTTCCACTTTATGTAGCCAGAATATACTTACAGCGATCAATATCAGCAGCATGTTTAAGCTGTTTACTTGGGTCATAGCGGTTAGCTTAGTGCTGAGCTCTCAAATTGTTTACGCATCCGCTGGCGACCCTTCAAGCCGAGGCGTGCAACCAATATTTGTTGAAGGGAATAACACCTGTCAACAATTACTTCCAGGGATCGATGGTTTGATAGAATACAAGCTTGAGCCAGTTACAGACGGCACTTTCGGTGATGGCATGCTTGAAGTGGTTATTGATCAACAACCTGGGGCAAAAACCTTCAGTTGGGATCAAGGTGATAGCCCTGTGATTATGCAAGCTATCTTCGTAAAAGGTGGTCCTGACGGAAACCTATATAACTACTTTACAGATGGATTATTGTATCAAGATGATGCCTTACTACATGCACCTGTGGGTAACAATGGTAGATACTATGGCTTAAGTCATATTTCATTCTGTTACACACCAGGCGTACCAGACATTAAAATCACTAAAACTTGTACATTTGGTGATGTTGTCAATGGTAACACTTTGAAATACAACTATAAACTCACTGTAGAAAACACCGGTGACTTTGCATTGTATGATGTTGTGGCAACAGACACTACAGCCGTTGACAACGATATGGCTGCTGGTGACCATGTGTTCAATTTAGCTATGCTCGCCGTTGGACAAACGCAAGAGTTTAATGGTTCGTTTATTATTGACCAAAACGGTATCACTAACTACGCAGAAGTAAGCGCAGCACTTGAAACTGGTGGTGGTGTTGCGGTTTCTGACAACGCAGATTGGGAATGCCCAAGCCAAAACATCCCTGGTTCATTGTCTCTAGAGAAAGACTGTAGTGTCGTCGTCGTGAATCGATTTGAAGATACTGGTATTAATGAATACGGTCTTCAAGTCAATTACAGTGGTAGTGTATGTAATACCTCCAATGTCACCATTGACGGCATTGTCGTAATCGACAACAAAGACTCGAATCCAATCCAGGTTGGTATGCTTGCGCCTGCTGAGTGTTACGACTTTACTGGTAACTACGAGCCAATCCCAGGAGATGGTGAAGGCCTTCCATTACCGGGTGAAGAAGTCAGAGCGTTTACAGATACTGTGGATGCGAGTGGTGAAACTATCTTCGGTAATGTTGTCGTAGAAGCGATAACAGCGTCTGCAGAATGTACGCTATGTCCAACTTGTCCAGAGCCTGTTAACTGCCCTGAATAAGGTCTACTTACAACTTAATAAAACAACGCCTGACGTTAACTCGTCAGGCGTTTTCTTTCGAACTATATCGTTCTATTTATTCTTACCTTTCCCATTGTTACCAGAATTGCCAGAATCGCCACCAGATGAGGACTCTAACTTCACTGAGACCTGAGCGGTCGAGCTGCTTTGACCATCACCTATGGTATAGGTAAAGCTGTCGTTATTTTTGAATTTCTTCTCAGGTGTGTAACGCAGGGTGCCATCTGATAACAGCTCTAGTCGCCCCTTACTTGGTCTAGTAAAAGAAACCACGCTTGCAGCGTTTTGCTCTCCAACAACATCGTTTGCCATCACATCGATAGTCACCGACTGTTTCGAAGACATAGTCACCTGATCATCAACAGCAACGAGCTCTGGTGATGGTGAGATTTCAGTGGTTACAGAGTAATTCACGGATGCTGCGGTTTGCAGACTTGAGTCCTCTCCGTGCGTCACGATCATATTCAAAGCATAGTCTTTATCACTAGCGTCAACCGAAGATACGACTGATATCATTACTTGTCCGGTTTCACCTGCTGCTAGCGTGATTGCATTGCTGCTTGCTTTCCAACCAGTTGGCACTGACGCGTTTACAGAAAAACTGCTCGCTGAACAATCTGCACTATCTTTGTTGGTAATAGTGACCTGATATTGAACCTCATCGCCGGCTGCAACCGAGTTGTTTGTTGCAGCTTTCGCAGTCACTGATGGAGCATTAACAGTACAAGTCCCGATATTACCGTTGTCAGAGCCGTCAAAGAAAACGCTTACTTCGGCGATGCCGTTCGCTGCACTCACCAAACTCAATGTTACACCTGAGTCTGGGTCAGTATAGCTACCACCGACCGGCATAGATGGGTCAAACCAGTCATTTCGGCCAAAAACCGCACGATATTCAGAATCAGTTTTAAAGTGAAGCAGATTACTGCTGCGTCCATCGCCTTCTACAGCACTTCGAATGATGATGCCATCCGTAACGTCCCCACGATAGAACGAGTAAGAACGAGCATCTAAAAAGTCGTCAAACCCAATAGACTGGCGGTATTCAATGTAAAACCATTTTTTTGCACCTGTAGAAGGATCAGTACCACGAGGTACTTTTATCGTAACTGGCTGATCACTAGTCGTCTCGTAATTCGCGATGGAGTAAGTACCATTTTGAGTAACTTCCAGTGTCTTTGAGGCGTGCTCTCCCTCTAGCCATCCTAGTCGCTCGCGCTGGAAAGTATTCAAATAGCCGATGTCTGGACCACCCATTACATCATAGGTATCACCGTATTCACGCAACGTACAGTTGTCTGAAAGCGTATGCTCGCCACAATCAAGAGCACGAGAGTGATGCAAACCAAAGTTATGTCCAAGCTCATGAGCGATATTCATCGGAGAAAAATCACCATTGATGTGCGCGCGTGAAGGCATGCCATCAATAGTTGCCGATCCAGCGACACCACATGCCGTTTTTGTCATCAAGTAAACAATACGATCGTACTCTTCAAGCTTCACTCCCGCAGCGATGGCTTCTTGATCCGCTGCATCTTGAACAGCGGTAAAATCACAAACCTGATTAGACAACGGTAGATTAAACCAACCCACGACTTTCCCAGACAGCCACATTTGATCAAAAGAGCTTTCACGGTAGAAGTCATTCACTGTGCCAAAGATTAGATTATTTGCTTCTGACAAACTTAATGGCTGCTCATTTGGGTTCTCTTTGAAGTTCAGCAGGATAACCAATGTATTTTGCTGTCCCGTCGTACTTCCTGCTGCACTGGCGTAATGGATGCTCTGTAAACAAGCGAATATTACTAATAAAAATGACAACCCTTTATTTAGGATTGTTCTATTTATTTTAATATTTTTTATCACTGCTTCACCTAATTTTGAATTAATAACTAGTTCACCTTCCCGCCAATATAAGCAGAAATGGTAGGGTAAAATAATATAAATTTTAGGCAATAAAATGCCCTAGCCTATAAAGCCAAATATATTCCTATATACATCAACATGGTTATAAAAATATAACCACCAAAAATATAAGAGCCGGAATCATAGCAAAGCAACCGGTCAAAATTCAACCAGAGCGATAAGTAATTTAGGTTAAGTTTGTGTAATAATAAATTTGTCCATTTTTGTCAGTTACTTAAAATAACCTTATGATTGTTTTATATGAACAAACTTTGTATTCAACAATGACTTTAATAAATCACTTGCACTACAGCCAATTTAAATCATTAAAAATCAAACAAGTAGAAATTGAACTAAAACAACCTCAATTTCATCGCATGAAATTATAACCTTTAAATTCATTAACTTAATAACGAGTCATTCGAATAATATACCTCAACAACTCTTGAGTAATATTATCCACCTTTAATTGTTAAGTTTACGTTAAATTAAAGTGGTGAAAAGTTTTTTGCTCACCTAGTTTTATACTCGATTAAAAGACAGACTGAGCGATACAGTGCAATATCAACTAAAGACATATAGAGAAACAAGCAGGATATATGTGCAACTTTATTTTCAGTATTGAACTAAAATCACATGACAATATGACGCTATAGATAGCAATTCAGGAAAACCAGTTAAAGGGTGATTAACTGATAATTGAGGTTGGTATTTGTACAAAAATTAATTATTCAATAAAAAATGTGTATTAGAATAGTTTGACAATACCAGATAGTAAAAAACCGGCACAAGGCCGGTTTTTAGAAATAGTGGAGGCGCCTCCCGGAGTCGAACCGAGGTCCACGGATTTGCAATCCGCTGCATAGCCACTCTGCCAAGGCGCCTTTCTGATTTTTATATCTCTGTTACCAAAGATTTTGATGGTGCCCCGGGCCGGACTTGAACCGGCACAGCGCGAACGCCGAGGGATTTTAAATCCCTTGTGTCTACCAATTCCACCACCAGGGCAACGCAATCATGCGATGGGTTAGACACCATCTGTCTCAGCGGCCTTTGCCGTGAGAACGAGGCGTACTTTAACGGATTAATTTATCTGGTCAACAAAAAATTAGTCTTTTTTATTCAATTGGTTAAAAAGCCAACTCAAACGAACAAAGGGCGATCATTTTGCTCACAAGAACATCAGTATGCTTTGCTCTCGTTTACTTTGCTTCATCACTTAATGTCAACGAGGAATCGACAAGTCGCACAAATTGGCAGTATGGGTATAAACTTAACTCGTACTGCAGGGGACAAATAAGCGCTCATCATGTTTCGAAAGTCATCATTTCAATTACCGCTACATACTGATTCCGAACTCGACTTCGTAGTGCCCCACTTCTTACTTACTGAATTTGATTATGCGCGCTCTCTGGAACAGGGGATCGTCCAAGACTTGGATCCTGAATATACACACCAATATCGCGTCACACTGAGGCGCATACGCTCACTATGCTTGCTACTTCGCGAATTGATACCTCCTTTTGAACAGCGTATTTTGAAACCTCATTTAAAAATAATGATGAAGAAAACAAATAAGCTGCGTGATTTAGACGTATTTATCTTGGACAAAAGCCAATACATTGAAATGCTCCCAAACCATAAATCCTCTCTTGAGCCGCTTTTTGGCGTTATAGAATCCGAACGTGCTTACGAACAGGCAAAAGTTGCGCGTTGGCTAGCGACACAAGAATACACTATGCACTGCACTTTGGTCAGGAATAGTCTGCTGCGAAGTACACAACACGAACGAGTGGATAACAACGTACCTGCGTTACTCTTCGCAAGCCAAAAAGTCTCCGAACAATTTAAAAAGGTCGACAAAGCACGGCGCAAGATCTCGGACAAAAGTTGTGACAACGTGATTCACTCGATGCGGATAAAGTGCAAAGCGCTGCGTTATTTGCTAGAAGGGTTTTCCGCACTCTACCCTTCCCCACAGCACAAAAACAACGTGAAACAATTAAAACTATTGCAAGACAAGCTCGGTGATTTTAACGACACTTCAAGTCAAATTGAATTTTTCACACAGATCAAAGAGGCAGTAAACCTCAATAAACAAGATCGTAAGACCCTGAAAAAGCTGCTTAACGTGCTTAGTGAACATCACGATACTTCGCACCAGACCATCTTAACGCACTTAGATCAATTTGAGGCTTTCATCTACGATACCAACACACAAAGTCTCTACCAGCACTAACCTAGGTTCACGTATTTTTAATATTCATTAATTACAGTCGGTCGTTAGGCTCCATAAAGAAAGATAACGTGAAACCATTAAAACGATACCAATATGAGCGCTATGCCGTACTCTGTAATCTCGCCTATCCTCGCGTCTTCAGACAAACTCAATACGGATTCGATCCTAATGGGCAACGAGTCATTAGAAATGAACACGGTAAGATTATGATTCGCGTGCTCTGGAGTAAAAAACAGAGTGAAGTGGTCGTAGTAATTAAAGGCTCACACAGTATCAGTGATTGGTTGTTGAACTTCGCGATGTGGACGAGAAGCTGTCGACGGTTGGGACTGAATTACCGCATTCACGCGGGTTTCTATCATCTTCTGTTTCAAGAAAGTTTACCGAGCCGAAATGAAGATCGGTTGGGGTTGACCGTGATCGAGCGCCTCGAAGGTATCGTTGTACCGCTCATTCTTAGGGGAAAAAGAATCACCATTACTGGTCACTCTTCAGGTGGCGCGATTGGCAATGTTTTTGCCGACTATATTGAGAAAAAATACCCAAAGAGCATTAAACGCGTCGTGACTTTCGGTCAGCCCGCAGTTGGAGATTGGACCTTTAAAAAACGCTACCGTTTGGGGCACAAAACTTACCGGATTTGTTGCGACATCGACATCGTGACATTCATGCCGCCAGTGCCTTTTCTCTATTGGCATGTAGGCAAAATGCTATGGTTGTATAACGGGAAAATATACGAGAATACGCCAACGTTCATTCGACTTGGCCGTTCTCTATTTAGTTGGTTGATGCTACCATTCTCTTATCACTTTATGAGTAAATACATCCGCGATAAAGACTTCTTTGACGAACGCTGAGCTAAGTACCCTAAAACTATGATGTACAGACACGAAAAAGCCGGACTCAGCCGGCTTTACGTTTTTGTGGTGAATTACAGAGAGGCAATTTCTTTTTCAAGTTGATATTTGCTATCTGTGACTATGCGCTCTAACACTTCAACGCGTCGCTTCAAGTCACCAATTTGCTTGTTAAGGTTATCTTGTTCTTCTTGGCTCATCGTATTACGTTCAGATATCTCCAAGGCTCTTACCTCTTTACGATGATTCAAGATTAACTTAATTATCCCGCCCCCAAATATGGCACCGAACACAATAGCCACAACCAATACATCAGCAATAGATTCCATTCTTCATCTTCCTCTAGATAATGCTCAAATATAAGTTACTCATTTGTTAAATGAATATCAAATAACGTATTGATTCACTGCAAAGTTTCATCAAAATTTGCCTGTTCTGTATCAAAATCACAAGAATGGATTACTCAACGCTAACCCAAACCGAGACAGATCCACCATTTACAGGGAACTCAGCCCACCCGTTCGCATCTGTCCAAATGTCTTCAGTTCGGATGCCCAACTTGTCGACATAGCGTGTACTTGGCTTGCCCGTATACATCCACTTCGAGCCACCTGGTCCATCGCTCATGATCACTGCCATTGAATGTGGATGTTCTGCATCGCCCTCGCGAGTCCAGCCAATTACATCCCAATGGTCAAGATAAGAATGTTGTTTGCCATACGCATAGTCTTTACGCAGTGTTACGAGCTCTTCGATGTAAGGCACTTTGACCATATTGATGTCATGCCCTTTATCACTGTACTGCGCGCCGTAGTAATCTGCATAAAACACAGATGGATAACCTTCTTCACGCAATAAGATAAACGCGTAAGCGAGCGGCTTAAACCACCAATCAACCGTCGACTCCAACGCCTGCAAAGGTTGAGTATCATGGTTTTCTACTAAGGTTACCGCTTTGACTGGATTGTCCTTCATCAGCGTACCATCCATGATTTGACGCATATCGTAGCTACCACCCGATTTAGACGCATTGTAGAAGTTCATATGTAACGGTGCGTCGAATAGCGACATGCTGCCAGAAGTTTTGGTGATAAAGTTATGCAGCTGATTCACATCGTAGTTCCAGTACTCTCCGACCGTGAAGAGTTCTTTCCCTGTTTTCCAACGTAGGTGATCAATCCATTCTTGAAGATATTGGTATTTGATGTGCTTCACCGCATCCATTCTAAAGCCATCAACACCAGTCATGTTGATGTACCACTCACCCCAATCTTTCAGTTCTTGTTTAACTTCAGGATGATCCATGTCTAAGTCAGCATACATAAGGTAGTCGTAATTCCCCTTTTCAGAACTGACTTCCCAATCCCATGCCTTACCTTCACCTTTGAATTTAAAAATGGCTTTTTCTTTACCTGCATCGTCCCAGTCCACCCCATCAAAATGGTACCAAGTCCAATGGAAGTTAGAGTACTTGTCGTTGCGTCCAGGGAAATCAAACTCCACCCACGCTTCAATCCATTTATCACCAAGTTCAATGTTGCGGTTGTTCCAATCTACCCGCTTAGTATCAACCCAAGATTTCCCATCCGCACCACCACGGTGGTTAAACACCACGTCACCATAAACCTGGATATTGTTATTGTGAGCGGCATTGATAGCGCTAAGATACTGATCTTTCGTGCCGTATTTGGTGCGCACTGATCCTTTTTGATCAAACTCCCCCAAGTCGTACATGTCATAAACGCCGTAGCCGACATCATTACTGCCACCCGCACCTTTGTATGCAGGCGGTAGCCAGAGCGCTGTGAATCCGTTTTCTGCTAGCGTTGGAGCGTTATTTTCCACTTGAGTCCACAGTGTGCCATCGTTAGGCACATACCAATGGAAATACTGCATCATTGTGCCATTCTCAGCAGCCAATGCAGATGAACTTAGCAACAAGGTTAAAGGTAAAATAGTGCGTTTTAATTTAAATGTTTTCATTATTTTTCTCTCACGTTAAGGACTAAAATCCTCCTTTCTGCTCATACACACCAAGCATTGCCAACGGTCACGCTAGCCAAGTTGCTGCCTGTGATACAAAAAGTTCGGATTACAATCGAAGAGAAATTAGCACCAATCACCCTATACAATTATTGAGTTATTTAACATTTATAAAATCAATGACTAGCGCATTGAAAATATTGAATGGTGATCAAAACATGGGAGGAATTTAGAGAAGAGTGAACGAGTATAGATTGATGGATTTAAAACGAAGAAAGCCAGTCATTTAAGACTGGCTTTCGAAATAGTGGAGGCGCCTCCCGGAGTCGAACCGAGGTCCACGGATTTGCAATCCGCTGCATAGCCACTCTGCCAAGGCGCCTTTCTGATTTTTATATCTCTGTTACCAAAGATGTTGATGGTGCCCCGGGCCGGACTTGAACCGGCACAGCGCGAACGCCGAGGGATTTTAAATCCCTTGTGTCTACCAATTCCACCACCAGGGCAACGCAATCATGCGATGGGTTAGACACCATCTGTCTCAGCGACCTTTGCCGTGAGAACGAGGCGTACTTTAACGGATTAATTTATCTGGTCAACAATAAATTTTATCTTTTTGATTTAAGTGCTTAAAAAGCGATCCAGACGGTACAATTGGCATTCAATTAGGCCAAGAAACACTCGTTAGCTTCATCAACTTTAAATCACACACATGTTGATGCCCGTAACTGCTTAGCTTGTAAACGCCTGACTAACGCGGATCGTAGTCACCACTCTCTTCAGCTCGGTAACATCTGTAACAATTGGAGTCCCTACTCTTGGCACTATTTCACACGAAATATCATATTTTGTTACCGATAACTTTGCATCGAATGTGGTCGTACCTTTATAAAATCATTGACATTTTTTATTTTCAAAAAAAGCTCAATTCATTATCGAAAATATCAATAAATAATGATAGCTTACACTCGTTGCAGTAATTTAATGGACATATATCACATATAAGGACGTGGTTTACTTTGGCGACACACCATAAGAAAAACAAGGTATATCACTAATGTCTATCAAGAATCTTTCTATAGCGAAAAAGATATCGCTATCGTTTTTACTCATTGCCATCGTCAACATTGCGTTTGGCGTATTTTTATCTACAGAGCTCAAAAGCATTAAATCTGAGCTTTTAAACTATACCGATGATACGCTTCCTGCTATGGAAAGAGTAGATTCGATCCGAGATCACTTGTCTCGCTGGCGCCGTGCTCAGTTTGCGACATACACTTATGAAGACGCAGACCAAATCAGAAACAAAATTGCCAGCAACATTCGCGAACGTGAAAAGATCAGCAAAGAGCTCGATTCTTACGGTGAAACGATTTGGCCTGGTGAAGAGCAACAAACTTACCAGCGCCTTATGCGTCAGTGGAAAAAGTACTTGGTCACTATGGATCAGTACAACGAAGCGATGCTAGCCAACGACAAAAGCAAGGCCCACCCTATTTTGGCGAACTCTTTACCTGCTTTCGAAGCGGTTGACTCTGAGCTCGGTGAACTGATCCGTCTACTTAAAAATGCTATGGACAGTAACAAAACTCATATTCTTTCTTCTGTAAATGGATTGAGTAACTCGTCAATTGCAAGCAACGTGATTATTCTGCTTATCATGGTAGGCATGACGTACGTGCTGACACGCCTTATTTGTGGCCCACTAAAACTTGTTGTCGAGCAAGCAAATGCCATCGCAACAGGTGACCTATCAAACGACATCGATCGTAAAGCCATCGGCAATGACGAGCTAGGTGAGCTGGCAGATGCGACCACTAAGATGCAAGATGACTTGCGCCAAGTTATCGACAACGTGATTGCTGCGGTCACACAGTTAAGCAGTGCAGTAGAAGAGATGAATCAAATCTCTGATATTTCTGCGTCTGGTATGAAAGATCAACAACTGCAAATCACACACATTGCTACGGCAATGACAGAAATGAAAGCAGCAGTAGCCGATGTTGCACGTAATACTGAAGATTCAGCGAACCAAGCTAACGAAGCAAACCGTCGTACACAACATGGTGTTCGTGAAACGCAAGGCATGGTTGACGCGATTCATGAAGTTTCAAACGTAATTGGTGCTGCCGGCGATACTGTGGCAGAGCTTGAACAGCAATCGAATAAAATTAACGTTATTGTTGATGTTATCCGTGACATTGCCGATCAAACCAACCTACTTGCGCTTAATGCAGCCATTGAAGCTGCGCGTGCTGGTGAGTCTGGTCGCGGTTTTGCCGTGGTTGCGGACGAGGTTCGAACGCTTGCAGGCCGTACGCAAGATTCAACCAGCGAAATTACGTCGATCATTGAACAGCTACAATCGCTTGCAAAAGACGCGAAATCTGCGACAGAACTTTCTAGAACCAGTATCTCAGAATGTGCAGAGCAAGGCATTCAATCAAAACAGCTGATGAGCGACATTGAACACTCGATTTCTGATATCTCAGACATGGGTACCCAAATCGCCACGGCTTGTAACCAGCAAGACTCTGTTGCAGAAGAGCTTAACCGTAGCATTGAAAACATACACTTGGCATCTCAAGAAGTATCACAGGGCTCAGAGCAAACCGCACAGGCTTGTCGTGAGCTAAGCCAGCTGTCAATTTCTCTTAAAGATGTAATGAGCCGCTTTAAACTGAGTTAAACTCAGTGGATACCTTAGTTGATATTGAATCAACCTCGATTTGCACAAATTGAGTGCAATCACTGAGGTATATTGAATCATGATCTTCAAAAACGCTCCAAAGCACTACTTGGAGCGTTTTACTTCGTCAGGTACTTTCCCCAAGTACTCAATAACATAACCAATACAAAAAACGCGTACGGAGACTTTATGCGCTTAAATAAAACCTTACTATCACTGACTATCGCTGCTGCAACCGTTGCTCCTGCGATGCAAGCTACTGCTGCCCCTCTTCAAATTAGCAACACTGTAGTAAAAGCAGAGCAAGTTCAAGGCGCTAACGCTTGGCTGGAAATAAACTTAGGTCAGTTCCGCGATAATATTGAGCAGTTTAAATCGCACATGGATGGCAAAACGAAAATCTGCGCCGTGATGAAAGCCGACGCATACGGTAATGGCATCGCGGGCCTGATGCCAACCATTATCGAACAACAAATTCCTTGCGTTGCCGTTGCAAGTAACGCTGAAGCACAGACCGTTCGTGACAGTGGCTTTAAAGGTCAACTTATGCGTGTACGTTCGGCGGATATTGGCGAGATCGAAGCTGCAATCGACTTAAATATTGAAGAGCTGATTGGCACTGCAGAGCAAGCCAAAGTACTGTCTAAGCTAGCAGAGAAAGCGGGTAAAGAAATCAAAGTTCACCTTGCTCTTAACGACGGTGGTATGGGACGTAATGGCGTTGATATGACGACAAAAGCGGGCAAGCAAGAAGCGCTAGAAATCGCTCAACAAGCTGGCGTTAATATTGTTGGCATCATGACTCATTTCCCTAACTACAATGCAGACGAAGTTCGTCAAAAGTTATCTTCGTTCAAAAACAGCTCTGCATGGCTGATTAAAGAAGCGGGCCTAAAACGCGAAGATATTTTGCTGCACGTGGCAAACTCTTACACTGCACTTAATGTTCCTGAAGCACAGCTTGATATGGTTCGTCCTGGTGGCGTTTTATACGGTGATCTGCCAACCAACCCTGAGTACCCTTCTATCGTGTCTTTCAAAACACGCGTGGCATCCGTTCACCACCTGCCAAAAAATAGCACTGTCGGTTACGACAGCAGCTACAAAACGAGCAAAGAAAGCCTAATGGCGAACATTCCTGTTGGTTACTCTGATGGCTACCCACGAAAAATGGGCAATACGGCAGAAGTACTGATCAATGGCCAACGAGCAAAAGTTGCAGGTGTGGCTTCAATGAACACCACCATGGTTGATATTACAGGTATCAAAGATGTTGAGCCTGGTTCTGAAGTTGTACTGTTTGGCTCTCAGCAAGGCAAAACGATTTCGGCAGCAGAAATGGAAAAACATGCAGAGGTCATCTTCCCAGAACTATACACGGTTTGGGGTACTGCGAACCCTCGTGTCTACGTAAAATAAACCCTTTCAGTTATTCGTAACAGAACGAAAAAGCGAGCCTCGTGCTCGCTTTCCTACTTATATACTAATCTGTAACAATCCGTGCTCTTCTCAATTGAACAGAGTTTGCTATTTGCGTTGCGTTACTTTCCTTGAGCCCTAGCAAGTGACAAATCCTCTAACCCCTTCATCTTAAAATCGTTCAGGTATACTTGTTTTTTATATAGCACTTAGTGTTTGAAAGCCCTTTCAATTGATGTTAAACATGAAGTTTACAAAAGAATAACAAACGCATTCATATGGCACAGCCCTTTTTGCCTGCTGGCTAGGTATCTCTATGACAGAAAATACTCAACATCTTCAGCGTTCCTCATCTGAGTTGCACGAATTTACTCGGGTCGACGTGTGGAACGGTTTCACCCAACTTTTACCTCTGTCCATGTTTGTGGTCATATTTGGCCTCGCATTCGGTGTTGCCGCCGTACAAACTGGACTAGATGTATTTCCCACTATGTTGATGAGCACACTGGTCTTCGCCGGTGCTTCACAATTTGCCACGCTAGAAATGTGGGGAGCAGAAGTACCTCTGATTCCAGTGCTTATTACTGTATTTGCTATTAATGCTCGTCACCTCTTGATGGGCGCTACGCTTTATCCATGGTTACGACAACTCCCAACGACAAAACGTTACGGTGTAATGCTAGTAGCATCAGACGCAAACTGGGCAATGGCACTCAATGCATTTGGTAGAAAAGAACCAGGTTTTGGTTTGCTTGTTGGTGGCGGCTTAGCGATGTGGTCGTTTTGGATTGTTGGAACCTGGATCGGCATTTATTTTGGTAACGCAATCAAAGACCCGGTGAGCCTCGGGCTCGATATGGTTATGGGATGCTTCCTGCTGTCTATGGTTGTGGCAGGGCCGAAAGACTTAAGAATCTTTGCAATTTGGGCCACAGCAGCAGCCTCTTCTATGTTGGCGTACTGGTATTTACCAGAGAATAGCCACGTAGTGGTTGGCGCTATTACTGGTGGAGTCTTAGGTGCTTGTTGGAAGGAGAAAAAAGCATGAACATCGAAACGAGCGTAGGTGGAACACTGCTTATCATCATCGCTATGGCGTTAGTCACGCTCATAACCCGCTGGGGCGGAGTATATGTCATGTCATTCATTCCAATTAGCGAACGGGTTCAACGTTTCATTACTGCGATGTCAGGTTCCGTATTGGTTGCCCTTTTAGCCCCACTAGCGGTTGAGGGTGATTACGGTGCTAGAGCAGCACTTTTTTCTACTGCTGTCGTTATGTTCATCGTGAAAAAGCCTCTGCCCGCAATTGCAGCTGGCATCATTGCAGCCGCCGCGGTACGCGCTATTTAACCGTTGTTTCAACGCCGATACCAGTCATCAATAAAAAGCCCCAAAACACGAAGCCCTGATGTCACGAGTGTCATCAGGGCTTATCTTATGCTCATCGTTTTAACGATGAGCAACGATATTAATCACGGTGAGATAGAACATTATGCACAGCAGTTACAATTGCGCTTATATTTGTCCATTTTACCAATACCAGGGTTAAAGGTGTTGGTTGGATCTAGCTCGTGGTAAAACTTCTGCAGCGAATTTTCAGCTTCGTACAAGTGACCCACATTATGTTCTGCTGGGTATTTAGCTCCACGGCTATTGAGGTGTTCTAGCATCAGCTTTTTCATCAACTTCGTGTCGGTCCCTTTTTTGAAAATGTAATCTTGATGGAATACATAACACATAAAGTGACCATAATAGAGTGCTTGAACAAGGTTCTTACTCACTTCTTCTGGTAAAGTTTCTAGCCACTCTTCATCATTACGTCGCAATGCGATATCAAGTGCAACGATATCTTCTACGTCTTTTCGGTGAATCGTCTCGTAACGAATTGCTGCACCTGCTGCTGCAAAGCGATGTAAATAAGCTTTTTTACCCTCTTCCGGCGTACACTCGAAGAAATCACAGTCGTCTTCAACAGCCCAAACTTCTTTGAGGTATTTTTGTGCTTCAGCAATACCACCATCACTCATTTTCAATACCAGGTGATGCTCATACTTGTCACGGAAATCCAGCATTCGTTCTGGTAAATGTTGTGGGAACAACTTACTCGCGTAGTACAAAATGGTATCCGGCAGGTATTTACTAACAAACGGGACGCGCTCTAAGAAATTTTCTACTTTAGCTTTAAGTGCAAACATTTTTGGCAGCTTATCAGTGCCTAATAAGTCGATGGATAAGAAGACATCTTTGCCGTACTTCTCTGCCATGTTGAAGATATCTCGATGCAAGTATTCTCCCATCTCAGGCAAGTTCTCAAACGTAGATAAGAAATCTTTTCGCAGCTTCGTCAGTTTCGCAGGATCATTGGTGCCAAGGTAAAAAACCTGCTCTTTTTCAGGTACTGGGTAGCTGTCAACTCGAACGGCAAAAACACCCAACTTACCAGCACAGCCACTGGCTTCAAATAATCGACGTTCATCGGCATTAAAACGAGAAGGAATGTCAGAAGTCACGTCTCGAACACGTTCATCGTATTCTTTGTCTGATGCCATTCGCTCGTCATGAATGATCTTCGCTGGGTCAAAGTTTCCTTCTTGCAGGTTTGTCAGAATTTCTTCTGGCGTTTCACCTAACCCTTCAATACCAAGGTGATTAACCAGGTGTAACTGGCCTTGCTTATCGACCTGCGCATAGATCGCCAGTTCCGTGTAAGCAGGACCACGCTTGACTAACGCACCGCCTGAGTTATTGGCGATACCACCAACCACAGTGGCACCTAATGATGAAGAACCGATGATAGAGTGCGGCGCTCGGTTCACCGCCTTCAATTCTTTTTCCAATGAGTGCAAACTTGCACCTGGCAAGCATACCGCCTGCTTACCGCCATCTAATAAGTGAATCTTCTTGATTTTGGTAATATTGATCACGACCACATCACGGTCATAATCATTACCACTTGGAGCTGAGCCTTCTGTTAAACCTGTTTTGGCAGCCTGCATAATAATAATGCAGTTTGCTTCAACGCACTGTTTAATTATCTTCCATTGTTCTACAAGAGTATTAGGAAACACGATAGCAAGCGCAGTGCCACTACCTGAGCGAAAACCTGAGCGGTAGTATTTTGTTTTAACCTCGTCGGTTAGGACATTTTCTTCCCCAACGATAGTTTTAAATTCGTCAATCAGCTGCTTTTGTTTCATATCCGTATCTCTCGTTATTGTACTTCGCTCACATCACCGTTTAGTGACGGTAATGGGCGTTTGAGCCACTATAAGCAGTCCATTTATCGGCGTCTATGTCAGGCAGGCGAGCAACACTTAACCAATAGACAACAAACAAAATAATTCTTTTATTTTTCTGTCACTTATCTTTCACATTCGGAAAATTTAACGCAAGAAACAGACCGTTTCTTAAAAGAAACAATAGCAAAACCATTTGTTAACAGTTGTGCGCAGCATCTTGTTATCAATATTAGTGATAAAACAAGGAGAAAGCTTAAGCTTCTAAATTTATAAGAATTATTAGAAATGAAGATGGAAACAATAACTCAACACCAACATAACGATTGGTGTTGAGTTATTGTCTTAAAATCGATGATTTTGACTTTGAAAGCTGGTGTATAGATGATCAATGAAGATCTTAATTTTTTCTGGTTGTTGACGAGTGTAAGGATACACTGCATAAATACCCAAACATTTGGCGGTTTCGTCTTTGAACAATTGAATCAGGCGGCCTTGCTTTAAGTCTTCATAAACCAAGACACGCGGCACATAGATGATTCCCTGCCCTAACAGCGCCACATTTCTCAATACAGAAGAATTGTTGGTACAGAGGTTACCGTCGACGGTGATTTGATATACCTCGTCTCCCTCTTTAAACGCCCACTCATGCGCTCCGGTTTCTTGGTAGGAATAGACTAAACAATTGTGTTTATCCAAGGCTTGAGGTTGTTTAGGTATGCCATGTTTAGCCAGGTATTGGGGTGACGCGCAAATAATCCAATTCGCATCCACCAGCTTTCTTGCAATCAGACTAGAATCTGGCAACACACCCGTTCTAATTGCCAGATCAAAACGTTCATTCACGATATCGACGAAACGATTATCTAGATCCATGTCGATATTGATGTCAGGATATTTCTGATTAAACTCATTGATCACTTGAGGAAGAATTAACTCACCAGAGATAGTGGGTACAGAAACTTTAATGTTTCCAGATAAATTCTTACCCAACCCCACAATGGATTCTTCTGCCGTTGCCACCGCTTGATAAACGGCTTTTGCATGAGTAAAGAACGCCCGCCCTGCCTCCGTCAACGTTAACGTTCGCGTTGTTCGGTAAAGAAGCTGTACACCAAGCTCTTGCTCAAGCTTCGCGATGCGTTTACTGACAACCGATTTGGTCAATGACATGTGTCTTGCTGCAGCGCTAAATGAACCTTGCTCGATCAGGTGATAGAAAATGATGTAATCGTCGGTATTTCTCATGCGTCTTCGTCAAATCCTTTGGAGACCGACATTGTAAACGGATATTGGTCAATCTGCGAAATATCGGGTCACACTTAACAACATAACTGGTGACAGAAACAAGTGTTATACCCACAGTTCAAGAAACTGAGATGGCGTAAATTTATCAATATTCAGATACAAAAAAACCAGCTTTCGCTGGTTTTAAGTTGATGCACTTGGCATCGAGATACCGCAATTGCCATATCTGAATAATTTGGAGCGACACACGAGGTTCGAACTCGTGACCTCAACCTTGGCAAGGTTGCGCTCTACCAACTGAGCTAGTGTCGCATTGATTCTCGAAAGCCATTCACTCTCAAAGAATAATGGAGGCGCCTCCCGGAGTCGAACCGAGGTCCACGGATTTGCAATCCGCTGCATAGCCACTCTGCCAAGGCGCCTTTTTTACTTCGCTTCAGGGCTCTTCCCCGTTGCGTTGGTGGCTACTTTACGGATTGAGAGAAGATAGTCAAACAAAAATCTTTCATTTTCTGTTTGTTTGATTTCTTTTAAGCCAATTAGACCAAAGTTCGATCTTATCGGCTTAAAACGAAGCAATATAAATCTAGCTTTCTGTACGTTTTACTCAATAGAATTTCAATGTCACTTAATAATTACCGACCCGTTTAAGCAACCTGCCCACAACATTAGGATGATAAGACCAAGTGTGATCAAACATCGACATTAATGCTGGGTTTCCGTATTTAGATAGACTGATCGCGTGAAAACGGTTTTTCTTCGCTTTAAGCGCATCCACTTTGGCAAGCAACTCGTCTTGTTGTTTTGGCGCGATAAAGTCGGAAATGACCACCATATCGGCATTTTTGTACTTATCACCGCTCATCAAGTCGATAGATTTGATCAAAGTTGGCTCTAAGTCTGTACCACCATGGAAGCTATAAGTTAAAAAGTCCGCCGCCTCGCGCAGACCATCTTGTTTGGTTAGCTCATACGTAATGTGTTCCGTCGAAAAAATAATGACATAGCAATCACGTTGCTCCGCTAATGCAATTTGCATCAGCGCATAAGCCATGGCTTTGGCGCATTGTTCAGGAAACCCGCTCATTGAGCCGGACGCGTCCACACACACAATAAACGGTCCTTTTTCGATATCTACCGCTTTGTTGTCAGGTCGGTGAGCTTTAACTTTACGTAACGTGCGCGATTTGCCCTGTGTACGGTAGTTCATAAGTCGTTTATCGACTAAGTGTTTATAGAACACGACCTCGAGTTCAGGATACGCCAAAAACATCGTTTCGTTGGGAAGTAGCTTATTTAAATCATCGCTTTCGTGAATGCCGACAATATCATCTGTCGCTTCATCACTCTTCTCTTCGATCATTTGTAGCTCTTCAGTAGGCGCGCGGTTAAGTTCGGGATCATTCACTTGCCCCGCCATACGGCCAAGTTGCTCGGCTATTTCTTGCAAGCCTTGGTGCTTCTTCAGAAACTCCGCATGGCGTTTCATCACTGTTAAGTCAGTTTTGCTCAACTTGGCAGATGCCATATCCCATAAGCGCCCTACACTTTCAGCATCACCCGACTCTGTGACCTTATCCATATTACGCATGGTCTCCATACGCTGATACAGGTCATTCAGCACTTTCTCTTTATTGGCCTCAAGCTCGCTTACTTGCGCTTGCTTAATCGCATCGGCTAGGCTTTGGTACCATTGATCACAGAAGTAATGTGGGAACATGGGATTATTCATCCCCTTGTTCTTCTCCATCATTCGGCGAGCCTGCATATAAAAAGCGGAGTGCCACTCAAGCTTTTTAATCACATCTTCGATGTTTTCGAAAAACGCCTCTTCATCCCAGTGAATGACCTCTTGATATAAAGACAGCTCTTGTTGGAAACGCTCTGTCTCACATACTTTGGTAATCCGTTTTTTAACACTGCCTCGCCACTTTAATAAGTGGCCTTTAACCGAAGATTTAACGCCTCGGTTTTCTGCCATCATCATGACTTGTGAACGCGCCATTAAATCATTAACTGCGCTATCGATGATGCCAGAGTCGGCTACCATCAGCGCGAGGTTAAGTCCGTCTGCACCTAGCATGTCGTCTCCTTATGAGAAAAACTGATGTAAGTTTTTAAAGCGTTGGATAACTTTCTCGCTTTCAGCTTGGATAGACTCAAGTCTCTGACTGACCTGCTGCAGACTCGACTCCATTAGGCGTGGTAATTCAGGATCAACAAAGCTATGCGGAAGCGCATCATGGAAATTCGCTTTTACCTTGCGCATATGGTGCTCTGCTTCATTGAGTTGATTTACGGCTTTTTCACTCTGCGTTAACCACTTTTGGTAAAGCTCTACATCCAAGCCCTCTTGAGTCACTAAGCTCACCAGAATGCCTCGGTTTGCGATATCACGGATAACTAGGTTATTTGCGGCATCAACATCAAATCGTAAACGGCACATGTTGGTGTTTTGATTGACGTAGCCATACACATCACCGTGTCCCTCTTTGATGACTCGGTCTAGTTCATCTTTTGGCACGTAAACCCAGCGGCTATCGCCTTTCTCTGATTCTGAAACCGACATGTTGCTTTGCAAAATAACCAGTTTAACTAAGTTAACGGCTGCGCCAACTTTGTAGGTCTTAGCTTTAGAGGTATCAAAACGCATGGTTTCTTTGCGCAGAATACCCGTTGCCGCTTCAGACGTTAACGTCATGCGGTAGGCATCTTCAAGCTCATGCTGAACATCGACCAAAGACTCGCGACAGTATTCAATTTCCTGTTCGGCGTCTTGTTGGTCAAATGCATGTTTTAGGGCGAACTCTTGGACCACTTCGCGTACCACGTCTCGCGATTCAGGGCTGTTCCATAAACAATCTTGCAGCAACAGTAGATCAAGTGGGTTGATTTCATCGCGTCCATTAAAAAACGCGCTCGCTTTTAGCAATTTCACGGCTTTCTTCCAGCGGCGGTCAGACACATACATGTCGGTATTAGCGACATCGCCAAACTGAGCTTCGACTTTGCTTTCTAACATCGTTTTAAGCTGGAAAAGCTTCTCGAATGCATTATCGGTTAGCGTCAGCTTGTCGAGCTGCTGTTGCCATTGATGATATTCTTCATCTGTTATTGCTAGCCCTTCTGGCACTTGTGCCTCTTGTGACGTGCCTACCGTCAACATCGACTTAAAGTTTTGTTTATTCTGAATTCGATTCACAAACACGCGCACCAACATGCGGTCATAGAGTGCATCCAAACCACTGTCTTCATCTGGCAGTTCATTGGACGCCGATACCAACAAACGCATTGGCACACGCTCAATATCGCTGCCATTTTTGAACGTTTTCTCATTGACCACTGTCAGCAATGTATTCAGAATGGCGGGGCCCGCCTTCCAGATTTCATCTAAAAATACGACTTGTGCGGTTGGCAAATACCCTTTAGTTAAGCGAACATAACGACCGTTATCTTTGAGTTCTTGAATACTCAGTGGCCCAAAAACTTCTTCAGGTGTTGAGAATCGAGTCATCAAGTATTCAAAGTAACTGCTATTATCGAACGCTTGGATAAGTCGCTTGGCAATTAAGCTTTTTGCAATGCCAGGTGGGCCTAAAAGAAAAACACTTTCACCAGCAAGTGCCGCAAGGAGGCAGAGCTTGATGGTATGTTCGCGTTCATAAACGCCATCCGTTAACGCTTTAGCCAACTTGTTGATGCGTTCTGAGAGAAGCGCTTTTTCGGCATTTGAGGCAAATAAGGTTTGTGTCATACGTTCTCCGGCTGCTGAACTGGTATTGCGTTAACATTTTTATACACTTGTTATAACTTTGTTACAAATGTATTTTGTTGAATTCCCCTTATAGCAGATGCTTACCCCCTTCTTTAGCCAGCAATCAAAGTTTCCATTTATGAGATACAGCTCACTGAAAGTGCAAACGCTTTCGTAGTGTTGCAACATTTTTTGCTTTTGTTTCCCACCATTTGTGGTTAATGTCGAAAAACGTCAAAATGCGGTAACAGCTAGGGTTAATAACTGCATGAGCAAAATAATTCATAAATGGAAGCAAATTTCTCTGATTGAAGAAGAGGTTATGCTTCCTACAGGACAGGCAATTACGCACACCACAATCCATCATCCGGGCGCTGCGGTGATTCTCCCGATTACAACGGAAGGAGAGGTAGTCCTAGTCCATCAATTTCGCCCTTCACTTAATAAATGGCTTCTGGAGCTCCCTGCTGGTACAAGAGAAGGCAATGAAGACCCTCTCTGCTGCGCGAAAAGAGAGCTAGAAGAAGAAACGGGCTATAGTGCAGAAAAATTCACTTCTCTCGGCCAAGTCACTCCCCTTGCCGGATTTTGTGATGAGATACAGTACCTATTTGTTGCTGAGAAGCTCAGCCAAACCAACCGTTACGAATGTGATGAAGATGAAGTGATTGAGGTTGTTACCTTGTCACTCCAACAACTCGAAGACAAGATTATTGATGGCACAATTACCGATGCCAAAACGATCGCTTGTTTAAGCAAAGCGCGCCTTTGCGGATATATTTAGGACTTTGACCAAGGAGACATTCATGGATTTTCGATCAGATACCGTTACACAGCCTACCCAAGCAATGCGAGAGGCCATGTTTAAGGCCCCCGTTGGGGATGATGTTTATGGTGATGACCCTACGGTCAATGAGCTTGAGGAGTTTGCCGCAGAGCTTGCAGGATTCGAAGCGGCTTTGTTTACCACTTCGGGCACACAAGCCAATCTGCTCGGCCTAATGGCGCATTGTGAACGCGGAGATGAATATCTGTGTGGGCAACAAGCACATAACTACAAGTACGAAGCCGGCGGCGCAGCAGTACTTGGGTCAATTCAACCTCAACCAGTCGAAAATAACCCAGATGGCACACTCCCATTTGATAAACTGGCAGCGGCGATTAAGCCAGATGATTGTCACTTTGCTCGTACCAAGCTGCTCAGCTTAGAAAACACGATTAATGGTAAAGTATTACCTCTGTCTTATTTAGCAGAAGCACGTGACTTCGTGAATAAACATAACTTGCAGATGCATCTAGATGGCGCTCGCGTTTTTAATGCAGCCGCTGCGCTTGACGTTCCGGTAAAAGAAATCGGTCAGTATTTTGATTCAATGACGATTTGTCTGTCGAAAGGTTTGGCTGCCCCTGTTGGTTCGTTACTGCTTGGTAGCAAAGAGTACATCGCAAAAGCACGTCGCTTAAGAAAGATGGTCGGCGGTGGTATGCGTCAAGCGGGTATTCTTGCCGCAGCAGGCAAACTCGCCCTTACCGAACAAGTGGAACAGCTAAAACAAGATCATATCAACGCAAAAAATTTAGCAGAAAGTTTAGCAGAACTGCCTGGTTTTTCAGTCAACCCTGATTTTGTTCAAACGAACATCGTGTTCGCGAAGCTTGATCCTCAAGTGGACATAGTAAGTATCGCTGCGAAACTGAAGGAACAAAATATTACGATAACACCTGGAAACCCTATTCGTTTCGTGACTCATAAAGACATTTCAGCGCAAGATATCGACAATTTCTTATCAAGCATTAAATCTCTGCTTTAGTTTGATTTTGATCATTGAGCTTCCCCTAAGGGGAAGCTTTATTGTATCGATATGACTTTTTAGCGAATAGACAATCTTCATGTTCAGATTTGTACTTCTAACTTCTCTTATTTTCTCTTCCGCTAGCCATGCCGCGCCTTTTGGAGACGCTGATAAAGGTAAAATCAAATCCCCTAGCTGCGTCTATTGTCATGGTGCAACAGGCGTCGCAGGTAATGATGCCTATCCAAATCTTGCAGGTCAAAATGCCCAGTATCTATACGATGCGATGAAGTCTTACCAAGCAGGCGAGCGTAAAGGACCGCTTGCCGAAATGATGGGCGCACAGTTAAGAATGTTAAATGATGAGGATCTTCGTGATGTTGCTGCATTTTATGCAGAACAGACGCAAGACAAATGATTTGTTTATCTCGGCTCACAACAAGAGATTGTGAGCCCCCGAACCGAGCCAAAACATTTAACCAAACTTTGCTTGTAAAATAATCACAATGACTTCACTTCAAATATTTGATGAATTTATAGTTCAATATTTCCATTAATATTGACTTTTTATTCTGGTTTATTGATATTTCATGCTTCATTGAATTTAACGTGAAGTAAGTTATGTCTCACACACATGCGCAACCAACGGACTCGGTTGCTACACCCAAATCATGGCAGATGCCAGATACCCTCATTTTGATCTTCATTGTTGGTATTCTCGCTGCGATTCTTACCTACTTAATTCCTGCTGGCCATTTTGACAGTCAGCAAGTGACTTATATGGTCGATGGTGCAGAAAAAACTCGCACGGTTATCGATCCATCTTCTTTCTCTTATGCAACCGACGAAAACGGTGAATTGGTTTACAACAAGGTTGGCCTGTTTGCTTCTGGTGGTGGCATTGGTCTCATGAACTTCCCTTTCGAAGGGCTAGTTTCAGGCTCTAAATGGGGCAGCGCGATCGGCGTGATTATGTTCATGTTGGTTATCGGTGGTGCTTTCGGCGTTGTAATGCGAACAGGCACCATCGACAACGGTATCTTGCGCCTTATCGATAAGACCAAAGGTAACGAAGCGCTATTCATTCCAGTGCTATTTTTGCTGTTCTCTCTGGGCGGTGCGGTATTTGGTATGGGTGAAGAAGCCGTAGCATTTGCGATTATTATCGCTCCGCTTATGGTTCGCCTTGGTTATGATGGTATCACTACGGTAATGGTGACCTATGTTGCGACTCAAATTGGCTTCGCTACTTCTTGGATGAACCCTTTCTCCGTCGCTATTGCACAAGGCATTGCGGGTGTACCTGTTTTATCCGGCATGACAGTGCGCATGGGGTTATGGGTTGGCTTTACGTTAATCGGTATCGCTTTCACAATGCTCTACGCCGCTCGAGTGAAGTCAAACCCAGAACTTTCTTACAGTCACCGCACAGACAAATACTTCCGTCAGCAAGAGCTTGGCAATCAAGATTCTCGTTGGAATATCGGCGATACACTCGTCATTCTTACGGTCATCGCGACCACAGTATGGGTTGTTTGGGGCGTAGTCGCTAACGCATGGTACATCCCAGAAATCGCTTCTCAATTTTTCACTATGGGCTTTGTTGTCGCGATCATCGGTACGATTTTTCGCTTAAACGGTATGACGCTCAACTGCGCAGCCGATGCGTTTAAAGAGGGGGCGGCTATTATGCTTGCTCCTGCTCTATTGGTTGGTTGTGCGAAAGGTGTGTTACTTATCCTAGGTGGCGGTACGACCGATGAAGCGAGTGTACTGAATTCTATTCTGAACAGTGCTGGCGGCGTGATCAGTGGGCTTCCTGACGTAGCTGCGACATGGTTAATGTATGTATTCCAATCTATCTTCAACTTCTTCGTTACTTCCGGATCTGGACAAGCGGCACTGACGATGCCTTTATTAGCGCCATTGGCGGATATTGCAGGTGTCACGCGCCAAGTTGCCGTTTTGTCATTCCAACTTGGAGATGGTTTTACCAACGTTATCGTCCCTACTTCAGCATCCTTGATGGCAACACTTGGTGTCTGCCGCATCGACTGGGGTGACTGGGCAAAATTCTGCTGGCGATTTATCCTATTACTCTTTACCCTGTCGAGTGTCGTCGTTATCGCAGCTCACATAATGGGGTTTGCGTAAAACGAAATCAATTGGCACAAGGCGAGACACGTTCTCGCCTTATTAATACTCTTCGTATGGCGACGTTAAGGTTTTAGATTGGCTTATGGTTTTGGAGTGGTAACTTTAATGGCAACACAACTTCTCGATGACATGATTCAAGGTCATCAAGTGATTCAATCTCTCAATGTAGCAGACCTAGGTCCGGGTGAGCATAAGTTTTGGTTCCGCATCGCAACCAACGCGCTCTCTCAGTGGCAACATCTTCCTGTTTTAGTATTCAAAGGTGAAAAACCTGGCAAGAAAATCATGATCACCGCAGGGGTTCATGGTGATGAATATAATGGTGTGTTAGCAGCGCAGAAGACCGCTAGAGAACTCATTGGCACTGAAGTCGCTGGTACTGTCACGATTGTTCCAACCATTAACATGCCAGGTATGCTAAACCACAGCCGCAATTTCTATTCCGCAGACCCGGATGCGTCTCCTGCAAACTTAAACCGCTTTTTCCCTGGTGACCAAAACGGCAATGAGGCACAACGCTACTTATATGCATTGTGGAATGATCTGCTCAAGCCAAATGCTGATTTAGCCATTGACCTTCACACTCAAACCAGTGGTGCGGCCTACCCACTATACGTGTTTGCAGACTTCCGAATTGAGCAATCATTAGAAATGGCTCGTCTCATTAATCCTGATGCGATTTTAAATGATCCCGGAGATGCTGGCGTCCTTGAAACCGTTTGGAATAACCATGGTGTCCCAAGCATTACGGTTGAAGTGGGTATGGGGCGCTACACAGAGCAAAAACTCATTAGTCGAACCGTATCAGGCATTTTAAATGTGTTGAAGCAGCATAACGTCGTAGAAGGTGAGATAGAGCCTATCACTTCATGCTTGGAAGGAAACGAGATCGTCAGTGTGAAAGCGACACATGGCGGCTTTGTACTACCTCATGTCGGTTTGATGGATTTTGTCGAGCAAGGCCAACTGGTTGCGATTCAATACGACAGCTTTGGCACTGAAGTTGAGCGCTACACCGCCCCTACAAGTGGTACAGTGCTCAGCCACAATGTGGAATCTATTCGGGCGCCTGGCTCTCTGATCGTTCGTTTGATTAAGTAAACCATAACCGTTTGTCGATAGATCTACCTTTCGACGCTCACTCAAATTTATATAAGCCCCATCACGAGTAATCACAAATGATGGGGCTATATTTTTGACCACATGAGGTTACAAGGTAACAAAAATATTCCAAGCAAAACTCAAAACCGCGAGACAGAAACTTCGCTTCTGTTGATTTTAGAAGTCACATTGATGAACTTAAAACTGTCGTCCACTCTCTTGATCAACGAGAATTAGCTCATCTAACGCGAAACCTTTCTCTTTAGCAACCTGCTTAAAACGCTCCAGGATTTTCTCATCAACGTTGGGTGTTCTAGACAATAGCCACAAGTAATCGTGGTTGTAACCAGAGACAAACGCATAGTCATAGTTTTCACCTAGCTCAAACACAATGTAAGAAGAATAGATTGGCCAAAAAAAGGAGACTTTTAAGTGCGCAACCGTTTCGTCTTCAACAAAATAAGCTTTACCTTCAGCTTCGGACCACTGTTGATCTTCTTCTGAATATCCGCGGTTTGTCACCTTAACCCCACCATCCTCGCGAAGCCGATAATCGGCCGTAACGTTGGATAGACCACGCTCAAACGAATGATCGAGCCGTGCGATTTCATACCACTTGCCTAGATAAGGCTCTAAATCAAAATTGTTAACTGGCTCCACCCCATCAGGTTTAGAGGTACAGCCAAATAAAGTAACAAGTGATAAAAGTAATAATGTTTTTAGCGATTTCATACAACACCTAAATTTGATTTAGTGATTGATTTTACTGTAGAAGGTAGCAAATCGATCACTAAGTCGCACCACTGTCCCAAAGGTACGTAGCTAGACATCACAGTTCTTCATTGTCAATAGTATGCTGAACACCAAAACCTCGTTATGTCAGCAATTCCCTAACAATATTGTTCTATGTTTTACTTACAAGTTGGGCATACTTGTATATTTTGTCAGCATTTAACCGTATGCATATAGAAACTTTGCACAATATAGACATACGCTGTCATATCCCCCTCCTATAATACGTCGCGATATAGACAGAGGTTATTGTTATGAAATTAAAAACAGTGTCAGTTTGTGCACTTTTGGTATTGCTTGCAGGTTGCCAGCAGGAAAACCCAAGCCAAGCGACACAATTAACAACCTCGGCAGATGTATGTAATACACAAGGAAACATGCCAGGTGGGTGGAATGAGTTTAATGCTACCCCTGATGCACAAAAGGCAATGGCTTTTGTTTTGAAAAGAATGGACACAATAGCGTCGTTCAAACAAATACTGAACGTTCACGCGCAAATCGTTAGCGGCGTCAACTATGCCATTGAGTTTGAATTGGATGATGGCTCTATTTGGAATACAGTTGTTTATCGCAACCTAGATGGTGAGTATGCGATTACCCAGTCGCCAAAAGAAGGCCACTTTTGCGAACAGTAGCGATTAAGTAAGAAAGCCCCTAGATAGGGGCTTTGGGGTTTGTGATAGCAACGGAATTAGACAGCGAAGCTACATTGAGATTTGACCGATACTATCGAACCGACTCTTGATGGTTCAACATCAATCCTCTGCGCCATTTGTTCTTTTAACTCAGAAACGTGAGAAATAACACCGATCATGCGTCCAGTTTGTTGCAAATCCACTAGCGTTTGAATGGCGAGATCCAAAGATTCTGGGTCTAGACTACCGAACCCCTCATCAATGAATAAAGTGTCTAAACGGATACCACCACTATAGGATTGCACAACATCCGACAAGCCAAGCGCCAAAGCAAGCGCTGCCATAAACGATTCACCACCGGAAAGTGTCGCAACATCACGTGTTTTTCCTGTGTAACCATCTTCAACCATTAAATCTAAGCCGCGACCCGCAGCGCCTTTGAAGCCCTCTGTTTTTCGAGCAAGAATATAGCGCCCTTTACTCATGAGGCTTAAACGCTGAGAGGCCTGAATCAATACATCATCCAACAGTACACCAAGAACAAAGCGATGCAGGCTAACCCTGCTGCCTGTTTTACCGCTGGCAACGTCGTATAACGTACCAAACACTTTGTACTCTTCTTCTAACTTGCTATTTTTCTCATGCAGCGTAGCAATATCTTTACGAACTTTTTCAATTCGCTCAAAGGTTGAGCGCGTGGTATCGAGCTGATTCCTTACTTCAATATACTGCGCCTGCAGAGTGGTTAAGCTGTCGTTAAGCGAATCCAAGTCCGGTCTTTCAAGCGCTTTCAATGCATGGTTTAAATCATGTAGTGTTTGTTCAAGCTTGGTTTGTGCCTGTTTGAAGTTGTCTATTTCTTTCTGCCACACTTGAAGCTCATCATCTGTCACTCTGCTATTTAGATAACTGCTTTCATCCTCAAATTTACTCGCCTGTAACGCCTCATTCCACGCTAATTCTGCTTGGCTAAGCTTTTGTTCTGACTCAGATAGCCACTGCTTGTTCGTCACTAACTGACTTTCAGCATTCGATTGCGCTAATACCGCTTGCTGCAAAGCGTTTTGTGCCTTTTCTAAACCTGTATTCAAGGTCAGAATTTGCTCTTTTGTGAGCGAAATGTCACGCTCAAGCGCATCAACGGAACTGTATTTCGGATCAATGGAAGCTTGTAATTGAGTCAATTGTTCTTGGTTTGCTTGAACGGTTGATTCATTTGCCGCCATTTGATTCTGCAGCTCATGAATTTTATTTTCACCCACTAAGCAGCGTTGATTAAGCTGTTCAACGTTCTTTTCTAGCTTTTCAATATCAATAGATTGTAGACGTAGAAGTTGATCATTAAGCGCCTGCAACTCAGTTTGAACCGTTGAGATCTCAGATGCTGCATGCTCACCAAGCTCTTCTTTCAACTGGTCGATTTGATTCTGATGCTGAATAATGACAACGTTATGTTGTTCTTGCTGATTACTTAGCTGGTTCAGTGAGGTTTGAGCTTCTCTTTCTTTCACTCTGGCAGCCTGAACTTGCTCTTTTGTAACGACTTCTTCAACAAACGTCGCAGGGTTAGGATGCGCTTGGCTGCCACATACCGGACATGCTTCACCTGCCTTTAGTCGCTGCGCTAATACTGCCGCTTGAGCGTTGTGCCACTTAAGCTCTATCGTATCAGCGGCTTGTTGACACTGCATATAGCGCTGACTGGCCTCCTGTAATGACTGCTGCTTGCTTACGGTTAACGCCGTGAGTTTAGAGAGCTCCAAAGTAAGACCATGCAGCTTTTGTAGATCCTGTAGTAGTCGTTGTTTTTGTTTTATTTCCGCATCGATGCTGCCAACAAGCGCAACATCTACTCGGGCTTGCTCTAGATCTTTCTGGCCCTGTTGCGCCTGAAACGCCAACTTGTCTTTCAGCTCTATGTACTGTTTTAACGTTGCTTCAAATTGTTGCTTTTGTTGATGACCTGCCGTTATTTTTCTTTCCAAGTTGGCTTTTTCAACCAACTTGTCTTTCATGCTTTCAAGTTGATACTGCAGTTGCGTTAACTGTGGGACTTTTGCCGCGGCTTCTTTTGCACTTTGCTGCAAGTTTTCTTTTTCTTTCGTAACAGCATTGGCTTTATCAAGACTCTCTTTCAAGGCAACTATTTTTTGTCTGAGCTCTTGAGCTTGAGTTTTTACATTTTGTAATGAGACGTAGGATAATTCTATCTTATTGGCATTTTTAGCATTTTCTAATTGCTGTTGACGAACTTTTATCGAGTCTGAGTGTTCTAGATGCAGCTTGAGTGCGTTTTCTGCTTGCTCTCGTTTCGAAAACTCTCCATTAATAGTTTCCGCTTTTTGCAATTCAGATTTAGCAACATTTAGCTTATCTAACGAAGCTTGTTCTTTCTTTCTATCGACCTCTAGCTGCTCAGTTGCTTGTTCAAGCTGGTGTAATAATTCCTGCTCTGAACTCACTCCTGCAACTTGTAAAGCGCCTCGAATTTGATTATCAAATTCATCTTTCGCTTTACTGATTGCGCTCGCTTTATCTTTGAGCGCGTACTCAATTTTTTTATATATGTCCGTTTGAAAGAGCTGACCAAAAATTTCTTCGCGCTCTTTAGAACTAGCAAGCAACAGCTCCCGGAATTTTCCTTGAGGCAATACCATTACTTGGCGAAATTGCGTTTCATTCAAACCAATAATATTGCTCACTTCTGTTTTAACTTGAGCCGTCTTGCTAGTGATGAGCTTTTCGGCCTCGCCGAGTTCATAAAGAGCCGCAGTGTGCTTTTTTACCGTCATCCCTTCACCACGCGCTTTGGGCGCTTCCTGCTCTGGAGATCGCACAACTCGGTATTGTTTGCCATGTAACGAAAATTCTAGAACGACTTCGGTTGGTAAGTCTTGCGCCGATAAGTCACATCGCATCTGGATGCCTTGCCGCTCATTACCGGTAGTTTCACCGTAAAGGGCAAAGCAAATGGCATCTAAGATCGACGTTTTACCTGAGCCTGTAGGACCATTAATCAAAAACAGAGGGTTACGGCCAAGCTTTTCAAAGTCAATGACTTCGGTTTTTGCAAACGGACCAAAGGCTTGCATGGTAAGTTTAATTGGTTTCATCTTTGGTCCCTATTGCTGTGATAATTGCTTAATAATGTCAGTAACGGCTTGTTCTTGCTCTTGGGATAATTGACTATCTTGTGCCTCAATAAAAAAGTCTCGGAACATATCAATTTCGCTTCGGGCCAACTTTGCTTGCGCCATTTCCTGCTCTACCCCAATTAACATACCCGGTTTCTCAAGATGTAAAACGTTTGGATACACCGAACGAAGCTTTTCCATTGGATTTAAAATCGCATGTTTATCCATCAAACGAACTAACAAATAATCTTCATTTTTAGGGTCAGTCTTGCCCTGCTCTATGACTTTATCTAGCTCTCCCTCAACAATGCGCATTTCATGAGGGGCAATTAGCTCAATATGTTTAGCAGAGACAAATCCTTTCTTGTCTAGTTCGACTAACGTGAAGCCTTTCTTCTGGTTCTGTTCACCAAAACTATACTTCATAAGTGAACCAGAATAACGGATATGCTCTGCGCCTTTCTTCTGAGGCTGATGTAAATGACCAAGTGCGACGTAGTCGAAATCTAAGAAATGCTCATGACTTACGCGATCAGAGCCACCAATAGATAGTGGTCGTTCAGAGTCAGACTCAATAGCACCATCAACAAAACAGTGGCTAACGAGAACACGCCTTTGCTCTGAAATGAAATGCTCTCTTATTTGCTCTACAAGCAGTTGATGTGCCTCATCATGAGTTGATACCGAGGTTTTGTAGGCAAATCTGACCTGTTCAGGGTCGTTATAAGGCATGCCATAAAACGCTACCTCACCCGCAGAGTCCGTTTTTATGATGATGGGAGTTAGCATATCTTCAAAGTTACTAACAATATGAAGGCCTGCATTTTTCATTTGCTCTGAGCCAAAACCTAATCGTTCTGCACCATCATGGTTGCCAGATATCAATATCATCGGTGTTTTCAGTTCAGTACAAATACGCTTCACGACTCGATTTAGCAGTTCTATTGCAACCGTTGGTGGCACCGAACGGTCATAAATATCTCCCGCCACTACAACGGCATCGACGGGGTTGTGTTCAATATAGTTAATCAGTTGTTCGAGTACTGCTTGTTGATCTTCGAGTAGTGATACATTGTGGAATTGTCGACCAAGATGCCAATCTGAGGTGTGGATAAACTTCATTCGAATTCACTTTCCGCCAAATCTTTAAGCAAGGTTTGCTCCTGCAAGAATCCGAATTTCAGCCGTGTAAACATCAGAGTATTACGTGACTGGCTGAATCTGGCACAAACCAAAGCTCAATTTATTTAATTTGGGTTAGGATATCTTGAGTCGAACAGCTTTTCATGTAGTTTATGTTCTATGGTTCACTATTTCACCGGAAAGCGAGAAGAACGTTGTATAAACACCTTTTAAGCAACATTAAGTGATGGTCTCGAGTAAACATAACCGTCACATTTAAACCATTAAAAGCCAACGTTTAGAAGGGACAAACTAGATCCAGAACTACTCGTTATGCCAATTGTATAGAACTCCCACCGTATAACCATCTGGCTCGATATCAGCTTGCAAAACGTGGAAGTCTGAGTTGAGGCTACTTCTTTGATGCTCCTCAATCATTAACACTTTTAAAACACCTCCGCATGCGCCCAGCCCTCCTAGTTTAACATCAATAAATTGATACTGAGTTTGATCGGTCACCCAGGGAGACAAGAGTTGCATAGCATTTAACCATCGAGGCTCATCTCCATCAATGGATAAATGCAACTCACTAAGTGAGTGATCACACCCTACTCCAAGTTGTTTAAACACTTTATCGACAGCAATGCTTTGTTGTTTGGTATCTAAATCAATTCTAACATCATCAGTAACAAGGCCGGACTGTTGAAAAAAGCACTTCGTCAAAATGATCGAGTTTTGAGATTTGGCATGCTCTTCTGCATCGCGAGCAATTTCTATAGCCAGTATCCAAGTTGCTTGTGTTTCGTTAACTTCACGGTTTATCCGATTTAGCGCCATCAAGAACGCCGCTTGACCATAAGGATAAAAATAAATTTCTCTATTGGCAGAGTTACCAAGGATAAGAGAAAACTCGTTTATCAATGCCTTAAGCAAGCTTTTATCTACCGAAGACGGTAAAAGAACGCAGATATTCCCTTTGATATCACTTTGCTCCAGTATCTCGCGCTTAGAGCGCACAAGATTTAATATCTGCTCATACAGTGATTGATCAGGATAGGATCTTGGTGTTTCTGCGGGCAATCTAAAACATTCGTTAGCTATCTCACGAACAGTGTATGGCCTGCCATTAATAGCAAGAAGATGAGTTTGAAATGCGAGTGGCATCTAGCCTCCGATTAAAACCGTAGGCATGCCAGACAGAATTTTACCACCATGAGACGTTGAATCCCCGACCCTTGCAGCTGGCTTACCGTTGATTGTAACGCTAGAAGAGCCTGCTGAGATGCTATCCGGAGGACCTATACATATAAGCTTATCTCCCTGCCTAGCCGCTGGAATGCCGCCAATTGTCACGTTTGGCGAGCCAACTACGACGGGGCCACCTACATGAGGAATTTTTCCTGTTTTTTTAGGACAAAGATGAAAGCTGCCCAATATCGCGGCTGGTTTACCCACTTTAAATCACCTTAGTTCAATGAAATTTGCCCAGCTTTAAGAGCGATAGCAGAGCCGTTAATAGATATTTTATTGCCTTTGATGTTGATTTCTCCGGAACTAGACATCTGAATCGAAGCGCCACCGACTTTGATCTCGATACTCTTTCCTGCATTAAAAGACAACACTTCACCCGTTTCATTAGAAAAGTTTTTACCTACTTTCAAGGTCGCATTCTTGCCAATCTCTTGATTGACATCATTCGTCACTTTTTCGGTTTTACTGTTTTCAACGGCAATATCAACACAGTCTTCAACTAGCATTTGGAAAAGTTTTTCGGCATGAAGATAGATGTGTTCTTCACCGGGTTTGTCATCAAAGCGCAACTCATTAAAATTAGATGTGCCTTTTTGTACAGAACGCGATTTATAACCACTTTGAGAGCTTTGCTCTGGTAACGTGTAGGGAGGGAGTTGACTACCATTGTACAGTGACCCCGTAACAATTGGCTGGTCAGGATCGCCATTGACAAACTCGACGATGACCTCTTGTCCTACTCTAGGATGAAACACCGAGCCCCATCCGTTACCCGCGATATTTTGCGCAACACGAATCCAACATGAGCTGTTTACATCGTATTTACCAACACGATCCCAGTGAAACTGAACTTTAATACGACCGTGTTTGTCTATGTAAATTTCGCCATCTTTGTTTCCCGTTACCACTGCGGTTTGCAAACCTTTCATCTGAGGTTTCGGATAGTTCACTGAAGGGCGAAGGATTGTTTTTGAGTCAACACAACTAAATGATACTTTAACACCTTGCGCAGCAGTGCCACCTTGACCAGTCTGATTATAAACAGCCGCAGATAAAAAAACGGAGGACAGTACGTATTCTTTGCCGACTCGAGACTTATCTTCATGCTTTTTAAACTTAAAGCACTTTCCCACACTGAACGTTCGACACGTTGCCTCGCCACGGCACAGATATGCGTTTTGCTGTAGTGCTTCTATAGCGTGCGTGTTTCTAAGTGCGTATTGGTCATCACTTTCCGTTTCACCCATGTATTCAAAATACTCGCTTTCAGGCACGGTAAAAAAATCACTTTCACCCTTGGCAGTATTTTTAGGATTAGACGAAGGCTTAAGCATGTTATAGCCAGACTTTTGGCTTGCTTTAGTCGTCAAAACTTGGGTTTCATGCCAAGAAGAAATATGGCTAGACTTAGCTGTACCTGTATCAAAATCGACTAAAAACTCTGTACCCGGCTTATAGAAACTGATGTCGTCAAAAATCTTAAGCGTGTGGACAGACTTAGTGTGTGTGAAACAGAACGATAGCCCTTCTTCTGACAATAAGCGTCGGACAAATTCAAGGTCTGACTCTTCATATTGCACTTTGTATGTGTATTTAGGGTACGACTTAGTTAACTCAAAACTAAAGGCGACACTATGCTCCGAGAGTACTTCGGAGATAATTTCTTTTATATCTTTATGCTGAAATATTCTGCAATTTTTTCTGTAATCGGCGAAACGTAATTTAGGCTCTATTAATAACTCTATATTTTTATAATTCTCACCATTATGAGTATTAGAAACTCGTTGCCCTTCTAACCTTGCAGCAGATACATAACCATGTATATAACGAGGTTTTGAAGAAACATCCTCACTATTTTCAAGGGTAATTGTTACTTCTTTACCAATTATTTCGTTTAACTCACTTCGTTGATCATTAAAGTAAGCTTTAGCACGCAATGAAAAAAGTTCTGAGATCTCTTCTCTATACTCAAATGAGTTTAGTATGATGGCATCTTTTCCGAATGGAGAGGAAATTCGGATGAAATTGTTATCTTGAGTTGCTCTTTTCATTAAATACTTCTTTCAAAAAATGCGGGGGAATATTCCCCCGCATAAAAATTACATTTGTTGACCTTTAACACCGCTGTAGCCGTATACCAATGGCGCAGAAGTGTTGTTTTTATCGTCAGTAGGAGTCACTGTCATCATCATTTCAGTGTAAGAAATAGTGATGGTTTCAACTGGACGATCATCCTGGATAGAAACTGAGTAGTTAGAAATCATCGCATCAGTCAGTTCGATCTTCATGATTTCTTCAACTTTCTCACCCTGCTTAGTAATATGGAAAACCGCAGGTTTACCTTTACCAATTGTCGCTTCTTTAAATAAGTCAGGAGAAGAACGGTCTTGAAGTTTAGTGATAGTCAAATCATATAGACGAGTAGCGCTCGCTTCACGGTCCATCGCTGTACCAGTGTATGATGAGATCTCACGACCTACACTCCAATCTACAGATAGTAGTGTAATCAAATCTTTATATTGCTCGGCAGTTGCCTCACCCTTAATATCTGCGTATTTAAGATACGTATTAGACTGCATGCTAATCTCCTATAGCATTATTAATTGACATATATCGTAGTAATTTAATTATCTGACGTTTGATGATAATTAGTGATTAATGTATCAAAAACTTCATTTTAAATACGCCCTGTTATATCTTTAAATAAGACTTAATTTAAGCGTTTTTTATAAAAAATAATAGTTAATATGAACCAACTCCCAATTATTATTGAGAGTGTAAAGGATGTTAAACTATTGAGACATCAAGTCCACTAGTTGTACCTTTAACAATAATTTCATCAAACGTCTTATCATTAAGAATTGCATGCAATATTTCATGAGAAATCTTAGGAAGTAATGTGTTTTCTATGGTTGTCTGTACCACACGTGCACCGCTCCCCGACTCATTACTATTGTCTACAATATCATTAATTAGTTCTTCATCAAAAAATAGGTCAGCGCCGTAATTTTTACGAATGCGATTCGTAACTTTGGCTAATTTTAATTTTGTTATTTCTATCAATACTTCTCTTGATAGAGGCAAATAAGGTAATACATTAACACGTCCTAAAAATGCAGGTTTAAAGTCAACCAACAAATCGTCACGCAAAGCATCTTTTAGTGCTGAAGGTTCTGGAGATAAATCAGGATCAGAATACAACGACATCGTCGTTTCGGTCCCTGTATTCGCGGTCATAATAATAATAGTGTTTTTAAAATCTATATCGCGACCTTCACCATCTTTAATTGAGCCTTTATCGAATACCTGATAAAAAATATCTTGAACTCCAGGGTGTGCTTTTTCCATTTCATCCAAGAGAATCACACTATAAGGTTTGCGTCTGACGGCTTCAGTAAGTACACCACCTTCGCCATACCCAACATAACCTGGAGGCGAGCCTAATAATAAGGAAACTTTGTGCTCTTCTTTAAACTCGGACATATTGATAGTTGTGACATTCTCTTCACTGCCGTACACTTTCTCTGCAATAGCTAAAGCAGATTCAGTTTTACCCACTCCACTTGGTCCCGTGAGAAGAAATACACCATTTGGTCGTGTCTCATCCGTGAGCTGTGCACTGGCAGTTTTTATCACTTCAGACATGACTTCCAAAGCGTGCTCCTGTCCGACAACTCGTTTACACAAACTCTCTTTCAAACTCAGTACTGCTTGGATTTCATCATCCTGGAGTTTGCCCAGTGGTATCCCGGTCCAATCTGAAATTACTTCTGCAATAAGCGCTTCATTGACATGCGAAAATACTAATGGCTGCGAGTTAGCGGAGAGGCTACTTTCGAGCTCCTGTAACTTGTCCCTAGCAGTCTCAGAACCCTCCTTGATTATTTGAGCTCTAAGTGACTTAGCTTCACTTACCCACTCTTTTTCTTTCTCCCACAGCGTCTCTAGTTCAACTATTTCACTAGATAGAACATCAATCTCTTTTCTGACATCTTGCAACTGCATATCAAGAGGTGTACCTAGCTGACTTTCTTGGCTTAGGTGCTCATACTCAGCTTGCTTGGCTTTTAGTTTATTCCTTTTCGCATCTAGACCTCCCGGTGTAGACGATTGACTTAACGCAACTCGCGAGCAGGCTGTGTCTAAAACAGACACAGCCTTATCTGGCAGTTGTCGGCCATTAATGTATCGAGCTGAGAGTTGAACGGCAGCATTGAGAGCCTGGCTAGTGATGTGGACGTCATGGTGTTGTGCCATTACGTCAAGTAAACCACGTAACATCTCGATCGCTAGCTCCGGCGCTGGCTCGTCGACCTTCACTACTTGAAAGCGTCTGGTAAGAGCCGCGTCTTTTTCAAAATACTTTTTATATTCTGCCCAAGTTGTTGCTGCGATCGTCCTGAGTTCACCTCTCGCTAACGCTGGCTTTAGAATATTCGCTGCATCACCTTGTCCTGCTTGTCCCCCACCACCAATCAGACCATGTGCTTCATCGATAAACAAAATAATGGGTTGTGGTGCGTCGTTAACTTCTTTCACAAGATTTTTAAGTCTGTTTTCAAACTCACCTTTCATGCCAGCACCAGCTTGCAATAACGCCAGATCCAAAGACTTAATCGCTACATTTTGTAGAGCAGGAGGTACATCGCCATCGATAATCTTTTGCGCCAAGCCTTCAACAACGGCTGTTTTTCCAACGCCAGCTTCACCAGTTAGAATCGGGTTGTTTTGTCGACGTCTTAATAAGATGTCGATCATTAAACGGATTTCATTGTCTCTACCAATAACCGGATCTATCTTACCTTCCCTAGCCTGCTCAGTAAGATCTGTTGTAAATTGATTCAGCGCAGAATTCGCGTTTGATTTCCCTAGGTCATTCGATCCTGATTGACGCGTATTACTTTCTTTAAAGTTCAATAACCGAGATGGTTCTATCTTGTTTAGCTCAGGGCTAATCGAACCAGCCATGTTGACTAACGTATTATCGGACAAGTAGGCAAATAAAAGATGAATGCAATCCAACTGCTCCTGATTGAATTCAATCGTTGCCGATAGCAAAGCATTTTGCATCACAGTCACTGTGTGAGCTGAAAGACCTGGGACCGATTGACATCCCGTTTTGTATTTTTCAAGTGTCTTTTGAAGATCAGTTTCAACCTTGATTTTATCGACATCAAATTCGTCGAAAACTTCCGAGTAAATATCGGCAGGGTGTTGAATAATCGTCATTAACCAGTGAGACATTTCAATACTGTGATGGGTTCGAGAGCTTGCCATCGCAGCTGCTTGTTCAAGTGTTTCCTTAGCCTGAGGAGACAATCTTTCGACCAACGCTGAAAGTGAGAGTGAAGCCATTATGTTTCCTTTAAATAGTAATTGTTATGGTTCGATCTTTTGTGCGTTTATGTTTTTTAAGTACAGAACCAACACCTAACTGACCATGTTTTTTTGATAAACAAACTTGAGGTAATAAACTATGTTTGGTGGTGAGCTGCCATTTCACTTGCTTATGCTTACCAATAAATTCATAAGCCGCACGTTTAATAATTTCTACATTTGGATGGTTAGGCAGTAATTTACTAACCAGATCTTTGTGCTTTGGCAGAAACTCGATCGTTGTTCCTGCGTTTATATTCCAAGCTTTCGAGCCTAAGGATGCTCCGGAACCAAGTTGAGCAAACTGCCCTTCTGGCATAGTTCGAGATGAAAGACGTGTTTGCTCTTCTTTTGCAAGATGTAGCCACTGCCCTTGAAACTCATGAATCTTTACTTGGCATCCAGATAAACATTCAAGAACACTTTTTAGTCCAGCTTTACTTCTCGTCGGTGAAGCAAAAACACCACCATAGTGCAGGGACAAAGAACTACCCTGCCCAGTTAATGCCGATTTACAATCTTCTAAAGGTGAACGTAATCCCTGTGCATGAGCACGAGACTGAACGGTCAATTGACTTAGTTGCCAGCATCGATAGTAAAGAGACAGTAAACGATGGTTAAAAATATCGTAGAAGTCCACCATTGCTGTATCGCCTTCTTTTTGACGATGCAAAGCTAACTCGCTGTAGTGCTGAGGAAGCACCCCCTGCTCACCCGTTAGGCCTATCAGATTAGTTTCTAGTGCTAGCTTGTGGCTATCAATATGTTTCAGATCGCAAAGCTGCGCATTTTCAAAACCTAACGATGGGTTGACCTTTAGGTTTAGTTTTTCATGCTTAGGTAGAGCATCTGTCCCTATTTGTGCCTCGGCTTGCAAGATCTCGTGTTCGATAAGGTGAATTGCTTCAAACAACGGATGTTGCTTTAGATCTCGATAAAATTGCTCCGCGATCATAGCAACACCTTATCGCCAGTTAATGCAGGCCATAAGTGGAAGGGTTTTCCCGTTGACTTAAGTCTTATTTCTAGCTGCGTAAAAATGTTAATTTCAGCATATTGTGCAAAGTAAACGGATAAAACACTACCTAGGAGGAAGATTTGCTCTTTAGGTAAAATTTGATCAGAAACCGTCAAAATGATTTTTATACCGTGCGCAAAACCAACTTTACCTTTCTGACTTACTCTGCCTGTAGTCGGCTCGAACTCTAACTTCGCTAAAGCATCAATTACCGCTTTCGTTTCTGCGGTCCCAGAAAATGCATAGAGATTCAGAGTTTGCTTCAAAGTTGTTAATCCATCTTCTTCGGTAAAGTGGTTTAAAGTTAGAAGCTTAGTTAACTGCCATCGTGTACTTTCATCCATTTCTGGCCGGAGGGTTTCTGATATAGAAACTAAACAACGAACTGACTCGAAGTTGTCATTTACTTCCGGCAAAGAGACTTTTGGAAGACCGCCTCCAAATGGAAGCTTCTGCGCTAAATTACGATTGCAGCACTCCGCTTCAACGTACATTAGCCAGTTTTCTCGGCTCTCTGGACTGAACAATTGATGCCTTTTATCAACAAAAGAAATGTAAGTTTCCCTGCCCGGCTCATCGTATCCACCAGCCCAGTTTTTATCCTCACGTCTCATCAACCAATAAATTTCACTGGCGTTCATATAATGCGTGTGCTCACCAGCGTGATAACATGGCAGGTTGTGATACGTTTTGTTCCAGTTTCTCAATGTTACGTCAGAAATAGAGACAACCTCGTTACTCTCGGCTTCCTGGTATTGCGGTGATAAGTGGTAATCGTACTCGGTTGGTAGAATACGCTTGGGCTCCATAACACTTTTAAATAAGTTGACGACTGGCACACAACCAACCATCAAGCTCTCTTCATCCACTTGCTTAGGAAGCCAATCATCATTGGTATCAAAGTAAAAATACAGTTCAGCTTGCTCTCCAAGAGCTAGCTCTGATAATCCGAGTTCAGTGATATCAAAGAACATGAACTTCTCAGGAAAGTGCAGATACTCAACAAGTAATCTTGCTCCCGAAAAGCTTCTCTTACTGTATGGAACAACCTTCTCATCTTCTGAAAATCCCACTTCAATAAGATGCCTTTTCGTTAAAGACCGAACTTCTTTGCCACCCGCAACGACAGATAAACCAATTAGATTTTGAAATAGCATTTGGTAAAGTTTAAACGTCAACTGAGATTGCCCGTTTAAATAAAAGCGCAACCGTTCTAATCCCATTTCACTCAGAGATGTCTCTTCATCTAGGGCGGTGAGCTGGATTTTCAAAACTGAATGAGCATGGCTTTCCCATTGGGAGCCCACCGACTTAAGCGGTGCGTTTTTGAAAGCGCCAGAGGTCACATCAACAGGGTACATTCTGACCGGATAACACGTTCTAAACTCGCATTCGTGGTATCCAGGAGCACCGATAACGACTCGCTCACCTTCTTCTACGTCAAAAAAAGAGGAAGTGGAGCTAGAGCAGTTCATCTTAATGACGGACATTGATGGAATTGGTGCGTGAAAATCCGGATATAACTGCCCCATCAAAGATTCAGTGAACTGAGGATAACTATTGTCTAAACTTTGTCTAATCCTTGCCGTTAGAAATGCACAGCCTTCTAGCAATCTTTCTACATGTGGATCGTCAACCTGCTCCTCACTGATACGGAGCCTCGCGGCGATCTTAGGATACTGCTCCCCAAACTCTTGTCCTTTGTGACGTAAATAAGCTAACTCGCGATTATAGTATTTGAGAAACTCTTCACTCATTTCGCTCTACTCAGTTTCATACCTAAATTTACCGGCTCTACTTCAGAATTGAATCGCACTTCATGAATGCTGTTATCAATTAAGCAAGTGGCGCTGATTTGTAACCTCAACACCCTATCAATAGCGTTTTTCTCGTCCGAAATCTGGACATAAGGATTCCTTAACCTCGGCTCGAACTCTTTAATTGCATCATGAACAATGTCACAGAGCTCATTCTGCCCCTCTTGGCTGCTATAAGGCATCGAGGAAAAATCTGGCAGACCATAATTCAATATTGAATAGCGAACCTCTAAAAGGTCATCAGGAATGTTTTTCCATCCGATACGACTATTTAACATAGACTCCAGATCTCTAAGCAAGCTGTTCAACATCTGTTGTTGGCTCGTAGGGAAGTCTTTTTCATCTCTAGTTGAAGGATCACTATCCATCAATTTGTCGAGCAGAGAAACGGTTAAAGACATGTTATTGTTACGCTATTTGTTTCGACTCTAACAATGTAGTCAAGTCACAGATTGGGAGGGCTGAATCACCAACTAGCCAACATTTTTGGCCTAAACCCACGAAGGATTCTTGCTCACCAAGCTGTTTCCAATCTGTTTCTCGACCTAGCTTTTGTGCGTCAGTTTCTGAGTCAACATAAGTCAATGGCATATGGCCTTCTCCTTCGCCAAGTCCGTCAATATCAAACTCTACAGGTCGCCAAATACTTTCTAATAAAGAGGTAGGTGCTTTTATTTCTAGTGCTTGAATGCTAGAAATTGGAACAAGAAAATAGTTACCCGCGGTGGAAAACAGTTCAATGTAACCACCTAAACGATCATCAATATCCCTAGCATCTTCATAGTTTGTACCGTTTATGTTAAAGCCTTTAATAGTACGCTGCTCTTCAATGCTATGCGCTAGGTGTGACGCTTCTGCATAGTCTTGATTTCCGAGAGCAAGGTTAAAGCGAACAAGCTTTTTAGTGAATTCCTCGTCACCTAATACCTTGGCACTAGCCGCACCGTCGATAAAATCTTTTCTAGCCTGGGCCGCTTTCACTAAATGTCGCAACTGACTTGCACCAGGTAGATACTCAGGAAACAATTTGATCGATTGCATAAGTTGCTCATCCGCACGCTCGAAGTCTCCATCAATGCAAAGAAGCTCAATGAACGAGCTTCTCAAGCTTGCATCTTTAGGCGCCGCTTTAATTTCATCAATTAATAGCTCTAGAGCTTGTTGCAATTGGCCTTGGGACAAAGCATTTTTCCATTGGGTCATTGTTATTTCCTTACACCAAGTGCTCTGGTGATAATTCAGTAATTAATTTAATGCTAGATACCATTTGATCGAGCTGGAAGTGCGGTCGCAAATGGATAACAGAGTAATAGTGTCCTGGAGTTTCTCTTTTCTCTCGAACCGTAATTTTCGCTTCATTTAAGGGGTACTTCGCCCTAAGTTCATCAGATGCTTCATCCGACGCGGTAGTGTACTGATGCAACCATCGTTGAAAGTCCCGCTCTAGGCTTTCTGCATCTTGATACCCACCAATCTTGTCACGCCCCATAACCTTGAGATAATGTGCGACTCGCGACACACACAACGTGTATTGCAACATCGACGTGAGCTTTGCATTCGTTGAAATGTGTTTTTCTGCATATTGCTTAGGCTTGTAGAGAGATACATTCGAGGTCATCCCTACCATATCGGTTTCAGGTACAGGAGAAATAGAAATGAAACCGCATTCAGACAACTCTTGTTCTTTTCTCTCAGAGATCTTTAAGTTTAAAGGACATCTTTCACGGTCATTCTTGCCATTAACACGCATTTTGTTCCTAGTAGGAGCGACGATAATACCCTGACTATAATCCCCTTGCTTAATGCCTCGCATGTGCGTAAACCACCCATGCTCCTGAAACGCTCTAATTGATACGGCCGCAAAACAATACGCGCTACTCCCCCATAGCAAATCGCGATTAGAGTCGTAGACATGCTCTTGAAAGTCGAACTGATCGTTGCGTGAACCATCACTTTTATATGGCTGACGGAATAAAACATTCGGCGCAGTCAGGCCAATAAATTTGGTATCATCGTTGTCTCTCAAACTGCGCCATTTTGCGTAATCTGCCTGTTCAAATTGGGCCGCAATATCTCTTATCGCAGAGAGCTGTGAAAAACTGTCAACACCAAACATCTCCGGCGATGCTGACATAATGAACGGGCTGAATGCTGCCGCTGCAGACTGAGAGATCTTGCTGAGCACAGACAGATCTCTATCAAAATAATTTTTACTCGCATCACAACGAAGTTGATAATCGCCAACTACCACGCCAAAGGGTTCTCCCCCGGCCATGCCATATTCATTTTGATAGAGCAGCTTAAATAGTGCTGATTGGTCAAACTCGATGGCTTTTAGTGCATCTTTACTGACTTCATTCCATGTTGCCGCCAACACCTTGACTTTGACGGAGTCTGATGAGCGAGTGTCGACCTGTTCGCATAAATACCTCACGCCGATCCAACCTCTTTCGAGTTGTTGAAACTCAGGATGATGTATTATTTCGTTTAATTGAGATTCTAATAGCTCATCAATTCGGTTTATCGTGTTCATCACACTATGACGAAAACTGTCCAAATCTCTTGAACGCGTACCTTCTAGCCAAATTCGAGCTGACTCTAAAAGATCAGAAGATTCATTGAATCGAGTCAACCACGGGCTATCAAGCTCAGCATAGCCTCCTGTGCTGAATTCATGCTTTAGCTTACTGGGATCGCGAAAGTTAAGTGACACTGCTATTTCCATCTAGAACATAACGATTTGGTATGGCTGGCCCTACGACCAGCCAATTCATTTCTTATCCACCCGACTGAGGGATCTTTGCAACAAGTCGCAAAGATGTCGTCAATTCTTCCATTTGCAGCCAAGGCTTAAGCCATGCTACAGCATTGTAAGAACCTGGTGCGCCAGGGATTTCCTTAACCTGGACACGAGCATCTGCTAGAGGGTATTTCGCTCGGATCTCTTGACCACCACCCTCTGAAGCATTTACATAGCCTAGAATCCAGCGGTTCAACCAAGACTCAACGTCTTCTGCTTCCATAAAGCTACCGATTTTATCTCGAGCCATTACCTTCAAATAATGCGCAAAACGAGATGTCGCCATCATGTAAGGTAGACGTGCTGAAATCGCCGCATTAGCCGTTGCTTCTGGAGATTCGTGGTTCGCCGGTTTTTGACAGGTTTGCGCACCAAAGAACACCGCATAGTTGGTGTTTTTGTAGTGACAAAGCGGTAAGAAACCAAGTTTACCCAGTTCTGCCTCACGTCGGTCGGTAATACCAATCTCTGTTGGACACTTCATATCAGGATCGCCATCATCACTCATGAAGAAATGTGTTGGCAAATTATCCACTCGACCACCACCTTCTGCACCACGGATAGCTGTACAGAATCCATATTTTGAGAAGGCATCTGTTAACTTAACACCAAGAACATACGAAGAGTTCATCCAACAGTAGTCATTATGCTCAGCATTGACAGCAATACCTGACACTGGATCTACTTCGAACTCTTCAAATCCAAATTCCTCAACTGGAGCAGTGGCTTGTCCGTATGGCAAACGAGCCAGAACTTTCGGCATAGTCAGGCTAACAAAACGTGAATCAGCACTCTCACGGAACGAACGCCATTGAGCGTATTCTAGCGACTCAAAGACCTTGTCTAGATCGCGTGGTTTTGACAGTTCAGTCCACTCATCAAAACCAAATAGTGCTGGTGAGGCCGCGGACAAGAATGGGGAGAAGCCTGAAGCGGCTACATTTGACATTAGGCGCAGCGACTCAATATCCTCTGGGTGGTTGGTAAACTCATAGTCACCAATTAATGCACCATAAGGTTCACCACCTGCACTGCCAAACTCAGACTCGTAAACTTTCTTAAAGATCTGGCTTTGGTCAAATTCAACCGCTTTACTCAAGTCTTTATGTAATTCTTTCTTGGTCATACTCATCATGCGAATTTTCAGAGTAGAGCTCGTCTCTGAGTTCATCACTAGATAATTTAAACCACGCCAAGAACCTTCAAGTTTCTGTAATTCAGGATGATGCATTACTTCAGACAACTGATCAGAAATCTGTTTATCAAGTAAATTAATCGCTTCACGAAAAGTTACCGTTAGGTTTTTGTTCCAAGTAACCGTCCCTTTCATTGCTTCTTCAGTGAGCGTTTTAATTAGCTCTTCAGCACGAGAGGCTTCTGTCTGCTTAGTTGCACCAATAGCTTGATCTAAAAATGAAGTTGTTTGTTCATTAACAGTTGGATCTAACTGCTTTTCAGCTTCAGTCGTCATTATTCCGCTCCTTCAGTACTGTCTGGCTTCGCTTTCTTGCCAAGATCTAACTCGCCCGCAAGTTTTGCCAGATTGTCTGTGTTGTTCAAAACATCCTCTAAGATGTTTTCAAGCTCTTCAGAACGGTCAACTTTTGTCATCAAATCACGCAGTTTATTACGCGTTTCCATCAGTTGGCGCAGTGGATCAACTTGATTTACGATCGCAGCGGGCTCAAAGTCTTGCATTGATTTAAAGTTCAAATCCACCTCAAACTGTGAATCGTCGTTCGCAAGCTTGTTCGCAACTTTGAACTTAACCGATGGGTTCATCTTTTTGAGCACATCATCGAAGTTGTCTCGATCGATCTGAATAAAACGGCGGTCTTTCAAAGGCTTCAACGCTTCAGTGTTTTGACCAGCGAAGTCACCCATTACACCTACAACAAAAGGTAGCTCTTTCTTAAGAGTTGTACCTTCAGTTTCAACATCATAGGTAATGTGGACACGAGGCTTCCGTACTCGTGACAGTTTCGAGTGGATACTCGTCATACCATTCTCCCTTTATTAATTTTCATTTTGTTCTGCTATGCCAACCAAACGGAAGTAGCTTTTCTTTGCATCTCCGTCGGAGATAAGTTCCGCCAGTAACTCCGGCAGAGGCATTCCACACCAACGAATGATCTGTTCGATGGAGTAAGAAACTGGTGAGTGAGGCTCACTCTCTCTGAAGAAATCAGCCACTTGCTGCAATTGTCTAATCGCCTGCTCTCGTGATTTCATGTTTGTCGCTAATAGTGCATCAGAACTTTGTGAACTCACTTGTTGTTCCGAAGAAGAAGATTCATCCACCTCCTCCAGTTCTTCAAACACAGCTTGTGGTTGATTAAAACGCTCTCCAAGGAGATGCTTTAATGCCGAGTGTATTGATTCAAGCCTTTTTGATATATAAGAGCTAGGAGTGACATCACCTACCGCTTCATCTAATCGCTGACTGAATTCATTAAATGACTCTGTGGCGAACTCCAGATCAGCGATTAGCTCACGATAAAAGGCATCAGAGGTAGATTTAACTGTAGTTGTAATATCAGATAGCTCTGTAGCGCCAAGATCGACTCGATTTCGGCGCTTATCTTCATCTAAACGCTCCAACTCAATAGCTTGCTGATATTCCCAGTAGGCATACGCTTGCTCAACGCCTACGTCAGTAAGCGGGATACAAGCAATAGGGAAAATAAGTGTTCCTTCGCTATCGATACCATTGAGGCCAGTAATCGCCGATATTCTTGTTTCAATACCATCCTCATCAGGCATTGGATAGAGATCATCCCAAAACTTCTCGATGAACTCGGTTGCGAGTTTGTACCCAACGCCCATACCACGAAAACCATGCAATCGAGTTAGAGCCTCTATAAGCCAAGCCACAAACTCTAAATCTTTAGATTGATTCGTAAGTATCTCTGGTACTTCTTCAATAAATACCCGCCATAAGTTACTGTGGGTATAAATACTTTCTTCTTCTATAAGCGCATTACGCTCTGCATTTCGCGCAGCCATACGCTGATCTTTTAATCGGTAATAAGCGGACTGTGGCGATACATCTTCTCTAGGATCAACACCTGTGGGATTCTCTTGAGATATAGGAGCCAACGCTTGTTCATACCAATCGAACATCTCACTATTCATAAGACCTCCCTCTAAGAAAAACGGGGATCGTCGCGTCTTCTCTCGTTACTGCTTCAAATTCTGTCTGCGCTTGGCGAACTTTGACTAACGCACAAGTAACGTTATCACTTGCACCTCTCACTAACGCCGAATGCATGAGCGCTAATCCTGCTTGATTTACTGAGTCCGCATACAATGTCCGGTGAATTTCATCACTCGTTAATTCTTTAGAAAGCCCATCACTACACAGAAGAAATTGATCTCCGTCAGCCAACTGCCCCGAAACTTGATCAATAGTGATACTCTCATCTACCCCAACAGCTCTGGTAATAACATTTGCGAGAGGATGTGACTCAGCATCTTCAAATGCCAATAACCCTTGATCGACTAAATCCATAACTTGACTATGATCGCGTGTTTTTTGAGAAAAATGACCATTTCTAAGCTGGTAAATTCGGCTATCACCGACCCAAAGACAGTGGTAATACCCGTCCTGGATAAACAACAAAACGAGAGTTGTTCCCATCGTTTTACCGTCTAAGTGATTTTGTGCGTATTGATAAATTTCTAAATTCGCGGCTTGAACCACACTCCGGATATCATCGATATTGGTATTTGGGACATCCTGCATATGGCGCGCGATTCTATCCACTAGCATCTGGCTTGCTATGTCGCCAGCACTATGCCCACCCATTCCATCGGCTACAACCCAAATATGCTGCTCTGTCATATCTAAAAGAGCATCCTCGTTATAAGGGCGTACTTTTCCTGCGTGCGATTTAGCAAAGGTAAAATAGTTCCAATTCATTCTTCTATCCTACCAATTCCACTTTTTCCAACCGCCATCAAGCATGGCAGAAAATTGACCAATAGAAGGGAAACCGCTGGTCATAAACATACATGGTTCAACTAGAGTCGAGCCTTCAGTCCACCAAAAGCATGGCTTACTCAATTTTTCTTTAATGACGTAATTCAAAAGTGCGCTTTGATCTGCTCCACCTTGATCATGAAAAATCGTAGATATTTGGCTTTGATAAAGAAATTTAAGAGGCCGCACTTCACTTTTTACATTCGCCACTAAATCGTTTTTTTCTTGCATGCTCTTATGCCAAACATCAAATACAAAGTCGTCCTCAAGTACTGCTAGGGCAAGAGATGCACTGTCCTCGGTCCAAGCTTTGTCCCCCCAATATTGCGCAGCTTCACCTTTTACGGCACGAGCTATAGTAAAGAAAAAGTATCTACCGCATGCATCTACACTAGGAATCATGCTACCAATGTATGTCGAGTCTTCTAAGTAACTAACATCCAGAGCAAAGTGCCACACAGGCGCGGTTAAAAAGTGCTCATTCCAACTTTCACCCAATTGTTCTCTGCTGACTGCAATAACAGCCTGCTGCCAGTCATGCCAGCGCTCTGAAAAATCTTGTGATAAGCCATCTTTCACAAAGTCTCCTTTTGCAGGCATTTTACCGATATAACCCCAGGCTGATGTTACAAGGTTCGTGGACATCTGAACCTCTCCATTTCATTTGACCAAAACGGATTAATAGCACTAGACGGAATAAGCTCTAGTTGCACCTTATTTCCCTTTAAATCAATCATAACTATGTTGTCTTTACGTGATTCTGGTCTTGCTTTAAGTGATTGATCCAAAAGCTTGAATATGCCCCACTCACCTTCATAGGTATGAGCAATTTCGCGTTTAGATTCTGGTGGTGTGAACACTATTCGAGTCTGGTCTTGACCCGCAGGCCAGCTCAAGGATTTAGCTCGTGCTGGTCCATGCTTATAAACCAAATCTTGCTTACCTAGCTCTAGAACAAACCGAGTAATGTGCTGATCCAGATACACTGGTTTCATACCGAACTCTACGCGCAATGAATTATCAGATTCAAAGAAAGACTGCCTGATACGCTTCGCTCTTTGAAAGACCATCAGCGTTTCTGGACGAACTCCAATTTCCTTTTCTAATCGCCAACGACTTTTCGACGTATCGACAAACGGTTCAAGATACTCTTGGAAGAATGAGTCAAGCGTACCTCCATAACCAAAGAAACGTTTGAAGTCCTTCAGCCTTACTTCTCTGCTCGCATTTGGCTCGAATGGGTATCTACCCGCAATCGTCCGCTGATAAGGGCGCACCACTTGCGTAACCCAAAGCTGATTTAGATGATCTTTCGACCCGCTCTCCGCAAACTTAACTGACTCTTGAGAAAGTTCACCTAGCCATTGATTAAATGGCCTAGGCAAAAGTTCTTTAGCGCGAGCAAAGGAAGCAGCCACATCTTGTGTAACGGTCCCATCTAAAATACTTTTGTAAGCAATTTTCTGATTATTACCTGAGCTTGATAAATCGCTTAAGTACGAGCGCAAGTTAACCATAGCTTGTTGAATATCATCAAAGTCTTGTTCGCCGAGACGTAAGATCTCCGAAAAATGAGATTCGACTTCTTTACCTGGCAGTGCAACATTGAAACCATTTTCTTCAGGCAAGTACATGTCTAGTCTATCTGCCGTATTCGAAAATTTAACTTTGGCAACCTTACCAGCAACTTCAGAAGCGGCCTTCTGATTTTCTGACAATGATACTTTCGACAAACCAACTTCTTTTTGGATTGCCCTCAACAACGATTCGATTGGTCTTTCAACTCCAGATAGAACTCTAGCTTGTTCTGTTGCAAGCTCTAGGCTCGGAGCCTGCTTAAGTTGAATATCTTCGATCAGAGTTTTCCATTCATTCACATAATCTTGATAGTATCGAGATTGGACTCCTTGAATAGCGCTATCTTGATCAATTTCATGAGCCTTAAGATCGTCACCATAAACCCAGTTCTCTTCCATTAGGCTTTTTACTGTACGGTTGATCTGAATCTGAAAAATGCTATGAAAGCCATTGTACGTATAAAAGCCCGAAATGCCCTGTGATAACGGCTTTCCACTCGCTCGTTCAAACTGCTCAAGCCCTTTAGGCCCCAAGACATCAGTCAAACGAAATGAAGGAACATGACTCTTCGAAAATTGTATCTTCATTCGCTGATAAGCACGTTCTGGTAGAGACATTTGTGTCAAAACCTCGCGGGCATTAGTCACGGCAGCAGTATTATAAGAAAAGCCTTGTCCATTATTCTCTAATAAATTTTGAGTGTGCTGTAACAGACCTTTTCTTAAGTCTATATTTAGTTCACCCGGATATTGACGTTCAAAATAGAAGTTAAACCAAGCCAACACTTCATCTTGTTGGTATTTGTCTGGATTAAATAACATCAAATAAGTTTTCAACGTTTCATACAAATACTCTCGATGCTGTTGATTACTTTCCATTTCCGTCACCAAGCTATCAAGAAGCAAGGGAGCGTAATATTGGGTCAACGCATCAGAATATGCATTGTTCGCCGCCTGTGAGACTTTATCTCCTTGATAGAGACCAAACCTTTTTACGGAATCAGCATCGCCGTAGTTGCTTTGCTTTCCTAGAGGAAGCGTCATCAATCGGTCTAATGTCTCTACGGCTGAGATAATATCCGCCTCAAAATCTAGGCTCTCAGCACCAATCATTGCTTCAATATGGCCGGCTTGCTCATTGGTATCGACAATCAGCTGAGAATTCCACTTGTAGCTCATAAGCCAAAGTGAAGACGCACCTAGCAGTAGAGAAGCACAGCCAATGTAAACACCTCGGCGCATCCACCCTGACTGCTTTTGATAGTGACGATTAACCGTTCCTAACAGTTGTTCCTTGAAAATAACCTTATCAAACAAGTTCTTCACGAAATAACTATGAGACCCTGTTGGGCTCTTTGCTAGAGCGAGGCGATTTAGTCCAAGTCCATTGGTCGATTCATTCATTAACTTATCGACTGGTAAGCCTTCTTGGACCGAGCTCAACATAAACACACCACGAATCAAGGCTGGCTCTTCAAAACTATTTTGTGCAAATATTTCCGCTAAAAATTCATCAAGGTTAGCTTGCAATACCCTTAGCTGTTTAGGAAATTCAAAAATAAGTGCTCGCTTCTCTAAATCATCTTCAGTTTCAAGGATTCTCAGCATTCGAGCATCAAGTCGCTCCAACATGCCATGAAATTCTTTATTGAATAAAGAAATAACCCCTCTTTCATCAGCCACTTCACGCGGAAACATGAAACCGAACAATTCCTCACGCTCTTCCTTACTTAGATCAGAGAAGAACTCATTGAAACCCGCAACTAAATCCATTTTGGTCAGTAGTACGTAAATAGGAAATTGCATCCCTAACTGATTCTTCAGTTCTTGAAGGCGCGACTTGATAGCTCGAGCATGAAGGCTTCGCTCGGTTCTCGTCTGCGACATCACACTGGCTAAACTGATCGTGACAATTGCACCATTAATTGGCCTTTGCGTTCTATATTTTTTCAACAACCCTAAGAAGCCGTGCCATGCTTTAGAGTCGACTTTTTCTTGACTGTCTTGTGTCGTGTATCGACCGGCCGTATCAATCAGAACTGCTTTATTTGCAAACCACCAATCACAATGACGAGTTCCACCGACTCCAGCAATAGAGTCAGAGCCAAGGCTATCCGCTAACGGAAACTCTAGCCCTGACTGCTTTAACACTGTTGTTTTCCCTGTCCCTGGAGGGCCGATCAACACATACCAAGGCAAGTCATATAAGCTTCGCTTTCCTTTATGTGTTTTCGTTACTACTTTGACAGCTTGCTCAATACGCTCGCGCATTAAGTCAATTTCACTCGCCGCTTCTTTATCTGATTGACTATCAACCTCAAGTAACGTTTGAATACTTTCGTCTTCTTTAACTTTTTGCTTGTGCTGCTTAGTCACGTTGAATAAAGCCCACACAAACACCAGCACCAAAATCGTGACGAGTCGTTGGAAATCGCTCTTTAGTGGCTCATATCCCGCTATCGTGATAAGTGGACCAACAACCCAAATAAAAATTGAACAAGCAGCGACACCGATAAGACCGAGAAACCACCTTTGAGTAAATATTCTGCCAATTTCTTTAATACGCATCTCTATCTACCTGTTATTAATTCGCGACAAGGAGGTCGATTTCAATTCGACGGTTAATAGCTCGGTTTTCGTCACTATTGTTTTCAACCAATGGTCTTGCATCACCCAGCCCTTCTGGTATTACTCGACCTTCTAGTGCGCTATTCGAGATAAGTTGTTCAGATATAGCAGTAGCTCGAGCTAATGATAGATGCCAGTTCGAAGGATATTTACTCGTGAAAATTGGCCTATCATCGGTATGACCTGTCACAATGATCTTGCCTTGGGTCGACTCCAACGTTCTAGCGAGTTTAGAAATTACGGGTTGGATATACGCAACAACATCAGCACTACCTGATTCAAATAGATCTTGCGACTTTAACGAAATTCTTACCCTGTCTTGCAACGGCTCGACGTTAATTAGCCCCTTCCCGATCTCAGTTGCCAGATACATAGAGATCCTTTCTGCAATTGGCGCTGATTTTGATTCTGACGTTGTATCTTGGTTAAGCTGTTGCGGTTGAACCAAATTGACTAATTGAGAAAAGGTGCGGTTGGAAGCCTTGTTTAGCTCATAGCTAAAATACATAAATATACAAACCAATAATGCAGCCGTTACGGAGCACACAACCCAGAGAGGAGCTCTGTCGGAAGCCTTAGAGCCATTCAAAATGTGTTGTTCGATACTATTGCTTAGCTCTTGAGGTATCCCTCTTCCGTAAGACTTAAGAATAGCGATAATCTGCCTTCTCAGTTTTCGGTGAGACTCCAGTCCGTTTTTTTCCAAACGATATTGGCCGAGAAACCCAAGCGATAGGCACACGTACATCAATTCAAGCAAATCTAAATTTGTATCTGGTTGCGCCATGCATTTATCAAGGTACTTAAAGAACGCTTCCCCACCCTGGCTGCTGGCATAGAAAGAACTAAGCAATGAGTCATGGCTCCAAAATGAATGCCCCCCCCAATTAGTATTGAGCACCGCTTCATCTAACGAGCAACACAAACAGTAACGAGCCGTATCAATAGTGTCCAAATCAACGTCGTGGTGGCGTAGTCGGTTCTCATAATCTCTAAGTTTTTGTGCCAACGTCTCTTTTAGAAACAACGGGTCAGAATGAGTCGCTGTCGCTCGAATTTGACCAATAATGGATAAAAGACCATTCGCTTCTGCCAATAAAGGGTTGTTCCCATAAGCAACCACTGAATCGTTATTCACCAATTCAGGACTTTTTGAGATAACTACCGTATTATCCGCTGACTTTTCTGATGGTGGTTTCGGTGCGGGCGCTCTTCCACCCGGTGTTGGTTTTACGATCGTTTGTTCCATACTGAGCACACCTATTGACTAATACTCCACAGCTCAAGGTCAGCATTCGGAAAATGCCCCGATAAATGCAGCGCAATACCACCACTGTCTTTCAGCCTCATCCAAAACGGGCCTTTCTTGACTACTTCGAAGTAGACATAACCCGTTTGGTAAGGGATCTGCCTCGGTACTACACTCAATGGCGCTACGTTTATGCCATTAATCTGATTGTTGATCAGATCACGAATCTGCTCCGCTGGTCCAAACTTGAGCTGCGCCGGGACTAAACGTCTGATTTCATCTGTTGTCGTATCAGCTTTGACCGCAAGCACAAACTGGCATGATTCAAGTAAACGCTTATCTGGAAGTGGCGTCACTTGAATTCCATATTGTCGTGGCTCCAAAGGAAGTTTGCTTGCTGTTTGATCAAGGACAACGCTCAGATATTGACTCAGAACTTGATTCAATTCGCTATAAACACTTGATACATCTAAGTGATCGTATGTAAGTAAGCTTGGCATCCTCTTGGTTTTGTCAGAAAACGTAGCTAATTCACCAATATAACCTTTCAGGGTCGTAGCTAATTCCAATGGATGTAGCCTGTCTAGGTCACTAAAGTGCTTTAACATCGCCTCATACCTGTTCAACATTTGTAGCATGATGAAATCAACAGCAGATGCAGATGCGGCTTTGCCCTTAATCAATCGCTGCGCAATAACGTCGGCACGCATCTTTGTCATCGCAATAACGTTACGCAAGTAAGCCGACATAACTTTGTCGCTAAGTAAATTGATAAGCGGTGGAACATACGAATCGTCTAGTATTACTTCGCCTTCTGCCGTTACCTCTTTTATTTTCAAAATCGGTAACTCAACATAACCCGCTAATTTGTCATTGCTGGCTTTCAGTTCTAGGTTTAAGGCTGCGACTTGAATCGTTTCTTCATCCTGCCCAGTGAGATTATCTATAACGTCAACGTCTTTAAGTACATAACGAGAAACGATCGCCTCACTTACATCAGAAACATTTTTACCTTTGACATTTGAAAGGGGAAGAGTGATTTTTACTAACGTATTTTCTACGTCTTTATCAATAAATAAAGGCACAACCGAATCGCTGGCTGTTAAGGTATTAACCAGAGTCATATCTGGCAAAACTGCCTCAAAGTGATCTAATTCAATCAGACCATCTTTTAATGCATGTTCTTTTACTCGACATTTCCAAACCCCCCAATTATAAGCCCCACCAAACTGATGTAAGCCTTTGAATTCTTGAGAGGTTGCGCGTTCATGTTGTTGAAAGTGCTGGGGACGTAAAAACATCCCTTCGCACCAAGCCGTCTTGGAGTATTGCGTCATTTATAATTAGCCAACTAAACGTTATTTTACGACCAAAGACAGATCTTCTAACAGAATTTGATAGGTGTTGTAACCGGTCTTATCCACTTCAATGACTTGTCGCCAATTTGAATTTTCAATATCTCGAAACGCTGCGACAATGCCTAAGTATTCAGTCTTTGGAGACATACTTGCCTGATATGTTTCTTTCTGACCTGGAGTTAATGATATTTCATATTTATTCACTAAATCAGGGCCTAAGACTTTTTCACTTTCTTCATAAATTGAAAAAAAATCCTGACTTTCAAAAAGGGTATTTGATGTTAATTCAAAAACATACACGACTACAGGGGATGGCCTACCATTGGAGTCAGGGTTAATATTGTGATTTGCTGTTATTTCTAAATCTGAATATGGATCAACAACTAAATTGGCTGCTGAGCATCCAAATAAAACCATTGAAATTAATAACAAAATGTACTGATAAACTCTTTTCATCACCCTATTTCCTAGCTTTTATTTTTTAATGCTAACTCATAGTGTTTAGCGAAATCTTCTAAATAAAATGGAGATTCTTTATTGATAATGTCATCGGATAGCTTTTCATGAATATCCTCAAACCGCTTCCAACTTTGAGCATATTTCCTTGCTGGAATAACCTTATTAATAACCGTGTCTTTAGCTAAAGCTTCTGAGTATATCGACGTAGGTTCAACAAGCGACATAACACTTGAAACCGTACCCTCAACACCTTTCATTAACGCTTGTTCATGACTTTCTATATCACTAAACGCTTCTTTAATGGCTGCACTTGGCTTTAGGAAACTTGCAGTTTGACGGTTATATAAGTTATGAATTGCATCTTCTAAATTCGCAGAGAACTTCAGAGGATTATTTTCTGACTTCCGAAACGCAGTATGACTAAGTCGATTTGTTTGTTTAAATACCGCGCGATTGTGCAGCGTTTCCATTAAACCAACTAACATCAAAGAAAATGATTCCCCCAGCTGTTCAAACCATTGCTCTCTGTTATCGCTGGGAATCATCGTTGGATCAATACCCGCTCCTTTAATGAACGCCGCAAGCTCGCTCCCTTTACTATCAAATTTGGGAGTTGGCTGACGTTCTAGCTGACGTGGGGTTTCCGGTACAGGTGTAGGATCTACACTCTGTTTTTCTGGTTTGGGGATATCAATGAAATCATCGACTAATCCAATATCTAATTGAAAGTCAGAAGGAACACTCTCATTCAAAAGCTCACTGGCACTAAGGCCGAGGTCTACAAACTCTGCTTCAGATGAACTCGAGAATGCTTCAGGTTCTGAACTGGAACGAAAGTTACTTTCCTGATTATTGAATGCCTCAGTGCTAGTTTGAATACTTACTGAAATTTGGTAATCCCCTAAACTAACCGTATCGTCGTCACTTAGTGCAATCTCATTTCCTTGGCCCACAGGTGTCACAGCGTTATTAACAAACGTGCCATTAGTTGATAAGTCTTTTATCAAGTATTTATCACCAAACTTGATGAGCTCTCCGTGAGTTCCGGATACTACTCTTTCAGGGTCTGGCAGTGTCCAATCACATTGCTCAGACCGACCAAACGTAACTTTGGCATGCTCATCACTTGATTCAAACACAAACTCACTCTCAATCTCTGGAGTAAATTTGTGGAAACTTGTTATGGTTAAAACCAACTTCATGTAAACCTCGCCAAAGACCTGCTAAATATTATTTTTAATTTTATTATTAGTCACTTTATTATTAACAGTAAGATTAATAAAAACCTTAAACCTGCCATTGAAAATCATGCACGGAATAATGAATCATTTTTTTATCAAAGCAATCACGTAATGTTCAACAATTTTAATTATCCAACCAAGTTCAAATTTTTGACACTTAGACTTTCATCAATAAAAAAACGAATGTTAGTTTGGCCGCGAAATTCTAACATAATGACTTTTCATTGAGCAGAAAGGTATATATTCCCCCATCATTTATACGGAGTTCTTGTGATGGAAGACAGCAATAAAAACAATTCTATAAATAATAAAGATAGCGGAGACAAAACTAAAATTGTAAAGACTCAAAAACGAGACAATGCAATTCAATCAAATAAAGTTGCTAGCAATGAAGGCTCCGTTCAAAATAAAAATGAAACAAATACAAAACTGTCTCAAAAAGAAAACACTCCGTTAGTTAATAAGAAAATAAACAATAAAAATAACAAATCAAATAATGACAAAGATGTTATTAATGAGAGTTTAATAGGCACAACTGTCAAAAATCGATATGAAATCGAGTCGGTTCTTGGCCATGGCGGACTTTGTGATGTTTATTTGGCAAAAGATAAGATATTAGAATCTTCAGGTTCAGAAACCCCTTACGTAGCATTAAAGATTTTACAAAAAGAGTTTGCATCTCAACCAGAGACTGCACGCATGTTGATACGTGAAGCTCAGCAAACACAAAGATTAAGCCACCCTAATATTATTAGGGTTTTTGATTTTGGTGTCGATGGCGAAATATATTTCTTAGTGATGGAATATATTAATGGGGAAACATTAGAGAATTTAATACAACGATCTAGGCCGCATGGGCTGAAGTTTAATGCAACTTTATCGATTCTAAATCAGGTACTTGACGCCCTGTCTTACGCCCATTCACTTGGTGTCGTGCATGCCGATTTAAAGCCCGCTAACGTCATTTTAACGTCTGAAGGTAATGTTAAATTACTCGACTTTGGTGTATCTAAAACTCATCAATTAAAGCAAGATCAATACGCAGCTAAACGTAAATCCGAAAATGTGGAGACTCTTGGTTATACTCCAAACTACGCATCGCTCAACTTGTTGTCGGGTAAAGAGCCAAACTTAAGCGACGATATGTTTGCGCTATTTTGTATTGCTTACGAGTTATTGAGTTGCAAGCATCCTTATTCAAGAACTCCTGTTAATGAAGCTCTCAAAAAGAAAATGAAGGTCTCGAAACCTGCTAATATGCCAGCATCTAAGTGGCCTATCTTTGCACGCGTGTTTTCAACTGGCATCATCCCCAAAGACCTTACCCCAGAGCAGTTAAAACAAAAGTTGAACATGCGATATTGGCCTATCGTTAGCGGTGTAGCTGCAAGCGTACTATTGGTTACCGGAATCGTATTTGGCTATCAACAACAACAAGAAACCATCTCTGATTTAGAAATAGCGATTAACAAGCAAAATGATCAGATTAATGGGCAGGAATGGTTGCTTGATACACCGCCAGAAAAAAGCTTGTCACTGATTAATAGTGAGAAAAACTTACACCCGGTGATTAAAGCTGGCTTACTACGACAGCACAAGAGCTACCTTCTAAGTGAGTTTGAATCTGAGATTGATCAGGTTCTGAATTCTGATGCTAACAACTATCCAAATTATGATGAAATCGAGTCTGTACTAAACAAAGCAAAAGCCTACTACCCTGACTCACATAAAATTGAAGTTCTGGCGTTAGATATTCAATCAAGCAAGCACTCAACATTGCTTTCGATAGCCAGACAAATCAATAGCCAACTGGAAAAGTCTCGATACAGTAAAGAAGAAGACAGTAAGTCCATCTATGAACTGAAAGATGAGTTAAATCAAATTCATCAGGATTACCCATTTACACCAAGCTCATTATCTAGCGATGTTTTTGGTAAACACCTAACTGAAGCACTCAAAAATAAAGATGCTGCAGCACTTGTTGCGCTAATTAAGGTTGGGAATACTTTCTTCTCAAACGTTGAAGAGCATCAAAACAACTTAAAAATAAGCAACGCGATGAAAGATGCAGTCCTCGAGATGAAACTGTATGAGACCGCGCTAGACTCTAACGATCCTCTACCATTTCCGGACGAGGCTGCTCGAATTTTGTTCCAAGAGGAATTTGAAAACTTCTATTACCGCCTAGAAAAGGCAAGAACAACAACTCACCTCGATAACTTAGTGAAAGATGTTGATCAGTTTTCGAAGAACTTTCCTATCGGTTTTCAAGATATTAACGATTTGAGATTCAAAACTGCAGATAAATACCTGCGCTTCTCCGACATACTGCTCAATAAGAGAAGGACCACAAGCGCAAGGCGCGCAATGAAGAAAGCGAACGAATTAATGAGACAGGTAGAACAAGACTCCAAGCAAAGCTAATTGTACAAAAGGGGCTCAAGGCCCCTTTTTTGCGTCAAGCTACTTGCCATTATGCAACTAGGTTGCTAGTTTGTATTTGTACTCGATTAGGAGAGTTAACCTTGACTGAAGGAATAGTCAAAGTTGGCGAGCGCTTGGCTTACTTATTTGATGATTGCTTTAAACTAGGTAGACAAGATTGTTCCCAACCCGGCATTTTATTTGGAACCCACTATCACGTAACTTGTGTTGCCACGACACGAGTGCAAAATGCTTTGCACAAAAGATTAGATCATAGACACTTGTATATAAGTCAAAGTGTACCGAACAATAACTTTGTTTTTATGAGTCTAGCTCAAGTGATAAGCACACTGTTCAGCGCTCAACTCCCCCCACTTCAACATTCCTATCCGATACATTTTTCTACCTCGCGGTTAGTCAGAGGTAAACATGATTAATTTTGATGTTCTCAATAAATACATGGAGAACGACGTAGATCTTATCGTCACCGTTTTTTCCACATACTTAGAAGACCACGCCAATGACATACAGCGTATCAATGAGTTGTACGCAAACAAATGTTGGCCGGAACTCTACTTATTGGCTCACAGTCTAAAGGGCATTCTAGAGAGCTTTGGTGAAGAAACCGCTGTCATTGTTTTCACAAAAATAGAAGCAGAAACAAGAAACGATAACGAGCCAGATAGCTCAGATATAGCTATAGTTACTAAAGAGCTAGCTGCCATTAATCAACAAATCTTTGCTTACTTGAAGAATATGCAATAAAACAAATTAAGGCTTAACTGGGGGAAATATGGCAATGAACAATAGCAATTTCAAGGAGCTGATTGAGTCTCTCAAAGACTTAACGCCAACTCAAAAGAGGTACTTGCTTAGTCGTACAAAGATGGCGTTAGATGATGAGAGCAATATGCTAAACATCAGTGATATCCTGACACCAGAAGAGTTGGAAGCATTATTGTCGCCTTCACCAACCACAAATACAAAATAACAATAATATACAACGTAACCGTCAGATTAACGCTAGGGACCAGGTGGGGTGAATAGATCTTGCTTGGTTGTTAGTTTTTCTCCGTTCTTCTTCACTAAAACAAACGTGTTTTTTCCAATCTCTTTTTCTAACTTGAACTGGTCAGATAATTGAGCGACTAACATCAGTCCACGACCTGAAGCAGACCAACTATCATCATCCATTAAGTTAGGAGCCTCAATCTGTTTATTTTTATGTTGGTTGAATGTCATTTCATTGATTGACGCTCCGTAGTCAGAAACCCTAAGTTCAATGAAATCTGACATTTGGTCACATCTAATCCTACACTCCACGTCTATCGGCTTGCCTTCAATTTCACTGTAAGAATGGATGTAAGCATTGTTCATAAGCTCAACAACACAAAGCTCCAACGACTGAGCCGTACTTAACGATACTTGATTATCCATTAAAAACTTAGCAACCTCTTTGCTCGCACTTCGAGAGCGAGTAAGGGATCCGCCGTAAGTTCGTTTAAACTCGCTCTGGAACATTCTTTTCCTTTATCCCTAGGCTATCAGCCACGCCACCTTACTTGTAAAAGACTCGCATCATCATCAAACTCATCTTTGTTCTGCCACGATTGTACTTGTTCAAAGACACATCTAGCCTGCACTTCTGCTTCTAATTGCGAAGTACAAACAGCTTTTATACTTGATGCCAACCTTTGTACTGAATACATCGCCTCGCCTCGCCTCGCTTCTATCAAACCATCCGAATAAAGCCATACTACATCCCCCTCACTCAGAATAATTTGATTATCAACGTACTTCATCGGCTGCAAAGCGCCAATCATAAAGTTGTCTTCACCCGCCAGCTCTGTAGTTTCGGTGCTCGCTCGCCAAACAAGGAACTTAGGATGACCAGCAGTACAATAGCGAAGTTGTCCTGATTCTGTATTAAGAATGGCATAAACCATGGTGAAATAAAGCTGACTGTTCCTAGTTTGCTGATACCGTCGGTTTAGCCGATCAATAACGGCTGCTGGTTCACTGATACAGTAGTCGCCATCTCTTAGCTCCATGGTTATCGAATCAGGTCCCAGATTTTGAGATAACGTCTGTTGGATAGAAAAAGCCATCAAAGCAGACGAAACACCATGACCTGAAACATCGAAAACATAAAATGCGACATGTTGTTCATCAAGCTCAAAATACCCCAACATGTCACCACCAATCTGGGAGCACGGTTTGTAGGCGTAACTAAATTGCATGTTCTGGATCGACGACTCCGCTGGGAGTAGTTGCTCCATCAGGTGACTAGCAGACTGTAAATCTTGATGGATCATTCGATAGGCTGCATCTAACTCTTTATTTCTCTCAACGAGTTTGTTGTGCAGTTCTAAAGTACGAAACCCCGCGCGGATTCTGGCCTGAAGTTCCTCTACAGACGTCTTCTTATCCACAAAGTCATCTGCGCCAGCATCGATGCCTTTCACGATCGAGCTTTGGTCATTTCTAGAGGACAATAAAACAAAGAAAATGTAACGTTCGCTAACTTGTGATTTTAATTGCCGACACAGCTCAATACCATTAATGCCAGGCATCATTAAGTCACTAAGTACAAACTGAATATCTTTGCGATAAGTCAGCACTTCAAGTGCGGATTGTCCGTCTTCAACAGCAATAACTTCATATCCCTGCTTTTCTAATGCACTGCTGATATAAAGTAGTACTGTTTTACTGTCATCGACCAAAAGAATGGATTTCATTCGCCTCCTTAAGACGGTAGTCGGGCACGCTAACGTAGAACACTAGTCACTGATTGCTCATTTCTAAAACGACTATAATCTTCAGCTAATAACTGGTGTTGATATCGAGTGTAAGACAGCGCCTCATTGGAGATTAATATCTGATGCTCTTTCTCTATTAACTGACTTTGCAGTTTTTCAATCTGTTCATTCTGCTGTGTGTTATTGAGGTACAGCGCGACGAGACCAAAGACCGAAACCATTAAAAGAGCAATAAGAACATTATTGATAGTTTTAACTTGAATACGCATGACCTCTCCTTGTCTATTAATAGACTTCCCACTATGAAAAGAACGTCTACAGACTAAGAGCGCTAGGCTCTAAAACGCATTGAAGCCCATTGAGGTTGTTTTTCCAATTATAGGCGATAGGAGACAAAATAAGAAAAAAGCTGAAGAATTTGAATATCCTTGTGAATTCGAAAGGCAATAGCAGCGAGCAATGATCTACTCGCTGCTGGTACATCAACTTAGAAATGCAGGCCGAGCTGAAACTTGCTCATACCAACGCGCAATGTTTGGTGCAGTAGTAAGCACATCGATTTCTAGGCCTTTAATTGCAAAACCAATCAAAATAAAGCCTGTAATATCGACGATAGTAAAATGGTCAGCGGCAATGAACTCGCTTTCACCAAGTCGCTTATCTAACAACGGTAAAAACTCTTGCACGCGCTGCTTGGACTCTTCGCCCCACTCTTTAACACAACGCTCTCTATCTTCATAGATAGCTGTGATGTTTCTAAATGCTTGAAAAGCGGCATACAGACCTTGAAACTCCACCACGCGATGCCACATTTCCACCTGAGCACGTTCGAGCTGGTTAGCACCAAACAGCGCCAGATCATTTTCAAACGCTTCATCGAGATAGCGGCAAATTGCGACGCTCTCACAAATCGTCGTGCCATCTTCAAGCTCAAGCAATGGCACTTTTCCATTGACGCTTTTTTGCTTGAAATCTTCCGCTAGATTTTCGCCGTCACGCACATTTAAAGCGATGCGTTCAACATCGCCACCAATTTCCTTTAAAAAAATGCTAACTCGCTTACAACTTGGAGTTATCGCGGTTTCGTAGAGCTTCATTTTATATCCTTTTTCTTTTTCTAACCGATTGGTTAGGATATACTGTAGCCAGTTTATAAACGATCAGTCAAGAACTTCATTTCCCAAAAGTTGATCAATAAGTTTAGGAGTGGTTTGAGAAAAACCGCTCAGGTAGGTACGCATATGGCAAGAAAAGCCAACTTCGATCGAGAAGAAAAACTATTAGTCGCTATGGACGTTTTTTGGCGCAAAGGTTTCGCTAATACATCCATTTCTGATCTCACCGACGAGTTGAACATCAACCGCTTCAGTCTTTACAACACCTACGGTGACAAGCAACAGCTCTACTACGAAGCGCTCGATACTTACTTGAAAAAGGTCTCGCTACCGTCACTGAATGATTTGGAAAAAGACGACGCGTCTTTACCCGAGTTGGAATCGTTCCTTAAATCTTTTGCTGAGCTGCAACGCAAACGCAACTGTGGGTGTTTTATTCAAAATGCGTTGATTGAGCACGCTGGCGAAGACGATGACGTACTGCGCAAAGGGCATTTCTTATTTGACCATCTTATCGACATCATTGCGGATGCGCTGACTAATGCGCAGAAAGAAACCTTAGTGCCCAAAACGCTTAAGCCAGAAGAGCTCGCTCGTTTTGTTCTCAACAACATGCAAGGTATGCGCGTACTTGGCAAAGCCAAACGTTATGCAGACTTGGATACGGCGCTTTCCTGCTTGCTGGTTTTAATTAGGAAGTAATATGTCGATTGAAGTGATAGCAGTTCGTCTTACCAAAGGCATGGACTTAAAGCTGAGCCTAGCGAAATTGGTCGAGAAGCACGGTATCAAAGCAGGCTCGATTGCCTCATGCGTTGGCTGTGTCTCTGACCTCAATCTTCGTTTGGCAGGTGCAGAGTGTACGTTAACCAAACAAGAGCCATTTGAAATCGTCTCTGTGATGGGAACACTGACGCCTGAACATCAGCACGTTCATATCTCGGTGTCTGATCGTGATGGACGAGTCTGGGGCGGGCATTTAATGGAAGGCACGGTTATAGACACCACCGCAGAATTGATCATCCATTCTTATCCAGAACTTGAGTTTACCAGAGCGATGGACGACTCGACTGGCTATACCGAGCTACAAGTGAATTCTTGCAAATAGTCAAAAGCTCCAGAGCCACACTGTGCTGTCTCTGGAGCCTTATTCGCTTGTCTCTTACGCCAATAATTTATTCATATCGAGCAAGCTAATTTCGAGGATCATTCTTCGACTAAGTAACAAACCTGATTATCGTCGACCGTTACTTGCCACGTTTTTAGACAGTGCGCTTCGTCTTCCAAACACTGCCCGCTCTTTAGGCTGAAATGCTGTTTGTACAGTGGTGACGCAACACACATCTCACCATCAATATCGCCGACAATCCCTCGACTCATCACGTAAGCCTTGCCTATTGGGTCCCAATCTTGAACGGCGTAAACACCGCTATCAGGAATGTAGAATAACGCAACGTGTTCGCCTTCAATCAATACAGTTGCACCGATAAACGGCATTAGGTCATCCAGCTGACACAATTTCACTTTGGTTAAAGCTCTCATTTACACCTCCTGTTTCACGGGTATACGCTGACCACGCACACGTTGGTACGGTAAGACTTTGCTGCCCGACGTGCTGTTCAAGAAAGGACGGAAGCGTTGCAATTTTTGAGGATTATCCAACGTACTCTTCCACTCACATTGATAGGTATCTACGACTCGTGCCATTTGCTCATCCAATGAATCACATAGGTTGAGAGAGTCATCCAAAATCACTTGTTTAAGGTAATCTAAGCCCCCTTCCATGCTCTCCATCCACACTGACGTACGCTGCAAGCGATCTGCGGTGCTTACGTAGAACATCAAAACTCGGTCGATCATGGTGATCAACTCTGATTTGGATAAGTCGGATGCAAACAAATCAGCGTGTCTTGGTCTCATGCCGCCATTACCACAAACATATAGATTCCAGCCGTTTTCAGTGGCGATCACCCCAATGTCTTTACTTTGCGCTTCTGCACACTCGCGAGTACAGCCCGATACGGCAAACTTAAGCTTATGGGGCGCTCGTAATCCTTTGTAGCGGTTCTCTAACTCAATAGCTAATCCGACCGAGTCATCAACACCATAGCGACACCAAGTAGAACCCACGCACGATTTCACGGTGCGCACCGATTTGCCGTAGGCGTGCCCTGTTTCAAAACCAGCATCAATTAAGGTTTGCCAGATTTCAGGAAGCTGTTCTAATTGCGCACCAAATAAATCCACGCGCTGACCGCCAGTGATCTTGGTGTACAGATCGTATTGCTGAGCAACTTCGCCTAGCACGATGAGTTTGTCTGGTGTGATTTCACCGCCCGGAACACGAGGCACAATCGAGTAAGAGCCATCTTTTTGCAGGTTAGCCATAAAGGCATCGTTAGAATCTTGCAGAGATTGATGCTGTGGCTCCATGATGTGTTCATTCCACAAAGAAGCAAACACAGATGCTGCTGTCGGCTTACAGATATCACACCCATGCCCTTTGCCATGCAGTGCGATTAAGGTGTCGAAGTCTTTGATTTGTTCCACTTGGCAAATATGGAACATCTCTTGTCGACTGAGCTCAAAGTGCTCACAAAGGTGGTTGTTAACCTCTACCCCCATGGCTGCCAATTGAGTATCCAATACCGACTTCACCATATTGCTACAGCCACCACAGCCAGTACCGGCTTTGGTGTTGGCTTTAAGGTCCGTCAGGTTGGTAGTGCCAGCTTGAATCTCGGCAACTAAATCGCCTTTTGTGACGTTGTGACAAGAACAGATGATGGCGCTGTCTGGCATCTCTCCATCCAGCATTCCGGTATCAAACAGCAGATTCGCCGCGTGGTCTGGCAAGACAGTTTTGTTCAAATAACACTGTAAGAGCGCATCGTAGTCGCTGTTGTCACCAACGAGAATCGCACCAAGCAATTGGGTACCACTCGCATCAACCACTAGCTTTTTGTAGATGCCTGTGACCGCATCTTGCAACACCATTTCCTGTGCGCCTTCGGTTTGCATTTGTGCATCGCCGATAGACGCCACATCTACCCCAAGCAGCTTGAGTTTGGTGCTCATGTCTGCACCTTTAAAACCTTCACTCGGCATCCCAGTCAAGACATCGGCGGTGGTTCTCGCCATGGTGTAACCGGGTGCAACTAAACCAAAGATCTTCTGCTCCCAAAGGGCACATTCGCCAATCGCGTAAATATTCTCATCGCTGGTTTGGCATTGGTTGTTAATCACAATGCCACCTCGCTCACCTACTTCTAGCTCAGCCAGCCTTGCCAACTCATCTTGAGGGCGAATGCCTGCGGAGAAGACTATCACATCAACTTCGAGAGGATCTTTGTCTTTAAACACCATACGATGCTTAGCCGTTTCACCATCGCAGATTCGTTCCGTACCCGTTGAGGTGTGTACTGTTAGCCCTAGCGCTTCAATCTTCTCTTTCAGCACTAAGCCAGCACCATCATCTAACTGTACGGGCATCAGACGAGGCGCAAATTCAATAACGTGAGTTTCTAGCCCCAATAGTTTGAGTGCATTTGCCGCCTCTAAACCCAATAAGCCACCGCCAATTACTGCGCCTGTTTTTGCGCCTTCACATGCTTTTTTGATTTGTGAAAGGTCATCAAGCGTACGGTAGACAAACACGTTGTCGCGGTCTTTACCTTCAATTGGCGGCACAAATGGGTAGGAACCGGTCGCGAGCACAAGTTGGTCGTAACCCAGCACATCTTCACCATCAAGCAGAATACGCTTTTGCTCTCTGTCGATGCCTGTTACTTGGCTGCCAAGTACTAGTTGGATGCCATGCATGTCGTACCATTCTTGGTTACTCAGCATCAAATCATCATGGGACTTACCCGCAAATAAAGAAGAGAGTTGTACACTGTCATACGCGATAAAACGCTCTGCACCAATAACGGTAATTCGGTGCTCTAAATGCGCGTTTTTCTGCACTAATTGCTCGACGAGGTGTTGCCCGACCATACCGTTGCCTACCACAACGATGTGGCTCAATGCGTTCTTTACTGGAATCGTTAAAGGACTGTTCATCGCTGCCTCCTTATGCCGTTTGCGCTGCGGTTTTGGGTTTGTCTTCTTTCGAAGCAGGAATCTCGACTTTGGATTGCTTCTCGTAAAGGAACTTCAGCACCGCTTGTCGACACTTTTGATACTGCGCATCATCCGCCAGTGCTACACGCTCGCGAGGGCGAGGTAGATTCACTTCTAACACTTCACCAATGGTTGCCGCCGGCCCGTTAGTCATCATCACGATTTTGTCGGATAGCAGCACCGCTTCATCCACGTCGTGGGTAATCATGATGACGGTGTTGTTTAGCTCGGCTTGAATCTTCATCAGTGCATCCTGTAAATGCGCGCGTGTTAGCGCATCCAACGCGCCAAATGGTTCATCCATCAATAAAACCTTTGGTTGAAGTGCCAGTGCTCTCGCGATGCCGACTCGCTGCTTCATACCACCAGAGATTTCATCCGGCTTTTTGTGCGCGGCATGCTGCATTTGAATCAACTCTAAATAGTGATTCACTTGTTCCTGAATCCACGCTTTGCCCTTTTTGCCGGCAATTTGTTTTACTGCGAGCTCAACATTTTGATACACGGTGAGCCAAGGCAATAGTGAATGGTTTTGGAACACAACCGCACGGTCAGGTCCCGGTCCAGCTACTTCTCGTCCATCGACGATCACGCCGCCGTCTGTTGGCATGTGCAGTCCTGCGACTAAGTTCAATACCGTTGATTTTCCGCAACCAGAGTGGCCAATCAGCGATACAAACTCGCCTTTATTGATTTGTAAATCGACGTTCTTAAGCGCGATGAATTCGCCATCTGGCGTTGGGAATCGCATCCCTAAACGCGTTAGATCTAATAATGCTTTTTCCATGATCTTTTCCCTTATCTCAACGCTTGTTGTTTATTCCAAGACAGCCACTTTTGAAGTTGCAGCATGCCTCTATCGAGCATCAAACCAATAAAGCCGATAGTGATGACCGCCACCATGATGCGACCCAATGATGCCGAACTGCCGTTTTGGAACTCATCCCAAACAAACTTGCCCAACCCAGGGTTTTGCGCGAGCATTTCTGCCGCAATCAACACCATCCAAGCTATACCTAAAGAGAGACGTAAACCTGTGAAGATCATTGGAATGGCAGAAGGCAAAACGATGGTGCGAATGTGTTGCCACCACGAAAGTTGAAGCACTTTACTCACGTTGATTAAGTCTTTATCAACGCTCGTCACACCCACAGCGGTGTTAATCAGCGTCGGCCACAAGCTACACAGCGCCACTGTGATCAGAGAGTTAATGAACGACTTAGCAAACATCGGGTCATCACTCACATAAGTGGCACTTACAACCATGGTAACGATGGGTAGCCAAGCCAAAGGTGATACAGGCTTGAGCAATTGAATGATTGGGTTGAACGCTTGATACAGCCCTTGATTAAGACCAAGCACGATACCAAGCGGAATCGCGATAACCGTCGCCAGCAGAAAGCCCGCTGTCACAGTCACTAAGCTCGTCACGATTTGGTCGAAGAACGTCGGCTTACCTGTGTAAGGACGAATCTTCACTTCCGCGTCTGGATTCTTGGCTAACTTCGCAGCATTTCGTTTTTCCTGGCGTTCGATAAACGCTTGTTCTTTTTCTCGCTCTTGCCAATGGTCATCGACAAGGTTGCTGAACTGCTGAAAAGTTTGCACTGGTCCCGGTAGCGTACCTAATGAAGTTTGCACTTCTCTCGCTGCTAAGTGCCACATTGCCAAAAAGATCAGCAAGCCAATGACGGGCAAAAGCACCAACCGACTTCGGTTCACTACCTGCTTAGCAGGAAACAGGGAAATGACATTACTAGACATACTCACTCCTAAGAAATTTACATCCTTGTTATTGCGGGCAGACTCACCTGCCCGCTGTATTTTTTGTAGGACTGCTCATCCTAAACTTTGTCTTTTCCTTTAAGCCCGATAGAGAACTTCTCTAGATATTTATTTGGCTCGCGACCGTCATAAACGATGTTGTCGATAAAGTGTGTTTGTGGCGCGCGAAAACCATCTTCAGCGCTGAAATCTGGGAAGTCTTTTTTGCTCAACACACCATCTTCAATTAGCGCTTGAGCTGCTTGTTGGTAGATATCTGGACGGTAAACCTCTTTTGCCACATCCATGTACCAATCATCGGATTTCTCGCTTGAGATTTGCCCCCAGCGGCGCATTTGGGTCAGATACCAAATCGCATCGCTGTAATACGGATACGTGGCGTTATGACGGAAGAACACGTTGAAGTCTGGCACGTCTCGTTTGTCGCCTTTCTCGTATTCAAATGTGCCCGTCATTGAGTTGGCGATAACTTCGGCATCCGCTCCAACGTATTCGCTTTTTGATAGCATCTTCACTGCTTCTTGGCGGTTGGCATTGTCGTTTTCATCCAACCAATGTGCAGCTCGAATCAAGGCTTTCACTACGCGAATGTGCGTGTTTGGATACTTCTCAGCCCAAGCTTTAGAAACACCAAACACTTTCTCAGGGTTGTTCTTCCAGATCTCGTAGTCGGTCACGACTGGCGTACCAATGCCTTTAAATACGGCTTGTTGGTTCCATGGTTCGCCTACGCAGTACCCTTTGATCGTGCCCGCTTCCATTGTTGCTGGCATTTGTGGTGGCGGTGTAACACTCAAAAGAACGTCAGCATCCAACTGACCACTGTTGTCACCGGATTCTGGTGCGTAAAAACCTGGATGAATCCCGCCTGCCGCTAACCAGTAACGCAACTCATAGTTGTGCGTCGATACAGGAAACACCATACCCATGTTGAACGGTTTACCTTTATCCAGATAGCTGTCCACAACTGGTTTTAAGGCATCCGCTTTGATTGGGTGAACAGGTTTGCCATCTGGTTGTTTTGGAATGTATTGCTTCATCTGCTCCCAAGTATCCTTGGAAACCGTGATTGCGTTGCCGTTCAAATCCATACTGAACGCGGTAATCACTTCCGCTTTTGTGCCGACACCAATCGTTGCGCCCAATGGCTGACCAGCAAGCATGTGCGCGCCAGCAAGCTCACCATCGATGACTCGGTCTAAGAGCACCTTCCAGTTTGCTTGCGCTTCTAAAGTGACGTACAAGCCTTCGTCTTCAAAAAAGCCTTTCTCATAAGCAACCGCCAGCGGTGCCATATCGGTTAACTTAATAAAACCAAACTTCAGGTCTTCAATTTCTGGCTCACCCAACTCTGCCTTTACGCTGACCGTGGTGAATACCGATAACGAAATTGCTGACACTTTCAGCATCGAACTCCATTTCATTGGTTTGCTCCCATAAAAAAAGCGCCACTACTCCGAAGAGCAGTAGCGCCGTTGCTAAGTCTACAATTACCGCCGTTGATAATTGAGATAAGCGATTCAACAATAAACCCGTTTTAACTAATCCAAGTACTGTGCCAACTTATTTTTCACAGTAAATACAATAAATTAGCATATCCCGCAGTTCGTTATCCCCCGTTATTGCTTGCTGATAGTGCAACACGCACCACGTTAGAAAATGCCCCCTAATCCCAAAGTGGTAGGGCAACTAATCCAACACTTCCAAAGTAGTTATCAAATTCTTGGCAACTTGTGCGAGCGTTTGGCTTGATTGCATGGCTGAGCTTCTGAGCGCTTTATAAGCCTGTTCTTCATCAACACTGTGCATCTTCATCAGCAGACCTTTGGCTTTTTCCACCAGCTTGCGCTCTTCAATCTTATGGGTCAGCGATTCAATTTCCGATTGCATACTTTCGAATTTCGCTCTCACTAATGTCGCATGTTCAATCCAGGGTTGAAGTGCAAACTCACTATCATGTGGCATGAGAACATAGTCCATTTTTTCTGATAACCGATTGATATCATTAGATGATAGTTGCTTCAACACGATAAGGAGTGGTGCCGATTTTCTGCGGCAGAAATCGACGATCAAACGCAGTTCCGCGGTTGGTTGCTGCCATCCAACCACAACGCTTGCCGACGGTTCTCGTTGCATTAACGTTTCTAGTTGTGCCAATTGGCAGCCGATGATGTTGTCGTAATCTTTGCTCAATAAGCCGGACAATCGAGCCTGCTCTTGGAGGCTATCACAGCATACTATGATGGGTGTTTTTGACGTTGATTGAGTCATGCACATTCCTTGTTTATATCTCACTCACTAAGAGAGACATAAACAAGGAATGTGCCAACTAAAGTAGACGCGTTTTAACTAGAGGCGAGATGTTCTTTGAAGAAGCCGAGTGTGCGCTCCCAAGCGAGTGCTGCTTCTTCCGGTGCGTAGCGTGCTGTTGAGTCGTTATGGAAGCCGTGGTTGACGTTTTCATACATTAACGCTTGATATTGCGCATCGTTCGCGATCAATTGCTGCTCATAGGCAGGCCATGTGTCGTTAACACGCTTATCGAGCCCTGCGAAGTGAATCATCAACGGCCCTTTGACCTGCTTTTGAATCTCTTGCGCCGCTGGTGTTCCGTAGAAAGGCACACCTGCATCCAGCTCTTCTGGCATTACCGCTGCAAGCATATTGACGATGTATCCACCGAAGCAGAACCCAACTGCGCCCAATTTACCGTTCCCACCCTCGTATTGTTTGAGGAAGTTAGCGGCTGCAATAAAGTCTTGTTCGATCTTGGCTCTGTCCATCTCTTTCTGCATGGCGCGACCTTCATCGTCGTTCCCCGGATAGCCACCGAGTGGATAAAGCGCGTCAGGAGCAAAAGCAATAAAGCCATCTTTCGCGAGTCGCCTGGCGACATCTTTGATGTATGGGTTTAGACCTCGATTTTCATGAATCACCAACACAGTCGGCGACTTTAAGGTCTTCTTCTGTGGCACAACCAAATAGCCGTTACCTTCCCCATGTCCATTGGGCGAGGCAAAGGTTTCATAGGTTGCTTTGATCTCAGGATCATTAAAGGAAACTTGCTCTGCGAGTGCATAATTTGGAGTCAGAGCATCAACTAGGGCCGTCATACTAAAACCTAAAACGGCGAGGCCACCAAGACGGTTGAGAAACTCTCGGCGAGAGATTTTGCCATGCGCGTATTCGTCATACCAATCGAAAGCTTCTTGTGGAATGGGATGTGACGCCTTGTTTTTAGAATTTGAGTGCTTTAGAACCATTATCCTTGTCCTCATTTCTTATCGAAAAGTAAACTCATCAGGCCTCACTGATGTTTGCCCCAACCAGCTGTGAGACACTTCAAGTGATAAATACATCACTGACAAGCTTAAACAAACAATAGATAAAGGATTCCGATCCAACAACGTTTCGCGGTTAGCTCGTCACAGGATTAACTGCCACAACAATAGTTTTCCCAATAAGCAAACGCACGTTCAAAGGCCTGTTCCCTATCGTGCACTTGAGCAAAGAGCACAACGGTCATCGTTGCCAAAACCGTATTCGCCATTTGGTTCATGTCATCTTCTGACGTCCCAAACGGACAGTTCGTAGGCATTGGCACCTCAGACAGCATTTGCTCCGTCCAGTAGTGCGATGTCACGCCGCTTGTTTGGCTTAACCATACCGTTTGGCTTACTTTCGGGTTGTATTCTGATTCGCCCGATTGCCCTTTGAATGACACAACAGCGTGAGCTGTTTGACCGATTTCATATTCGACTTCTGCATGAAGTTGTTGGAAACCAGGATGGAAGCTACCACGAATACCAACCGTCGCCTGCCCCGGATTCAATGCACGAACCACGGTATTAATCGGCGTTCTCAGCCCATAACGATTCTTCCAACCGATCATGGTTTCTGCTTGTGGAGCAAATGCGCTGAGCGGTAGATACACGATGTTTTGTGTTTCTAAGACACGCTTTGCTTCTTCTGCTGATTCCGCTTTCTCGATAGCAAACTTGTCGAGGTAGTCTTCAGCGTGTAAACGCCCAGATTGACGGTCGTGATAGCCATGCATCAGCACTTTATGACCATTATCGGCAAGGATCTTCGCTGCCAACAGGTGCCAAGGCTGACCTGCCGCTTCACGTTTGCCTGCGTAACATGGCCAGTCGATGTCTGCACCAATAGCAGGCATGCGGGATTGGAATGCTTTTACAAAGCCAGCGATTTCTTGTTGAGTCTCGTTTTGTACGCGGATCAGCATCAGCAGCATTGCCATTTGATCATCATCGCACTCTCCGTTTAGGTATTCATCCATAACTCGAAACGCTTGATCAAAGTTCAGTGGTTTTCTACCACGTTCGCCACGACCGACTGTTCTGATACATTCCAAAATGCTGCTCATATTCCCTCGTATTCCGTCACTGACTGTACGGTTTCTATTAGTTGTTCGCGCAGTTTGACAACTTCTCCCATCACAATCAATGCTGGGCTGATGCCTTTAAGTGTAATCGATAACTCATTGAGCTGATTGAGTTGGGTAACATGAACTTGCTGCTGAGGGCTGCAACCATGAGTGATGACCGCAACAGGGAAATCTTGGTTCAAACCAGCGCCGACTAAACCGATTTGTATGTCTGCCGATTTTTCTAATCCCATGTAGAACACCAATGTTTGTCCGCTTTGCATCAGTTGGCTCCACGCTTCAAATGCGCCTGTTACCACTTGCCCCGTCACAAAGGTAACGCTGCGAGCAACGCCGCGATGAGTCAGCGGAATCAAGCTGTTTGCTGAACATCCAATCGCAGCAGTAATACCGGGGATGACTTCGTAAGCGATAGAGTGTTTGACGAGCGCTAACGCCTCTTCGCCTCCACGACCAAATACAAAAGGATCTCCCCCTTTTAAGCGCACAACTCGCTTTCCTTGCTGAGCGAGCGACACCAACAAATCACAGATTTCTTCCTGACCAATACTAGGTTGTCCGCATCGTTTGCCCACGTAAATCCAATCGGCTTGTGGCGAGGCCAACTCCAAAATATCTTTGTTTACCAGACGGTCGTACAACAGCACCTCTGCCGACATAATCGCTTTCACTGCCTTCACGGTTAACAAGTCTGGATCGTGCGGTCCTGCTCCGACAATCGACACAAAACCTTTGTGGTTCGCGTCGAGGTCTACTGAGTGGTCTTCTAAAAGTTGGTTCAGTTTGCTTGCTTGGTCATGCTTAGAAAAGCGAGACGAGCGATCTTGATTCTGGTCCGCTTGTCCTTTCTTAAACCAAGACTTTTGATAAGGCGCTTCCATGTGCTTATCCTCTTTATGATTTACTTTATTTGCATCGCCAGACTTTGCTGGCTCGCTTGCTGTTTGCCCTTTTGATGCTGATGGCTGTCGACCATTTGTTTGATTTGAGAGACGCACGAGCCACAGTTGGTACCGCATTTTAGTTTGTTTTGAAGTTGGGTCAGTGAAGTGCAGTCTTGTTTCTCCATCGCGTCATGTATCTGTTTATCAGTAACACGGAAACAACTACAGACCAGTTTGGCACTGCTTTGCGATTGAGTGATGGTAAGCAGTTGCGATAGCTCCATCGGCTTGCCAATCAAGCCGGTAAAGTTGGTGTAGTCGGTTTGAATCGGTTCACTAGACACCACCAAAACAGAGCGAATGATACGAACGTCTCCAACAAGATCGTAATCCACTGCTAGCCAACCTTGGGCAATATCAATCGTGATCCTGCGGCTCTTTTCCGTTCGACAAAAACTCTGCTTTTTTGGTCGTTTATCGTGTGCGAAGCGCCAGATGCCCAAATTACTTTCTGCTTGAAATGCGCTGTAGAGAAACTTGCCGGAATCAAACTGTGTCCCGATGAACATACCGTAGGTTTTTACCGCTGCGTCTTGCACTTCAACATAAGACGACTTAAACGCAGGTTGCCCAGAAATAGGGTCTTTTGCGCTGTTTATTATCGCGTTAACACTGCTTTCACCGCCATATCGGCCCGCCCAGTGCATTGACATAAACAGCTCCTGAAAACCTAAACCTTCATCAATGGCAACTTTGGCATAAATACCGGTGTTTGAAGTAGGCTGAAACAGCTTGGTGAGTTGTCCTGCTTTTAAGCGATTTTGAGTGGCGGAGAGTGTATTCATGTACACGGTTGGCTCTAACTCAGAGGCGGCTAGGTGTGCGATATGCCCTGTACGCGTCATGGTATGCCATTGGTCGCGTTGCCTACCCGTATTGAGCCACCAGCCTTTTGTTCTCTCTAAGCGTTGAGGTAATTCGCTGGTGACGACAAAACGCGCTTTTCCATCTGGGTGTGAATAGATTCCATCAGCAAAAGGGCGCCCTCCTCCCCATTGAGTCGGTACCCACTCTTCGTATTCTTGCTCGGTTAAGTTCGCGTGTTGAGACAGGTCGAGCTTCAATGGCGAATCTGCATTCATACCTGTCATCGCCGCATATTCCCTGAATACCGCCCGCTCAGAAGTAAACGCAAAGCCATTTTGTGTTTTTTCCAATGTACACAGAGCTTGTCCGACTTGGCTTATCGCCCACCAATCTGGTTTTACTTCACCAGGTGGTATTTGAAACTGACGTTGACGAGACATTCTACGTTCAGAGTTAGTCACCATGCCTTGCTTTTCACCCCAACCAGCCGCTGGCAATAAAACATCTGCATATTTAGCAACGTCCGACTCCGCGGTAATATCAGACACAATCACAAAAGGACAAGCCTCTAACGCGCGCTTAACCATCTGATTATCAGGCAAAGAAACCACGGGATTGGTTGCCATGATCCACAGAACTTTAATCTCACCACGTTCTACCGCCTCAAACAGCTCGACGGCTTTTAATCCAGGCTTAGTGGCAATTTCGGGTGAATCCCAAAACGCTTGGACTTGCTTTATAGAATCTGCGTCAAAAGCGCGATGAACCGCTAGTTGGTTTGCCAAACCACCGACTTCTCGCCCACCCATCGCATTCGGCTGACCTGTAATAGAAAACGGCCCACAACCTGACTTAGCAATTTTACCTGTCGCCAAGTGTGCATTAATGATTGCATTGCCTTTATCGACACCATTTTCGGCTTGGTTAACCCCTTGGCAAAACAGCGTGATTGCGGTTGGGCTTTGTGCGAACCATTGGAAGAATGTCGTGAGTTTTTCTTCTGAAATACCAATGGAAGACGTTAAATTAGTGACATCGTAACGCAAATCAGAAACTTCTTCTGCAAGCGCATCAAACCCGTCGGTATGGGAATTTATGTATTCAGAATCAATACATTGCTGCTCGATAAGAAACTTGAGCAGCCCATTAAAAAGTGACACATCCCCATCGTTTTTAATCGGTAGATGCAAATCCGCTTGCTGCGCGGTGACCGTTTCACGCGGGTCAATAACCACTAATTTAAGGTTTGGATTATTCTCTCGCGCTTGCTGAACACGACGGAATAACACGGGATGCGTCCAAGCGGTATTCGCACCGCAGATGATCAATAGCTCAGTCTTATCAATATCGTCGTAATTGACAGGAACCACATCTTCGCCAAATGCGCGTACGTGAGCAGCAACCGCCGAAGACATGCATAAACGGGAATTGGTATCGATGTTCGCGCTACCCACGTAACCTTTCATGAGTTTGTTGGCGACGTAATAGTCTTCCGTCAACAACTGGCCTGACACGTACATAGCGACGGAATCCGGTCCAAACTCTGCTTTCGCTTGATGGATCTCTTGTGCAATTAAGTCTGTGATCACCTGCCATGATACTTCTTTTTCCCTTAGCTTGGGGTAGAGCAATCTTGAAGGCATTTGTAAGCTTTCTGCTAATGCGACACCCTTTACACACAGTGAACCGGAATTGGCCGGATGAAGCGCATCTCCAATAATCTTGTTATTGCTGATTTCAATTCCGCAGCCTACTCCGCAATACGGACAAGTTGTCTTTCTACACCCTTGTGACATAACGCCTCCTGCGCGACTAATCCTAAATTACAGGCAAAAAAAAGCCTCTCCCGAATCGAGAGAGGCAGCAATGCCTTTAACGCTGTTAGTACATTTTCAAAAGTAATACCCTATCCCGCTCTCGCCTGCTATAGAGAGCGGCGCATCGAGTTAACGATGAACATTTATCTCAAAGCAAACGAGGTGCCAAGATTGAAAATCATTAATTTACAAAACGTTAGAATGTAAACAACTATTGCAAAGTAATACCGCGCACTGATTGAGTGCAAGTTTCGTTCATTATCGTGCAGGGTTACTTTACTAATTCCATGACCAATCTAGACTCTTCGTCACCGAAATAATGCGCTTCTTCTTTTAATACTTTGAAGCCAAGGGAGAGGTACAAAGACAATGCAGGCTGATTATTCGGATCGACCGTCAACTTCACACTTGAGCCCAGCTTTAACGGCGCGATGGCACTTTCAATCAGAGAACGCGCAATACCCTTACCACGATGTTGAGTATCGACAGCCAGTGACATGATCCAATATTGCTGCGCATTTGTGCTCGTCGTCAGCAAAATATATCCTGCGACTTGCTCCCCCTCTTTCGCCACTAGTAAGCTTTCCCCCCAACAATCAAAAGCTTGTCGAAAGAAAAATTGAGGATAGGCATGTTCTCCAAACAAAGTATTTTCAAGCGTATACACAGCCAATAAGTCGTCTTTATGTGCAGACAGAATGTCCATTCAATGATTCCTCCTTTAACATTTGTGGCGGCAGTATATACCTAAAGCTCATCTAAATGCAGGACTCATAGACCTGCCACTTGCTAGCCCTACAATATGCACCATGGCTCATTAAGTAAGAGCAAGCTTCTTTAGCATATACATCCATGATTAAGTTTTAACCACGAAATCAAAAACCACCCATTAGTAAAAATTTGAAATATAACACCAATTTATTACTCAGATATCAGATTAAAATTCTAGTTTTTAAAAAAATTCATAGTTTGATAAGTTACAACCACCCCTTATCTTCAGCATGATTCACCACACTTCCGATGTGATAACAAACACCAAAACCTATACCATTCTCCGCATTATTATTTTTATAAAAGCGAGTTTTAAGTGAAAGAATCTCGAAATGCGTTAAATTCCAGTGAATTAAACACAACAACATCTTGGTCAAAACACGATACACATTGGGTCCTTAGTCTGTTTGGAACAGCCGTTGGTGCAGGCATTCTATTTCTGCCGATCAACCTTGGTATTGGCGGGTTTTGGCCGTTAGTCGCAATGGCTGTGCTTGCTTTCCCAATGACTTATCTTGCCCACCGTGGTTTAGCTCGCTTTGTACTGTCTTCCAAGATCAAAAATGCAGACTTTACTGATGTAGTAGAAGAGCACTTTGGCGCAAAAGCGGGTCGCTCTATTTCACTGCTGTATTTTCTTTCGATCTTCCCGATCCTGTTAATTTACGGTGTCGGTATTACCAATACCGTAGACAGTTTTATGGTTAACCAAGCTGATATGGCTTCTTTGCCTCGCCCTCTGCTTTCAGGTGCACTAGTGTTTGCATTAATTGCCATTATGATGGCGGGCGAAAAAGTCATGCTACGGGCTTTTGCCATTATGGTTTACCCATTAGTGGCTATTCTTGCCTTTCTTTCATTTTACTTGATACCAAACTGGACCATGCCAATCATGGACGCCCCTGAAGCGTCTGCTTTTGCTAGCACTATGTGGTTAGCGGTTCCTGTGGTTATTTTCTCGTTTAGTCACGCAGCTGCGATTTCAAGCTTTGCAAATGTGCAACGTCGCCATTATGGCGATCAAGCGGATGCGAAATCCGAAGTAATTCTTCGACGCACTAGCATCATGTTAATTGCGTTTGTGCTTATTTTTGTCTTTTCGTGTGTATTAGCGCTGTCACCAGAGCAATTGGCTCAAGCTAAAGAACAAAACGTGTCGGTGCTGTCTTATTTAGCCAATGCAACAGACAACCCATTTATCGCAACGCTTGGTCCTTTGGTGGCTTTTGTTGCTATCACTTCCTCTTTTCTTGGGCACTTTTTAGGTGCACGCGAAAGCTTAAATGGTTTAATTACCAAACACTCTAAACTGTCTGAAAAGCGGGTTGATCGTATCAGCGTTGCAGTACTTTTCTTTTCAATCTGGGCAGCAGCGATCATGAACCCAAGCATTCTTGGTATGATGGAAGCGTTGTCAGGGCCTGTTATCGCGATGATCTTATTTATTATGCCAATGTTAGCGGTATACAAAATCGATTCATTGAAACAATATCGCGGAAATGGCTCAACTTACTTTGTTTTAACTGCGGGCATTGTAGCGGTAAGTGCATTGATTTTTAGCTTCTTCAGCTAAAAAGTAGTTATTAGGTTGGATTTTCAGGGGAATACCTTATACGAGATTAAGGTGATTCCCTGAATTTTCTTACTCTTAAGCGGGTAACCATCGTTACCATTGACTCTTAAATAAGAGCAAAAACGCCCGCAATCATAAGTACTGAAGCGATACAAGTGCGGCCAATAATACCGAAGTGTGAAGGTTGAATCATTTCATTATGCATAGTTAATCTCCTGTTTATTATAAAAGCCATTTTTTATTGGCTTAATAACACTATGTCTAATATCGAGTTTTTTAACAACCCATACAAACATTAAATATTTATGACAGAAAGATAATTTTTTAGCGAACCAGCCATCTTTCGAGATGCGAATCGCACCGACTAAATGATGAAACTTACACCACTAACAATGTTCGACACACTAGATTCGTCGTACTGTTTATCTTGTCGTTAAATCAATCTTTCCACTTTTGAACAGATTTATCATTATAAATCATAATATTAGCCTCACCTTTCGCGAAACTTTCTTCACAAGCCGTTTGTAACTCGGAATCCATCCGCACTTAGCCAATAAGAAGTGATAGACTTACCTAGTATTAGGGTTAAACGAGATCACATTTTATTAATAAGCTCATGCACTTTCCGATTAAAACGCTAACTTGCGCGCTGTTCTCAGTACTTGGATTCTTCTTCCATCCAACCCATGTACTTGCCAACACAGAAAAACAGAGCTACCTGGAAGAACACATTTCTCCTCAAAGCAGCTCCATGCTCAATCTCTATTTTCGTTCAATGGGTAAGCCGCGCTCAATTGAAGAAGATGAATTAGTTGCGCCACAGAATGCGTCAGCGGAATCTCTTGCGCTTTATTACTTTGCGCGCCTATACCTAAAGCGCTACGAAGGCGTTCCGCTGCCCAAAGATATGCCTGATTTAATTGAGTTTGGGACAGAGCATAATTTACCGTGGGTAGTCGCTGAAGCACAGCTTAATAAAGCGGTAACCATGATTGAACTAGACGACAATTGGAATGCAGAACTTGTACTCCATGACATCATCGCTGAAGCCCGCGATCTCGGCTATTTAGCGCTAGAAGGAAGAGCATATCGCTGGCTAGGGAACTTAGAGGTTTCACGGAATCAACTACGTAGCGGACTCAAGTATTACCGAACCGCCTATGAGTTGTTAGAGAGAACCGTATTTGAAATGCAAGTTGCCATGACGCTGAATAACATCGGTACCGTCTATATCGATGCATCCGATTGGGCTCGCGCCAGTAGCTACCTTACGCAAGCACTCGATACCTATTTAAACAGCGAATATCAATATGACAACAGCCTTTTCATTGGGGTTATCTACGCAAACTTAAGTATTGTTCACTTAAGCAGTGGAGATAGCGAAAAGGCAGAACACTATTTTAATGAAGCAATCCGACTCTCAATGCAAACGGGGTCAGACGTCATCAAACACTATTCATTATCCAGCTTCTCACAAATGTTAAGTTCGATAGGGAAAATTGATGAAGCGTTGATGGTTGCACAGCGTTGCGTAGCTCTCCCTATCACGGGAAACGTAGAGGCGAAGAAAATGCCTTGTTATGAAGCATATGCAGAAGCATACCTCGCAGATGAACAATACGATAAAGCTATTTCGACAGCTATCAACGTACTTGAGCAAACTAAATCAACCGATGAGCTAGAAATACGACAGCGCATTGATATGCTGTCGGTCCTAGTAAACGCGAATCAAACCCTTAATAATTTTGAAGCGGCTTTTCGTTACTTAACTCAATTAAGAGAGCTAGAAGCTGAATTTTCTCATCATATTCACGGCGAAGAGATGATTAACATTAAGTTTGACCTCGAAGCTAAGTTAGCTCAAAAAGAACTCAAGCTACTAGAAACGAAAAATGCGTTGCAAGCCTCAGAGCTGCGCTCACAACGCTATAGAGAAATGTTCTACTTTATCGCTATCGCAGCGATTGGTGTCGTTGGCTTTCGTTACGTACTGCGCGTTAGGCGTATTAATAAGGCACTCACTCAAGAAAATACTACCGATCCATTAACTCAACTGCACAACCGTCGCTACCTTCCCATTTGGCTGGATAAAATGGCTCGTAGAAGCCCAGATAGAACGTTTGCCTTAGCCGTATTAGATATCGATCATTTTAAAACGTTTAACGATGAATATGGGCATGATATTGGCGACAAGATGTTAATGCATATTGCCAGGTTATTTAATGAATCGACTCGCTCTGGTGACCTACTCATCCGTTGGGGTGGAGAGGAGTTTGTCTTATTATTTGAAGTAAACAGAACTGAAGATTGCGCTAAATTCTTGGATCGATTGAGATATATCGTGGAAAACACGCCACTAGTGGTTGACTCTAAGTCACTAAACGCGACAATTTCTCTCGGAGCTGTCGACAGACTGTCCGTAAAAACTATTCAACAAGAATGGGATCAATGGTTTTTCTTCGCAGATCAAGCTTTGTATGACGCAAAGCAAGCAGGAAGAAATCGCTTCGTTATTCACCCGACGTCATAAGAGCAAAATGAAAAAAATCCTAACCATCGCTATTTTTGCGCCTGCACTTCTCACTGCGTGTAGTAACCATCAAGCCTCTCAACTGGGAATGCGCAGTAGCAGTGTTAACGTATATGCCCAGCAAATGAGTAACACTCAGTTGTGCGAGACCCTCTACTACAACCGTGCAACCAACCAAACCAAAGTTGCGATTGGCGCTGAGTTTAACCGACGTGGTTTAAACAAGAAGTGGTGTGATAGTGAGTTCAATAAGCTATACATCAAAAAGTGGATTGATAACGTGTTACCCAAAGAAAAGGCCAAACCGAAGAAACCAATGGCGACAATTCAACCCGCTTCAACTAAATAATCCTTCCTCTCAAAGCAGACAGTACGACCGTATTTTCTGCTTTTTACTTTTCATGCGTGCGCTATTCGACATTAAAAAACCCTATAATTTCAGTGAATTAACACTGACTCATGTTGTTCGTCGAACTTTTGATGTAAACAAGTTGTAAATGGTTTTCGTCCTTATTCTTTGTCGTTAGCTTTGTTTATTCCTGTTAGAGGAATATGAAACAGGAGCTAAAAAATTCCAAACAAAGACATGAGGTCAAAAATGGAAATACGCATTAACCGCCTATTTGCTGCTATGTTGGCAGTAGGCATTGCACCTGCCGTCTCGGCGTTTGATCCACTCTATTCTGAACAATGGCACTTAGACAACACAGGGCAAACTGCTTTTGCAGCTAACCCAGCAGTTGCTGGGAACGACCTAAACACCAAGCTCACTCAAGCAATGGGTATTGCGGGTATTGGTGTAAAAGTCGCGGTCATTGATTCTGGAGTGCAGATCGATCACCCGGATCTTGCAGGTAATATAGTTACAGGTAGCAGAAATTTCGTCGAAGACTCTTCTTTCCCATTAAGTTATCCGGTTGATACCAATGGTCACGGCACTGCTGTAGCCGGTTTGATCAGCGCAGTCGGCAACAATGGTGAAGGTGGACGCGGTGTTGCTTCTCACTCTTCTCTTATTGGTTTTAACTGGTTAGCCAACCAGACATTAGAAGGCTGGCTAATCTCTCACGGCATGGACCCTGCCACACGCGATGTTCGTGTATTTAACCAAAGCTACGGTTTCAGCCCGATCAACCCAATAACTTTTGATGAAAGCGATCCTCAACTTAAACTTGAAATGGACGTGATAAAAAATGTCAGCGAGAGTAACTCATGGGGACGCGGTGCTGTATTTGTTAAGTCAGCCGGCAATGGTTATCGCTATTTCAATGCGGGAAGATTCTTCGTGTTGCCAAGTAACTTCTTTGCTGGTGGAGACAACCAAGGCTTGCCGATGCACAACTCCGCTCAGTCTTATGACAACGCCAACTACTTTAATTTAATCACCAGTGCACTACGTGCGGATGGCACGCGAGCGAGTTACTCATCGGTGGGATCTAACGTATGGGTTGCCGCACCAGCAGGTGAATATGGGCAAGACTTCCCTGCCATGGTCACCACCGATTTGATGGGTTGTGAAGAAGGGCAAAATACCAGCGACGGCCTTGGTATCAATGGCTTACACGGCGGTACGGAGCTAGACCCGAACTGTAACTATACCAGTACAATGAACGGAACCTCGTCGGCTGCGCCAAACACGTCCGGTGCCATCGCGGCAATCATGTCCACAAATCATGCACTTTCTGCTCGTGATGTACGTGCTTTACTAGCAGAAACAGCAAAAGTAACAGATAAAACGCATCCAGGCGTACAACTTGAATTTACTAACCACAAAGGTGAACAGGTTAGCTACGAGGCTATTTCTCCTTGGCAGAAAAACGCTGCAGGCGTAGATTTCCATACTTTTTATGGCTTCGGCGCTGTCGATTTGGATGAAGCAATGCAACGTGCTCGCATGACGAATCGTGTTTTACCGCCTCAAGTTATTACGCCCTGGGTTAATAATGCTAAAGAAGTCAGTGTACCCGATGCGAGTCTGGCTGGCGGTTCATCAAGTATCGCTATTGCCGATGATCTGAAGGTAGAATCCGTTCAAGTGAAATTGACATTAGACCACTCTCGCCTGCCCGACTTAGCTATCGAGCTCGTTTCGCCATCAGGGACTCGTTCCGTTTTGCAAACACCACGTAATGGTCTTGTTGGTCAATCTCTTGACCCAACGATTACTGGCTACAAAGACCAACTAATGTTGTCTAACCAGTTCTATGGCGAAGATGCAAAAGGCGAATGGACATTACGAGCAATCGATACGAATGGCGACGAAGTCTTTTCTTACATTGCATATTTTAACTCTTCAACCATCTATGACGTTCCGATGGCAAACAACGCTCAGCCAGGTGTTATTAAGAACTGGTCGATGCGCATCTTTGGACACTAAGGAGTCAATTACATGAAATACATATCATTTTCTATGCTGGCTCTTTCTATGATGACGGCTAGCGCATACGCTGAGCAACAACTCTCTCAACAACCCGCACCTGAACTGTTTGTGCCTTCAGAAGCGGTTGAGATTAATGGCCAAGATTATCGCAAGGTGCAAACGGGTACAGCTAGGAGCCTATCCGAAGAAGTAAAACTTCAAGCCGGTGATGAAGTGTTTAAGAATGCGTTTAGCAATGTATCCAAGGCCACTGGACTGGTTTACATCACGGTAAACAACTCTAACGAAGCGAAAGCGGTCGCCAAAGAGCTAAAGCTGGAAGTTGTCTTCGCAGAGGGAGAGTCTGCGGTATTAAAAGCATCTCAAGATCAAGATCTACTAAGCATTAGCGACTATCTAAACGCAGACAGCCGGGTAAAAGCGTCTAAAATTGAACTAAACAGCGGTAAGTACCGTGCACAATAATTCTCTAGCAAGAGAAGTTGGCTGATAAAACCATGCCTCAGCGATTGCTGAGGCATTTTTATAGGTGGGTATAGAGACCCTCTTTTTCTTTTGTAGATTACTACGGAACTAGCATGATATTTAGGGGAGCGTGTCCGGCTGCGCCTGTCATTTCTTAAATAAAATAACTTCGGTTCTTAGTTTATCCTGCGTGGTTTCTTGCGGATTATCTAAGTAGCGCTCAATCCCTAATGGACTGGTTTTGGCTTTCATACCACTCTGACGAACCAAGTTCATCGCTAAAGCCCATGCATTTCCCAAAAACTGATATTCCCCACGGTGCTCGACGACAAATGTTTCACTCTCAGGTATGGTACCGGAAACCGCTCCCTCTGGCGCAGTTACCGCGTTATCAAGTGGTAAGCAAGTGATAAACTCAAACGTGCCTTTCTGCATATCCATCGACTGGTAATAACAAAATAACTCACCGTTCACAGATAAGCCCTTGTCATCAACTATCTGCTTTAACTTGTGAACTTGTTCTTCTATTACCGGACCTAGTTCTGGAATGCTGGCCTCGCCTTTAATTCCGATGTAATGAACCTGAGGCTGAGTTCGATTACCAATTTCAACCAAGTCTGAGAGCACTTGCCCGGTTTCAAGTTTGCTTTTAAGCATGCGTAGCCCACGTTGATAATCCATCTCTATCATCGACTTAAACATACTTTTCAAAAAGAACAGATACCAAGGAACGCGTGATTGCATTTGCCATTCGACTAAACAACCATCTTGTGACGGCGTCACTATTAGAGTCACCTTTCCGTGACTCTTAATTGGGCGAAAGAAATGAAGCTCCATATCTAACCGATGTTCTTGAGTGCTTTCAAGTACGATGGCACCAGTCCCAATACGCTGACCATTCCATTGGTAACCGGCTCCAACGTGACCTTGATTATCGCTGAATGTCAGCTCGCAGCTCGGTTCAAGAATGATCCAAGGTGACCAATCAGGCCAGTTATTAAAATCCTTGAGATAGCCAATAATCTCGCTTTGATTCTTATTAATTTCAATACTTCTGCTGACCTGATAAGAAAGCATAACGGTTCCTCAAGTTTCCGCGTCACTAACTTCAGTCTAATTCAAATTCCAGTTTTTTCTTGTTTGACTGTGGGTTAGACGCACAAAGCTAGGAACGGAATTCCACTTTCGCACTAAATCGAACACCATCATCGTCCAGTATTAACGCCCATCCCATCCGTTCACATATGCGTTGTACGATAACAAGCCCACAACCGTAGCCGGCGTTGTACGTCTCGTTACCATCGTGACGATTCAGGATCTTAAGAGCATGACCTTTCAACTCAATTTCAATATCCCCTACACTATAGCTAAAGGCGTTTTTAATCAGATTGTTGATAACAATGGTCACAAAACTCTCTGGAGCCGTCACTACATCACTATGTTGTTCGTGCAAAGAGTAGTTCGAATCTTGCTTGGCAAATAAAGGAGCCAGCTCTTCCAGTTGTTTTTGTAAACAAGTAAGAAGCTGATGCTCTCCGTAATGCTGAGGCTCTATTTTCTCTTTACCTAGCAAGAGAAACGCTTCTGTCAGTACGCGCATGTCTTCACAAGCTGACTGCATTCTCGCGATGGCTTTTTGCGCGACTCGAGGTTGTTCTGGGATACGCGTTAGAATGTCTGTTGAGCCTTTGATCACCATGATTGGCGTTCTCAACTCATGCGATGCAAAACGACTAAATTCTTGTTCTCGTTTGAAATAGCCCGCGATATCGTTTTTATTATCCAGCAAAGTTTGCTCTATTTGGCGTGTCTCGCTGAACTTGGTTTCAACTTGGAAAGCGGGTTGATCCGGTGACATTTGGCTGATTTTGTCTTCGATTTGCGCTAGTGGTCGAGACAATATTCGCACCATATAAATGCCATACCCGACCATAACAAATGAAAATAAGCCACCGAGCAGTAGCGTAAACTGATGCAGCGAGCTTTCGTATTCGTCGAGGTAATCATCGGAGTCATCTTGAAACACAATGTACATAAGCCCCTTCCCTGAGGGGTGTTTCAATACGACAAAGTGTTTGTCTTCTTCACCAAGCAGATATTCGTAAAAACCGGGCGAAGTAAAAGAGAGCAACCAATCCGGTGTCGGTGCTTCACTCCAATATGAGTTGAACTCCAATACGTTTGGCAATGGCGCATCCCAGCCCTGTTTCTCGAAATTCTCACTATAAAGCGCAGCTTCAGTATCAAGCCAGTGATGTAAACTCAGCACTTCAAGTTTGTTTTCTGCCACATAAATCAGCGACCAAAAAAGAGTAAACATCACAAGCGTCATCACCCCAAAACCCCAACGGATCTTGCGATAAATACTTGGATATTCGTTATGCTTTAAGTCGGTAACCTTGTCCATGAATAGTCTCTAATCGTGATTCTTCAAAACCTTTGTCTAACGCGGTTCTTAAACCATAAATATGGCTACGAAGTGCATCACTTCCGGGTGGTTCATCTCCCCACACACTATCGATCACTTCTGTGCGCGAAACCGATGCTGGAGCACGTTGGAGAAGTAACTTTAAAATCTTGGTTTGAATTCGGCTCAGCTTAATTTCTTTGTCTTTTCTCGTCACTTTGCCTGTGCGCGCATCTAAACAAATGTCCGCAAACTTGAGCGTGCCAATATCTTGCCTTGGACCGCGATTAGCCAAAGCATGAACACGTAAACTAAGCTCTTCCATCGCAAATGGCTTCATTAAATAGTCATCGCCTCCCGCTTTAAATGCCGCGATTTTGTCATCTAACGTATCTTTTGCGGTTAGGAAGAGGATTGGCGTTCCACAGAGCTGATCTTGTCGAAGTTTCTGTACCGTACTAATGCCATCGAGCTTAGGCATCATGATATCCATAATGATTACATCGTAATGATTATCCTCGATTAACTTCAGTGCGGCCTCACCATGATACGCACAATCGATAATCATGCCTTCAAGCTCAAGATAGTCCGCAACCGTCTCCGAGACATTGTGGTTGTCATCTACAATTAAAATTTTCATAAAAATCACATTTCTTCACGATCTCTTCACGATATGCCCAATAAGATACAGGCAATTTCCTAAACTAGCTCGTAAATTGAGGTTAATACAATGAAAAAACTCGCTCTTATTTCTGTAGTAGGTTTGGCATTGTCTGGTTGTGGTGGTTCAGGTGGTGGCAGCAATAGCGATAGCACACCAACTCAACCAGTAGTGAAACCAAGTGTAGCGATTGGCTCTGTTGAAGCGGTCAACGCTGAAGAAAACACGTTAACCGTCAATGGATATACATACCATGTGTCTGGGGTGGTTTATGGCGATACATCAATGCAATTGGCCGATGTAGAACCAAAAATGATGGTTCAAGTAGGAACAGATGTTCGTAAAGCGTCTGACGATGGCTTCTTAGTAACACTTGAGCCAACCATTACCGGACGTGTTACAGCAATTGATTATGTGAAGAAAACATTTACGGTAAACGGCGTAGATCTGCAGTTTGACGGTTTAAGTGATGATATAGAGATCAACGACTGGGTGATGGTGTCATCCTTGCCGACTGCTGATGCGGGTTATCGAGTGTTGTCTGTGGTCGAAATCGACATAGATAACGATTACCCAACTCTTGGAAGCTACTACGAACTGGAAGGTCGCATTACTAGTATCGATGAAAATGCTGGCACGTTTAAGCTTGGTACAAATATAACCGTATCTTACGACAACATTAGCCAACTTAGCATCGGCCAATGGGTGGAAGTAGAAGGTGAAATGCAAAACGGCATCTTCATGGCAAATGAGGTAGAAGTTGAAGGCTACGACGTCATAAGCAATGACAGCGATGTGGAAGGCATCGTGACTTGGGTTGCAAATGATTACAGTGAGTTTTCATTAAACTACCGAGGTGCATTCTTCATCGATAACGCAACACGATTTGAAGATGGCAGCAAAGCGAACCTAAAACAAGGCCAAGAAGTGGAAGTAACGTCTGTCATGAAAAATGGCAAACGCATCGCTACCGTTATTGAGTTTGAGCAACCAGACTTTGACGATAACAACCAATGGCAAGGTAAAGAATTTGAATGTGAAGGATACGTATCAAACTACGATGCTGAAGCAAGAACATTTGACATCGAGCGTTGCGAAAACGACGCAGATCAATTGCTAAACAACACGACCGTTGTAATTGATGCACAAACACGCTTCCAAGGCATCGAAGAACTTAACCTAAATGGTGCTCGTGTCGAAGTCGATGGTGTAATCATCAACGACCAAAATATTGCCCGTGAAGTTGAGTTGGACGTTTACGACAACTGATCCCTTCTACACTAGAGAAAAAGTGTCACTTCGGTGGCACTTTTTTGTTTTTCTATTTTTTAAATCCTCTCTCTTCTTTTGGCTCACTTTAGTAGCGAAACCTTACAGTAAAAAAAGAGCGCCGATTGACGCTCTTTCCGATCTCTAATTGATAACCAATTATGCTGTCTCTGTCTGACCTATCCAATGATAATGGTGGTTGGCTTTTTTACCCACTAAACCGAGCTCTGCCAATTCCTCAAACACCTTGTCTACCTCTTCCGCAGATAACCTAAATTGTTTGGCAACGGCTTTTTTTGTGCACGTAATTTGATGCGTTTTAAGTGCATCGCTCACTTGCTCTAACAGAGTTTTCGGTTCTTTTGGCTCTTCAGGCTCCGGCGTTACTGGTATTTCTTGCGCTTCCTCCTCTTTGATATGAGGAAGATACCCCGCTGGCTCTGGATCGATATCGCGAACCGTTTTCAGTATCATGCCCTCATTTCGGCGATAGAAATGTCTGAACCGTTGCTCTTCACCAATCAGGCCGACAAAAAATGCAGCAAAGAAATCCAACAGAATCGAAAGAAATACAACCAAGCCAAGCTGAGCTTGCTGAGAGGTGGTACCAAATGCGTTGGCTAGGCTATCAATCAAACCAATCACTGAGCCTTGCGTGACCGGTGGCAAACTATCACGTTCCATAGCCAAGCGTTGCTGCTCTTCGCGTAAGGTTTTGTTTTGCTCCTGAATGCGAGTTACACCGGTCGCGATACGCTCCATCTCGATGTATTTCTGCGCTGCCATATTGTTGAGCTCAATCTGTTTATCGATTGCCGCAATTTGGCGATTAAACGCGTCCACTTTCGCCTGCTCTACCGAAATATGGCTTTGTGCGCTGTTTGTTGCACTGTTAATGCCACCAATACTACCGCCAATGGAGATCGCAGCTAAGACTAAATAAAACACGAGAGCGGTTGCCGCCCCTGTATAGTTGCGATGGGCTCGGCGCTCACCGTATTCATACCAGGCGTAGAACTTACCCGCTTCAAAAATAATCGCTAAACCACCAAATAAGGTTTGCATCATCGGGTTTTCGTCGATCGACAAAAACAGCAATAGAGAAAAAATAGTCGATGCTAAAATCGCAGCACCAGTGAATGCGTATACACTCACCATGGCAAATCGACCTTTAGGGTATCGATATCCAATCTGTTGTTCGTATTTCATTTGAGAAATTTCTTAAGATTAATCGCCCCTCCGACTAAGTAGGACGGACGTTCTGGCATGTACAAAGGAGCGCAGAATACCGTATCCTTTATTAAATTACTGTCATAATTCCGTTAATGGAAAACAAGTGAAGATTCGGTGTGCATTTTGAATCGATATCAGCCAAATCTAGCACGTAAAAACACCACCACGACACCCACTAACCGAAGCTTCAGTGACATATAAGAGAGATTAATTCGGTATCTTCAAAAGCGACTAGACAAGACTGACAAGTTGAATTGGAGGTTGTGAATGCCAGCCGAATCAAGACATTAAAGCGTTAATAACAGGCAATAAAACAAATAATGCACACTTGCATCACCTTTTAGTAAACTGATAATTACATTGTTTGGTTAATTTGTTAGTATCCCGCGCCGAAGAAGATAAGCACTCAATTGTATGGAAAACACTCTAATACAGCATAAACACCATCGCTTGCACGCTATTGCGGTTATTATCGCGGTGTTGTTTCAGTTGTATTTAGCGTCCACAGCGACTCTTAACCCAACACAAGTTCACAACACAACATGGCTTAACAACGTTCAAAGTGAAAAGGTCTTACTGTGTACCGCAGATGGTTTCAAATGGGTGGATATCAATACGCTGATTGAAGCTAACGCTCAACCTTCTTCTACGCTCATTCAAGATCTTAATTTACATGAAGGCTTTCAGTTTGAGTGTCCGCTTCTTCAAGCAGTTCAATTCTTTCTTTTGGTTGCGATTGGGCTATACCTGACTACCATCCATTGGCAGCGCCGAGTCAAGAAAGCTCTGACGCCTTACCGATTTTCAAAATGCGATAAGCTCGTTTACAAACACATCGCGCCTAAGCACTCTCCGCCGAGTGTTTTTCCTGCCTAACAGGCATCTAATCATTAACAACTTTATTCAAAAATAACGATGACTCTGTTTGTTGTCCATTCAGAGAAGCTATTCATTCAAAAGGAAAAACACATGCTTAAATCATTTAAAACCGCCGCTATCGCGCTTATTGCTGTCATCGCTAGCCCACTGAGTTTAGCGCACGATTATGAAGCAGGAAAAATTCATATCGACCATCCATGGAGCCGCGAAGCGCCACCAAACGCACCTGTTATCGGTGGTTTTTTTCAATTAACCAACCACGGTGACAGTGAAGATGCATTGATCGCAGCAGAAAGCCCAATCGCAGGACATGTCGAAATTCACACGCATAAGAAAGAAGATGGTGTGATGAAAATGATTAAGATTGACGAAGTGCGCGTTCCAGCCAATGACTCAGTGTTGTTTAAGCCAGGCAGTTTCCATTTAATGATTTTCAATCCAACACAAGCGCTCAAAGAAGGTGACCGCTTCCCTATGACGTTAACATTCAAAAACGCGGGTAAAGTGGAAGTAGAAATGGCGGTTGAAAAACAAGGTCACATGGAAAAACACATGCACCATTAATGACGTAAACAAAAATGCCCGCTGATTTAGCGGGCATTTTTATTTCAGCTTAGTAAAAATCATTATTCCGATAGATCATAACCCGATTCTTCTGAATAATGGCAGCTAGTAGCGCTTAGCGAGACGAAGTCATATACATAACAGCATGCTCGGACAATAGATTCTGAATCACGCTCGTCCCTCGCGGTTCAGAATGACATTGAAAGATTTAAGAACCCCCAAAAGGTTCCCTACTCACATGAAACTCAATCTCTCAGCGAAGTCTTCCAACCATCATTTGACAAGCCTAAGCGAAGCCATAAATTTGGTAACAATGCCCATAGCACAATTAGCTTTCTTTCTACTTGAAACAGACCTCAGCCCAACGAGCTAGGCCAGCAGTGACCGAGCCAAAATAATTTCCACTGACAACCGGAATATTTGGCAGTACAGTTTGCACCGCATCGCGCAAAATTGGCGAGCGTGCCGAACCACCAGTCATAAAGATAGCATCGGGTTTCACCCCAGCTTGCTCTACCGCTTCTGTCACCAACGCCGTCATTTTATTCTTCGGCGACTGAATCGCTTCGATCATTTCGTCTCGTTGCACATCGACTTCAATCAGTTCTGACAGTAAGTTGATGCCAGTTCGGTAAGATGCTTGTTCTGAAAGCGCCACTTTCGCTTCTTCGGCACGGCGAACAATGTTATAGCCTAAAGACTCATGATACACCTCTAGCAAACGAGCAAGCTTTTCTGGCTCTTGAGCCTGCTTTTGAAGCAACTTCAACGCGGATAGGTTCTCTCGCGAATAGAAATCACTCTGCGCTTCTACATTGTTGATTGCTATCGGGTTCCAAAATTGGGTGGTCGGCATCACAATACCTGACTCCATTTTGCTTTCCATGCCAAACGGGAACATGAGCTGCTTAAATGCTAACGCGATATCAAGATCATTCCCGCCGACGCGCTGGCCACTATGAGCTAACAAGCTTGCGGTCCTATCCGCTTTGCCACGCCAAGACGGCCCCATTTGAATCAACGAGCAGTCCGTTGTACCACCGCCAATATCGACCACTAGAATGGTTTTGTCTTCGCTGAGTGTCGCTTCATACTCTAGGCCCGCCGCGACAGGCTCAAACTGAAACTCCACATTTTGGAAGCCCGCACGTTTCGCTGCCCGCAACAAAATGCGTTCAGCCTGAATGTTAGCCGTTTCACCGCCACGCCCATGGAAGTTAATTGGCCGGCCGATAACAGCATCGGTAATACTTTGCTGCGCATCGTTTTCGGCTTGCGACTTAATATTGTCCATCATCGCGCAGACAAGATCTTCGAAGAAAGCCAATTGCACGTCACGCAAGCCAGAAGCGCCAAGAAAAGACTTCGGCGACTTTACGTAATAGATATCACGAGGATCTTCCAAATAGAGATTAAGCGCCGCCTGACCAAATGCAATGTCGTCAGATTCGAGATCAATACTTTCTTCTCTGTTTAAATTGATTGCCCGGCGTAAAACCTGCTCACCAACTTGATCTAATGGTTTAATATCTCGATGGCGAAATAAGTGCTCGGATACCGATTCACGAGTCGGTGCAGCAAGGGTGGAAGGAATAAATGGACTGCTCCCTTCTAGGTTAAGCATTACTGGCTCACCCGATTCCATTTTTGCCACTGAACAGTTTGCAGTGCCATAGTCAAAGCCGATAAACATAGTTCCTCCCACTAATAAGGGCCTGTAGACCGTTAAAAAGCCGGCAATGCTAACTTAATGGCATAGGAATTACTATCCTAAAATCGTGTGTAATTTAACGTGGCAAGTCTATCTAAGGTTTATTGCTCTCTTTTTTCATAGATGGCAAAACAACCGCAACCAATAACGCTAATAATAAGAATACAGGAGTAAGCGTTAACCCGTGCCAGATCGAATAACCGTCATGGAACAACCAGAAAATACCAACAGTCAAGAGATACGCAAAGTAACTGCAAAACACTAAGCTAATCGCAACAAAGCGAGTTCGATTGATAATAAGAATCCGCACTAGATACTGACTAAGAATACCAGAACAGTGCATGGCAAGTTGCCAATTGATGATAAAGAAAGCAAGCGCAATAAACCCTGCAACCACTAGTGAATCGTGAGTATTTAAAATAAAGTAGCTACCAAATCGGCTTATGATGATCGGGTAATCCCCTTCATATACTGTTGACCAAGATATCGCATTTGCTGCTGCAATATAATTCGCAAAATAAGCGATGGCGTAAAAAGTCGTTTGAGAACTGAACGGCTGAAATACATCCGTACAATATCCTCGCCATTCTTCTTTGTTGGCGGTAGGTCCAACCCAGTTACGTTTTTGATGAGCGACGCGCTCGGCGAATGCAGGTCCGTTGCGAAACAACAACCAAAATATATACAGTGAAAGTATGACCAAGAGTATCGAAAACATACCCTTCCCCCTCAGAAATTATCGGCTCCACTGCCAATGGCGTTGGGGTCGTAAACTGCACTTCCCTGCGATATCTATTTCATTTATCTGAACTTATTATTTTATTGCTGCCAAAACTTATTTAACGACATGCTAAACAGAAACATGGTCTCACTTGATGTTTAAGCTCAAAAACCTACTTGTAGGTTTAGCACACAAAAACAGGGCCTGCAGAATGGAGAAAAGGAAATCGCGACTTATTAACGAACATGAAAACGCTAACTTGCTACGGTGACCGCGATGAGGGGAGAAGCATTCAAAGCGGTCATACATGCGGGAGGAACAGCTATTTCTCTAGCTTCTCTTCAAATACACCAATCTCTCTACCCAGCCAAATCGCGCGTTCCGTATGATCGAGCAACTCTTCTTCACTCACAGGATGGATAAGCACAGAAAAATCACCTCGAATTGTATCGAGCCAAGCCAAAAACTCTTCACTCAATGACTCTAGATGAATTTCAAACATCGGCATTTTATGTGGGCCAACCAATCTTCCAACCAAAGGAAACACACGCAGCACATCTTGACGCTCTTGACGGATGATCTCGTTCAAGGCTTGCGCTTTATCTTGTTCTCTTAAAGGAAAATAAACATGAGCGTGATACATAATTTCTCCATAATCACTTCGACTTGAGCGCCATCTACTGCTGATAAGCTCAAGGACCGCCGAGGGTATACATTTGTAATGCCGTCACCCTACCCTGATTCCACTCTGTTGGGAAGAAGTTATGTATTCTCATAAGGCCGAAGTTTCGGGCACAACAAAAAATCTCAATACAACACATAACAACTACTTGAGTTGATTCATTAATAATGACTCACTTTGTCAAATTTTACAGCCAAATTTTGTTGCAAATATGTTTCATTAACCAGTAATTAAATTCGAGTTTAAAAATGCCACCAACAAAATAACAGCATATTACTCTGCCAAATCAAGGTGTAAGCAAAACTTTACTACTGGGCGAAAGTCAAAATGAAGCACAATTTAACAATTTGTTTACACTTATTGTATCTGGCTATACCACGATTTAGTTAGAGGGTTAGATGCAGAAAAAATGTTTCTCTGTGTCTTGCGATGAAATAGCCGCAGCGGTGTTATCGGAAAATAGTTTAAAGGACGTACAGATGCCTACAGCTATAGAAAACACAAGCAACCTTAGGTATGGCCTTTGCGCTGATATCAGAGTTTGAGTACCCATACAAACTCTGGTTTGATATGAACAGCTGCAGTCCAAAAGACACGCAGCGTCAAAAGGAGCTTGAGATGAACGTTCAGGCATTACCCATGCATCGGTTTATCGACCATCATGGGGACCTAGTCGGCCAACTACCCAACTGGGCTGACACTGAAACTTTGGTCGGGTTTTACCGAGACATGGTATTGACTCGCACTTACGACAACAAAGCCGTTGCGTTGCAACGCACCGGCAAGTTAGGGACCTACCCTTCGCACCTAGGTGCTGAAGCCATCGGCATTGCGGTCGGCAGAGCGCTGAAAGCCGATGATGTATTTGTCCCTTATTATCGCGATATGCCTGCAATGTGGTGTCGTGGTATTGGCATGGAGAAGAATCTTCAATACTGGGGCGGTGATGAGCGCGGTAGTGATTTTGCTCCAGAGGGCAGCCCAATTCCTAGCCGAGATCTTCCATTCTGTGTCCCCATTGCGACGCAATGTACGCACGCTGTCGGGGTGGCTTCCGCACTGAAAATTCAAGGTAACCATGAAGCTGCGCTAGTCATGTGCGGCGATGGCGGTACATCCAAAGGGGATTTTCTAGAGTCAATAAACTGTGCGGGTGCTTGGAATATTCCACTTGTTTTCGTTGTGAATAACAACCAGTGGGCAATTTCAGTGCCGCGTAGCCTTCAATGTGCTGCCGATTTCTTATCAGAAAAAGCGCAAGGCTCTGGTATACCGGGCATTACGGTAGATGGTAACGATGTCGTCGCCGTTTATGATGCAACCAAGACCGCACTTGAGAGAGCGAGAAAAGGGAAAGGCGCAACACTCATCGAAGCGGTCAGTTACCGATTAAGTGACCACACTACTGCCGATGATGCGACTCGTTATCGTAAAGAGGACGACGTTCAAACCGCATGGCAATACGAACCTATAGCACGTCTTAAAACGTATCTCCTTAATCAAGGGGCTTGGAGCGATGAACAAGAGCAACAATGGCTAGAATACTGCAAGGAACAAGTGGAACTGGCAGTTGAACGCTACCTCAACTTACCGTCACAAGCACCAGAAACTGGGTTCGATTATTTGTATGAATCGCTTCCCCAAGAGCTTCACGCTCAAAGAGATGAACTCATCAACAAAGCAATGCGAATGCAGGGAGGCAAACATGGCTGAACTAACGTTAGTTGAAGCAGTAAACCTCGCTCTGCACCACGAAATGCAACAAGACCAAAATGTTGTCGTGTTAGGTGAGGACGTAGGTGATAATGGTGGCGTATTCCGTGCCACCGTAGGGCTCAAACAAGAGTTTGGTCTCAAACGAGTGATCGATACGCCCCTCGCTGAAGCGTTAATCGGCGGTGTTGCGGTCGGTATGGCAACGCAAGGATTACGACCTGTCGCCGAATTTCAATTTCAAGGTTTCGTTTTTCCTGCAATGGAGCACTTAATGTGCCACGCTGCACGCATGCGTAACCGAACTCGCGGTCGCCTCACTTGCCCTGCGGTTTTCCGTGCACCATTTGGTGGCGGTATTCACGCTCCAGAGCACCACTCAGAAAGTATAGAGGCGCTATTTGCGCACACTGCTGGCTTTAAAGTAGTGATTCCTTCTTCACCTCAACGCGCATACGGCCTGCTTCTCGCCGCGATTCGAAGTAATGATCCTGTCATGTTCTTCGAACCGAAACGCATTTATCGAACCGTAAAATCTGAAGTCGTTGATAATGGCGAAGCACTTCCACTCGACACCTGCTTCACCTTACGTAAGGGGCGCGATATCACGCTTGTTACTTGGGGCGCATGCGTCGTAGAGTCACTTCAAGCCGCACAGACCTTATCTAGTCAAGGGATTGAAGTCGAGGTGATTGATTTGGCGAGCATTAAGCCAATTGATACCGCAACGATTTTCAGCTCACTAGAAAAAACCGGACGTTTACTCGTTGTTCATGAAGCGAGTAAAACTTGTGGTGTGGGCTCTGAGCTTTTAGCTCGAACAGCCGAACACGCCATGTGCTTACTAAAAGCCCCACCTAAACGAGTAACTGGAATGGACACCATTATGCCTTATTACCGTAACGAAGATTATTTCATGGTTCAGGAAGAAGACATTGTGACCGCAGCGCGCGAACTCGTGGAGGATTGGAAATGAAGACGTTTAACTTACCCGATCTCGGCGAAGGCCTCGCTGAATCAGAAATTGTAAAATGGCACGTTAATGTCGGTGACATGGTTAAGTTGGATCAAGTGATCTTAACTGTCGAGACAGCAAAAGCGACGGTCGACGTTCCCGCCCCCTACTCGGGCCGTGTAGTCAGCCGCCATGGGGCAGAAGGTGATATCGTCAATATTGGCGCATTGCTACTCGAAATTGACGAAACTGGCGCAGAGCGCGGGGCTACGGTAGAGAAAAAAGAGACCGCTGACGCCGCGACCGTTGTCGGCAATGTTTCTCATCAAGCGCATCACGTTAACGTCGATGACTTCTGGATTGGAGGCAATCACAACACGACTGAGAGTAATCTAGTTACTGCTCTACCGTCGGCTCGTCTATTGGCACAAAAACTTGGGGTAGATCTTAATCTCGTGTCAGGCAGTGGTCCAAACGGTCTTATCGTTGATGCCGACATTTACGACGAAGCCGGAAAACAGCGTCCGGGCACAGAAGTATTGAAAGGTGCTCGACGCACCATGGTGTCCTCGATGACTGAGTCACACGAGCACGTTGCTGCCGTGACCATTACAGAAGAAGCGTTGCTGGAAGACTGGCTGCCGAACGAAGACATCAGTATCCGCCTGGTTCAAGCGATTGTTCATGCGTGTCAGGAAGAGCCCGCTTTAAATGCTTGGTTTGATGCAGAAACCATGACGCGTTGCGTGCACAATACAGTTAACCTTGGTATTGCTGTAGATAGCCGTCATGGCTTGTACGTACCCGTATTGCGCCACGCAGATGAATACGAGCCACAAGATGTTCGTCGTTGGCTCGATCAAACTGTTGAAGGGATCAGAGAGAGAAAAATCGGTCGAGAGCAATTACAGCACGCGACGATTACGCTTTCCAACTTCGGAGCGATTGCCGGCATTTACGCGACACCTGTCGTCACACCTCCACAAGTCGCTATTGTTGGTGCTGGTCGAATACTCGACCGAGTGGTGATAAGAAATGGTCAAGCAATTTCGGTGAAAGCAATGCCGCTATCAGTAACGTTTGATCATCGCGCTTGTACTGGTGGTGAAGCAGCAAGGTTTACTAAAGTGCTTGCAGAACACCTGCAACGCCCGAGCGAAAAGTAACTGGTAAAAACCAAATGATAAAGGCTTCCAGCTCGGAAGCCTTTTGTTTGAGGAAGCTGATTATATCTACAGCTTCTCTAGCAACTCCGGCATCACCTCAAATAAATCTCCGACCAACCCATAGTCAGCGATGTCAAAAATAGGCGCATCGGGATCGCTGTTAATTGCGACAATCACCTTTGAGTCTTTCATTCCCGCTAAATGTTGAATAGCACCAGAAATTCCGACGGCAATGTATAATTCAGGTGCAACAATTTTACCAGTTTGCCCGACTTGATGGTCATTAGACACATACCCCGCATCAACCGCCGCTCGGGACGCTCCTACCGCTCCACCTAGCTTGTCAGCCAATTGTTCGACTAAAGCAAACTTCTCTTTACTCCCGAATGCACGACCACCCGATACCACCACTCTAGCCGCTGGCAATTCTGGTCGCTCACTTTCTGGCGTTTGCTGCGAAATAAACTCACTCAGTTTGTTGATAATCACTGTATCGACTTGAGTAACCTTAGGGACAACTGGTGTGTCTGACAGCTCTACGGCATCAAAAGCCGTACTTCGTATGGTCATAACTTTATAGAGGTCGTTCGACGTGACTCTCGCCAATGCATTCCCGGCATATATTGGACGAATCACCGTATCGATAGACTCGATGGTCATCACATCCGAAAGTTGCCCTACATCGAGCAACGCCGCCACGCGAGGCATTACATTCTTACCAAACGTACTAGCAGGAGCAAGAATGTGCGAGTAATCTCTGGCTACTCGTGAAATCAAAGGCGCAATGTTTTCCGCTAACCCATGCTCGTATTCCTTTGCGTCAACCCAGATAATTTCTGCAACGCCCTTAACACACTTCAACTCATCCAAAACCGATTGGCACTGATAACCAATAAGCAATACAGAAATAGGAAGCGATTTAGCATCATCCTTGATATCAAATGCCGCTTTAATTGCACACAGCGTCCCTACAGCCAACGACTGGTTGTCATGTTCCGCAATGACAAGTGTTGCTAATGGTCGGTCATCCATGGTCATGCCTCGTATAACACGTCAGATCCATTACTTGAGCTTAGTTCACTTCACGTTAACGTCAACTGAGCTATAGTTTTCTGTATAGAAACCAAAAACCTGTCACGCAGATGACGATAATAGAAAGGAAGCATAGAGATGGAACGAGAATGCATGGAGTTTGATGTCGTGATCGTGGGAGCCGGACCTGCGGGCTTAAGTGCCGCTTGTCGCCTAGCTCAACTTAGCCAAGAGAGTGAAGGTGACGCACTTTCAATTTGCGTTGTAGAAAAAGGCTCAGAAGTGGGCGCACATATTTTATCTGGCGCTGTTTTTGAAACTAATGCCTTGGATGAACTTTTCCCCGATTGGAAAGAAATGGACGCCCCGCTATCAGCCTCAGTTCAGCAAGACCATTTCCTTTATCTTACTACTGAGCAAAACCATATTCGCGTCCCTCATTTCCTTACGCCACGTCCAATGATAAATGGCGAAAATAATTATGTAATTAGCCTTGCCAACCTTTGCCGTTGGCTCGCTAACCAAGCAGAAAGTCTTGGGGTGGAAGTTTTTCCTGGCTTTGCCGCTGCAAGCATCAATTATGATCAGACTGGCGCCGTGACAGGCATTAATACGAGCGATATGGGACTAGATAAGAACGGCCAAGTCAAACCTAACTTTGAGCCAGGTATCGAGCTAAAGGCAAAATACACCCTTTTTGCTGAAGGTTGTCGCGGACACCTGGGTAAAGAACTTATTCAAAGGTTCGACCTAGACGCAGGCAAGCAACCTCAGCACTACGCGCTTGGCTTAAAAGAGATATGGGAATTACCCTCTGACAGCAAGGATGTATCTGGCAGTGTTATCCACTCCGCTGGCTGGCCTTTGAGCGAGACAAATACCACTGGCGGCGGTTTTCTATATCATATGGAAAACAACCAAATCGCGGTCGGTTTGATCGTAGATTTAAACTACAGCAACCCTTACTTAAGCCCGTTTGACGAGTTTCAACGCTTTAAGCATCATCCAGCTATCAAGCAACACCTAAAAGGTGCCCAACGTATCGCATATGGTGCAAGAGCCATTGCAAAAGGTGGACTTTCTTCTCTGCCGAAACAGCAATTCCCCGGCGGTTTATTGATTGGTTGTGATGCAGGCACTTTGAATGTCGCTAAAATTAAAGGCAGCCACACAGCCATTAAGTCCGGAATCATTGCAGCAGAAGCAGTACATACTGCCCGACAAACTGGGGCTTCTGAGCCAGACTACCAGTCATTGTTTGAATCATCATGGTTGTATGACGAGCTCGCCGAAACACGTAACTTTGGTGCGAACATCCACAAGTTTGGCAGCATACTGGGCGGTGCACTTTCGACCTTTGAGCATAACCTATGGCAACCACTGGTTAAGAAGCCGTTACCTTGGACTGTCAAGGACTATTCGTACGATCACGAACAGTTAAAACCTAAACAAGAGTGCCAACCAATTACATACCCAAAACCAGATGGTGAAATCAGTTTTGATAAGCCTTCGTCGGTATTTTTGTCGGGAACACAGCACGAAGAGAACCAACCTTGCCACCTTGTTCTGACTTATCCTCACATTCCAATTGATGTGAATTTGGGTATGTATGACGAGCCGAGCCAGCGCTATTGCCCTGCAGGGGTTTACGAAGTGGTGGAAGTTGAGAGTAAGTTGAAGTTTCAGATAAATGCCGCCAACTGCGTGCATTGCAAAACCTGTGACATCAAAGATCCTTCACAAAACATCACATGGAAAGCGCCAGAAGGTGGTGGCGGACCAAGCTATCAAAACATGTAACCAAAGAACCACTTAAAGTGCGAAGCAGTGCATTTACTACTGCCAATTTTTGAAGTGGTTAGGCAAAAAGTCGGTAACTAACAACAGCAGAAAAGAAAAACAGCACCTGATGATTCAATCAGGTGCTGTTTACTAAAATAACTTTATCTTCAGGTAATACTAATCCACGTTAAAAACTTGGTGATGGAACAGCTGATCAACAATTTCATGAGATGTCGCTGACGACCCTAGCTCCAACCCTGATAAATCAAAGTTCTCTAATGCCACTGACATTGTGTTGCTGCCTTCTCCAGTAATCGTCAAATTCAGAGTATCTTGGGCACTATCGTAGTCTGCGCTTACGTGTTCCAACAAGTTATCCATATCCGTTGTGTCGTCACCGACAAACTCAAGAATGTCACTCAAATCCAACTTGTCTTCATCCAGCCTAAAGTCTTTAATCACATCTCTTGATGACGTCATGTCCAGTGATTCTTGAGTAAAGGTGAAGGTGTCAATACCCTCTCCACCTGTCAAGATGTCACTGCCTAGGCCTCCCATCAGGATATCGTTTCCAAGCCCACCAACCAGAATGTCATTGCCTGCGCCACCATTCAACGTATCTTCACCTGCTTGACCTAGCAAAATATCAATGCTTTCGCCACCAGTGATGCTATTCGCAAACTCATCTCCCACCGACGCATGGCGCTCAGTTTGGGTAATATCGGTACCAGAATCGTTTAATGTAAGTGTAAAGACGTTTTCACTTATGCCACCTTTACCATCAGACACTTTAAACAAGAAATGCAAATCCGCCTGCTGGTCCCCCTGTAGAGTAAGTTCATCGCTTTGAGTAAAGCTATAACTGCCATTGGATGACACTTCCAAAGTACCGAACGCTGTCTGGATATGAAGTTGACCATCTACGTCACTGGTTGAAGAAACTAACGGCTGATTTACGCTTACACCGTGCAGATCTGCGCCCAACAGAGTGAAATCGCCTTCTGCCAAAGAAATGGTCATGCTATCACCATCAGCGTCCTGGCTTCCCGCCAGTAACTCACCGGCAATTGGATCGGGAGAGAACTGGTTTAGGTACTGCCCCAAGTCTTCACCTGAGTCGATAAACACCACTTTGTCGCTAAGCTCATCTAGAGCCTCTGCTGCTTTGACATTATCAGAGAGAGCAATACCAATCCCATATACCTTGGCGTCATGAGTCTGTTTGTAATCCTCCCAGCGCTCGTCTAGATCAGGAGAAGTAACAGCGCCCTCGCTAGGGTTGGGTTCGCCATCTGAGATAAAGAATATGGTGTCCTTACTCTCTGACGGTTTTTCTGGACCGAAATAGTCCCAACCATCCTGCCAAGGGTAAACGGCATTACTTGCCTCACCAGGCTCCATTACAGCCTCTAAAGCTTTATCGTAATCCGTATTGGTACCGTATTCTACGTCACACCAGTTGCGCACATATTCTGACACTTCATTTTGGAAACTTAAATCGTTTGGATCACGGCCATTCATCTCTGGTGGGCGTGTCATCAACTCAACTTCACTCAAAGTCAGCCAGCTATGTGTGGATGTATCACCGTCGAAACGTACCAGGCGGATATAGGTATTTGATTCTCCTCCATCGGCAATCATGTTTTCAACCATGGAATGTAACGCTGCTGCTTTGTAAGCTCTCGATTCAGTTTTCGGTGCGGTTGCATCACGACCCACGGTATTCTCACCGTCAAAGGTACGGGTCATGCTGTTCGAGTGGTCGAACACTACCGTCACTTTATTGATCGGTAAGTCTTCCATCTGAGCAAAGCCCTGAACTGGAGACGAGGTTGGGGCATGGTTCTCAGTGACATTCAGGATAACCTGAGTTGTATCGGTATCCACACCATCGCTTGCAGACACTTCCAACTGATACGTTTGCTGAGTCGAGTGATCCAGTTTTACACCATCTTTCAGCCAAATCTCACCGCTATTCGAGTCAACACGGAATAGGTCAGCATCACCACCACTCAATTCATACTTTATGGTGTCACTGCCATCCGGATCAAACGCTTCCACCTGGCCGACTAATACCCCAACTTCTTGCTCAGCGACGTCAAAGCTTGCTGTATCTTCTGTTGGCATACCGTTGGCATCGGTGCCATGGGTTTGGTCTGTATCACCGACACTGATGAATTCTGGTGCGCGATCTCGGATATCAATGGTAACTTCGCTATTTGTAGTATCACCGTCAGCATCAATAACCGTAACGTCAAGTTTCTCTTGTTGATGACCTACAACATTACTCGCTTGATAGTCGTAGTGACCATTTTCAAAGTTAATGGTCAGCTTGCCGTGGTTGGTATCAATCTGCGCCAGAGAATGATCCGATATTTTCGTGCCATCGCTGGTAGTGACATCATCGTTTACTTTGTTGTAGTAATATATCTCGCCATTGATAGTGATGTGATCTACCCACTGAGCATCACCGCCATTGTCATCCAGAAGGTTACCTTGCAACTGGCCTGAGACCGTTTTACTAAGCAAATCCACAATCTGAGAATCATCTACAACGACAATAGCACTGCCTTTATCTGTAGCGATCGACTCCAGATGTTCCAGAGACGCACCATTACCGATACCGACAGACCAGATATTTTCAACATCCTGACCGCTACTGCTGATGCCATTTTCCATCGCATTTTGCAGAATGATGCCCTCTTCTTCAGAAGTAGGCTGAACCCGACCATTCACTATGTCCTGATAACGCTGTTCACTTTCAAAATCATCTGATGTTGACCACTTAATCAAGTTTTCACGGGTTTGAATTTCTCCCACGTTCGTTTGATTTGTCCAATAGGTAAAATCGGAAGGTCGACCATCTGAGATAAAGTAAAGCTGGGTATCGGTATTACTAAGCAATGCGTCATCTTCTGGATCACTAAGTATTTCATTTATTTGGTCAACGGCCTGGTTATATGGCGTCGATGCATATGGATGTATACCAGAGATAAAGGCATCAATGGCCTCGGCAGAATCTAGCCACTCAGAAATCTGGCCAGATGGTTGTCCGCTGTAAGTTGCAATTCTAAAACTTACTGGCCCCAAATCTTGGTATTGCTCAAACATTGACTTAATAGAGTCTTGAGCAAGTTGCCAGCGAGTAACATATTGTCCGTCTGCATCTGTTACCCAGTCGAGCATTGATTCTGACGCATCAAGCGCAATCACAACACTATTACTTTGTGAATCAACATCATTTATTTCGTAGTGAGCTGAAGACGATGACGGTAATGAATCCGTTACATTCAGATGCAAGGTGGCACTCTCAGACTGACCTCCGGCATTCACCTCGACGCTGGCGCGGATATCCAGCATGTCCGCCCCCTGCTCCGCATGATCAAGAGGCATATGTTGATCAACTGTGAAATGACCCGTTTTGCTATCTATGTTGGCTTGAACCACTTTGATGCGGTCGGCACCTGTTCCAGTATAACCAGTTAGAGTGCTCTGATCTGCACTCACTTCAAACACGACCTCTTTACCATCGCTGGTGAAACCACCTAGGTTTTGATCGGCGTTGAAGTGATATTCAGCCTCCGTTGCAGACCCGAGGTTTGCGATAAAGTTGCCTTCAGCATGTACGCCAGTATCCGTGCCAACTTGAGATTCATCCAATGCTGCGTGTGCATCGCTGAGCGACATAGGCTCACCCATCACACTAACGGTAACTTTTGCTTTATCAGTCAGACCATCGTCATCACGGATGGTGTATTCGAAGGTATAATCTTTCACTTCACCCGTTTTCAGGGTTTGTTGATCAGCTGGCAGTGACTCTAGGTACTTGGCCGCATCAAAGACCAATTTACCATCTTGCAGATTAAGGAAACTTTCTGATGGATAGTCGATAATAGTCAGAGCGTCACCATCCGGGTCGCTGTCATTCGCTAGAACATCCAGCTCTAAAGTACCTGAGCCGTTGGTCTGGTAAGCGTCATCAAAGGTCGTCAGGTCCGCTGATACCTGAGTAATAAAGTACTCTGAGCCTTTAGGATCAATGACACCGTCTTTATAGCTGGTAGTAGACATTTCAATACTATCGAAGAAACGCCCATCTGCATTGATGTTGACTACTTGATTACCACCACGGGTACCTTCAAACACACCTGTCGCAACCAAGTCACCTTTGTAGTAAGCCTTCCAAACACCGCGCTCAATACCAGGCTCCCAGCTACCGTTCGAAGTGTCTGTCCATAGGTTTTTCACTTCAACTTCAGCATGATCGGCAACCTGACCATTAGCAAAGGAGAAGCGCATTGCTTCACTTTGTCCGGTTGCATCATCATATCGAATCTGACCATCTTGAACCCGGTCTGAGCCGCTGTCTAGCGCAGAACTAACGCCATATTTGTGGTCGCCGTCACCAACATAATCAGCTTTCGATGCATCAGAAACCTTGTTTCCAGATCGAGTATCAATCACATAATAATCAACTGTGATATCAGTGCTATCATCCCAGTTGCTCTGGTCAAGTGTCTTGGTTGTTTTTTCAATGCCCTTATCATCTTCAGCAATAGGGGCTTCATTAATATCACGAACCAACACTTCGACCTGAGCGGTGTCTTTACCGCCAAACTGGTCACGAGCTTCCACTTCTAGCTGGTAGTTATCGATAGATTCATGGTCCAGATTTGCACCATTTTTGACACTGATCTCACCAGTAAGACTGTTGATTTCAAACAGTTCGCTATGACCGTTTAAGTGATACGTTATCTGACTGTCCTGATCGACATCGAATGCATTTACTTTTCCAATTACACCCGATTGACTGTTTTCATCAACGCTAAACTGGTAACTATCGATGTCGGTTTTACCTTGAGCATCCAGACCAAAGTTGTCATTACTCCCACTAACAAATTCAGGAGCATCATTAGTGCCCGTAATATCAATCACGATCTTTTGTTGGGTGCCATCGGTCGCCGTGAGAGTGATGATGTCTTGCACCTGGTCACCCTCGTCCAACTGTTGAACCTGGCTTTGATCCAGCGTATACGTCCACTTTCCATCCGCCAATACTAGCTCACCGTAGGTGCCCGTAACGGTAGTGTTGCTGAACACTGGCTCATCGCCATTATCAACATCAGAGATAGTGATGGTGCCTGTTGCGGTCGCGACATCGCCGAGGTTGCCTTCGCTCACCTTGCCAGTAAACGTACCGTCAACAATAGGCGTGTCTTCGGTGCCCGTAATATCAATCACGATCTTTTGTTGGGTGCCATCGGTTGCCGTCAGGGTGATGGTGTCTTGCACCTGCTCACCCTCGTCCAGCTGTTGAACCTGGCTTTGGTCCAGCGTATACGTCCACTTCCCATCCACCAATGCTAGCTCACCATAGGTGCCCGTAACGGTAGTGTTGCTGAACACTGGCTCATCACCATTATCAACATCAGAGATAGCAAGGGTGCCGGTTGCGGTCGCGACATCACCGAGATTGCCTTCGATCACCTTGCCGGTGAACGTACCCGTCACGACTGGCTTGTCTTCGGTGCCCGTAATATCAATCACGATGTTTTGTTGGGTGCCATCGGTTGCCGTCAGGGTGATGGTGTCTTGCACCTGGTCGCCCTCGTCCAGCTGTTGAACCTGGCTTTGGTTCAACGTATACGTCCACTTTCCATCCAACAATACCAGTTCACCGTAAGTGCCCGTCGCTGTAGTGTTGCTAAACACTGGCTCATCGCCATTATCAACATCAGTAATAGCAATGGTGCCGGTTGCGGTCACAACATCACCGAGATTGCCTTCGGTCACCGACCCCGTGAACGTACCGTCAACAATAGGCGTGTCTTCGGTGCCCGTAATATCAATCACGATCTTTTGTTGGGTGCCATCGGTCGCCGTGAGAGTGATAGTATCTCGTACCTGATCACCTTCGTCTAACTCTTGAACCAGACTTTGATCCAGCGTATACGTCCACTTTCCATCCACCAACACCAACTCACCATAGGTGCCCGTAACGGTAGTGTTGCTGAACACTGGCTCATCGCCATTATCAACATCAGTAATAGTAATGGTACCTGTTGCGGTCGCGACATCACCGAGGTTGCCTTCGGTCACCTTACCCGTGAATGTGCCCGTCACGACTGGCGCGTCTTCAGTGCCCGTAATATCAATCACGATGTTTTGTTGGGTGCCATCGGTTGCCGTCAGGGTGATGGTGTCTTGTACCTGCTCACCCTCGTCCAGCTGTTGAACCTGGCTTTGGTCCAGCGTATACGTCCACTTCCCATCCACCAATGCTAGCTCACCATAGGTGCCCGTAACGGTAGTGTTGCTGAACACTGGCTCATCACCATTATCAACATCAGAGATAGCAAGGGTGCCTGTTGCGGTCGCGACATCACCGAGATTGCCTTCGATCACCTTGCCGGTGAACGTACCCGTCACGACTGGCGCATCTTCGGTGCCCGTAATATCAATCACGATCTTTTGTTGAGTGCCATCGGTCGCCGTCAGGGTGATGGTGTCTTGTACCTGCTCACCCTCGTCCAACTGTTGAACCAAGCTTTGGTCCAGCGTATACGTCCATTGCCCATCCACCAATACCAGCTCACCGTAGGTGCCCGTAACGGTGGTATTTGCAAAAATCGGATCGTCACCATTATCGACATCAGCAATAGCAATGGTGCCTGTTGCGGTCACAACATCACCGAGATTGCCTTCGGTCACCGCCCCCGTGAACGTACCGTCAACAATAGGCGTGTCTTCGGTGCCCGTAATATCAATCACGATGTTTTGTTGGGTGCCATCGGTCGCCGTGAGAGTGATAGTATCTCGTACCTGATCACCTTCGTCTAACTCTTGAACCAGACTTTGATCCAGCGTATACGTCCACTTTCCATCCACCAACACCAACTCACCATAGGTGCCCGTAACGGTAGTGTTGCTGAACACTGGCTCGTCGCCATTATCAACATCAGTAATAGTAATGGTACCTGTTGCGGTCGCGACATCACCGAGGTTGCCTTCGGTCACCTTACCCGTGAATGTGCCCGTCACGACTGGCGCGTCTTCAGTGCCCGTAATATCAATCACGATGTTTTGTTGAGTGCCATCGGTCGCCGTGAGAGTGATGGTGTCTTGTACCTGATCACCCTCGTCCAACTGCTGAACCTGGCTTTGGTCCAGTGTATACGTCCACTGCCCGTCCACCAATGCTAGCTCACCATAGGTGCCCGTAATGGTGGTGTTTGCAAAAATCGGATCGTCGCCGTTATCAACATCAGAGATGGTGATGGTGCCGGTTGCGGTCGCAACATCACCGAGATTACCTTCAGTCACCTTGCCGGTGAACGTACCGTCAACAATAGGCGCGTCTTCGGTGCCCGTAATATCAATCACGATGTTTTGTTGGGTACCATCGGTTGCAGTGAGAGTGATGGTGTCTTGCACCCGGTCACCCTCGTCCAACTGTTGGACCTGGCTTTGATCCAGCGTATACGTCCACTTCCCATCCACCAATACTAGCTCACCATAGGTGCCCGTAACGGTGGTGTTGCTGAACACTGGCTCATCGCCATTATCAACATCAGTAATAGTAATGGTACCTGTTGCGGTCGCGACATCACCGAGATTGCCTTCAGTCACCTTACCGGTGAACGTGCCCGTCACGACTGGCGCGTCTTCGGTGCCCGTAATATCAATCACGATGTTTTGTTGGGTACCATCGGTCGCCGTCAGGGTGATGGTGTCTTGCACCTGCTCACCCTCGTCCAGCTGTTGAACCTGGCTTTGGTCCAGCGTATACGTCCACTTCCCGTCCACCAATGCTAGCTCACCATAGGTGCCCGTAACGGTGGTGTTTGCAAAAATCGGATCGTCGCCGTTATCAACATCAGAGATAGTAATGGTACCTGCTGCGGTCACAACATCACCGAGATTGCCTTCGGTCACCTTACCCGTGAATGTGCCCGTCACGACTGGCGCGTCTTCGGTGCCCGTAATAGAGATCACAACTTCATGCTCAGTGCCATCTACAGATAAAACGGTAATACTTCTGATGACTGGGTCACTGTCATGATCCAAAGCCTGCACTTCTTCGTGCTCATTATTCAGCTGATAATTCCAGTTACCGAAAGCATCAATTGAGAAGACGCCCCAATAACTATCTTGAACCTCACTCTGTGATTGGAATAACGCTTCACCTGTATTTGGATCAGTAACACTGAGGTTGCCAGAAGTTCCAAGCGTCACGTCTTCTTGAACGGCACCTCTATCTTCACCATCAATCAACGTTTCAGTTTCACCAAGCTCTGAGGTTGTGAATCGAGAAATATTAAATAGCGTTATACTTTGCTCTGTCGTCACGCCGGCGGTTTCAAAAAAAGTACTTGCTAGTACTTCTGCCCCCGTTCGTTCAACAGTACCAGAGGCCGTCAAACTTGAACCCGTAATTTCACCAGCTTCAGTAGCATATTCATCACCTAGTTGACTCGGGTCTTGTCCTTTTTCGATGGCCTCTAATATTTTCGCAAGCTTGTCGGTAGAATCAGTTTGAGCTTCACCTTCTGTGTCAGCAATATATACATGCTGAGGTTGGATCTTCCCCTCTACTAATTCAACGACCACTTCTCCCGGTAACAAGTTTTCTTTAGACGCAAAAGCTTTAATTTGACCATCTAGGCCGATTACAACATAGGTTTGTGCGGTTAATTTTGATGGTCCAACCAAGAGCTTATACCTCATTTAGTAAATACAAAAATCTCAAAGTCCATAAAACTAAGAAAGTAATAAGACTTATTTTCAAGAAGCGATATACACAATTGGGCGTAAGCTAGCATCAATTAACCCACCTAAAACACGCAATTATCCTATCAATAATTTTCATGTTTTAAATTTGTTTTATTTTGCACCGTAAAAACATATGTTATGCGACCTATTTTTAATATTCTTTAAACTTGTCATTAAATTTTCATTGAAATAGCAGCTTACATTCCAAAAAAGCAAGCAAAGGGAAACGTTTGCCTTGGGTAACATTAGTAATCTTTAATATTTATTTTTGAAAAATAACTGGCGTTAAATTATTTGGGGAGATTTTAGTGAAGCTAAGTAATATTAGTATCGCGTGTTTTGGTTTGCTAATACCACTGGTTTCTAGCGCACAAACTTTAGAACAAGCAATAGCGACAACATTTGCAACGAACCCTGATATCAAAAGTGCGTTTAACGAGTATATGAGTAGTCGTTATATTATCGATAAATCACGTGGAGCATATAAACCTAGTCTCGATATTGACGCGGGTATCGGTTACGAGAGCATTCACCCTTCCGACTCTACTGGTAAGAGTGATACCGAGATGACCCGCAAAGATATGGCAATTACTCTTACCCAGTTGATCTGGGATGGTTCAAAAACCCTATATGACATTGATCGTACCTCTGCAGATGCAGAGTCTGTGCGTTATCAGTTACTTGCAGATGCCCAAAATGTTGCGTTAGAAGTCATCAAAGCTTATTTGGATGTAATAAAAACACAAAAGCTGACTGCGCTTTCCACTAGCAACCTAAACACACATAAGCGAATTTATACTGATATTAAAAAGCGTACAGAGTCAGGAATTGGCTCAGTTGCCGACCTTAACCAGGTTAAAGCTCGTTTAGCAAAAGCTCAAAGTAATGTTTTAGCTGCACAAAATAACCATAAAGACGCTCAAACAGCATTCTTTCGCTTAGTTGGTGAGGCACCAACTAACCTTATTTTTCCGCACGCAGACCAGAACTTTATCCCCAATTCTCTAGACGAGGCCCAATCGCAGGCTTTTGACAATCATCCTGTCATAAAAATAGCACTCGCAGATGTCGATTCTGCCAGGTTCCAATATAAACAAGCGGATGCAAACTATTTCCCAGTCATCTCATTTGAAGCGAAACAAAGCTGGAACGATGATGTAGGAGGAGTAAATGGTCTCAACTCTGAAACACAAGCAATGCTCCGTGTCCGATACAACCTTTACAACGGTGGCCGAGACTCTGCAAACAGTGACAGTATGGCCTACCAACTCAATAAAGCGAAAGACCTCAGAGAGCGAGCATACCGAAGTGTGGAGCAAGAGCTCCGCCTTTCTTGGAGCGCTCTTGAGCTGACTAAACAACAAAAGTCTTTTTTAATACAACACGTTGATTCCATGTCAAACACCGTTATTGCATACCAAAAACAATATCGTATTGGAAAGCGCACCCTACTTGATCTGCTGAACACTGAAAACGAGTTGTTTGAATCACGCAAAAACTACTTAGAAACACAATTTGCGCAGCAATACGCACAATATCGAACCCTGACTTCAACCGGGCAGCTTTTAGACGCATTGCGCGTCGACATACCGGAAGAGTGGACTCAATCGGTGGAGTACTAAATACAATGAAAAAGAATCTTCTAATCACTCTGGCTTTAGTCATAATGAGTCATCATAGTGCATACGCAAAAGATGAGCTGGCGTACATTCCTATACCAAAGGCGAATCAGATTGCTGACCTAAACGACTTGGACCAAGATGGTGTGATAAACGCTCGTGATCTTTGCGCAGGTACTCCAATAGGGGCAGAAGTGGACAATGATGGTTGTGAAACCTATTTGCATAAAGAAGAGCAATACCAACTTAAGATTTTGTTTGATAATGACTCTGCTCTTATTAACCAAATTTTTAAAAACAAGATAGATGAGTTGGCTGCATTTCTTAAAAAGTATCCAACCACTTCTATAGAGATACAAGGATACGCAAGTAAGGTAGGACGCGCAGAATACAATTTAAACCTATCTCGCCATCGTGCAGAGAATGTACGCGATCTATTGATAGAAAAAGGAATCCCGGGTGACCGCCTCGCAATTATTGCTTTTGGCGACACACAGCTAGCAGAGCCGGGTATGGATCGTGTCAGCCACGCATTAAACCGCCGCGTTACTGCCACTGTTGTCGGCCAGCAAGGGATGGTTAAAGATGAGTGGACGATATTCACTACCTTCCCAGAAGTAAAATAAACTTATACCCCTGCTTATTTACATAGATGAGTGGGGGTATTTTCATGCCATTACGCCTAACTAATTAGACACAACTAATAAAACAAACACTAACATTAATCATAACTCACTAATATTATAGTAAAAATTAAAAGTGAGCCTTTGCTCTCTATTAGTAGTAATATATTAGAGTCAAAATGAAAACCACCAATACTTTTAAATGGGAAGAAGATAAGCCAATCAATAACACTGAGAGGTTTAAGCAATCACCTTTCTTCACCACAATATGAAATCAATTTATTATATAGCTTTAATAAATCAATCATCTATTGAGGAAACATAATAAAACATGACAGAAACATGTCTTCGTAGATTGAGCCAGTTATTAAAACATTACAAACACTCTCAAACGTATCAGGTAAACCTCGACGATTTAGAACTGGTTTTTTCAACTTCTAGACGCAATATATCTAATATACTGAGAATACTTGACAGCTACAATTGGATCCACTGGGAGCCAGGTCGTGGCCGTGGGAAAGCCAGCACACTAAAAGTGACGGTAACAATACACCAAGCCCTCTACTTTACGATTCGTAATGAAATCAACAATGGTAGTTTTGACGTCATCTCGAGGTTACTTGAGCATTACCGTAGCACCGCTGTAAGCGCACTTAGCCAAGCACTCGCAGAAGTTTCAGAAGAAAACAAAGATTCAAATACACTCATCGTCAGCCAGTATCCTTGGGTAGATGAGCTAACCCCTTCACTGACTTATCGTTTTTCAGAACTGCAGGTAATACGCAGCTTGTATGACACCCTATTTACCGTTGATCACTACGGTCAATTAAAAAATCACCTCGCTTGTGAGTACAAAAATGAAGGCAGTTGTATATATATTTGGCTCCGCCCTGATATCTACTGTCACGATGGGCTAACATTACAAGCAGAAGATGTCGTACACTCTTTAAATAAGCTCATTACAACAGATGGTCCCGTCCAAAAATTACTTCAGCAAGTCACTCGTATCAGCTTCGATAATGCCAAACAAGCTATACGTATTGACTTAAATCAGCCTAATAACTTATTCATTTACTGCTTAGCAACCGCAAATGCGTCTATCACTACTCGACGTCAGAAGAGCTTTAAAGGTCGCAGTATCACAATAGGTACTGGCCCGTTTGTACTTAGGCATTGGGATACCGACAAAATAGTACTGAAGAAACATCATAACTATTTCGCAAAAAAGGCATTATTGGAGCAAATCACGCTCTCTCATCAGGGGACTGAGCTGGATCAATACATCAGTTATAATCAGGAAACTGACGATACCGAATGTTATATGATTCAGGCATTTTCTTTTCTAGCACGTAACCGTCGCGCCGAGTGCTCACTAAGCGAGCAAACTTGGCAGCGCCTATTTTCTTTTATTGAGAGTCGTAGATTTGAATTTGCCAAAGCGAATGGCTTGGAAACGATGCACATTCTCGATGATAGCTCTCACAACGAGAGTGTTCCTCAGCTTGAGGGAACGTTAGTCATAACCCATCCAAAGTGGACGATTGATTATTTAAGTAAAGCGAACCAATGGATCGTAGATTTAATCCGTCAAACTGGGTTGCATGTAGAATTTGTGGAGCTAACTGACGCTAGTAATCCTCAACTTGTAAAAGAACAAGCCGACTTGCTCTTTGTCGAAGATGTCATTGAGCCACCTTTAACCTATGGAATTTATGAGTGGCTATTAACAGGTACAGGTATTCGATTTGCTCTTCACTCTGATGAATTTGAACAGCATGTTAATCACGTACACGATGCAGTCTCAGATCCCACGCCTGAAAAACGTTTGGAGGGAATACTCTCAGAGCTCAGAGATGATACAACAATCTTACCATTGTTCTGGGGGCAAGAAAAAATCACCAGAGCGAAAGGTGTAAGCGGTGTTCAATTCCGTAAATCTGGGTACAGTGATTTCTACAAACTAAGAGTCAGAGCCGGACAAGACTAATCTGTTAGAAGCTTCTGTTTGCTAATTACTTTGGTAATCTACGATGTGAGTTTTCAAAATAACGCTTAATCGTACTAAGCGAGCACAAAATTGAACTCACCGACCACACGACCATCAATGTTGACAGGCTCAAACTGCAAATAATCACGGGCTTTTCCGCCCCACCACTCGTTACCAGTTCGCCCTTTCAAATAAAGCTGAGTCGTTAACAGCTCTTTCTCTCCACGCCACAATTTTACGTGGATGTGGGGAGGTCGAGAGCTATATGGAACCGGAAATAACGTTTGAAAAAGGTAATTCCCATCTTCGCCAGTTAAAACTGCACCAAAGCCTGCAAAGTGAGGATCAAACTTATTATTGTTAGGTTGATTCGGGTGATCATAGATGCCTTGTCCATCACATTGCCATATTTCTATTTTCATTTCAGACAATGGGTTTCCTGCTGTATCCATTACCTTACCCTGAAGAAAAATGGGCTCACCAATAAGACCTTTCGACTGCAAAATCAAATTTTGACGAAGTGGCACTGGAACCACGGGATAAAATGGCCCTTCCGTTTGAGGCGGTGTCGGCTTCATTGGGCTAGCGGATTTTAGCGAAGGCGCAAATATTAGCGACCATAAAGCTAAGAAGTGTCGACGTTCCATATCATCACCAGTGATTGTTTACCTTACTTAAGTTTGGTGATTCTTGATGATTTTTCCAGCGTAGCAGTACACTACAACAAACATGCCTCTGTTCAGGGCAACGCTGAACAGAGGCATTTACAAATTAGCTACTAATAATTAAACGGCTTCAAAGGCTAGTGCTTTCTTCTCTACCTGACGGAAGATAAGAGTGAGCAAACCATTTACGGTTAAATAAAATGCGCCTGCAATACCAAATACCGTCAACGTATCGTAAGTTTGTGCGTTAATGCGCTGCGCGTAACCCATCAGATCCATGATCGTAATCGTGCTTGCTAGTGAAGTACCTTTGAAGACTAAAATCACTTCGTTCGAATAAGCCGGAACGGCACGACGAATAGCGTATGGCAGCAGCACTTTTAGCGTTGCGGTTTTGTTCATCCCTAGAGCACGACACGCTTGCCATTGACCAGAAGGAATCGCGTTAAACGCGCCTTTAAACAGCTGAGTGCTGTACGCCGCGGTATTCAGTGCTAACGCTAACATCGCACAGAACCAAGGTTGGCTTAACCATGTCCAAAAAACACTTTCTCTCACTACATCAAACTGACCCGGACCGTAGTAAACCAAGAAGATCTGTACCAACAAAGGCGTACCAGTAAACAAGGTGATGATGCCACGGCTTACCCAATGCAAACCCGGAGTACGTAGGATCAGAGTCAGCGTCATCATCAAAGCTAAGAGGCAGCCGACAACCAAGGAAGCGGCGGTCAATTGGAGGCTAGTGCCCAAGCCATTCAGCATTTGCCAAACGTGTTGTTCGTTCATGCGGTTGCCTCCTGTCCCATGCTCATGCCTTGAATTGAGAACTTCTTATCAATCAGTTTGACGGCACGTTGTGTAATCAAAGTAATGCCTAAGTAAATCGCCGCAGCGGTTGCGTACCATGTAAACGCTTCATGCGTCGCTGCAGATGTTAGCTGCGCTTGTTTCAACAAATCCGTTACGCCAATCAGTGATACAAGCGCGGTGTCTTTCAGCAGAACCAACCATTGGTTAGTTAAACCTGGTAGTGCGTGTCTTACTGCTTGTGGTAAAACAATGCGAACGAAAGCGTGTGCTTGACTGATGCCGAGTGCACTTGCTGCTTCTCTCTGCCCTCTTCCAACGGCTTTTAATGCGCCACGTAGAGTTTGAGAAGCGTAGGAAGCGAAGATCAATGACAACGCCACCACGCCAGACAAGAACGGGCTAACTTCAATAAAGTCGCCGGTGATTAAAAACAGAACCTGCGTCGAACCAAAATAGATGAACAACACGACAAGGATTTCTGGCAAGCCACGTACAATCGTCACAAACGCCGTCATTGGCCATTTAACGAAAACGCGGCGAGACATTTCACCACTGGCGAATACCACTGCCAGAATCAAACCGACTAAGAGGCTTGTGAAGGCTAGCTGGACAGTCATCCAACTAGCTTGAACAAGCGATAAAGAGTAACCCGTTAGTGCCATATTACTTACCGAAGTACTTGTTGTAGATTACGTCGTATTCGCCGTTCGCTTTCACTGTTTTCAGTGCCGTGTTCAGCTTGTTCACTAGCTCGTCGTTACCTTTGTTTACTGCGATACCGAAACCGTTACCGAAGTATTTAGGGTTGGTTACGTGCTCGCCCACGTATGCTAGATTGTCTTCTTTCTTGAACCATTCAGCTACGACAGCTGTATCGCCGAATACAGAATCAATACGACCGTTCTTCATATCGATGAATGCGTCTTGGTAGCTAGAGTAAGGAACCGCGGTTACGCCCGGCATTTGCTCAATCAGGTAACTTTGGTGTGTTGAACCGTTTTGAACACCAACGCGCTTACCTTCTAGTGCTTTTTGATCAGCAACTTTTTCTTTGATAGAAACAAACGCTGCTGAGTTTTCATAGTATGCATTCGTGAAATTCACTTGCTCCAAACGCGCGTCAGTAATATCCATTGCAGAGATAGCCGCATCGTAACGCTTGAATTTTAATGCAGGGATCAGGCTGTCAAAAGATTGGTTGTGGAAGGTACATTTTGCTTCCATTTCTTTACATAGTGCATTCGCCAGATCCACATCAAAACCTTGGATTTGGTTGTTTTCATCCATGTATTCGAACGGTGCGTAAGTCGCTTCCATCGCAAATTTGATCTCTTCTTGTGCTGCTGCGTTCGCTGCCATGGTTGCAGAAGAAAGGCCGATTAGTGAAGCTAGTAAAATCTTTTTCATTGCAATACTCCGTGTGTACTTAGTGGGCTGACACTCGCAATGACAGCCGAGCTTATCTGTTAAATAGACTGAACTTTAAAAACGTAATTTAGTGATTTAGGTAGTCAGCAAACTGGGCGGTTTGCGGGTTAGAAAACGAATCATTTGTGCCGTGCTCGACGATGTATCCTTTTTCTAGATACAGTACGTGGCTAGCGATTTTTTTAGCAAAATCGACCTCATGCGTTACTACGACTTGGGTGATGCCAGTTTCGCTTAAATCTTTAATAATCTTAACGACTTGGTTAGTAATTTCCGGATCAAGCGCAGCGGTCGGTTCATCAAAAAGCAAGACTTCCGGTTTCATCATCAATGCACGAGCAATCGCCACACGTTGTTGCTGACCACCAGAAAGCTGCATCGGCCATGCATCCGCTTTGTCTGCCAAATGCAGCGTTGCGAGAATTTGCATTGCTTGGTTCTTCGCTTCTTCTTTATCCATGCCAGATACTTTTACCGGAGCCTCAATCAGGTTCTCCATCACTGTCATGTGCGGCCATAAGTTGTACTGTTGGAACACCATGCCTACTTTACGACGAAGTGCTAAACCTTGTTTCTCTTTGATTTCAGTAGAGAAATCAAAAACATCATTTGCGATGTTTAGCTTGCCGTTATCCGCCCCTTCAAGAAGGTTAAGAACACGCAGTAGAGAGCTCTTACCTGCGCCACTTGGACCGAGTAAAACCAGTGTTTCCCCGCTTTCACACTTAAAGCTGACATCGTGAAGCACTTGTGTCTCACCGTAGGATTTATTGATTCCGCTTACCTGAATAGTCATGCTGACATACCGCATTAATTGTCACTTGGTATTTATATTACTCAACTGGACTTTTTATGCAATAAAAATGTATAAAAATTTAATTTGTTAATTTTTTGTATGATCTGCAACCACCAAGACAGAGTATCTGACTGGTTTGAAGAGTTAGTTTTAACTGAATTTGTTGAAGAAAACCCAACAACATGGTGACGACCGAAACAAGGTTAAAATGGTGGTTATTTTTGTGCTGACGTGTAGAGGAAGTTTTGAGTCTATGAGGATGATCTATTCCAAGTACACCCGCTCATTTTTGCACAGCATCCCCTGTTAGTTTTCCTGTAAAGTCCTCTATGGCAGGGGCCTGATTACGACTTAGCGAATGGACTATAATTTCTCTTTGTACTCTGACTCTTAATTTGAGTCATCTAAGTATTACTGGGATAACTCCATGTTGAAGTCGCATTGCTTTTCTCTCGCTACACTCATTTCTTTGAGCTTGCTTTCTGTACCCAACGTTTGGAGTAGAACAGCAATCGTGTTACCTGGGTTGCATGAACAGGGTATTGATCTTCAAGATAAGCCTATCTCTGCTGCCGTTGCACTTGAATGGGAGTTGGATAATGCCGATATCGTATTTGGAGCTTACAAAAATAAGAGTGATAACGAGCGTGTAAAAGCGATTGGGTACATGTACAACCAAAAGCTAGAACTTAACTCAGGTTGGCTTGAGAACGACATCCGTAATCAAGCAGAACTGAATGGAGTTGACTACGAAGATTTCTTTCTCCACTTTTCTGAAGACACTATCATCGCAGAGGTTGACTCAAGCCATGGTGAAAATACTCTGCTAAATCGCAAACCGATGATCGTTGGCTATACCGCCAGCTCTGACCACGCCGGCTTTTGGCTATATCAACCACCGCCATGGGATGCTGACGTATTTGGTCAGGCGAATAATGGTGGTGAACTCTATGTTTATCACTCAGAGAAGTTCGACCGCTTAACCTTTACGTTTTCCCAGTTTGCTCAAGGTGGCAACTTCATAATTGAATACCCTTCTGCCATCGATTCATTCGGTCTGGTAACAGAATGGAAAAACTTCGCAATTAAAAAAGACAAAACTGAGAACATGACTAAAAACCAAACGGTAAACTGGTCTGTTCCTTCGGATTGGGTTCGCGCTACGACACACGATGGTAGCGGACAAACCTATGGTGGCGGTCAGTATTTTGGGTCCACTTTTTTACGCGACGGCGGCCGCCTTTACGTTGCGAAAATTACTTGGCATGACGACAACATAGAAAACCGCCCACGCCTCGAAAACATTCAACTCAAAGATAGCTTCCCTGTCGTCAATGTCTTAGGAGCACCAACGGAGACACCTGAAGGTCAAACCATTCAGCGCTGGCGACAAATTCGAGGTTTTGACGAATCAGCTGATCGAAACCAAGATAATTATCTTTCTTGGCAAGAGTTCAAGAGCCGCTCAAATAAGAATGCAACAGCACGATTTCGTTGGGAGTCACGCGTTATTCCATTTGGTCGCATGTGGAATCAAACCTCTTCTTGGGCATTGACTAATCTCGGCAATCCCGATTTTGCCAATACAATGCGCCACTATTATCAAGCTGAATGGGCAAAACAAGGTTTAAACGGTGCGTACAACGACGATACGAATAAGTTACTCGGAGAAAATCAGTTCTACGTTTATTCCGGTGGTACGGTGGATGAGCTTGGTTTGGTGGCGGGAAGCCAAGCCGCTGATGATGCATACAAAGCGCAATTCTCGGCGTTCTTAAACAAATTGGCGACGCTGGATGCGGATGCGTTAATTGGCCTCAACATAGGCGCGGCCAACTTATTCGGTCGTAACGGCCAAAACCACTTGGTTGGTGCTGGCTCCTTGTACTTGCGCGAGCACTACCTTTTCCCTTCCACTGGCTTTAGTGGCTATGCTGGCTTGGCTAAGTTTTGGGATAACTCTGCTCTCGCCAAAGTTGGCCAGAACGTGATTTATCAAGCGACAACGCGTTATGGTCGCGTTCAATACTTTGGTAACACAGAAGACAATTGGAAACAGGACCAATACTCTGCACTAGCGGTGTTCTACTTAAACTATCACCCTGAGCGCAGTTACTTTAATCAGTGGAACAATGGCTACTTATATGGAAGTAATAACACAACAGGTGACAACTTCTGGAAGGCAGGCGTACCAAAGAATATTGCTTATCAACCTAGCACCTTGCTTGCCGTTGATTTAGGTACACCAACCAATCAAATCCCAGATGGGTATCAGGCGACTCCGCTAATGATGTCCACCAGCACGCCCTATTCCGCCGATTACACGGTGATTGGAGATGCTTCTATGAGCAAAGTAGCTCATCCTGACTTGCCTAATGGCGCTATCGATTTGTTACCAACCCATACGTACTTTGCGTATCACTCAGACGATACGGTAGTGATGCATGGCCCTACAGAGATGGTGTTAGCCCGCGAATTCACCAAAGGCCGAGTGCTGTATCGGACTGATTTCTTTGGCAAAAATATCGATTACTTCTCCTCACCGAAGATAACTATCGCACTTCCAGAGCCTATGCGACCTGTAGATCAAGACGGTAACATCGGCGACTATGTTTCTCATATTGAGATTGGCGGCTACGAAGGAGTGTTCTTGCTGTATTAACGCCCTTTAAACCCCTCTCACCAAACGCTTCATAAATCACCGTTTTTATGCTTAACGTCACTGAAAAAACCTTGTTCACTGAATCTTTATAAACCGATGTATATACTGAAGTAAATGACAACGACAAGGAAATTCAGTCACATGAAGACGACACCTTCAATGCTCTCTGTTCTGCTGCTATCAGCATTATCAACTCACGCAAATGCGGATGAATGTGGAAAAATAACCATCGCGGATATGAATTGGAATTCGGCCAGCTTAATGGCGCACATCGACCAATTTGTCTTAAATGAAGGCTACCAGTGCGATGCGGAATTGATCCCTGGTGATAGCGTTCCTACAGGCACCTCTATGATTGAAAAGGGGCAGCCTGACGTTGCGCCAGAGTTATGGACAAACGGTATTAAAGAAGCACTTGATAAAGGGATTGCGGATAAACGCTTGCGTATCGCTGGTGAATCGCTTGTCAATGGCGGTGAAGAAGGGTTTTGGGTTCCCGCCTATCTGGTAAAACAGTATCCAGAGCTCGCGACGATAGAAGGCGTCATCAAGCACGCCAAACTATTTGAACACCCAGAGGATGATGACAAGTTCGCCTTTTATAGCTGCCCTGCTGGTTGGACATGCCAAATCACCTCCGGTCACTTGTTTAATGCATTAGGGTTAAGTGAGCACGGCTTTGAGATGGTTGACCCAGGCTCTGGCGCTGCACTAGCTGGTACCATCGCCAAAGCCTATGATCGCAAAATGCCTTGGTTTGGTTACTACTGGTCACCAACACCCGTATTGGGCAAGTATGATATGGTCAAAGTGGATTTTGGTAGCGGAACGGATCTGGAAGAGTATCGCAACTGTACCACCCAGCCTGATTGTACTTCTCCCAAAGTAACAATGTACCCACCTTCTCCAGTTCGCACAGTAACAACTGAGGCATTTGCGAACAAAGAACCCCAAGCATTCGCGTACTTGCAGAAACGCGGATTTACCAACGAGCAAATGAGTGAAATGCTGGCCTGGATGGAAGATAACTACGCAGATGGTGAAGAAGCGATGTTTTACTTCTTTAATACCTACCCTGACTTATGGAAAGGTTGGGTATCTGAAGACGTAGCGATGAAGATCGAAAAAGCGCTCTAGTGATTGACGTCTAACTCGTACCAAATAATTTAGCCTCCCATACCGTTTGAATAAATAGTATTGGAGGCTAATCAACGATTCATTAATACATGGTGTGACCATTCAATGTTTCTTTAGGAATCTCTTGCAGAGCGTCCCAATGTTCGACGATTTTCCCATTATGATCAAAACGAAAGAAATCCATCGTCACGTATTCAATATCATTAGGCCATGTTTGGTGAGTGTGTAGTGCCACCAAATTCCCCTCAGCAATGGCTCGCACAAACGTAATGTCTTTATTGGGATACTCGTTTTGCATCCGCTCAAAATACTCGATAAAAGCCTCGGGGCCGTTTCCAACTAATGGATTGTGCTGGATGTACTCATCGCCAACGTAGTCTTCAACCGCCTTTCTTGGATTACCTCGATAGGCGGTTTCGTAAAACGCAATGGCATTTCTTTTGTTCTCTTGCAGGTCCATTTTTCTTCCCTATGTCGCTCTACTTGGTATTTAACGATAATCATAGTCTTAGAACCTAAGAAGTGACCGAACATCGCGCACAAAAAAGGCCGCTAAACCGCAGCCTTCATCACTTGAAACTTGGAATCACCGTCCCTTCAGAGCTTAAACCACACCACCAGCGCCCTGCTTGGAACGCTCACTGTTCTCCACTAGCAATGCAGTTGCGGTTTGTTTCAATGTTTCCCACTCTTGATCTTCAACAAAAATGCCTTCTTGCCAAGAAGTACTCTGCGCCTGACTCAACGCTTCACCTGTAATATGTGTGGAATAGCCTTGTGCGCTTTGGGCGATATCAAAGTCATTCACTGACAGTTCGATCGTCATGGCATGATAATCACAATTGCCATCTTCTATTCGCTCAGAGAAAAACACCTCAGGAGCAACACAACCACGATTTAAGACATAAAGTATCCCTTTCGGGCTCGTGCCATTGACCCACTGCGCACGGCACGCAATGCCTTTCGCAGAGAGCTTCAACAACTCACTAAAACCTAGCCAGCGGTTATGACACTGTTTCAACGTGATGGTAATCGACTTACTGTTGATCATTTTCTCAAGTGCGAAATCCAACACGGCGGGTAAGTGGCACGCCACACTGCCGTTGTGCAGGTCCACCTCGATGCTTGACGGCGTGCTTTTAGTCACCGATACGGCGCAGTCTGAATCTAAGCCAAGAAACAGGCTGGCGTTATTAAAATGGCGTACTCCGTGCAAGCCAACCATTTGCAAGTCCGCCACCATGTTCGCAATGACATCCGCCTCACCACAGTGACGGCGCATGCCAAGAAATGCCTTATTAACCGCGGCCACCAATTCGTTGTGAGAGACGATCATAATGCAAATCCTCCGTTGATTTTTTGATTGTCACTTTGCGCAATTTCTTCTCGTTCCGGCATGCTCGGGAAAATCCATGTGTCCGCCAGTTTAGGATCGTGAATTTCATCTAACAACGGCGCGCCCTGGAAGAAAGTTACTCGAACCCAACGATCCGAGCGCGGATCAAACTTAGTCGCACCAAAGATCGCCAATTTACATCGCAGTAAGTGCATTGGCAGTGCATCTTGGCGTAGCACGTTCATTTGAATATCACCCATTGCTCGGTTGCCTAACGTCCATACGCGACGTGTGATCGAACGGTAAGTCGGATTTTGCAACAGAAACTCTGCTACGGACATTTCTTCATCACAACCAAGCAAGGCGTGGTACAAGCGATTCACTTGTCTGCCGATATCAAGCGGCAGCTCTTTTTCTTCTCCTGCTTCCTCCCCACGAACACCAAGCCTTGGTTCTTCTTTGTCTTGTGAACGATACCAGAACCAGTAGTTGTTCTCGGCTAGTGAGTAATCTGCATCAATCGCCCAGCGGTATTTGCTTTGCAACACCTCAAGTAAATCTTGGATCTTTTTCCCGCCCGGAATCGATAACGTTTCATCCGTATTCATTTGGCTGGCAAATTCGTCCACTAAAGATGGGTAGAGCTCGATCAAGCAAGAGGTGAGGATTTCTTGGGCTTCCACACTCATTGTTTTCTTTTGCTCGACCAAACTCGCCCAGTTCGGATGTGATGCCATTAACGTTGTTAGCTCTGATAGCAGTTGTTTGATGTCTGCTATCGCTTGATGATTGAGCCTGTCTTGATGTTCATTGATGGTGATGACTTGCTCTAGATGGCGCTGTGCTTTTTGCAGTAATCCTTGCAAATGAGCATGGAATGAAGCTTCACACGGCATCGCAAAGACTCGCGCTACCGCACTCTCGCGAGAGGTCATCCATTGGTCAACGATGCACGGGTGATTAATCAAGTATGGAGCCATGCCTAAGCCAGTAGCATTTCCGACACCAAGGTAGCGCTGCAAGCCACGGTGCAATGCCACCGCGTTGTCGCCACCTTGCTGAAGTGCCAGGTAGTGTACCCAGTCTAGGCTGAATTCACGCAACATATACACAGCACACATTTGCGCACTAAAAGACTGGCTGAAATCTGGGTTATTCTCTAACAGTTTGAAATCGGCGATACCAAACTTTCCGTTACCATAAACAGCTGTGGTACGCAGGATATAACCCACTTCCGCCAGCTCTTTTGGCTCGGGCTGCTTGCCTTGAGAAAGAGCGCTAACAATGTGTTCAAACACGCGCACGCTTTTGTTTGCGCGAGCCAGAACAAGTACGTTGTTTGGATTACGTCCCGCTTCTTGCAGCGGTACATTTGCTCGCAATCTTTCCAACAAAGTAACATCAACATCGCCTTGAACCAGTGCGAATGTGACGTCCCACTTTTCAGCAATGACGCGGTCATTACGCTCGTCATCAGCAATTTCATCACAGAACACCACCAAATGATAAATGTGCTCTGGCGTGGTCAACTTGTAAATAACGTGACCATAACCACGCGGACAAAGTTGCCACTCATGCTTGGTTACTTGCCAGTTTTGGCTTGCCATATTACGAATCAGACTACGAACAAAGCTGATTCGGTTTTGGTGCATTGCGCCAAGCCTTTCGGCTGCCATGACAATTGCTGCATCGCGCATAGTTGCTTCCGTATAAGTAGAACGATGTGCATCCATTTTGCTCACCACCTATTTGTTATTGTAAGAATACTAGGGTTTGTGCGGATGCAGGAGGAAAACACCCGCACAAGCTCCACGTTGTTTGAATTAGATAATTGTTATAGCCCTTGCTCTTTCGCCATTTTGATTGCGATTTGCGGTGCATTCCAAAGTGACGGCAACAGAATCAGCGAAACCGGAACCGCGGTAATCACAATGAAAGATTGCAGTGCAGAGATGCCGCCAGAGCCAAGGGAAATCAGGATCAATGCCGTCACACCCATCATTACTCCCCAGAAGGTACGGATGATCGCATTCGGCTCCGTTTCACCACTGATCACGACGCTGATGGTGTAGGTCATTGAGTCGCCCGTCGTGACGATGAAGATCGTTGTTAAAATCAGAAATAGAATTGATGTCAGCATTGGCATTGGTAGTTGCTGAGTCACTGCAAGCAAAGCACCTGGCAAGTTAAAGCCCTCAAACGCCGCACTCACGCTACCCGGTTCAGCAATTTCAAACGCAAGACCTGAGCCGCCCACAATCGTGAACCAAAAACAGGTGGTTAACGGAGCCACTATACTGATGGTTGAAATAACTTGGCGAATAGTGCGACCACGGGAAATACGCGCAATAAAGATTGCCATCATCGGACCATAACCCAGGAACCAGCCCCAGAAAAATACTGTCCACCAGCTTAGCCAACCTTCGTCACCACGATAGGTCGCCATTGGGATAAAGTTATCCAGCATGCTCCCTACACCTTGAATGTATCCGTTAAAGATAAAATTCGTAGGGCCAAAAAACAGGATGTAAACCATCAATGCCATTGCCAGAATCACGTTGTAACGACTAAGCAGTTGCATGCCTCGACTCAATCCACTGAGTGCTGACAAGGTGTAAAGCGCAATCGCAAACAAAATGATGATAAGCTGAGTGGTAAAGCCATCAGGAATATCAAACAATGCATTTAACGCGTAGCTAACCTGCAAGCCTAGAAACCCAATTGGCCCGATGGTGCCCGCGGCTACCGCGATAATGCAGCATGCGTCAATCAATGCACCGAGCTGGCCTTTAAGCGCTCGTTCGCCCAACACTGGATAAAGCAAAATACGGGGTTTTAGTGGCAAACCTTTGTCGTAATGCAGGTGCATCACCACGATGGAAGTTAAGCTACCTACAATCGCCCAAGCCAGAAAGCCCCAGTGCATAAAGGATTGCGACAACGCATTCACCGCGCCTTGCTGCGGGTTATCTTGCGCGCCGTATAAAGGGGGTGGGCTAACATAGTGTGCGATAGGCTCAGCCGCGGCCCAGAAAACGCCACCACCAGCCAATAAGGTACAGAAAATAATCGCCATCCAGCGGAAAGAATCCATTTCTGGTTTAGCAATCCCACCCAACATCACCTTGCCTGTTCGCCCTGCAGCCAAGCCAAGACCAATAAGAAAAGTGAGAAGCAGCAGTAACTGCCAGTATGGACCAAACACCTGAACTGCCCAGCCAAAGCCGGCGTTAACAATCGTAGACAATAGCTCGCCATCGTACAGCGCAATGGCAACGAACAGCGCAATAAAGCCGCCGCTATACCAAAGTACAGGATTATTCAGACCTAATTTATCAGTTGTGCTATTCACGGTTGATGTGTTGTGTGTTGCTTGTGCCTCGCCTGATGACATGCTCATCGTGGAAGCTTTCATGCTATCGGTTAAATCAGACATACTCTGACTCCAGAGGTTCTTTGCAGCTGCCAAAGACTGGCTACAAAATGTGAGTTTTACGCCTGCCGTATTGTTGTTATGTAGGCAGGCGGTTCCTAATTTTGGGAGTACTATGAAATAGGCTCTAATCCTTCTTTGAGGAAGTTGAACCAGTTTTCACCCAATATTTTTCCTGCCTCAGATTCACTAAATCCGTGACGCATTAATCCGTTGTAGATGTTCTCCATCCCTGCACTGCCGCAGAACCATGGCAGCGCATCTGGCCATCCCGAGTTACTTGCAGAACCTTCGCCGTAATCCATCGCTTTTGACCAACGACCGTTGCGCATCCACTCCAACACTTGTTGCGGCTGATTTAGGCACAAATCGCTACCGATACCTAAATGGTCAACGCCAAACATGTCTGCGGTTTTCGCAACCATCTGGCAGAAATCATCCAGCGTGCACTGGCTGCCATTTGGCAAATGGAATGGATATAAACTGAATCCAATCAAACCACCGCGCTCCGTCAGTGCTTTGATCACGGTGTTGGACTTGTTGCGCAGTGCGTCATGCGCAAACGTCGGGTTAGCATGGCTGATACAAATTGGACGCGAAGAGAGCTCGATAGCTTCCAACGTTGAACGCTCCGCGCTGTGGGACATATCAATGATCATCCCGACTCGGTTCATCTCTTCAATCGCTTGCTTACCAAAGCGAGTTACGCCGGAATCGTTTTGTTCGTAACAACCTGTCGCTAGTAAGCTTTGGTTGTTGTAGGTCAGTTGCATGATCAGCAGACCTTGGCGGCGCATCACTTCAATCAGGCCAATTTCATCATCAATCGGTGAGCAATTCTGCGCGCCGAAGAAGATGCCGACTTTGCCTTCTGCTTTGGCTTTTTCTACATCTGCCATTGAATAAATAGGCATGATGAGGTCCGCATTTTGCTCGAAGCGCAAGTTCCATTCAGCAAAACGCGTTAAGGTTTCGCGCGCAGTTTCGTGGTAGACGATGGTGGCATGAACGGCGGTAATGCCACTCGCCTTAAGCGTTTGGAAATACTCTCGATCCCAATTGCAGTACTGCAATCCGTCAATCACAATCCGTTGTTGGTACATAACCACTCCTTAAACAATTTCTTAGCCTTTCAGTGCGGGTAACTGACACCATCAGCTACCCTGCTGTTCTTAGTAAGGGCGCTGATAAGCGGTTTTCACCACGGTGTAGAACTCTTTGGCGTACTGACCTTGCTCACGAGGACCAAAGCTAGATTCTTTACGGCCACCAAATGGGACGTGATAATCTGTACCCGCAGTTGGCAAGTTAACCATGACGCAGCCCGTTTGGACTTGCTGTTTGAAGATCGCACTGTTGCGCAAGCTTTGCGTGATAATGCCGCCTGTCAGACCAAAGCGCGTATCGTTCGCGACTGCAATTGCCTCATCCAGATCAGAAACGCGAATCACGCTCGCCATTGGTGCAAAGACTTCTTCTTGGTTCACTTCCCAGCTGTTTTGTGTGTTCAAGAACAGGGTTGGTGACATGTAGTAACCGTCATGCTCTAGGCTCAGACGCTCGCCACCAAAAGCCAGCTCTGCGCCCGCTTGGCGTGCATTTTCAATCCACTCAAAGTTCGCATTCAGCTGGTTACCATCAACAACAGGGCCCATGAATACGCCCTCTTCCAGTGCGTGACCCACTTTAAGTTCACTCATGCGTTTGATTAGCGCTTCAACATACGCGTCGTGAATTCCGTCCATAACCACAAGACGAGAAGACGCGGTACATTTTTGACCTGCACCCGAGAATGAGCCTGCAATTGTGGCTTCAACGGCAATTTGAATGTCTGCATCATCTGCCACCACGAGCGCGTTTTTACTGCCCATTTCTAGCTGACAACGCACAAAGTTTGGTGCCGTAGCTGCTGCAACTTTACGGCCTGTGTCCACAGAACCAGTGAAGCTCACGCCGTTCACGTCTTTCGAATTGATAAGGGTATTACCGACTTGCGAACCGCTACCCAAAACGAGGTTAAACGTGCCAGCAGGTAAACCTTGGCGATGGATAATCTCAGTCAGTGCAACGGCACTTGCTGGAGTTAGGTTGGCAGGCTTCCAGACGACACTGTTGCCAAACGCAAGTGCTGGCGCGATTTTCCAAGCCGCTGTTGCTGTTGGGAAGTTCCAAGGAGAGATAATGGCGATAACGCCGACGGCTTCGCGAGTAACTTCAACGGAGACACCTGGACGGACGGAAGCAGCGTTATCGCCAATTTGACGCAGTACCTCAGCAGCAAAGTATTGAAAGAATTGGCCGGCACGGTAAATCTCACCTCGACCTTCAGCAAATGGCTTACCTTCTTCACGCGAAAGCAAGGTGCCCAATTCGTCACATCGTGCAATAAGCTCATCACCAATCGCTTGCAGCACTGCTTGTTTGCGCTCGATTGGTGTTTTTTCCCACTCTGGCTGCGCTGATTTAGCCGCTTGAATCGCTTGCTCTACTTGCGACACACTCGCTTGTGCGAAATCGCCAATGTTTTCGCTGATATCAGAAGGGTTAATATTGGCGATGGTGTCCATGCCCGATTGCCATTCACCTGCTATATAGAGGGATTTTTCTGCTTGAACATTGTTAATAAAAGTCATGGTTCTTTCCTTGTTCTTCCGATTTGTGATGGCAAGCCACCCACTCACTGATCTCAATTATTCTTGTTGGATTTATTCTGGCTGGCTTGCCGACGCGTAGACGACAAACTCCACCAACATTTCTTCTCGTGCTAACCCTGCAACCACCATGGCGGCGCGATTTGGGTACGGCGCTTCAAAATATTCCGCGTACACTTGGTTAACGGTTTTTAAGTATTCTCTGTCGGTCACGTAAATCAGGACCTGCAATACAGAGTCCAAAGACTCCCCTGCACACTCCAGGGTGTGAATGAGATTGTTAAAGGTTTGACGTGTTTGTACTTCGATGCCGCCTTCCACAACCGCGCCTGTGTCATCAATAGGAATTTGAGCCGTATACAGGGTTCCGTTGTTGACTATCGCCCATTCAAGCGGCGCTTTAGAAGCAAATAGACTGGTTTTAACTGGGTGTTTTTTAGTAGGAGTATTCACGTGCCTTTCAACCTTTGTAACAACTTTGTTTCAATATGGTTAAATGATGCACATTGACAGGCGATAAATCTAACGGTAAATTTTTTACAATTGATAAATTAAACTTATCACCTCGTTGAGAATAACGTAAATAAAGGGATTAAGAGGTATTAGGGATGAGTATTAAGCTTCAACAATTAATGCATTTTGTGATGGTAGTCGAGGAAGGTGGGTTTCGAGCCGCTTCACATCGTGCAAATCGATCTCAGGCTGCACTCTCCACATCGATAAAAGAGCTAGAGAAAATGCTAGGGCAAACTCTGTTTGAACCCGGCAACAAAACCAAATTAACGCCTTTTGGTGAAATTTGTTTGCCCAAGGTGGTTCAGTTTCTCAATATCTACAGTGCGCTCGACAATGATTTAAAAGCCGCCGCGGCCGGACAGCAAGGGAGAGTGCGAATTGCGAGCGTTCCTTCTGTTGCAGCGAAACTCATCCCGAGCGTGTTGGGTGCCTTTTGCGAGCAGTATCCAAATGTAGAAGTAAGCTTGATCGATGATAACGCGGCGGGCGTCGAGGCTCGCTTACTCTCCGGTGAAGTCGACTTGGCGCTCGGTAACCCCTCTCACCTTGATGAAGGCGGTATTGACTTTACGCCGCTGTTGTCCGACCCCATTGGCGTGGTGTGTTTAAAAGATAACCCTATTGCCGATCAAACAGAGGGAATCGAGTGGCAAACTTTGCTCGAACAACCTTTCATTCGCAACGGCACCTGTACGCTTCTCGATCCAACCCCAGCCAGAGCACTGAGTGAGCAAGCGCTCTATTCGGTCGAGAATATCACTTCGCTGTTTTCTGTCTTAGAACTTGGGATTGGTGTCACGACCCTACCGAAGCTTGCTTTCCCAACCAATGAAACACGCTTGGTTTGGATCCCACTTATCGATCCACCGCTTGAAAGGCAAATTGGTATCTTTACGTTGACCGACCGCACGATCTCGCCTCAAGCTAAAGCGTTTCATGATTTGTGTGTACGTTATCTAAACTATCAAGATGAAGAAACGTAGTTCGAAGGTTTTAGCTAACAGTGGCTCCATTAGATTTTAGAGCCACTGTTATTTGATATTAAGTGACAGATCCGGTCATATGAAATGACGACGCTCTTATTGCACTTATTCTGGCTTGATATTCTGATTCATTCTGAACAAGTTATTTGGATCAAACTTCTTCTTCACTGCTTGTAAACGCGCAAAGGTTGGACCATAGGCAGACTCTGTACGTTCAGCTTCGTCTTGTGTAAGGAAATTGATATACGCTCCGCCACTTGCATAGGGCTTAGTCTTGGCAAAAAATTCCCTTGCCCAGCTGATGCAAGCTTCATCATCTTCTGCTAAATCCCATCTTCCATGCACATTTAATACATAGTTTGCATCACGGCTAGAATAAGCCATAGACTCGGGCTCAGGTCTAGAGGCAGCGCAGCCAAGAGAGGCGATAAAAATCTCACACTGAGGCGATGGTAACTTACCTGCGTATTCTATCGCCGCATCAATCACACCTTCGCTTAGCGAGTTAAAATTGTGCGATTTCCAATAGTTACGTGCGCCCGGAGTAAGCAATGGATCAAACGCTTGCTGCCACGCCGCAAATGGCTGTACACCAACGTGCTCACCATGTGCATCACCAAACTCTCTCAACGGTGCAATTAACTTCTCACCTTCAGCCGGGTCACCCGCATAACATATCGCGAGTACAACTACTTCTTTACCGTGAACGCTTTCAGGTAAGAATGGGAGTGGCGGCGCTTTCCGACTCACCATCCAGACACTTAGGTCATCAGGGGCCGACTCAGTGAATTTCGCAAACTGGGTGATAATGGATTTCGCTTGCTCAAATGGAAAGACAATGAGACCACTAAACACCTCTGGACCGACAGGATGTAGCTGGAATTCAAAACGCGTAACGATACCAAAGTTACCGCCGCCCCCACGTAACGCCCAGAACAAATCGGCATTTTCTGTCTCATTCGCGAGCAGTTGACGACCATCTGCAGTTACGACATTTGCAGAGACCAAGTTGTCTATCGTCATACCATATTTTCGGCTCAACCAACCAAAACCACCGCCAAGCGTTAACCCCGCAATTCCCGTGGTTGAATTAATGCCGACAGGCGTTGCTAATCCATATTTTTGTGTGGCCTCATCGACATCAGCCAACGTACAGCCAGGTTCAACGAAAGCCCTTCTTTCGCTTTCATCCACTTGAACATGATTCAAAAGTGACAAGTCGATCATCACACCATGATCGCAAACCGCATTGCCCGCAATATTATGCCCACCACCTCGGACCGAAAGTAGCTGATTGTTATCCCGAGCAAAGTTAACCGCCATCACGACATCATCGGCAGACTTGCAGCGAGCGATAACACCGGGACTGCGATCTATCATGCCATTCCAGATTTGACGAACTTCGTCGTACGTAGGATCTCCGGGCAAAACAACATCACCCTGAAATTGATTTTTGAAGTGTTCAATGGTTGCATTTTCTAGACTATTCATATTAGTTGCCTCTCACGTTTTACATGAGGCTTGCAAAGCACAATGCAACGACAAGCTAATACAAGTCCCTCACAATTAAACGTGACGTTTGAGTAGCTATTTTCAGAAAATAAACAAGGCCCCACAGTAACGATACCGTAGGGTCACAAATTCCCTTACTCTTTTGGGTTCGATAAAGCTGAAACACAGTTATAAAAATCAGATAGTTATCGCAATGATACCGCACCTCAAAGCACCTTCTGTATTCTTTACCCTGCGTGACACTCGCACCTAATTATTAATAAGTTCATTGTAAGTTTAGAATGCCATTTAGTTTCAGATATGAAACTTTGTCTTATAATTAATATTTTTAATAATTAATTATATTACCTTTATTTATCAATTAAATAGGATTATAAAAATATTTCGGACTGCGAATAGTGAATAGCCGTTAGAGGCAGTGATATTGAATTAAATTGAATAGCCTTCTTAGTGTTTTAGAAGACTATTGCACTATTTATCAATGACATACCGCCACTTAAGGTGGGTTATTTACGACGATTTCGGTTCTTATACACCACGCAAAAGTTACCACGTTTGGTTCGGCATTTTGAGCAACGCTCGCAATCCACTGGTGCTCGGTTACCCTCTTTCCAGCGCTTTATTAACTGAGGCTCAGCCAATAAAGGACGTGACACAGCGAAAAATTGGATATCTGTGTTTTCTGCAATTTTCTCAATCGCATCAATGTCACTCAATCCGCCGACAGTAATCACCGGGATGCTCACATCTTGACTGATCACATGTCCATATTCGTGAAAATAGCCTTCTTCTTGTAGTGTGTAACCATCGAACGTTTCACCAACAAGCTCGTTTGCTTTGCCGTGAATATTGCCAGACACGATGATCGCATCAACGCCCACTTCTTCGAGTTTCTTACAAACGACGCGAGTTTCATCGAACGTTAAACCGCCGTCAAGGAATTCTGTCGCGGTAAGCTTCACAAGGATCGGGAAAGTATTCCCAACCAGCTTTCTGGTTTCAGAAAAAATTTCTAAAAGGAAACGCATGCGATTTTCTAAGCCACCACCGTATTCGTCTTCGCGACGATTATAGTACGGGCTTAAAAACTGGTTAATTAAGTAAGTGTGTGCCGCATGTATCTCTACGCCGTCAAAACCAGCGTCTTGAGCACGTTTACTCGCCAATGCGAATGCCTTTACGATGTAATCGATCTCGTCCTTAGTCATCGCTTTGCCTTGCGTATTCGTGCCACGCTCAGGCACATCACTCGGAGCAAAGATGACACGCTCACCGACGCTGTAGGTGGTTTTGGTTCCACCGTAAGCAATTTGCATTACGATTTTAGAATCGTGTTGATGTACTAGCTCTGTTAGCTTTTTGTATTCTTCAATAAAAGAGTCGTTATAGATCCCCATCATCCCAGCGTTGGGTTTCTCTTCTTCCACGATATTGGCATAACCAGTAACAATTAAACCCACTTCACCTTTCGCCAACTCTTCGTAAATATCGTAAAGCTTATCCGTCATGTGGCCATCTTCGGTCGCCATGTTCTCCCACGTTGCGCTGCGCACAAAACGGTTCTTTAGGGTCATGTTGCCAATGCGGGCTTCGGAAAACAAAATGCTCAAAACCAGTCCTCTTAATGTTGTCTTTATGGTTCTATCTTTTCCCAAGTAACCAAGAACAAAAAAGGAACAGCGATACCCAACGTATGGCTGTTCCTTCTCTGAATCCGTGAGACCTGCAAACTACAGGCGCACCTTAATGCCTCGTGGGTGGCAAAACTTTAATCTGGATTAAGGTTTAGTGAGATAAGCTTGTAAGAAAAGCAACTCGGCCGATTTCTCAGTTTACCTTCACTCTACATTCTGGGGGTAAGATCTTCTCTTTTTCGAATGAGACTTCACAATCCACAAGAACGCTTCCTCCCCCATGTAGATAAAAGTAATCAAGCACGAAAAATACTTTATTATCAGGCACTCCATACTCTTCTACAAACACGCCAGCACTCTGGTTGAAATCCAGTTTTTCATTATCTAGAGAAATGAAGGCAACTCGAAATACATCATTTATTTCATAATCTGAACGATTAATTGTATCGACTTCAATCACTGGATTAATCTCCATGTTGTGAATAATAAGCCTGACAAGAATATCTCCAATACGATAAGTTTCCACGGAGCTAACCGAGGACGGAACTTGGGCTAATACGCATGAAGAAATAGCAACAATTGAAAGAAGAGTAAAACGACGAAACATGAACCAAGACCATAGTTAGAAGGGATAATCATATTATCTCTTTTAGGCATGAATTCGAGTCTAGCAAAGCATGTAGCTCTCAGAATGGGAGCTACATAGAAGTGATATTAAAGAATTTCAAACTCAATAAATAAATGGCAACGGAATAAGCTCTAATCCTAGTACACCACTGATCCCCATCACCACTAGCAGTGAGACTTTAAACACCGACTTTGACCAAGCGATGTAGTTGCTGTCATCAATGCTGCGAAAGGTCACTTTCGTCCACATAAAGCAAACGACCGCTGCAACCGCTAAGTATTCATACCCGGCTTCACCAAGTAAAAATAACCCCAACGATACTGCTCCAAACGCCACAACATACGCTTTCATGTGTCGATGCGCTTTATGAATGCCTTCTTTAACTGGCAATACGGGAATCCCGGCTTCTCGGTAGTCTTGCATGCGGAACATGGCAATCGCGTACGAGTGCGGCATTTGCCAGAGACAGAACATGGTAAAGAGTAAAATCGCTTCCAAGCTAATGAAGTTTGTTACCGCCAAGTAACCCACCAATGGCGGGACTGCGCCTGAAATACTTCCCACTAAAGTTCCATACACCGAGTTACGTTTGTACCACATCGTGTAAAAGAACACGTAATACACGTAGCCAAGCAAAACGACGACAGCGGATAGTGGGTTCACTCGGATAAATAACAGTGCGGTTCCTACCAGCAATAAAGCAAGTGCATAAACAAACGCAATATCGATATTGATGTTGCCTTTCACTGTTTCACGATTTTGTGTACGTGCCATCTTTTGGTCGATATCACGATCAAAAATATTATTCACCACACAACCTGAAGCGATGACTAACCCCACACCAACTAACGTTGTAACGAACAACATTAGACTGGCTGGTTCTGTTTTTGCGGCGAGGAAGAACCCCGCCGCAACAGAAATCAGGTTGCCGAAAATAATGCCCGGTTTGGTGATAGACAAATAACTTTTCAGCATACCTTGGCCTACAACTTCATGTTGACGTTCATGTTGTAGATGATCCATACCGAGCCAGCGATAAGGATAAGTACAACAATGGCGGTAAACATCAGTGATACAAGGTTCCAACGTCCGTCGGATGTTTTTGTTTCCATGTGCAAGAAGTATTTGAAGTGAACAAATATCTGCACTAATGCACATCCAAATAGAATCGCATAGGTTGTTGTATCTGGTAATGATTTCGTCCAAACAAAGTAGAACGGAATTACCGTCAGAATCAGTGAGGCAATGAAGCCTTTCACGTAATCTGACGCACTGGTTTCTACATGTTGATCCATTACATTACCCCCAGTAAGTAAACGATGGTAAAGACACAAATCCAGACGATATCTAGAAAGTGCCAGAATAGGCTTAAGCAGTTAAAGCGCATTGCCATATTGTCGTTCAGGCCTTTCGTCGACAGTTGATGGTACGCTACCGCTAACCAAATCAGACCAAAGGTTACGTGCAGGCCGTGCGTACCAACCAACGTAAAGAATGCCGATAGGAATGCACTTGTTTGTGGACCATAGCCTTCTTCAATCAGGTGATGGAACTCATAGACCTCCATACAGATAAAGCCAAGACCAAGCGCGAACGTTACTAACATCCAACGTTTGAGACCAGCAACGTTGTTGCGCTTCATCGCGATAATGCCAAAACCAAATGTGATACTGCTAAACAGCAGCAGCATGGTTTCGACAAACACGAATGGGAGTTCGAAAATGTCTTTACCTGTTGGGCCCGCAATTGAATTGCTCGACAGCACAGCGTATGTCGCGAACAAGGTCGCAAACAGTACACAGTCACTCATCAGGTAAACCCAGAAGCCAAATAGCTTGTTGCCATTCGTGTCATGGTGGTGATCATGGTCGTGATGTGCTGCGATATTAGTTTGCATACGTCACCTCCAGATCATCTTTACTTTCGCTGTCTTTCACTGAGTTTTTCTTCGCTTCTTCAAGCTGAGCTCGACGTTCGGCCTCAATTGCTTTGATCTCTTCAACTTCCACGTAGTAATCCACGTCATCGTTGTAGCTGTGCTGAATACACGTCACGATAATACCGACCAAACTTGCTGCCGCTAGCCACCAGATGTACCAAATCATGCCGAAGCCAAATAGGAGCGACCAAGCCGACACGTAGATGCCTGTTGCCGTGTTTTTTGGCATATGAATACGTTCGTATTCCACTTCTTTAGTTGGATCGAACTCGCCACTTTGTTTCTGGTACCAGAAGGCATCCAGCACATCACCTTTTGGCAGGTGTGCAAAGTTGTAGAACGGCGGTGGAGACGATGTTGCCCACTCAAGAGTACGACCACCCCACGGGTCACCAGTTAGGTCACGGTTTTGCTCGCGGTCACGGATACTCACGTAAATTTGGATGAACTGAGACAATACGCCCAGCGCGATCACAACCGTACCTGCTGCGGCAATCGACAACAGTGGGAAGTATTCAGGGTTGATGTCTTGGCTTAAACGACGAGTCATACCCATAAAGCCCAATGCGTAAAGCGGTAGGAACGCCATTAAGAAACCAATAATCCAAAGATAGAACGCACGTTTGCCCCAAGTTTCATTCATGGTGAAACCTGTCGCTTTCGGGAACCAGTAAGTGATCGCAGCGAAACATCCAAACACCACACCACCGATGATAACGTTGTGGAAGTGAGCAATCAGGAATACTGAGTTATGCAGAACGAAATCTGCGCCCGGAACAGCCATGAGTACGCCTGTCATACCACCAACAGTAAAGGTGATCAGGAAGCCCACCGTCCACATCATTGGCGTCGTAAAGCGGATGCGGCCTTTGTACATGGTGAATAGCCAGTTGAAGATCTTCACCCCTGTTGGGATAGAAATGATCATCGTGGCAATACCGAAGAAGGCATTTACGTTCGCGCCAGATCCCATCGTAAAGAAGTGGTGTAGCCAAACGACAAACGCAAGAATCGTGATAACTACGGTAGCCCAAACTAGCGATGTGTAACCGAACAACTTTTTACGTGAGAAGGTTGCGGTGACCTCTGAGAACACACCAAAAATTGGCAAGATCAAAATGTACACTTCTGGATGGCCCCAAGCCCAAATCAGGTTGACGTACATCATTACATTGCCGCCAAGATCATTGGTAAAGAAGTGCATGCCTAGGTATCTATCCAGCGTTAGCAGAGCGATAGTCACCGTCAGGATTGGGAATGAAATGATGATCAAAATGTTTGCACATAGAGATGCCCAAGTGAAAACTGGCATCTTCATCATTGGCATAGACGGTGTACGCATACGCAAAATGGTCGCGAAGAAGTTCACGCCTGTTAACGTCGTACCAACACCTGATATCTGCAGCGCCCAAATCCAATAGTCGACCCCGACTCCTGGGCTGGCCTCAATACCTGAAAGCGGCGGATACGCCAACCAACCGGTGCGACCAAATTCACCTAAGCCGAGAGACATGTTTGTTAGAATGACACCAACAACAAACAGCCAGAAGCTCAAGTTATTCAGATACGGGAAAGCTACGTCACGCGCACCAATCTGTAATGGCACGATGATGTTCATCAGACCAATAACCAATGGCATCGCTACGAAAAAGATCATGATCACGCCATGGGCAGTAAAAATTTGATCGTAGTGATGCGGTGGCAAGTAACCTGCTTCACCCGCAGAAGAAAGGAGTTGCTGACTACGCATCATGACTGCGTCAGCAAAACCACGAACAAGCATCACCATCGCTACTGCGATGTACATGAAGCCAAGTTTTTTATGGTCTACTGAAGTAAACCATTCATTCCACAAATATTGCCACTTTCCGGCTTTAGTTACCGCGTAAACTACGGCTAAACCAACCAGCGCCACAACCGCTAAGGTGATGACGATAATAGGTTCGTGGAATGGAACTGAATCAAGAGTTAATCTTCCAAACATTACGATTATCCTTGGTTTTCAGGCAAACAGTTCATTGAACCAGGATGCTGAGTCACAACGTCGGTGAACAAGAACGGAGGAACGCTAGAGAACAAAGTGACTGGCTCTGCGATACTTGGTGCTGCCAGTGAGCTGTATTGCTCCCAATCTTCAATACGATCAGGGCTCGCCTTCACTTTCTGCACCCAATTTAGGAACGCAGCACGATCAGACATTGCAGAGGCTGTGAACTTCATTTGCGAAAAGCCTTCGCCGCTGTAGTTCGATGCAAAACCCTTGTAGTCACCTTCATGGTTCGCTATCAGGTTGAGCTTGGTAACCATGCCTGGCATCGCGTAGATCTGTGTACCTAAGCGAGGGATGAAAAACGCGTTCATGATGTTGTCCGAAGTCAGTTTGAACTGTACTGGCACGTCTTTCGGGAACGCCACATAGTTCACCGTCGCAATGTTTTCTTCTGGATAGATGAACAACCATTTCCAATCGAGTGACACCACTTCGATGGTCATTGGTTTAACATCACTTTCCAAAGGTTTGGATGGCTCTAGTTCATGAGTCGAACGCCATGTGATCGTCGCAAGAATCGCAATGATGATGATTGGAATTGTCCATACCACCACTTCGATTTTGGTCGAGTGTGACCACTCGGGTGCGTACTCTTCTTCAGTGTTAGAGGCGCGGTATCGGTAAGCGAAGTAAATCGTCATTAAAATCACAGGGATTACAACGATCAACATCAGCAAAAGAGCAGTAATAATTAGCTCTTTTTCCTGCACACCAATGGCACCTTTGGGGTCAAGTAAAGCTGAATTACATCCTGAGAGCATAAGTATGACGGACGCCAAACTTCCCCTCGACAAGATGCGTTTATATCTTGAGGCTTCCATTAACTTTCTCGATGGTTGTCTGGTTTCAAAACAAATGCCAATCACAGTAAATAAGAGCTCAGAAACAGCGCAGAGGAATGTTTGATAAAAAGGCAAAAATTTTGATAAGTAGTTATTCTACTTACAAATTTTTCAGCGCCGTTATCAAACATCTTAACCAGCTAGAATGAACAATTACTTGCTACGATTGGTATCAAGCTAAGAACCAGTTGTTATAGTCATTAGAATGTTTATGTGTTGAGCATGAGTAACGTCGGGATCAGAGCGAAACAAAACGGAATTGAGTGGAGATCAAAACCACACTATTAGTGTGAGTTTATTGTTACACTTTGAAACACAATGTTACATTTGGCGCATTATGAGGAGTAAAAAGTTAAAGCTCATTAGCCACAACTGGAAACTAACCTTCCATTAATGAAACTCACACTCTTTCAATAGGACATTAACCTCAACACGAATTTTACGTGCTTCAAAGTTAATGTCTTTTGAAACAGACAGTTGCAAATTCATTTTGATGAGACTGACTATCAACTGCATTTACATAGATAGCTTGAGTACGAAGGGGAAATTAAAAGTGGAAAATTGTGATCAATATCAAATTAATGATTTCACTTAGTATTTGAGTGGTATTTACTTCTCATTGTTTACTTTTGGCAAACCATTCGCAGGGCGAATCCAAATATGAGTAATAAACACTTACGTTACCCAGAACTGGCTCTCGGAAAAATAGGAAATGCTGAAAGGGAAAGAAGCTTGTCATTCCGGTCTGTAAACCTAACCCTAGGGCTTTTACATACGAATACCGCCATCCACTTCTAAAACTCTGCCAGTAAAGTAATCACTCTCAAGAATGTATTTTACTGCATGCGCGATTTCACTTGTTTCACCCATCCTTCCAATTGGGATCATCTTTTCTAGTCGTTCTATGGCTTCTGGTTTCATTTGCTCTGCCATCGCGGTATGTACCACACCTGGTGCAATCGCCGCCGCGCGGATACCGTATCTTGCTAACTCACGGGCCCACGTTGTCGCCATGGTTGCGACCGCCGCTTTAGATGCAGAATAATTGGTTTGACCGATATTCCCTGCTCTCGCGACACTAGAAATATTGATGATAACGCCTTGTGAGCCGCTCTCAATCATCTTGACGGCAGCTTCACGCCCACACAAAAATGTCCCCGTAACGTTGACGTTCATGACCAAATTGAATTGATCCAAAGACATCTTACTGATCACGCCGTCTTTTGATTTTACAAGTAACCCATCTCTTAGCACGCCAGCGTTATTGACTAGCCCATTGAGTTGGCCAAAATCTTGGATAACCGCGTCAAACGTGGTTTCAACGTCGATTTCGCTCGTTACATCCACTTGATAAGTCAACGCTTTTGCGCTCAGCATCCGGCACTGCTCTTGTGTTTCCATTAAACCGCTAGCGTTTACATCTAATAACGCTAAATCTGCACCGGCTTGAGCAAGCGTAATTGCCATCATTTGCCCAAGTCCTTGCCCTGCACCTGTAATGGCAATGACACTATTTTTAATATCCATAGTTACTGCACTCCATCGCTAATAATGTTCCCTATTTCAAGCCTGTTTAGGTGGTCCGAAATGATGAGTTTTACTTCACCATTTCAGACGGCTTTGTAGCAAAACTCAGTCTAGCCTTTCTTACTCTTGTAAAACTCAAACAAGCTTGAGAAGTCGAGCTCGCCGTGGCCGCTCGCGTTGTGGAAAGAATATAGATTACGCGCCAGTGAGCCCATAGGAACCGAAGAGTGTGTTTGTAACGCCGCATCTAACCCCAAACCGAGATCTTTCAACATGAGTTTGCTCATAAAGCCCGGTTGGTAATCGTTGCTGGCTGGTGCACTGTCCATCACGCCTGGGCAAGGATTATAAAGCTCCAATGCCCAATTTCGGCCAGAGCTTTGCAGCATGATGTTTGATAACACTTTGGGATCGAGCCCATGATCGATACCTAGATTTAGCGCCTCGCACGTACCAGACATTAAAATGCCGAGCATAAGGTTGTTACAGATTTTCGCCATTTGACCATCGCCCGCTTTACCGGCATGGAAAACATTTTTACCCATGTACTGCAAAATGGCATTGGCTTTAGAAAACGCTTCATCCGAGCCACCAACAATAAAGGTTAATGTCGCCGCTTTAGCGCCGGCAACGCCACCCGAAACGGGCGCGTCGACAAACAGCACGCGTTTATTTGCCGCTTCATTGGCGACTAATCGCGCAGAGTCCGGATCAATGGTTGAACAATCAATCATCAAGGTACTTGGCGAGACAAGATTGAGGACACCTACACCGCCGTGTAAGTCACCAAGATACACGGAACGAACGTGAGAACCTGCTGGTAGCATCGTGATGACTGTGCTTGCACCATCCACGACTTCCTCGATAGAGCTCGCCACCACCGCACCAAAAGGTGCAAGTTGCTTTGCCGCTTCGCTATCGACATCGAATACTTGAACGTTAAATCCAGACGCTAATAAGTTTTGCGCCATCGGATGCCCCATTCTTCCTAAACCGATAAATGCGATGGTACTCATGATCATTCTCCTTATTGACCTAGTGTTTGTTCACCCAAATCAGCAAGCGGATGTTCGTCATCCGGCCAAAGTGAGGTAAACAAGGTATCGATGACATCTTCATCGACTTCACTGACACTGTTAAACATCCAGTTAGGTTCGCCATCCCGGTCAATAAGCCGAGAACGGACGCCCTCTTTAAACTCACCTAATAAGGCGCTGCGAACCGATAAACTCAGCTCCAAGCGGAAGCAATCTGCAAGTGGTAAGCTGTGGTATTCTTTCACTTGTCTGAAGCAAATATGCGCGGTGATTGGACTGCCCGCGGCGAACGTTTGTTTCGCGTTTTCTATCCACTGACTGTTCCCTTCGATAGCCATGATTCGCTGTGCTATCGCATTAAGATCAAAGCCTTTGCACGCTTCCTCTATCTGATCTAAGTATGGACAAATTTGCGTGGTTGGTTTGCTATCAATAACCTGTTCTTCCATTAATTGTAGTAGCGCAGTTACCAACTCTTTCGCATCTTCTTTGCCCCAATGGAGCCGCTTTAGCTCATCCAGTAAGGTGGGATACTGCTCTTCCAACAGTAACCAATCGGCCAAACCAATAGTGACAGCGTCACTTGAATTCACCATTGAACCTGTCAATCCGAGGAATAAACCCACTTGCGGATCTATCTGGCTTAAAAACCACGTACCTCCCACATCAGGATACAGTCCGATATTGATTTCTGGCATAGCAAGGCGTGATGTTGTTGTCACAACTTTATGGCTGGTTCCCATAAAAAGTCCCATTCCACCGCCCATGACAATACCTTCTCCCCAACCGATAATGGGCTTGTTGTAAGTGTGAATGAGATAGTCACACTCATACTCCAACGAGAAATAGTCCGTACAGAACTCTACGATTTTTTCTTTACTCTCGTTATGCATGACGTGATACATAGCTCGAACATCGCCACCAGCGCAGAATGCTTTTTCTCCAGCGCCAGTGAGTACCACACAAGTCACATGCGGATCGTCTTGCCACTTGATAAGCTGATCGTTGAGTTGGACTAACATGTCATACGTCAATGCATTCAATGAAGCGGTGTTGTCTAACGTTGCGATACCAATGCGGTGCACGCCATCTAAGCACTCTATTTCACTGATGGTTACCATCCCTGCCATGTGGCCTCCTATCGGTTTTTCCATTGCGGTGGGCGTTTTTCTAAAAAGGCGCGAACACCCTCAACTTGATCTTCCGTATCAAAAAGATTCAGAAACAACTCTCGCTCTTTCATTAAGCCGTGCTTAAGTGGCGCAGAGCGCATATTTTGAATGAGCGCCTTACACGCAGCGACAGAAGATGGCGACTGGTTCGCAACAGATTCAGCAAGCTCCAACGCTTTACTTAAAGCTTCGCCTTTGGGAACCAACTCCTCAACCAAGCCTAGTTCTTTTGCTTTGTCAGCGCTGACTTGCTCTCCACATAAAATGATACGCTTTGCCCAGCCTTCCCCTACTAACGCTGTGAGGCTTTGGGTACCGCCAGCGCAGGGCAAAAGTCCGACTTTGGCTTCAGGTAAAGCAAGTACCGCTTGCTCTTCAACTACTCGAATATCACAAGCTAATGCCACTTCTAAACCTCCGCCCATGGCGTAACCATTAATGGCGGCAATGGAAACACCACGGAATTCCGAGAGCGTTTCAAAAGCTTCACCAAAGCATCGCGCCATGTCTAACGCAACCGCTTTGTCACCATCAGAAAATAGCTTGAGATCCGCACCAGCAGAGAAAAACTTTTCTCCACTGCCAGTTAAAACCAGTGCGTAGACCTGCTTATCATTGTTAAGTGTGAGTATCAGCGACTTCAGTACCTTGAGGCTCTCTGCTGTCCACGTATTGGCTGGCGGGTTGTTCATTGTCACCACCGCAACATGATTAGTGATCGTATGTTGAATGGCTTCTTGGGTTAATGGCATATCTGAATCCTTTCTCAATGAGCAAATCCAATACTTCGCTACAGCAAGGCCGATTCCTCAGAGAGCAAACGGCGCGCGATGATCAAGCGCATGATTTCGTTTGTCCCCTCCAGAATTTGATGCACACGCACATCTCTGAAATGACGCTCCATTGGATACTCTTTGATGTAACCATAGCCGCCATAAAGCTGCAGCGCTTGGTCGCAAACCTGAAAGCCCACATCGGTTGCGAACCGTTTTGCCATCGCGCAATAAGCCGTGGCATCCGGGTCATTTCGGTCGAGCTTACTGGCGGCATAGCGCACCAACTGCCGCGCTGCCACTAGCTCTGTCGCCATGTCTGCTAATTTGAATTGTAAGGCTTGAAACTGCGCAAGCGGTTTGCCGAACTGCTTACGTTCTTGAATGTACCGTGCCGCCTGATTAAGGGCCTGTTGCGCCGTACCGACGGAGCAGGTCGCAATATTTATACGCCCTCCATCAAGCCCTTTCATCGCAAAGACAAAACCTTGCCCTTCTTCGCCCAGTAAATGGCTAGCTGGAATAACGACATTTTCAAAAGTAACCGCTCGTGTTGGTTGGCTGTTCCAACCCATTTTGGGTTCTTTGCGCCCATAGCTGATACCATCTGTTTGAGCAGGAACAACAAATGCAGACACGCCTTTGGCACCCGCTTCTCCGGTTCTCGCCATCACGACCAAAACATCTGTCTCTCCTGCGCCAGATATAAAGGTTTTGCCACCGTTGAGCACATACTTATCTCCCTTTTTTGTAGCGGAAGTGGTCAGTGCAGCGGCGTCTGATCCTGCGTTGGGCTCGGTTAAGCAATAGGAGCCTAACCACTCCCCCGTAACTAACTTCGGACAGAACTGCGTTTTGGCTTCATCGGTAGCAAAACTGGCTATCATCCAACTGACCATGTTGTGAATCGTCATAAACGCCGTAGTGGACGTACATCCCATGGCCAGTTGTTCAAAGATAATTGAAGCATCCAAGCGACTCAGCCCTAGGCCACCTTGCGCTTCTGGAGTGTAGAGGCTGAGAAACCCCAGTTCTCCCGCCTCTCTCAATACGTCTTTGGGGAAGATCTGTTTTTCATCCCACTCCGCCGCCATCGGTGCTAAACGCTCATAGGCAAATTGCTGAGCGGTATCGGCAAATGCACGTTGATCTTCATTAAGTTCAAAGTCCATAAAAGCTCCTTCTATTCACTCAGCGCAGTTGGATGGTCAAATTAGGCCCCGTTGGAATATCGTCATCAAACCAACGTGCCGTCACCGTTTTAGTCTCGGTATAAAAACGTACCGCTTGTTTACCATACGCATGCAAATCGCCATAGAAACTGCCTCTCCAACCAGTAAAGGAGAAAAATGGTAAAGGGACTGGAATTGGCACATTGATCCCCACTTGACCGACTTGAATGTCATGCTGATATTTTCTTGCAGCAGCACCATTAGCGGTAAATATGGAAGTGCCGTTACCGTAAGGGTTGCGATTCACCAACTCAATGGCCTCTTGCAACGTTTCGACTTCCATACAAACTAAAACGGGGCCAAATATCTCTTGCGTGTAAATCGACATATTCGCTGTTACACCGCTAAACAAGGTTGGGCCAATCCAGTTTCCATCGGGAAAGCCTTCCACTTCACACTGACTGCCATCCAGTTCACACACTGCGCCTTGTTGTTTGCCATCTTCAATTAAGTCCAATACGCGTTGTTTAGCTTGCTCACTGATGAGAGGACCATAAGCAGCTTGCTCATCGTCCCAAGGCCCTGGGTGTACTTTCGCCATTGCCTGTTTGAGGTCTATAATCCATTGTTTTGAATCGCCGACAAATACCGCAACAGAAATCGCCATACAACGCTGCCCCGCCGCCCCAACGGAGGACCCCACTAGGTTATTCACCACTTGTTCTTTGTTCGCATCAGGCATGATCACCATGTGATTTTTAGCACCAGCAAAAGCTTGAACGCGTTTAAAGTGTTTCGTACCCGTGGTGTAGATATAACGGGCAACAGGAACCGAGCCAACAAATGACACCGCTCGAATGTCAGGATGAGCCAGCAGAAAGTCGACTTGGTCTTTGCAACCGTGAACGATTTGCAACACTCCTTTCGGCGCGCCAGCTTGCTCAAATAGTTCGGCTAAACGAATAGAGGTCAACGGCACTTGTTCGGAGGGTTTAAGCACAAACGTATTGCCCGCAGCGATGGCGATTGGGAACATCCACAACGGAATCATGGCAGGAAAGTTAAACGGCGTAATGCCGCAACACACACCTAGGGGCTGAATCATTGAGTAACTATCAATATCCGTGGCAACATTTTCGACGGTTTCGCCCATCAAATTGCTGGCAATGTTTGCAGCCTGCTCAACCACCTCTATGCCTCGCCACACATCGCCTTTAGCATCCACTAAAATCTTACCCGTTTCATGAGAAAGCAGTGTGGCAAGCTCATCATGATGTTCTTTGAGAAGGTGCTGATAACGAAGCATGACTCTGGCACGCTCGGATACTGCCACTTCCTTCCAGGATTGGAATGTCTCTTTCGCATTATCAATGGCGGCTTCCATCTCGTGGTCCGTTGAGCAGGGAACGTACGCAATGACATCATTAGTGGCAGGATTGGTCACCTCGATCCAATCCGAAGTTTGAGATTCACGAAACTCTCCACCAATAAACAAGGGAACTAAACGAGTCATCATTTACTCCTTTCTGATTTCAATTAAAGCGGTATTTCAATGCCTATCGCCGTTGCCTCTCCACCACCGATACAAAGTGACGCAACGCCTCGCATCACTTTTTTGGCGTCTAGATCACCGTCGGTACCTAAAGCTTGTAGCTGACGCAAACTATGAATCAATGTCACCAGAATTCGTGCGCCACTTGCGCCTATCGGATGCCCCAGTGCACACGCTCCGCCTTTAATATTGACTTTACTCATATCAAGCCCAAGTTCTGCTACCGCGATTTGTGTCACGACAGCAAAGGCTTCATTGATTTCCCACAGATCCACTTCGTCAATTGACCAATCCAACTGGGACAACAACTGTTCAATCGCATAAACGGGAGCCAAAGTATATTCAGCAGGTTTTCTGGCGTGTGTGGCGTGAGACTTGATAACGGCGAGTGGCTCAAGACCTTGGTGGAGCGCAGTCTCTTCATCCATTAGAACAAGCGCTGCAGCGCCATCGGAAATCGCACTCGAATTAGCAGCGGTCACCGTGCCTTTTTTATCAAATGCAGGTTTGAGTTGAGGGCTTTTATCCAGATCAATCGAGCGCGGGTGCTCATCGTAATCCAGCGTTCCTTGTTCAGACTTGGTGTTGAATTCAATCGGTGACAGCTCGTCTGCAAATAAGCCTCGCTCTTGAGCTTCCAACGCACGTTTTGCCGACATCACTGCCCATTCGTCCATTTGCTCTCTGGTAAACTTAAGCCTGTCTGCGACGTGCTGAGCATAAACACCCATTAAGTGCCCTTCGTACGCATCTTGCAATCCATCGAGAAACATGTGGTCATACGTCGACTGGTGGCCCATGCGCATTCCCTTTCTCGCCTCTTTCAATAAATACGGCGCATTGGTCATACTCTCCATACCACCAGCAATGGCCGTTCGAATCGTTCCAGCTTTGATAAGATCGTGCGCCAACATGACGCTCTTCATGCCGGAACCACACACTTTATTGATAGTCGTACACCCTACATTCATGGGTAAATCCGCACCAATTGCCGCTTGTCTCGCCGGGGCTTGCCCACAACCCGCAGGGAGCACACATCCCATGAAAACTTCATCTACAGATGTCACATTCACTTCATGCGTCGCAGCCTTTATCGCTAGTGCACCTAATTGGGGAGCGGAGTAAGTTTGCAACTTTCCTTGAAAGCGCCCGATCGGCGTTCTTTTCGCGCTGACAATCCAGATGTCTTTTTCCATGATTCGCATTCCCTTGAGGTATATGTGAACACTAGACTGACTGATGACGCCCCTGCATGACATTACTCACCAAGTGCTACGCCAGTCTTTGTCGCCCTTTCTCACTGACAAACTTTCATACTGCGATTTCTTGACGTTTACGTAAGCATAGCACTAGCCTTTACAATGAGATGAAAAAACACACCAAGTAGGCGTTTATCTTTCAAAATTTGCGTTCGGCCTTTCCGTTGAAGGTTCGATTTCCAGAAACTGGATTTTTATTCGAGGTAAGTATGTTATGGAAAAATACAAGATCAGTGACCTCGCCAAGGAGTTTGATATTACCACTCGCAGTATCCGGTTTTATGAGGACGTAGGTCTGATTGAACCAGAGCGAAAAGGCAACATGCGCGTTTATCAACGCAGAGATAAAATTCGTCTCAAACTGATTTTAAGAGGGAAACGGCTCGGTTTTTCACTGGCAGAAATTCGTGAACTTTTCGAGCTCTATGACATGCAACAAACCGAAGGACAGTTATTGAAAATGCTCAATATCATTGAAGAGAAACAAGCCGTCCTACAACAGCAACTCAATGACATCAGCGTCGTAATGGCAGAGTTGAATGCCGCTAAAGAACGCTGTATTCAAACACTCAAAAGCAAAGAGACATAACCGCTATACTCAAATAGCGACACTGCAATCGGCTTTTCCACCTTACCTCTGATATCGGGAGACGTTATGAAAAGCACCTACGCCCCACTGAATTTCGGACTTGGTGATACCATCGATATGCTCCGAGACCACGTTAATGCCTTTGCTACGGAACATATTGCTCCCATCGCCGCAGATATAGACCGCGATAACCAGTTTCCGAACCATTTGTGGCCTTTGTTTGGAGAAATGGGGCTGCTCGGTGTCACCGTCGATGAAGAACTTGGTGGTGCAGGCATGGGATACCTTGCTCACGTTGTGGCGATGGAAGAGATCAGCCGAGCCTCTGCCTCCGTCGCTTTAAGCTACGGCGCTCATTCCAATCTGTGCGTCAATCAGATTTTTCGCAATGGCACGCCTTCTCAACGCAAGAAATACCTTCCCAAACTCATCGATGGTACGCACGTTGGCGCCCTAGCTATGAGTGAGCCCAATGCCGGTTCAGACGTGATAAGCATGCAACTGAAAGCGGAGAACAAGGGCGACCATTTTGTACTGAATGGCAACAAAATGTGGATCACCAACGGTCCCGACGCTGACATAGTGGTGCTTTACGCTAAAACGGATGTCAATGCAGGTTCACGAGGTATTACCGCATTCATTGTTGAACGCAACGTCGAAGGTTTCAGCCATGCTCAAAAGCTGGACAAACTAGGCATGAGGGGCTCGAACACTTGCGAACTTGTATTTAACAATTGCGTAGTGCCGAAAGAGAATATTCTTGGCGAGCTGAATCAAGGCGTCGAGGTGTTAATGAGTGGACTAGATTACGAGCGCGTCGTCCTCGCTGCCGGACCACTCGGGATAATGCAAGCTTGCATGGACATTGTGGTCCCGTACGTACATGAACGAGAGCAGTTTGGAAAATCCATTGGCGAGTTTCAGTTAGTTCAGGGCAAGATCGCCGATATGTACTCTCGAATGAGTGCAGCAAAAGCGTATGTATATACCGTCGCAGCGGCTTGTGATCGAGGTAACGCAACACGCAAAGATGCCGCAGGAGCGATTCTGTACAGTGCAGAACTCGCCACACAAATGGCACTCGATGCAATCCAATTGCTCGGTGGGAATGGCTACATCAATGAATACCCTGCTGGTCGTTTGCTACGTGATGCAAAGCTTTATGAAATCGGCGCGGGTACCTCAGAGATTCGCCGCATGTTAATAGGCCGAGAACTGTTCGAAGAATCTCGCTAAGGGAACATACGACAAGGAAGTCATTATGGCCATTATCAAAAGTAAAACTAAGCCAACTGACGAGTTATTTCTTTCCAATAAAGCTGCGATGGAAATGTTGGTCACTCAACTTAATCAACACATCGAGACCATCAAACAAGGAGGCGGTGAAAAAGCCATTCAGCACCAGAGGCAAAAAGGAAAACTCCCCGCCCGAGAACGCATCGCGCGCTTGCTTGATGACAACACTGACTTTCTTGAAATCAGCCAGTTTGCCGCCTGGCAAGTGTATGACGAATCCATCCCCTGTGCTGGCGTTATCGCCGGCATTGGTTTCATAGCGGGGATTCAATGTATGGTCATCGCCAACGATGCTTCGGTAAAAGGCGGAACCTACTACCCACTCACGGTAAAAAAACACCTTAGAGCGCAAGAGATAGCCCAACGTTGCCAACTCCCCTGCGTATACTTGGTGGACTCCGGTGGCGCAAATCTCCCTCATCAGTCCGACGTCTTCCCCGACAAAGAACACTTTGGTCGCATTTTCTTTAACCAAGCGAGGATGTCAGCAAAAGGCATCCCTCAGGTTGCTGTTGTGATGGGGCTTTGCACTGCTGGGGGCGCATATGTTCCTGCCATGGCGGATGTGTCCATTATGGTCAAAGAGCAAGGCACCATATTTTTGGCGGGACCGCCTCTGGTGAAAGCGGCCACTGGCGAAGTCGTGACGGGTGAAGAGCTCGGCGGTGCAGACGTGCATTGTCGTAAATCTGGTGTTGCTGATTATTACGCTGAAAATGATGAGCATGCCCTAATGCTTGCCCGAGAAGCCATTGCCAATGCCAATAGAGCGAAACCGATTAAGCCGGAAAACACCGTGCTACCTCCCCGCTACGATGCTGAAGAAATCTACGGAATCGTGAATGCCAACTTACGACTATCATTCGACGTTCGAGAAATCATTGCCCGCATCATCGATGATTCTGATTTTGACGAATTCAAAGCCTTGTACGGCAGAACGTTAGTGTGTGGCTTTGCTCGCGTTCACGGACACTTGATCGGCATTGTGGCAAACAACGGCATCTTGTTTTCTGAATCGGCACAAAAAGGCGCGCACTTTATTGAACTTTGCGCCAAACGGAAAACACCGCTTCTCTTTCTCCAAAACATTACCGGATTTATGGTTGGGAAAAAGGTGGAAGAAGAAGGCATCGCAAAACATGGCGCCAAGCTGGTGATGGCCGTCGCTTGTGCTGACGTACCAAAGTTTACCGTAATCATCGGTGGGTCGTACGGCGCTGGCAATTATGGCATGTGCGGCCGAGCTTATGATCCAACCATGATGTGGATGTGGCCGAACGCTCGTATTTCTGTGATGGGCGGAGAACAAGCGGCAGGCGTCTTAACACAAGTTCGAAAAGACGCGAAGGAACGCCAGGGGGAAGCGTGGTCAGAGCAAGAAGAACATATTTTTAGAGAATCAATCATAGACTTGTATGAAGCACAAGGACATCCCTATTTTGCGAGCGCTCGGCTATGGGATGATGGAATTATTGACCCCAAACAAACGCGTCAGGTGTTGAGTCAGGCGCTAACGGCAGCATTAAATGCCCCCATTCCTGATAGCGAGTTTGGCGTCTTCAGAATGTAAATATCCAAAGATAAATTAAGGAAGTAAGTATGCAGGAAATGCAACCAAGCATTATTCCCAACGCCCAAAGGCAAGATGATGTTCTTTGGCATGTCGATGACAATGGCGTAGCGACCATCACTCTAAACAGAACAGCCAAGCACAATGCTTTTGATGCTTGTACGATCGACTTGCTGATCCACCGCCTAGATTATCTCGCTTTACGAACGGATGTGCGATGCTTGGTATTAAAAAGTAACGGCAAGCACTTTTCATCCGGGGCCGACCTGAATTGGATGCAGTCGATGGCCGACAGCACGAGGCAAGATAATTTCGTTGATGCCCAAAACTTGGCAAGACTCATGGAAACACTAGATTCGTTCCCTCAACCCACCATCGCGGTTGTACAAGGCTCCGCTTACGGCGGCGCGCTGGGATTGATTTGTTGCAGTGATATCGCCATCGCGAGCCAATGTGCCAACTTTTGCTTAAGTGAAGTTAAGCTTGGTTTAGTTCCGGCAACCATTGCACCCTACGTCATGCGAGCGATGGGGAATCGACAAGCTAGACGTTATATTTTAAGTGGTGAAGTCATTTCAGCCGAGGATGCCGAACGGTTTGGTATTGTGCACGAAGTGAAAGAAGCCAAACAACTTGAAAATGCGGTCGATAGCGTGATCAAGACGTTACTACTTAATAGCCCAGATGCGATGCGTAAAGCGAAAACGCTCTGTCACCAATGTCATCAAAACCCCATCGATCAACAACTGATTCACTATACTAGCAAGCTCATTGCGGACATTAGGGTATCGCCACAAGGCCAAGATGGCTTGCAAGCGTTTCTTGAAAAACGAAGCCCAAGTTGGGTAACCAAATCACAGGACAAGTAATGCTGCCTTCCAAAGTAAATATTGTCGAAGTAGGTCCACGAGATGGGTTGCAAAATGAATCTCCTGTTGCGACCCAGACTAAAATCCGGTTGATCAACTTACTCTCTGATACTGGGCTAACGCATATTGAGGCGGGCTCTTTTGTTTCGCCCAAATGGGTGCCACAAATGGCGGACTCAACAGAGGTCATGAAAGCAATAACAAGGCGAAATCATGTTACTTATTCAGCCCTGACACCAAACCTAAAAGGCTTCGAACAAGCCTTGGAGGCTGGTGCCAATCAGGTCGCAATTTTCACTTCATCATCAGAAGGATTCTGCCAACACAATATCAATTGCTCGATTGCAGAAAGTTTAACTCGCTTCGAGCCTGTAATGCGATTAGCCACCAAACACGGCATCCCTGTTCGAGGTTATCTATCCTGCGTTGCCGATTGCCCTTACGACGGTCCGACAGACCCTAGGCAGGTGGCGAGCGTGACCAAATCCCTCATCGATTTAGGGTGCTATGAGGTGTCTCTAGGTGACACCATCGGCACAGGCACGCCAAATCGAATTGCAGCCATGCTGGAAGCCGTCATGTTGGTTACACCTCTCCCCCAACTTGCTGTCCATTTCCACGATACATGGGGACAAGCGCTCGCCAATATTCATCAAGCATTAAGTATGGGCATCAATACCATCGACAGTAGTGTAGCTGGGCTAGGTGGATGCCCATACGCTCATGGGGCCTCGGGGAATGTCGCGACGGAGGATGTACTGTATTTATGCCAAGGATTAGGGATCGAAACGGGGATCGACTTGGAGCTGTTAGCAAAAGCTGGCTGGATGATCAGCGAAGAGCTTAATCGAGAACCCACGTCAAAAGTATCGCTAGCTTTGCGTAACCGTATGACATCTCTAACTTAAGGCGTTTATTAAACCTCGTAGTTTGCTTTGATACCAATATCAAAATGAAGTGGCATCCGCCACTTTGATATAGACAGGAAGCCCATAATTAAGCCAGACAACCCTGTTGCAATAGTCGCTACCGTCAGTATTTCGAAACAAAACGCAAAGGTTGCGATGACAAGTAGCACTGGCACCGCTTTCAAGCCTGGAACTTTAAAACAAAAGGACTCTTTCAGCGCCACACCGGAAAAAGTGACAAAGACAAAACCAAGAGAAAGCCACACGCGGGATAAGTCTGGATCGCTCACCATGAAGAGCAGTCCCACCCAAGTTGACCAGCTGATGACAGTACGCACAGTTTTACTGTAGACATGGATATTTGCTGCAGTTAATACACCTGCAATGGCGATGATCAGCAACACATTTCGATCATAAAATGCCGAACCTTCAATAAGGTGCAAACCCGATATCGTCATCGCGATAAGTCCAAAGGCAAATACGCTAATTCCTAAACGATATAAACAGACACTTAAAATATCTAAAAAGTCTAGTGATTCCTGATGCTCAGTATTGGCCATGCTTCACTCCTAAATTGTTCCCTACCCACATTTCTTGAAGCTACCTAGGGATAGACAAACGAAATCGACCGCCAGTACGATAAATAATAAGAGAGAATAAGATAAGCACACAGCCTACTAGCTTATTTGCCGTTAGCACTTCGCCATACCACAGCACGCTTAGAATGACGGTCCAAACTGGCTCTAATATCATGATCAAGGCAGCATTACCTGCCTGAACAAATTTTTGCCCCATGGTTTGCATTACGTAACGCAAGCTCGTCGCTAGCAAAGTGCTCAACGCGAACCACCACCAAATGGAGGAGTCAACCTCTGCCGGAAAAGACTCCATAAAGAAAGAAACCAACAAACCTAAACAACCAGCAGAAAAAAGCTGCACGCAAGTAAGCAGCAACACAGGTAATTTTTGAGAGTATTTACTGTTCACATTAAAATGAAGCGCAAGAACCAGTGCCGCCCCAAGAAACCAAAATTGACTGGCCGATTGCTTCCAGCCGCCAACTAAAGAGAGACAGGCTAGACCTAACACCGCGATAGGCAAAGAAAGCCAGAAAATTCGTTGTGGTCGTTGACGAAACATAACCCACGCAACAATAGGCACAAATAGCATGGAGAGACTCATGATAAATGCGCCTTCTCCGAGCGTATCGCTGATGGAGATGGCGTAAATCCATGTCATAACGGCACTGCCTAACAGGAGCCCGACACCACCAGCAGAAAGCACATCTCTCAAATTCGCTTTCAGAAAAGGTCGATAGCACAATGGCAACAGACAGAGCGATGCAATAGTAAATCGCGCCCCGATAAAGCCAAAAGGTGGTAAGCCCTGTATTGTTTCCTTAGAAAAGATCCAACCAAGTGCCGCGATCATCGTTGTCGCAACCAGAATAACCGTCGCTTTGCGTTCTGAGTTAAACATAAGTACTCACAAAATATGGAACACAGTATCGCAGCAAGGGAAGTTTGCTGCGCTGTTGTATCAATTTGAAAGGAGTTTCTGTCGAGCGAAAGTGAAAGCCCGATTCTCTCCTGTGTTGTTGTTACGCAGATTGAAGTTCTGCGGTCGGATACATTAAAGGCAGGTAAAGTCTTAAGGCAAGCGTTTTCGTATACTAAATTGCCTAAGCATCTTATGCACTAAACAAACTGGCTAAAACTTGGACCGGATGTCGAACGACCTCCCCTTCAAAACGCTTAACTTGACTGCGACAGGAATACCCCGTGGCTAACACACGCTCAGTGGGCAGGTTCTTTATATTCGGTTTCCAACTCAGTTGATAAATAGCTTCAGACGTACTTTTCTTATCCACTTCATGGCCGAATGTCCCCGCCATACCGCAACATCCCGTAGGTATCACCTGCAGCTTTAAGCCAAAGTGATGAAAAATAGACTGCCAAGATTTCTCAGTCTGCGGTATTTTGGTCTTTTCTGTGCAATGCGCCATCAAATACCAAGGTTCTTCGTCTGATACACTTACTGGCAGCCATTCATTGAGTGTATCCACCAGCCACTCATGAGCCGTATAAACTGTAAACTCGCCCCGCTTTTCTTTTAGAGCCTGACGGTATTCATCGCGATAACAGAGTACTAAGGCTGCATCGATACCGATCATAGGAATTTCAAGCTCAGCAACTTGTTTGAGAAAATCCGAGGTGTTTTGTGCATTTCTGGCGAATGCCTTAAGGAAACCTTTTACATGTTGAGCTTTCCCATTGGGTTTGAAAGGCAGAACAACAGGGTGTTTCCCTAACCGCTGCAATAACTGAATAAAGTCCGTAACCAACTCGGCTTCATAAAAGCTGGTAAATGGATCTTGAACAATCAAGACGTAATTTTGCTTCACTTCTGGGGAAAGCGATTCTAGATACGCAAAGTCGAACGGGCTCACTCCAAGTGCCTGACATCGACTTTGCAACGTAGGGATCGATAGCACTGGCGAATCAACAAAACCGATGGATGTCTCTAATACCTGCGTAACAGGCCTACTAGATGCAATTCGATTAACCAGCTTGGGGGCTTTTGCCATAATCGGCAGCAGTTGCTCAATATTCGACACCAGATAGTCGCGCAGAGGTCTGCGATAACGTGAGTGATAGAGGTGTAAAAAACGCGCTCTAAAATCAGGCACATCAACTTTAACAGGGCACTGACTCGCACACGCTTTGCACGCTAGACAGCCATTCATCACCTCATAAACTTCATGCGATAGGTCGTCAGATGTGGGGCGAGATATCAACTTACTCAGCTTCTGAGTCAAAAGCTTAACCGATAACGTTTGATTGAGAAGCTGTTGTTCGTTAGCGAGCAAATCGAAGCCACTGTCATTCAGGCGACGCAGCCATTCACGCATTATCCCAGCCCTCCCTTTCGGAGAGTGGCGACGATCGGCTGTTACTTTAAATGATGGACACATTGGGCTATCAGCATCGTAATTAAAACACAGCCCATTGCCATTGCAAGACAGCACGGGCTTAAGCGACTCTCGGACTGCTAAGGGGATCTGACGATCATAGTAGCCACGCTTGGTCGCTGTGACTTTTACCATGTCAGCGTCGCTATTCAGTGGTGTGCAAATCTTGCCCGGGTTCATTTTATTGTCGGGGTCAAACGCCGCTTTAATACGCCTTAATTCAGTAAAGAGCTCATCACCAAAGAAGGCTGGTCCATATTCTGATCGATATCCTTTACCGTGCTCTCCCCACATTAAACCATTGTATTTTGCCACCAGCGCGACCACATCATCGGACAGTTGATGCATCAACGCTTCTTGCTCAGGGTCACACATATCGAGCGCTGGACGCACGTGAAGAACGCCTGCATCCACATGCCCAAACATGCCATAATGCAGGTTATTGCTGTCTAGCAACGTACGAAGTTCCGCGATAAAGTCCGCCAAATTTTCAGGCGGTACACAGGTATCTTCCGCGAATGCAATCGGCTTTGCCTGACCTTTGGTCGCGCCAAGCAGCCCGACCGCTTTCTTGCGCATGCCATAAATAGCCTGGATGTCTTGGGGTTCACGACAGACTTGATAACCGATGATACCACTGCGTCGGTGAGCCATTTCTTTATCGAGAATTGAAAGTAAGCGTTCAACTTTATCCTCAATATCATCGTCGTGACTGCCTGCGAACTCAACAAAGTTAAGCCCTTGCATCTCTTTGCCCCGCACATCTGAGATCGCGTGTTTTACCGAGTGCCAGACAATGTCTTCTCTTGCAAGATTAAGCACCTTTGCATCAACTGTCTCTACCGATAGCGCCTCTGCTTCGACCATCAAGGGAGCATTTCGCAATGCAGAATCAAAGCTATCGTATTTAACGTTCACTAACCGTCGCGTGGTAGGTATTCGCGTAAGATTGAGCTTGGCTTCAGTGATAAAAGCTAACGTGCCCTCAGAGCCACATAATATTCTCGTGACGTCAAACGCTTCACTCTTGTCGTTGATGGCATTTTTTAGGTCATAACCAGTAAGAAATCGATTCAGAGGAGGAAACTTATCCAAAATCTGTTGACGCTTGTCTCGACAAACTTTCTCTGTAATTTTTAACGCTCGCGATACTACATCACTGTTTAACCATTTGTTTTGTTGAATAGCTTCGGTATCGAGCACCGAACCATCCGCCAATACCGCTTTGAGCGCCAACACATGATCCGAGGTTTTACCATATTGCAAAGAGCCTTGGCCTGATGCATCGGTATTAATCATCCCACCTAATGTTGCGCGGTTGCTGGTCGACAGATCTGGCGAGAAGAAATAACCATAAGGACGAACGATGTCATTGAGTTGGTCTTTAACTATCCCAGTTTCCACTCTCACCCAGCCTTCCTGCTCGTTAATCTCTAACACTCGATTCATGTAGCGAGACAGGTCAACCACAATCCCCGAGTTCAATGATTGTCCGTTGGTGCCCGTTCCGCCTCCTCTGGGCGAAAAGGTCAGGTGCTTAAATTCATCACGTGCACTGACCTTGCCAAGTATTACCACATCATGATGGTTGGCAGGAAAGACGACCGACAAAGGAAGTTGCTGGTAGACGCTGTTGTCAGTCGCCATACTCAATCGAGTGGTATAACGAGCATCAGTATCCCCCTTGAAACCAAGTTGTTTAAGGGTGTTAAAGAACTTGATAACCACAGGATCAGAGGAAACCTGTAGCGGAAGTGCAGGAAGCATAATTTGAATCGGTGCCTTACGGTTGTCTTTTTAGGTTCGTAACATGAATGCGGAGTTAAAAGTGGTAGAGGCGCTTGGGGTTATCGACCAGAATCTTGCCAAACAGTGTCGTATCTTGCGTCCAGTGCCACAAGGTATCTAATAGCTGGCCATCATTTGGCATCTCAGCAGCAAAACATGGATGAGGCCAATCCGAGCCCCAGACGCATTGCTCTTCATTCGCTTCTAACAAAGCTTGAGCAAACGAAGAAACGTCATCATAAGGCGGAGATTGAAGCGACAAACGATACGGCGCCGACAATTTTGTCCACACTTTCCCTTCGGCCTTAAGCTTCAATAAGGTTTGAAAACCAGGATGAGAAATAAGCTTGTTTGTTGGCATATGTCCAAGATGATCAATCACTACGGGCACGGGTAAAGCCCTTAATCGCTGATATAAGTCATCAAACTGCGAAACATCAATTAAGCATTGAAGGTGCCAGTGTCGCTCTGCAAGGCGAGCCGCTAAACGTTCAACATCTCGCCACTCAATACCACCTTTAAACAGCAAATTCATCCGCACCCCACAAAATCCGGCTTCTTGTAGCTCATCCAGCGTTTGCTCGGAAACATCCGCATCCACGACCGCGACGCCTTTGTAGTCGTAACCTTGCTGGCGTAAATACCGTAATGTATCAAGATGCAACTGGTTGTCATTGCCATACACACTCGGCTGAACCAGCACGCCATGACGGATGCCTAATTGCTGGTGCAAATGCAGGTACGCGCCAACGCTGGCATCGGGTGGCGTGTAGGTTCGCGTTTCACAGTACGGATAACGTGAAGAAAAAACGTGGGCGTGACAATCAACCGCGCCGTCAGGAATCGCGATTGTTGGTTTATGTACAAATGGGTCCGCCGCTTCACAAAATGGAATTATGCTCATCGAAAATCATCCTGTCAGAAAGGTAGAGGTGCCATCAACGAAAGCACCTCTTGAAGACTTAACTGAAGTTCTCACTCAACCAGTTCGCGATCACGCCAGAGAACTGAATAAACTTAGGATCGTCGTCCAACATCCACTCGGTGTGACCACCTTCAGGCAGTAAGAATAGAGATTTCGGCCCAGGGTATTTCGCGTACAGCGACTTTGCTTCGGTCACTGGGTGAAGGTCGTTTTCTGCACCGTGCGCAATCAAGATTGGCGCGTCTGCAAATCGCTCGTCCAGTAGAGCTTCCGGTTTGAAATTGATGAGAGAATCCGCAAAATCCAGATCAGATGTCACGCCGTAGCCCGGCGCTTTGACCAGTTCAGTGAATACATATTCGCGGCTTACTGGATCAAGCGGGTAGATTTCAAATGGATCAATCCCCTGCTTTTCTCCACCAAGAGCAAGACGTGTACGCTCTTCTAACATAAATTGACGGAACGCTTTCCAGCCGTGCTCGCCACGTTGAGCCACCTGAACACGTACCGCATCATAAAAGCCGTTCATGGAGATAAGGCCATCAATCGCATCTTGGCAAACGCGGTAAGCATCAAGAATTAATCCCCCCGCCATGCCCCAGCCAGCCAGTACGACTTTGCGGCCTTCCTCGTCAGCGCGCTTTTTCACAACCGCAACCGCGTTGGCGATGTCGCGTACTTGTTCATCCAAAATAACTCGCTCACGAATACCCTCAGATTCGCCAAAGCCACGGTAGTCAAATCCGAATACTGTAAAGCCCTTCGCAGTTAAGGCTCTCGCGTAACGCTCTGGGTGAATATTTTTTTGCCCAGTAAAGCCTGAGCAGACAATAACGATCGGTAAGTCTGGGTTGTTAACGTTCTCGTCAGTAAAGAAAGCGCCATCAAGGCGTAGACCATCACTAATTACTGGGGCTTTTTGTTCAATCATAATTATCTCGTCCAAATGAATGTGTATGCTCGACAAAGAAGTCCTTGTCTTAAGTCACATCATGTTCGAATTTTGATAGCAATAATTTAACAATTGCGACATTCTTATCCAGAAATACGACATAGATGAACTGCCCACTTGGTGACCACAGAGAATGAAAACGACACACACGTATCGCATTGGTTTTTTCCTTATTCCTGATTTTTCGATGCTCTCTTTTTCGGCGGTTATCGAACCTCTTCGAATGGCAAATCGCCTCGCTGGTTGCGATTTGTATCAGTGGGATATTTATGGATTCGAAGATAAAGAAGTGTCGGCCAGTAATGGCGTTTCATTCTCGCCAACACAGTCAATCAACAACATTGCTCATTTAGACTTGCTGCTGGTTGTGGCAGGTATTGGCGCCCATGTTGCTGCTACGAGTGGCTCGGTGAATCAGTGGTTAAAACAGGCGCTTCGTCAAGGCATCGCCGTGGGCTCGACTTCGACAGGCAGCGTGTTGTTAGCAAAAGCTGGCCTGTTAAAAAACAAAACGTGTACCGTGCATTGGGAGTCCGCCAACAGCCTGGCAGAGGAGTTTCCAAACATTAACGTGACCAGTGAGTTGTACGAATTCGACCCACGCACACCAACTTGTTCGGGCGGCTTAGCCGGTTTGGATATGATGCTTCATTTAATTACAAACCAACATGGGAGCGACTTGGCGAATCAAGTGGCTGAGCAATGCATTCACCCTGCGATTCGACCAGCGCATGATAAACAGCGGATGTCGTTAATCCGTAAGCACAACATCCGCCACCCGCGCCTGCTCGACGCTGTAGAGATCATGGAAGCCAACATGGAAGAACCGCTAAAATGCTATGAAATTGGCGAACAAGTAGGGTTATCGGTCAGGCAGATGGAGAGGTTATTTTTGCAATACTTGCAAGACAAACCAGGCAATTACTACCTTCAATTGCGCTTAGAACGTGCTCAACATTTGTTGTTGCAAACCATGCTGTCCATCACCCAAATCAGCACCGCTTGTGGGTTCAGTTCTACATCGTATTTTGCGCGCTGCTACAAAAAACGCTATGAAAAAACGCCGCGTGAAGAGCGACGTTTAGCTTAAGATTGAGTAAGAGAAAAGAAGTTCGATCTCTTCGATCTCATCGTGATGTGTCAGGCGACGTGTCAGACGGCTTATCAGACAACGTGCCTTGGTAAAGCAGTGATAGCCAAGCAAGTACCTGCTCTTTACTGGCTTTATCAAGTTGCAAACAGCCCTCTTCTATCGCTGACACGCGTGAAGCGGACAATTCTTTCTCTGCCAAAGTGCGAAACTTACCTCGCATCTCGTCTCGACTGAGAGGATTTTCAGGATTACCTCGCGCAATACAGGGAGGCGAAGTCAGTTTGTCGCCATTTTTCAACGTCACCACGACATGCGCCCAGCGTTCGGCTGGAAACTTATCATTGTAAGCGGGCTCTTCAATTAACTTCATCCGCTCCGTAAGTGCCAAGCGAGCAGGATCTTTCAGTCCTTTGGTGACGGCTTCTACCGTGACCGTATTATCAATAACCGCACTCGCGACTGAAAATGGCAAACTGTACTGAGCCTGCTCGGTTGTCTCTGGGCGCTTGATATGCAGGCACACCGCCTGATGAAAGCTGTGAACTTCGATAAGTTCAATCTCATCAGGTTCTAGTTTATTTTCTTGTTGCAGTGCTCTCACCGCTTCAACCGCAGGTTGAGCCCAACGACAAACCGGATACGGTTTAAAGTATTGCTCCAGAATATACCAGCGCTGCCCTAAATCTGCCCACAAAGCGTGAGTTTGTTGGTCCAGAAGAGTCACGGCTGGCGCGCCAGTAAATCCTTCTTCTGCCAGCTCTGCACTGGCAAAGCCCGCCATCGCTCCCCAGCCAGAGCCGTCTTTGAGCATGGTTGGATGTTCAATACAACGCATCATTTGGCTGCGTGGACCATAAAACTCAGCAATGCCGAGCGCATGCTCTGTTTGTGCATCCGTTAAGTCTTTTCTTCTTGCAGACACCGCAGCGACGCCCAACGCATTCCAAGCACCAGAAGTATGATAATCACAAGCGGTTTGATGCAGCGCGATTCCGGCGCGAGTTGCTATTTCGTAGCCAATGACGAGGGACGTTAATAACTCTTCTCCCGTAACTGCTGAATCATGCATACTGGCGAGCAGCCCCGGCAAAACAGCGACGCCGACATGACCTTTCGTCAGGACTTGGCCGTCGTGCGCGTCCATACTGTCAATCAACATGCCGCCATATAGAGTCGCCCCACAACCACTGACCGTGTGATCAGAAAACAGCATCGGCGTATCACCGGCAAACTGCTTCTGCGCGAGTTTAGCTACCATATTTTGCAGCTGCGTCGCTTTACCAGCTGCGGCGACACCTAACAAATCCAAGACGCAATATTTCGCTTGTTCAATAACGTCAGCAGGAAGCTGTTCAAAGGTTAATTCGTGAATAAATCGATGAATAGATTGCATCGTCTACTGCTCCAGTTTTAGCGTTTTGCCTTCGACAATAGTGTTGTGATCAATGGTGTATTGCTGTCTCGCATGGTAGGCAGCTCGAATCTGGCTTTATCAATATCGTCCAATGACAAGGTTGCAGTTATCAAGGTTTCACCGTCTTCTGCCTGCGCCAATAGCTCACCCGTTGCAGACAAAATACAGCTTCCTCCCCAAAACCACGCTTCGCCCTCTGGCCCGTAACGGTTGGCCATCAAAACTGGAGTTCCGTAGAGCACCGCATAAAATTTAACGTTAACTAACCAGTTGTCTTCATTGGAAAAATCTTTACTGACAATACTGCTGGCCGAATTGATCGGCGCGAGCAAGATTTCAGGCTTATCGAGTAGCGCGCAATGAACCAAAGGTGGATTCCATAAATCGGCACAAATTAAAACCGAGCCTCGCCAATTATCATCAAGAGAAACGCTGGTGGTTGCGTCTCCCGAATGAAACCACTTGCCCTCTTCAAGCCCACCATAGGTTGGTAAATTGATTTTGCGATGCACAGCAACCACCGTACCACCGAGCAACCAAGCCATCGCGTTGTAGTATTCTCCCGGAGCGGCCTGTTCCACAAAGCCGACAATCACGGACATGTGCGGTGCAAGTTGCGCCAGCTCTTTAAGCCGAGCATCATCACGCTTCATGGCAACTTCACGCACAGAAGATTGGAGCTGGTATCCGGTCAAGGAGAGTTCAGGAAACAGTAATAGCTGCGACCCCAAGGCCGCAGCTTGCTTTATGTAATCCTGATGAGTATTCAGATTGGCATTCACATCGCCTAACTGGGCGTTGATTTGGGCCACACTGACTTGCAGGATAGTCATGGTATTACCCCAAGTTATGCTCAGATAGGAACTGGCTTGCGACTTCTGAGATCGAACGTCGCTCCACATCAACTTGTTGATTCAAAGTCGACATCGTATCGCCATCGATCGCCGCAGAAAGCGCGTTCATTTGCTCGGCAAGCTCTGGGTTCGCATCTAGCGTTTCTTGGCGAACCACAGGAGTGATCGCGTAATCAGGGAAGAACTGTTTGTCATCCGTTAAAACGGTAAAACCAAATGCTTTGATACGACCATCTGTTGCAAATACGAGCGCAGCATCGACTTCTTTCCCTTTCAGCGCATCATAAGTTAACCCCGTATCCATGCGTTTCACTTGGTCTCGTGAAGCTTTGAATTTGTAGGTTTTCTGTAAAGGTCGGAAGCCATCTTTTCGTGCATAGAATTCCGCATTCAAAGCAATGGTCATTGGCGGGTCTTGGCGCATTTGCTCGGCGAAGTCGGATAAGGTTGAGATGCCACGTTGCTTCGCATCGTCACTGCGCATAGCGAGCGCGTAGGTGTTGTTCGCTTTTGAAGGGTTAAGCCAAACTAGACCTTTCTTCGCATCGAGTTCCTTAACGCGTTGATACACTTGCTCTGCTGGGAGCTTGTCTTTGACTTTGTTGTAAATGATCAGTGATGTGCCCGTGTATTCCCAATAAAGATCAATCTGGCCGTTTTCTTGCGCTTTACGCAAAACCGCACTGCCCATGCCCGAACGTTTATCAACGTCGTAGCCTTTTTTGGTTAAATATTGAGACGTGATTTCCGTTAAAAGCTGTTGTTCTGTAAAGTTTTTACCACCTACGACGATTTCCGCAGATGCGTGAAAACTTGAAAGCAGTACACCAACGGCCAGCAAGCGGCGAGTAATTTGCTTCAACATGTTTGACTCCTGTCTGTGTTCAATTTTTAGGATTGTTATTGTCTAGCTCTAATAGGGTTACAGCCTTTAGGTACAGTGACATAAGAAACGGCTCCTACCACACTGTCGATAGCGATAGCCAGCATCGCTGTAGGAATAGCGCCTGCCAGCATCATGATGGGTTCATCCAGATCAATACCGGTAAAAATGAGCTCCCCTAACCCACCGCCACCAATTAAGAAGGCCAGTGGAACGGTGCCCACGTTGACAGCTAACGCCGTGCGGATACCGGCAAAAATGACGAACAGCGCATTAGGAATTTCAACCTGAAACAACATTTGTAACTCGGTCATACCAATGCCTGACGCCGCTTCTTTTAAATGAGCGGGCACTTCTTTCAGTCCAATGTAGGTGTTTCTGACAATCGGCAACAACGAGGCAATCGTCAGCCCAAATACCGCAGGCACGGTGCCAATGCCAAGAAAGCTCATTGCCAGCGCGAGAATGGCTAAAGTAGGAATCGTGGTCCCCACATTCAAAACCTGCATCGCCGATTCTGCGACTTTCTGAAAACGAGGACGGCTGAGCAATACGCCGACGGGAATCGCGATTAGGATCGCCAATCCACCAGACAGCAGCACCAGTTCAATATGCTGAACCGTCAAATAAACAATGTCTTCTTGGTAGTAAAGAAAATCATCGATCGTACCCGCGCCTTGTAAATAAATACCCAACGCAAAGACACACGCCAATAAAACGAAATAGTAGGTTTGTTTAAGCTGATTGGTCACGATGCCTCCTTAGCCTGATGCAATTGCTGCGGCTGACTAGGAGAGGTATCGCGCTGATAAGTTGCACCGAGATAATGGGTAATGCCGCGCTGTGTGACTTCGCCCACTAAGCGGCCATTCTCGTCAACACACGGCATCCAAACAATGTCGTGCGTGAACATCTTCGATGCGACTTTACGCAGATCATCCGTGGTTCGGGCGATTGTTTTCAGGCCGACATAATGTTCGCCGCAGTACCCCTTCATATTGATTGCGGTAGCTTTTGGCACATAACCGATAGGTTGGTGTTGGTCATTCACTAATATCACGGCGTCGCGATACCCATACGCGTCAATTTTGGTTAGGGCGTCGGCAAGCGTATCGTTAGGTTTCACGTACGCAAAAGTGGTCTGCATGACGGATTCAGCCGTCACTAAGCGAAGACGTTTAAGTGCGCGATCATCTCCGACAAAGTTTTTCACGAAATCATCTTTCGGGTGTGCGAGCAAATCGTCAGGCGTATCGTACTGAACCAGGTGACCATCACGGAAAATCGCAATTCTATCGGCCATTTTGACCGCTTCATCAATGTCATGACTGACAAACATGATGGTCTTGTTGAGCTCTTGCTGCATTTTAAGGAACTCATCCTGGATTACTTCACGGTTGATCGGGTCAATCGCACCAAAAGGTTCATCCATCAGCATGACGGGAGGATCCGCCGCCAGCGCTCGGGCAACACCAATTCGTTGCTGCTGTCCGCCAGACAACTCATTTGGATAACGATTAAGGAAGACACTAGGATCAAGAGCCACCATCTCCAATAGCTCTTTTGCACGCGTCATGTATCTTGCTTTATCCCATCCTAATAACTTGGGAACCACCGCGATGTTTTCGCCGATCGTCATATTGGGAAATAAGCCAATTTGCTGAATAACATAGCCAATGTTGCGGCGCAGAGTGACCGTATCCATCCCAGAAGTATCTTCACCACCAAGGTAGATCTTGCCCGATGTCGCGGGAATAATTCGGTTGACCATTTTCAGCGTGGTGGTTTTGCCACAACCGGATGGGCCAAGTAACACACATATTTCACCACTGGGAACTTCCATCTCAATGTGATCTGCGGCAGTCACCGGGCCATTAGGCGTTTCAAAAATTTTGGTTAGCTTGTCAATTTTGATCATTTGAATGTCCCTATTATTTGTCCTTTATCAAGCAGCGGTTAGGCCCGGTGGCGTTAATCTTTTTTGTAGTCGAATCAATCCGTAATCCGCGATGATAGCCAGAAGGCTGACGGCGATGGCACCAACGATCAGTTGTCGAGGATCACTTTGCGATATGCCACGGCTGATAAACACGCCCAACCCTCCTGCTCCGATATACGCGGCGATCGCCATAACGCCAATATTCATTACTACTGCCGTTCTCACACCCGCCATAATCACCGGAATCGCCAACGGAATTTCCACCATTTTCAAACGCTGAAAAGGCGTCATCCCGATGCCGCGAGCTGCCTCTCGGAGTGACGGTTCTACGTTGTGAATGGCGGTATAAGTGTTGCGAATAATAGGCAGCTGAGAATAAAGCAGTACGGTAATCACGGCGGGCACGTAGCCAATCCCATGACCAATGGTCGATAAGAGAGGAATCATCAAACCAAACAGTGCGATTGAAGGAATGGTGATAATGATGGACGCTACGTAAAGCACCACTTTCGCAACGCGCTCATTTTGTGTGATAAGAATGCCGATAGGTACGCCAGTTAGGATGGCAAGCCCAACAGCCAGAGCGACCAAAGAGATGTGCTCCATGGTAAGCGTACCTAGCAGCGCTAAGTTATCTATGGTGAAATTTAGTAAGTCCAAGTAGGTCTCCCCCAACTGTGATTCGCAACCAAGTTAACAGGAGATTAAATTACGCTACTTTTTATTAACAGTGTTGTAAAATAGCGACACGTTAAGATAGAAATACGAAATATTAAGGAGGGAAATAATTAGCTTTCTCATCACCAAAAAAAGCGCTTTATTGGCGATGAGCAGCAGTAGTAAACAAGTTGATTATATCGGAACTGAAAACAGCCATTGATAGCATGAAGAACCCACTACAATGAGCGGTTAAATTGCTCCACAGCCTCTACGACACGGCTAGCGCCATCTTGTATTTCGTTCATCACGTTCCCCGCTTTTTCTGAAAGCTCTAGCGTATCTAGTGCTTCTTTTTGGCATTTGGCGATCAGTTGGACAGCATTATCGGTTCGCTCTAAGTTTTCAGTTACCATTGTGACAATTTCATCAGTGGTCGCATTGGTTCTTGTGGCAAGCTGTCTGACCTCGTCAGCAACAACGGCAAAGCCTCTACCATGCTCACCCGCGCGAGCTGCTTCTATCGCCGCATTTAACGCTAGTAAGTTAGTTTGGTCTGCAATACCACTGATGCTATTAACCAGTTCACTAATGCGTGATGAGTGCGCTTTGAGCTCGTCAATGGCCGTATTCGCTTGCTGCATCTGGTCAGACAGTGTTTGCACCTTTTCTAGCGTCGAACCTATCACTTGCTGACCTTGCAGTGTTTGTGTTCCGGTCTCTTGAGAAACTTCATTAGCCAATTGCGCAGCCTGAGCCATTTGCTGCTCTTGCATCACCTGCTGGGTGATGTCGGTCGCGAACTTGACTACCTTGTAGAGCTCTCCTCTATCGTTACGGATAGGGTTATAGGAGGCTTCTAACCATACCTCTTCACCGTAACGGTTAACTCGCTTAAATCGGTCTGAAGCAAACTGTCCTTTTGCCAAACGTTGCCAGAACTCGCGATAAGCTTCAGAACCAGCCTCTTCCTGATCGCAGAACATACGATGATGCTTTCCTTTAATTTGATCCAGTGTATAACCCATCGTACTAAGGAAATTATCATTGGCTTTTAATACATTACCATCTAACGTGAACTCAATAACCGCCATAGAACGGCTCAACGCATTCAGCATGTCCTCTTGCTCACGCGATGTTTTGATCGTTCGCGTAAGCTCAGAAGCAAACACAAAAAAGCTTTCAACTTCTTGATGTTCGTTCAAAACAGGCTGGATAACCGTTCGTAACCACGCTTCTTCGCCGTTGCCTTTAAGTACTTGCATCGCGCCATTCCAAAATACTTTGTCTTGAACGGCTCTCTTCATTCGATGAAAGTGCTCTGTATTACGCGAATTTGATGGAACCAACTCGGTAATCGGTTTCGCTAAAATATCCGCATCAGTGAAAAAGAGTTGTTGCTGAAGTTTTGTATTTGCAGAGGTAATGCAGCCTTTCTTATCCAGCGTTAAGCGAAGCATTTCTTCATCTAAACTGTGTTGGATTTGCTGCAAGCGTTGCAGATCCTGCTTGAATCGTTGGTTTTCTTGCTGAAGCGACTTATTAAAAAACATGACTTTCTCTCATTTGACTAATCTTCGAACTAGTCAACGGTTTATTATTTATATGCCCAATAGCCTGCAAAGATCCGATTTCGTTTGATCGTTCTTCAAACGCAATTCCTGTCTCCGAGCTGAGACACCTACATGACATAAGGCTATTTTTCTTTGTTATGACTTAAGCGCAGTATACTGAAATTTCTTCACCGCCCAAGTTATTTATATATTTATCAATATTAAGACAATTGGCAGCTATTATAGATCCGTATTAATGCGGATAGTTGTATGGAGAAAGGATGTATTTGGATCAAAAAAAGCCCTTTCCATAAAGGAAAGGGCTTTGACTTAGTTCCCAAAATTTTTGCCGTTTTACAGCAGTTCCACCGACTGTTGAGCGATTACCCACTCTTCATTGGTTGGGTTTCCATTAGTATCGCACCTACTAACAGGGATTTGTCGAGTAGACGACACTTATTACCAAGTGCCGCCCCTCTAAGAACCGTACGTGCAACTTTCACTGCATACGGCTCAAGCCTCCACTAAGGCATCATTGATACCCAGCAACTTATAACACAGTCGGGACAGGCTCTTTCCAAGAGTTACGAGCTAGCCTTTTAGATTTTCTCTTCACCAGATATTCTTGGTATTGAGGGTCAAAAGGGGTCGCAGCACTCCTAATTTTTACGTGTCTTTCGATAGGCACTTTCGCTATTTGGAACAGATTGAAGTGACAGTCCATGTTCATGATTTTCTGCCAACCGTGAAATTGCCACTGGCCTTTACGATTGAGAAAATACTTGTGCACAACCCAGTCTTTGGACTTGGTTGGATGACGTCTAACTGCCCAGTGCCATAACGCTTGGAATAGTTTGTGGCCGACATACCCGAATACTTGTTTAGCAACACAGTGGCGATAGTAATTCGCCCATCCCCTAAGTTTCGGATTTATCAACTTGATAAGATCGTTAACAGGGATGGTTGCGTGCTTTTTAATAAGTTCACGTAGATTTCTAAGGAATAACAGCGTATTGAATTTGCTCGGTTTAATGAGCAATTTCCCTTTGTACTTCCTGTGATTGAAACCCAGTGTCAGCGCCGAGAAATTTTGCGTGAACTCTACCGTAAGCAGTTAGAAGATAACGGACGAGTCAACTTATCCCAAATTGCCAGAGAAATGGGACTCTCTAGGCAAAGAGTGAGTGTGTTAGTGAAAGAGCTTCTGTTTATGTAAAAAGTGCATTTGTTCAGTTTATATATAACCTACCAAAAATGCACTTTTCTGAATGTACAAGCAACAAGCGCTTGTGCTGACCTATAGTCCGACCAATCAAGCTTAACCTCGCTAACTCGAAAGTGGACATTTGTGAGTTAGAACTTTGGGCTGACTCTGTGGTTTGATATTAGAAAAAGTATCTTAAAGAGTGATAAGATCAACCTCACCTTTATCAAATCAAAGCTGAAGTTAGCTCAAGAGCATCATATCTAGTTCAGAGTTACTTCGTCTTGTAATCGCAAATGGAACGGGTTCATCTCAGAAAGAATAAATTCTTCAAACCAAATATTTACACCATCAAGTAACTTTAACCCACTCTTGGCCGTATGTGCCGAAAGTAAGTCAAGCTCTTCAAGGTCGATCATCTCTTCAAGAGGCGAAGACCTTACTAAGTTGTGAATAGATCTATTTCGCTCTTTACGCCACGAATCCAGATCACGTTTAAGATTCTTGGGTAAAAACTCATTACATAGTTCTATGAGCTTTACAAAGCTCTTTGTCCCTGCCTTTCGCCCTTTCGAGTACAAAACCAACGATAAGCGGTCTGAAATGCAACTTTCTTCAAGAGCGATTGCTTCTAGATAAAATTCTTGGTTTATGGCCTCGTTGATACGCTCAACAATGTTCTTAGAACGCTCTTCTTTCTTGATGAGCGTTGAATAAGCAGAAAACTCTTCATCTGGGATATGTCTTGAGATGTGCAGATTCATCACTATAGACCTAAAGCTTGGCATAGAATCTAAGATCTCGGTGAATTGCTTCATAAAGGTATCAAGATATGTGTATGTATAGACGTTCTCACGCTTTAACCACCAAGAATAAAGTATATCCCTTTCGGTTCTTGGGATTTGAATAACTCCTTCTCCGATATGGGAAATATAATTGTGAATATTATGAAGAAAGAATGTGCAATGGAATAGAATCGTTTTCCCTTCTGGATACATTGCGTATGCTTCGGGTGTCATATCGTTAATATGAGTTTCAAATACTTTCTTTTGTTCTACATGCTCATCTTCAATGAATAAACACAGTGCATTAAGCAAATCTGTAGGGTTCTTTACATCAAAACCATCTAACCATAATGATTCGAACAGCCAAAAAGCAAAGCTATAACCATCAATGTAACCATCTTTGAAGAATGTGTAGTGTTTGCGACTTTCAAGTTGAGCTTGCTGCTCTTCCAATGAGATATTCACTAGGTTCTTGTTCATTTCACTTCCTGATAATACGCAGAGATATCAAAATCACACATTAGAAAATCTTAGACTAGATGAACACATTAGTTTAGTGAAGAACATCTAACCTAAGTAGAAGTGGGGCAGAAGTGTTTCAGTCAGACAAACCCGTTCATCACACACCCCATTCATATCCCGTTGGCACACCTATGGACAAAACCTTGTCAGTAGCTTTGCTAATTTAGTAACTAATGAATTATTTCTAGTATGGAATACCGCTTTTATAATTGGTACTGACGAAAGCGTACATACCATACTCCAAACCCAAAGCGTCGAACGTTTTGCGTTCACTAAAGTAACTTATTAACTGCTTTCCATTCACTTGAGAAACTCTTTTTCGAACTTGAGTGCCTCTGTACGGTCGCCTAGGTATCTTGGTACACTCTGTAGCGCCATAAAGCCACCTATTGGTTTGTCATGATGTCCAATAATAAGGCCACCATAACAATTGTGAGCATGGCATTCGCTTAGTAACATTGAATTATTAGTGACCAAAATATTGCTTGGTCTTATTAAAATCTCCACACCATTTCTAAGTAAGCGTCCACGGTTTATAACTACACGATTCGGTGGATAAAACTCGATTTCAAACAGGATTTTTTTGTGCGCTTCCCTAATGGTTAGTTTTTTACCTACTAACTGTATGTCCCACGGCGAAGTTGAGTATATTAATTGATTATTCTTGATATGAAGCACTGGAGAATTGAATTCATCAAAAACAACCAAATTTAGTAACAAATGCCCATCCGCTAGGATCAAACCAATAAGAGGCGTACCATCAACACTTACTGGTACCATAGCTGTACCATACCCCTTATCTCGACAAGTGAAACTATTACTACCAATTTCAACTGTGGCTTCAGTACCAGCAAAGTGTAAGTTGTAGGGCTTTGAATTACCCTCTCTCAAATTGTACGGAGATTTGTTAGCCGCACGCACAACTTCAATAGGAAGTAGCCCACCAGTTTTTTCTCGATGGTGCTGATCGCATAAAAGAGTAATTTCATCAGCTACATGACGCTTGACAACAGCCCACTCCTCCATATGTTCATATTCATATAGAGGCAAACCACAAATCACGCAGCCAAAACCACACCTTTGACGAACTTCCCGTTGAATTGGTAGTGGGATATTTCGACTATTACATTGCTCTATTTCACACATAGTTTTCCTTGATTATCGGCATACAGCTAACGCTTTGCTAAACGGATATGACGGCTAATATTTGTTATGATTTCATTCAAATAAATATAAGTATTTTTCCATATCATCCTCTGAAACATAAATCATTTTTCGATGAGTGCTTTCCAATCAATAAAATCACTCAAATTTACAATTTGACTATCATCGACAAAGCAACCCTTGAATGGAGAATCTTGCACAATCTCTGAAAAGATACGCTTAAATTGACCTAACACTTCCGCTGTGTTTGTACAGTTTTCAAATGAAATCACGTGGTATGCGCCATAACACTTATCTGGTGGTATCAGATCAAAATAGCGTCTAGGACCGCGTGGTCTTTCGGGGTTTGATTTAGAGATAATAAAGGTAAAACCACCTTTTCCCTTACCGACTCTAATCCAGCCAACAGCATTATTCTCTCGCCAGCTTCTCCCCATATCTTTAGCCAACTGATCTTTCATTCTGATTTGCATATTTTGATTAATTACACCACCAGTTTGAGCTTCTAACTCAGAAATCCTCTTAGCAAATGCATTTTCATATTTATCTTCAAACTGTTCCTTTGTTTCTTTATAAATTGGTAAGTAAAAGTACATTCTTCCCCCATGAGTTATAACGCTTTGCTAAGGTGTGAGCAACGCAATACCGAACCTTCCGCACATCACCTTAAACACTAAAATCAACGCATAGTGAAAATACCACGCGTTGCGAATCAATCTTAAGCAACGTGTTAGGCTACTAAGCTCCGATGCCAATCATTACTTTTGCACCGATAATCGAATTACCTGACAAACTATTATTCATTACACTTAGCGCCTCACCTTTGAGGAATACATTAATCCCAAATGGTCGCAAATCTAATTTAGTTATTTCAGCTGCATTCTTTGACTTACGCGCAACCTCTAACACAATTCCATCAGGAGTATTAACCGTAACCATTGAGTCTGTGGCACTAACAATTACTGCGTTGTGCAAAGATCTATTTTTTCTTACTAATGGTTGCCATTGCTCTCCTTTTGGATCTGAAGGAATATTAATCCATACTTCTAGTTGTTCATTTGAACCAATTAGGAAAGGAATAAACTCATTTACAGTGATTAGAGCGATTCCATCAATCAACTTATTTTTAGCAATTTCTAGCTCTTTAAACGGCTTAAATTGCAAAGGAAGTGAGTCTAGTTTCATTATGATCTCCCCCTTTTCGGTGAAACGTGAATATTTCTCTTAGGATTTTGAGAAAACTAATCATCTATATATTTCACAATTTCCTGTTGCTCTAATTCATCATCAGATAATGTTGGGGTTCGTAAGTTCCATGAAGCAATAGCACCTAATAAAACTGTAGCTATTTCATAAATTTCAATCGATATCTCTTGTTTCGTTAAAGATAACTGAATTACTTTTGCAAGAAGAAGAAATATAGACCCAGCTGTTGCACCAAGTGCAGCATTGAACCACACTGATTTATTTTCAAATTTCTTTTTAAGAATGCTAAATTCATACTTATCGAGTTCGTAAGGCTTAACTCCAAGATACTTAACTGGCTCGCCCTCAACTCCTCCCTTAACAAACAGAGGTTCATTACAAGTCACCTCTTCGCTGGGACTTTCTGACAAATTATCACTATTCATCAAAACTCCTTTTGTAGCCTAACGCTTTTTAGACTAAATCTTTCCGCCTTTGCTTTCGGTCTATCTTGCTACCATCATGTATGCAACTCAAGCAATATAAGCACATTATGTGAATGTTGGCCTTTCATGACGGAAAGTATCCGCCTGAAATTCTTACGCTGCACCATTAGGTTTAGTAAGACAAAAAGAGATGAACAACATGTGAACGAGTTTTTAATCTAAGTAGAAACGGGGCATAAATGAGCCAGCACAGATCTAGCTGGCTCGAAGATGGACAATAGTTTACCAGTGATTTTGCTAATTTAGCTATTCATATCATAAATAAATTCTCGTATTGAACACGGTCTACTAGCTACCGACTAATAACTCAAAATCATCCACAGTCCTCACCAACATCTCACTTCAGCCACGGTTGGTGAAAAATTCTAACAAGTCTACTTGACCTGTCTACTACCCTACAGTTCATACTATCCAAATACTAAGAACATTTGGGTCAAATCTCACATGTATTGCGTATTTCGGAATTGGGGCAAAGGCTGGTATATCTCGCACCACCTTGCTCTATTACGAGAAGCTAGGGCTGATTAACGGCCATCGCCTTGACAATGGGTACCGCTATTACAGCGAAAACGATTTGCAGCTACTGTTTTTGACTAAACAACTTCAAAGTGCAGGACTCTCACTGAAAGAGTGTGAACAATGCATGGACGCGAAGTTAAGTAGAAGCTCATTGGAAAACCTGATTACGCATAAGTTTCAGCTTGATCATTTCCGAGCCAAGCCTATACTCAGATCATTGGTTTGAGAGGTGTTTATGGCTAGAAATGAGATTCAGTTTCAAAAAGGTTTATCGTTGATCCGCTTCAACAACCTTTATGGAACGGAAACTCAGTGCTATGACAGACTTTTTTAATCTTAGGTGGGGTAATGGGTTTGTCTGCCCTAGCTGTGGCGGTAAAGAATACTGCAAGCTAAAGCGGCATTCGTTATATCAATGCAACACCTGCCACCAACAAACATCTCTTACCGCAGGGACTATTCTTGATAACACCAAGCTGCCACTGACTAAGTGGTTTCTCGCCATCCTCCTGCTGACTAAAGTTAAAAACGGCATATCAGCATTAGAGCTATCAAGGCTAATTGAGGTCTCATATAACACGGCATGGCGCATGAAGCATAAGCTCATGCAAGCGATGAAAGAGAGTGATGATAAAAGACAACTCGATGATGCATATTGGGGCGGTAAAACAAAGGGTAAGCGTGGCAGAGGATCTGTAAACAAAGTGCCTTTCATTGCTGCTGTCGCTCTGAATGAAGACTACAACCCTGTTTACATGCGAATGACTGTGGTTAAAGGCTTTCGTAAAGATGAAGTTGAGAAGTGGGCTAAGAAGCACTTAGTGCCGTCCACTCTCGCCATATCAGATGGACTTTCCTGCTTTGAAGCCCTGTCCAATGCGAACGTACACCATGATCGGGTTGTTAAAGATGGCGCACCTGATCTTGATGAAATTCAAGATAAATACTTCCATTGGGTTGATACGATGATCGGTAACGTCAAGAACTCATTGAGAGGAACTTACCATGCTATCAGTAAAAAGCATCTACCTCGATATCTCGGTGAGTTTTGCTTTCGATTTAACTACCGATTTAGACTCGAAGAAGTGCTAGATGAGCTTCTTGGCTCATCAATGACAACACCTCCTATGCCATATCGGTTACTAAAATTAGCAGAGTCGTATTAAGTGACTCATTTGAGCCACTGATATACCCATCCATCAGCGATTAAGGTCTGTTTGATTTTAGCTTTATCTTTGCGACTGGCACGGTTGTAGATTGATCGGATCTCTTGCTCAAAGCTATCTTCATTAAACCCACGTTTAATTGCTTTTTGATACCACTCATGCCCTTGAGCAACATCTCCCAAGATCATCTTACATGCGCCAATTAGAGTGCATGGGCGGTAGTCTTGTTTAGTAAGTTCATGAGCTTGAGTACCAAATTGGATCGCTTTATCAAACTTGTTTAGATCACGCTTTGCACCACCACTTGTGGTTAAGAGTGCCGATTTCAGGCTCTTGTTGCCATTTGCGAAATTGAATGGGAAGTTTTTATTAACCAGAGCGACCGCAATTTGGGGTTTCCCAGCCTTTCTGTAATCAGCAATAGCATTCACGAGATTCCAAGGTTTCTTCGTATCTTCCCATTTGCGCTTTGCTAGCTCAGCTCGATTCAGATAGTACAGCCCACTTACATATTGATTTTCAAAACCTTTATTGATTAACCATAAGTAATCGCTCTCAGAGATTGTTTGCCCTTTGGTCAATGGTTCGAGGATTTCTGCTGCTTTGGATCGTCTTAGTACCTTAACTACCTCTATCGATGGAAAATCAATGTAGTCCCTCTCATATTGAGCTTTTCGTTCCTTAAACATCTTTTCTGATGCTTCACGTCTCGCTTGCAGCTTTTGCTCTTGAATCTGGCGTTGTTCATTTCGTTGTTCTGCGGGAGTTTTGGTTCCGATAGAGACATGTTTTGAGAGCAGGGATTTAATCATTTCACAATCACCTGCGAACTCACCACTGTTAGTCGCTATCCTCTTTTTAGCTGAAAGTTTTAAAGGCATTAACTTCAAAGGTAATGAATATGGCGATTCAGGTTGGGAATCAATAAGCAATATCAAAGCCTCGGTGTACTCATTACCCATCAGTTTGGATATGTCATTAATCTCATTCATTAGGTACTCTTGGTCACTGGAAGCGGCAATGCTCTTTTCTATCAATTCTAACCAGCCATAATGGAGTGGGAACTGGGAGCGAGAGAACAAATTTTTTACTTTGCTGAGTGACATGTGAGTTAATTCCTTGAGTGAATGATGAATAGCCTTTGTTCATGTAAGTCATTATAAATGGGTAACAAAAAAGCGCAACGAAGTGATATTTCAACTTAGCTGAAAGTTATGCGTAATCAGGTTGGAAAATTGGCTAACGCAACTCAACCATGAAATTGATGAAAAATCCACGCCCGCGAGTTGCTACTGGCATTACTTGGATAACGCCCACAAAGATAGTTACACTTGGTAACAAGTGTCGTCTACTAAACAGAGGTGAGTTTGGCAAACAGGCTTAAGGCTTACACCAATTGGCATCATTAATGTTGGTGGCTCTGATTCCACCAGTATTAATGCACAAAGTATAAAGTCAATATGATTGAGTAATTTTTTCAAAATGATAGATGGGAACTCGCCACGTGCCATCACATCAAACACGATATTACACCAATAATATTACCGAGCGTCTATAACTTTACAGGTTACGGTAATCAATACCTTCACTTGTTCCAAAGCACTATCAAGGCAATATTGAGTTGAAAAAGCATGGTTATCCGTCAATGACTCTATCTGCTTGGAAAGTCCTAAAAGTCTACGAAGAATTTTATCGAGGGTTAATGCATGGGTTCGCCAATCACTCTGGATACGGCTATTGGCTATTAGTAAATCTATCCTTAAGAGGTAAATTTGAAGCTCTAAGAGAATGTTCTGCTCTCCAACCTTTTTCGATATTAACTTCGCATCTTCTAGGCATTTGTGAAGATGACTAGTATTGATCTCGTTAGGTAGATGGGTTAACAACACAAACCTCCTTGGTGGATGAGTGGCTACTATCGAGTAACTACACACCTGCGCCAGTATTATTTAGATTTGAAAACTAGTCCATTTCTAGCCAGTTCATAGTCGAGATATTCCCAAGCAGTAAAATTTGTAAAGCCGATTTCATCATCATCTTTAATGTTCAGAAGAGACTTGTCACCTGTTTCCTCATATTCTTCTTCAACTTCACCTTCCACTCCGTTTAAAGCCTCTTCCACAAGCTGTTCTTGAATGTCTTCGTCTGACCAACCTAAGAATTTTGCAGTTAGATTTGGCTTAAGCCGATAGTAATCGTCAAGTTCACCTAGTGGTGGCTCTTTTCCTTGTTGTACCGCTTTAATGGTCTGTTCTAGCCCATAGGGGTACGTAGCCTCATCCCATTTGAACAACTGTTCTTCATCAACCACGAATATAAGCCAATAATCAGGATTAATAGCCACCTGCCAACCAAGTAAGTTGAACTCTCTAATGATGTAAAAGCGATCATCATGCGATAATGGCATGCCCACCATCTTCTGAATAAGCCCTTCACGTACTATGAACCGATTTTGGTTTGCTTCAGCATCCGATTTGTGAGTTTGAGAGCATAAAAGAATTAGCTTTGCTACTTGTTCATAATTGATACGATTATCTTTTACTCTTCTTTGAATAGGCATAGTTAGTTTTATCCTGTTATTTACATAAAAATTAATACGCGCTAACAACTAGCTAAACTCGCTTATACCTAAAACTAAAAAAGAAATCTCACGATTTTGCCCGATACTCAAGTCATCAAGCCAGTAAGTAACTCTTTTGTGACGTCTGCGGGATGACTGCTCCCTTGCGGCCTTACCCAAAAACGTATTGATTCACTAAGAGTTTTGGGACTTCCATCTTCACCATTGGCAAAAGGGATATTCAGATCAAATGGGAAAAGAGCATTATGGAAGCAAGTGATAATGTCTTGTTTAGAGTTCAACTTACCCTCGCTAATATACCCTTCAGCGAACTCTTTGATTATTGCAGTTTCTAGTAGTACTGACTGAAACCAATCGACAGAGTGCTTATATGAGATGACCCAATTAGGACCATTTACAATATCAAAACTAGTGTCATTTATTCCCCAAGACGTTGATTCAGAGAGAGTATCTTTGCTAGCAGCCAAACAAGAACTCACAATCAGCCCCTTTATATTGCGTCCTTTACTCTTAACCATTTCTGATACTTTTTAATGGAAGCATCAGCTACGCACTTACCATCACCATGTCCACCGATGTAAAGTATTTGTATGTTCTCTTCCGTGTCAGTTAGGTGATTTAACGCATATTCCAACGAGTTATTATCGTAATAATCACATGAATAAATATTAAGCTGTGACTTTTTAGCATTTTTGTTCACATACTGCTTTATCCCTGTAAAAAAGGGAGTCCAGTCGCTTGATCTCTGTTGTTTTTGAATGAAAACCAAGGCGCTTCGGCTACTAGTAGCGCGACATCTCTTTTCAATTTAAATACCTCTTAATCAAAATTGTTGGTGGCTTACTCTTCTTACTTGTCATGGTTCACCTAGTTAGTGGATTGGGGGGACGGTGAAATCCTATAAGTTGATATTACCTACATCTATGGCTAGTCACATTAGTTATTCTAGGGAAAACTGCGAGTTTTCTCTGCTACTGAGTAAATACATTAACGCGAAGTGGGGCAATGATGAGTCAGCTAGGAAGAACAACTGACTGTGATCACCAAGCGATTCTGTCGTACCTTAACTACCAACCGATTTTGTCGGTGAACTAATTACCAAGGGAAAATGACGGATCCATTTCTATACCTAACCCTTTGAATAGGTCAACTCACCATTCAGGGGTTAGTAAGGATGATCATCATGGACTCTCGCTCCCAGCTTACTGTTGATGTGATCGCTAAAGTCACTCAAGGTAAGATCAGCATTCACAGTGCTTCCAAACTCCTCAATAAGTCCCGTCGTACCATAGAGCGTTACCTCCACCGCTACCGTCGTGAAGGCATACGCTTTGTAGTCCATGGCAATAAAGGTCGTGAGCCTGTCAATAAAACCCCTGATTCACTGAAAAGACAGGTTCAGCAACTGATCCAAACTAAGTACTTCGATTTCAATTTGCAGCATCTGGCCGAGTTACTCACGGTCAACGAAGGCTTGACCATCAAGCGGGAAACTTTGCGAAAGTGGGCGCACGCTATCCACCATGTGAAGCGAGCCAAGCGTCGTCGTAGCCGAGTAAGAAAGTACAGGGAACGAATGGAGCAGCCTGGACTGATGCTGCAAATGGACGGCAGTCCGCATCAATGGTTTGGTGAGCATCGCTCATGCTTGATTGCCATCATCGACGATGCGACCAGTGATATCCATGCCGAGTTCTTCCCTTCCGAAACCACGGAAGGCTGTATGAAAGTCATGAAGGCATATATCGAAAAGCGAGGTCTGTTTAAGACGCTCTACGTCGATAGAGCGGGTATATTCGGTGGTCCAAAACGCAGTAACTTCTCTCAGATGCAACGCGCTTGTGAAGAGCTAGGGATCGAAATCATCTTTGCGAATTCGCCCCAAGGCAAAGGACGTGTCGAACGGGCATTCGACACGTTCCAAGACAGGCTGGTTCCAGAGCTTCGGCTGCATCATATTACCGATATTCAAAGCGCCAACGAGTATCTTCAAAACCAATTCATTCCACTGTACTGGCAACAGAAAATCGCGGTGCAGGCGAAGAACCCGAGGTCGGCATTCAAGGTTGTACCTGAACACATCAACCTTGATACGGTCTGTGTTCACAAGGAATATCGCAAGGTTCGCCGAGATCATACCTTCAGTTATAACAATAAAATGTATCTCATCGACTCGCCCATAAGGCACTCCATCGTCAATCAGAAACTGGAAATACGCTGTCAGTTCGATGGTGCATTCTCAGCCTATTTTGGTCACCGAAAACTGCATATTACCGAGTTAGAAGAGCCACCAAGAGCGAGTGAGTATGGGATGGAAGTCCAGCGCAAGTTGGATGTCATCGAGCTTGCCGACCGCCTGGGTAATGCGACGGAAGCCGCTCGGCTCACTGGTTGCTCGCGCCGAAGTATCTACAACTATCAAAAGGTATTAGCCGAGGAAGGCGCCCTTGGCCTTAAGCGCATTAACAAACCGCTGCACCGCAGCAAAAACAGCATACCTGAAGAAACCGAACACAAAATTATCGAGCTGACCTTAAACAATCCGTATCAAACCTCAGTACAGTTGAGAACCATGCTAAAGAAGGAGTACAACATCACCGTCAGCAGTTGCACGATACGAAATATCTGGAAGCGCGAGGCACTGAATACCAGAGCGCTGAGAATACAACGCTCAGCGGCATTAAATAAAGAAGTCTAGCCTGTGGGCTAGACTTAAAGGTGAACGACAAAGTCGCTTGGGATTTATCCCGTCAGGCTCCCTTGGTAATCACATAGGAAGAACAACTGACTCAAAAGTGGGCTAGTTAAGTTAACACTTAGCTATAGTTGTCATGATAGCCATCGATTGCTGGATGGTACTGTCTATCGTTTTCGAGGTCTAATGCTGTAGTTCTTTCATCATAGACATGGTTATTTACATATTCTCCATCGATGAAAAAGAATTCACGGTAGCAAGAGCCAAATTTCGAACCTATGCGCTCTTTCGCAATTTCATTAGCGTCTTCAATAGTCCAAGGATTGTTTCTGTTTCGTAAGAACTCAACACAGATGTATCCCCACTGGTGTAATTGCGAACCATAGCCTATATCCAAGTCACGGTGTTTAACTTCAGCGAAACTTAGTATCCTTGCACCTATATCGGTTGCAAAGCCTTTATCGAGATACTCGGCCTTAAAGTTACGTCTAATAAGTTTGGGAGTGGTGCCTTCATACTCTAGCTCATTTACCATCAAATCATCATCAAATATAACCAATAGAGAGCTGTTTTGATTTGGATTAAGCTGTTTACCTCTATTCCCCTGAGCCATAGCGAACTCTTGATTAACCCCATCCATACCTTTATTTGCATTAACTATATTAGCTCTATGATTGTTAGCTTTTTTCGAATGCTGTAATAGCGAATGGTAGTTAGGGAAGCCAACTTCTCGTGCTGCTAATTCAAGTGCTTGGGTGTGCTTAACACCTAGTTCAACTTGAATCTTTTTAGCTAGTTTCTTGATATTTGAAATGAAAGATTGAGTAATATTCATGATCTTATATACCTAGACGAAAAGCTAAGTAAATCCACTCCTAATTTTCTTCTTCCCGCCGAAATAAATAAGAAAAAATATATAATTTAGGATTATGGTTCTCGAAAGAGTTTGCCTTATTGGAGTGAGCAGGCTTCCATCCAGCCTTAATTTAACAATCTATCTCATACTAACTCATTAGTCAAACTAACAAAACCCATACCTTGAGGCATCACTTGGATAACAAAATCTAGTTCAAACTTCCATGATGAGATTGAACGAATCATCATTGCTAGCAAGGTTTGGGGCAGAAACGAGTTAGGTTCATTGCTCTAACTCGTCAAACTACAATTAGTAAAAGTAAGTAAAAACAACAAAGGCAAAAGACAAGACCTGACCCTATCTAGAACCTCTATACCCATTCATTGTGACTTTTTGGTCATTGCTGTTTATCTACTAGACACCATCGTACTCACTTTAAAACTGCTCACGGTTGTCATTCTCAAACGTCTCTCCGTTGGATAATTAGCCTTAATGTATGTTGAAACTGTTTTTTCTCTCCAAGGCTGTGGTAGATGAGTCTGGGAAAAAAGATCGCCTATTATCTCGAAATAGTTCTCCATGCTCTTATTTTTACTTTCATTAAACTTTTTTGCTTCAGCTTGCATATGAGCAAACTGTGTATTTAGGTCACCATCATGATACCCTAAGCAACTGGCTGCACGCTCTAACACATAGCGCATTGCCTGTGGACTGTACCCAGCTTTGACCATAATATCCACAGCAACAACGTCAGCGGTTACTTCATTCGGAATCATCAAGTGATTGGCTTTGTTGCGTAATTCGATGGAACTAAATCAAGAAACTACGATCTGAGCGGCTACGCCCATCAATCGTCGTAGCCTCATGCCTAAACCTCGTTACAAAACAACTAACTGGAAGCAGTACAATAAATCCTTAATCAACCGTGGTTCTCTGACCTTTTGGATTGATGAGGAAGCGATAGCTGAGTGGAAGCAAAACAAACAAGGCAAGCGTGGTAGACCTCGCCGATTCAGCGACTTAGCCATTACTACTGCACTGATGGTGAAACGCGTTTTCTCTATGCCCTTGAGAGCGCTGCAAGGTTTTCTAGACTCCGTATTTAAGCTGGCTAACATCCCGCTTGTTTGCCCGCACTACACCTGTATAAGCCGCCGAGCTAAGGAAGTTGAAGTTTCATTTAAAACCAAAACCAGAGGAGCAATACAACATCTGGCCATTGATGCCACTGGCCTCAAGGTTTATGGCGAAGGTGAATGGAAGGTCAAGAAGCATGGAACTGATGGGAAGCGAAGAGTCTGGCGTAAGCTGCATATCGCGGTAGATACAAGCACCCACGAAATAGTCGCAGCAGAGCTGAGCTTATCTAACGTCACTGATGCCGAAGTGCTCCCCAACTTACTCAAGCAAACACGTCGTAAAATCATTGAGATATCAGGCGATGGCGCTTATGACACAAGGAATTGCCATGATGCCATACGGATCAAGCGAGCTGTTCCGCTCATCCCGCCAAGAGAAGGAGCAGCCTTCTGGGAACAAGGGCACCCTCGTAACTTAGCGGTAGGTTGCCAGAAGCTCTACGGCTCCAACAAGAAGTGGAAAAAGCGGTATGGCTATCATAAGCGCTCTCTGTCAGAGACCGCAATGTACCGAGTAAAACAGTTGCTAGGTGGGAAATTAAGTCTAAGAAATTACAACGCTCAGGTTGGCAAGACTTACGCCATGATCAAAGCACTGAACAAACTTACAGGGCTTGGTATGCCTGAAACTCAGTATATTGTATAAAAGTCGCTCAACTTTAGGAGGTTTGGTTTCTCGTCTGAATTACGCAACAAAGCCTCGCCATGCGCGTACTTAACGATGATCTATCCGACACAAAAAAATCGAGCACCGTGCACGAATTCAACCATATGTTTTTAAAATAAATTCACAGTTCAACCGAACACATAGAAATCCCCCCTACTGGATGAGCGTCAAATAGTATTGCAACAACAAAAAGACAACGGTAAAACTCTACTAAAACATTTCAGCCTACTTGAGTTATTGGTATCTCCAAAAGAGCCGTACAAACGACTATTAGTACGATAATATGATATCTGAGTAATTGCCGTTCTAACCGAGAGTCAAAGCAGCCAATGCCTTCATTAATAGCACATATCAACAACACAAAAATTGGCCATCTAACCAAGACTACCGATGGCTCAATGCAATTTTGCTATGACGATAATTGGTTAGATAAACCGAATGCCTACCCGATTTCGCTATCTCTTCCACTTCAAAGCGAGCCACACAAAGGTGACCCTGTAGCAAACTATTTTGATAATCTGTTACCTGACCTAACTTCAACACGTAAGAACATACAGCGTCGCCATAGCACCGCCTCAACAAATACCTTCGACTTATTGCATGCAATCGGTCGAGACTGTGTAGGCTCATTATCATTAGTACCTGAAGAAGAAGTTGAGGATAGATTAGATCTAGCCAAGTTGGAGACACTTTCAGTTGATGATTTGCGCAGTATCATAACTGCTCATAAGCAGCAGAACCCACTTGGCATGATCGATAAGCATGACTTTCGCATCACAATATCAGGGGCACAAGAGAAAACCGCGCTACTTAAGATTAAAAATGATTGGTTTTTACCCAATTTGGATTATCCAAGTACTCATATTCTCAAATTTCCGATTGGAGTTATTCAGCAACCATTCGCTACACTAGACATGACTGAGAGCGTTGAAAATGAGTATCTCTGTATCAAACTAGCAGAAGCAATGGGGTTCAAAGTACCTAGCGTAGAGATATTAGACTTTGATAATGTGAAATCTTTAGTTGTTGAACGGTTTGATCGTGCATGGTCTACAAGTACAGGTTCGCTTATAAGATTAGCTCAAGAAGATATGTGCCAAGCATTGTCTTTACCCACCAGCATGAAATATCAAGCTGACGGAGGAATTGGTATTGTAGAAATAATGCAGCTATTGAACAGCTCCACTAACGCAGAGAAAGACCGTGATAACTTCATGCGCTTCCAAGTTTTTCAATGGTTGATAGGCGCAACCGACGGTCATTCAAAAAACTTTTCAATTTTTATTGAGACCAATGGTGCTTATAGACTAACACCTTTCTACGATATTATGTCAGCCTTCCCCGCATCAAATGGCAAAGGTATAAACACTCGTAAACTAAAGTTAGCTATGTCTTTCAAATCCACTTCAAGCGGCAATAAGTGGCATCTTGAAAAGGTATATCCCCGTCACTTTATTGCAACAGCAGAAACCGTTGGTTTCTGCACAATTCGAATGCAAGAGATACTTGACGAGTTTGTTGAGTCCTTTCCGAATGCTATTGACCAAGTAGTTAGCCACCTACCCAACGGCTTTCCTGCTCAAATCATTGATTCCATTGTCAGCAACTCGCTTAGAATTCTTGGTAAAATAACGCTCTAGCCGATCAAAAAGTTGTTGGGTTGTGATGATTAGAAGTCGAACTCGGTACTTGGTTAGATAACAAGGGAATCGTTTTTCAGTGAATGTTACTGAAGAATTATCCAGATAGCTTGAGTTTAAGTCAAAATCGTGAGATTTATTTTCACTATTTAGGTATAAGAGAACTTGGCTAACTGCCAGTACTTTTCACATCATTAATAATGAAAAATAACAGGACAAAATTGATCATGTCTATTCAAAGAAGATTTAAAAATGAACGCATTACTTATGAACAAATAGTTAAGCTTATTCTTTTGTGTTCTAAAAGACATAGTTCTGACTCTCAAGATAACCAACATAAGTTCAAAGTTCGTGAGGAGTTTATTCAGAGGATATTGGGGATGCCATTGTCCCATGATGACCGTTTTTCTATTATCAGAGAGTTCAATATACTTGGCTGGCAGGTAGCGATTAGCTCTGAATTTTGGCTAGTATTCGTTGTAGACCAAGAACAATTATTCAATTGGGACGAAGCGACCTACCTCTCTGGATTAGAAGGTAGCATTAGAGCAGTAAGAGAAGGCAAGGAACCTCCGCTCAGTGAAATTTATGACTATTATCCAATCAGTTCCAATAAAACGGCTAAGTTTTTAGGATGGTCAGAGAACGATATTCAAGAGCAACTTATTGACGAAGCTTTAGATAGAGCTACAGAAGAAATTCAGTATGAATATGAAGAATATGGTGATAAATCGCTTCTAGGTATAGAAAAGGGTGATGAAATCGATCTAACGAACTTTACTTCTTGGGAATATCTGGACCACCAACTGGTTGAAAGCGGTTTGGTTTTTAAAACAAAATAGATTAGCGCTAGTTTGTGGCTACTCGTTAGTAGCCACATAGTTTCCAAAGAGGCTTGTAATGATCCCCCCTCAAACACTCACCATAATAAATACCCGAAATCTTCATGATTGTTTAGATAATGCCAAGTTTGAAGCTATGAGTATTGGCGAGCAGAACATCATTTTAGAGCTTCAAATCTACGTCTTAAGGATCGATATACTAATATTAGCAAGTAATAACCAACATGACTGGAGAGCAGTAACGTTAACTTTAGGCAAGGTCCTTCGTAAATTCATCTCACTCTCCAAACAGATAGAGTTAATGCTAAATTCTAATGCGCTGTCAGATAAAAATTGGCTTTATGAAGCTTTAGAACAAACAAAGAAGTTGACTGCTTTGATACGAGAAACATCTGTTCAGTTTTGTGACATAACCGTATCTCAATATTAGTTTTTAGTCATGCTGATAAGCATGACAAATACAAAAGTAAAGCGACTAAATCAGTTTATAGTTAACAGCTTTATGAAAATGAGCAGTAACCTTCTGTGTAGTTTTTTCAAATTTCAAGCCACAATACGGACAATGAATGATGTTAAAAGCAGTTTGCCACAGCAACTCTCCTACATCATTAAGTTCATGGCTTAATTCTAGATCCATTTCTGTTGCGGTTTCAGAGACAAACAAAAACCATTGTTCTTCAGTTGTGTAGTGATCTGTATAGTACACTTGAACTTCCTCAGGCATTTGTTCACATTGATGCTGCTTCGTCATAATATCTATCCCGATTCACATTAAAAGAAACAAAACATTTCGCTTTCTTTGACTTGCTCTTTTCGTTTTGATTTGTAACGATTGCAACCATAGAGTCCAGGGACACGAGATTCCTTCTGTGTTTGGTTGCTTTGCGCTGATTGGAGTCTATCCGTTTTAATATGGTATTGACTCGACAACATACAGTTAGCCGATTTTTTATTGGAGAATGATGCGTTTGGTTTAATTCTATGCTGCTGTTCTTCAACAGTTAAACTGTTCGCTTTAAGTAATGCTTCGCAATCTGAGATTAAATAATCATCAAAAGGATTTAAATCAACACTGGGGTTTAAAACATCATTTAAACGACTTTTAACAAGGGTTAGTTTTTGATTTTTATATACATATTTACGACGATTCATTTTGGTAACCTTTAAATCAATAAGATGTTTAACACCTTTTTAATAAACCACATTTAAAAACCATTGTAAATATAAAAACAAAAGTATAAATCAAACAAAAATTTTTTAATAATTAAAAACTTCCACACTTTTTAAGTTTGGTTTAAAATTGGAGTATTGGCAATTGTACATCTAATAGGAATAAAACTAATGACATTGACTGAAAAACAAGAAGCAGCCATAGAAATATTTAAGAGTCGCAATAATATCCGAGGCTTAGAACTATCTCTGGGTGAGTTAGAAGCAATCCGTGATAGAGTTAGCCACGTTATAGATGAGCTTAATACTGCGCAAGAAGTGAAGGCTGTTGAAGCAGCCATACACGCTTTACAAGTAATTGACTTTGAAATCCCTCACGAACTCGAAAAAAAGTATAAAACTTTAACAGGTTCAAAGTCTTCTACCGCAACGAAGCGAAAACCAGCACCACTTGTTAAATTTAAAGTAGGAGAAGATGTTTTTAAAGAAAGATCCCAAGGTAAAGCATCACGTGAACTGGCGGCAGCAATTGAAAGATACAATAGTGAAAATGGTACAAAACTGACTAAGAAAGACTTTAAAACCGATGAAATCGTTGAGGATGACAACCTTTAGTTTAAGTCTAAATATCATTAAGTATCACCATTCGTTACTGGAGTTATGACCACGTACTCATCTATTGAAACTCTCGCTCAAAGAGCGAGTCTACCTACTGATGCACTGATGCATAATACTTCGCAAGTGGCATATAGATTTAATGTTTAATTTTGAGTGTCCACTTCTCCATTTATTATTATATATACATTTGAGAAGTGGACACATAGGTTGATAGCCATTCAAAGGTTAACTTTTACTCAAATTGAACAACCAGCAAACTTAGCATGCTACCGCATGCATAGTTCAATAATTCAATGTCAATTAAGAGTTTATGTTTAGGAATACAGGCTCTCAGTGTCCACATCTACATTTCTGTATTATATATACAATACAGAAATGGACACATTGGTATACGATCATAAGTCAAAGTAAGTCATATTTCTAAACTTAAATACACTAAGTTACAACCTGAACAGTTCGTTATACATGGGAGTAATATTATTTAAATAATATTATTAACAACGTAAGAACTCATTTAGCCTTTATATTTTAATTTTAATATCATCGAATATTAAAATTAAAATATAAAAACCAATAACAATTAAATCATTGAAATACAAAGAATAAATGGACATTATAAAAAATATTAAAAAATAGATTGATTTTGTCGTTATTTATTAATTAGAATTTTTAAAAACTAATTAATCGAGATTAAATCATGGAATATTATTATAAAAATATCAGCACAGCTACACCTTTAAAAAACAAAAATATTAGACTTCACATTACTAAGAATGAAAAGGATGTTATAAAAGATACCGAAGCACGTGATGACTTAGCTATACGATCTCCGAGTGAAGTACTCATTAATAACCACGTCTACAACCGTTGTGTGAGTTCAATCTGTATTTACGCATCGACTGATTTACACGAAATTATCGATGCCATAGCCACAGCCATCCGATTTAAAAAGGAGTTGCTCATCTCAGGCCACCCGATAGATTTGATCGATATGCACCCTATATTTCAAGAAGTCTACTTAACGTCTCAGGCATGTAAGCTAGACATCAACAGTGATGAGTTAATAGAACATGCGTTCAAGCTGCTCAGAAAAGCTGTGCAAACGTCTTCTGCATCTATTGATTTTGTGAAGTCTTTTGCTTCAACATTCTTTGAAATCAGTGACGATGAGATCAATCAGCGTTTACGCTCCGTCAGGCTAAAGGAGAATGAAGCGATCACTCTGTCCCTGAACTTTTCAGAAGCAAAGACGGTTTCCTGTTTAAACAACATCGACTTATCGTTAAACCGAGTTAATGTTATCTCTGCTGAAACAGGGACGGGGAAAACAACGTATGTCATTGATAATTATCTTCGTGATCTTCTGAAAAAGGATTCGAACTTAAGAGTTGCCATCATTGCTCATAAAAACGAAATCAATAATAACATAAATTATAAGATCTCAACGCTGCTACCCAATGCGAAGGAAGCAAATCACAACACTAAGTCATTAAGAAAGCTTGAAGAGGCACAAATCATCGTTTCAACCACAAACTCACTGCCTAACATGCTGCAGTATGTACTCGGCTGCGATTTAGTTATCTTCGATGAGAGCGAAAAAGGCTTCTTATCACTCGACGGTAATCATTATAAAAATGAACGACTGAAAGCAAAATCATTTAACGCTTTAAAAACGGTCATCACCTACGCGAAGCAAGTTATCATGATGGATGCTGACAGCACTAACTGCATCACGGCTGAATTAGTTAAGTCTACAGGAATTCACGATTATCAGTTCTATAAAGTCGAGGGCGGAAAATATTCTGACATCAACATCAACCTCGTGAATAGAGATACCGTACTGAACGCAATCAGGAACGAAGATAACGCTTATCAGGTGATTGCTTTCGATAAGAAAGAAGCTTTGTACCAATATTTGTTTTCGATCGGCCTTAAATCTTCAGGTAAAGGCTGTGCTGAAAAAGCACTGGAAGCTGGGTATCTAGTGGTTACCCGTGATACTTGTAATACTGATGCTGTACGTAAATATCTAGCTACCCCAAACGTTTCATGTTTCTTGTACAAGCAAATCTTATACTCGCCCTACATCGATTCAGCAGTCAGTATCGAAACCAATTACACAGATAAGGTTTTAGTTATATCACATAGCATACTCACACCTAAGGGACTCATTCAGATGGGGAGAAGGTTTCGCCAAGCAAAGGAAATTACTTACGGTATTCAAACCGACAACGTTATCCCCTATGAGTACAAAAACATAGATTCTTCTGGTAAACCAATCAATAGTTCGTTTACTTTCGAACACATGCAGCACGTTATCCATCATATCTCGACGCATACGCGCCATAATATGCCTGTATCTTTAAAGCGCACCGCGACAGCGTTAGGTTTTCGAGTTAACGCTGAAGAATACTACGCAAAACAAGATGCCAATGAATCTCTGCTGCAAAAGCAGCTTGAAGAAGTATACAGGGCCTCAGTTAACGAATCGATTTATAACGCGCCTGAACATGTCACTGACCTGGATGAAGCTAATGAAGTCATTCAATCAGGCCAAGCAAACAACTTGCAACTGAGTGCTGCTGAAAAGAGAGTGATTTCAGAAAGGTTGCATATTCAAATTGATTATTTGACTGACGACGCAATCTCATTTTCTAGAAACAAAGCTTCGTTATTAGAACATTTGCAAGCATATACTGAGTGGCGCCAGACTAAAACATCAGACCAGCCCCTTTTTAATCTGATGAATGTTCTTTTTAAAACTTTAAACATATCTATTGAACGTATTGACCAGAAGCATTCGATCCCTAAATCCAGTTATTATGAAGCTTATGATATCATCAACCAGTTATTAAATGGTAATTCCGCACTCTGTAAAAAACTGAGTTCGATGAATACTATGTTGAAGCCCATCACTTCACAGTCACATTCTGAAGGCTATAAAACACGGGCAATAAATGATTTTCTTTCTAAACTCGGGTTTGACACTGAAGTTGATCATAAAACAAACGGAAATTATAGAAAGTATAACATCTGGTTAAATTCACACGCGTATCCATCGATACTCAATCAACATGATTATTATGAAGCTTCACTTGATATAAAACAAGCTATTATGTAATCATTCTGTTCGGTTTTAAGCAATTCTACCTTTTAATCTATGAAAATGATTTTCGAAATGCAGTATCGGCGTAAAGAAAAGTTTATCTATAGACGTGATGAGATCTGCTCAATCTTTAGAAGTGATGATATTGAGCAGATCATTGCAAAACACGACTACATCGTCAGTATTAATTTTGAGCGATTTGTTTACTTGCGTTCGACATTGCCGCCTGATTTCTTTGACAAACTAGCTTTGTCACTGCGAGATGGCGAACTGTGTTATATATCTTTCGAAGATGCCCTCTCAAGGTGGAGTGTTATCTCTCAGATCCCGATGATTTTAATTCTGGGTACAACAGGGGAATCAGGTTTTTATAAGACTAGGTTTGGCAGTATTGAGTTTGTCCATGTTCCTCATAGTCATGAGATAATACTTTCAAATACGACTGAACCTTATTACACCATTCGCTTAGCTAAGAAGTTTTTTGCTTTTGATGATTTAAAACGGATTGATAGGAACATGCATCTTATCGATTACGAAGAACTCTATTGTGATGATTAAATAATTAAAATGATAAATCTTTACTTTTTATAGAATTTAATTGACTTTAATCATCATCAGTTATAACTTAAAAACAGACGCGTTAAACACCCCGCGTGTCACTTAATAAATCTACAATAAACGAAGTTTTGGGGTAAGTTTATTAAGGATTTATTATGCAAAATTTGAAGAACTATCAAGAACAGTCAAATAATCAAATTTCTTTGATTAACCACCCCCTGCTCACTAGTCATGACATTCGTTTAAACGGCAGAAAGTTACATATCACTTCGCCACTAGACCTATGCCTTACTTTTGCACAATCTATGGAGCTAGTACTCCTTTCGTATGTAAAATTGAATGATGGTTCTGCTATTATGGCAACCTTTTCAAGCACGTTTCTATGTCAGGTTGAAAGTGAGGAAGACATTTTAAACGTAGTGTTTGCTCTCAATAAATCTCACTTTAGAAATATAACTGATAATGGGCAACTTCAACTTTATCTTTTTGATGATGTCGATAACAACTCCGAAATGGATGATTTCTGTTGCTCTTTCTCAATTAACGACTGGCTAAAACAAGTTAAGACCCATCAAATCTCATAAAACCATACTCTTTACTCTATGTTAATCCTTTCCCCAGATTGACTGTTGCCAGCGTGTAAACGCTGGCTTTTATCGTCTGTGCCTACCTCACATTTATGCTTAATAAAACACCTACCAACACTATCTGGATTGATGTCAGACCCAAAATGGTTCATACTTCAGACATTAAATAATTCACGATAATTGCTATGGAACAACTTAGCTACGCTCAAAAACAACGTTTGTCTTATATAGATTTCCGTTTGATGTTTGTAGGCCATTTTTCGCGAGCTGAAGTCGTCGCACATTTTAAGATGGGGCTTTCCAATGCCACTCGGGACATTAACCTGTATAAAGAGCTGGCTGGAGAGAATCTTGTGTACGACAATGCCGAGAAGCGTTATTTCCAAACGTCATGTTTTAAGCCACTTTTTGACTATGATGCGCAAAAAGCGCTCAGTCAGCTTACGCACAACTTCAGTGATAGCATTGACATAATGGAAGATGTTCGTTTCCCTGTTGAAACACCGAGTCAGCTTGCTGTACCCGATATCCACATTGTTTCTAAGCTAACCCAATCAGCACTCAACAAAAAAGCGGTATCGATTGAATACATTTCTCTAGATAGTGGCCCAAGCAAAAGAACGATAATACCACATACATTAGTGAACAATGGTCTTCGATGGCATGTACGTGCCTACGATATGAAGAGCCATGAGTTTCGTGATTTTGTTGTTACTCGTATAACTAAAGCCAAACTGCTGGATCTAGCGGTATCAGAGTCTCAATCCAAGATGTCCGATAACCAATGGTTACGTATCGTTCCATTAGAGCTAGTACCCCATCCCAAAAATATTAAGCACCCCAAAGCCATTGAGTTGGATTACAACATGAATGATGGTGTTTTATACCTCGATGTTAGAGCCGCTATTGCTGGCTATTTATTACGAAGACTCAATGTCGATTGTTCTGATAGTGCCAGATTACTGTCTCCAGAACACCAACTATGGCTGCGTAACAGTCCAACACTTTATGGTATCGAAAACCTACACTTAGCCGCAGGCTATGAGGGGAATCGAACTCAACTTCATTCTTTAGGAAACATTGATGTCTGAACACAAACGCTACTTAGGCGATCTTATTGGTGGAAGTCTAATGCTCCGTGAAAGCCAAATCATTGCCGACCTGCTATTAACAGAACCAACCCTAGAGGATTGGAACAAAGCGATTGTAGAAGAGAACATCTTGCAAAAGCCTTCAGCTGCGTCAGCTAAACGCAATGCCGCGACAATCAAAAAGCGTCTGGAATCGTTAAACAACGAGTACCTTCAAAAATTAGCTTATAGCGGTACAGAAGAAGCAACACAGTTAATGTTCGCTGCAACATTAATCAACGCCCCTATCCTAGCGGATTTTATGCGAATTGTGGTAACAGACGCAAAGCGTATGTATAGAGAAGCATTGAATGTAGATGACTGGCAGCATTTTTGGCAGGAGCGCGGACGCCTATACCCAGGTTTACTTGAGATGTCAGAGTCATCTACGTATAAAATATCCCAAGTCGCGTTCAAAGTTTTAGCAGATGCAGGCTATATAGACTCCACCAAACACAAAAAACTCATGAATATCTTTGTCTCACCTGATGTACGCATTCTCCTATCAGAGATGGATAGAGATGATATCGTCAGAGCAATGGAGCCATAATGCAAACAGTACAGCAACTCCAGCAACGTTTGGAAAAAGTGCAAGACAGACTGGAAAGTGATGAATTTCTTACCAATAAAGAATTGGGCGGTGAGATAGGCTTCTACATTTTCGACTACCCTGCTGAGCACGAGATTATCGTTAGAGAGCATATCGACTTTTTGACTAAAAAGCTGGCATCACGCAGCGAAATCACAGGTAAACGCTTCGCGAGTATCAATTTATTTGAAATGGTCGTCGAGTTACTGAAGTCTCGTAAGCTCCTCGATCGAGCTTACAAGATGCAATTTGAGAAAGGTGATGATGCCTTATTCAAAGCACTAAAAGGCCCTCTTGAACAAAATCGGTTTGCTGAATTTATTGTAAAACAGGCTAATGTACTTGAATGTGACTTCATCATCTTACACGGGCTAGGCAGTGTCTGGCCTATCATTCGTGGGCATGGTCTTCTCAATGCATTGCATGCCAAAGTGGGGAACGTGCCTACCGTAATGTTTTATCCTGGTGAATACGATGGAGCAACATTAAAACCATTCGGCCGTATCGAATCAAATAACTATTACCGTGCGTTCAAACTCGTCCCATAGTCAATAAAAAGTATATGACGATGAACTTGCAAACTTACAATAAGCATGTTGGTTAGAAAAAGAATGAATATTAAACAACTTTTTACGAAAGATATCGCTCGCCCTATCAATGGCGTTGTTAAAGCAGATCAAACCGAAAATGAAACCGTCTTCGTCGAACTTGATGAATATGTCATCACGAATGAACTAAAAGAGCATATAGAGAGCTTTTTTAAATTTTATATGCCCTCTGTGTACGACCCAGAACAAGCTGCGATCACTGGCAAATCAGGGATTTGGGTTTCTGGCTTTTTCGGTAGCGGTAAATCGCACTTCATCAAGATCCTGTCATACCTTTTGAAAAATGTGTCAGCTACTGATGGAATAACGACTCGCACAGCGTTTGATTTTTTCTCTGAAAAATTGAAGGACGATGCATTCCTAGTTGGTGACATTGAAAAAGCGATCCAGAAAGACAACAAAGTTATCTTATTCAATATTGATAGCCGAGCCGACACTGATGACAAAGAAGATGCGATTCTTAAGGTCTTCCTAAAAGTATTCAATGAAGAAATGGGCTACTCAGGAGATCATGCGCATATTGCCCACTTGGAACGAGAACTGGATTCTCGTGGGCAGTTTGAAGGCTTTCAAACTGCCTTTGAGTCAATCACAGGTGAAAGCTGGCTAGAACAACGGGATTCCTATGATTTCTACCGTGATGACATGGCAGAAGCACTTGCACAGGTTACGGATCAATCATTAGATTCCACTAAGCTGTGGGTCGAGAAAATTGAAGAAAACTTCCCTCTGGATATTGCCAATTTCTGTAAGTGGGTAAAAGAATACCTTGATGGGAATCCCGATCGCCGCTTGCTCTTCTTCGTCGATGAAATCGGTCAGTTTATTGGTAAAAACACCCAGATGATGCTCAAACTACAAACTATCACCGAGAATCTCGGAACAATTTGTGGTGGTCGCGCTTGGGTGATAGTGACTTCTCAAGCCGATATCGACTCCATTGTTGGCGGTATGCAAGGCTCAAAAAGCCAGGATTTTTCCAAAATCCAAGGTCGATTTGAACGTATTTCCCTTTCTAGTTCCAACACAAATGAAGTCATCGAAAAGCGTCTACTCAGTAAAACAGAGGAAGCTAAAAGTCACCTGTCTGAACTTTATGATGCCAAAGGCGATATCATTCGTAGCCAGTTGAGTTTTGAACAAAGCAATGCGGCAGAAATGGCGAACTATCAAAGTAGCGATGATTTCATCAATACCTATCCATTCGTGCCGTACCAATACAACTTGGTACAAAAGATCTTCACAGGCATCAGCCGTGCTGGTGCTTCAGGGCAGCACATGAGTCGTGGTGAACGTTCGTTGATTGACGCCTTCCAAATCGCCTCAAAAGAGTTTGCCGATAAAAACGTGGGTCGCTTGATCCCTATTCACAGTTTTTATCACTCTATTAAGAAGTTTCTTGATGATGCTGTCGTGCGTGACATTAACCATGCCGCAGACAAATCTTCCATCGATGAATTTGCAGTTCAAGTTCTGCAAACCTTATTTATGATCCGTTACGTCGATGAAGTGAAATCTAATATTGATAACTTGGTAACCCTTTGCATCAGCGAAATTGATCAGGATAAACGCGCGTTGCGACTGGCTATTGAGGCTCGTCTCGAGGTACTGGAACGTAACAACTTAATTGCTCGACAAAACGATGAGTACATTTTCCTGACTAATGAGGAAAAAGAGATCGAAGAAGCGATTAAGAAGACCGATATCGAACCTTCAGATGAGACAACCGAACTGAGTAACATCATCTTTAACGAGATATTGCGTCGCAACAACAACTACCGTTACCCAGAGAACAAGCAAGACTTCCCAGTAGCTCGTTTTTGTAACGGTGTTCCTTTTGATCGCAATTTAGACAGTGATATTTTGCTGAAAGTCGTTTCGCCTATTGATAACAGTTACGACGAATACAACGACGCTACCTGTGCAAACTTTTCATCAGATTGCATTCTTGTCAAACTGAATGATCACCCTCGTCTATTTGATGATCTTCGCACTTATATTAAGACGGAAAAATTCATTCGCAAAAGCAGTAGCGCCTCAGGCTCGAGTCAAGAACAGATCCGCCGCGATAAAGCCAACGAGAACATGAATCGTCGTAAGCGATTAGTCGGAGATCTCGAAGAACTCATCAAAGAGTCTGATTTTTACACGCTTGGCTCTGGCTTTGATGCAAAAGGTAGCTCACTTGCCGTGATGCTAGAGGGAGCCTACCGCTACATCATTGAAAATACTTTTGGTAAGCTCAAACTGATCAAGCCATTCCCTGGAAACATCTTAAATGAAATCCAGCAAACTTTAGCCGCTGGCGATACGGCACAGATTGGCCTCGACTTAGCGGGTGAAGAAGCCAATCCACTTGCAGTCCTTGAAATCGAACAACACGTTTCTTTAAGTGATGACCACGGTTACGCGGTCACGGCGGCCGATATCATCAAAAAGTTCTCAAAACGTCCTTATGGCTGGAACACCGATGAGATCATCCTAATATTAGCACGTCTTGGTCTTGCCAATAAACTTGTGTTTCAGGCTAACCAACAGGAAGTCCCGTTAAAAGGCTTATATGAGCATCTAAGTAAGTCTCAAAAAAGAGCGAACCTGCGTATTCGCCGTATCAAGCAACAATCTGAAGCTAATCTTAAAAAGGCAGCGAAGCTGTATAAAGATCTTAGCTTTGGCACCGCTCCTAGCGCCGAAAAAGAGTTATTTAACTCAGCAGTTGAAAAGTTAAATCAATGGCTGACTAAATTGAGACGATTCAAATCTATGTCATCGACTGGCCATTACCCTGGTGGTAACGAGATCGATGATGGCGTTATGTTGTTATCAGGCTTAACGGAAATCAAAACCAGCTTCCAGTTCGTTGATGAATTCATCGCTAAAACCAACGACCTACTCGATTTTGAAGAAGACTATGAGTTACTGGAAAACTTCTACGAAACTCAGTTTACAAGTTGGCAAGGGCTAGAGCGTGCTTTAAATATCACCTTCTCTGCAAACCGTGCGTTCCTTGAAAAGAATGCAGAGGCAATGGCTGCACTTGATAAACTTACTGCTATTTATCACAACGCATCTCCGTATCGAGATATTCGCAATATTCAACCTCTAGTTGAGACGCTGACCTCAATCAATAACCAACTGATTCAAAAACAGCAAAGTTACACTATTAAAAAGCTCGAACAGCGTATTGATGAAGTTAAAGAACTGATTGAAAACGCTGGAGCAAGTGCAGAGATCAGCAATAGAGTATTATTGCCATTCCAGAATGCAATTAAACGCGTACAACGTGAAAACAGCGTTTCGCAGATTAAGCACGAGCTTATTGAAGCGGATGATTGGTTTAACGATGCGGAAATGGCAGTGAACGCCTACATTCTTCAGCAGCAAGCGCTAGCGAAAAAAACGCAAGAAGCACAATCTCCAAATTCAGAAGCGACCGACTCGCCATCATCAACGAGTCAGTCTGCTGCGAACTATGGTTCATCGACGACAGAAGCAATGCCTGTCCGCGAAAAAGCGCCCAAGGCGAAGCCTACTCAAGCAATTGATGCGATGGAAGTCTACAGAGAAGTCTCTGAGGCGACTTATATGGAAACTGTCGAAGATGTTGACATTTACCTGAAGGCGCTGCGCGATAAACTGGTCACTCTCGTTGAGAGTAACCATAAAGTACGCATTAAATAGCAGTGAAAAACAACAACCATTGAATTTCTGCCTGAGCGCAAGCTCAGGCTAAACCACCGAGTTATATAAAATGAATACCAACAAACTCAAAGCCTATGCCCCGAAAGCCCGCTTGGCTTTTATGGATGCAGTAAAAAAACGTGCTGCCGTACTCGGCATTTACGAAAATAAAATTAGTGAAGCCCTGACACAAGGAACGGATACCCTTATCGAAGGGCGTATCTTTACACGCAAGCAAGGTCAACAACGTCAACAGTTAGTGAATCGCATCGAAGCGCTTGGTGGTGGTAAAGATGGCTACAACCAATTTATTAACGAAATGGCGTTTACCTGGTTTAACCGTTTTACGGCCATTCGTTTCATGGAAGTGAATGGCTATCTTGACCATGGCTTCCGTATGCTGAGTAAAGAAGAGGATTCGGAGTTTGGCCAAGGCTTTGAAATCTTAGCTCATGCCGCTGATGTGGCAGAGGATTTAGGTTTAAACAAAGCCGACATCGTAGAAATGCTATTAGCTGGCGACAAAGAAGAAGAGCTGTATCGTGAATTATTGCTCGCTCAATGCCACCAGCTCAGCAAAATCATGCCATTCATGTTCGAGAAACTCGATGATGCCACTGAGTTACTACTGCCAGATAATCTGACTAAAACCGACTCAATTCTCAAAGAACTGGTTAATGACGTGCCTGAAGATAATTGGCGTGAAATTGAAGTCATTGGTTGGCTGTATCAGTTCTACATTTCCGAGCACAAAGATGCGGTTATTGGTAAAGTCGTTAAAAAAGAAGACATTCCAGCTGCAACACAGCTTTTTACTCCAAATTGGATTGTAAAATATTTGGTTCAAAACTCACTTGGTCGCCAGTGGCTAGCCACCTACCCTGACTCTGATCTGAAACAGAAAATGGAATACTACATCACACCAGCCGAGCAAAGTGATGAAGTAATAGAACAACTAAAAGCGATCACGCCTACCAGCATCGACCCAGAGCAAATTAAAGTCCTCGACCCAGCTTGTGGTAGTGGTCACATCTTGGTTGAAGTGTATGAAGTGCTCCGTGAGATCTACCTAGAGCGTGGTTACCGATTACGTGAAATTCCTGAGTTAATCCTTACTAAGAATATCTATGGTTTAGATATCGATGATCGTGCCGCACAAATGGCCGCTTTCGCTGTACTAATGAAGGCTCGCGAAGATGATCGCCGTATCTTTAGCCGCATTGAAGACAATCGCATTCAACTTAATATTCACTCAATCCAGTCAACAGAACACCTTGATATCAATAAGATTTGGCAAGACTTAGATCTAGATGAAAATAAACAAGCAGGCTCTATGAATGACCTGTTTGCAGAGCCGCAGTTAGAGATAGCAGAACCATCAACTGAGAACAAAAAATATCTAGAGCTACTTCGATACCTACATGCACAGTTTATTGATGCGAAAAACCTTGGTTCTTTGATTCAAGTTGATAGCAAGTATAAGTCGGTACTTGACAATTTCAGGAAGTTGCTTGAAGACAAAACACGAGATACTAACCCAACGACTCGTGTCACTAGCGAGACTCTTTTACCTATCGTTAATCAGGCTATACTCCTAGCTAATAAGTACGATGTATGTGTGGCTAATCCACCTTATATGGGTAGCAAGTATCAAACACCACTGGTTAAAACATACCTCAAAGATAACTTCAAAGGATATGAAAAAGATCTTTTCTCAGCATTCATCATACGTAACTTACAACTTACACGTGAGCATGGTGAGCTGGGCTTTATGACACCATTCGTTTGGATGTTTATCTCAAGCTATGAAGAGTTACGTTCCAAATTAATAAAAGACGACGTCATATCTTCCTTAGTACAACTTGAGTATTCAGGCTTTGATGGAGCAACGGTTCCAATCTGCACTTTTACAATCACTAAAGGGCACATCAACAACTATAAAGGCTCTTATATACGACTATCTGATTTCAAGGGCTCAGCTAATCAGGGCCCAAAAACTCTCGAAGCCATTAACAACCGAGATTGCGGGTGGTTCTTTGAAGCTAGGCCCGATGACTTTAACAAAATTCCAGGAAGCCCAATAGCATACTGGAGTTCATTCCACAAAGCCTTTAACTCTAAAAGTATCTCCCATAAGTTAACATCTGGAGGAAGGTGTAAAACACACAATGATGAACTATATGTAAGATATAATTGGGAGGTTTCAGCTAACAGTTCAACATGGATTCCGTATGAAAAAGGAGGAGAATATAGAAAATGGTATGGAAATACCATAAGTGTAGTCAATTGGAGTTCTGATGCGAAACAACATTATTTATCTCGCGGTGGCATAACTCAAGAAAAGTTCTGGAACAGGCATGCAATAACATGGTCAGCGATTACTAGCTCAAAGAATAGCTTTCGATTAAAACGTACCGATGCTCAACATAGTTCTGGTGCTCCATGTTTATTTTCAAAAAACAAAGCTAAAGATGACGAAGATGTATTTTTTACTTTACTAGGGTTATGTAACTCAAAAGTAGCAGAAAAGCTGCTGTCCATTTTATCTCCAACACTAAACGCCAATCCAGGTGATGTTGTTAAACTTCCTATGGTAAATGGATGTTCCGAAATAGCTGAGATAGTGAAAAACTGTATTAAGTTAGCAAAAGACGACTGGGACGAAAACTTAACGTCCATCGACTTCAAGTATTCTCCATTCTTAAATAATGAGCTTACGATTCTTAAATCATTCAGAAAGTACATGAAAACAGCTAAAGATAGGTCAGCGACACTATTAAGGTTAGAACAAGAGTTAAATACCTATATAAACCAAAATTTTAATTCAAGTCTAACGGGTGACATAAATCTGGACTACTCAGATATTACACTGACCTCAATGTACAATGATGCAAGCCAATTAGGTGATCTTGTCAAAGACAAATTAACATATCTAACAGACTTTATAGTCGGCTGTATGATGGGTCGCTACTCTCCAGACCGCGAAGGACTAGTCTACGCTTATGCTGGCAACCAAGGGTTCAAAGAACTTGTAGCCGAAGGCGCATACAAAACCTATCCAGCAGATGACGATGGTATCATCCCGTTGGCGGCCGAAGAGTGGTTATTTGAAGACGACGCCACCACCCGCTTCCGTGATTTCGTAAAAACGGTCTGGGGTGAGGAGCAGCTACAAGAAAACCTCGATTTTGTTGCCGAAAGCTTATGCTTAGACGCCATCAAACCAAAGAAAAACGAAAGCTCGATGGAGACGATTCGTCGTTACTTCTCTACTCAATTCTACAAAGACCATTTGAAAACGTATAAAAAGCGCCCTATTTACTGGCTATTTAGCTCAGGCAAAGAAAAGGCATTTGAATGCTTGGTGTACTTGCATCGTTACAATGAAAGTACCCTTGCCCGTATGCGTACTGAGTATGTTACCCCATTAATGGGTAAGCTGGAAACTCAGCACTCGGTCTTAACGGAAAGCCGCACAAACGCGAGTAGTACAGAGCAGCGACGTATTGATAAAGAGTTGAAATCAATCGAGAAGAAACAGTCCGAACTTCGTGCCTTCGATGAAGAGTTGAAGCACTTAGCAGAAATGAAGATTTCTATAGACCTAGATGACGGAGTAAAAGTTAACTACGGTAAGTTCGGTAACCTACTCGCAGATGTCAAAGCGATTCATGGTAAAAATCCAGAAGAAATAAAATAGTTTTACGTAGAAGAGCAGGCATAACCCCCTGCTCTTTTTTGATAAAAAGAGCAATAAAATGAAACTACAAAACCTTAATGAAATATTTAAAGGACGTCTGTTACGCATTCCCGATTACCAACGTGGGTATGCATGGCTAGAGCATCAACTTGAAGACTTCTGGGAAGACCTTTTACAACTTGACCCAGAACGTGTCCACTATACTGGAGTGATCACCCTAGAATCTGTTAACAAGCAGCAATGGTCACTTTGGGAAAATGACTTGTGGGTAATTGATGGTGTTGGATATAACCCATATTACGTTGTTGATGGGCAACAACGCCTAACAACATCAATGATCCTCATTCAGTCAATACTTGAATCTGTCCCTACTGACACTCAGTTAAACTATCAGTCAATTGAAAGTATAAAAAAGCAATATGTACTATTCGCCGCAGATGACGGTCAACGTCAAAGTTTCCTCTTTGGGTATGAAAAAGACAATCCAAGTGATGAGTACCTTAAAACAAAAATATTTGGTGAACATTCTCATAGCAACGACTTTAAAGAAACGCTTTATACCCAAAATTTGTTGAATGCAAAAAATTACTTTAAATCTAAGCTATCGGTATTAACTGTAGAAGAAATTGCTATCCTCTATAAGAAACTAACTCAAAAATTCAAATTTAACTTGTATGAAATTGATGACGAAATAGACGTATTTGTCACATTTGAAACCATGAACAACCGAGGCAAGCCACTGACTAGCCTTGAACTGTTAAAAAACCGTCTTATTTATTTATCCACGCTCTTTCATGATCATGCGGGACATGATGTGTTAAGAAGGAAGATTAATAATGCATGGAAAACCATGTATGAATACCTTGGGAAAAACCCTGAAGCCCCGCTCAATGACAATTTATTCTTAAGAAATCACTGGACAATGTACTTCAAGTACACTCGTCAAAAAGGTGATGACTACATAAAATATTTGTTAGATGAAAAGTTCACATCTCAAAATGTGACTCATCCAAAAAATGAGCACAACCGATTAACGGTCGAAGAAATCGAGGCTTATGTTACCAACTTACAACAATCTATTCGTCCTTGGTTTTATATGCATAATCCATATTTTCAAATATCTGACTATGATAATGAAGAGAATCGACTATTACTTGACCGACTTCATAGATTGAGCTTTCGTGCTTTTAAGCCACTTATTCTTGCCGCATTTGTATCAAAACAAAGTTTCGAAGATATTAATCAGTTACTGAGATCAGCGGAAAGGTATAACTTCACTCTATTCACTCTCAGCCAACGTAGATCAAACACTGGAGACACTGAATTCTTTTCTATGGCAAGAGAGCTGATGACAAAGACAACTACCATACCTTTGGTAGTTGATAAAATAAATGTTTGGGTCGAATACTATTATGATCCAGAAAAGTTCTATAACTACATTGCAGAAAAATACGAGCTTGGTAACGGAGGATTCTTCCGCTGGGATGGTTTACGTTACTTCTTGTATGAGTATGATCAATGGCTCACATATCGAGGTAAACAGTCTACGAACAAGCTGTCTTGGCATCACTTATCCTCGTCAAAGAAAGATAGTATAACTATTGAACATATATATCCTCAAACTGCCACCAACGAATACTGGCAGACTCGTTTCGGACATATTGACAAAGAGCAATCTGTTCTGCTGACAAACTCATTAGGGAACCTTGTTCCACTTAGCCGTTCCAAAAACTCGAGCCTGCAAAATGATGGATTTGATCTAAAGAAAAATAATGGTCATGGAGTGGGTTACTACAATGGATCCGCCTCCGAAAATGAGATTGCACAAAAAGACGAATGGGTACCAACCTCGATACTCGAAAGAGGCCTTGATCTGTTAGCGTTCATGGAGGAAAGATGGGCAATCTCTCTAGGAGATTTAGATTTTAAATATACACTTCTCCATTTGAAATTTTTGCAACAAGACATAGAAAAAAGCGAAGCTTAGCTATTGAGGTTAAAACTTGAATACTGAAGATATACTAACGTCAATTGAAGCCGCCGACTCAATTGTTGATGTTAACGCCATTCTCACGAAATGCATGGCAAATAAATCAATTCAAAGCATCATTAAAGATAGCAATCTCATTAGAGTCATCGAGGTCATTATCGATTTGGGCACTGAGGATGACGATCCCCTCTCTATCGACAGACTTCGTGCTGCCGCCAGTTTAGGGAGATTGGCGGCCGTGTCGAGGTCAAGGCAAAGCGAGGTATTCGCCCAACTATCAGAAGTTCTTATTGACGAACCATGTGATATTGAAAACTTGAACGATGGCGATGAAAAGCATTATGCAGCTCAAGCATTAAACCATATAAATGCAGACTGGGTTTCTGAATACGCTTTCAGACAAAGCACTCTCACAGATACATCTGAAAATGCTCGAAGAGCATTAATACAACTAGCACTGCAACGTTGTGGAAGCCTATCTTCTGCCTGGCAATCTTCTAGCGATTCGTTAATGTACTTAGCAACCGTCGAAAACGTCGATGCACGAATGAAGAGAGCAAGACGTATTAGCCGAGCTTGGTCAGAAGTGGTGAAAGACTGGTATAAGGATATTGGTTCAGAGGGAGGCTTGGCGCTAGCGAATTGGCTACGAGCAATATTAAATCATTCATCTCCTTCAGTAGAGCACGATGTCTTGATTGATATTGTCGATGATGCTTTTGCAATGTTAATCAGAATGATTGAAATCCGATTTTCACACGCTCTACTGTCTAGTAGCTATCAAGTGTTAGAAGTTGCTCGCAACAGTTTAAGTAGTAGTGCTTGGAGCGAACTGAATCGCGACTCAATCATGTTGCCAAGAATCAAAACCAATCTTAAAGAAGCAGCTCTGGTTTTAGCACGTCAAAACCGTACAGATAATGCCATTTTGAAACTACTCTCAAAAGCCTACTATTCTAAAGCACAAGTAATCCCTGCACTTAAAGATCATTTCGATGATTCCAAAGAGTTAGATCCAGACGTTAAAGAATGGTGGTTAAAAGGTGGTAAGCAAACCAGTAGTGAACGAGAAGTGACACACAATATCGGCAATTCTGAAGACCAACAAATCGGCTCTCTGCTCATACAGGTGGAAACCAGTCAAACGGTCATGGAAAAGCTCCAAAGAGCCGTTGTTCCATTCCTTGAAATATCAGATCCACCACTGGCTTCTACTGTTAAAAAAGCGTCTAGTGGTTTTATTGATATGTCGAGGATAGCAAGACAATTAGCACGGATGCGTAAGCTCACTCACACAAATATGTTGGGTCAAATTGTTGAATATAACCCAAGACAACATGAGATGCTTGGTGGCCACAAGTATGGTGTACGTAAAGTACGTGTAGTACGCGATGGTATCCAAAAAGAATTTGGTGGAAAAATCAAGACTCTCGTGAAGCCATGGGTAGAGGTAATATCAGATGACAATAAGTAAATCTACACAATCCACTATTCTACTGACAAACTTGTTAGATAGGTTTAAGCCTGTTGCAAACGGAGGCTATACCCTTTCTGGTGAACTGACTGAAAGAGAGATGGACGCTCTTAAATTTGCGTTGAATCAATTGTCTGCTGGTGAAGCGTCTCCAGAGGCTTCGATAACGGATGACACAGCAAGCAAAACTGAACATCTACCTAGCCTACCTGAATCTAACTCAGAAGAAACCTCTGACTTCAGTCATAGAGAAAACGAACAAACTGGACTAGAGGAGCAAGTTGCTCCATCAGTATTACCGTCTACAGATCAAAAAGATAATCAACATATTGATTATACTGTTTTAAACACTAGTATTTTTGATTTGCCCCTTGGACACTCAAATTCGAGAGTTTGTTTAGACTTCGGTACGGCCATGTCCAAGGCAACCTTAGTTCACGAAGATGAACACGATGACGAAATCGAAGATATTGAAGTTATAACGCTTGGTATTCCTGGTGATCAGGAAGAAATAAGTGAAAATATGCTCATCTCTTCAGTGTTTATTGATGATGAAGGGTACGTTTGGTTTGGCAAAGCTGCCGTCGAGATGTCTCGCATTCAAACTGGCATTGAGCAAAGGCAACGTATCGATAACATAAAAAGATACCTCTCTGAAGAGGGCTTAGGTGAACGAGTTCCAAAATTATTCAACCCTACAAACACTGAATTGTCTTTTGAAGACATGGTATTAGCTTACCTTGCTTATTTCACATGGACAATGAACGAAGCGATTTCTCCAATGGGGTACAATCGAAATATTTCAAGAAGATATGCGATGCCGTGTCTTGACCGATTTAAGCACACGTACGTTTCCGATAGATTGAAACTTCTTCTTGGTCAAGCGCAAGTTTTGGCTGACACCTTCGCAACTCAATTCAACGATGGTATCCATTTAGATAACTTTGTAAATGCGATAAAGCAAGTGCGTGAATTATCAAATGAATATTTATTTGTTAAAGAAAACGTGACAGAGCCACTTGGAGTAGCAGGTTCTCTAATAAGTTGGCGCGACAACGTAAACTCGTTGGTAATGGTTGTTGATGTGGGTGCTGGTACAAGTGATTTTAGCTTATACCGCGTAAAATATGACCAGAAGAAGCAGCAGAGTATCGCCCTTGAAGTGAAAGGAGCAAGCCGTGGTATCACCGAGGCTGGTAATTACCTAGATAAATTGCTCCAGGGGATGATCTTAAAACAAGCGAATATTAACTACGAGAACCCGTTATACGCAAACACGGTTGGTGCGTTGAGCTTGAGTTTGCGTGAATACAAAGAATCTCTCTTCAAAGATGGGTTTGTGAATGCAACATTATTTAATGGTGAAGTTATTGAAGTTTCACTTGACGAGTTTTTATCGTTACCTCAGGTCGCTGCATTCTCTACTTCGCTTAAAGAATGTATGCAAAACATCCTAAATGAGATAGATCCTAGCTTCGTCAAAGGTGCTCCTATGGGTGTTTTAGCTATCGCACTAACAGGAGGTGGATCTGAATTACCTATGGTTAGAGAGCTTGCCCAAGGACAAATTCAAGCTCATGGTACAACTTTAAAATTAGTCCAAACGGACCCTTTTCCTAAGTGGTTGGAGCTTGATTACCCCCATCTAGAGCAAGAATATTCTCGAATAGCGGTATCACTTGGTGGTGCTCGCAAGCGCATTCTCTTTGCTTCAGGCCCTGCGACGGTCACATGTGACCCTGTTGGGGAGTACAGTTTAGAAATGTACTGAAGGTTCACTACCATGGGGGCAGCATTTTAGAATGCAACCCCCTTGCGTATTGATACTAAAAACGGTTGTGGAATGGTATAATTCTGTCATTTTTGTATAAGCAACATAGCCCTATCGGAATCCACAATGAACATAGACCAAATATCTCAGGGCCTTTTAAACAAATTTGAACATAGCCGTTTGGTATTTTGGCAAGATACCGACAAAGAGTTCATTGATCAGCTTGATGAGCTTTCTATTGACGGCATTGAGATCATCCATTTAGATGATAAGTCCCACTTCGAAGTAAAAACACGTGTCGAGCTACTTGAACCAGCCACCCGATTTGTTCTGTACAGCAACACTGAAACCAACAAACCAGAACGCGATTGGTTATATGACATACGCCTTTACTCCGAGGATTTCTATGCTGACTCAAGCTCAATGATCCTTAATGAGATTGGCATGAGAATGGAGTTTCGTCAGGTTATTTCCCATTACCGCGCCTTTTTTACAGCTAAGGTTCGCCGTGAACGCCTCAAGAAGTTGCTGCCTCACAGTGCAAATAAGGAAGAGCTGGAACTAGCACTACTAGCAGCGACACTTAAAGTTGAGTCTCCAACCTTTCCTGATATCTTGAATCATCTGTTATTAAAGCTTGCAGATAGCATCGATGTTAATACTATTTTCAGTGATCTAGAAAAGTACAACTTGGTTGATACTTTCTGGCGCTTTGCTTTCGATGTGATGGGATATCAAGTTGAAAAATTTGATGACACAGAGCAAATTCAACCTCATCTAAACGATTTGGTGACCAAACTTCTATTCACAGAGTGCTACCAGTCTTTACTTAATAGTGGAATCAACGGCAATCACGAGGTCTTTGCAAGGTTCAAGCAGCACCTGCTACCAATCAATTTAGATGAATCAGGTAAACGCGATTATACCGAGCGAAGAACATTTAACTCATCTAAACGAGCGACAGCGATCAGTTTTATTAAGGGTATGCGAGAAAATCGAAATTTATCAGATGCATATAACACCCTTGCAAAACAAGTAGAGCAAGAATTCGAGATAAAGCACATCTTGTCGATGGTTAAGTCCCCTACGCACCTTCATCGTGTCGATACTTTTGAATATGCAGAGCAACATTTTATTATCTTACTCGCTCAACAATTGAGTGACCTTGATCAAGTTGAGGTCGATTCGTTGATCTCTCATCGCTTAACGACACATTGGACTCATCATCAGCCAAATTACGCAGCTATCTTAAAAGCAATTCGAGCTGCCAAACAGTTTTATGCGTTAAAGCAGCAGTATATTGACGGCTTTAATTTTTCGTCTGCCAAAGAAATGTACCGAGCGTATGAAACTGACTTGTACAAGTTCGATTCTGCATACCGACGTTTCTGTGAGCATGCTTTAAAAGTCGCTCATAATGGCTCTGATATATTGAAAAAAACAGGGTTGGTTTCTGATATCGAAACACTCTATGTGGACTGGTACTTACACGACCTAGCGATCGCTTGGGGTAAACTCGTCGATGAAGAGTCTTTGTTAGAGAACTGGAAGATTTCAGGCGTACCAAACCAAAATGAGTTTTATAGACGACAAGTCGAAGGCATTTTTAATACAACACAAGTCAAAAAAGTATTTGTCATTATCTCTGATGCACTTCGTTATGAGGTTGCCCATGCGATAAGTGACCAAATTAATAATGAAAAGCGCTTTCATTCCGAAATTAAATCTCAACTTGGTGTAGTACCTTCCTATACTCAGCTTGGTATGGCTTCTTTGCTACCACACAATGAAATCTCTACACACATCAACTCAACGGTCGAATACAAAGTCGATGGTATCAGTGCTCGTGGTACAGACAATCGAAATAAGATTTTGGCTAAGCGCAATGGGATCGCGTTTAAAGCCTCAGAAGTGCTGAACTGGACTAATGAGGAAGGCAGAGAAAAAGTTCACGATGCTAGAGTGATCTATATCTACCACAATGAAATTGATAAGGTTGGAGATAAAGGTGAATCAGAGCATCAAACGTTTGAAGCCTGTGCGACAGCTATCAGTGAAATCAAGCAGTTAATTGAACGTATCATCAATCGCTTAAATGGTAGTCGTGTGTTGATTACCGCTGATCATGGTTTTATTTTTAAATCCAGCGATGTTGTCGATTCAGATAGAACGGCTTTAACCGTCAAACCAAAAGGCGCTGTCGAAGCTAAAAAGCGTTACATCATTGGTGAAAGCCTTCCAAACGATAGCTTCTATTGGCACGGTAAGATGACCAACACAGCGAGTTTAACAGTAAACTCGGAATGCAGTGACGGTGAATTTATTGTTCCTCGTGGATCAAATAGATTTAACTTCGTTGGAGGGGCAAAATTTATTCACGGTGGCATTATGCCACAAGAAATTTGTGTTCCAGTCATCCAAGTCAAAGAACTGACTACAAATAAATTGCAGTCACGATACGCCAAAGAGCGAGTACCTGTTGTTCCGCTTTCAAACCCTATCCGTCTTGTCTCTATGGCAGATAAAATCGAGCTTTTCCAAGCAGCAGCTGTTGGCGAAAAGTACACAGCTCGTGAGCTAGAGATTTGGATTGCTGACCCTAATGGCCAACCCGTATCCCACAAACAGAAAGTGATGTTTGATGCGGCCTCTGAAAAGCAAGATGATAGAAAGCGAAATGTCGTGATCATGCTCAACGGTACGGGATTTGATCGCACCGTATCTTATAAGTTAATGATGAAAGACATCAGCGATCCGACTAAGACACAAGAGCTACAACCTCACTCTGTCACGATCGATATCGCGATAGAAGATGACTTCTTTTAAGGCGTTAGGAACCCTGTATGACAGAAAATTATAATCAACAAGAGCCTATTGACGTCCCTAATCAGGCAGATGAAATCCAACATGTCAGAGATGTCGATCTGGATGAGTTGATGACGACTCAATTCAAAGGAAGAGTTGTACGTAAAGACCTGACCAAACAACTCAAGGAAGGAGCCAATGTTCCTGTCTATGTCCTCGAGTACCTGTTAGGGATGTATTGCTCGACTGATGATGATGAGTTGATAGAAGCTGGCTTAGGTCGAGTAAAACAAATTCTGACTGATAACTATGTTCGCCCAGACGAAGCTGAAAAGGTCAAATCACTGATCCGAGAAAAAGGCACACATAAAGTTATTGATAAAGTCACTGTAAAGCTTAATCAGAAAAAAGACGTATACGAGGCGAGCCTATCGAATTTAGGTATCAAGGACGCGGTGATCTCTGCCAATGTTGTTAAAGAGAATGAAAAGCTGCTGACAGGCGGTATTTGGTGCATCATTACTCTAAGCTACTTCTATGAGGAAGGCCAAAAAACGTCACCATTTTCTGTTGTTGGCTTAAAAGCAATTCAGATGCCTTCAATGAACATGCAAGAAGTGTTTGATGCTCGACGCGACTTCACTATGGATCAATGGCTAGATATGCTATTACGCTCAATTGGTATGGAACCTGCCAATCTGGAGCAGCGTGCTAAGTGGCATATCTTAGCCAGAATGATACCGTTCGTTGAAAATAACTATAACGTCTGCGAGCTAGGCCCTCGCGGTACAGGTAAGTCTCACGTTTATAAAGAATGTTCCCCAAACTCTTTATTGGTATCGGGCGGTCAAACCACCGTCGCTAACCTTTTCTATAACATGTCAAGCCGCCAAGTCGGTTTGGTTGGCATGTGGGATATTGTCGCTTTTGATGAAGTCGCAGGTATCCGATTTAAAGACAAAGATGGCGTGCAGATAATGAAAGACTACATGGCTTCAGGTTCATTTAGCCGTGGTCGTGATTCCATTGAAGCGAAGGCTTCAATGGTCTTTGTCGGTAATATTGATCAAAGTGTTGAAACGCTGGTTAAAACGAGTCATCTACTTGCCCCATTCCCTGCAGAGATGATTGACTCAGCGTTTTTTGACCGTTTCCACGCTTATATTCCTGGCTGGGAAATTCCTAAAATGCGCCCAGAGTTTTTCACAAACCGTTTTGGTTTAATCACTGATTACCTTGCTGAATTCATGCGCGAAATGCGCAAACATGCATTTGCTGATGCTATCGACAAATTCTTCAAGCTAGGAAACAATCTCAATCAGCGAGATGTTATCGCCGTTCGCCGTACTACATCTGGACTACTAAAACTTTTAGTGCCACATGGCGAGTACTCTAAAGAAGATGTACGGATTTGCTTAACCTATGCACTCGAGGTTCGCCGCCGAGTAAAAGAGCAGCTCAAAAAAATTGGGGGAATGGAGTTCTTCGATGTTAACTTCTCTTACATTGATAATGAAACGCTCGAAGAGTCCTTTGTCAACGTTCCAGAACAAGGCGGGTCTAAAATCATCCCTCCAGGTAGACCCAATGCGGGAGTCGTTCATTTCGTTAGCCCTGGCACTGCGGGTAAACTTGGTGTCTTCCGTATTGAAACTCAAAAAACAGCAGGTAACGGGAAACTAACGACATCAGGGCTTGGTTCGGATACAGAAGCAAAAGAGCAAGTCAAAGTCGGTTTCGAGTATTTCAAAGGAAACCTATCACGAATAGCGGCGAACAATCAGTATTCGGAACATGAGTTCCATTTGCATTTTGTTGACCTCCAGATGTCTGGTCATTCACATAGTTCTAGCCTAGCCGCTTTGATTGCTAACTGCTCAGCTCTACTTGGAAAGCCGATGCAAGAATCGATGGTGGTTTTGGGGTCGATGACCCTAGGAGGAGTATTGCATCCAGTTCAGGATTTAGCAGGTTCAATGCAAGTCGCTCTCGAAGCTGGTGCAAGCAAGATTCTTATTCCTATGGCATCTGCTACGGATATCCCGACAGTGCCAGCTGAAACATTTACTAAGTTTCAAGTTAGCTTTTACAGTGACCCTGTAGATGCTGTTTACAAGGCCCTCGGGGTTAGTTGATATTTGTTTATGAGATATTAAAGCGGCTTATGCCGCTTTAATATAATTATGCTGCTCAGTTTTTATCATTTCTTCGCTTGCACTGACTCACTGTCAACATCGGAATTGACCTGTTCATTAATGTAGGTATTTAATGGCAAGCCTTAAAAAATGCAACAAATCTCACAGCAACTATCCTACACCAATACCCTTGCACCTGGTACGTAACCGCCCGACTTAGCTATCCTACGTTTTAATTCGAGGTGGTTATCAATAGGTAGTCCACACCACTTTCTGACATCTTCAATGATAGAGAATAACTTCAGTGAATTGATGTTCTCGACTACGACTAACAAGTCATTCTCATCCACATCCGTTAGCCAGGTGAGTTCATTCATATGTACGGCCCCATCACCGTATTTTTCAGCATCTGGATAAGAACAAATCTGGTACTCATGAGAAAGATGAATCAGCAGGTGATAGTTCATGTCTTCACTTAGGTACAGTTCACATCGTACCGATTGCCATAAATCATGTTTGATGCATTTATTGTTTGGATAGCGACTGCCATCGCCAAAACGCTCGATAATCGGTTGATTAACAGGTTTGGGGTTGTTCGAGTTTTCGATTAGTAATACTTTCTCTCCTGTCATGACGACCTCTTCAACATCAACGACAGGATTTAGGTTAAAAGACTCCTCGGTAGCTAGTAAAAATGTCGGACATTGCTTAACAAGCATCCAAAGTTGGTATATCAAGTGGAAGACATCTTTATCTTCAACTAGCACAGAGCTGTTGGACACAGGCATCTTAAGACAGGAATCCTCATTCTGATTTTTTAACCAGTGATGATATCTTTGGAAGGTATCTTCTAAGTCATCATCGCGAATCATTTCATCTATATCTGACAAGCGAATAGTTTCAATGTAGTTACCATTCTCATCTTCTATTGGAATACACTTACTTAATAAATTGGCCTGATTTTCATGATCTTGGAAAAAGCGAATGAGTTCCCGCAAGTAGCGATTTTCCATTAACTCACCAAACGACGCGACAAAGGTGTCTACGCTGTTAAAGCATAAAGCATGCTCAAAACGTCCAGACTCACGACGCGGCGCTCCGCAAAAGTCGATAATTGATTGCCTTTCAGATGGCGACAAAAGTCTTTTGGCCGTTTTCATCTCACTTATGCGAGACTCTTCTATACAGAGTACATTTGACATATCTTTCTGCGTTTTACCCTGACTCTTAAAGTAGCTGATAGCGTGGTTTATCCACAATATGGTATCTCGTTTCTTGCTCATAAGTTCTCCTTAAGTATTGATTTATAGACTATAGAATACCCAATGAGATGTAATTACTTATTTATCGTAATTTATCGTAATAAATTACGAATCAAAAAATACAGAGCATTTTGCACTGGGAGGTAATACCTAAAACCGAGTTACAATGCTGGGCTTAACCTACTAAGCATCCTCTAAACTATCAGACCTGTTATTTCAAACGAAATAAGATTTTATAAAATTGGTATGGAACTGGTTGACTTAGTGGGTGAGCAACATGAGCAGTCGAACTCTTTAATCTGAATCACAATTGGTCCAAAATTAATGGATGTTTATGATACGTTAAACCAAAGATTTGGGTGTGTGGAACAAGGGGGAATCGCAGAAGTGCAAATGCGGCGTCAGATGTTAACGCCGCAATATACGACCCGCTGGGTCGATGAACCGAAGATCAGGTGTTCGCTATCACACACTCAACAAATCGATGTCAGGATACACTAGTCTATTGAGTTTCTTTTCAGCTTTACAATAAATCTGATCAGTAAATTTTTGCGTGTTGAGGATCTTTGCGTCCGCCGCTATCGCTTCATCGCGATACACGTTGATCAATTTCCACACGGTTTTACCACGTTCAACTTCAACGAAAGTTGCATGAGGTATGCCTCGGTATGAACTCGCAACTGCTGTATAAACTGTAATCAAGACTTGAATACCTACCTGATCCTTTTTTAATAGATAAGTATCTAAAGTCTGTTGTACTTCGTTGAGTATTTTATAGACGCCTTCGCTGGTTAATTCTCTAGCACTTGTACGCTTTTGCACTGACTCGAGTGCTTTGTCTAACCCATTGATTTTTATTAAACTCATTGTGACGCCTCCATTGCAGTTGAAGACATCAATGCAGGATTTAACTTCTCAAACTGTTTACTCATTCGAGTAATGACAGCATCAGGTACACCATGAATATTTTGGTATTTCCCATTTATCTCAATGACTTTGAATGATACATTCATCTCATCCGCAAGTGATTTGTAAAATGACATTTCCCAGTTTTTTACAAATGTGTTTGCAACCACGACGTCAAATCCTGCACGAAGTAAGCGCTTCGTTTCGAGTTGACACCATGCGTGAACATTTTTGATTAGTGCGGGGTCGTATTGGTAATTATCGTTTTTATCGATAAAAAATTGATCAGCTTCAACTAAGATAGCATCGAGAGTTTTTGCGTATGTAGACTTTCCAGAGCCTGGTAATCCACGCACAAGAGTAAGTGTTTGCTTGGCCATTTTGGCGTTTCCTTTTATTAAAAAATAATCTCCTCCTCTCACCGATAAGGTGATGAATTCTTTGATATTGTTTAATTTATTTAACTCAATCTTTATACAAATTGAGATAGAGAGTGTTCAAGTTTATTAAAACGTATAAAAATCTTTTCGTCAACAATTTATTTCATTTAAAACAAAGACTTATCATTTACTTTTAACGCTATTTATATCTAATAAAAACAAAGAATCGGTTTTACCCCTTATCGGGGGTAAACGACAGACTACCCTCTATCAGGGGTAAAGATGGTTTGTTGACTATGAATCAAACATTGATTGATAGACAGCGAAAGCAGCGCTGATTGAAAACATTTAGTACCACATTGGGTAAACATTTAGTACGGAACGTCGGATAGGCGACACCTGTTACCAGATGCCGCCCTCCTAAGAACCGTACGTGCAACTTTCACTGCATACGGCTCAAGCCTCCGCTAAGGCGTATTACGTTACCCAGCAACCTAGATAGCAGTTAAGGCAGGGTCAAACCAAGAGTGACGACTTTCCTTTTTCGGCTTCCTCTTTGCCAAGTAATCTTGGTAAAGCGGATCGAATGGGGTTGCTGCACTTCTAATTTTCACATGCCTTTTGATCGGCGTTTTCGCTATTTGAATTAGGTTGTAGTGACAGTCCATATTGGCGATTTTCTGCCAACCGTGAAATTGCCATCCACCACTTCTGTTCATGTAGTATTTTCGCCTTACCCAGTCTTTTGGTTTAGTGGGATGACGTCTAACCGCCCATCGCCACAGTAACCAGAAAATTTGATGACCGAGGTAACCGAAAGTGCGCTTTGCAACGCAGTGGCGATAATAGTTCGCCCAACCTTTCAGCTTAGGGTTCAGTAATCTAATGAGATCATTGACTGGCATTGTTGCGTGCTTCTTGATGAGTTCACGCAAGTTACCCAAGAAAGAGAGAACGTTGCTCTTACTCGGTTTGATGAGTAGTTTGCCTTTGTACTTCCTGAGGTTAAAGCCCAGAAAATCAAAGCCATCATCTATATGAGTAATGTGTGTTTTCTCTTCAGAGAGTGTCAACCCTCTTTCTTTTAGAAAATCAATCACCCTTGGTTTGACTTCGTTAACAAGAACATCTTTTGACGAGCCTGTTATCACAAAATCATCCGCATAACCGATAAAGTTAACTCGTTCTCCCGATTTCTTAGCGACTTCTTTCACGAGCTTTTCTAGGCCCGCAAGCGTCAGTAACATAAGCGTTGGAGAGATAATTCCTCCTTGCGGAGTTCCCTCCGACGTTCGGTAGAACAAGCCCTTATCGATATAGCCAGAGCCTAACCACTGCTTCAGCATCCTTTTGTCTATTTGAACATGTTCAAGTAGCCATTCATGCCCAATCTTGTCAAAGCAAGCTTTAATATCCCCCTCCAAAACCCAGCGACCTGAGCGCTTAAGACACAAGCATTTGAAGCATTGTGCTATTGCGTCAGCCGTACTGCGATTAGGGCGAAAACCGTAGCTATTTGGATCTGCTATCGTTTCCGATATCGGTTCCAAAGCGAGCAGATAAAGCGCTTGTTGCGCTCGGTCTATCATGCATGGAATGCCGAGGGGTCTAAGTTTGCCATTCTTTTTCGGGATGTAGATACGTCTGAGCGGTTTAGCTCGGTAGCCTTTGCGATTCAATTGGTCCACTGCGGTCATTCGACGGGCATCCGTATTCCAAATGACACCATCGATTCCTGGAGTGTTACTGCCTTTGTTTTGGGACACCCGCTTCACAGCAAGTAATTTCGCTGATCTGGAGTGGGTTAAGATCCACTGCAAAGCCTTCGCTTTACTGTGTTTTCCCTCTCGAGTTGCTTTTGCAATGCGCATTTGAAGCTTTAACACGTGCGACTCGACAGCTTTCCAATCGATGGATTGCCATTGAGTGCCATTAGGAGAGGCACTAACTTCTGATGAAGCCACCATTTGCGTTTCTCCTTGAATAAAGTTCTTCAAATCATCTTGCAACGGGAGACCAGTTAGAAGTCAGCTCGCTTTCGCGCCAGATATAAACCTGTATCCACTTCATTACAAAGCGGCCTTTGCTTTTTCTAACCTCCTTTACCTGCACACCTATCGGCAATCTTCGCAGACTGCTTTCCCAATGGGAGATATACAGGCTTACCCTGTTCCGTATGTCGCGCAAAATATCAGCTTAGATGCCCACTATAGTGCGGAGAGTACATCGATCACGAAAGAGTACTGTCCAACTTCTTTCCGACTCTCATTGCCATTTTGGCCACAGCGTATTAACCACTTCCGCTGCTTCATCATATAACGCGCCTTGCGTGGATTCACTTACGTTCATCATACTGACACCCTAGCACTTACCCGATTTGTGGTTATCAGGAAGAACGTCCTCTCACGATTCAGTTCCCACTCGGTCTAACAACCGAGTTTCGTTACATTGTCGGATCCGCTGCTTTATTCAGGATCCTAGGGTCATCTGGTGATACAGATGGTTCACTCTTATCGTGGTGAACAACGCTTCATACGACTTCAGGTCGCACGGACAGAAATGAGTTACTGCATTTGCTAATTTAGCAACAAATGAATTAGCCCAAGTATTGCAGTTTACCAATCATCGCACATTTGGGTGAACAGCTAGCTTCTGTGCTGCTGACCAAAGTCGTTAATCCAATACATTGAAATTAAAAGCCACTACAAATGTAATGGCTTAGAAGTTAACAGGTAAGGTTACAAATCACCTTTGGTGCTAACCCTGTTCGGTTAGCACCCGTTTGGCGTTTGCGATAGCTTCGACATGATATCGTCCAACTGATTATCGACAGACTTAGATTTACTCAGGCTTTCCTTGAGAGATGACTCTGAATCCCTAAGCTCAGCTTTTTCTACCAAAGGCTTTGAAATCCGTTCCATTGACCGTAGAGTGTCCTTATAGCCCTGCTCTATCCATGAGTCGATATTCTTTGGCTGGAAGCCAAGGAGGTCTTTTGCGCCACCAAACAGACCATCATTACGATTAATGGTTTCGTTTGGTCGCAGCTCAATGATCGTCGTGTCACCAAAGTTATACCTCGACCACAAGCTTCCGTCTGCCAGATGAGACACAATAACCACATCACAGCCAGCATCAATTAGTGGCTGAACAGGGGTATTTCCCTGATTGCGTGTCCATCCGCCGATACCCCCGTCCACATACTCTTCACCACCAATCATTTTGGGTTTAAAAAGAAGAGGTAAAGCAGCGGAGGCCAGCAGCGCTTCTTTCTGTTCTTCATCTGACAGGCTCTGGATATGGATATATTCTGAATCCTTACTCTCGGCAATGCCCAGTTCGGAGGTCACGCACTGTAGAAGATCCGTTAAAGCACCGTCACTCTTAAAGACTGAAGCGTATAACGGTAAGCCCGTCCTTAGCCTTTCAACATCAAGGCTATCGGCCATGATCTTTGTTAACGGCGCATCATCCAGTAGGCTTTCAGCAACCTTTAATGGCATTGGGATGTACTTTGCCCAGATTGGTTTCAAGTAAGGTGAATCGAGTAATTTCAATAGCCTTCCTGCATTCAACTGTAGGCCAGATGCAAGCAATAATTGAAGGTAAACAGCCTTATTGATTTTCAACGGGTTGTCTTGCGCTAGGTGACTCCATAGGGTATCCAGCTTCTGGTAAGCGCTCGTGACCGAAGCCTCACTGGCAACAATGGCACCGTTTAGAGCACCGATACTTGCCCCAGCAACCATATCTATTTCGATACCTTCCTTTGCCAATGCTTTAAGCACACCTACCTGATAAGCACCCAATGCGCCACCACCAGATAGAACTAGACCAACTTTCATGCGCCCTCCTGCCCAAAAACTTCTTCAGTTAAATAGTTGCCTAACTTGGTGGCCGAAATGATCCTTGGCATATACAAGGGGGCTTTCTCCCACTCCTGTGTAACAAAATACGTTGCAGGGTGTTTGTGTTCTAGGCACCAATCACCTAGAAACTCGACAGCTTCTTGCGTTTTTTTTGCGCTATGTTCGATCCATGTTTGAGAATCAATGCGCTCTTTGACCGTTGATCCACTATCGGCCGCCAATTGCTCAATCACCTTGTTTCTCAACAGTTCAAGGTAGTTGCTGCGTTCTTTGTCGTTAGCACTTCGAATGAAGTCACCAAAGCTTCCCCAGCGAAGTTCTTCGAGAGCAATGTAGCATCGAGTCGCAATAGGGAAGTCATGCCAATAACCTGTTCTCCACCGTGAGAATACCAAGTCCAATTGAGTGTTCGCTTTAACCTCCAGTTTTAGGTTAGCGATATCATTCTCAAGGACAGCCAGCCTATCAGAAGTAACGGCAGCCAGTGCCTTTAGCTTGGAGCGGGTTTCCATGTAATCACCAGCAAGGTGAGTCAAGTGCTCTGTTAACTTATCAACTCGCTGGTTAACCTGCTGGATAGCCAGATTGCTGTAAGCTATAGAATCTGTAAGCTCTGTGAGCCAGGACAAGGTTGATTCCAATCCTTCAGTTAAGGATTTGTTGATCTCGCCCTGACGTGCTTGATTTTTACCTGTAAGGCCGTTTAACAGTCGTGATGAAATGCTCTGTGAATCAAAGTTCTTCTGGTGGTCACGACTTACGTCCAAACCGTTCACCAGATCAACGATAGCTTTATCCTTGATGCAATCTATTTTATCAAACCACGAATTATCATTTTCTCGCATATGTTGTTCCATCATTTACCTCTAAATCAAGCTCATGAACTTGATCAGAAATTATTTCATTACGTTCCAAGTAATCACGCAATTGCTCAATCAACCGCGCCTTCTCTTGTGTGCTTAACGACTGATTCTGAATCGACACCTGAATGTTGGAAACAACTGAATCCAAGATTGTTCCGAAATCATCAAAGAAGGCATTAACCTCATGATCAACAGGTTCTTGTATCGACTTCTTGATAGTGTGGTCTATCGCCTTCATAAACGAAGTCACTTGCGCACGGGTCTTTTGATGGATCTTGGTAAGATCAATTTGGTAATACTCAACACTAACCTCATAGGATTCCCAACCCCAGTCATCCGTATTGAAAAAACTACAAACTTTGCCCCAGGCACCACTTTGTCGGCGGTGTCGCCTTTCAGAGCGAGATTTCTCTTCTAAGGCCGAGTCAAACATTGTTTGAACATCAAGAGAAAGTGAACGCTTACTGAAACTAGGCAGGTTCAGTGAAACGGTAAACCCTGCTTCTTTCAACTCACTTTCAATGCTGGCTTGAATAGGCTTTATGGACTCTTTGATGGCTTCGTTCAGTGCAGATTCAAGCTCAACAAAACAACGAGAGAAAATGTTCTCTAACTGCCCCTGACCATCTTTAAGGATGGCATTCGTAGAGGCTTCAATCTTTTTCAATAATGTCTTTGCGGAATTCCGATCAGGGAACTCAATCACCGTCTCATTAGGATTAAAGTCTTGCTGCCCTGTCTCAGCGACTTGGTGTTCCCAAGTTGTAAGTGCACTGATAACGTTCGAGAAGAGAGCGGGCAACCCAGGATTCTTCTCTTGAGGCTTTTTTGATTTGGCCTTGCCATGCCTTTGACGCTGCTGGTCCAGCTCCTGCTGCTTGCCTTCTTTGAAGTACTTGGTCACTTGGGTATCAATGCAATTCTGAATCTGAGTTGCAGAGTTCTTCGTTGCTTTAATGACTTCAACGATGGTGTTATTCGCATGAACTTTGATAGCCTTCTCGGCTTCATCAAGCTTTTCAATATCGGCTTGCAGGGCAGTCACGCTATTCTCAAGTGTGCTCAACTCTTTGCTTGCACCCTGACTCATAAACTCAAGCTCACGCTTGAAAGTCTGTGACAAGATCTTTGTCTTCTCTACAGCACTTTTAATAGAGAACTTGGCTGAATTCGTGTGTGCTGAATGCAGAACGTTTTTGATAGGGGATGAAAACTTCGAATCCTCCCATATCTCCAAAATTAGTTGGTTAACCTTATCAGCATCATCAATTGAATGCTTCCAACGTTTTCCGAAGGCTTCCTCACCAAAATCTTCGACCCACGGTGTAAAATTGTAATCTGGCAATTTACCGCAGGCGTTCATATGGCGCTTGGCAATATTAGCAAGGTACGCTTGGTTAGCTGAGATTGGGAAAACCGCGTCATCGTTAACACGGCCCTTCATCAACTGATCAACAATAAGCCTTTTGATCTCCTCTGGGGAGTCACCGTTACGCTTTTTGCCATCAATCTTATTGATAAACACGTAAAGGGGTAACTCTGTCGGAAGCTTTGAGACGAGTTCACGAACTTCACCATCAGCTTCAGAACCAATTTGAGTATAATCGACTACCGAAATGACAGCAGAGGCTTTGGATAGTTGCTCTTTGAGCATTGATGCTAAGTGTGGTTGGCCGCTTTCATTCGGCCCAGGCGTGTCGAGAATACTGATTTGGCCTTTAGATTCTTCAAGCCCTGCTAGATGCGTGAATTCAACTTCAATAAGCGGAACCTGATCAACATTCCCATACTCTTCAAACGGGAAGCGTGAACCCATTGCGCCTGAGAGGCGAACTAGGTCATTCAGCGATGAGAGATATTCAAAAATGGCTTCTTCACCTTCATAAATATCTTTATTAAAGCTCGTACCATTTTTAATTTCGACGATGAGTGCTTGAATTTCTTTGTAGCCTGCTACATCACCAGTAGGCTCTTCACCAGACTGGAACTTTTGTGCCAACTCAATACACAGGTTGGTAATTGGCTCTTGGTTTTGTGGGCGCAAAACAGGTTTGAGTAGACCTTTCGTGTGTCGGATCAGGGTAGGTAGGGCCGTCATGGGGCGGTTACGATAAGGTAGGACTTCTGTTCCCGCAATGGCGTTAATGGTAGTTGATTTTCCTGCCTTCATGGTACCGACAACAGCGATAACCATTTCATTGTTAGCGAGCTTGTTTTGTTCATTTTTCAAAATCGTTACATTGTTAGCCAGTTCCTTTTTGAATGCACTGTCATTTGGTAAAGGAATGCTATCCTCGATTCGACAGTTTAAATCCAAAGAAGCATCAACAAGCCGTAATGCTTCATCCGTTATTAGCTCAATTTTTTGTTCACTCATCGCAAATACTCTAATGTAGTAGCTGTCTTTCTAAGTTATTGTTCTATATGACGCATATCAACATAACAACCTAGAATTTAAAAGCAGATTTTTCAAAAAATATTAATGAGCACCTTTTCTAACGGGGATTGATTTGCGAATTTCAGAGAGAAAATGAGTTTCCCCAGCCTGAAGGGCTGATATGAGGAAGTATTGGGCAATTTTCAGGTTAGATTGAATACCACTTTGCTGCGCAAACTCGAAAAGGGGCAAAAATTTGTCAGGTTTTTCTGACACATCCTTGACGTTTTTTAAGTAACAAAGTACGAATTGTGATGAAGCGATCAATATTCGTATGTGTTAACTCTTAACTTACCCATGTAGTTCCTAGTCCATATTCGTTGTTTACTCATAGAGTTCCTAGTTTTTGGATGGTTCGTTAACGAATGCGACCACCTTTCTTTTGATACATATCGAGGTCAACCAAACTGATTAATTGGTTCGATGTTAATCTCTCATCGCCTTTCATGTTGTAAACATAACTTCCAGTAGTGACGGTGATGGAAAGTGATGAACGAGCAAGTGGTAGTCGTTGTTTTGCGAGTGTTTCGTGCAGTTGTTTACACCAAACATTGATTTCTTGATGTGTTGCATTGGGTAGCACCGCAAGGAATTCGTCGCCGCCATAACGTGAGATAGATTCGTAAGGCTTCTGAATATTCTTGAGTGCACTACCCACATAAGACAAAACTTCATCCCCGACCACATGTCCTTCTGTATCGTTGATTATTTTAAGATGATCGACATCTATAAAGACTAGCCCTAGTGAGTTCAATTGTTCATTTTTTAAAGACATTTCTAAGTATGTCATCCCGTACTCACGAGTTTCAACTTTAGTTAAGCAGTCCGTTCGAATCTGATTTTCTAAAGAGTACACCTTATCCTTGAGCTTCTTATTTTCTACTTCTAAGAAACGTATCTGATTGATTAGATCCTGCCATGTCGCTTTACTAATTGTGCTGATATCAAGGGGTTCAGCAGAGACATTCTTATCACACGTATTAACAGACATTATGCACTCCAATGTTAAAAGTGTCCTTAATAGAAGTGATCTTAAATTCAAGTACGACATTATGTGTCACATAGAGCAAGGGGTTTTCTGTGCGTTAGAAATGGCTCTATCACTCAAAGTGATTGTTTTTTAAGCGGTTTGGTGCGACACAATTTGACATACAACACGTTATAGTCAATTTGTTAGGTATACGACTGCTTGTTTCTTAACTAAAGGTTGCATATTGAGGTATAAGGAGTTCATTAAAAGGTATGACATGACAATATGAAATATCATTTCTTTTCAGTTGTATCAAATAAAGACATCATTTTTTGAAAAATTAGGTAAGACTAAGTATGGCCAAACGAACGAGCACTCACGAGTCTCTTGTTGTAGCGTTTGAGTTGCTAAAGCGGATACCAAAATCACATCAAGTTACGGCACGAGAGCTTCACCAGCAATTAGAGCATATTGGTATAGAGAGGGAACTCCGTACAATTCAGCGGAATTTAGAACTGCTTTGTGAACACTTTGACATCATTCGTGATGAAAGAAGTAAACCATATGGGTATCGTTGGAACAAAGAAGCTGGGGGGATGACGCTACCTAAGCTGTCAGCACAAGAGGCATTGCTTTTAAACCTAGCAGAAGAGTATTTGATTAAGCTCTTACCAGTTAACATAACAGCGTCACTTGATGGTTTTTTTCAAGAGGCCAAATACAAACTCAACCCAACGAGTGGAAACTCTAGAGAAAGAGAGTGGCTAAAAAAGGTGAGAGTAGTGAGTGAAACTCAACCACTATTGCCACCCAAAATTGCCACAAAGGTATTTTCCGCAATTAGCGAAGCTCTATATCACGATCGTTTGCTCAATATTGATTATTACAATACTAAACAAGTTCAAAAGTCTGCATTGGTGATGCCGTTAGGTTTGGCTCAGCAAGGCCAACGAATGTACTTAGTTTGTCGATTTGATGGCTATGACAACGAACGGAGCATCGCAGTTCATCGGGTAAGTAAAGCCTCTGTTTCATCTTTCGGTTTTGAACGCCCAAAAGAGTTTAAGCTAAGCCAGTATGATGCTGATGGAAGGTTTGGTTTTGGCGAAGGACAGAAGATCTCCCTAGAACTTGAAGTTAAAAATGAGTTAGCGTTGCTTCTTTCGGAAACACCAATCTCGACAGACCAAAACATTACCCAACAGGGGGACATATACAAAATTTCAGCAACTGTGGTTGACTCAAAGCTATTAGTTCAATGGCTCTCTGGGTTTGGTGACTTAGTTATAACACAACGCATAAATAGAAACTTTGAAGGTTAAATGAGCTGGAGATAAGCGGATAAAAATTTATTTAAAAAAGTTTTACACGTGTAAAAACACTTTGAAATCAATCAGTAGGTACAGTAAATTGTACCCATCAAACTATTAGAATGAATCAATATCATATGCCTATAGTCCAATCAAGCGCTGTCAGTAAACCAGCTCCAGTGACAAAGAACAAAGATCTTTTTGTTACGCCAGTTACTCCAAAGTTTTCATTTAATGATTTGATTCTTAGCGAAAAAATTGAGAGTCAAATCTATGATTTGTTATCTTCTAGAGAGAACCAAGACAAAATATTCAGTGATTGGGGTTTCAATCAAACCCACAAACACCAGAGTAAAATTGCTTTAAATCTATATGGTGCACCTGGTACAGGAAAAACCATGGCAGCTCACGCCATAGCTAATCAGCTAGGACAAAATATTATCGAAGTAAATTACGCTGATATTGAGTCCAAGTACGTCGGTGATACGCCTAAAAATTTACAAAAAGTATTTGAAGCTGCGACCCAGACAAATAGCGTTCTTTTTTTTGATGAAGCAGATGCTATGTTGAGTAGACGTGTTACTAACATGTCAAATTCAACGGACACAAGTGTCAATCAAACTAGATCTGTACTTTTAGTTCTTCTAAACAACTTCACGGGAACTATTATCTTTGCCACTAATTTTATATCCAATTATGATCCTGCCTTTATGAGAAGAATACTTGGGCATGTTCATTTCACTCTTCCTGATCAGAAAGAGCGAGAAAAAATTTGGTCTAGGTTGACACCTAAGAACTTTCCTAACTCTCTCGATTTCACAAAAATTGCTAAAGACTATTCAGGGGTATCAGGCAGCGACATTTCAAATGCAATACTTAAAGCTGCATTTCGAACAGCTAAAGAGAACTTAAGTAGTGCACCACACCGCTACTTTGAAGATTCCATTAATCAAATAATTAAGAGTAAAGAGGATAACTCTGTTATATCTATGACTAGTAGAAAAGTCACAGAGGAATATGCTTTAAAACAATTAAACAACGAGGTTGAAAAATGATTCCTTTTGTATTACTTGCTGGCGCAGCAATCATGGGTATAGGCGCAGTGGCAACATTCTGGAGTGACATTAAAGAGTGGATTGTACGTGGCGCAAAAAAAGTAGCAGAAGTTGTACGTGGCGTAGTGTTTGGCGTTCGTGTTTTTGTAAAGAAAATGCGAGATGCATTCAAAGAAATATCTCGACATTACAGTAAAGACCGACAAGGTAATTGGGAAGAAACTACTGTTACAAGAAAAGTATCACCTAGTGAAGTTCCACAAGAAATCCTTGACATGGCAAATGCTATGTCTGAAACAGATATCACCAGTAAACTAGAACTAGAATTAAGCTAATTAAGGAAATGCAAATGAGTAAAGATGCACTCAATGAATTAAAAGAAGCCTGGGAATCTACTCTTGATGCTATTTTTTTAGAGCCTCAATCTATTGAAGAAATTGTAGGCAACTTATCAGAAAATACTGATAAGTTGATAATGAAAAAAGAAAAACTTAATGAGCTTACCTTTATCGCTGGTACATTTAAAATCATGGCTCATTGCGATAATAATGAGGCGATAGCAAAAGCAGAATTGTTTTTCCAGACAAGAAGTAAAGAATGGGTAAAAGATGAACTAACAAAAAGATTTACTCATCGTTTATTTAAAGAGGGAGAGTTTGAAAAATTACTATCTCAGGGAAGTATAGATTTCAAAATAGTTCACCCTCTCAAGTAAGGATCTGTCAATGGGAACAATCTTTTTTTCGCTTATCGTGATTTGTATTGGTATTGCCTTGTTTAAACGTATATGGCCTTTAATCGTATTAGGAGTTGTGATTTGGTTGGTATACCTATTTCCCGTACCAACAATATCAATTATGGCGATCCTTGCATTATTAGGCTACTGGGTTGATAGTTCTTCAAAAAAAGACTTAGCTACGATTGAAACGTACCTTGAGGAAAAAGGTATGTTAGATATAGGACAAATCGCAAGTGGTACATCGATAAGCGAGTCATCTATCAATACGGCACTTGAAAAATTGATTGAAGTAAATAAAGTTGAAAAAGTAGAACTTAAGAAAGGAGAATTTCTTTATAAATCTCACAACTATAAAGAAGTTAGTAAGACCACTGAAATAGAACTAGACTAAATAAAAATGGAAAACAATTACTTAACGGAAGTTTTTACAACTAAAAGATCAAAAGAAAATTTGGTACATGCGTTAGCTAAATTAGCCTACGCTGATAATCAAGTGGACAAAACTGAAATCCAAATAGTACAAGAGATCGCTCTTCAAGTGGGCTTAGGTCAAGAAATACCGTCGCAACAAGAAGTGAAAGAAATTAAAATTCTTTTTGACAATAGAGAACAGGAAATCAGCTTCTTCAAAGAGGCTATTCGTCTTGCTATCGTCGATGAGAATTACTCTGACATTGAAAGAGAGTTTTTAAAGTCATTATCTGAGAGCTTCGGTTGGAGCAAGGAAGACTTCTCCAAACTTGAGGAGGAACAAGAAAGTTTACACTGGCTTAAGCCCACTCAAACTATTGAGCTAGATTAAACTTTTATCAAACCTAACTCTTTGGTTCATAAACATCCTTTTATTAACTGGATGTTTATGGACATATATATTCATAAGAAATTACGGTGAGTAAACTTGATAAAGTATATTGTAGTTTTCGTCTTAACTGTGTTATTTAGAACCTTTTTATAAAACTATAGATAGCTTTATAAAAAGGTAATTAGAAGGTATGCCTCGTCATTCCAATAAGCTCGTTAGTATTGAGGAAAAGGTTACCATCATTCTCAAGGTTCATATTATCGGCATCGACTTAGTAAAACATATTTTCCATTTTGTCGGCCAGAATTTATCAGGTCGAGAGGATTTTCGCAAAAAAATAACCATACAGAAATTACGTCAATTACTCTCAAACAAAATTTTCTCCCTACACTCATCGAGATTTAAAGTCTAATGTTGGGCAGCTTAGTGCTGACTTAGAGGTAACCATTTACCAGTAGTCACTTGATTTTGTGGATTACAGGCTAAGCACGTCAGAGTAGGCTTGCGAAGTGTAACTGCTTTAATTATTTCCATTATAGCAGACAGGTTCGAGATGCCTCGTTTGTTACAGGTCTCAACAAGCTAATGCATATGGCCCCTGAACTTGTCGCCCGCATCAGATTTCGTTCCGAAGCTAATTTTACGTTGGATGACATGCAACTTATTCTCCGCTCTGCTTCTTTGTTGTTAAGGGGGGATTGAAGTATCGGTTAAAAATAACCCCAAGCTTTGACTGTGAGATTGTAGCTTTTTACATCGACCTTTATATCTCTGAACGACTATCCCACAGCCTTTTTGAAACCAGTGGTCGAAGGACTTTCGCAGTCGATTTATGCGGCGAATATACTGTTCGGGCTGGATGTCTGCATTTTCCAAGCGGTGGCGTATTCTGAAAACCATATTAGAGATCAGTGTTAGCCGTTGTCCAACGAGAGCGGTATAACCACCACCAGTATAATCAGCGATTTACTGAAGATTTCGTTTCACATGTGACCAGCACAGTTGATGTTTTTCTGGCTTTAACCAGTTATAGCTTGGGCATTGGTCAGTGACCACAAGGCCGCTATAATTCTTACCTAACATTGTCTTGGCGGAGTGGGTTGAAGATCTTTTCGTAGACAAGGTCTTCACTGGCGACCAACCAACACCAACGTAAGCTCTCTTCACCATTATGAGGATGGGAGGTTTCATCTACCTGAACTAGCGGTGCTGTTTGGATACTATCTCGTATTGCATGATGTAAAGGGGTCAACATTGAAGCCACTTTGGTCTGAACTTCGCTGATGGCACCCACAGAGAACGTCATACCCAGTTGCTCTTTTAGCAGAGAGCGAATTTTGCGGATACTTAAATGATATTGTCCTGCTAATACAGCGATACAACTGAGCAAGTTAGGCCCAATAATATCTTGTGAGATATTTTCAGGTTTCTTAGCTCTAACGACCTCATGGCAATATCGTCATTGACCTGAAAATAATCGGTAGTCAGAGATCTCGACCGTTGGCTTTGGTATTTCGTGAACTTGATGCCGATAAAACGGGTTATTGTGAACGAAGATGTCTGATTTACCACAGCACGGACACGTAGAATCAGGCAAGCAATCGATAACAGTGTCCGTTTTCTTTAGTTTAGAGAGCTGTCGTCAACTCCCTTAGTGACCCTGTTTCGATCCTCTTGGATTGCGGTCACCAGAGCTTTGAGCTTTTTTCGCTCAGCCCGCTTTTTGGGCCATCCGAAGACGGTGGTTTTGAAGAGTTAGAGCAACTGGTTTTAGCTTATCTTCATAATGGCCAAGTTGTTCCCACAACTCTTCGATGAGCGCGTTAGCTTCATTGATATCGGAGGCAATAGGAGGAAGGAGCCTCTGCGAATTTGGATTTCTTCTTTTTCATTCCTTCCTCATGAAGATTGTAAATGATCACTCAAGAAGAAAAAGTGGATCAACTGTGGATAGTCACACTTGATTGTCAATGGGGGACGGTGAACGGTTACACTTATAGAACAAAGAACAGGCTCTGAAAGAGTACAACGATATTCTTCAGATGGGTGAAGAGGATAAGCTTAAACTTTGTGTATGACACCTGTTTATCAAACTTGACAAAAAGAATAAAGTAGTAAAGTGATTGAGGGCATATATAAATGCCCTCAAGCTCAACTCAACTTTTAATCTTGTATTAACGGATAGACAGGGTCTCCCCATAATTCATTGCTAGAATCCATCATAACTTTAATTATAGTTGGTAATAGCTTTTTCAACAGATTAGTACAATCTCGGAGTTGTTTACGGTTCGCTGAGCTACCGTAAGTTGATCCACCATGAATAATTTGATTACGTAGTGTATATAGACGGGCAAATACGATTGAAAGAACTGAAGCGGTATTGTCCTGTCCTAGAGCGGCGTTAGCAGCAATCTTGGCTCTACTTCGGGCTGCCTTCCATTCACCTTCGGTGATCCTCCCTGCATGATAACTCCAATAACTTTCTAGAATAAATTCATTGTCCAATAAAGATCTTATAGCCCCAGAGTAATTATGCCAGACGATGTGTGATAATAAATTTTCAGTATCCAATTCAACAAGTCGTGTCAAAAACTCTTGATAAAGTCCTCGTTCTCCATAATTAACTTTTTGTTCAAACTCTTGTGCGTATGCAGCATTGAAGGCAATCCAAAGGAAAATAAACTTTGAGTCTTCGTCATTACATGACTCAGCTTTCTTAAGCCAGCTCAGTGAGCGATGTACTCTAGTTGAAAGAGCCTCAGAGTAGTATTCCCTCTCATTGCGGTGACGTTTTTTTAAAGTATCGAAAGTAAGCATTTGTTCCTCGTTTACTATGATTATGGGAGTGTATTTTTTATGACCAGCCATCACTGTGACTAGACATGGACAAAAAGATTTTTAAATACGTTTTTTATATTTGGCATTTTCCCTGATTGCGATTTCATAGCAAAGATCGAATCATCGTCTGTAGTATCTAAATATTGAAAAAGGCCAGGCTTAAATATACATATGAAAAACTTTACGACTTTGTTGCTAAAGTTTTATCTCAGTATCAGGTTAATCGCAGTCTTCTGATTGCTGTGCAAGCTTGGCTTTTAATATAACTACACTCATTTGTCTGATCTCAAAGAATAAAAATCTGAAAGTCTCTAATATCGCCTTCATTATAAACACTTTTCTACTTTGGAAATCTTCGCTTGTCAGAGATTTATGATGTAGGATGTAAGCGATAGTGATAGTTCTTCAATGATTCGTTAACTTGAAAAGTTTCATATTTAAAATGGATTTGTTCATCAAGACATTGAGTAAACTTGTCTAGTTGTTCTGTATGAATGAGTAAAGAAATAGGTGCGATTTGGTAATTATCGATCTCATCGAAACAATGGTTAATGTGTGCTCTATCTAAATAAACAACATCTTGAATCTGTGTTGGAGTTTCCTCAATCAGCTTTGTTTCAAACCCTGCCTTCTCGAACTGCTCAAGCAAGTCATAGAGTTTGTCTACATCATTCTTGCTCTTGATTGAGCTATATTGTTGAATAATCCCATTTAAGTGTTTCTCGATTGACCCAAATTTGTTTTTCATTAAGCAGATGGTTTTTAGCTTTTTTTTGATAAGTGAATAGCGTTGCTCTCTCAATTTTGGTTTTAAGAAGTCAATGAGGATTTTGTTGCGTTGTACTTCTTTGACAAAGTTTTGAGACGCACTGACCTTAAAGTAGAGATGAAGAAGTGCATTTTCAAAAGTAGTTTTTAAAAGCTTGTGATATGACTGTTCTGACATTGTGAGAGTTGATTATTTTCTGGTGCTGTTATTCTAACATACCAGGGAAAAGCAAACGAACACAGCAACTGGTTTACTGTCATTTGTATAAGGGAGTGTCCGATTATCTGAGCGGATACCCATTAAAGAGTGATATAGAGCAGTCTAGCAGGAAGTGTAATGGAACCAACTAACTCAATTCTGTCCGTGCGACCTGAAGTCGTATGAAGCGTTGTTCACCACGATAAGAGTGAACCATCTGTATCACCAGATGACCCTAGGATCCTGAATAAAGCAGCGGATCCGACAATGTAACGAAACTCGGTTGTTAGACCGAGTGGGAACTGAATCGTGAGAGGACGTTCTTCCTGATAACCACAAATCGGGTAAGTGCTAGGGTGTCAGTATGATGAACGTAAGTGAATCCACGCAAGGCGCGTTATATGATGAAGCAGCGGAAGTGGTTAATACGCTGTGGCCAAAATGGCAATGAGAGTCGGAAAGAAGTTGGACAGTACTCTTTCGTGATCGATGTACTCTCCGCACTATAGTGGGCATCTAAGCTGATATTTTGCGCGACATACGGAACAGGGTAAGCCTGTATATCTCCCATTGGGAAAGCAGTCTGCGAAGATTGCCGATAGGTGTGCAGGTAAAGGAGGTTAGAAAAAGCAAAGGCCGCTTTGTAATGAAGTGGATACAGGTTTATATCTGGCGCGAAAGCGAGCTGACTTCTAACTGGTCTCCCGTTGCAAGATGATTTGAAGAACTTTATTCAAGGAGAAACGCAAATGGTGGCTTCATCAGAAGTTAGTGCCTCTCCTAATGGCACTCAATGGCAATCCATCGATTGGAAAGCTGTCGAGTCGCACGTGTTAAAGCTTCAAATGCGCATTGCAAAAGCAACTCGAGAGGGAAAACACAGTAAAGCGAAGGCTTTGCAGTGGATCTTAACCCACTCCAGATCAGCGAAATTACTTGCTGTGAAGCGGGTGTCCCAAAACAAAGGCAGTAACACTCCAGGAATCGATGGTGTCATTTGGAATACGGATGCCCGTCGAATGACCGCAGTGGACCAATTGAATCGCAAAGGCTACCGAGCTAAACCGCTCAGACGTATCTACATCCCGAAAAAGAATGGCAAACTTAGACCCCTCGGCATTCCATGCATGATAGACCGAGCGCAACAAGCGCTTTATCTGCTCGCTTTGGAACCGATATCGGAAACGATAGCAGATCCAAATAGCTACGGTTTTCGCCCTAATCGCAGTACGGCTGACGCAATAGCACAATGCTTCAAATGCTTGTGTCTTAAGCGCTCAGGTCGCTGGGTTTTGGAGGGGGATATTAAAGCTTGCTTTGACAAGATTGGGCATGAATGGCTACTTGAACATGTTCAAATAGACAAAAGGATGCTGAAGCAGTGGTTAGGCTCTGGCTATATCGATAAGGGCTTGTTCTACCGAACGTCGGAGGGAACTCCGCAAGGAGGAATTATCTCTCCAACGCTTATGTTACTGACGCTTGCGGGCCTAGAAAAGCTCGTGAAAGAAGTCGCTAAGAAATCGGGAGAACGAGTTAACTTTATCGGTTATGCGGATGATTTTGTGATAACAGGCTCGTCAAAAGATGTTCTTGTTAACGAAGTCAAACCAAGGGTGATTGATTTTCTAAAAGAAAGAGGGTTGACACTCTCTGAAGAGAAAACACACATTACTCATATAGATGATGGCTTTGATTTTCTGGGCTTTAACCTCAGGAAGTACAAAGGCAAACTACTCATCAAACCGAGTAAGAGCAACGTTCTCTCTTTCTTGGGTAACTTGCGTGAACTCATCAAGAAGCACGCAACAATGCCAGTCAATGATCTCATTAGATTACTGAACCCTAAGCTGAAAGGTTGGGCGAACTATTATCGCCACTGCGTTGCAAAGCGCACTTTCGGTTACCTCGGTCATCAAATTTTCTGGTTACTGTGGCGATGGGCGGTTAGACGTCATCCCACTAAACCAAAAGACTGGGTAAGGCGAAAATACTACATGAACAGAAGTGGTGGATGGCAATTTCACGGTTGGCAGAAAATCGCCAATATGGACTGTCACTACAACCTAATTCAAATAGCGAAAACGCCGATCAAAAGGCATGTGAAAATTAGAAGTGCAGCAACCCCATTCGATCCGCTTTACCAAGATTACTTGGCAAAGAGGAAGCCGAAAAAGGAAAGTCGTCACTCTTGGTTTGACCCTGCCTTAACTGCTATCTAGGTTGCTGGGTAACGTAATACGCCTTAGCGGAGGCTTGAGCCGTATGCAGTGAAAGTTGCACGTACGGTTCTTAGGAGGGCGGCATCTGGTAACAGGTGTCGCCTATCCGACAAAGGTGTGTTTGAAAGTACTAAACATTTTCTAAACTTATTACCCCTTTGAGGGGGTAAAATCAATTTTAACCCCTCAAAGGGTTAACGTGATATTATCCTCTATAGGGATTAATTTACATTGGAGGTATATATGCTCATAACTAGTCCTAAGCAACTAGGAATATACTTGCGTGATGTACGCAGGAATCAAAGGCGGAACCAAACTAAGGTCGGAGATATCGTTGGCCTAAAACAGACAACGGTATCGAAACTTGAACGTGATCCTGCCTCGTCCTGTATCGAAAGTCTGATGCGACTGCTGTCGTCACTAGAGCTTGAACTACATATTCAACACAAAGCTGTAAGTCGTGAGCATGTAAAAGTTTTCGACCCTGATGATTGGTAAAATGCTATAAATAAAACTAACTCTATAACTAGATAGTTATCTCACAATCATCATCGAGTTAGCAACTCGATGGTTGCGCGAGCAGCTTATTCGTATCCCCTAAGTGAGTGGCAAGCGGTAGCAGCAGGAATTATAGAATTTTGATTTTCGATTAGATTATCGAATTGCTGTAAAAGCAAATCCTGCCCCTAGAACTTCCCTATTATTCTTAATGCTCTATTTTTTGATGCTACGTTACTTACATTTGAATCTATGGCAGACTTCACTCGTGAAGAAGAGATCGATTTTGGCACAAATCAAAGATATTCCCTTCATATTAGAGGAGCCTTTAGTGCGAGGTTCAGCCCGTTATTCTAAATTTAAACCTTAGCAGGAACATGTTATTATGGATGGAACTGTTTACACGGCCCCCTACCAGTGGTGTCGGTAAAGCCATCGTGAATCGATTCGCTTCGTGATAATTAGGACTAAAACTGAGCCTTACTGAGAAAACAAGTTTGATAATAGTTTTCTTCCACGTCGTAAATAGCTTTTTTTGGCTCAGAAATATCGCCATTCGTTTTAGCTAGCTTAGCAACTCGTAATCACGTCGGTGTTATGTGCATGATAAAAATACCTATGTCCCGAATTAAGCTCTTAGCACGTTACTTTAAGTATAATATCTCGCCAGTTAGTCGTATATTGCGGAGTTAGCCATTTCTCTTCGCATGCCCCATTTCTGTATATGGGATCCACGTATTTACAAAGTGATTTAGCAATTAAAGTTAAGATGCGGTCGTATATTCGGCTTCTTGTTGAAGGGGCTACCTTCTAGCCTTTGATGTTTTGCGCACGGCCTTGTTGATCAAATCAGGCAACGGATGAAGTTACCTTACAGAACCCACCTGTCAGTTTCTAATAGGCATACCTAGCCCTAGGACTTTGTTCATTGCTTTGACGTTTGCCAAAGCCTCACCAACTTGAGCGTTATAACATCTCAAGCTCAATGTGCCGCTAGTCAGCCCTTTATATCGAGACATTGCTGTTTCAGAGATTGAACGGCTGTGGTAACCAGAGTCAGTTTTCCACTGAGCTAGGGAGTCGTTTTTAAGGGCATCAACCGCTTCATTTCGAGGGTGTCCCTCTTCCCAATAGCCAGCATTCTTTCTGGGAGGTATGAGAGGCTTACAACCCTTAATCTGCAATACTTCATGGCACTTTTTCGTGTCGTAAGCACCATCTGCTGATACAGAATGGACTTTCCTACGAAGCGGATTCAATAATGTAGGGAAAGCTTCGCTATCACCAACATTGACGAGGCTTACTTCTGCACTAATCACATCATGTGTATTGACATCAACGGCTAGGTGCAGTTTACGCCAAGTCCTACGCTTCTCGGCTCCATGTTTCTTAACTTTCCATTCGCCTTCACCGAAAACTTTCAGACCTGTTGAATCAATGGCGATATGGCGAACTGAGCCTTTAGATTTGTTTTTGTATTTAACTTGAACTGTCTTTGAGCGCTTGCTAATACTGGTGTAGTTAGGAGAGCGTAAAGGGACGTTCATCAAGGCAAATATAGAATCGATAAAGCCTTGAAGCGCACGTAACGGGAGAGAGAATATCCCTTTAATCATCAAAGCTGTTTCAATAGCAGTATCAGAAAATTGAAAGCCTCTCCCACGTTTACCATGGTGACTTTTACATTGCCACGCTTCAACGGCTGAGTCGTCAATCCAAAACGTTACTGAGCCTCGTTTGCACAAGGCTTCATTGTACTCACTCCAGTTCGCTATCTTCTTCTTTGACTTACCCATAACAACACCATGCTTCTACTACATGAGATCAGATCGCAGGACTGGGAAAAGGTTCCATCGATTTAGTCAACAACGCCTTTGCGCACCTACTGTCCTCATCGTGCTATCAGGTTTAAAAGCATGAAGGAATGGTCAGGTTTTCAGTAGGTTGGTCTTACCTTTTATGCTTCATCATTTTGTAAAATCTAAGAATCTATTAGTAATTAATTTGTGAGTAAAGCAGGTTTGTATTCAGTCTCATACCGAAGCATTGCCCACGCCGTTCGTACCACCTTGTTAGCTAATGCGATGCAGGCCTTTTTGAAGCCAATACGTTCAATGATGCTCCTCAACCAAGCATCCTTCTGGGTCTTTGGTTTTTCGGGTAGTCGCCCAACGTAGGACATTGCACCAAGATAGAGAAGGGAGCGTAACTCTTTCACGCCCCCGCACTTGTCGATCCCAATCATAAAGACCTTGCCACCTGAACTGTGTTGTTTTGGGGTAAGACCAACAAACGCTGAAGCTTGTCTACCATTCTTGAACTGCTTTCCATCACCAAGAGTTATGTAGAGCATTGCAGCGGTTGTTTCTCCAACACCTTCAATTTCCATTAATCGTTGGCATGGCTCTATCTGACGCGTTAGAGCATTTTTCTCTTTTTCGAATGCGATAAGTTGTGCTTTCAGTTCTTTATATTGATTCCATAACATTGACAGAACGGAAACGACATTGGCTGGTATTGATGTTTCTCCATCAAGAGCTGTTTGAACCGACGCTTTTAAACCTTTTTCACCTCTTGGGTTAGCAACGCCATAACCTAACATCGTTCCTCGAATATGCTGTCCTAAAGAAACTACACTGCGAGATAAGAAACGGCGACTACTCTCTAAAGAATGCATTGACTGTTGCTCTAATGATTTTGGTCGGCTGTATTTGATACCTATTTGAATTGCTGCGTTAGCAATAGCAAGAGCATCATTGTGATCAGTTTTATGGCCTTCCAAGTACCCTTTCACTTTTTTGGGGTTAATGATGCGTACTTGATGCCCATGTTTTTCAGCAAGTTGTCCCCAGTAATGGCAACCGCAGCAGCCTTCCATAGCAACAATTGAAGGCTTTGCCTTAGCAAGAAACTCTTTCATTTTCTGTCGGCTTAAGGGCTTATTGGAAAGCAATTCACCATGAACACTGATATGACAGGCTTGAAGAACATTTTTGGCTAAGTCGATAGCGATAACATTATTCGTCAACATATTGGAATCCTTGTCTTGGTCTCATTCTCCTAAGTCTAATTGGCAAAGGAGGGAGTGGATTCCATACATCATTCTATGCCTTGGGAACAACAAAAAAGTATCAGTGCGCTTGATTTTAGTATCAAAGTAGCTATTGAAGCAGCTCTTCCAGTTCTTTGCCCACTAGTATCACAAAAGATGTATAGATTGCTGTAAGACACTCTTCGTTTCCACACCTATCAATACGAACAAAACCTTTAGATGCAAGGTCGTCAATAGAAATCGAAAGTTCTTCGACACTGCGACCTGTTATCTCAGATAACTTCCTTACACTATTTGCTCTATCACGAGAAATCATATACAAAAGCTTAATATTTTCGTTAGTTAAAACCTGGGCCAGCTCCGTTAATGATGTAAACCACAAATGAGGAAAATCTTCTACATGGTTTAATTTACCAGCTGAAACATCCAACATATATTTACGAACTAGTTCTTCATCGGCTATTCCAATTCGAGCTTTCATAGTCTATCCATATCTATAAAATATAATACTTCCCTTTAATGGAAAGAGAAAACTGTGATAATAATGATAAATTACAGTCGATTTCTCAAACCTTATTATTTAAATCTAATTTCATTAAACCGCACTATTATTACTCACTACTTTTATAAAGCGCAATAATTTTAAGAACATCAGCTGTAATATTAATTGCTTTAGAGCCAGATGGTATGTCCATCTTATCTTGATATTGCACCCAAACCTCTCCGTCTTTAGATATGCGGATCATTGCGAATGTGTCGTTAAGAAAGGACTTATTAACGCCAAGTTGTTCATGCATATCATCCTTCATAATCATCCCTATTACATGTTGGTAGCAGAATATGATGAATACTAATCCATGATGTTCAGTAAAACAATACTATTCATCCATTATGTTTAAAAACGGACACTTGAATATAATATGAAAAGCCAGATCTTTGATCTGGCAGATATCAATGAGGTTTTATTAAAGACTGGAACACAAAGACTCTAATATCTTTCTTTCAGTGCTTAATTTTTTAACTCTATTACCAGTTTCAAAACTGTCTATTTTACTCATGTGTTTAACAAAACGGTCAGCATTTGCTTTACTTGAAATTTTGAAGTTAGATAAATGATTGTAAGTCTTAATTTTATCAGTTAATTTTTTATCATAGAAAAGCATATTCTGAAAAAGAATATCAGGCATAACGTATGCGTCTAATACTTGTTTAATTCTGTACATTGACTGATACAGATCTTGTGCTTCTACAGCAGTCAAAAGACCATCTAAAGCAAGCTTTTCAACCATATCTGCTACGTCATGAACTGGCTTTGATATCTTTGCCGCCTCTTTCTTAATTCCCGCTCTGTCAATCTCGAAGTAACCGCGGCATTCATTCATTTTTGCTTGATGATATATTCTGTAATAGTATTTATGTTTAGCTAAAAATTTTTCATAGGCACCTCGAGTAATCTCGAATTCCCCCGCCTTCACGCATTCCGAAGCATTGTTACTTACAAACTCTTCAAATGTATACTTCGGATACTCATCAATACGTTTTTGAGCAACATTAATCACCATTGTCATGGGAGATCTATTTCTAGAATCTTGATCATTTACCTTTATATTTAATCTAAGATAAAGAGTCATACCTTTTCTATGACGGTAAGGCGTATAGTACATACCATCATTATTTTTGTTATATCTTTCTTTATCTACTGCTACATTAATTGCATCTGCGTTATTAGCCATGATTAAAACCTTATCATTTATTTTTATCTTTAAATATAAGATACCAGTTAAATTAATATAAGTAAAGAAACTGAAATTTGCCAAAAATATAATTTTAAAAGATTGATTTTCAATCTCTATCTAATACAAACTAACTGACATTCCATTATTATTGACAGAAAAATTTGATAAAAAATTTATTAACTAAGACGAATCATTGATTTTTAAAAATCACCGAGACATTAAAAAATAATGACTAGGGAATTATATATAGAAAGTAATATCATTGCATTTAAATACAACTATAAATATTAGGTTACTTCTTTATACCTTTGTGGTCCTGGCGAATGATACTTTCTAATAGTTTGTTCACCAAACTTTGTTGTGGTTTATCATTCTTGTGTAAGATCTCAACATGAGCGGTAGTAATAAAAGTCTTATAGTCACTCTCAGAAATCTGTTTTGTGCTTAAATTTTCAAATAAATTTTCCATTGCTTTTCGCTTAGTGATGCATCTAAATGCTTTATCAATAGTATCCAAAAATAGCGCTTCAATGACAGTTTCAAAACCCATTTCAACATCTTTAAGCGTAGAAATCATCTCAACGACATACACAACATCAGAAGCGCCTTTTAATCTTTTACGTGCTCTCAAGTTCCACTTCATATCATCTATTAATTGTTCCACTTCTCTGCGATATCTAACATTCACAGAAAGCATGACAAGATAAGTCCTCATATCTTGATCTTGCTTATTCTCATAAACTCTAATCGCATTATCTGATTGTTCTTGAGCGTGCGCAGCCGCTCTTTCAAGTTCTTCTTCATAGTTACTAAGGTCTTTACAGGCGTCATGTAGAATACCGTTTCTAATTAGCTTTCCTAGTGTATATTTTCGATTTCCGCCCAGCTGAGAAGCAGACATTCGAACCCCGTCGAGATTAAATACGATACCCACCGCCATCCCCTTCTTTGTTTGTAGCTCTACTTTGAGCCTTGAATGTGTTGACTCAACAGCAGTGACAAACTCTGCAAGATTAGAGCCTGGCTTTAACTTATTAATACCTGTTTTTACCAGCCGAGCGATTTGAGCCTTCTTGTTAAATTTTTTAGCGTCATTAATATCAGCATAGGTATCGTAACCAACCTCATTACTACTTACTAATTGTCGCAGACCAAACTCTATCTCTAGCTCCCTCATTACTTCTTGTGCTCGTATCTTGCTATAAGAGTCTTTGATGCGCTTTCTTGTCACTATATCGATGGTAGACGTGATTACGTGTATATGTTCTTGGTCGGTATCATTATGTTTAAAGACAATATATCTACAATTTGCATAACCCAAGCGGCTCATCAAATTTTTAGCTGTTTTACACCATTGTGCATTAGTTAAGCTTTCATTTGTATCGAGGCTAACTATCATGTGCTTAAACTGCTGTTTAGCACTTGGGTTAAGCCTTATAGATTCTTGCATCTCCCTTATCGCAAGTGACATATCTAACATATCCTCTGGTGCGTTTTTAGCATTTACAGGGATATTTATAATGTTATTTGCATAAATAAATTCTGTTAATGCACCAGCGACTTTAGTGGCTCCTGCACCATAATTTACTAAATATTTAGCCACTCGTTCATCGTCACCAGCAACATACTTTATGAGAGCATCTGCGGTTTGCTCTGTGTGTTTACCGCCTTTTTGTTCAGGTTCCTTATAGATCATGACTTGAACCCATTAATTTCTTTCAGTAGCTGAAAAAGCTTGTCTTCATTTAAATGCTGTTTTGCTATTTCATAAGCCACTTCTTGAGTAAAGCTATTCACTAGCAAGTGACGAGTAGCTTGAAACTCTCTTAATAACCCTGCTAGTACAACAAGAGTACTTTCTATTTCATCTCTTGTGAGAGATTTACTATTATCAATATCGTTGGCAATTGTTTTAATGTGTTCAGTGAGTTCTGAAGTTTCTGTGAAGAACTCTTTAGATGCCTCTAGAATGATGGGTTTGACTTTTACAGCATTATTGATGATGTCACGAGTAAATGCTGAAAGCTTTGAATAACCAGCTATGCATTGCTTGTTAACTAGCTCTTGATATTCTTTTTCAGTGAGATTTGTCTTTACTGATTTAATCTGCAAATCAGCAGGTTCTTTACGAGCTTTGTATTTCTCTTTTTTTACTGTCTTTATGGCAGTTTCAATAGCTCTAAAATCCTCTGCCCCTACATCCCTTAGAAGATCTAATATATCGTTTTTCATAATTATTACCTTTTGTTGTATTTATACTCACCTCTCAAATAATTAGATATGGTTATTACGAACTAAGACTTACAGCATATGATAAGCCAGCGCTAACACCGAAGGGGGTTAGTGCAACCAACCTGAATGGGCGGAGTATTTGTCGGAGTTTTATTTGGAACAAATAAACGCGCAGACACAGCTTGCTTCAAGTTGTATTTTTATCATATTAACAATCTATTAAAAATATTCAATATAAATTTAAATCAAGCGTCTGTTTTTTAATTTTAATCATGAGTTTATATCTCTAATTTTAGAGTTAACCAAAAAATAACTTTACAATCATAGACTTAACAGTTATTTTATTAAAATTAATTACATAACTTCTTAACTATTAAGTGCCATGGCATGTGATAATACTTACCCTTTAAGTAAAAAGATAATATTAAATACTTATCGAATAACAATTTAAAACATCTTTCATTAAATAATAATTACAATAGTTACTCATTTGAAATCATTCCATTTATTACAATTGAATTAGTCAATAATTAACATAGCCTGAGTCGTCATAAAAGAACGGAAAGAAACACTTTTACATTAAATATATATGCACGATTCCAGTTGTAACAATAAATTATTTCAGCTACCCAATCGGTTTCCATAGCTCTCATTGAATAGAACAGAATTAACTATTAATAAATCATGTTTTACCCAATGACCAATCATTTATTGTCCTGAGCAGAAATCTAAGAAAGAGGTTTAGCAAAGTTCCTACTCTATTACCCCGAGCTTCGTAAGAGGATATATCACGGCACTGAACAAGCTACGAAAACATACTGCTCAAAGGCAAAATTGCCCACTCAATGATCTCGGGTATATAATTGGTTTTTTCGCGTTTTTTCCAAACGAAACAAAAGCACCGCTTTGCGGTGCTCTGTTGGTGGAAGTTACTCAAATAACCTTGCGTCATCTGCGATTGCTTGCCATTTTTCGGGGTTTTGTAGTACAGCTTGTCTTACTGCAAAAAGATATTTTATCCTTTCTAGTGCGTCGCCCAAATCATCAGGTACGGGTACAGTATCAATAGCTGCTAGTTTACCTAAATTACCATGCACGCGTGACATGTTGATTAGTCGTATTGGGGCAGCTTCGTTTACATCTTTCTGCGCGGTAAAAATATCACTAATAGCTTTGTTATTTTTGTCGTCATTAAAGAATACTGGCACTTCACCCACAGCTTCACTTTTAAACACTATACGCAGTGGTTTACCAAGCTTTGAATCCGATGCTATCACATACTTGACGAATGAGCGCACAAAGCCGTTGTAGCGCTCTCTGTCCTCGTTTCGCTCTAATTGTAGCTGCTCAAGCGTGTTTACATCATAGTCGCTTGTTTGCGTTGATAGCTTTTCAAATCGTGCTTTTGCTTTATCTTGCTCTGTATAGATAGCTTTTAGCTTGTTTACATAAACGGATATAATACGAGGATCTGACTCTTCAAGCATTTGTGTCTTAATATCGTCAGCGCTTGCTTCTAGCTCTGCAACCTGCGCTTCTAGCGTGTTTAGCTCTTTCTGTAAGCTAGCAAAGCTATTGTTGTTAATCTTTGCGTAATCTAAACCAGCCAGCGCTTTAATTAATCGCGGCTCGATTTCTTCATAGTTAAGTGCGCGTTGGTCGCAGCCTTGCTTGTCAATCTGCTTGCGACATCTTACTTTGATGCGCCCGCGATTAGGCTTAAAGTAAGACATGCAAGAACCACAGGTTGGGCAATAAAGCATGCAGCTAAATAGATTTGAAAACGCGCCCGTTTGTCGCCCTCCAGATCTCTTAAAAGATGCTTTAAGCCTGATCCACTCTTCTTCTGTAATCAATGCTGGGTAATAGCCTTTTATTACATCTCCAACAGGTTCTTTGCGCACCCCCTTTTCGCCGTGCACATGCTCGACTGGTTGAAAGTCGCCGACAAGCTGTATCATCTTTAGATACTTCTCAACAATCTTTGTGTACCAAGTATTGCTGCGGTTCCAGCAAGGATATCCTTGCTCATTAAGATAAACTGTAATGCGATGAGCACCCCAGCCTTGCAGCTTTAAATCTACCATCTTGCGCACAATTCGCGCACGCTCAGGTATCAACACAAAGTGCGTTTTATCTTTGCTTAATTCAATCCAGCTAGGACTCATTGATGTGCGTCTCTCACCGCCCTCTTTTTCTAATAGTCGCTTGTGTGTGAATCTGGCACGTATGCGTTTTGATTTCTGTTCACTCTCTAAGTGCGCTAAATGTATTGCTGTAGTGATAAGCAGGTCTTGACCTAAGTCACTACTTTTGTCGTGATAAATGATCAGGTTGAAACGGCAAATGGCAACATCAATGCCGTACTTTTTGAAACGTGCAAACAGAGCGCGGGCATCATCAACGGGCAAGCGACTTATACGGTCAATTGCTTCTACAATTAGCAACGTACCTTTTTCTACCTGTCCGTTTTCCGCTGCTTTTAAGAATGCGCCAAGCCCCGCGTTTTCATCTGTATTTAAGCCAAAGTACGCACTTAACCCCCTGTCGTAGATGGGGCTATCTGCAAGTGTATACACTGGTAAACCATCACGGCTGTTTGAAATGTTTACATCTTCAATAAACTTGCTAGCTATTTCGATTTGTCGCCGTAGGCCATCTCCTTTTACTTGTGTGCCCTTTGAAACTCTAGAATAAATATGTGCAATGCGTGGTTTTTCGTCCATTCCAATCAGCCTGTAATGCTATAACCTATAATTTTTTGTTAGGATTGATTATTGCACATTAATCAAATGGATCAAAAAAAAGAGGGCTTTATACAGGAAAGCACATTAAGTTATTGAATTTATTAAATAAAAAAGCCACCATATTTGGTGGCTTGTTGTTTAAATTAACTGCTATACTATTGATTTAGAAGCTCAACGGATTGCGATGCTATCACCCACTCTTCATTGGTAGGAATAACTAGTGCTTTCGCACCGAGCAACTCAGATGTTGCAATAACACCTGCGTTGCCAAATCTTGCATCTTCGTTGCCTTTCTCATCTTCAACAAAACCTAGCAGTTTTAGGTTTTTCAAGATTTCACGACGAATTGGTAGTGAGTTTTCACCAATACCACCAGTGAAGATGATGCCGTCTAATGAATCCAGAGCAGCTAGGTAAGAAGTAATGTATTTCGCAACACGGTAAGTGAAGATTTCAAATGCCAACTTCGCACGTGAGTTACCCGCTTCCATGGCTTCTAGTACACCACGTGCGTCACTTGTTACACCGGATACACCTAAGAAGCCTGACTTCTTGTTCATCATCTCGAACACTTCGTCTTTTTCCCAACCTTTACGGAAAAGGAACTCGATAACACTTGGGTCGAGGTCACCACAACGAGTGCCCATCATTAGGCCAGCTAGCGGCGTCAAACCCATACTTGTATCAACACATTCGCCATTTTTAACCGCACTCACTGATGCACCGTTACCTAAGTGCACGGTGATAAAGCTGCTTTCTTCAACCGGTTTATCTAGCATTTTCGCTGCTTCACGGCTTACGTAGTAGTGGCTTGTGCCGTGAGCACCGTAACGACGCACTTTATGCTCTTCGTAAAGCTCGTAAGGAAGCGCGTACATAAACGCTTTGGCAGGCATTGTTTGGTGGAAAGCAGTATCAAACACAGCGAATTGAGGCAGTGAAGGGAATGCTGCCATTGCTGCTCGCATGCCTTCTGCATTCGCTTTGTTATGAAGTGGCGCTAGCTCAGCAAGACGCTCAACTTCTTGAATAACTTTTTCATCGACTTTTACTGTGCCTTTAAAGGTTTCTCCACCAGCAACAATGCGGTGACCTACAGCCACAAATTTTGAGCTCAAACCCAAAGTCTCGAGTAGTTTTACCACTCGCTCAACAGCGTACTGATGATGGTTACCGCCAGCAGGAATTGCTTCAACGGTTTTTTCTCCCTGATATTTCCAACTGATTTCAGCTTCAGGTAGGCCAAAACACTCACCAATACCTGATACCAAAGCTTCACCGGTTTCAGAATCAATAACAGCAAATTTTAATGAAGAGCTACCAGAGTTGATCACCAGTACAAACGAATTAGACATGAAATAGTTATCCTGTTGTAGAGCAGAGGTTGTAATAGCGCTTGTGCGCTGCGTACTTCTTGTTTGCCCCTCTATTATTCAATAATTTTTTAATCTTTCAACAATCTTTTAGTAAAAGCGATTTGATTGAACAAATTTTGTTGATCTGTAGCAAGTTTTGATTTTATTTGAAGACTAAAAAATATGACTTGTTAAACATAATTTATGAATAGATCAATTTGTACAAATTCAGAGATATGAGCTACGTTGTTTATTGGGTGAACAAAAATAACAAACCAATCAATAAATCGGGGTAATAATGTGCCCACTATTGCATTTCTATTAGTGATCTTAGGTTTGATTTTGCTCTGCTGGGGATGGCAGATGACAAAAAACATCTGCTCGAGAACTGATGTACCCGGGTGGACTTTCCTATTGTTGTTAATCAGCTGTTTCATTTTTGCGTATGCCGCTTTTTTACACGCTATAATGCAAAAACCTATCGCTTCCCTCTTGGAAACCGGAGTTTCTCTCATTTTATTCGGTGGCAGCATTTTTGTGGTGCTGGTTATCAAATGGAGCAACGACTCCATACTGGAACTTCATACCGTTGCTGAAAAAGAGAAGCGTAATGCCGTTCACGACGCACTTACTGGACTCCCTAACCGTAAATACTGCTTTGAGTTAATCGAAGATAGAATACAGTCTGGAGACCCTTTCTCAGTGATCCTTTTCGATGTCGTTAACTTTAAACAAGTCAACGATGCTATGGGACACTTTTGTGGAGATCAACTGCTGATTCAAATTGGGCAACGTCTCCAAGAGAAACTTAAAGGCAGTGACAAAATTTTCCGCGTTGGTGGCGATGAATTTGTCATCCTCACCTCGTCAGCATGCGAGGAAACAGGCAAAAGTCTCATCGAAGAGTTAGATTCAGCACTGTCTAATCGCTTCCATTTAGATGAGTTTCAAGTCTCTTCCCGCGTTGTTTTCGGTGTCAGTACCTACCCTTATGACGCTCTATCCAATGATCTATTGATAAAGCATGCGGACATTGCCATGTATCACGCCAAACGAAATGGCAATCTCTTTGCATTTTATAATGAGGACATGAACGTCGGGGCCAAATACCAGCTCGAAATCTCTTCTCGTATTCAATGTGCGCTGGAAAAAGAGGAGTTCCAGCTATACTACCAACCGTTGATTGACGCACATACTAACTTAGCTGTCGGCTTCGAAGCCGTGATCCGTTGGCATGATGAAAATGGTAAAACGATTTCGCCTAACGACTTCATCCCCATCGCGGAGCGAAGTAATCAAGTGCACAACATCACCATGTGGGTCCTCAACCAAGTTGAAAAAGATCTCCAGACCTTTATAGAAAAAGACATCAAGCTTCCTGTCCACGTTAACTTATCTGCAAAAGATCTCTCGTCTAATTTATTGTTCAACCGCTTGGAAACACTGCTCAAGGTAAACCCTCAATTTGCTGACCTTATAAGCTTAGAGATTACTGAAACGATGGCGATTGATAGAGTTGTTGAGCTCAACCCCCTAATTCACCAAATCAAAGGATTGGGTATTAAGATCAGCTTGGACGACTTTGGCACCGGGTATTCATCTCTGTCGCTTTTGAGAGATCTCCCGGTTGATCAAATTAAAATCGACCGATCATTTCTTTGTACCGCAAGCCGGACAGAAGGCACCCGCTCTATCGTTGAGAACACAATAGCGTTAGCGCATGGCCTAGGGTATTCAGTCGTCGCAGAAGGCGTTCAAGACATGGATACACTGCATTTTTTGCGCAGTCGTGGCTGCGACATCATTCAGGGCTACTTGTTCTGCCCAGCCCTACCCTTAAACGAAGTAATAACCTGGGTAAATGAGCACGATGAAAAACAAAGCCGTATTCGACGCGCATAAAAAAGCCGAGCATTTCGCTCGGCTTTCAATTCTTACGGCAATTTAATCAATTGCTCTAATCACTGATTCGTGATTATGCTTCTTGAGTGCGACGACCACGGCCGTGACCACGCTCACCACGGTGGTTACCACGGTGATCACCACCACGGTTACGATCGAAGCGACGTTCGCCACCTTCACGGTTACCATCGCGGTTGCCGTCACGGTTACCACGGAAGCCACCTTCGCGACGACCGCCTTCACGACGATCACCACCACGGTTGCCGCCTTCGCGGTTGCCACGGTAACCGCCGCCATCACGACGACCGCCATCGCGACGACCACCGTCACGGCGACCACCACGAGACTCTCGGAAGTCATCGAAGTCACATACTACAGCACCAACATCTTGTTGACGGATGCGTAGTTTGCTTAGCTTGCCCGCAGCTTCAGAAGTCATTGCTTTTGGTAGCTGAACGAATGTGTGGCCTTGTGCTAGCTTGATCGCACCGATAGAGCCTTTACCTAGACCTAGTTCGTTCGCTAGAGCACCAACGATGTCTTTAACTTGAACACCTTGCTCGCGACCAACTTGAAGCTGGTAAGTATCCCAATCTTGGTTGTTGAAGTTACGACCGCCGTCACGACCACCTTCACGGCGCTCTTTACGACGTTGCTTATCACGCTCAATCGCTTCAACCATTGGGTCTTCGCCAATGTAGAACAGAGGACGTTTACCTTGCTGGCGCTTAAGAAGCATAGCAGCAAGCGTTGCTGGGTCGATGTCTAGAGAAGTTTGTAGTTTCTCTACCAGCTCAGCAAATTTGTCTAGTGCTTTGTGCTCTTTCTCTGCTTCAAGCTCAGCACCTAGTTTAGCTAGACGAGCTTCAGCAACTTGGTCACGTAGAGGAAGTTGAATCTCTTCCATAGATGACTTAGTTACGCGCTCGATGGTGCGAAGCATACGGATTTGGTTAGTGCGAACAAGAAGGATCGCTTTACCTTTACGTCCAGCACGGCCAGTACGACCGATGCGGTGGATGTATGACTCAACATCAAATGGGATGTCGTAGTTGAATACGTGCGTAATACGTGGAACGTCAAGACCACGAGCTACAACGTCAGTTGCAACTAGGATGTCGATAACACCTTGTTTGATGTGATCAACAGTACGCTCACGTAGAGACTGAGGAATGTCACCGTGCAGAGCTGCCGCTTTAAAGCCACGTGCAGATAGCCAATCAGCTAGACGCTCAGTGTCTTGACGAGTACGTACGAAGACGATTGACGCGTCAGTTTCTTCCGTTTCAAGAAGACGAGACATCGCTTCATCTTTCTCTACACCTTTCACTACCCAGAACTGCTGTTGAACTTTGTCTACAGTGTGGTTCTTACCAGCAACGTCAACCATTACAGGCTCACGTAGGAAACGCTCAACGATTTTCTTAAGCATCGGAGGCATTGTTGCAGAGAATAGAACGCGTTGAGCAGACTCTGGTGCGTGTTCCATGATCGCAGTAACGTCATCAACGAAACCCATGTTTAGCATTTCGTCAGCTTCGTCTAGTACAAACGTGTTTACTTCATCTAGGTGTAGACGTTCACGGTTGATAAGGTCTTGAACACGACCTGGAGTACCAACGATAACTTGTGCACCGCTCTTAAGAGCACGCATCTGATCTACGATAGAAGCACCACCGTAAATCTCTAAAACTTTAAGACCCTTGATGTTCTTACCAAGGTTTTTCATTTCAGCCGCAACCTGGATCGCTAACTCACGCGTTGGCGCAAGAACGATAGCTTGTGGTTTACGTTGGTTGAGATCGATCTTATTTAGAAGAGGCAGAGAGAACGCTGCCGTTTTACCTGTACCTGTTTGAGCTTTACCCAGCGCGTCAGCACCTTCCAACAGGTGTGGGATTGCCGCAGCCTGAATTGGAGTTGGTGACACGAAACCCATTCCGTCTAGAGCAGAAAGGATAGAATCATTCAGAGATAAATCGCTGAATTGAATAACAGAATCTTGCATTGGGATCCTACTTAATTAAACAAAAAAACAGTCCCATATGCTCTTCCAATTCGATACTGATTCATCCAGTTACTGATTCCATTCAGACAGGAACACAGCACAGTACACAACCGCGATAAGCCATTAGGGACGACTAAGGGAGGCGGATTATTCCTTAAAAGCATAAAAAAAGCCAGAAAAAATTGAATTACATCACAATTTATTCTCAATAATGGCATTTTTAGCATATTTTTCCACCAACCCCACCATTCCCCGTAGATTTGCGCAGCTCGCAGATGAGTTTTTCATCAATATTTAAGCCGATTTCCTGCAATTCGATCAGCAAAATTCACGGCGAAATTGCGCTCCACAGGTAGTAATAATAGCTCGCAATGATTATAGTGTGCCCAACTCCATAGGTAATTTAAGAAAAGATGTTTCAAGATAACCCACTACTCGCTCAGCTTAAGCAGCAAATCCAAGAAAACCTGCCGAAAAAAGAAGGCTCAATAAAAGCCACAGATAAAGGCTTTGGCTTTTTGGAAGTGGACAGCAAGACTAGCTTCTTCATCCCACCTGCGTACATGAAAAAGTGCATGCACGGTGACAAAGTCGTCGCCATTATCCGCACAGAAAATGAACGCGAAGTTGCAGAGCCACAAGAGCTGTTAGAACAAGCCGTGACTCGCTTTATTGGTCGAGTCAAAATGTTCAAAGGCAAGCTAAACGTAGCACCTGATCACCCACAGCTTAAAAAGCTTTCTCTTAAAGCGAAACTAAAGAAAGGTCTAAAACCTGACGAGTTCGCTGAGGGAGATTGGGTTGTCGCACATCTTATTCGCCACCCTCTAAAAGGCGATAACTCTTTCTTCGTGGAAATTTCTGAAAAAATCACAGACGCGAACGACAAAATTGCACCTTGGTGGGTAACGCTTGCTCAAAACGATCTACCAAACTCTGAGCCAGCAGGCATCGAGAACTGGGAACTAAAAGACGACGCCGATCTAGAACGCGTAGACATGACACACGTTCCTTTCGTGACTATCGATGGTGAATCAACCAAAGATATGGACGATGCGCTGTACGCGAAGAAAACCGAATCTGGCGATTTCGAACTGACAATCGCTATCGCAGATCCAACCGCCTACATCACACCAGAAGATGAAATGGATAAAGTAGCACGTGAGCGTGGCTATACTATTTATCTTCCGGGCCGCAATATTCCAATGCTGCCTCGCGATCTAGCAGACAACCTATGCTCTCTGATTGAAGGCGAAATCCGCCCTGCTATTTGCTGTACCGTAACCGTAAATAAAGACGGCGTAATTGGCGACGATATCAAGTTCTTTGCAGCAAACATCAAATCACACGCACGCTTAGCATACGATCACGTGTCTGATTGGCTAGAAAACGGCAGCTCAGAAGCATGGCAACCATCTGAAGAGATCGCGACAATCGTTCGTGACCTTTACGACTTTTCCCTTGCTCGCGCAGAATGGCGTGAGAAAAACGCAGTGGTCTTCCCAGACCGTCCTGACTACCGTTTTGAGCTGAGTGAAGACAACGATGTGGTTGCTATCCATGCAGATATGCGCCGCAGTGCAAATCGCTTGGTTGAAGAGTCAATGATTACCGCAAACATCTGTGCTGGTCGTACACTGCGCGATAAATTTGAAACAGGTGTTTTCAATACTCACGCTGGCATTAAGACTGAGAAGATTGAAGAAGTGGTTCAACTTGTCAATCCAGAAGGTGCACTGGAATTCACAGCGGAGTCAATTACCACTCTAGAAGGCTTTGCTGCATTGCGTCGCTGGTTGGCTGCGCAAGAAACCTCTTACCTTGATAATCGTATTCGTAAGTTCCAAGCCTACAGTGAAGTAGGTAATCAGCCTCTTCCTCATTACGCTATGGGGCTGGATATCTATGCGACTTGGACATCACCAATTCGTAAGTACGGCGATATGATCAACCACCGCATGTTGAAGGCCGTCATCCTAGGCAAAGAGCCAGTGCAAAAACCTGATGATCAAGTCGGTGAAGAACTAGCTCTGCACCGTAAACATCATAAAATTGCTGAGCGAAATGTCTCAGATTGGTTATATGCACGTACGCTTGCTGATGAGCCGAACAAGAAAACTTGTTTCACAGGTGAGATTTTCGATATTAATCGTGCTGGTGCACGTGTCCGACTTCTCGAAAATGGCGCAGCAGCCTTTATTCCTGGTGCACTAATTCTTGATAATAAAGAAAGAATTGAGTGCAATGGCGACAACGGTACCATCTCTATCGATAAAGAGGTCGTATACAAACTTGGTGATACATTGGAAATTGTCCTTGCGGACGTAAACCAAGAGAACCGCAGTTTAGTTGCAAAGCCAACCCAGGTATTTGCTGAACAACCAGCAGCACAAGCAGAACAGACTGTAAGTGAATAATACCGAATGAAGTTAAAAGGCGCTCTATTGAGCGCCTTTTTTATTTGTTATGTAAAAATGATAAGAACGAATATGCCGAACATTGAGATCATTCGCTTTAATCACTTCACTGCGCGCAAAAGTGAGCGTTACACCGCAACACATAATGGCTTATATGTTGTTGAAGAAGGTGCCCTATTAGTTCATCAACCAAATGGTGAACAGTTTGAACTTAAAGCAGGAGATTTTACTCTCTACAACTCTGCTGATTTGAGCAGCGCAGAAGCCATCCCTAGTGAAAAAGGCTTTAAAGCACTGGCTCTAGTCTTCAACCCAAATCTATTCTGTGACTTTAAAAAAGCGCATCCAATGCTACGCTCCAAGACAGAAGAAAGGCGCTTCTATCCTTTTTCAGCGCAAGCCAGCAGCGAAGTAGCACAACTAAAAGACACATTGGTCAACTTAGCGAGTCGCAATGCTCCAGACTACACACAAGGTCATATCGCAATGGCACTGCTGTCGTTAATGGTGGAGGTAGAGCCAAACATCCTATCAATCATAGATGATGCAAGCAGCCTAAGCGACTCTCAAAAGGCCATCAAGTATATTGAGAACAATATCGAGAAAGATATCACTCTGGAAGGCTTAGCGGCTCATATGAGCATGTCTATCGCGACCTTAAAACGCCGCCTCGCCGCAGAGGATCTTTCATTTTCACAGATATTAAAAGTGAAGCGGATCAACTTCGCCGCGACCCAGCTGCGCATGTCAGAAAAATCTATAACAGAAATAGCGTTTGAATCCGGATTTAAAAGTGCAGCGCATTTCAGTACAGCATTTAAATCGGTTTACAACATGACACCGAAAGACTTTAGAAACCAAGTCGTTAAATCCAAAGCATAAATCATGGTGACATTGACAGCTGTTAGAATTGGAGCGTTCCCTATTCCCAAAAACACGCTTGAGGATCGCTTTCCAATTCGGTGAGTAGTTCTTCAAGCGTTTGGCTGTATGGAAGTGGCTTATAAGGTATCCACCTTAATAATTCGTTGCGGTACGTTGGGACGTAGAAATACCAAAGCTGATTGCCCTCATCAAACACGATCTTCGCGACGGGAGAGGTATATTCGCTGTGCTGTGAATCAAGAAGAAAATGCGCTCTATGAAGCTCGACACCATTCTCCACTGGCTCATATAGGCACTTACCCTGCTCGACAGGCAGGTTAGCATTACGCGCAGAGCAGAGCGATTGAACTGATTTGTATAAACGACTTGTCGCCATTTGGGACACTGACATCAACGTTCTCCCGATGGATGATAGTTAGAGCTGTCGATCCTAGTATATAACCTTTACACCACCATCGATGGTGATTATCTGCCTACCTCAAACAAAAGGTGGCTATATTCTCATTTACTCAGATTACCATCTCACTTTGCTTGGAAACGCTACCTACATCACCTCTTGGTTAGAAAGAATTCCCTTGTTTAGACCTGACAGTTCACAAAAGTGTAACCTGAACGCAATATCATAAACGCTGCTTTATACCGTATATGGAGTTTAATATGTTACGTTTTACTGTGGCGACGTTATTGGCCATAGCAGTCTCCCTCCCCGCCATTGCAAAAGAAATTAATATCTCTGGGTCAACCTCGGTTGCTCGCGTAATGGATGTACTTGCAGAGGAATACAACAAAACACACCCGGACGATTACATTGCAGTTCAAGGTATTGGTTCTAGTGCGGGTATTACAATGGTTAATAAAGGCGTAGCCGAGATTGGGATGAGCTCTCGCTATCTGACAGAAAGCGAAAAAGGTGAAGATCTCAACGTATATCCTATCGCTTATGATGGCCTAGCTGTTGTTGTAAACCGTACAAACTCTGTAAAAAACCTTTCTCAACAACAACTGTTTGATATCTACAAAGGTAAAATCAAGAATTGGAAAGAGGTTGGTGGTGCAGATCAACCTATCGCTGTTGTCACTAGAGAGGCGTCTTCAGGCTCACGCTACAGTTTTGAAAGTCTGCTAGGACTAACCAAAATCGTAAATGATCGCCTCGTCTCAGATATCAGCCCGAACAACTTGGTTGTAAATAGCAACAGCATGGTAAAAACCATCGTGAACCATAATACTCGTGCAATTGGGTTTATTTCTGTGGGATCAGTAGATCGCTCAATAAAAGCGATTCAATTAGATGGTATTGACCCAACTTCGGCAAACATTAGCAATCACAAGTATAAATTGGCGCGGCCATTCCTAGTACTCTACAAAGTCAATAAGATTAGCGAACCAGGTAAAGGGTTCGTCACCTTCCTTCGCTCAGAACAAGGACAAAAAGCGATTGCTGATTACGGTTACACTCCAGTAAAAAGCTTTAATCAATAAAACCAAAAAGAGAGCATATTAATGCTCTCTTTTTATATGTTTTCTATCTGGCTCTGGAATTAGAAATGCAGTTGAATAACAGAAACGACAACAGCACCAGGTCGACGAATACCTTCGATTTCCACTTTAATTTCACGCTCAATCTCCAAACCTTTTTTGATCGGCGTTACTTTTGTTAACTTGCTGACAGCACGAACGTTGTTTCCTGCTTTAACAGGGTAAGGGAAACGAACTTGGTTTAAGCCTAAGTTAACGACCATTTTGGCTGTTGGGAACATTGGCTTATCAGGGTCCACTGAGTCAGTCAATTTAGGCAACAATGCTAATGTTAAAAAGCCATGAGCGATGGTTGTCTTAAATGGAGATTCAACTGACGCACGTTCTGGATCTGTGTGAATCCACTGCATGTCTTCCGTTACCGCACCAAATTGATTGATACGTTCTTGAGATACATGCACCCAGTCACCAGTGTGAATCACTTCACCAATTTTTTCACTTAACTCGTCATACAGCTTTTGAGCCTCAGGTGCCATTACGATTGGTGCAGGTTGAGGCGCAACCTCTTCGTTAACAGCTGGCTGTTGGTGATCACGAACTTTTGAGAAAAGAAAGCTATTCTGAGCTTTTCCCAAAAAGTCACTCCAATAATCGCGTAACGTTGGAGACATCCAATTCATAAACTCGGATTGATGAGCAGAAATCGCATCAACTTTGTCTTTAAATAGATTTGTGACCTTCATAAACACCCTTAAAAAATTTAAGCACAACTGGCTATACCAGTTAATTTTGAATTAGTTCACAAAGTCTTGCAAATACTTTCGGGCGAACACCTGTACCCTAAAAGCAAGTTATTTCTTAAATATCATAAAGATAACAATAAAACACCATTTTATTGACTTGCGCCAAGATAAAGTAAAAACTCTATAAATTGCTACTATTTGTCTCTTTTTTACCCCATTTTCAAACTGTTTAACATTACATCAGCGACTATAAAACGAGCAAACAGTACTTCTATTATAATTCAGCACTTTACAAGTCGGACTATGCTCCCTATTATACGTCCGAAACGGAGAGATGGCTGAGTGGTTGAAAGCACCGGTCTTGAAAACCGGCATACGTTAATAGCGTATCTAGGGTTCAAATCCCTATCTCTCCGCCACTTATTTAGAAAGCTCGCATTTATTGCGAGCTTTCGTCGTTTTAGCGCTTGTAAAATGACGGAGGTTCGAACCCCTAGTCGTATACGGCCCCAGAGCTTCACCACATTCCAATAAAGAGCCCGCTAAAAATTAGCGGGCTCTTTATTTCTATTTTCTAGTGTTTAAGCAAACTTCTTAATCATTTCGGATAGGTCATTGGTACAACTTTGCACTTTAGAGTTCATCTGATTCGTTTCTGTCATCAGATCATACGATTCACTGTACTTTAAGTTAAGCGACTGGATGTTTTCGTTAATCTCATCCGTTACGTAAACCTGTTCTTCTATCGCTACCGCAATTTGTTGATTTCGCTCGACTACATCCTGAACGAGAGATTGCAGCTGTTGGATGCTATCTAAAGCCGTGCCTAATAATGTTACCGTTCCAGTCGACATTTCATTGCCTTTCTCTAGCGCAGAAACCGCTGATTTACTGCCCTTTTGAATTCCTTCAATGGCCGCTTTAATTTCTGTTGTCGATTCCTGTGTTCTTTTAGCAAGGGTTCTCACTTCATCCGCAACGACCGCAAAGCCTCTCCCTTGCTCGCCTGCCCTCGCCGCTTCAATTGCTGCATTCAACGCTAATAAGTTGGTTTGTTCAGCAATATCATTGATCACTTCAACAACGGTTCCTATTTGCTCGGTTTGTTGGTTCAAACGCATGACCACTTTAGAGATTTCGCCGAGCTCATCCACCAGCTCTAGTACCGAGTGGTTAACATTATCGATAACGCTACGGCTATCTGTCATCGTGTTCTGCGCTTCTAGCGTAGCATCGGCCGTCGCTTGAGCATTATTTGATATCTCAGATGATGAGGCTTGCATCTCGTTGACCGCTGTAGCGACCGAGTCGATCTCTACTTTCTGTGCACTCAAGTTTTCCGTTACTTGCTGGCTATTAGTCGCAGCACTGTTGGCACTTGCACGCGTTTCTTCGCAAGAGTCTTTTACAGACACCCCGACTCGCCCTAATAGCGCATCTGCAAATTGCTTACGCATCTTCATACCCAGTTCAATTTCAGCCAGATCGTTAATTTTTCCGCAATAAATATACTCCATTAGTGGATTGTTGAAGTCTTGCCTAGCCTGTCTAGCAAGCTTTTCAACTGGCCTTGTTAATACATAAATTGAGAAAACGGAAAGTAATGCAGCAATGCCAAAGGCCACCGCTGGTGATTGGTTCATTTGTAGAGTTAGCAAGCCAAGAAGGTTTGAAATGAAAAGAAAGAAGGCTGATCTTATCCACAAACGCGTACGAGGAAGATACATTTGCAATGGTTTACCGTTATTCCGAAGCTTTGAATACGCTTTTTCCGCTCGTTGAACGTGTATACGCTCAGGTTTAAATCGAACCGATTGGTATTCAACAACTTCACCATTGGATTTGATAGGAGAAGCAAACGCATCAACCCAATAATACCCTCCGTTTTTACGTCGGTTTTTCACCATTCCCATCCAGTGTTTTCCGGCTTTTAGGTGCGTCCATAAATCTTTAAAAGCCTGTTTCGGCATGTCGGGGTGGCGTACAACATTGTGAGGCTTACCGATAAGTTCACCATCACCAAACCCCGCGACTTCATTAAAGTTTTCACTGGCATATTTGATATAGCTGGACGTATCGGTGATAGAAACTAGGCTGTAACTCGAAGGGTAATCATATTCCGTTTCACTCATAAACATGTGTCCTTACATTGATTAATTAAATAAACGGCAAGTATGAGTGTAGCAGCATAACATTTGTGCGCATAATGATAAGCTCATTGTAAAATTCAATGAAATTACTGATAGGTCAATTTATTACCTGCAAGCGTAGTGGCGGTTTCACTCTCAAATAGCACTACCCTTGAGTGCTCACAAGATGGTGCATTGATTAAAATTAATACACAAAAGCGCTTCCTTACTGAGTTCGTAAATTGTTATAAATAAACGATTACAACGAAAACAAGGAAGACAAACATATGACTATTCGTTTTAGTCAGCTTGCCGCTCAAGGGAACACGGCTCACCTATTTATTGACGATTGGAAAATAGACACTCAGCACTCTTGGGGAATATTCAGCGCGGATGGGGATATTGGTTCTCTACTTGGAGACCTTATTTGTGGTGAACTTTCACCAATAAGCGGGAAACTTGAGCTTGATGGGTTGTCCGTTGCTCAAGTGTCGTTATCAGAGCAACAGCGATTACTGGAAAGGGAATTAGAAAAGGACGATACAGACTTTCTTGATCGTATCGATCAAGGCAGTACCGTTTACTCACTCATTCAGGAGCGCAGCCAAGACGCTAATTTAATAGATCAGCTGATTACCGATCTCGACCTAACTCACCTTAAACACAGTGGCTTTCGTGTTCTCTCTACAGGAGAAACAAGACGAGTGATGCTAGCTCGCGCTTTAGCAACACAGCCTGATTTGTTACTGCTAGATAACCCATTTACTGGTTTAGATATCGCCCATCGAGCAGCTCTCGCTCACTATTTACACTCGCTTTCTCAAACCGTACAGCTACTGGTCACGTTTTCTCGCGAGTCTGATATGCCTGAGTGGATTGATCGCGTTGCGCTTTTCAGTGCAGGAAAGCTGGACAGTACGATGGATAAATCCAGTTGGGATAATCATCCAATCATTGAACAAATTAAATCTCAGTCCGAGCAACAGAGTGAAGAAATGATGAACTTGATACGTCAGCATCAGCACTCGACACACTTCGACAACCCAATATTTAAACTAACAAATGGGTCTGTTGAATACACTGATAAGAAGATCTTTACTGACTTAAACTGGCGAATAGACAAAGGTCAGCATTGGCAGATCAAAGGCCCAAATGGCTGTGGGAAGAGCACCTTGCTTGGGTTAATCTTTGGTGATCATCCTCAGTGCTACAGCAATGACATTGATATCTTTGGTAAAAAGCGAGGGTCTGGCGAGACAATCTGGGAAATTAAGCAGCACATAGGTATGGTATCTTCAGCGTTACACCTTCAATACCGCGTTAACTGCAGTGCGCTAGACGTGATTTTGTCCGGTTTTTACGACTCCATAGGGTTGTATAACCAACCCACTCGTAAAGAAGTGGACATCGCAAACGAATGGCTCGACATCCTACATATGAGCCAATACCGAAAAACCTCATTCAAGCAATTAGAGTATGGTCAACAGCGCCTGTTGTTGATTGCAAGAGCCATCGTTAAACAACCAACATTACTGATTTTGGACGAGCCATATCAAGGGTTGGATTTTCTTGGCAGGCGTTTAGTTAAGAATACACTTGAGCTCATCGCCCGAGAGAATTTAAGCCAGCTATTGTATGTATCTCATTACCAAGAAGACCGCTTGGATAGCATCAAGAATGAGTTAGAGTTTGTTTTTGATGACAATGACCAATGTTATCGGGCTAACGTTTACCAATCATAATGACTTCGCTGAGCAAGTTGATCATAAGGTAAAGGCTTGGAGTAAAAATATCCTTGATGATATCGCACTCCCATCTTTTTCAAATGGTCGGCTTGCGCCGTTGTTTCTACACCTTCAGCGATGAGTTGTACTTTTAGCTCTTCCGCAAAGTGAACAATAGCTTTTAAAACAGAAGCACTAAGGCTAGGTATACCAATAGTTTCGACAAAACATTTATCGATTTTTAGGTAATCAATACGCATGTGCTGCAGAAACGCCAGCGAGGTTTGACCGGTACCAAAATCGTCGATCAACACATCAATGCCATGTACTCGCAGCGCTGCGATGCACTTTCTGGCTTCAGCATCAATGAGTTGACGTTCTGTTATCTCTATGCCTAATGAGACGTTATTTCGACTTAACTTCCTATCAATGAGTTGAATCTTTCTAATCGCGTTTGGCCCAACTAAGTAACCGGGCGGCACATTAATACCAAGGTGAACAGACTGATTAAAGTCTAATTTACTAAAGTCTTCTGCCGCTTTATCGAGAACGTAATCCGTGAGCAAAAAGACCAATCCACTTTGCTCCGCCGCTGGTACAAACTCATCAGGAGAAATGAACCCTTTATTCTGATGTTCCCATCGCACTAGGGCTTCAAAACCAAATAGTTGACCAGTATCAACGTTAATCTGGGGCTGGTAATACAGAGTCAACTCGCCTTTCTTTATGGCTTTCTTTAAATCCAGAACCAAGCTTCGATGAGGATCGATAAATTTATTTAACGCATATAAGCAAAGATAGATAACAAAAATTATTGGAATTGAATACAAAAAATAGGAAAGTGTTCTCTGTTTGACGAACAGATCGCTAGCTTCACTCAAAGCTTCATACTCAAACATTTGCGACGATTTGATGCCAATAGGATTACTTCCCGTTCTCAACGCTTCTTCAGGTGCAACTTGGTCATGAATAAATAAGGCAGAGCGTTTTAAGCGTAAATCGTTATTAAATCCTATCTTCGCATTAAAGTAGTCATGATCAATAATCGTCACCGCTTGATAACCTCGCTCTCCTTCGGTCACGACGAGCAAAAATTGGTCATATACGCTATCCACGTTTCCCAGTGCTAACGCTTGTCCCTCAGGAAATGTAATGTGCTCGGCTAACGGCTTAGAAATTACGCCCAGTTTAGAAGAACACGTAATGATCCCATCTTTTACAATCAGCATTTCTTCGATATCTCGTTCAAACATCAAGTTTTGCTGAAGCTCTTCACATCGTCTAGGATGCAACAAAGCCGTGCGGTTTTCGGTCTCTATTTGGAATAAAATTTCGTCTGCGATTTGAACGTTTTTTTCTAATAGATGGTTGAGGTTGTTTTGCACGCTTTCACGAGCTAAATACAAGACTTCGCCAACAATCAAAGGAATGGGCAACAAAAAAATGATGGCTTTTTTAAAAAGCGCCTTATTCAGCATATAAAAGTAACCTTTTATAAAACCGATTTACTGAGATGGTATCTGGAATCTGATACCCACTAGCAACTCTCGTTTATAATATTATTTATTTAGATTAACTCAGTATGCGAAACACTTGGTAATACCGCAAACTAAACAATGCCTTAATCCCTCCTGTTCCAATTTAGCATCAAACGACTCAAACCTGAGACGTCAATACGACATCATTTTTGAGCCTATCGGTACCGAGGTAAGCCCTCAGTCGTCAAATTCTCACTCTACGAGAATTACCCATTAAAATTATTTTTCTTTTCTCAGTGATTAAGAATTATATTTGTCGTAATTCATATAACACGTTACAACACTCTCATGACGACAAACAAAGCTAATGCGAACCAGGTAAACGAAAAAGCACTGCAGTTGTTAATGCAAGTTGCAGTTAGTCCATTCCCAGTCTCTGCGAAAACGCTAAGCGAGCAATTGAACGTTCCTTTGAGCAGTCTCTACCGACACTTGAAGCTACTCAAAGAGTGGAACTTGATTGAAGAAAGCGTACACGACAAGACATTTGTCGTTGGCCCGGCAGCATTGCTGCTCATGCATAGCTATGAGACCGCACAGCATGGGTTAGATATGGTCGAAACCATACTGGCTCGGTTGGTCCAACAAACAGGGGAAATGGCCGCTTATATGGTACCTGCAGGGTATCGCGCGCTTTGTGTCAGACAAAAAGAAAGTATGCAGGCGCTGCGTTGCAGCTTCGTCCAGGGTCAAAGTCAACCTCTGCTACGTGGTGCCTCATCTAAAGTGATGCTCGCTTTTATGCCTCAAAGTCGATGCGAGAAAATCTTGAGATACTTTAATCAAGATCACCGACGAGACGAATGGGAACAAGAGCTCACAACCATCCGTAAACACGGATATGCCGTCAGTACTTCAGAAATTGACCCGGGTGTTTCTGGCATCAGTGCACCAGTGATGAAAGGAAGCAAACTGATCGGCGCGGTCTCGGTGATGGCTCCGGCCCACCGAGTCGAAAAGGATAAGCAGCGCATTATTTTGCATGTGTTGCAAGCGGCAAGGGCACTACCACCAGAAAGGTAATTCATCATGTTAAGCTTTTTCAAACGCTATAAACTCCACCACACCGTGAAACAGCCGCAGCATTACCCTTTTTCTTTTATGACAGTGTGTGAGTATTTGCCACCCATGTCTAAGGGCGCGTTTGAATTAGCTGATCAAAGTTTGGAAAATGCTAGTGATTGGCTATACCAACAGCATGATCATGAAACCGCTGAAAACTTTGGTCACTTCAACCACGACAAGCTGGAAAATGGCGAGTTTCAGGAAGCGTTAAGCCTTTCGCTTTCTCGCCACTCAATTCCTGTTTTAGTAACTAACTGTACCGAGGCAATCTTGTCCATGTTACCTGTGGTCGTGTCTTATCGAGAAGAAGTGGGTGTGGTAAATATTGGACATGACATGAACTTGAAGCCGACACTTGAACCACGTTTAGGCTCTGCATTCCATTTTGCTCTTTCTCGCTATCAAAACGTGCGATTATTTTTTGCTGGTGTTAGCGAACAAGATACAAAGCAAGAAACGTGGGAATACGCGGAGGATCAAGGTTGTGACTGGGTAACCGATAAAGAGTTTTCTTTTCGTCATCGCAATAATGTAAAGCAGTTGATCGGCAATTACCTCGACCATTGCGACCAAATAATCCTCAGTATCGACCTTGGCTCCTTAAAAACCAAAAACAGCCTTGATGGTACCTCAGAAATTGATATCCAAATGGTTCTACGCACCATTAGGCAATGCCTGGTTGCAGGTAAAGTCAGAGCCATTCAACTCGTAGGCGATCGCGATCGTCTGGTCTATTCGAGACAAACGAAAGCCATACTAGAAGAGTTATATCAAATGGCTCCACTCATTGTTCACGCAGCCTAGGATTAAGTTCGGTTCAGAATCAGGACGCTCAAGCTACTGATTCTGAACCAACATGGTTAATTATTATCTTTTACCAACAAATAGTTACATGAATAAAGCGACTCATGTCACACTTAGCTATTGAACTTATCTCATACCTACGTTCTAATAACGCCACTATGCTTTGGTATGACATACGAAATAAAAATAGCCAAAGTTCAATAAGTAAGCGGATTAAAAACCAAAAACACCGCCGACATTTCAACTTCTGTGAGCACTTGCTCACGCTCGCTTGATGCCATCTTATTCCACTTTTTTAGGACATTTGATGATGCGTCTTTGCAGTATTTTCGCTGCGGTTCTTGTTTTACCGCTAGCCTCACACGCCACCACTTATGACGTCAAAGATCTATCTGAGTTAGGTCAACTTTGCTCACACAAGAGTTTTAGTATCGGAAGTGATGGTACGACTTATCACTGTACAGGGAAACTAGTCCTACCCGCAGGTGACAAAATTGTCTCCTCATTACCGGAAAAAGAGATAACGCTAGAAGCAGCTCATGGCATTGTGTTAGAGGGGAACAATACGATTGGTGAACCCAATAAGCGTATATCTCTACACGCACTCGCTACCGGATTAACGGTTAACAATGAGAAAGCTTCAAGCATTGACGATTACCAAAACAAGCACACGGTTATCTATGGTGATCTTCTATCGGCTTACCCAACAAAGCTGAATAACGTTCTCATCGATGGGGATATAGAGCTAACAGGTGAGGCCCTTCATATTGATGGTGAGTACAACACCATTATTGGTGACATTTTGACTCACAGTACGACCGATATATTCAACGCTAACGTTTGTGGCACCATTGAATCAAAAGGCCATCAATTGCATCTCAAGACGAAGAACCCTTTCCAACGACATTTCGTCGTCGGTGACATTGTGGCGCACAGTTCTCTGCTTATTGATGACATGGAGATCTACGGCACTACTGAGACTAAAGGAGCATCTGCCGCATTGAACGGTTCGTTCTATGGCTCTACTACAGCAATTAAATACTTCCAAACATTGAACTTCAACAACGCTCCAAATCAGCCAAGTCAAGTTTGTGGTGAAATCCAACAAACGCCAGGAAGTGCACAAACGAAAGTACAAGACAACAAATACACGCAATACTGTGGATTGGGCGACACTGATTGTCACTACTCTTCTCAGATCTGTCCGATCACCCCTCAAGATGTTCCGAATTGCAGCATGCAACCACCATCAGAGAACGACTTCGACCTAAGCGTCACACCATCGGACGATATGGCACTGATGTGCGGCGACGATCTTCCGCAATTTACAGCAACAACAACCAATAATGGAGAAGTTGTAAGCGCAGAAGTCAGTGCTGTCCTATCACACCCTGACTTGTTCACTTTAGAGATGGTCAAAGGTCAGCAGATATTAAAAGCAAACCAATTTATGTCTGACGACAATGGTGAGCTCGTTGTTCGAGTGGTCCCGAACGATATCGATACCATCGCGTTAGATACTAACTACACGCTGACTTTCACTATGGCAGAAGACACCAGCAAGCATCAAACGGTTAGCTTTATGTTTACGCCATTTATGTTTGAGGCCTACTCTAAGACGAAAAGCGCAACTTTAAATGAAATACGCGTTATTGCAGGTAAACCAGAAAACGTGCATACGCGATTGCTTGCTTGTGCTTCCACCGGCGAACCTGTAGTCGCAAGCAACTACAATGGTACTCCTAAGGTTTTTCATCCATTGGTTCAACCATTAGGAGGAAGTGAAGGAAACTTTAGCTATTCAGCGGAATTTAAAGACGGCTTGTCTGAACATGGTCTTATCACGAATGAGTCCGGCATATTTGAAGTGACATTGTCCGATCATTTTGAGTGTGAGGGATTTGAAGAGTGCCCAGAAGAAGGCAAAGTGGAAGTGAAAGGGACATTTAATGTGTACTCGCGACCATGGACACTCGCTATTTGTGAGAACCAACGTGCTTTGCCTTCTGGTACCTCTGAACAAGGAGAAGGGTTTCTTGCTGCTGGAGAACTTTTCTCTCTAACAGTGAAGCCGATCATTTGGCAAACTGACGGCTCTGTAAGTGGTCCTGTTGAATCAGCACGTTATTGTGATGCCTCTATCACCCGTAATTTTATGCTTGATGGCGCTCCAGCAGCATCGGTTGTCTTGTCGAGTGAGCAACATACGCCATCAGAGACAGCGAACCAAACCTCGAAATTGCTAAAAAGTAGTGACTCACTGGCTCAGGCGCATAATTCAGCCAAGAATGATCAATTCGTCTTTAATGGATTATATTGGGAAGAAGTCGGGAGCTTGAGAGTAAAAGCAAACTTAGCAAGTAAATATCTAGGTATGACTGTGAACGAAGGCTATCGTTACGTCGGTCGTTTTTACCCAAAATATTTTCAAGTGCAAGACCAAGAATGGCACTACCCACATGGCCAAACTTTTGCTTACATGAATCAACCTTTTGAGAAAGTCACTTACGATGTTGTCGCACTCAATGCGAATAAGGAAAACGTGAAGAACTACGTCCACTTTTCATCTAACCTTCAACAACATTTCGACTTAGGCGAGCTAAGCTCATACTCCGAACGGTTTTTGCCGCCTAAGCCTAAGAAGGTAGACTGGAAACTACTGGGTAGCGCGAGTGTTGGAACGTTTGTTATCGAGAAGCCCTCGACCAATGCGACTTGTAACAATAGCCCATGTTGGAAAAAGAACACGACAGATAAACAATACCCTGATGGTCCATTTAATAATGGGACTAACAGTGACAGCAGCAAAATAGGTATAGTCACGACTAAAGCCGTTGATGAGGTAAACTTCTTTGATAACAGCGAAGTGCTCACACAACAACCAGATATTCGATTCGGTCGTTTGAACTTTCAAGATGTGGGTGGCAACCAAGGCATGGTGATCAAAGTGCCACTTGATGTGGAAATTTGGCAAGACGGCCGATTTACGACTAACTTCGATGACAGCTCAACAACGGCGAATGGTGAATATTACTTCAGCACGCCAATTTGGTCGCATGCGCCAGCAAACAACGCCCTGCTTTCTGGCGTTGGAACGATGAGTATTGGCAGGATGACCGATATCGTTGCAAGCCAAATTGACTCAGCGCGCGAGCAAATACAATTCCACCTAGATTTAGACAGCTCAGGCAATCGCATCCCTTGGCTAAAATACGACTGGGATAGCTCTACAAGTGAAGAGGAAAACCCACCCGTCATTATTACGTTTGGTATTCACCGAGGAAACGATCGCATTATTTATCGTGGTGAACCCAATATGCTTGGCCTAAATTAACGCGAAACGGCAAACAAAAAGAGCCCCTCAATTGAGGGGCTCTTTTCATCACAAACTGATGTAATTTACTTTGTGCCACGACGCGCTTTCAGGCGCTTCACCATAGCAAGACGACGCTCTGCCGACCCTTGGTCTGTTGCCGACTGGTTCGGATTATTACGACGACCTTGACGATTCTTAAATGCTGGTTTTGAGTGCAGCTTTTCAATGTAAGACTCACGCTGCTTTGGTTCATAGCCTGCAAGCTCAATACGGCGAATGCGTTGCTGGATTAGATTTTCAACCTGAACCACCGTGAGCTCTTCATCTCGGTTTACAAATGAAACGGCATGGCCTTGTTTACCTGCACGACCCGTACGGCCAATTCGGTGAACGTAATCTTCCGCTAGGAAAGGCATGTCATAGTTCACAACGTGAGGTAAGTCTTCAATATCTAGACCTCGAGCAGCGACATCGGTAGCCACCATGACACGTGCTTTGCCAAACTTGAACTCTTCTAGCGCACGACGACGAGCGCTTTGAGCACGGTCACCATGACAAACCACCGCTTTGATACTATCAAGTTTCAGCTCTTTTACCACTTCGTTTGCGGTCTCTTTGTAGTTCACAAATACCAACACTTGTTTCCAGTTTTTGCGACCAATTAGCTCTGAAAGCAGTTCCGTTTTTCGCTCTTGATCAACTGGATATAGCACGTGAGCAACTGTTTGTGCCGTAGTATTTGCACGCTCTACTTCGATACGTTTTGGTTTACGCAGAATGTCTTTCGCTAACAGGTTTAGCTGGCTTGAAGTCGTTGCCGAAAACATCATGATTTGTGGGTCTGTATCCACATCCAGCATGATCTTACGAACTGCATGAATAAAGCCCATATCCAAGATACGGTCTGCTTCATCAAACACCAAAAACTCTAAGTGTGCCACCGAGACATTACCTTGTTCGATGTGTTCTTCCAATCGACCAGGTGTAGCCACAAGGATATCAACACCATTTTCCAGTGCCGCAACCTGAGAAGACATTTTACGGCCACCGAAAATCGCCGCCACCGACAGATTGGTGTACTTCGTATAAGCTTTGATGTTGTCAGCAATTTGTTCAGCAAGCTCGCGAGTTGGAGCCAAGATAAGTGCACGAGCAGTCTTACGAGAAGCGCTACGGTTACTGTCTAACAACTGCTGAATCATAGGCAGAGAAAACGCAGCCGTTTTACCAGTACCTGTTTGTGCTGTAGCGAAAATATCATGGCCTTTGCGAGCCATTGGAATCGCCTTCTGTTGAATTGGCGTTAACTTTTCATAACCGCATTCTGCCAGTGCTTTAACCACTTCTGGCGCAAAACCTTGAGATGAAAATGACATTGAGCGTATTCCTTAAACAAACCACTAAAAATAGCTTTAAAAATTTAGCCGTGCACTATACCCGAATTTGAGTGATTTATCTCACTTTTCTCATTGAAACGCTACAAAAGCAAAAACGGCGAACGCAGACAGATTGCAGGCTCACCGTTTCCGTTTAATATTTGTTCGATTTAACGCTTAATGCCAGACAGCTGAAGGAGAATTTGCTCAAGTTCATCCCATGGCAACAGCTGAGAATCTATCACTTCTAATCGTGATTCAAACCCTTCTAAGCTGATTTCATTCACCGACACGACTCGGTTGGCAACATTAAACGCGTAGCACCCCTGATCCGTGTTGACCACCGCTTTAACGCGTTCCGCCGTTAAGTCCGAAAGCATTGAGAAAAGTTTATCAAAATCAAACGTGTACTCTGCCCCAAACAACCACCCGCAGCTAAAATACCCTTGCCCTTTGTTCTCTTTGCGCACAAAGGCTTCACCTGGCGGCAACTGGAATTGAGGCTCTTGGTGAGCATGGTCATGATGATGTGACTCGATATGGGAAGAAGCGCTGCCGTAAACCCGTTCGATATCCAATACTTCTATCGGTAACTCACCATCATGAATAAGCTTACTGAATACTTTTGAGGGAGATTGGTCCGTCACCCAGTCATTAAACACATCAATGTCGTGACTGGTACAAAGGTCAACCTTACTACCTATAACCACATCTGCACTGTCTAACTGGTCCACGAAACTTTGGTTAGAAAGGTACTTTTCATCACTTAAGTTACGCGGATCAACCAGAGCGATCGTCGCTTTTAGATCAACGTAAGGTTCATACTGTTCTGAGGTAAGCGTCGCGATAACCTGTTTTGGATGACCAAGGCCTGTCGGCTCAATCAATAAACGGTCCGGTTTTTGGCGCAGTAACGCGGTAATACCGACCGACATCGGCACACCCGCCGTGCAACACATACAGCCACCCGGCACTTCTTTAATCAGCGCACCTTGGTCGGTCATCAATGCACCGTCGATGCCAATCTCACCAAATTCATTGACCAAAACCGCCCAGCTTTCGTTTTCCGGTTTGTTCTTCAGTAGATTTAAAATCGTGGTCGTTTTACCGACACCCAAAAATCCGGTCAGTATGTTGGTTGGTACTCGATTTGACATGCTTATCTCCGACACGTTAGTGCATTAATGCTCCAGCAAAGTATACGGAGAATGTGACTCGCTTCAACGCTTTTTATCGCGCTCATCAAGCTCATTGCGTGATGCGTGGGTACACATTTTTTGAGAATGATCAGAGTGACTTATCAACTCTGAACGCTTCATATCAGAAAGATACATACTGGTGTAAATGACGCAGGTAAAAAACGCGATAATAGCGACTACGATGGGAAGAACTCAGAGTGTGTTTTCGAATTTAAGCGCAGCGATAGCCAATGCGAAAACAACGACAGAGATAAGTGCGATAGACTTACTTTTGTTGCTTTTCATGATAACTCGCCTTTCGTAAGGGTAGCCCCTAATACCTCCTGTATTAGGGGAATGCCAGTTTGAACAACATCCAACCTGACTATTCAATGCTACTCCTTTCGCTACTTGTGAAATTTGACAAAGCTAACATTTATTACAACATCAAACGATGAACTTATTACTAGCTTTCAGACACTTAGTGGACTGTAAAACACTTATTAGCAAATCGACCCGCCGCTGACCAATATGTCGTTTTCATTGGTAATACAAACTTGAGCCACCAGCCTCAACCCTTCGACTATCATCTCCAGAGACATGGAAGGCTGACTGCCACCTGCTGCTTGTTCTGGCAATAATGGGATATGAACAAACCCATGACGAATTGGTTTGTCTTTTAGATAATGTTGGATGCCATAAAAAAGGTGGTTACATACAAATGTTCCGGCACTGTTGGAAATCTGGCTAGGTATCCCCTGCTTTTGCAGCGTTTGAACAATACGCTTTATCGGCAGTGTCGAGAAGTAAGCATCTGGGCCGTCAGCCACTACGGGTTCATCAATCGGCTGATGACCAGCGTTATCTGGAATACGAAAATCATCCACATTAATTGCGACACGCTCTGGGGTGATCGCGCCACGTCCGGCCGCTTGCCCAACGGTAATCACACAATCTGGCTGGTGCGCTTCTATTGCATCAATAACGGTATTCACTGACTTATGCCGAATCACAGGAACTGGGCAAGTAACGATCATGGCATCTTCTATTGCCGCCCCCTCTAATCGCTTCACCGCTTCTAAAGCGGGGTTAATGGCGTCACCACCAAAAGGTTCAAAACCGGTAATCAGGACTTTCTTCATAACAGCCTTTAGGAAAAGAGTTTCACAAATTATTGCACTCCCCTTCACCCCATCCAATAGCAAAAGTATTGTTGACATAAGCCAGACAACATTATGTGACTCATGTCTAACCAGCGAGGGTTTTCACTTTATTGAATCTAGACAAGTTCCGGACTATCGAGACTAACTATCGATGATTAGTGGCAGGGCTTGGCTCTCTCATTACATGACTCACGCAGAAACTTGGTTTCCACGCTTAACTTAGGTAGAGTACGCGACCGCAATGCAATTCGAAGAGATTGAATACAATGAATATTGATAACCATGTAATCGAAACGATTGAAGAGTTAGAGGCATTTCTGCATTTAGTAGAAAGCGGCGCTCTGGGTCTTGAAGGTGTCACTGGCGTTGCGCTAGCCACCTCTAATACCGATGGCCGTCCATTTGTTGCCGTATTAGGAGAAAAGCACCAATTGCTCCTTGGCCGCTGGGTTTCGCAGCACGTATATGACAATGGTAAAGACATCGTTCGTAACGGCCCAACCAGAAAACACTAAGCGCTCAGCACCATCTATAACACCATGCCGTCTTATACACCAAGCGTATGCTTTGAAAGCAATGCGCTTGGTGTACTTAAAAAATAAAAAAAGAAAAGGCTAGCCTTTATTAATTTTGTCGGTATACTGCACATCAGCTCTTACGGAAAGAGCTATTAATGTAATTAAAGATCAAAGTTTCTCTCAGTTCCACATCGAATTCCTCGTTTACGTTCCTGCGACAAAATAGTTATCTCTAAAATCATATAGTAGCACTTGATATTAGCTAAAAATTCAATATTTAAAACAATCAAATATAGAGGTATCTATGTCTAATAAATTAACTGGTTCAGTAAAATGGTTCAACGAAACTAAAGGTTTTGGTTTTATTTCTCAAGACAATGGCGGTGATGACGTATTCGTTCACTTCCGTTCTATTGTTTCTGAAGGCTTCAAAACTCTTACTGAAGGCCAAAAAGTATCGTTCGTTGTTGAACAAGGTAACAAAGGTTTACAAGCTGCTGAAGTAACTGCACTGTAATTCTTTGTGTGGCATCAACGTTGTTGGTGCCACCATCCCCTTCCACTTATTGCCGCCCTTACTATTCTCTATCTAAGTTTATATACCCAAATCACTTACCTCTCCCACACCGTCATTAATCACTTTCAATAAAGTCACTTTGGTATACATCTTTAGGTAATCACACTACCTACCTTGCAATTCCAGTTTGGAATTAAATTAATCTGATTCATATCTGAATCACTTCGCCTCATGCTTTGCTCATATAAATAAAGTTTATAAAATAAAAGCGATTGGCGAATATAAGAGAAAAAAATGAAATTAAATATATCCGCACAATCAATAAATTCTAATAATTACGAGCACATTATACCTAGCCGAGACGTTATCCTTAGCCTATTCGATAAAGTTAAAAATCACTTAAGTCACGAGCAAATTTCTCGCTCTACTGGCTTAGATGAGAAACCACAAAAAGACGCTTTAAAAAAACGTTTACGCGCTATGGAGCGCGATGGCCAGTTGATTTTCACGCATCGCCGTGGTTATAAGAAAGTCGATCAAACCGCTTTGGTTTCTGGAAAGGTCAGCATTCACGCAGACGGCTTTGGTTTTGTCACTTACGACAGTAATGAAAAAGACCTTTTCTTACCTAAACACCAACTTACTCATGTGTTTGATGGCGATATCGTACTGGTTCTGAAAGGCAATGCTCAGCATCAAGGACGCTCAAATCATCGTTTCATCAAAATAGTGGAACGAAAAACAACCCACATCGTGGGCTTGTTAAAGAGAAAAGGTTCGAACTTCTATCTAGTGCCAGAAAGCACGAAACTGACTCAAACCATTCATGTCACACCAAATGATCTTATCGCCAAAAATGCCGGTAAACTCGTTCATTGTAAAGTCACGGCCTATCCAGATCACAGACAATCAACAACAGTTGAAGTGGCGGAAGTATTAGGGCGTCCGGGAGAAGCAGGGATTGAAGTTAAATTGGCGTTACGTCGACATGGCATCAATGACCATTGGGATGATGAAGTTCTTCACGCCGCCTCCGCATTTGGCAATCACGTAGAAGAAAAAGACAAAACGTCCCGAGTAGATTATCGAGATTTACCGTTCGTCACTATCGATGGGGACGACGCGAAAGACTTTGATGATGCCGTTTACGCATACCAAATGGACAATGGGCATTGGAAGTTATTCGTTGCGATTGCAGACGTATCTCACTACGTTCAGCCAAACGACCATTTAGATCTTGAGGCGCAATCTCGTGCAACGTCCGTTTACTTCCCCGGATACGTTGTACCAATGCTACCAGAAACATTATCTAACGGTTTGTGCTCGCTTAACCCGAATGAAGACCGATTGGTTATGGTATGTGAGATGACCTTTGACGACGAAGGTAACATGCTAGATTCAGAGTTTTCTGAAGGGATCATTCACTCGCATGCTCGTTTAACTTATAACGAAGCTTACCGCATTGTTTCCCAATCAACGGAAGCAAAAAAATACCAAGGTAAGAACCCAAAGCAAAACATTAAACAGCATCTGGTGAATCTCCATCGCTTGTATTTGAACCTATCTGGTCAACGTCAAGTCCGTGGTGCCATTGATTTTGACACGCAAGAGCTTTCATTCACGTTAAACAATAAAAAGAAAATCGCGTCCATCGTTCCGGTAGTTCGAAATGATGCCCACCGAATGATCGAAGAATTCATGCTTTGTGCCAACGTTGCCACCGCTCAATTTTTGCAGCAACAAAAAATACCGAGCTTATACCGCGTGCACTCTGGTCCTCAGATGAAAAAACTGTCTTCATTAAGAATGATGCTTGCAGAGAAAGGGCTAACGCTTGCGGGTGGTGATAAACCAACTTCTCATGACTACAACGCATTACTGGAACAAGTGCGAGATTTGGATGAGTGTGATGTGATTCGTACCCTACTGCTACGTTCTCAGAGTCAAGCCGAGTATTCGCCGAAGAATATGGGTCACTTCGGTTTAGCCTATGACGCATACGCACACTTTACTTCGCCAATTCGTCGTTACCCAGACTTACTCGTTCACCGCGCCATTCGCGCTAAACTTCGAGAGCAAAAAACAGGCAAGCTACGCAGTCTGCTCATGAAACTAAAACCTATTCGTCAATTGACAGGTGCTGCGGACAACTACCCTTACGATGCAAAAGTAATCGAGCAACTGAGTGTGCACTGTTCGCATCAATCTCGTCAGGCAGATGAAGTGAGCCGAGAGGTTGAGTCTGCACTGAAATGTCATTACATGAAGCCATTTATCGGACAACACTTCATGGGGACGGTGTCTGGAGTCACACACTTCGGAGTATTTGTTGAGTTAGAGGAAAACCGAATCGAAGGTCTCATTCCTTTATCAAGTTTTCAAAATGGTGAGTTCGAATTTGATGCAGTCAAACAAAAAATTTCCAGCCAGAGCACCACGTTTACTTTAGGGACGAAAGTGCACGTGTTGGTTAAAGACGTCGATTCGAAACAAAGAAAGATCATGTTCAATTTAAAAGATGCAGAACACACGGTAGGTTAGTCTGTTGTAGTCTATTTTCTAACCCATTGTTCAAAAATAAAAAATAAGCTTTAGATACCGCGATTAACTTGTGACATTTCGCTGACATCAGCTCATTCTAAAACCCTAATATCTGGCAAAGGAAACGAATCTAACTTTTGTTTCCAGACACCATCGCAGAGTGTATTTCCAACACTCTGTTTGCCTCGAGAGGTTCTTATGACAGCCTAGGATCTCTCGGGGCTTTTTTGCGCCTCTTAACCCCCACCTTATGTTGTACCCAACCCGTTACCAACCACACAAATTGTACTTTTTAACTAGTTCACTAGATCGCGAATTCTGATTTAAGCAACTGATCACACAACCACTTCTAAATTTTGGGTATAAAAGTATCAATACTTTCGTTAACTAGGATGTAAATAATGAAAAACTCGTTTGATCTCACCATGCCCAATGAAGAAGGATACTTTGGTGAATACGGTGGTAGCTTCGTGCCGCCAGAGCTTGAACAAATCATGCGTGACATCAACGCAGCTTATGAGGAATGCAGCAAAGATCCTGAATTTAAAGCGGAACTTGCTCGCCTGTATAAGCACTTTGTTGGACGACCTAGCCCAATCTTCCATGCAGAAAACTTGTCTAAGAAATACGGAGCAGACATCTACCTAAAGCGCGAGGACTTAAACCATACAGGCGCACATAAAATTAACCACTGCTTAGGAGAAGCCATTCTCGCTAAAAAGATGGGTAAGAAGAAACTGATTGCTGAAACTGGCGCAGGACAACATGGTGTCGCGCTTGCGACAGCCGCCGCACTGGTTGGCTTGAAGTGCGATATTTACATGGGTGAAGTTGATATTGCCAAAGAGCACCCGAATGTCGTCCGTATGAGAATCCTTGGTGCCAATGTCATCCCTGCCACTCACGGGCGCAAGACTCTCAAAGAAGCGGTTGATTCTGCCTTCGAAGCCTACTTAAAAGATCCTGACACACAACTTTACGCGATAGGATCCGTCGTTGGCCCTCACCCATTCCCAAAAATGGTACGAGATTTCCAGTCAATTATCGGCAACGAAGCACGTGTTCAATTCAAAGAAATGACTGGTAAGCTACCCAATAATCTCGTTGCATGTGTTGGGGGAGGATCTAATGCGATGGGGCTATTTACTGCTTTCTTAGACGATGAACAAGTCGCTATTCACGGTGTCGAGCCCGCGGGCCGCTCTTTGCAAAAGGTTGGCGAGCATGCTGCAACACTCACACTTGGTGAGCCAGGTATTATGCACGGATTTAAGTCTTACATGCTCAAAGATGAGCAAGGCGAACCTCAAGAAGTGTACTCTGTAGCAAGTGGCTTGGATTACCCATCGGTTGGTCCTCAGCATAGTTACTTAAAAGACATTGGCCGTGTCAATTACGGCTCAATCACCGATGACGAAGCAATTGATGCATTCTTTGAACTGTCTCGCGAAGAGGGGATTATTCCAGCGATTGAATCCTCACACGCTGTCGCTTACGCGATTAAACTCGCGAAGCAAGGAGAAACAGGCTCAATTCTGATCAACTTATCCGGTCGCGGTGACAAAGACATTGATTTTGTCGTTGAACACTACGGCGCAAAATATGGCATTGAATCAATTGTTTAGTCCCTGTTTGGTAGGCTAACTGTCTATACAAAAAGCTACCTATTACTAGGTAGCTTTTTGTTTGCGCCTTACTTTCCCTACATGCGCTTTGAAGGCTTAACTACACAGTCCAAACCTTTTACTTTTGAGAAATAGGCATAGCTTGAGAAAGCCCTCTTACTCACCACTCCAACTATGCCTTTAGAGCGTAATTCGATTAACCGATCAGAGCAGGAATGCCCGGAAGCTGACCAACGACAGCAAGCGAACCTGCACAAACGATAAATGCAGTGCCAGGAATCAGGTATTTATCTTTCCGCGAGAGTTCGTTGGCACGCTCATGGTCGCCGATAAGTCCAAGGTTATCCAGCAGCATCGTGATTGCCCAGCCAAAGACTGGATTAACGAATGCACAGGCAAAAATACAGATACCGGCACTGAGTGAATCTTTATGCTTGTGGATCATCTGCATTCCCGCCTCAAGAAGTGGTAAGAATACACCGACAATCAAAGCAACACGCAGAACAGGCTCCCACATCGCTAGATCCATAGGGTAACCAATTACCGCCGCGGCAATACACATGAAACCCGTTAACAGTGCGCCACCTGGAATAGGACGTTTAGCAATTGCGGCTGGAATCATGTACGTTCCCCAAGAAGAAGCTAGGTTTCCGCCACCTAATAGTGAGCCAACTCCCTGACGAACAGACGCTCCGACCATCGTGTCGTCGACATCCATGAGTACGCCTTTCGCTTCTTTCGGGTAGTTAAGTTCTTGAAACACACGATGGCCAAGATAATCAGGGGACCACATAGCGACTGCCAGTAGCGCAAATGGAGTCACGGCAATAAAGTGCTCTAAGGTTGGCCAACCTAGTTGCCAGCCTGTATCTTCACCCCACCAATAGAATGGACTGAAATTAGGCAGGCCCGGCTCAGTGGTAAAAGCAAACTCAGCGCCCATCACATAAGCAACAATACCCGCGAGAGCCGAACACAGTGGGATTGCCAACCAACGCTTGTTAATCTTAGCTAGGTAGGCATAAACCATAACGGTTAGGCCTATGACCACAAACGAGATGTAACCTTGATCCGTACTAGCAGCCCACGCTTCCGTCTTATTAATCTGTCCGAGCAACCCAACAGCGCCTAGGTAGATCAATAACCCTCCTCGAACCCCAATGCCAGTCAAGGTCATGAGTTTAGAACCGCCTTTAGTCAAAGCGAGAATTAAGCCAAAAGCACATACCATCAAGCCAAGCGCCAGAGGATGCCCTCCTGCGGCAGCAATCATGGGAATCAGCGGTATCATTGGGCCGTGGGTACCGGCTAGGTTTGCGTTCGGGTTTAGGATGGCAGAAAACAAAATAACGAACAAAGCACCCGCGATAAGCAATTCGTAACGCACGTTTTCTGCAACGAACTCCGGAGATAAACCGAACTGAGCAGCAAAGGCAGCAACCATGGCGGTGACCATCACCACTTTACCAATGGTTGCGGCTAATGCAGGCACCCAGTCTTCGATTTCAATACTGTAATCACGTGATGGCAAATGAATACCCCAGCGACGAAAGCTCATGATGGTTAAATCATGGTTTAGAAAGTCTTCACGACTTTCAAATTCATGCGGTTTTTTGCGCACATCCCTGTAAAAGGTCTTACTTGAGTCAGACATTGAGCTATCCTTTGTTATATTTCAACGTTGAACTATGCCAACTAGAGTTTCGCTTGGTATACAGACCAATACGAGACAACACCCACATCAAACATCGAGGCCACACCAAGAAAGTGGTATGGCTAATTTTTGATTTGAACCTATTAAGCATGTATTGCTATCAGTAGGAATATTAGACATTAGTAAAAGAACAACAAAAATCTCACTTATTACACAAAGATTTAACATTACATTAGAGTACGCTGATCTTTAGTGAGAGTTTTTGAACAGCAATTCAAGAAGAGGAACAGTCGCAACTCCACCTGTGCTTTTCAAGGTAGAAAAAACATATCCGTATTCACACAGGTAATTGGTTAATTTTGCTCATGCAAGTATGCACTAACAACATCAAATCGAGTTGCAACCCAAACCATCGCTGCCTAACTATAGATATCTCTGTAATGTATACTTTGCTAAACTCCACCCTTTGATGAGTAAGGCCCCTAAAATGATGACTGACGAAGAAAGAATCGAACTGCAACGGAACAACCCACTGCACGGGTTAAAGCTAGAGACAATGTTGCAAGAGTTGGTGGATTTTTATGGCTGGGACATTCTAGATACAGCAATGCGCTTTAATTGCTTTAACACTAAGCCTTCGATTGCAAGTAGTGTGAAGTATTTAAAGAAGACCGAATGGGCGAGAGAAAAATTAGAAAACTTTTACCTTTATCGCTTTAAGCGCATGCCACGCGCAAGTGAAGAAGAATATGATTTACCACCGAGAGCTCGTACGTTCCCTCATGGTCTTGAACCTAAAGAGCCAATGCCGCTAACCGTTGACTCTATCCTCAAGTCACAAGCTAAAGCTGCATCCGCATTTAAAAAACGCTCACCTCGTGGACGTCCGACGCGTCGATAGTACATAACCTTGAAAAGCAATAGAGCCCTACTGGTAGCTCCAGCAAGGCTCTATTGTTCTTTAAAGAAATGGCTAGAAGAGAATACTCAAGCTAGTGCGCCCCCTTCTCCAGCGCCTCCCATAAGTAAACTCACATGTAGTTTACGTTTTCTATTGATTACGCTTTTTCTTCTTTTTACCCGTACCTGCTGGCTTTGCACGCGGCTTCATCGGTAAAAAGTAGGCTTCACTTTGGTCGTCTTCCACTTCAAAGCCCTCTACCTGCTCACGTTCAAGTTGGAACTTATTTTTCTTTTCTATCACTTTGAAATGGTGATAGTCATCGTAATCGATAAGAGATAACCCTAGACCCACTTCACCAGCACGACCACTACGACCGATTCGATGCATATAGTCAGCGGGACTACGTGGAAGATCGAAGTTAATCACCACTGGCAGCTTTTCAATATCAAGGCCACGTGCTGCGATATCGGTGGCAATAAGAACTTGAATCTCGCCAGACTTAAAACCGTCAAGTACACGAGTACGAGCGCCCTGCCCTTTATCACCATGGAAAACTTCAGCTGTAATACCGCGTTTTGACAGTTTTTGAGCTAAATGGTTACAGGCATTCTTAGCATTCACAAAAATCAAAGTCTGTCGCCACTGATGCTGTTTGATTAAGTGCGCAAGTACCGCCGTTTTCTCACCTTTATTTACACTAAACACGCGTTGCACCAAAGTGCTGGCTTCTGCGCTCTGCAACTGAACTTCAACAGGGTCGTGGAGCAAGTGCTGAGCAAGCGTCGTGACTTTATCAGGGAAAGTAGCAGAAAATAGCAGCGTCTGTTTCTTCTCTGGCAGTAACGCAAGAATCTTATTGAGTTCTTCGGTAAATCCGAGGCTCAACATACGGTCAGCTTCATCGAGCACGAGCGTTTTGACTTGGTCTAACTTAATCGCGTTACTGGATACCAGATCAAGTAATCGACCCGGCGTCGCCACGATAATGTCACAGCCACCACGAAGCGCCAGCATTTGTGGGTTCACCGATACACCACCAAATACGGCAACCGTTTTGATCTTATCTCTAAGATGGTATGAGTAAGATTTGACGTTGTATGCCACCTGTGATGCCAGCTCACGAGTTGGAACTAAAATCAGGTGAGAAACGAAGTTACCACGTCGATTATTTGATTCGTCTTGCTGAACAATTTTTTGCAGAATTGGCAGCGAAAAAGCAGCGGTTTTACCAGAGCCCGTATTGGCACCGCCAACAATATCTTTCCCTTCAAGGATATAAGGAATGGTATGAGATTGAATGGGCGTCGGTTGGCTGTATTCTAACGCTTCTAGTCGCTCGACTAAGGTTGGAATCAGGCCAAGATCGGCAAATGTCGCTTGCTGTGTTTTATCTGTCATTACGATGAGTGGCTCAGTGCTAGTAAAGGCCGTGTATCTTATGCTATTTCGCGTCTGGATGTTAGCGATAATGGCCCAAACAGAAGATTGGTGAGAGAAGCACTATAGGGAGCTGGAATCTCCTTTCACTAACTGAGTTAATGGTTTCTATAACTAAGGCTCTACAACTCACGATGGTAGCGTTCGCGACGAACACTGGGAAAAAGGAGCCAGGCCAGTCTGACTCCTGTAAAGCCAAAACACATTGTATCTTGGAAAAATTAAGGTTGCAGAGACAGACCAACTCCGCTTGAAAGGCTTAATCATACTATCTAAACCTTCGGTTTTGAGAGCAGAATACATAATGTCCATCGTGGTCTATTGTGGACTCGGTTGTATAGATTGCTTTCGCCCGATACCACGGTTCTTCTTAGGGCAAGTTTAACTGCTATAGCCACAATCGTTACTGATGTCGTATATGGAAATACCTGTTGTCAGAAAGGTAACGCGCCAAGGTGAGTAATGTTGCATATCATCCTCGTAAGCCCAATTCCTTCACGAGGTAGTAATGGAACAAATTAATTTGCCCCGATATCTGATATGTAGCTTCGCCTTTGTGTTGCTTTATCCTACGGCAATAGATCTCTACTTGGTTGCTTTACCACAAATCGCCAATGACCTGTCTGCGAGCGAATCACAACTTCATATTGCTTTTTCTATTTACCTCGCTGGTCTAGCATCGACTATGGTTTTTGTTGGGCGAACTGCTGATTGTTTAGGACGCAAACCTGTTGCCATTTGCGGTGCAGTGATTTTTACCCTTGCATCAATGTTCGCGGGCTCTGCTGAGACCAGTAATAGCTTCCTAATAATGCGCTTTTTCCAAGGCGTAGGTGCCGCATGTTGCTATGTAGTGGCCTTTGCCATTTTGCGCGACACTTTAGATGACCCAAAGCGAGCTAAGGTTCTATCGATGCTTAATGGAATTATCTGTTCTATCCCAGTACTTGCCCCCGTGATCGGCAATCTGATTATGATCAAGTTTCCGTGGCCCGTGTTATTCACTGCCATGGCGATGATGGGTATTGCGATAAGCTTAATTGCTTGCTTTGTCTTAAAAGAAACCTTGCCTAAAACCAAGCGCACAACTTTAAATGTGAGTGAAGCTTCAAACGAATCACTATCTAACCGCTTTTTCATATCGCGCGTTATTTATACATCTTTAGGCGTCACAGCTATTCTCTCTTATGTAAATACGTCACCAATGATAATAATGGATTCAATTGGTTTTACTCGAGGCGAATATTCAACAACGATGGCACTACTCGCGATGGTAGGTATGACGACATCGTTTTCAGTTCCATTTGCTCTTTCTTGCTTCAAACAAACCACATTGATGTTCGCTGCACAAATGACCAATTTTCTGTCGGCTATCGTTATTCTCGCGGCTCACTTGAATAGCGATAGTCCGACACTTTATATGGTAGGATTCACTCTGCTCAGCATGAGTTTTCCAATGGGGTTTGGTGTGGCGATGAGTCAAGCGTTAAGCCAGTTCTCACGCAAAGCTGGACTTGCAAGCTCTATGCTTGGCATAGGTCAGGTTTCTTGGTCTGCACTTTACATTTGGTTGATGGCGACGTTAGGTGTGTCGGCCGTGATGATGTTAATGATAGCGTTGGTTGCTAGTGGCGTTATTGGACTCTCCATAATATTATTATTTCCAAATCAGAACGTTAGTGAGCCTCATGAAGAAATCTCTTGCCCGACTTGATCTTAATTTACTGCTCACTCTGCAATTGCTACTGCAAGAGCAGAGTGTTACTAAAACGGCGAAAAAACTTAATGTAACTCCCTCAACCGTGAGTAAGTCTTTAGGCAAATTGCGCGCTTGGTTTGATGACCCGCTTTTTGTGAATACGCCGCAAGGCCTAAAGCCAACAAATCTCGCGACAAACGTGCAAGTGCTTTTGTCAGACTGGATGCAGATCGGTAACCAGATTGTTTCACACCGAGGTGATGATGCGCCAAGCGGGGTTAAATTTCATCTTGGAGTAGAGTCGCCATTGTCACTCATCATGGCGGATGAACTGACCAAACGAATCCATGATTTTTACCCAGACTCAACGGTAAAGTTCCATAACTGGGATTACGACTCGTTAGATGCCATTACCAGCGGTGAAGTGGATATTGGTTTTACTGGCCGTGAAAGCCATCCTCGCTCCAAAGAGTCGTTAGAACTGCTCCCGTATTTTATTAATTTCGAAGTGCTGTTCTCGGATTTACCTATGGTGTATGTCCGCAAGGATCATCCTGCACTCAAGCAAAAGTGGAATTTAGATACTTTCTTAAGCTATGCCCACATCAATGTAGCATGGGAGAAAAATGACAGTTGGGCATTGGATGAGATCTTGGCTGAGCAGGGACACACTCGAAACGTTAGCCTAACGATGGCGAGTTTCGAGCAAGCTTTATTTGTTGCAGAAAAGCCCGATCATCAAATGTTAACCACAGCACCAAAATATTGTCAGCGATACTGCGAACAGCTTCACCCCAACTTAATAGCGTTGCCTATCCCCATTGCGGAAGATTATCAGCACAAGCTACTGATTCCATTTACTATGATTTGGCACAAGCGCAATAACCAAAACCCTAAAATCGTGTGGTTGAGGGAGACGATAAAGAGCCTGTATGGCACAAGTTGAACAGGTAATTTTGAAGTACATTTAAAGCAAAGGAATGAACATTCTCCCCCCTTTATGTTGTCAATAACCGTAGGAGTGTGGTCTTGCCTTCCATTAGATTAAATATTTTAAAATCTTGAAATCTTGAAATCTTGAAATCTATTATCCACTTCGAAATTGATTTCAGCTCATTTGGGCAGAAAGAAGCTAGAAGCACTTGCTTATGTTGGGTGAGTAAATGTATGCAAAACCTCAGTACATAAAAACGAACCTAATTTAGGTAAGCTCTTGGCAACTATATGCCACGACTCGAAAAGTAACGCGTGGGTGAATCGCCATAGACCCGACGAAACATCGCGATAAAGTTACTGGGCGTCGAATAACCCAAAGCATGTGCAACCGCTCCTACAGATTCTCCGCGAGCCATCATTTCTAACGAATGTATTAGCAGTGCTTGTTGCCGCCATTCACTAAAACTCATGTTTAACTCACTTCGAATCAATCGTCTTAACGTCCGAGATGAGACTGCCCCGATCTTTGCCCAATGCTCCACAGAATATTTGCTGTTTGGGTCTATTAAAATTGCTTGAGTAACTGTTTGCAGTCTCGGATCTCTGGGCAGGGGGATATGGAGTGACTCATGAGGGCTATTGACGATTTCATCGGATATTACGGCAAGAATACGTAAAGACTGTATGGATAGCTCGTCTGTTTTGCTCCATATCGATGCCCTAACCGATAGGGCTTTCAAGACATCGCTCATTTGGATCACACAAGGTCTCATTGGAAACCGCTCACAACTCTCTGGAGTAAACAGTAATGAACGACCTTTCAGAGAACCACAAAAATAAACACTGTGCATCGCACCCGGGGGGATCCAACCAGCTCCGTGAGGTGGTAGTATCCACGCTCCTTCATCGGTTTTTACCTGTATTAGCCCTTCATTTATACACAGTAGCTGGCCTCGATGATGACTGTGCCAATTATGTGGCCGTTGCTCCAAATGGTTGAAGTCGCTCCTTTCATGCTGCCACTCCTTAGCGATCAGTGCGGCTCCATTTTTCCATTCGCTGTAGTCAGAGTTTGTCACTTTATTTACTCAATTCCATTTTGGCCATTATTCATTATTTTCTGTCCTCTTAACGTTACCATAGCAAGTTAGCGTTCGAGTAACATTTTAGCAACGACCATTTTATCGAAGGCAGAACCATCATGAACGAACCTATCTTTATTATCTATTACATTACAGCAGGCTTAGGCATTGGCTTTCTCGCTGGACTCGTTGGTGTGGGTGGTGGTGGAATGGCCGTCCCTATTTTTGCGTTTCTGTTTTCACTACAGGGAATAGCTGATACAGAAGTGGTCCATCTTGCGTTAGGGACATCAATGGCTTCAATGATTATTACAACATTGGGCAGCATGCGCGCTCACTACAGAAAAGAGAATGTAGACTCGACAATGGTAGTAAAAATGTTGAGCGGAGTTCTAGTCGGAACATTTTGCGCCACATTCGTAGCATCGTATCTACAGGGGATCTATCTGGCAGGTTTTTTCAGCGTATTCATGTTGTATGTAGCTTATAAGATGTTTCGCAACACTGAAAATGAGTACAACCCGAACCCACATGGGGCTATCGGTAATATCACTGTAGGCTCGGTGATTGGCTCTGTATCAGCACTTGTCTCTATAAGCGGTGCGGGCTTGATCATCCCCTATCTTGTCCAGCAAAATTTTGAGGTAAAACGTGCTATTGGCACCTCTGCTGCGATAGGTTTCCCTATCGCGCTATCAGGAAGCCTCGGTTACATGTTAAACGGGTGGGAAAATACAGATTGGAACAACTTAGTATTAGGATACATATATCTTCCTGCAATGATCAGCTTCTCCATTAGCAGCTACTTAACTACTAGCCTTGGCGTGCGTTGCGCAGAGTATTTCCCAAATAAAGTTCTTAAGAAAATCGTTGGTATTTTGTGTGTTCTTCTGAGTTTTAAAATGCTGGTACAAGTACTTAATTAAGGCAAGTAATACAGTCATCAGTATGTCTTGCAATATGTTGTGGGGACAAGCCTGAAAAACTTACTTCTCGCTTTGCTGGTCCAAGCACACAATGTGTAAGAAAGCTCTACATTGTTGCACTCTTATGACTTTGTTAACCTAGCCAGAATTACATCCAAAATTTGTTGGTGATTATCCTTTCTGGAAACCTCGTCACGCTCCTGGCAAAGTGCTTCCTCCCCTTCTGATGCGAGAATTTTAATGCCACGCTCAGTACATTCTGCGAACGCACTAAACTGACTCGCACTGGGGATCTCTTGAAATGTCACATTGGGAAGAGCAACGAGTGATTCGGCTGGTGTCAGTGCGGGATGTAGCCAATCAGAAAGCATCACCAAGGTGATGGTATTTTTCATCAAGGCCAGAGTTTCAGGGACAAAAGTTTTTGTTAGCTCAGGGTTGATAACGACGACCGATTTCAGTTTGTTTTCAGACTGAAATCGGGGGAATTTTTGATCCGGGATGTTGGTAATATCAACGTCATTTTCACGTAACCAATGACAGTCTACATTGGTGGCGTTGTGACACGATGTTCGATATTTTTCCGGGCTTATTTGCGCTCCGGAGAGCATCAGCATAGATGTGCCACCCAGAAAAAAGCCGACACCCTGCACTTCATCAGTATCTACACCTCCGGACAGTATCCCGACCGAACTTAATTCGTTCAGCCCAAGCACCAAATCACTAGTCCTGAAAGTGATTTCATCAACAGCCATTTCTGCATTGATTTCGTTCGGTGCAGGAGGCTTTGGTACAACAACGATATAACCTTGTTTCGCTAGGCCTGAAGCTATCCAACCACTATGGGAAAATGCTGACCGTGTTCCGCCCTGCGACAAAAGCACAACGGGAAATTTTCCACTTGCTAAAGGGGCATCTAACTGCGTTTCGACTGATTTAAAAATGTTACCCCTACCAAACGTGAAGTTGGTTTTTCCGTTCGTTGTGGGATACCAATAATAGACTTCTACAGGCTTGTCTCTGTCTTCACTGAATACCGTTTTGATTGTTAGCGCAGAATGGTATTTCGGCTCATTCGTACTGGCGCTGACACTGACACACAATGAAGCGAGTAGAAACGACATTATTATTTTGGTTTTCATTTTTACCCCAGCCGATCAATACATTACTCTGCACGGCATCTGGAAAAATAACGCGCAGGAGATTCTCCATATATTTTGCGAAACATAGCAATAAAGTTACTTGGAGTCGAGTAACCCAAAGCAAGTGCCTGCTTTGAACTACGCCAGCAAGCTTTTGTCGGATAGGCGACACCTGTTACCAGATGCCGCCCTCCTAAGAACCGTACGTGCAACTTTCACTGCATACGGCTCAAGCCTCCGCTAAGGCGTATTACGTTACCCAGCAACCTAGATAGCAGTTAAGGCAGGGTCAAACCAAGAGTGACGACTTTCCTTTTTCGGCTTCCTCTTTGCCAAGTAATCTTGGTAAAGCGGATCGAATGGGGTTGCTGCACTTCTAATTTTCACATGCCTTTTGATCGGCGTTTTCGCTATTTGAATTAGGTTGTAGTGACAGTCCATATTGGCGATTTTCTGCCAACCGTGAAATTGCCATCCACCACTTCTGTTCATGTAGTATTTTCGCCTTACCCAGTCTTTTGGTTTAGTGGGATGACGTCTAACCGCCCATCGCCACAGTAACCAGAAAATTTGATGACCGAGGTAACCGAAAGTGCGCTTTGCAACGCAGTGGCGATAATAGTTCGCCCAACCTTTCAGCTTAGGGTTCAGTAATCTAATGAGATCATTGACTGGCATTGTTGCGTGCTTCTTGATGAGTTCACGCAAGTTACCCAAGAAAGAGAGAACGTTGCTCTTACTCGGTTTGATGAGTAGTTTGCCTTTGTACTTCCTGAGGTTAAAGCCCAGAAAATCAAAGCCATCATCTATATGAGTAATGTGTGTTTTCTCTTCAGAGAGTGTCAACCCTCTTTCTTTTAGAAAATCAATCACCCTTGGTTTGACTTCGTTAACAAGAACATCTTTTGACGAGCCTGTTATCACAAAATCATCCGCATAACCGATAAAGTTAACTCGTTCTCCCGATTTCTTAGCGACTTCTTTCACGAGCTTTTCTAGGCCCGCAAGCGTCAGTAACATAAGCGTTGGAGAGATAATTCCTCCTTGCGGAGTTCCCTCCGACGTTCGGTAGAACAAGCCCTTATCGATATAGCCAGAGCCTAACCACTGCTTCAGCATCCTTTTGTCTATTTGAACATGTTCAAGTAGCCATTCATGCCCAATCTTGTCAAAGCAAGCTTTAATATCCCCCTCCAAAACCCAGCGACCTGAGCGCTTAAGACACAAGCATTTGAAGCATTGTGCTATTGCGTCAGCCGTACTGCGATTAGGGCGAAAACCGTAGCTATTTGGATCTGCTATCGTTTCCGATATCGGTTCCAAAGCGAGCAGATAAAGCGCTTGTTGCGCTCGGTCTATCATGCATGGAATGCCGAGGGGTCTAAGTTTGCCATTCTTTTTCGGGATGTAGATACGTCTGAGCGGTTTAGCTCGGTAGCCTTTGCGATTCAATTGGTCCACTGCGGTCATTCGACGGGCATCCGTATTCCAAATGACACCATCGATTCCTGGAGTGTTACTGCCTTTGTTTTGGGACACCCGCTTCACAGCAAGTAATTTCGCTGATCTGGAGTGGGTTAAGATCCACTGCAAAGCCTTCGCTTTACTGTGTTTTCCCTCTCGAGTTGCTTTTGCAATGCGCATTTGAAGCTTTAACACGTGCGACTCGACAGCTTTCCAATCGATGGATTGCCATTGAGTGCCATTAGGAGAGGCACTAACTTCTGATGAAGCCACCATTTGCGTTTCTCCTTGAATAAAGTTCTTCAAATCATCTTGCAACGGGAGACCAGTTAGAAGTCAGCTCGCTTTCGCGCCAGATATAAACCTGTATCCACTTCATTACAAAGCGGCCTTTGCTTTTTCTAACCTCCTTTACCTGCACACCTATCGGCAATCTTCGCAGACTGCTTTCCCAATGGGAGATATACAGGCTTACCCTGTTCCGTATGTCGCGCAAAATATCAGCTTAGATGCCCACTATAGTGCGGAGAGTACATCGATCACGAAAGAGTACTGTCCAACTTCTTTCCGACTCTCATTGCCATTTTGGCCACAGCGTATTAACCACTTCCGCTGCTTCATCATATAACGCGCCTTGCGTGGATTCACTTACGTTCATCATACTGACACCCTAGCACTTACCCGATTTGTGGTTATCAGGAAGAACGTCCTCTCACGATTCAGTTCCCACTCGGTCTAACAACCGAGTTTCGTTACATTGTCGGATCCGCTGCTTTATTCAGGATCCTAGGGTCATCTGGTGATACAGATGGTTCACTCTTATCGTGGTGAACAACGCTTCATACGACTTCAGGTCGCACGGACATAAATGTGTCAGTGGCTTTCCTAAATTAGCAATTCATGGATAACTAAAGATTATGGAAAGTCGTTAATTTGGTGTCCTATATTGATAAGTGCAGATCAGTTTGCGTTCCCCAAAAAGCCCCACCCTGTATTAAGCATTGTGGGGCTTTTACTAACGGTGTTTAGGCTTAACCAAAGATCATAATAAACAGTGTATACAGACTCATTGCTGCCATCATGATGGTAATCAACCAACCAAACACCGACATCCATACCGGGTGTCTATAGTCTCCGACAATGGCAGATTTACGGGCAGCAATCAGCATAATGCTTAATGTGACGGGTAGAATAAAACCATTCAATGCACCCGCTACAATCAATAAAGTAACTGGCTTACCAATAAAGCAAAAAATAAGGCTCGACGCTAATATAAAGGCAATAATGAAACCTCGAGTGTTGCGAGCAATAAAAGGGTGAAGTGTTTTCAAAAATGATACAGAGGTATATGCCGCACCGATCACCGAGGTTATAGCAGCAGTCCAAAGTACTAAACCAAACAATTTGTAGCCAATGTTGCCTGCTGCATGCTGAAACATTGATGCTGGTGGGTTTTCAGGGTCAAGGATCACACCTGTACTTATGACCCCAAGTGCAGCAAGGAACAATACCACCCGAACGACAGATGCCAAGCTTATTGCAGAGATTGAGCCACGGTTAACCTGTGGCAACGCTTCTTGCCCTGTCACACCCGCATCGATCAATCGGTGTGCGCCCGCAAATGTGATGTAACCACCAACGGTACCACCAACCAAAGTAACAATAGCCAACACATTGAGCTTCTCAGGCCAAACAGAACGATACAGCGCCTCACCAACAGGTGGTGAGGTCGAAAACAAAACGTATAACGTCATCACTATCAGTGAAGCGCCCATCACGATGGTAAATCGGTCCATCTCTTTCGAGGCATCTTTTAATAAAAAGATACTGATCGCAATCACCGCACTAATCGCTGCGCCTGCTACTGGCGTGATCCCTGGAAATAAGACGTTCATTCCCATACCAGCACCGCCTAAGTTACCGATATTAAATGCCAGTCCCCCCAACGCAACAGTACCTGCAATGGCAAAACCTAAACCAGGTAACAGATCATTTGCAATGTCTTGAGCACGTTTTTTCGAGACTACAATTACCCGCCATATGTTTAGTTGAGCACCGATATCAAGAAAGATCGACACCAAAATAACAAAAGCAAAACTGGCGCCAAGTGTTTGAGTAAAGACGGTGGTTTGAGTAAGGAATCCTGGACCAACTGCAGAGGTCGCCATCAAAAAAGCAGCGCCCATGATCAATGACCAGTTAAAGCCCCCTTTAGCTGACGGCTTTGAGATCGAGTCGCTCGCCGGTTGCTGTATCACTTTGTCTGTAGACATGTATTACTCCTGTAATTGTTACTCTGCAGCGCCTATCCGAATGCTGCTTCTTCCATAATTTGATGAACATCACCCGACTAGAGTTTGTTCTTGTCTCCATTTTTTCCCGACATAGCCGTGAAAAAACTGCTGTTGAATCGAATGTTCCGCCTCTGCTTCATAGAGGTTTTTTTCAACAAACCGAATTTCAGCACCCGGTTGGCATTGTGCAAGTTGGCTCAGCCCTTTAGCTGTAACACAACCAATTTTCGGGTAACCGCCAATGGTTTGCCTGTCTCGTAGTAAGACAATCGGCTGCCCATCTGCAGGGATCTGGATCGCGCCAAGGGCGATCCCTTCCGAGATCAGGTTACGCTTTTGGCATTCGATGGCTTCACCAGATAATCGACACCCCATCCTATCCATTTGTGGTGTTAGGGTATAACTCGCATTGAAAAATCGCTGGCGTTGCTCTGGTGTAAATAGGTCATACTGATAACCGGGGATCACTTCCAGTGTCACTTGTTGGCTATATTGCGGAATAAACTGGGGCAGTACTTGCTTGGTCGCCATTGGTTGACTCACCGAGTACCGGATATAGTCCTTGGCATTCAGCTTTTCACCTACTCCTTGAAGGCCGCCTAGCTCATCCCGAATGACAGTCGCACAGCTATTGAGTGGTGTAGGCACCTTGAACCCACCTTGAACAGCAAGGTATGCCCGCATCCCAGAACGAGCTCCTCGCAGTGCTAATTGGTCGCCTTGACGAACCGGATAAGACTGCCAGAATGCAATAGGCTGGCCATTCAATGTGGCCGCCATATCCGCGCCCGTTAAAGCAATTGTGGTTTCGGCATAGAATTCACAGCTAAACTGCCCCATCGCAATCTCAATTTGTGCCGCATTACGGTCGTTACCTAACAGGCGATTACTCCATAAGAACGCATGTTCATCCATTGGCCCACCAGTACTCACCCCGATAGCCTGATGACCAAATCGACCAAGGTCTTGCAGTAGGCTCAACGGGCCAGCAGTTAAAATTCGTAGCGTCATGCCACCTCCCCATCCATCGCAATTTCTTCTGGCAGCAGCACCCCACCCATGTCTAGGAACGTCGCCCTATCAATAGGCGTAAATGAAACTTGTGCCCCCATTTCAAACACCGTTAGATTCTCACGTTGGTAATCAATCAAACTAATGGGGGTTCGACCAATAATTTGCCACCCCCCCGGAGACTGCTTCGGGTAAATAGCCGTTTGCCGATCTGCGATAGCCAAGCTTCCGGCTGGCACTTTCAAACGAGGCGTTTGTTTGCGGGGAATTTCTATCCGTTTATCCGTATTACCTAAATACGCAAAGCCCGGCGCAAAACCAATCGCGTAAACGCGGTATGTAGCAGATACATGGATATTAACGACGTCATCAAATGACAAGCCGGTATGACGGCAGATCTCTTGCGCATCCAGCGCAACTTCAGGCCCATAATAAACAGGTAGTTCAATACACCTTACCTGATTCGCAGATAGCGAAGCACGGCTACATTCAATCAGAACCTTCTGTAAGCGCAGGTTAAATTCGCGAATTCCGATGGTGATCAAGTCAAAGCTAATTAATATCGAGGTATATGAAGGTACGATATCAACCACATACAATCCTAACTGCTCACGGATGACAGGAATTGCTGCCGCGATCTGCTCAGCCGTTTCAGGACTGACCGAATCCGAAAAATACACCATCAACGTGTTTTCATTTACTGCAGAGATCTTCATTGGCGATTTAACCTCGCACTCAGAACTTGCGCCGTTGGCAACGATAATGCCCCATCACCATGAATGCATAAGGTATCGGCATGAATGGCAATTTTCTGTCCAGACAGCGAAATTACCGCTTGCTCTTCAATCAGCATTAAAGCCTGCTGCTCTATTTGCTCAATCGTCGTAAGGCTTGAGCCTGATACAGAGCGCGGGGTAAGACGTCCGCTGTCGTCATAGGCTCTATCGACAAACGCTTCAAACCAAAGCTGAATACCGTAAGTTGCAGCTAGATCTTGATACTTCCGGTAATCCGGAACAGCCATAACAACCAACGGAAGATCAGAATTGTACTGATTAAGGGCAGAGAGGAGCGTGAGAAAAACGTCATCATCTTTCATCATCGCGTTATACAGTGCGCCATGAGGTTTAACATAACTAAGCACCACCGACTCACTCTGGCAAATAGCCTGTAGCGCACCAAGCTGATAAATAAAAAACGCGTCCAGCTCGTCTTTTTCCATAGCGATAAAACGACGGCCAAAACCTTGCAGATCTGGATACCCCGGATGAGCGCCAATAATCACACCATGCTGCTTTGCTAGCTGCACTGTTTTCTTCATCACCACAGGATCTGACGCATGCATACCACAGGCGATATTAGCCATATCTAAAAAAGGCATCACTTGCTCATCGCAACCTAACTGCCAAAGACCAAAGCTCTCACCCATATCACAGTTAATTTTCATGACGTTCTCCTTGGTTTCGCCTTACAGGAATGCAAATTCGTTATTTAACCGATCGGTGATCAACATCTTGCCTGGAGCATGAGTAATACACAGAGGTGGCTTACTGTTACGCATTACGTTTTGCGGAGTAACACCACAAGCCCAAAATACGGGGACTTCATGCGAGTTTATCGTTACCGGGTCACCATAATTTGGAATATTAATGTCTTCAATGCCTATAGCATCTGGCGTACCAAAGTGAACCGGGGCACCGTGGGCTTTAGGGAAACGAGTGGTCACCTGTATTGCACGAATAGCATCAGCAGGTGTGAACGGGCGCATCGAGACCACCATGTTTCCATGAAATCGCCCTGCGGGCTGACAGGCAATATTAGTATCGTACATAGAGACATTACATTGCTGGTCAATGTTACGAACATTCAGGCCAGCCTGAAGCATCGCTTCTTCAAAAGAGAACGAGCAGCCCAAAACGAAAGTGACCAAATCATCACGCCAATGCTGAGTTAAATCCGGTGTCGCAAGCTCAAACTGACCATCGTAGAACACATGGTATTCAGGCACATCACTACTAATATCGATATCGAGGCCAATCTCAGCCAAATTTTTAGCGCCGGGTTCGGTCATTCCTATCAATGGACAAGCAACTGGGTTACGCTGGCAAAATAGCAAAAAATCATTCGCCCACTCAGCCGGCAATATCACAAGGTTGGCTTGCATATACCCCTTTGCTAAACCACTGGTCGAATCGGTAAATGCATTTTCACGAATACGTTGACGTAATGCAGGAAGAGGAAGTTGTGATACTGATGCTGTCATAATGTCATCCATTGGTAATTACTATGTTAACGCCAAATAACAATACTGCTTATTTAGATAATGTCTATTTGTGATTTTTTGCGTATATTGATAAAAATAATTTATGCAGTCATAAATTCATGACTGCTGATACCTTAAAGAAATAAGAGAAGTGTCTGGGATGTTAAACTTAAAGCAGCTTGAAACTTTTGTCTGGATTGCCAACTTAGGTAGCTTTCGCCAAGCTGCTGAGCATTTATGTACAACCCAGCCCGCCATTTCAACCCGTATTACCAACCTAGAGCACACGCTTAATACAACGCTGTTTAATCGAGAAAAAGGCGGCGTCACATTGACGGCAAAGGGACGAGAGTTACTCCCTTTGGCGGAAAATATCCTCAATAGTACAACGCAACTTTGTTATAAAGCCGACGCAGCCAGCGCCCTCTCTGGATTACTCCGCATTGGTGTATCAGAAACACTGGTACACACTTGGCTACCTGAATTTCTGACAAGTCTTAATGAAAAATACCCTGATGTTGAAATTGAGTTGATTGTTGATGCAACAGTGAACTTAAGAAAAGAACTGATGGCGCATAATATTGATATCGCCATTCTCCTTGGTCCCATATCTGAGCCGTCAGTGATCAATAAAGTAATATGTGAGTATCCTCTCTATTGGGTTGCGAGCCCCTCACTTGGTTTAAATGAACCGGCAGAAACACATACCTTTACCCGCTGGCCAATTATCACCTACGCCAGAAATACAGTCCCGTTCCACGAAATAGACCGTCACTTCACAGCCCAAAAAGTCCATCCCGTCCGCTTCTATTCGGCAAGCTCATTATCTGCGAGTGTAAGGCTGGCAGAGAGTGGCGTCGGGGTCGCAACCCTTCCTAAAGAAGTGATCAAAGAGCAGCTTAAAGAGGGGCGACTACAAATCATCGAGACGAATTGGACACCACAGCCACTGACATTTACGGTGTCATACATTACAACCCCCAATAGCTTATTGATCGAAGAAATCGTCAAGCTCGCCTTTGAATGGCTTTGTTGAATCGCTATACTCAACAATATCGCTAACGAAAACTTCGCTATTATAGTAGGCCTATAGAAATAGGTTGGTCAGCCCAACTATTCCAATTATAACCAAGATATCCGCATCAATCTGACTGGACAGTTAGCCAAGAAATCACAGCTTTAGAATTCTTTGCTGCGCGAATCAACTTCTTCTCGGATCAAACTAAAATTAGACTGTGTCGTATATAATAGACGCATTCTTCCTTAGAGTGGGTTGTTGCTATTGATGATGACTAAGGCCAAATGATTTGTTGGCATCACGTAATCTGTAGTTGGGCAAATTCAGCTAGCCCATGAACGCAACATTTTTGACGAAACTGATAATGGGACAAAGGTGAGTTTGTCAAAGGAAGCTCAGGCAAGCCCTGGACTTAAGTGGGTATGCATTAGTCTCCTAACTAAGAACGTAGGTTTAGCCTTCAGGCTTTATATCAAAACTTGGAAAATAAAGCCTTAGATGCTCACTACAACCCTAATTAACGTTCATTGATGGCTGCACTAACGCTTTTGCTGTGTATCGTAACTGATTTGCTTACCTACGTTCTTTAGTTGCACCCCAACCTTATTAAACGCCTTTTGGATAGCTGTTGAGACATGCTGGGGACCTTCGCCCACTAAAAAATTTTCTCTATCTTGATTCGTTTCGAATACGCAGACTATTTCTAAGCTTTGTGGAAAAGAAGGGAATTTGACCGTATGAGTCACCCAAAGAAAACCATCGTAGCCTTTTAACGTATCTTCACAAACTTCGGTCAACACGTCTCTAATTAGATTCTCGACCTTCTTATCTGATTTGCGCATGAAGCAAACTTCCTATTTAACACCTTTAAAAAGGGTTCAGTCTACATTGTCTCAAACGATATTGGGCAGCGGAATTTAGTCAACAGCCTGTTGACCATATTATTTTTATGAAGTTTTACTGTGTTCTAAACACATTTAGGGGCAGAAGTGCTTCATAGTGATTTTTGCAACAGGCTGTTGCAAAATTGGGGTTGGAGTTTGTCCAACAGCCTGTTGGACATTCGATGAAGCAGGCGATTTCCTAATTGTGCAGCAGCTTGCTGCACAAATAAATCTCATGTTGGTTTCATGCGCTCTAAACACGTCTTGGGGCGTGCGACGTGAAGTCGTATGAAGCGCTGTTCACCGCTTAATGTGTGAACCATCTGTATCACCAGATGAACCTAGGACTCTGAATAAAGTAGCGAGTCTGACAATGTAACGAAGACTGGTCATGTACCAGTCGGGATCTAAATCGTGAGAGGACGATCCTCCTGATAACCACAAAATTGGGTGAGTGCTAGGTAGTCAGCATGATGAACATACGTGAATTCGCATAAGGTGCGTTATACGTTGAAACAGCGGAAGTGGTTAATACGCTGTAGCCAAAAGGCAAGAGAGTCGGAAAGAGATTGCCCCATGCTCTTTCGTGATCATTGAACTCTCCGCACCATAGCGAGCATCTACCCTGACATTGCGTAACATACGGAACACGGTAAGCCTGTATTACTCCCTCTGGGAAAGCCTCTGTGGCCGATAGTGATGCAGGTAGAGGATGTTGGAAAAAGCGAAGGCTGCATTGTAACGATGCAGATACAGATTCATATCTGATCACGAAAGTGGGCTGACTTCCGACTGGTCTTCCATTGCAAGATAATTTGAAGAACTTTATTCAAGGAGAAACGCAAATGATGATTTCAAAAGAGATTAGTGCCTCTCCTGACAGTGCTCAATGGCAATCCATCAATTGGAAAGCCGTTGAATCCCATGTTTTAAAGCTTCAGATGCGTATTGCAAAGGCAACACGAGAAGGTAAACACGGCAAAGCGAAAGCATTGCAGTGGATATTGACTCACTCGCGTTCAGCAAAACTTCTTGCTGTTAAGCGAGTATCACAAAATAAAGGCAGTAAAACGCCTGGAATAGACGGCGCTATCTGGAATACGGATACGCGCCGCATGAAAGCAGTCAATCAATTGAGCAGGAAAGCTTATCAAGCCAAACCACTCAAGCGTATCTACATCCCCAAGAAAAACGGTAAACTCAGGCCGCTGGGTATCCCGTGCATGGTTGATAGAGCACAGCAAGCGCTTCATCTTCTTGCACTGGAGCCAGTATCAGAAACACTTGCCGATCCCAATAGCTACGGTTTTCGACCCAATAGAAGTACTGCTGATGCAATTGCTCAGTGTTTCATCTGTTTAAGTCAAAAGAGATCCGCGCAATGGGTGCTTGAGGGAGACATCAAAGCCTGTTTCGATAAAATCGGACATCAATGGCTTATGAATAACATTGCCGTAGATAAACGCATGTTGGAACAATGGTTAAAGTCTGGTTTTATGGACAAAGGACTGTTCTATCGCACTGACGAGGGAACACCACAAGGCGGGGTCATATCTCCGACCTTGATGTTAATGACACTTGCAGGGCTTGAACAGCGCATAAAGTCTACCGCACTAAAAAAGGGTGCGAGAGCCAACTTTATTGGATACGCCGACGATTTCGTCGTCACCTGTGCTTCAAAGGAAGTGCTGGAGAACGATATCAAACCGTTGATTGCTGATTTCTTAGCAGAAAGAGGCTTAACACTCTCCGAAGAGAAAACGCACATTACCCACATCAGCCGTGGTTTTGACTTCCTAGGTTTTAATCATCGGAAGTACAAAGGAAAACTGCTCATTAAACCGAGCAAATCCAACACATTGATGCTCTTGAGTAACTTGCGCGAACTCATCAAGAAGCACGCAATCATCCCTGTTAACGATCTAATCAAGTTGATAAATCCGAAACTCAGGGGTTGGTCGAATTACTATCGACACTGCGTTGCTAAACAGGTATTCGGATATGTAGGTCACAAGCTATTCCATGCGTTATGGCACTGGGCTAAAAGGCGTCATCCGACTAAGTCTAGAACTTGGATTGCCCTTAAATACTTCATCAACCGTCAAGGTCAATGGCAGTTTCACGGTTGGCAGAAGATCATGGATATGGATTGTCAGTTCAATCTGTTTCAAATAGCTAAGGTGCCGATTGAGAGGCATGTGAAAATCAGGAGTGCTGTAACGCCTTTTGATCCTCAATACCAAGAATACTTGGCAAAGAGAAAATCAAAGAAGTTATGTCGTAACTCTTGGCGTGAGCCTACTCTCGCTGCTTTATAAGTTGCTGGGTACCAACTGGTGCCTTCGTGAAGGCTTGAGCCTAGTGCGGTGAAAGTTGCACGCTGGGTTCTTAGAGGGGCGACACTTGGTAACAGGTGTCGTCTACTCGACAAAGGTGTGTTGCAGTTCTTAAATGGGGAAGTGTTTTCCTCATATTCCTCAACCAATGCAGCTAGCCTTTCAAGTTTACAAATTAGTCTGATATTTGCTCTATCGAAAGGTATTGAGGTTACTTACCTTGGCGAGATTTTTTAAAGTGCTCAATACCGTGTTGTATGCGACATTCAACACTTGTGCTGTTTCCCTAACTCCAGAGCTATTCATTGACATATCGACAATTTTTTCTTTTACATCTGGCTTGCGGGCTTCGTAAACTTAATCGAGTTGAAAGCCCTTTCGACATTCGATACACCTGAAACGAGGAAAGCCAGAATGCCCTTTTCCATGTTCACGGACGGGCTCTGTTTTATTACAGAAACGACATTGAACTTAGATAGTAGCCATGAGTTAAAAAACATCAGAAACCAGGTGGCTATATTAACATCTATCAACCAATTTGAGTCATGACCAATGAAAGGATAGTTAGGTTTTTATTGCGTAAATTATCGGTAAGAATAGTGCATATAACAGGCAATAAGCTAGGTGTGTAGAATTATTCTATTTTAGGGATTTTGCTCTAAATCTAAATGAATCTTTGCATTTCAATTTCAATAAAGCTTAGTTATTGATCATGTTTCTGAGTATGCGAATTATTATCAATTATGCATATGGTTACTCATTGTCTAGTTTGATTTGTGTAACGTCACTGCAGCACGTATTGAGCGTACTACGCTGATTGTCTGTGTTTTCGTGTTGACAGTTTGGTACTAGGTAAAATCAACAAGACTATGATTTCAAGGAACATTTTATGTTAAAGAAACTACTAAGTTGTTGTATCACCTCCGCGCTCTGTTTTCATTCTTCTCTCGCTTTTTCGCAACCCAATGAGATTGCGGACAGTGCAGAGTTACAACAAGCTCCCGACACATTGCCTGCCACTTTGATGCTTGCACCGGACGACATCGCCATTGCAGATCGCTACATAGTGGTATTTCAACAACCGCAAATGATGGCGAGCAACTCAACAGAATTCGAGCAATTCACGCAACAGTCTGTAGACCGCATGTCTGGTTTGTATTCGATACAAGTGGAGTCGGTTTTTGACCACTCGATAAGTGGATTTGTCGCTAACTTGAGTCCTGAGCAACTGAAAGATCTGCGTTCTGATCCTCGTGTGGACTACATTGAGCAAGACAGAATCCTATCACTTGACCCAATAGTCTCGGCAGACGCAAATCAGACCAATGCCATTTGGGGATTAGACCGAATCGACCAACGTAACTTGCCACTCGATAACAACTACAGTGCCAACTTTGATGGAACTGGTGTAACGGCTTATGTTATCGATACTGGTGTGAGCAATGCACACGTTGAGTTTGGTGGGCGCTCGGTCTCAGGGTATGACTTTGTCGATAACGATGCAGATGCAAGTGACTGTAATGGACACGGCACACACGTGGCGGGCACCATTGGCGGCAGCTTGTATGGTGTTGCGAAAAACGTCAACCTTGTCGGCGTGAGAGTATTGAGCTGTAGCGGATCGGGGTCTACGTCTGGTGTTATCGCCGGTGTGGATTGGGTGGCTGCGAACGCTTCCGGACCTTCAGTTGCCAATATGAGTTTAGGTGGCGGTCAATCTGTAGCTCTCGATAGCGCGGTGCAAAGTGCGGTTCAGTCAGGTGTCAGCTTTATGCTTGCAGCAGGTAACTCCAATGCCGATGCGTGTAACTACTCTCCAGCGCGCGTTGCTACTGGTGTAACTGTCGGCTCGACCACCAGCACGGATGCACGTTCGAGTTTTTCAAACTGGGGCAGTTGTGTGGATGTGTTTGCGCCAGGCTCACAAATCAAATCTGCGTGGTATGACGGTGGTTACAAAACCATTAGTGGTACATCGATGGCGACGCCACATGTAGCGGGTGTAGCAGCACTGTATCTTCAAGAAAACAGTTCGTTATCTCCAAGCCAAGTAGAGGCCTTGATCGTTAGTCGCGCAACTAGCGGAAAGGTGACGGACACAAGAGGCAGCGTGAACAAGCTACTTTATAGCTTAACGGATGCAGATTGTGGCCAAGACTGCGGTGGCCCAGATCCAACACCGGACCCAGAAGGCAAATTAACCTCGGGCGTGCCAGTAAGTGGTTTAAGTGGTTCAACGGGTCAAGTAGCGTATTACTATGTTGATGTCGAAGCTGGGCAGCGCTTAACCGTACAAATGTATGGTGGCAGTGGTGATGCAGACCTGTATCTCCGTTTTGGTGCAAAACCAGCACTGAACGCATGGGACTGCCGACCTTTCAAATACGGTAACAATGAAACTTGTACGGTCAGCGCGACACAAAGTGGACGTTATCACGTCATGATTCAAGGTTACTCAAACTATAGCGGTGTCAGCATTCAAGCGAGCTACTAGTTATTATTTTCGTTATTGAAAGAGAACAAAGCCCACTTGTCGGTGGGCTTTGCTTTGGGAATACTGAGTTTAATAGGTGGCGTTCGATGCTATTCAAACGCACCGGCCTTTTTCTTCAAGAACTCAACTCGAAACGGCATCGAAGCTTTCTATTAGTACACCGCATAAGTCGGGTTCTCCAAGTCGTGTACATCAAATAGGATGCGAACTTAATCTCCTCGAGCTAACTCTTTCTCCATCATAAATCTTGGCATGATGGCAAACCCAAGATGATACAAAACAAATTCTTTACTGTGACCGCGGTTCTCAATTGCAATTTTAGGCTGTGAGACAAACGCGTGACCTGACCTTGGCTGTTGATAATCGTGAACGATATAGTGGCTAATCCGAGAAGATTGTATCCACTCAAAACTCAGACCCCATACTGCACATGTTGATGGGCTGGCAACGGTAACATTGGATGAAATGGGCCTTGAACCACGCAAGATCATTATAAATAGGAACTATTAGGCAAAGAGACGCTCAAACGAGCTAAATTGGAATGGGGCAAAGACGTTACAAACCATACCGACACGCCTCTGGATATAAATGTTCGAGTCCTTTTCTATTAAATCATTAATAACCAAGGATATTGCAAAGAGAGTTTTGGACAGCTAGCTCGAGCTGTAGGCTTGTGCTAGCTAAGGCGCCTGACATTGGGAGCGCACTAAACATGAGCCTTGGATTCTGCTACCGTAAAGCCCATATTTAATTTGAGAGAGATGGATAATGAACGACAGTTGGGCTAACTTCTTTCCGTACTTTGCTGGAGCTTTTAAGCTTATTGTATTAGGTATTGGAGCTTACTTAGCTATTAAATGGCATTTTGATGAAGAGCGAAGAGTAAGGGAAGCCGAAGGCGTGGTATTCGATAAACCAAGCTTCAAGAAAAAGTTCGCAATGATGCTAACCTTCCCATTCCTTCTAGGTCTTCTAGTCCTTCTCGTTATTTATGCAACTAACTGGTTTCTCTACTGACGGACTTTATTGATACGATAAATGTTTAAGCTCTCAACGGGTTTGGAGCAAAAAAGAGTCAGCCTAACGGTCTGGCTCTTTTGATGAAAACACATGGTATCGTGGAATAACTAGGGAAGCTGTGGCAGGTTACACTCACTTACTCCTTAGGCAGGTGACCAGTTTCCTTCGCAAGCTTTTGCATCGCCTCGGCAAACGTTGTTGTCCCGCCTTTAGCTTTAACCTGTATTACCTTATACCCCATTTTTTCCAACGCTTGGCGCTCTGCCAAAACAGCTTTGTCATCTTGCTGGCTACCTTGAGCTGGCTGATGAATGTAACATCCCTTTAATTTACCATCTTCGACCAATTGGTGGTGTTTCAGTGCATCGATATCAAAATTCATAATAAGTCTTTTCATTAAAAGTGGGAGTTTCTGTGGCTAGTTACATACGCTTCAAAGGCTTCACGACACTATCTAAGCCTTCAATTTTGAGCGCTAAACACAGCTTGAGCAAATCCCCTAGTTCGCCGCTTGGCCAGCCCTTTTTATCGAACCACAGTAAGTATTCTTCAGGTAGGTCGATTAACACTCGCCCTGCATATTTCCCAAATGGCATTTGCATTCTAGCGAGTTTAATGAGGTTTTCTTTTTCTAACATAAGTGACAAAGATTTGAGGTAACTCGTCCAAGAATATCACTGCCGTCCTCTCCTCACCAGCAAATCGCACTCACGTTTATTTTGGCGGCTTTGACTCGCTTTGTGCTAGAGTACGCGGCATAAAAAATGAGAACGAGAAAGCAATGAAGTCACCTTGTCGAGCTGCATGTAAAAATAACGCCGGAATATGCTCTGGTTGTCACCGAACGATGGATGAAATCATCCAATGGAAAGACAAAACCGATCTCCAACGAGATACGATTATCGAACAAATCGCAGGGAAAGATTCAACGCACAATTGTCCTGAGTGCGGGACTCAAGCCCATTGTGATATCGCCGCAGGCAAAGAAACCTGTTGGTGCTTTACTATTGAAACCCGTGATTTACCCAAGCCAAGCGCCAACCAGTTGTGTTTGTGCCGAAAATGTCTAGAAAAAAAGCCAGTCGCATAATACGACTGGCTTACTGTTCTGCGTTTTCTGACTGGTGTTTATTTAGCGGTTAAAGCGGGTGCTTCAAACTTAATACCATCCCACCCTGTTACCATAAAATTACGAATATTCTGGTGATCGCTATTCTCTGGATGCTGCAATACATCTTCACGATAAAAACGGCCAAAGCAGGCTAGCGTCGCTTCTTTGTCTAGGTTATTTAGCAAGCCGAAAGCGAAGATCTTACACGAACCGTTGTTCTCACCCGCGTTGTTTTGCGTCTCACCATTAACAAAAGCGGTTTGCTCAAACGTATAGTTTTCTTCGATCACCGCCATCGTTGCTTCAAATTCGACCTGCTCTGGTGAAGCTGCCAACAAATCTAAAAACGATTTTAATTCCATTATTCCTCTATCCCTACTTCATCATTTTGATGACACATTAGTTTCATAAAAAGCCAATATAAGAGTCATCAATCATACATATATTCAGAGCCTTACCAAATCACACGTCATTCAGCGTTCCATCATTCCAATTGCGGAAATGGACAGAAGCATAAACCCCATGCTGATTGACAACGTATCGGATTGATAAGGAGATATCATGATCACCCCCTTAAAGGCAATCGGTGCACTCGCATTGTCATCACTTGCCATCGCGTGTTCATCACAACCCGAAGATACCGTGGCTTCATTCGCTACACAATGCAAACCTACCACTGCGCCCGTTGCTGGGGAAACTTCAATTCAAGGGTTAACGTTTATCGGGACATCCGTTGCTGATGCCCCATTCGACACATCGGCAGCTGAAATCGTCAGTTATGACGCCTGTACGGATAAGCTCTATGTGATCAATGCTGAAGCAAAACGTGTCGATGTACTTTCTATGGATGACAACGGCGTACCAACGCAAACCGCATTCATTGATCTCAACAGCGCTGGCGAAGCAGCTGGCGTTGAAATTGGCGCTGCAAACAGTGTCGCTGTATTCAATGGTTTGGTCGCGGTTGCGATTGAAAACAGTAATAAACAAGCGAATGGTATTGTTGGTTTGTACCGCTCCGACGATTTGTCATTAGTCACGACGTTCCCAACAGGCGCATTGCCAGACATGGTGGGCTTCTCGAAAGATGGCCGATACATCGCAACCGCTAATGAGGGCGAACCAAACAGCGATTACAGCGTCGATCCTGAAGGTAGCGTCACTTTGATCGATCTGAACCTTGGCGTTACTCAAGCAGAAGTGACACAAATTGGCTTTAATGAGTTTGATGGTTCACGAAAAGCAGAGCTCCCAATGAATGTGCGTATTTCGGGGCCAAACGCCACTATCGCTCAAGATCTAGAGCCTGAATACCTCACTTTTGCAGATAACGGTAAAATCTATGTCGCGCTACAAGAAAATAACGCCATGGCAATCGTCAATCCAGTGAGCAAATCGGTAGAAAAAATTGTTGGCTTAGGTGAGAAGTCTTGGTCGGACGCTAAACTCGATGCATCTAACAAAGACAAAATTATTGGAAACTTGAAAAGCTACCCACAACTGGTTGGCTTATTTATGCCTGACACCATCGACAGCTACTCAGTGGATGGGAGTACTTACATCGTATCTGCAAATGAAGGAGACGGGCGTGAGTACGGATTCAAAACCACTCAAGAACACTGCGACAAAGCAGGCTTGATGTGGGATGAAGACGATTTCCTTGGTACAGATGAATACACATCTGAGCAAGGGACCTGTCTAAGCCATGTTGATGAAGTGCGCGGTAAGAAGCTGAAAGTAGCAGCAGAGCACCCACTGGCAGAAGCACTAAAAGACAACAAACAACTCGCGCGTTTAAAAGTGATTAAGCCGGAACAAACGCTTTCTGCACAAGAGAATGTTCAAGCATTTGGCGCGCGTTCATTCTCGATTTGGGATGAAAACGGCAAGTTGGTCTTCGATAGTGGTGACGATTTCGCGACCATCGCGCTGCTGAATGAAGGTAAAAACTTCAACAGTACCAACGATAACAATCACAGTGGCGATGACCGAAGTGATGATAAAGGCATTGAGCCAGAGGCGATTGAAGTAGCACAAATTAACGGTCGCCATTACGTGTTCATCGGCTTAGAGCGCCAAGGCGGTATTATGATTTATGACATTACCGATCCGAAACAAGTGCAGTTCCTACATTACGTAAACCGTCGTGATTACAATCAGCCAGTGTGTACACAAGTGGAAGATGGAGAATGCACCAACGACACATACAATCCAAAAGCAGGCGATTTAGGCCCAGAATCCATCAATTACTTTACCCGTAATGGTAGTCATTTTATCGCTGTTGGCAATGAGGTATCTGGCACGACATCCGTCTTCCGAATCAATCTATAAAGTAATGTAAAAGTCATTTAGAACCAAAACGCCCGACGTAAGCCGGGCGTTTTTTTATGAGGTAATGTCCTACTCTGCCGATGCTAGCGCGTCACATTTTGATGCGCAGATAAAATCGTTCTTATGCAGACCTTTGATCGAGTGACTCCACCAAGTTACGGTGACCTTACCCCACTCCAACATAATAGAAGGATGGTGGAACTCATCTTCTGCCAGTTCCGCGATTTTGTTACTGAAAGCCCATGCTTGTTTGAAGTTCTTAAATTTATACACCTTTTCTAGTTGAGGTATGTCTTCTCTTTCAATGATCTGCCAATCAGACAATTGCAGCAGCAGAGATTGTTGTTCTTCTTTGCTTAGTGCAATGGCATCGATACTACAAGCTTCGCATTTTTGTTCATTCAACATGAGCAGGTTCCTTTGGTTCAAAAAGTGGAGGAAGCAGTCCAGCTTCAATCGCTAGATCGGCTTGTTTCAATAAATTTAACTGACTGATTTTAAAGAGCTGAGAAAAGTCATCAATCACGTAATACTTCGGTTGCATGATGTCGATACGATAAGGCGTTCTCAGCACAGTTTGTAACTCAAATGGGTCGCGAATTGCTACATCACTCTCTAATGCGTAGAGGGTTTCGCCAGGAGATGAGAGAATACCACCACCGTAAATTTTGGTTTTGTCCCCTTCTTTGACCAAGCCAAACTCTACGGTAAACCAGTAGAGACGAGCAAGATAGGCTCTTTGTTTTGGTGTAGCGGCTTGCCCTAGTTGACCATAATGCTCGGTAAATGCAGCAAAATCTGGGTTGGTTAACATCGCGCAATGACCAAATATTTCGTGGAAGAAATCCGGCTCTTGCAAGTAATCGAACTCTTCTCTGGTACGCAAGAATGTGGCGACTGGAAAGCGCTTATTACCGAGCAGATTAAAAAAACGGTCGAAGTCAATAAGCGCAGGAACGGGCTCCACTTGCCAACCTGTTGTCTCCATCAAGACACGATTAATTTCTGGCAATTGAGGAACGCGGTCTTGAGGTAAATCAAGCAGCGTTAAACCGTGTAAATAAGCCTTACAAGCTCTGTTTTGGATCACACCCATTTGTCGTGTTACCAAATCTCGCCAAATGGCGTCTTCTTCACGGCTCCATTCAACCCTGCCTTCCTGGTTTACGGGTTTAGAACGATACTGAGTCATGGCACATCTCCATTAACAAATCCTTTACATTAAGCCTATCTTCAGTCTTGAGAGCTTCCAATCCCTACACGATTTTCTCAGTATCGATTCGATGTAACATATTGTTTACAACACGTCGTAACTGCATGATTTTTATGACACGATATAATATCTAGCTTGTTTGACTTTATCGTGTATTCCTCTCAAACTAAAATCTGTTACCACTTTGTTATAGAGGGACCTATGCGCGAGAGCAGCAAAGTATGGCAACCGAGCGAAAGTCGTATCGAAGAAGCCAACATCACACAGTTTATTGAACACATTAATCGACAAGGAAATACCATTGAAAACTTCGCCGATCTGCATCAATGGTCGCTCGATCATGTGGAAAAATTTTGGCAAGAAGTCTGGTTATTCTGCGACGTCATTGGTACTCAAGGAGAGACCGTAAAGGAGCAAGCAGAAAGTCGCTGGCAGCAACCCGTCGAAAATAGAGACATAAAATGGTTTCCAAACGCACAAATTAACTACGCAGAAAACTTGCTAACCTACGCTTGTCACCAACCCGATGATCTCGCGATTTGGTTTGAAAATGAACGTGAAGAAAAGCAAACCTACACATGGAAACAATTGTGTGAAGAAGTTTCGAGTGTCCAGCAATGGTTGAAAGAATGTGGAATCAAGCAAGGTGATGTCGTCGCTGGCTATTTGCCTCACTTACCTCAAACGGTGATAGCCATGTTAGCAACCACCAGTTTAGGGGCAACCTGGACTTCTACCTCACCTGATTTTGGCGTTGAAAGCGTTTTGGAGCGCTTTGGTCAAGTGAAACCTAAAATCCTGTTTACTTGTGATGGCTATACATTCAATGGCAAAACTTTCGATATGTCTGAGAAAAACCAGCACATTGCGGATCATCTTGATGGTCTTAAACAGGTTTGCCAAATTAGCTACCTGAAACCACACATTTTTGAATGCGACGTCTGCACTCAAGATTGGCAAAACGTCCTGAATCAATACACACCCGAAGCGCTGACTTTTACTCGTGTTAATTTTAACGATCCGCTATTTGTGCTCTATTCTTCAGGCACGACAGGCAAACCGAAATGCATCGTTCATTCCGTCGGCGGAACAGTGCTTAACCATTTGAAAGAGCACCAACTGCATTGCGACATCCAACCTAACGACAGAGTGTTTTATTACACGACCTGCGGCTGGATGATGTGGAACTGGCACGTTTCTTCACTCGCGAGCGGCGCATGTTTAGTAATTTTTGATGGTAGCCCTGTTTATCCCGCTCATAACGTACTTTGGGACCTCGCTGAACAAGCCGAAGTGACGCTGTTTGGAACTTCGGCGAAATACCTAGAGGCATTGGAAAAAGTTTCTTTTTCTCCGCCGAAAAGTGATGCATTTCCAAGTCTGAAAACCATTTGTTCAACGGGCTCGGTTCTGTATCCAGAACAGTTTGATTATGTCTATCAGCACATTAAAGAAGATGTCCACCTCGCATCGATCTCAGGCGGGACAGACATTTGTGGCTGCTTTGTGTTAGGCAACCCTATTTCTCCCGTTTATCGAGGAGAGTGCCAATCAGCGGGATTAGGGGTCGATGTCAGAGTCTTTAACCCACAAGGTAATAGCGTAATTGGAGAGCGCGGTGAGTTGGTTTGTGCCAATTCATTGCCCAACTTCCCCGCTGGCTTTTGGAACGACACCGGGGAAAGATACCATCGTGCTTATTGGGATAAGTTCGACAATATTTGGCACCACGGCGACGATGTTGAACAAACCAGCGTTGGTGGATACGTGTTTTATGGTCGAAGTGATACCACGTTGAATCCCGGTGGCGTAAGAATCGGCACGGCCGAAATCTATCAGCAAGTGAACAGTATAGACGGTATTCTAGATTCCATCGCAGTAGGAAAAGAAGTCGATCGCAACGAAAAAATATGGCTGTTTGTCCAATTAATGAAAGGGATAGAGCTCAACGACGAGATGATCGCCTCCATCAAAGCACAGCTAAAATCTGCATGTTCTCCAAGGCATGTACCTAGTGCAATTTACGCAATAAGCGATATACCTAAGACCCGTTCGGGAAAACTGGTTGAGTTAGCCGTTAAGCAAGTCGTTAACAATCGGAGTGTAGAAAATTTAGGCGCAATAGCCAATCCTGAAGTGTTGGAGGAGATACGCAGGATAGTCGCCCCAAAATAACCTCAAAACACTTGGTTGTTAGAGAACCACTTTGCGTACACCCGCAGCGACAGGTTGAAGAACAAGTGAGGTTAACTTGGGTACATACCCTCAACCGATAAGAAAAAAGCGAGCTAGGTAGCTCGCTTTTATCATGTAGTGTTCTTTATTCAGTCTTAACGGCGACCAAGCCCCATTAATACCGACATCGTTTTACCGTCAGATGTAATGTCAAAAACGTGTTGCGATTCAACCTCAGTAAAACCTGCATCTTTCAAAGCACGTTTAGACTTCGCAAGGGTAAAACCGTCTTGTTCAGATTCTGCAATCCAATCAAAATGAACAAAGTAACCGCCGTGGTTAAGTAAAGAATGCGAGATTTTTAATGACGCATCTAAGTCTTCCACAAACGCTAAAACTGACGATGCAACTACTAGGTCAAACTGTCCACGAAACGCTGGATGCTGAGCGACCAAGCCGCGAGACAATGCATCTACGACAGGTTCTACATTGGCAAGCTCTTTTTTATCGAGTTCTTCAATCATGGCTTCCGATGCGTCTAATGCTACGATGTCTTTAACCATCGGTGACAATCGTTGACTTAACTGCCCTGTTCCGCATCCAAAATCTAGTACTTTAATGCCATCAAGCTGAGTTAGCTGTTGTAACTGCTCAAACACCGACTGCGCAAATTGCTCTGTTGCTGGATTTGATTCCCAGTTTTTTGCTAAGCCGTCCCAATCTTGTGCCATCGTGGCCTCCATGTTCACTTTTTGTAACCCACATAGATTACCGCAAAACCGTTAAAAGACCATAGACTTATCTGGCGGATTCGCGTTTTTTTCGATAATCTTTCACGGCTTTGGGAGCACATCTGCATAATACCCAAATTATTTGAATTCATTTATTGGTTGTGTCAAATCATGAACTTAACTCAAGTAGAAACCTTCTGCACCATCGCTGAGTGTGGTTCTGTTTCTGAAGCAGCAAGGCAACTCGATTGTAATCGCACCAAACTCAGTATGTCGATTAAGGCTTTAGAGAAAGATCTCAACGTTGAGTTGTTTGCCCGAACTGGCAACCAGCTCACCCTCTCTGAAGCTGGGAAAGCCATTTACAAAGATTGCGAACACCTACTTATCATCGCACAGCGGATAAGAAAAACCTGTGCTCAAATCTCTGAAGGTTTTAACGCGGAAGTTTGGGTAGCACGTGACGACTCCTTACCTGATGATCTCTGGCAAGAGCTTTCTCATACATTGAATAACCGCTTCCCTTCCACTACCTTCAACTTAATCCTGGCATCCAGTGGCGACTTGGCCAACTTAGTCAGTACCCACCAAGTGGATTTTGCCTTTGGTGTTGATTATGAGCGCGTCGACGATCCTCGTATCGTGTATAACCCGCTAGGCAAGATACGTATGATGTCAGTATGCAGTGCAGAACATCGCCTAAGTAAGATGCGCCGAGTCTCAGACGAAGATCTACGCAGTCAGATGCAAGCGTTGATGGTGTACCTAAATGAGAAAGATAACCCTGAACTGCAGCCTTTCTCGACTCGATACATTGGCTTTTCGAGTTTTGACTACATGCTCAACACCATCTTAGAAGAAGACGCTTGGGGTGTACTGCCAGAACCATTAATCCGCCATTACCTTCGCCAGCAAAAGCTCGCCGTTATCAAGCATACATACGGATTGACACAAGAAGACTACTGTATGTTTTCACCTAACGGTCAAACTGAGCACCCAGCAATGACATGGTTAGCGGATAAATTGAGCGAGTATTTATTTGACTTCTAAACATTTTATCAGTGAGCGCCAATTTTATTGGCACCAAGATCATGCGGCAAGTTATTGTTTTATAAGAACATAAACAAAAACGCAACTTTTTAGATTAGAACCTGCTCACTTAGTGGTTGCCTAAATTACCTTATGCGAGAAGAATAGTAAGGTATTAAAATTTAAAGGCATCTTTTATGTGTGACAGGACAAGCAAAAACGAAAACCGTATTCTAACCATTTCAGCCCTTTTAGCATCTGGGTTCGCTGCTGGTGGTATGGTACTTGGCTTGCTTGTAGGATCAATTGTCATCGTTTTTGACGGTGTTTACTCTTTGGTCAGCTTACTGTTAACTTTATTGTCACTGGCCGCTTCCTACTATATTAACAAGCCCTCAAAATCTGTATTCCCATTTGGAAAAGCGGTCTTAGAGCCAATCGTTATTGCGATAAAAGCGGCTGTTATTTTAGTGGTTGTAAGCTTTTCTCTTTACTCTGCAATTTCAGCATTGATGTCCGGAGGCCGTGAAGTCGATGCTTCTATTGCCACTCTATTCGGCATCGTAAACGTCATCGGTTGTGGTTACGCTTGGTGGTTTATGGCTAAACGCAGCCGTCGCTTCTCATCAGGCTTGATTGAAGCAGAGAAAAAACAGTGGCAGATGGATACGCTATTAAGTGTAGCGGTGACGGTAGGATTTGTTGCTGCTTGGGTTGTATCACTAACGCCATTCGCTGAATATGCGGTTTATGCCGATCCTATGATGATGGTGCTAATGGGCTTCTACTTTCTGAAAGTTCCTTTTGATATGTTGGTTGGTGCACTACGTGAGCTACTAATGATGACACCAAGCAAAGAGCTATGTCAGGTCGTTGGCAATGATGTACTAGAGATAGAAAAAACATCTGACCACCAGCTGAAGTTAGCGGGTATCACTAAAGTGGGCCAAGAGCTTCGTATTAACATCGATTTGCACGTCGATGACGACACCATTGCATTGGATAAGTTGGAACAAACTCGCACTCAGTTAACGAAACGTCTGTCGAAGCACAGATTCAAACTGCAACTCCATTTAAACGTCGCAAACTGTTAGAACACGAAAGAAAAAAGCTCCCTCGGTCGGGAGCTTTTTTCTTTCTGTCATTTGAGCATACAGCGCAAAGATAAAATCAGATAATTTTGGTTTAACCTGCAGCTTCACGCTTCTCCTTGGTGACAACCCAGCAAAGCAAAGAGCCCACCGTAACCATCACAACCCCCTGCCAAAAACTCGGACTCAACGTCACACCAAGAATAATGGAAGAAAATAGCGCAGAGAAAATGGGCGTAAAGTAAGAAAGTGTCGCGAGAAAGACCATGTTTCCGCCAACAATCGCGATGTTCCACAAACCATAACCACCAGCCATCAACGCCGCAGAAGCAAAAAGGTAGCCCATTGCTTCCCATGAAAAAGTCATCTCTGGCTCATCGGCAAACGCATATTTCACCCATAACGAAACAGCAGTAGCAATGAAAAACAACGTAATCGCGTTATGTTTGGATTGCTGTCTCTGGGTTAAATTACAATAAAAAGCCCATATAACTGCTCCTGCGAAAGCCATAAAGTAAACCAAAGGGTTACTACTGACATTGGACATAATCTGAGTAACGGATAAGCCATTCTCACCACTCACCGTCCACGCGACTCCGATAAACGCCAGCGCAACCGCTGGATAAAGCAGCCAGTTTGTTTTTTTGTTACTGCCTAAAACCGCAAACAAAACGGTGAGTGCTGGCCAAAGGTAATTGACAATCGACACCTCAATAGCCTGCGCACGCGAGTTGGAATATCCCAGAGATAAAGCGAGAAATATTTCATAACAAACGAACATCGCGCCACCAAGCACGAGATACTTTGGAGAAAAGTACGATAACTTCGGAATGCCAACTACGATAAGAAGGAAAATAGAACTGAGAGAGTACAACATGGCCGCCCCGCCCACGGGACCTAGGCTCTCGGTTACCAACCTGGCAATGCCAAGTAAACAACTCCAAGAGAGGATGGCAATACAACCATAAAGTGTGAAACGAAATTGCACTGATTTCATGTGACCTACCACTCACGAATGCCAAAGGAAACATCAGCTTAACTCAAAAATGATCAGGTTCAACGTACTGTTTTATAAAAATCAGTATAAAAATCACTCCATTACGCAGTTGGAGTCGATATGAAACATTTTCTGCCCTCGAGTGTTATGCTTACACCTTTTGTTGTGCGCTACTATGATGAAGAAGACGACGATAGCGAAATCGCCGAAACTGATTCGAGCACTCAACATCTAAAAGAAACAGAGCAACAAACGGAAACCTCAGACTAAAGGAATTCTCAAATGAAAAAAGTCGCAGTTATCTTCAGTGGTTCAGGTGTTTACGATGGCACAGAACTACATGAAGCCGTATTAGCACTCCATGCCATTGAAAAAGAAGGTGCATCATGGCATTGCTTTGCTCCTAACATCGATCAATTACACGTGATTAATCATCTAACTGGCGAAGAGATGGACGAAACACGAAATGTGTTGGTGGAATCTGCACGCCTTGCACGTGGCAATATTGATGATGTTGCAAGATTAAACCCAGATGAGTTTGATGCCCTACTCTTACCTGGCGGTTTTGGTGCCGCTAAAAACCTCACTGACTTCGCTGTATCAGGAGCTGAGTGCTCGATTAATACACACGTAGCTCAAGCATGTCGCGCATTCGCTCATGCGAAAAAGCCAGCAGGTTATCTGTGTATTTCACCTGTCATTATTCCGATGATTTATGATCAAGGCGTGAAAGGCACCGTAGGCAACGATGAAGCGATCTCGATAGCATTTAATCAAATGGGCGGTGAGCACATCACTTGCTCTGTCGAGGATATCGTTTTTGATGAAACACACCTCGTTCTATCAACCCCAGCTTATATGTTGGCAGAGAATATCTCTCAAGCGGCATCAGGTATCGAAAAGTTAGTATCAAAGCTGATTGATATTGCCTAATTATTGATAGATAACTTATAAACCTACCTCCCATCCCCATTGATAGTTAAGTTATTAATGGGGATTTTTTATACTTTAGTCTAATTTAGAGATATATCCGTATTAGATATCAATTTTTGCCAATCGATTGCGTCACTGGTTTCATATTTGTTCTACTTTATATCTGTGTTGCACCTATACGCTGTGCAACAAGATCACTGTCACAGTTTTTCTCTTGCAAATACCTCTAAATAGGTAAACTTGCTTCAGATCAACTTCAATCTGGAAACGAGTGTGCGACAGTAAATGGCAAATTAAGAAAGATTATTAAAAATAACGACGGAGCTATCCAATATGACAAGTGCATTTTTTATCCCTACGGTAAACCTAATGGGCGCTGGTTGTTTAAAAGACGCAGCAGACAGCATCCAATCTCAAGGCTTTAAAAAAGGTTTGATCGTTACGGATAAGATCCTTAACCAAATCGGTGTAGTCAAACAAGTTCAAGACCTTCTCACTGAACGCGACGTAGCAACCGTTGTGTACGATGGCACTCAACCAAACCCTACTATCACCAACGTTAATGATGGCTTAGCTTTACTAAAAGAAAACGAATGCGACTTCGTTATCTCACTCGGAGGCGGCTCACCGCACGATTGTGCAAAAGGTATCGCTTTAGTGGCGTCAAACGGCGGCAAGATCGGCGATTACGAAGGCGTTGACCAATCAGCAAAACCAATGCTGCCTCTCGTATCAATTAACACAACGGCTGGTACTGCTTCTGAAATGACGCGTTTCTGCATCATCACAGATGAAGAGCGCCACATTAAGATGGCGATTGTGGACAAACACACAACACCATTGATGTCAGTGAATGATCCTGAATTGATGCTTGCTAAACCTGCGTCTCTTACTGCCGCAACAGGTATGGATGCGCTAACACACGCAATCGAAGCTTACGTATCTATCGCTGCGACACCAATTACCGACGCGGTAGCAATCAAAGCAATTGAACTGATTCAAGCTCACCTTCGCACAGCAGTGAAAAACGGTGAAAACCTTGAAGCTCGCGAGCAAATGGCATACGCACAGTTCATGGCAGGTATGGCATTCAACAACGCATCTCTTGGTTACGTTCACGCAATGGCGCACCAACTAGGCGGCTTCTACGACCTACCACACGGTGTATGTAACGCGATTCTTCTACCTCACGTACAACGTTACAATGCGCAAGTATGTCCAGAGCGTTTACGTGACGTTGCTAAAGCAATGGGTGTTGATGTTGAAGGTATGTCAGCAGAGCAAGGTGCTGCGGCGGCCATTGATGCTATCGTTGAGCTTGCTAAAGATGTCGGCATCCCATCAGGCATTAAAGAGCTTGGTGCGAAGCTAGAAGATATCCCAACCTTAGCGGACAACGCGCTAAAAGACGCTTGTGGTTTCACTAACCCGAAACAAGCAACGCACGAAGAGATCTCTAAGATCTTCGAAGAAGCGATGTAGGCTCGCTAAGTAAACAATTCTCTAGTCTTAATTCAATCCCCGATCTCGTATTGGGGATTTTTTATATTCGCATACCCTGCCAAACGTCCTCTTTTAGTGTTAGCTTTTAAGTATCTTGGATTCATATTGGAAGGAACCATGAGAACGATCACTGCGACCCTACTCGCTTGCCTAGCTTTTTCTATCGATGCTGCGGACTATCGTGCCAATGAGGTTGCCAATGGGTTTCAAATCCCATGGGGAATTGAATTTCTCGATAAGCAACAAATGATCGTGAATGAAAAAAACGGCACCGTTTCATTACTTAATATTGCTTCGGGAAAACAGCAAACCCTCTTCAAAGTACCGAATGTGAACACCAGTGGGCAAGCTGGTTTATTAGATGTAGCTCTAGTGCTGAATACCGCTCCACAAAATCCACAACTTTTCTTTACTTACAGCAAACGTACCGATAAAGGAAATACGGTGGCATTAGCGACCGCACAATTGAAAAACAATCAACTTGTGGATTGGAAAGACGTCTTTGTCGCCGACGCAATCACGGACACCAGCCGTCATTACGGCAGCCGTATTGCGTTTATCGATGACAAGGTTTACTTCTCAATTGGGGACCGTGGCGAACGTGATAATGGGCAAGACACTCAAACCCATGCAGGCACTATTCTTCGCCTCAACCTTGATGGCTCGGTGCCACAAGATAATCCATTCAAGACTTCTGAGGCTCGCCCTGAAATATGGAGTTACGGGCACCGTAACCCACAAGGCATGTTTTACGACGAAGCAACAAAACTACTTTGGTCGATTGAGCATGGCCCTCGTGGTGGTGATGAAATCAACCTGATTAAGAAAGGTGCAAACTACGGCTGGGCAAAAGTCTCTCAGGGTAAAGAGTATTGGGGACCGTTAGACGTTGGAGAAGCGAAAAGCTTACCGAATATGGAAGACCCAAAGTTGGTTTATATTCCGTCTATCGCGCCAAGCAATATGGTGGTGTATCGTGGTGATAAGTACCCAGAGTTGGATGGAAAAATCCTCGCCGGTGCCTTGAAGCTGGCGCACATCAACGTGGTTTCTATTGAGAATGGCAAGCTCACCGAATCAAAAAGATTGATGGAGAATCTTGGCGAGCGAGTCAGAGATATCACCATCAGCCCGGATGGCTATGTCTATTTTTCAACAGATACAGGCAAAATTTTCCGTCTTGAAGAGAAGTAATCAAACACCAACATTATTGAGACTATTTAATTTGTGACGTATCAGTGATTTATTTTCGTACAAGTAACACGTTTGAATATAAAATTAACAATAACCTTTTGTTTTTAGAAAGATAGCTTGGTTTAAGTCGTACGAGGTCATCATGGTTCCTTTTCCATTAAAACTTGAAAGAGTCAAAGCCGTTATTTTCGACTTAGACAATACGCTCGTCAGCTCCGATATGAACTTCAAAGATCTTCGTCAGCAACTAGGCTGTCCACAAAACGAAGATTTATTGGATTTTGTTGATAAGCTTGACCATCCACATCAGAGAGAGCATGCCCATAATGTTATCTTTGATCATGAAATTTCTGATGCTGAGCAATCATCTCCGATGCTGGGTTGCCACGAGCTTTTGGCATACTTACATCAGCATAAAGTTAAAACCGCGATAGTAACGCGCAACTGTTTGATCGCTACGCAGCGTAAGTTGGAACATAACCGAATTGATGTTGAACATGTCCTCACTCGTGAATGCTACCCAGCAAAACCTGATCCTTTATCGCTCCAAGTCCTAGCCAAAGAGTGGCGATTAATGCCAGATGAAGTACTTTATGTGGGCGATTTCCTTTATGACCTACAAGCCGCATACAACGCCCAAATGCCATCCTGCCTTGTTCACCACAATACGACTGCACAATTCCACGACTCCGCCTCTCTTGCTGTAACAGAACTGACCGATTTACTCGAACATTTTCAGTCTTTTAAGCACATTCACGACTAACTGGGCACTTTCATAAACAAAAGGAGCACTCGCGTGCTCCTTTGACTTATTCCCGATTTATTTATGCGCCCCCAAGTGAGTGCTCGGGTGATGCGTCGCTTAGCCTTGTAGGTAAGCGTTAAGCATCCACATTAATTTTTCTTGCTCACGGATGTAGTCACCCATCAATGCCGCGGTACCTTCGTCGCCTGCTTCACCCGCGTTTTGTAGAATCTCACGCTGTTTTAGAAGTAGAACGCTAAAGCCTTGAACCAGACCTTGTACACACTCCTTACCAGAAGTCGCGTTTTGATGTTCTTTAATTTCACTTGCTTCCAAGTAGTTGCTGAATGCGTGCGCTGGTGTATGACCCAAGGTAAGAATACGCTCTGCAAGCTCATCGATTTTGGTTTGTAGATCCGTGTAGATCTCTTCAAATTTTACGTGCAGTTCGAAGAATTGCTGACCTTTGATGTTCCAGTGGTAACCGCGTGAGTTCATGTACAACACTTGGTAATGCGCTAGTAGTTGATTTAGCTGTTGAGCTAGTTGTGCTGATTGTTCGCTGTCTAGACCAATTAGGCTTACTTGTTTGTTCATAATCTTGCTCCTAGAAGGATGATACCAATCGTAGTAACGAACGATTCTCTTACCGGGATTGGTATAAAGTTTAAAAATTCTTTTGCAGTATTTGCTGCCGATGGAGTCATATTACGACTCCACCTCGGTGAAGAAAATTTGGTTTTAGCTATGATTTAAATAGCCAAATCCAATGAGCAAGCAGACGAATATCGGCGTATCATCCAACAAAAAGCCCCAACCCTTTTTGTGTAAAAAGGATTGGGGCTTTTTTACTATTTGGTTAACGTTCAAAAGTAGATGAACAGACGTAAACCTTATCTACGCCGTTTTAAAAGTTGCCATCTGTTGATTCAGCTCAGTAACTTGCTCTTTTACTTGCAATGATGTCTCTGATGCACGTTGGCTGTTATTCGAAACCTCATCCACTGATTGAGTAATACCGGACATCAATCCAGTGATCGAATTGGTCGCATGAGATTGCTGCTCTGCCGCTGCCGCAAGCTCTGCCATTTGTTCATTCAAAGAACCAATTTGCTCGGTCGTGACAAGCAAACGAGTTACCGCTTTTTCAATGTGCTCAGCGCCCTGCTCCGCAAGTGATTGACTGTGTTCAATCTCCTCAACCACCGAATGGGTCGAGCGTTGAATCGCATTGATGATACCGTTGATTTCTGTCGTCGACTGAGTAGTTCGCGTCGCTAACATACGCACTTCGTCTGCCACGACTGCAAAGCCTCGTCCTTGGTCGCCCGCACGCGCCGCTTCTATCGCGGCATTCAATGCCAGTAAGTTAGTTTGCTCTGCCAAGCCTTCAATCACTTCCGTCACTCGACCAATGGCTTCGCTCTCTTTGCTTAACTGCGTTACTTGCGTGCTCGCGGTTTCAATGCTGCCGTGCAAGCTTTCCATGGTGACTTTATTTTGCTCTAAAGCATCACGACCTTGTTCAATCTCGCCTTTTGAATCAGAAAGCTTCTGCACCGATTGATTGGCTTGATCTAGAGTGTTACGCGCGGCTAAAGCGATTTCATCCAATTGGCTTCCCATTTCAACAATGCTGGTCTGTTGCTGTTCAACATTCAATGAGGTGACTTGCGCCGATTCCAACAAAGCTCCCATGCTGGTATCCACTTGATGCGCTTTCTCACTCACCCCGGCCACGATGCTCGCTAACGATTGGTTCATGCGGTTAATCGAATCGGTAAGGTCTGCCAATTCATCTTTCCCAACAACAGTGAGCGAAGGCTGAGAAACGTCCCCTGAAGCGATCGTCTTTGCTCGCTCCGATAAGTTTTTCACTCGGCGACCAATGGTGTTGCCCATGTATTTTGAAATCGCTACTGCGGCAAACAAAACCAACGCTGCCGCAATCAGCATGGTGGTGAGTACGTTCTTGATGGACTGATTAATGCCCTGTCCGCTTTGATCAGCACGACTTTGCTGCGCCAATACGATCGTCTCTAAGCTTTGGTCTAGGGCATCTGCTGCTGGCAACAGTTCGTTCGCCATCAGCAAGTTTGATTCGTTCCACTCTGGCGATTGACGCAATGCAATTACCTGCTCTGCTAAAGGAAAGTACAGTTGCTGCATTTCCTTAAACAGTGACCACAATGATTGGTCGTTATCAGTCAGTCTGTCGAGTTTACTGTCGATTTCCGCCACGGACTGATTGTGGTACTTAATCAAGTCGTAGTATTTGTCCAAATGATCTTGCTGCCCGTACAACAGGAAATCTCGCAAAGCAGACAGTGCATTGGCGAGCGAGGTATAGCTGTCGGCATAGACTTTAAACAGACGTTTTCTGTCTCCACCAAATGGGTTTCCTGACTCTTCGTTGATTAAGCTTTGAAGCTGATCAAGTGCCACTTCTGCAATGGGTGCCGCTTCGTTAATAAAGAGGTTGTGCGCGGGTAAGTTCTCATCACTGTGGCTAAGTTCAATCAACTTGCTTAAAGAGACTTTTACCGCGTTCCACTGGCTTTGAATCGCTTGAAAATCCTGTTCAGAGATCAAAGCCTGCAAAGTTGGAAGCGACTCGTCTGTAGATGCCATGATATTGCGTACGTCCTCACTTAGACGTGCGCTCGCCTCTTCATCGCCACCTAACAACATGTAGGCTCGAATAGAAGACAACGACGCTTGAACGGACTGTTGGATACCGCGACTGGTGTCAACGGTCGGTAAATCGGATTTAAGTAACGAAGAGGCGTATTGCTCTACGGTGGTGACGTTGCGATACGTGAATACCGCTGATGCCATAAAAAGTACGGCTAGCAGCACAAAACTGAGCTGCAACCTCCCTGATATCGTAAGGTTCATCCATAAACTCCTGACAACGATGAGCCTTAAATATAACGATGTTTACAAAAATGTTAAATGCTTGTTTCAAAAACAACTTCAGAACAAGGCATTATTTGTGATTGATTGCATTATTTAGGGATAGCAGCTAAATGAAAGGCGTCTCTAGTAACTATACCGGATATTAGCAAACACCAAAGTTGCAGGTGTTTCTCCAAATAAGCTGCCGTCCGTACCGTTAAAATGTTGAACTACAGTTAGCAGTTGCCAATTATCACTGAGTGAATAGCTGCTGGATAATCCAGCAAAGTAAGAGCCATCATCATAGTAACTAGCCGATAAGGTGACGCGGTTGAGCGCCGTTAAGTCGAAGCTAGCATCGGCATAAACAGTATGCTCCGTGAAGCTCAAGGTTTTCGCAGAGAGAGGGAGGTTTAGGTAAGTTAATGCGCTGCTCGCTGGCTTTGGTTCAGAAATAAACAACCAAGCACCTCTCACCATCCAGTTACGCACACCACCAAAACTGTAATCTGACTCCAAACTAGCGACTGTCGTATCCTCAGTAGGCTGACCTTGACGCTCTGTATCAATAGGATCAAACCAGCTTAACTCGCCTCGAAACCCGGCTTGATAGATATCAGTCGCGAACCCTGCTCCAAGAACATAGTCTTGCCGAGATCGACCCGCAATGATTTGATAGTCCCAACCAGAAACGTTGGAGAAATATCGTAGTGACGTGCTGTTTTCTTTAGACTGCTTTGACGGAGAGAAAACGAGATCTAACCCAGCGGCAAACCCAAGTTTTTTACTCACCATGACAGCGTCGGTGCCCGCCCGCTCTTCGTAATCAAAGTCGTAAATAGAATAGGCGTTGTAGATGTCGTTTGGGTTCCAAATGGTGTTCATTGACCAGTTGACCCGGAACCGCCCTAACCTTGCACTCCAATCTTGGTCACTCCAAGAGACGTAGAGTCGATCCAGTTGGGTATTGAGGATTACATTATCTTCTCGCCAGTTTTTGCTTAGATCAAAATACCCATTATCAAGCGCCACGAGTTCCGCATATTGAGGAATCTCAAGCGCATCGCCCCACAATGCTCTATTCCTGATACCAAGATTTATTCGCCATTCAGGAGAAAAGCGATATTCAACGTTAATCCGGTTATGGAGTAGATGGTCAAGGGTATTACCCTGCTCGTCAGGCATACTATAGGTCGCCATGTATTTCACATAGCCATTGATATCCCATGCTTTTTCAGGCTCCAAACCCGGTATGCTGGCATTAGTTTTAATGCAAATTACCGCAGGACTTAACGCAAAAAAAAGCCGCAATAACTTGGATAGTAAGCTTACGCCTTCTACTCTACCACGCATGGCTGTTCTCTATGGTGTTATCAATGTTGGCAAAATCTCGTGCCAAACGCCCGTCCTCAAATACTATGATTCGATGTGCGCGCTTAATAACTCTAGGATCATGGGTAGAAAAGATAAATGTCGTGCCTTCTTTTTCACTGAGTTGTTCCATGATATCAAGCAGCTCGGCTGTACTTTTTGCATCTAAGTTGGCGGTAGGCTCATCTGCCATTACAAACCTTGGTTTTGGTGCCAATGCTCTTGCAACCGCAACTCTCTGTTGTTGGCCTCCAGACATTTTACTCGGACGTTTATGCATCTGCTGTGATAATCCAACCTGTTGCAGTAGCGCGCTGGCGCGTTCACGACATTCCCTTTCTGTTTTCCCTTGCAATTGCATAACAAACTCGACGTTTTCAAGAGCTGTCAGTACGGGGAGCAGACTATAATCTTGGAAGATAAAGCCAATGTTATCGCGTCGATAAGCGATCAACTCTTTTTCTGACATATCAGAGATTAAGCATCCATCAATTTCCACGCGTCCTGATGTAGGAGAATCGATCCCGCCCAACATGTTTAGTAGGGTCGTTTTCCCTGAACCAGAAGGTCCCATAATAGCGACAAACTCACCTTGCTTGATCTCCAAATCTACGCTCTGAACCGCATGTACCGGAAAATCACTCTTTGGGTTGTACGTCTTGGATAAGCCTTCCAATTTAATCGTCATTACGTTTTCTCCGCCATGGCATCCGCAGGTCGATGTTTGAGAATTTGCCTTGCTGGATACAAAGCCGCAAATAAGCTCGCGACAAAAATAGCCACAATAATCAATTGATACTCGTAAAACGATACTCTTGGATAAAGCAAGGTATCGACGCCATAAGCACCTAATCCATCAGCAAGTGCGCCAAGCGATAAGCCAGTAATACTCAGTATTTTCAGCATGACTGCGCTTCCTAATAACCCTAACGCGCAACCACTCAAACCAAGGAATAGCGTTTCCAAAATAATCAGTGTGCGAATTTTATGCTGCTGCATGCCAACCGCCATTAACACACCAAACTCTCTCGTTCTTTCAAAAACTGACATCAGCATGATGTTGATGATTCCGAGAGTCATGGCAAGTACGAAAACGACCAACATAATTTGGTTAGAGATATCCATTGAGCTCATCATTGTTGCGAGTAAAGGCTGTATTTCTTGCCATTTTCTCACGACCAATTGTTCACGGTTGGCTTGTGGCAATATTGATAACGTAAATGCCTCTGCACTTTCTAGCTGTTCAGTCTCGTTGGAGTTCAACAAAACGCCAATTTCATGCGCACCCGACAAGCCTGCGATTGTTTCGAGAGCGACTTTACGGACGTAGACATTACCGTCATCAAACGTGGTGGATGGCGTTTTAAAAATACCTCGAACGCGAAAAGCTGCGCCAGATACATCACCCTTGATGTCAGATAATGTTAAAACCACTTTCGATCCAACACGCAGCTTCAACCGATTTGCGGTTTTTTGCGAAACAAGAATGGGGTTTCTTCCCACTTCGTTTAACCATTCTCCGTCTATCACATGGCTTTTAAGCGGTGTGATACTTTGCTCTTGTTCAATATTGATGCCATTGATCCGAACGCCTCTCGTACTACGCGCAGAAGCAATCATGCCATCAGCAAGAAATCGCGCCGATACCGCTTTAACATCTTGATGTGCAGCCAAAGCGGCCGTTATCGTTTGATAATTCGTTATTGTGTCACTAAGGTCAGGATTATTAAGGTAGGATTTCTGATGCACTTGTAGATGACTGGTTTGCCACGCAATCGCGTTTTTGATCATGCTGTCGACCAAACCGTTCATGAATCCAATCATGGCAACAACGCCCATTAAGCCGAACACCATCGCTCCTAGCATAATGGAAGTTCTGAGCTTGTTCCGCCATAAATTACGCCACGCCAATTTAATCAACATGCGCGCCTCCTTTTAGCCCACTAGCAATGGGCAAGCGAAGAAGTCTAGCCATCGGATACATCAGACATAACGATAAAATAACGAGAACGACAAGAATTTGATCAATTAACAAATACGGCTCTAGCGAAACAGGTACGATTGGTTCAAAGCCACTCTCCAGCATCACTTGTGCAGCATCGCCTGTAATCTCAATCGGATTGATATAGAAATACGCAAGCACAGGCGCGCTGATCAAGATACCGAGCACAAGACCAATAACGGAGATAAACATCGATTCAATGGCGACGAGCCCCATAAGCTTGCTGCGCAACATACCCGTCGCGAGCATCACCGCAAATTCACGCTGGCGCTCTAACGTCATCATCAAAATCGTGGCAAACAGGCCAAAACCAACAATGCCGTACAAGATATAGATCAAAAAGATCCCACCCGCTTTGTCCAAGGCGATCTGTTGGGAAAGTTCTGGCGACAGCTCCTGCCAGCTTTTTACTGCGACGCCATTCCCGTAGTGGCGCTTTAGTTGTTTAACAATGTCAGGCAACACGCGTAAACTTTGAGTGTTAAGGACCCATGCGGTGACTTGGTTATCAAGCGAATACAGCGCTTGTGCGGTATCAAGAGGCATGTAGACCAACTGAGAATCTAACTGCTGCAAAGGAAAGTGCAAAATACCGGACACCTGATACAGTCCAGCCGCCGTTTGACCACGATAACCCGAACCATACAACACCAGTTCATCACCAACGTTCAAATGAAGGTAGTTTGCCAAGCCCTCACCAACAAGCACCGAGTTTTGTCCAGATGCAATAAAGCGCCCTTGTACGATTTTGTCACTAATGCTGGAGTAGCTATCTTCAGCGTCAGGCTCAACGCCGAGCACCATCACGCCTTTGGATCGTTCATCTTTGGCGGCAAGCGCAAATGACTCAATTCTCGGCAGAACGATGTCGATATCAGGATTATTTTTGGCAGATGCAATGAACGCAGGCGTTTGTGGAAGGACATCATCAATGCTAGAGGAGTCCCCAAAATCGGGATGTTGTAGCTGAATTAATCCCGTATAGAACTTCGCAGCGTTTTTAATATTTGAGGAGTAACTTCCTTCTTGGAACGCTCGAGTCAGTAAGGAGAGAAACAGAACAAGAGCTAACGCAGAAGCGGTTAACAATGTCCGCCGTTTTTGCCGCCATAGATTTCGCCATGCGAGCTTGATGAGCATCCGATCTCACCTCTTATCTAAACCAAAATCCACCCTAATCTCGCAGAGCCTTCATTTGCTGCTGGGAGAAAAAGTCATCATCGATATCAAAATCAAATTGCGCTTCGTGCGTAATCAAAACCGTTTTATTTCCTGGTTTATCTATCGGCTGCATCTCCATGCGAGCCGCAACGTCTCGCCCACCTAACGTTTGCACATCGTAAGTCGTCAAAACATTTACCAGTTCATCAAATTCATCGTAAAACTCGACTTTGCGCTGTAAAAAGCTCGTTTGAGAGATCCACAGTCTGACTTTGCTCCAAACCACTGGGGCGTCAGGCTTGGCAAGTGCATCAATTACCCAAACTTTGTCACCATCAAAGGTTTCACTTGGGAGCAGTTGATGTTGATAATCGACAACAATAGAAGATTGGTTAATTAAATCATCATTCGTGAAGTCTGATCCCATCCAAGACTGACTGAGCATGGATGGCGCAATTTTAATCACTCGCTCGATACTCGGCACCCAATTCCACATTTCTCTATGACGTTTTAACGAGGTGCTACCTTTATCTTTCGCCGGAGCAGTCACCAAGACCAAAGATAATTCCGTACCTTTCGTCCAACTCTTCATGGTCATTGAACGTGACCAGTCAGGGCGAACAATTTTCATGGTGGCTTCGCTATAACTAGATTTCCCGCGCATCGCTTGATCAGACTTTTGGACTATATCGAAAGCGCTCTCAGCGTAAGAAAAAGAAGAGAGAAGTACACAAGCGAGAACACAAAACGTTTTATACATACCTTCCCTTTGTACCGACACGACCTAGAATTTGAAGCGAAACGGGTATAATAATTTTAAATTCAATTGAGTATAGCAAGTGAGGATTTAGAAATAGCGATTGGTGACTCAAAAACACTAAGGGACTTGACGAAGCTCAAGTTGAACCTGGCTGTCTGTTATGACTTGAAACACCGCCCGATTTTTACCTTCAGACTTACCTTGATACATCAGTTGATCAGCGTCTTGTAAATTCACGATATGAGTAAATTCAGGGTAGTATGCGCAGCCTAAGCTAATGCTCAAATGAATCGCTTGCCCGCCAAGGATAATAGGTTGTTCGTACACGGCTTTGCAGAGCATTTGAGCAAAGTTGCTCGCTTCTCGCTCAGAGAGCGATGCCGTCACGAGTGCGAACTCTTCTCCGCCAATTCTCGCCAATGTCATACGTTCATCAGTCATTGATTTTGCTGTTTCAGCCACGGCCACTATCGCTCTATCTCCGACAAGATGACCGTATTGGTCATTAATTGATTTAAAATCATCAATATCAAATACCATTACCGTCAAGCTTCGCTGCAAGTGATTCAAGAGCGCCAATTGTTCAATCAAGTGTCTACGGTTGTAGAGTTTTGTTAGGGAATCCGTTAACGTCATCTCCAGCAATTGCTGGTTAGCAATCGTCAATTGTCTTGTGCGCAGCGCAACCATGCGTTTGAGTGCGAAGATATGATACAGCGTCGCGACCGCCATAACGAAAATCGCAATAGGTAGGAGATAAAGAGGATAGACCGTTTTCACCACACTCCAGCGATTGAGGATCCTTTCTCGATCTGTATCGATAACTTTTTCAAACGCTCGAGAGACATCCAAAATGGAAGCAGAACTATGCAACCCTGCTGCAATCCGAAGGTCTTTACTATATAAATTTATTACAGGAACAAACATGCCTGCTCCCGGCATAGTTGCCATATAAAAGTTAGCTACTTGAAGGTCCGCGACGAAATACAGCACCTTCTTATCGACAGCAGCCCGTATCATCGTGTCGTTATTGATGTACTCTGCGACGGGCGCATTAGGATAATTCGTCTTAATAAACTCAGACTCGTAACTTCCTTTAACGACACCAATTGGCAACGTCATTTCACCAGCTAAAACACTTTTGACATCAATCGAAAGCACGTCTTGATTGACATATAATTTAGTTTGAATGGGCATGATAACTGCGCCAAAATCCAAGTAATCGGCTCTTTCCGATGAGTAAACCAATCCCGCGTGAAAGTCAGCACGCCCCTCTTTTACGGCCTGTAAAGAAGCCTCCCAATCAAGAAGCAGAAACTGAACATCAATTTGGTTGTCCGCCGCATACGCTTTCCAGAAGTCGATCAAAATGCCTTTGGGCTCACCGTCTGGGCTAAGGTAAGAGAATGGCTTCCAAGCTTTGGAGTTAGCAACAATTAAAGAATGAGACTCTGACTTGTGCGCATACGTCATCGGGCAAATAGACAGCCATAGTAGTAACAAAGAAGCACACGCTTTTGTACACTTGCAACCATAAGTACCATAACTCGTCGATGACATACCTACTTCTCACCAGTCTTTTTAAACCATAATCTCGGCTGTTTTGTCTGATCTAAAGATATAGCAGAGCGGTGTCGGACAGGAAGTGGCTCCTATTGATATGAATCTAACTTAGTAGGTTTTAGTACTTATTTGGTACTTTTCAGCGTCTAGTTTTAAGAAGAAAGCTAGCCAGTATAAGGTGAGATAAGAGTGATTTAACTAACACTAAACCATTGAATTTGAATAGTTTGATAAAAACCAGCTTCAATAAAAAAGCCCTATTCAAAATCCACATCGGGGAGAACTTTGAATAGGGCTCTTTGCCTCTATGCTTCATTTTCCGACTGAAGCTGCCTTTACCTTTTTTCGCTTTTACGACTCGTGTTCTGAACAATTGACTGGTGACAACCGCTTTTAACGCATTGTCCTTGATTTCACCTCTGCCGAAATCGGTCTCGTGTTGTAACTCATTCGGCTGAGGACTGGTTTTAGGTTTTGCCATAAATCCTCCTTAATGGTCGAACCAGATTGGACAATAATTATATAAATAAGTCAAATTTATAGATTTAGTTGAATTTTATGCTGAAAAACTTCACATCACCGTCATTTATTTGAAATTTAATCAAAAACATGCTGGTTAAATAGTGACTAAATACAAATATTTGTCCATAAAGCACTAATATATGTTGACTCTTCGTGGAATTAACCTAGACTCAAACACGGCTAGAAAGAAAGTTCTTTGTTTTCACATTTCGTTGGATTACTTGTAACCCGTCGTCCTGTGGTACGCAATAGCAATTTATTTTTCCACGCTATAAGCGCCGTTGAGGCGAAAGATTACATTATTTAGATATTTAGGAAATAGACATGTCTAACACAGCTACTGGCACAGTTAAGTGGTTCAACGAAACTAAAGGCTTCGGTTTCATTCAACAAGAAAACGGTCCTGACGTATTTGCTCACTTCTCTGCAATCACTGGTGACGGCTTCCGTACTCTAGTTGAAGGCCAGAAAGTAGAATTTGTTATCTCTCAAGGTCAAAAAGGCCCTCAAGCAGAGCAAATCAAAGTACTTTAATTCTTAAAGAATTTGATACGATAGCCAGCTTCTAAAGCTGGCTATTTTTTTGTCTATAACTTATTTTTGCCAACAAAAACGATATAAATCCATGGCTCTTAAACCGACTATTTATAAATTTCGTATCGCCATTTCCGATATGAATAACGACTATTACGATTCTAAAAATCTAACTATCGCCCTTCACCCTTCAGAAAAACCTCAACGAATGCTGGCTCGTGTTTTAGCTTACTGCTTAAACGCTCAAAGTAATTTAGAGTTTACGAAAGGGCTTTCTACAATTGAAGAGCCTGATTTATGGCATGTTGGCGATGATCAAAGCATTACTCACTGGATTGAAATTGGCGAACCAGAACCAGAAAGAATCAAGAAAGCCTCTCGCCTAGCAAAACACGTAAAAGTCTACACTTATAACACTAAAGCGACGGTATGGTGGGATAAAATGTCAGGAAAGTTCTCAATGCTTCCCGTCAACGTAGAAAGCTTTGACTACGACGCTATCGACTTGATTTGTCAGCACCTTGACCGAGGCACTAGCCTTTCTGTTATGATTACCGGCAGCTCTATTTTTGTTGATATCAACGATCAACACGTCGAAGTAACGGTGAAGGAACTAAAAAGCCATGACGTCTCTTAGTGAACTGAGTCAAGAGATGGGATTCAAAGAAATTCCCTTCGTTAAAGAACATAAAGCGGCAAAGCGACGTTGGTTAAAAGAACAGTCACAACTGTTTACAAAAGTTTGTGAGAACAAACCCGCCACGGCGCCTACTCTTCACCTGCTTGGTCTTTTGACTAAGTCGCATATTGAAGCCAGCGCTAACTATGAGCAACATGCGCATTCTGCCCAGCAAATGCAGCAAGTGCTGACTGACTCCTTGGGTGATGAGCACGCGGATAAGTTCACTAACCAGTCCGCAGAAGACCTTATCTTGATAACCCACCTTTGGCTTTATACTCAAGGCTATTTGAATATGGACTTTAGCTTGGCGCACGATCATGCCGAGCAAACTCAGAATACATTGCAACACGAGCTTGTTGTAAAACGCATGGATGTTGATGCATTCAGAACCGAACTGATGCAAAGCTTTTATCTAGGTAGAGAAGCCAGTCCAGCTTCGACTAGCGGCTTTTGGGGCAAGTTAAAACGCTTATTTTCCGCATAAAATACATGGTTTTATCCATTTCAAACAACTGATAGACTTCACGCTCAATGCAACAAGCATCATGATTGCATTTTTAAAGGACAATTACCCAATGAACATCAAGGGATCATTATGAAGTTTATCCGTTGGATTTTAGGCAAGGTTATCTTATTGCTGAACGCCGTGTTCTCACCTCGTGGTATTAAACGCAGTGCAGAAGAACAACAACGTATTGATGAAAAAGCAAAGCAATACGCACTTTACCAATTTGAAGCTTGCCCTTTTTGCGTAAAAGTCCGCCGTGCAATGAAGCGTCAGTCAGTGAACATTGAGCTACGTGATGCAAAAAATAACCCGACTCATCGAACTGAACTAGAGCAAGGTGGTGGACGAATTAAAGTCCCTTGCCTGCGTATCGAAAAAAATGGCGAAACACAGTGGCTATACGAGTCATCTGACATCGTCGCTTACGTTGAAAAAGAATTTGCCTAAGTTCCCCCTATGAACATTGGCGGATGTAAAAGAGGCACCATACAGGTGCCTCTTTTCTATTCAGTCTAGCTGCTCGTTGCTATGCCTAGCCTTTGGGTTCACTCTTCTTGCTCATTCCCAGACGGAAACGCCAGTAAACACATAAGGGCTCAGTGAAAACAACACGACGTAGTTTATCGACCAACCATCGCCTTACTCATCAACGATCAGCGTTAGCTCTACGCGTCGATTACAAGCTTTGCCATTGGCTGTCGAATTACTGCACTGCGGCACATACTCGCCAAAACCTCTAGAAAACACGCGTTGACGAGGAATACTCGTCGCCAGTAGTTGCTTTTCCACTTCACGAGCTCGCTTTTCTGACAACGTGTCATTAAAGCTGGCAGCTCCTGTGCTATCGGCATGGCCATCGATCACGACATCCACATCCGTTCTTCCTGCTAGATAGTGACCAATGTTTCGAATCCAGTCTTGAGATTGCGCTGATAACTGAGCAGAGCCAGTTTGAAAATGCACTTGCTCTTTCAAACGTATCATTAAGTGACCGCCACTGAGTGTCTCATGAGGAATATTGTGCCTGTTCAGAAACATTTCCAGAGAGGTCACATTTTGCGACTTTTTTACTGATGCCCTCTCAGTCTGATACGTGCGAGGTGAAGAAGCCACACTGGAAGCACTCGGATAGCCCCACTCAGGATGTCTCAGCTCGGTGTTTGTTTTAGGAGCTGTATCTAAAATGTTCCCGCCAGGAACCATGTCTTGATCAAGGCTACTGCACCCAGTCAGAATGCCGCAAACAATTAAAAACCACTGCTTCATACCACTACCAACTTAGAAAAACTCTTGTCCATTGTGTCGACAAAACACGCCGAATCTTTAGCGCTTTTATCCACCGATTGGTTTGTATATGCAGCGTTCATGCCACTGGAATCAATATCAAGTATCTCTCAAATAAAAAGCGATGCCAAAATACCTCCCTGCAGCCTACACATCAGGAAAAGTCTGTTACCAATCGTCTCACTTTATTGTTATTTAATGGTTTTAGTCACTATCGTTAACCGATAAACTAACGCAAATTTCTTACTTAGAGCATTATTATGTTAAAAACCATATCGAAAGGCTTTGCTGTGATTGCCGCCATGATGGCTTTGTCGGCATGCGATAGCGGCAACACTCAGCCTCAGCAAGGCAAGCAATACGAAGTTTTGCCTGTATCTCTTCAAGAATATGATTTGGCGCCATTGACAGAAGCTTTTGCCCTAACTTGCGGCCACTGCCGTTCAATGGAAGAGTTTGTCCCTCAAATTGAATCATTGACCGATCAAAGCGTTGAAAAAATGCATGTAACGTTCAATGAAAGTGCACAAGTGAGCGCCATCATCTTCTATACTGCCGTAATGCAGCTAGAGTCGACACCTGACAAAGCATTTATGGCAGATCTTTTTACTGCCGTACAAATGGGTTCTGATACGACTGCTGAGGAACGTCAAATCGCCGTAGAGAAAGCCTTTGAGTCTCGCAACCTTATCAGCCCTTACCATTTAGATGAAGCACAGCAAAAAACGCTGTTTGAGTACATCACTAAGGCAGAAGCGATCACGACTCGCGGCCAAATTAACTCCGTTCCAGCCTTTATCGTTAACGGAAAATACCAAGTCATTACTGGTGGCCATGACAGCGTCGAAGCCATGGCAGAAACCATTAACTATTTGCTAAAACAACCTAAATAGACAAGGAGCTTACGTGTCTAAATTTTTGTTTCCTCTCATTATTTTCATTCTGGCGGGCTTTTTCATTTACCGTACTTGGACAAACCATAAAGTAGCGGATGAAAACTTTGCGAAAGGCCAAGCATTCTTGCTCGAGAATGCGAAGAAAGAAGGCGTCATTACAACAGAAAGTGGTCTTCAATATATTGTTCTTGAAAAAGGCGAAGGTGAGGTTCACCCAACCGCGACAAGTAAAGTCAAAGTGCACTACCACGGCACGTTGATTGATGGCACTGTGTTTGATAGCTCCGTTAATCGCGGTGAGCCAATTTCGTTTGGTCTTAACCAAGTCATTAAAGGCTGGCAAGAAGGCCTGCAATACATGGTCGAAGGTGAAAAAATCCGCCTTTTCGTACCAAGCACGCTCGGTTATGGCAAAAGTGGCTCAGGCCCAATTCCACCAGCAAGTGTTTTGATCTTTGATGTTGAATTGTTAGAGATTCAATAATTCTAGAAACTTTGCATAAAAGCCAAACTATCAAAACCAAAAACGCCGCGAGCCACGCGGCGTTTTCTGTTTAAAGAGAGGCTACAAGCCAATATAGTGATCCGAAAGCAATGCAATGAACAACGCAAAAAGGTGATAGATAGAAAATTTAAACGCCTCCATCGCGGTATTGGGCTCTGGCGCGTATTTTAGCTTCCATGCATGGTACATAAAGCCAGCGTTAAGTAGTAACGAGGCAAAAAGATAAACTACGCCGACCATTCCAACCAACACCGGCAGCACACAAACCAACGTCAACAATACTGTATACAACAGAATGGAAGTTTTGGTGTACTCGATACCATGTGTCACTGGCAACATTGGAATATCCACCTTACGATAGTCCTCTACGCGATGAATTGCGAGTGCCCAAAAGTGTGGTGGCGTCCAGATAAAAATGATCATCACAAGCAGCCAAGCATTCGCATGCAACTGCCCTGTTACGGCAGTCCAACCGAGAAGAGGCGGCATCGCACCCGCAATACCTGCAATTACGATATTTTGGGGCGTAGCGCGTTTGAGGTACATGGTGTACACCATCGCATAGCCGAGTAAACTCATCAAAGTCAGCCATGCCGTCAGTGGGTTAACCAGCGCATATAAAAGAACAAACCCTATGACGCCTAAAGCCGTCGCAAAGGTTATCACCGATAACGGCTTAGCTTCACCCGATGGCAACGGACGTTTGTGTGTGCGAGCCATTCTCGCATCAATGCGGCGGTCAATCAGGTGATTAAACGCTGCCGCGGAGCCTGCCATCAAACCAATGCCTGTTAGGCCAACCGCCGCCTGCAACCAAGGAAACTCAGTAACAGGCGCTAAACTCATCCCGACAACGGCCGTCACCAGCATTAATGCGACTACTTTAGGCTTCGTTAACTTCAAATAAACGGAACTTAGTCGCTTTCGCTCATTTAACGACAGTGCGATTTCTTTACTCATAGCGAACTCCTTTCGCGGTGTAACTCCAAGCTTTTTTGCCCTGCCACAAATAAAACTGACTCACACAAACAAGACTCAACATAATGGCGGCACCCAAGTTATGCGCCACGGCGACATAAATAGGAAGTTGGAATACGACGTTGCTTACGCCCAACATAATTTGACACGCTAAAGTGAGTAGTAACCATCCTCCAATGCGCTGTGAATGATGGGAATCTTGCCTCATGAGCATAATGCTATAAGCCAATACGACAGTGGCGGTGACAATCGCACCGAGGCGATGCGTAACATGTATGGTCATTCTTGCCGGATACTCCAAAATACCAAACTCGTAATTCTCGAATCCGGTTTGCCAGAAAGAAAACGCCTCTTTCCATGAGAGATAACTCATCCAATCTCCCTCACAAATCGGCAGTGAGGTGCACATGAGCGCGGCATAGTTTGACGAAGTCCACCCTCCTAGCAGCACCTGCATAAAAACAACCAGAAAAACCAATAATGAGAAGCCTCGCAGCGAGCTGGAAGATGGAGAGAAATAGAGATTATTTTGCGCTTTTAACTGACAGTAAAAAATCGCCTGCAGAACCAGTAAAGTAAATCCACCAAGCAGATGAAGCATTACGATGACTGGCATTAATTTGAGCGTCACGGTCCACATCCCCAAAAGTGCTTGCCCGACCACCAGTACACTGAGAAGCATCGGAATAGTAGGATTCACGCGCTCAGATCTCGTTGATATCACTGTCATAGCAAAAATGACCAGACCCAGCGTTCCTGCAAAATAGCGATGAATCATTTCAAGCCATGCTTTCTCATGCTCGACAGCCCGTTCAGGGAAATTAAGATTGGCACGTATTACGTCTTCTTCTTGATGAGGCACAGCAAGATGCCCATAGCAGCCGGGCCAATCAGGGCAACCTAACCCTGCATCAGAAAGGCGAGTATATGCGCCTAACATGATCACCACGAAAGTTAGGAGTAAACTGAATTTAACCAACTGAATTAACTTCATATACGCCCCTTTCTAACCAACTCGTGACAATTTTAAGAGCTTGCGTAAATCCGCCAACATACCTTTGTTGAACGAGACTAAATCTTCATTCGGTTGCGGCGAGTAAGACATCACCAATTGCCCCAGAGGATCAACGATTAATATTTGTCCGGGTTTCACTTTGGCGGTAACCGATTGATTAATTTGCATTGTCGTCATCGATACATCTACGGTATCGGACAACTCTGTCTGCCAAAGCACCGGCACCACACGCTCTTGATATTTTCCTAAAGCGACATGGCTTTGCTGAAGCAAGTAAAGCTGCTGCCTGCATTGTTCTGTGCACTCATTAGGTAAAACATAAGCGAGTTGCCATCTGTGATCCTTGAGTGGGGACTCTTGACCAAGTAGCTCTAACGTTGTGTATGGTTCAACTAACACACCTCTATTGGTCACACCGCTTTGATACCACCCTTGGGTGAGAATGACCTTAGCGATGACGGCAGGAAGCGCAAACGTACACACCAACGCAATCAACATTAGCCGCCCTTTGGTTACTTTAGATGTCATGCTTCACCTCCATATGACGCAATTTTCTTTGCCAACGAACAAAAACAATTAAGGTCAATAATAAGAAAACGCCCGCCATCGAAAACCACTGAATCGAATAACCGAAATGCTTGGCGCTGTTGAGCGGCAATGGGTTCCAAGGAAAGTCGTAAGGCCAATTTTTTAGATTGTCTGGCTGCAAGACTGCGGGCATAAGTTCAATATTAAGTAGCTGATTCAGTTGCGCGATATTCAGGTTCTGCACACGAATGGCATCGCCAACTTCTGGCATTAATTCAGAGCTCAGTGGGTTAGCAGATTTTCTGTACAGACGTCCCGAGATAAAGGTCGACACTTCGAGTGTTGTGACGGTTGGTAATACTGAACGATCTGCTATTCCCTCCAAAAAACCAAGCTCTAATAATGCATAGGTTCCTGATTCATCACTCATAGAGACAATCTGAAATGCTAAATAGCCCACATTGCCCTGATGCGTTTGGTTATCCAGTAAAATCACGGGAAACGCCTGAGGAACAACATTAGCTTCCACTTTTTTCCCGAGAATGCTGCCTTCTCTCCAATCGTTTTCTTCAAGAACTTCGCCTAATGCTTGGTACGCACTATCCGCTCGCGCAAGAATGGCTTGTTCCAAAGCCTGTTTTTCTTGCCCTCTCTCAAGCTGCCAAAAACCTAGTTTGACCAAAAGAGAAAACACAACCACAGTTAAACCAACTGCAACCCAAAACCGTTTCGATAGCCATAATTGTCTCGATAACAACAACGATGAAACCGGAGGTGCTATGTCCACCGTATTTCTATTCAAACTGACGCTTGTCCTTTTGCTGCTTTTCATTATCTTCAACCTCGCAAAAGCGCTTATCGAAATGGTTCGTGAAGACCCCGATAATCCCGAAAAAAGAGACAAACCTATGAGTCATTACTTAGGCCGTCGAGTCATGTTCTCCGCTTTAGTAGTTATCCTTCTACTTATTGCGCTCAGTTCAGGCTGGCTGGCTCCGAATCCCCGTCCTTACTAATCGCCCAATGCACCTACAGCACGTACACAAACACAAACAGACATAACCAAACCACATCCACAAAGTGCCAATACCAACTACCTGCTTGGAAGGCAAAATGGTTGTTAGACGAAAAATGATCTTTAGCGATTCGGAGCAATAATATGATTAAGAAAATCGTCCCAAGACAAACGTGCAAACCGTGAAAACCCGTCAACATAAAAAAGGTGTTTCCGTAGATACCAGATTGCAACGTGAGCCCCATTTCTTGATAAGCATGAGCATACTCGACCGCTTGGTAATATAGGAAAAAGCCCGCAAGCACGATGGTGATTTCCAACCAAACAATCAGTGCCGTTCTTTTGTCTTTTTCAAGGCTTATGTGCGCCATATGAAGTGTAATCGACGACAATAACAGCAAAATAGTATTAGTAAGGGGAATGCCCTGCCACGGCATAGCTTGCGTTGTGTCTCCACCCGGAGTCAGTGTGAGTGGCCACATCGCTTCGAAGGTTGGCCACAAAACCTCGTTGGTCATGAAGTTGTTATCTGCCCCACCTAACCAAGGCACAGAAATCATCCTGGCGTAGAATAACGCACCAAAAAAGGCACCAAAAAACATCACTTCAGAGAAGATGAACCAGCTCATCCCTTGGCGAAAAGAACGAGTAATTTGCGAGCTGTACTTTCCACTCAGTGACTCAGTAATCACATTACTAAACCAGCCCGCCAACATGTAAAGCAAGAACAGAAAACCTACCGCTAGCACAATGCTACCAATGGTTCCCACAGCCCCTTCACTTTGTGTCCCCTGAACGGTCATTCCTGCACCAACGGCAACTAAAAATAGAGCAAACGCACCGATGATCGGCCAGCTACTTTGAGCGGGAACATAATATGTTCCTGGCTTGTTACTCATAATTTCTCTCCTTACTGACCAGCCTTGGTCTGTATCTCTCTCCTTGAGTGGCTAAGAACCTGTAGGAGGGGGAAGTTTATAGAGTGTGTATGACAGCGTTAACGTGTGTATCGACTCCGGTAAATCCGGTTCGATATAAAAAATCAACGGCATTTGAGCTTGTTGTTTGCCATCCAAAGGCTGTTGGTTAAAACAAAAGCACTCAATCTTATTGAAATAAGCGGCACCATTCCCGGGAGAAACAGAGGGAACGGCTTGCCCTACCAACTTCTGCCCGCTTTCATTAAATGCAAGGTATTCGGTTTGCACGACTTCACCGGGATGAACGTCCATCGAAATCACTTTGGGTTTAAACTCCCAAGGCATATCTGGGCTGACATGCGCCATAAACTCCACGCGAATGGTTCGGCTCATATCTGGCTGCATACCAGTTGGTTGAATCGCGGCCACTTCACTTGTTTTTCCATTGATACCCAGTGCGTCGCACATTACGTCATACAATGGGACAAGTGCGTAGCCAAACCCGAACATCAAAAGGGTCGCTAAAAGCAACTTCATTGTGAGCTTTTTGTTTGATGGATTCGGTTTCATCTCACTCACCCTATTCGTTTCTAATCGACTTTAGGCGGCGTAGTAAACGTATGATGGGGCGCCGGGCTTGGCACCGTCCATTCTAAGCCCTCCGCACGTTCCCACGGTTTTGCAGCGGCCTTTTCACCGCCACGAATACACTTAATCACCACCCATAAAAAGATCAATTGTGACAACCCAAACGCAAATCCACCAATGGAGACGATTTGATTGACATCAGCAAACTGAATAGCGTAATCCGGGATACGTCTTGGCATACCCGCTAAACCTAGAAAGTGCATCGGGAAAAACAAAACATTAACTGAAATAATCGAGCACCAGAAATGCCACAAACTCAGCTTGTGGTCGTACATATTGCCTGTCCACTTAGGTAACCAATAGTACGCTGCCGCCATAATCGAGAATACGGCACCAGATACCAACACATAGTGGAAATGCGCAACCACGAAGTAAGTGTCATGATATTGGAAATCCGCCGGCACAATTGCCAGCATCAATCCCGAGAAACCGCCAATCGTAAAGAGCACAATAAAGGCAATGGCAAACAACATTGGCGTTTCAAATGTCAGAGCCCCACGCCACATGGTGGCGACCCAGTTAAAGACTTTCACCCCTGTTGGTACCGCAATCAGCATGGTGCAATACATAAAGAAAAGCTCTGCAAAAACTGGCATCCCCGTTGTAAACATGTGATGCGCCCACACAAGGAAAGACAACAACGCAATGCTGCACGTCGCGTAAACCATCGAATGATAACCAAACAGCTTCTTCCCACTGAAAGCAGGAAGGATGGCAGAAATGATGCCAAACGACGGTAAAATCATGATGTACACTTCTGGGTGACCAAAGAACCAAAAGATGTGTTGGAACATCACCGGGTCACCGCCACCAGCAGCATCAAAGAAGCTAGTCCCGAAATATTTGTCAGTAAGAACCATCGTCACCGCACCTGCTAATACCGGCATAACCGCGATCAACAAGAAAGCGGTGATTAACCAAGTCCAAACAAACATTGGTAACTTGAACCAAGTCATTCCCGGAGCTCGCATATTTACGATCGTCACGATAACGTTGATCGCGCCCATAATGGAGCTGATCCCCATGATGTGAACAGAGAATACAAACAGCGCGGTGCTATCTGGGCCATAAGTCGTGGACAGCGGAGCATAGAACGTCCAGCCAAAATCGGGGCCGCCGCCAGGTAAAAACAACGAGCTCAATAAAATAAGAAATGCAAAAGGTAGAATCCAAAAGCTCAAGTTGTTCATGCGAGGTAGCGCCATATCTGGAGCACCGATCATCATTGGAATCATCCAGTTAGCAAGGCCCGTAAATGCTGGCATCACAGCACCAAACACCATCACCAAACCGTGTACCGTAGTCATTTGATTAAAAAACTGTGGATCAACCAGCTGAAGTCCAGGCTGGAATAATTCGGCACGAATGACCATCGCCATCGCACCACCAGTCAGAAACATCGCGAAACTAAACCAAAGGTACAGGGTGCCAATGTCTTTATGGTTTGTGGAGTACAGCCAACGAGCAATACCTTGGGGAGCATGATGATCATGGCCATCATCAATCGCAATGGTACTGTTTGCACTGGCTTCCGCTGGAGCAGACTTCACTGCCTTTTCTATTGGCTTACTCATATTTCCTCCTTAGCACTGCCTTGTGCCTTAAAGGCATTCACATCGGATGCTTGCACCCTATCACCAGTGTCGTTGCCCCATGCGTTTCGCTGGTATGTGATGACCGCAGCAATTTCTTTGTCACTTAACTGGTTCGAAAAAGACTGCATTGCAGTGCCCGGACGGCCATTCACAATCACATCAATGTGCTCTGAAATTGGGCCTGTTGCGATAGGACTGCCCTTAATCGCGGGAAATGCACCCGGAATCCCCTCACCATTAGCCTGATGGCACACAGCACAACGCGCCGTGTATATCGATTCGCCCTGCGACATCAACTCATCCATGGATAAGTCTTGAGAGAGCGCCTCTTGTGCCGCCGCTTTTTGAAGTGCGATTTCTTCCTTCTTACTCGCTAACCATTCATCAAACTTTTCTTCTTCCATCGCATGCACCACCACCGGCATGAACCCGTGTGCACGACCACATAGCTCCGCACATTGACCGCGATATACGCCTGGCTCATCAATTCTTGTCCATGCTTCATTAATAAAACCAGGGATGGTGTCTTTCTTGACAGCAAAATCCGGCACCCACCATGAGTGAATAACATCATCAGAAGTCATCAAAAAACGCACTTTGCGATTCACAGGCAACACCAAAGGGTTGTCTACTTCCAATAGATAATGCGCGCCTTTTGTCTCGATACCATCAATTTGCTTTTGGCTGGTGGCAAGCAAACTGAAGAACTCAACATCTTCACCAAAATAGCTGTAATGCCATTTCCATTGCGAGCCTGTGATCTTGACCGTGATATCTGATTGGCTTGTGTCTTCCATTGCGACTAAAGTTTTCGTTGCGGGAATCGCCATGGCGACAAGAATGATGATAGGTATGACTGTCCAGATAATTTCCACTTTTGTACTTTCGTGGAAATGTGCGGCAACTGCTCCTTTTGACTTGCGATGACGAAAGATGGAATAGAACATGACACCAAATACAATCAAAGCAATTACGCAGCAGATATAGAAAATCAGCATATGTAATTCATACACTTGCCCACTTATCGCTGTGACCCCTTTGGTCATGTTGTAGTCACTTTCCTTTGACCAACTGAAAGAGGAGAATGTGATTAAAATCACATTCAGTGATAAGGCTAGAGTAGTCGTTAATCTTTTCAAAAGATCTCTCCTCTGCTCAGCCGCTACGCTTGCGCGAGCTTCCTTGCGTCCCGATGCAAATATCGAACAACTTTACGAAAAATCACAAAAACTACGATTTCGACACGGTTTGTTATATTTATGTTAAAAGGCTAGTTATAGTTCCAAGGTTCTTCAAGAAATTAAATATGATTAAATTTTGTTCGGATAAGAAAAATTAATTCGGTTTATCGATTGCCCTCTTTGAAATGTAATTGAGAACCATTTACATTAATTTAAAAGAAAACATTGAGATACTTACAAAACGAAGTGTCCAAGAAAGTAGGCGCCCCCTACTAAGGAATGATTGATATGACAGCACTAATTACTCAATGGCTAGAACGAGACCCTGATCCTAAGACTCGCGAAGAGCTACAACACCTCGTCGATACAAATAATGAACAAGAGCTTACTGATCGCTTTGGATCACGCCTTGCCTTTGGTACAGCAGGGTTACGCGGCAAAGTGGGCGCAGGTCCAAACCGAATGAACCGTTTGGTGATCCAAGAGACAGCCACTGGCCTAGGAAACTATTTGCTAGAGCAAGTCAAAGATGCCGCAAGTCGTGGTGTCGTTATTGGCTACGACGGTCGTCCTGATTCGAAACAATTCGCGCATGATACCGCTTCCGTACTGACTGCCCTTGGCATCAAGGTTTACCTAACGTATGACGTTGCAGCAACCCCAATTGTTGCATTTGGTGTCCGTACATTGAATGCTGCAGCCGCTGTTGTTGTTACCGCTAGCCACAATCCACCAGAGTACAATGGCTTTAAAGTATATTGGGAGAATGGCGCACAAATCATTCCTCCACACGACTCTGGAATCGCAGCGAAAATTGATGACGCAACAACGAAGCCATTACCTTTAATGTCTCTCGATGATGCAAAACAGCACGGTTTGTTAGTTTGGTTGGAAGACGACTACTACCAAACTTACCGTAAAACGATGAACGAAAACGCGCTGCTTACTCCTGACAACAACATCGATATTTCTATCGCTTACACTGCGATGCATGGCGTTGGGGCGAATATGGCGGAAACGCTCCTCGCAGACGCGGGCTTCAAAAAAGTGGCAAGTGTTAAGGAACAGCGCGAACCTGATGGTAGCTTCCCAACCGTCAACTTCCCAAACCCTGAAGAAGCGGGAGCAATGGATATGGTGATGGCGTTAGGTAAGTCCGTAGATGCTGATATCGCTTGTGCTAACGATCCAGATGCCGACCGTTTTGCAGTGGCGGTCAAACGCCCAGATGGCGAATACCAAATGTTAACCGGCGACCAAGTGGGGTCACTGTTTGGCGATTACTTGCTAGAACAGCAACCTAACGCTCTGGTTGGCAACACCATCGTATCATCAAGAATGCTGAGTAGCATTGCCAAAGCGCATGGCGCCCAATACTACCAAACGTTAACAGGCTTCAAATGGCTTACTAACGTTGCAATGGAGCAAGAGACAGAAGCCAATCCATTCTTGTTTGCTTATGAAGAAGCGCTCGGTTATACCGTGGGTAACAAGGTGTGGGATAAAGATGGTTTATCTGCAATCGTCGCATTTGCCCAGCTAACAGGAAAACTTAAAGCTCAAGGCAAAACACTATGGGATAAATTGGAAGAACTGTACCGCAAGCACGGTTTCTACTTTAACGCGCAGCGCAGTATCGCTCTCGACCCGAACTCTCCACCAATCGGCGACAAACTCCGTGCAAACCCACCAACAGAGATTGCTGGTAAAAAAGTCGCAGTAACTGAAGATCTAAAAACATCAGTTCGCATGTTTGATGACGGCTCAGAAGAATCCATTGACTTACCAGCAAGTGACGTATTGATTTATCACCTAGAAGATCAGTCTCGTGTGATTGTTCGCCCTTCGGGTACTGAGCCAAAACTAAAATGTTACTACGAAGTCATCAACCTTTTCCCTGCGGATATGAGCTATGCACAAGCACAGCAAGCGGCAGAGGCGAAGATGAACGAACTTATCGACGCGCACCAGCAAAGTTTGTAAGTCAAAGAGAAACATAGATATTTGATACAACAAGAGGCGCAAATTCGCGCCTCTTTTTTGATTTTAACTAGAACAAGTCAAGCTAACCCGTGCTTTTCCCTAGCCTACAATTTCCTTTTGTAGAAAGTACTTGTGGATGCCCTCTGCAGGATAGCCTGAGTACTGCCCTACTTTTTCAAAACCCAATTTGAGGTAGAACTCAAGAGCTTGGAAGCTGTAGGTATCCAAATAAACATGGGTAACCCCGTGAGGCTTTACTTTTTCTTCTAACATTGACATTAACTGGCTACCGAGACCAGATGTCCGACTTTCAGCATCTACCCACAAAAACTCAACAAACACCGTGTTTTTAAACATTTCGCCAGTCAGGCCACCCATAGTCTTGCCATTCTCATCTTTAGCAAAACAGCCCACAGCATGCACTTCCCCTTCAGGTAAATGCAGTCGGTTATAAGATCGAATACCTTCACTAACAAAATCAAGGTCTGTTTGATCTGGATTTAAACAAAATTCAAGCTTCATATATCCTCTCCTTAGGAAACACCAATATCCTAAAACAAAAAGCCAGCAATTGCTGGCTTTCTGGTGGAATATGATAACTTTACAAGGCGAAACTGCTCAGCATCCACAACGCGAGAATAACGAACACTAAACCCATTAATTTATGTTGATACGTGCGGAATTTCTCGTTCTCGAGCAGCCCCTTACCCAATGTGCCTGCCAGCCCAACAAGTAATAAATTGAATGATAAGCCAAGAACGTTCAACAGTAACCCTAGTGCTAGCATCTGCTCACCAGAAGACGCTGTGATATTGCTTGAGACAAACTGCGGCAAAAACATCACAAAAAATACCAACGCTTTAGGGTTAAGCAAATTACTCATCAAGGCTCGTTGATAATAAGTCGATGCCATTTTGTTTTGATTATCAAGTTCTGGAGCCGCTGATGCCTCAGTTCGTAAGCAGTCCCAGCCCATTTTTAGCAAGTAAGCACCACCTAATATATGAAGGACTTTAAGGGCGATTGGGCTCATTGCAATCAGGGTAGATACTCCCATTGCAGCAAGCAAAGTAAGAATAACACCAGACGTCGCATTGCCTAAGCTAGCAAACAGACCGACCTTCTTACCGTAACTCATACTAGAGCTCGCGATAAGCAACATATCGGGCCCTGGTAACAGCAACAAAGCCACTACTGCGGTGAGATAAACAGGAAGTACAGATAAATCAATCATGATGGAACCGCTTTTTCTACAACAAAGCGGCGAATGTTATACCAACAAAATAACAACAGCCAGCCCAAAATCACCAAGATGATTCAGAAAATAAAAATCATAGTTCGCTAGATTGCAAAATAACAATCAATTCGCCTATTTATAAAAATCGAATAGCAATTTTGTACAAAAATAAGCACGATGGATCCGTTACACTTCTAAGATGACTTTCTTGAGCAGACCGGATAAAGATGAAAGAAAAGAATAAGGAAATCGCTACCTTCAAGATAGCTCAAGAGCTCGGTGGTTTAGAACTGCTCGATGCAAAGTACGAGAAGCAGAATTTCTCACGCCATAGTCACGAGGGTTACACTATTGGCGTCATCGAGAAGGGAGCACAGCAGTTCTTTAGAACAGGCGGAAATCATATCGCGCCACAGGACAGCATCATCCTTGTTAATGCCGATGAAGTACACAACGGGCATTCGGCCTCAGAAGGCGGTTGGGAATACAAAGCAATGTACCCCGTACCACAGCAGTTTCAGACCTTAGGGCAAGAGCTTGGTTCACCAAATGTCGCGCTGCCCTATTTCCCTCAACCTGTGGTTTATGATCCTGAACTAGCAAATCAGTTGCGATTGGTGTTTGAAACGCTAGAAAAATCAGACAACCGACTACTACGAGAAACTTTGATTTACGGCACGTTGATCAAACTAGCCAGCAAACACAGCACCCACCGGGCACCGCTCAAAGAATCAACCAGAGCTCAGCGACAAATACAGCTGGTCAAAGAGTTTTTGGAAGACTTCCCGCAAACGGACGTCTCGCTAGAAGAGCTCGCAAAACTGGCTGGGTTAAGCCCTTTTCATTTGCTAAGAGAGTTTCAAAAACAGTTTGGCTTCCCTCCCCATGCTTATCAAATTCAACAACGTTTACGAATGGCAAAGAAGTTGCTCAAACTCGGACAAAAAATTTCAGATGTAGCGCAAGAATGTGGCTTCCATGATCAAAGCCACCTGCATCGACACTTTAAAAAAACCATGGGCGTCACGCCCGGTCAATACATTCGTCACAGCTAAAGAGCAATATTGTACAAGGCGTTATGCCGCTACCACGTTACCTTGATAACCTGATTTTGGAACAACTAAGAATAAACTATGGACCACACTTTGCCGCTAAAAGAAGAATCAAAAGCTGCGTTATTTTGGCAAGGCACACTTGCGATGATGCCACTGAGTATCGCGGTGTTACCTTGGGGTTTGCTCGCAGGCTCATTCGCGATTGATACTGGGCTTCACCCTTTGGAAGGACAAGCACTATCCGCCATTCTGTTCGCAGGTTCCGCGCAGCTCGTCGCGATGGGGATGATTAAATCGGGGGCAGGCCTAGTAACCATGTTACTAACAACGTTTTTTATCACCTCTCGACACTTCCTCTACAGTGTATCGATGCGCAGTAAAATTGCACCACTTCCTCTTAAATGGCGGTTATCACTCGGATTCTTACTCACTGATGAGCTGTTTGCGATTGTAGGTCATCATTCCGATAAACAATTTAATCGCTGGTATGCGCTTGGGGCTGGTTTGAGTTTTTACCTGTTTTGGAATATCGCGACATTGACGGGCATTATTGCGGGAAGCCTGATCCCTGAACTGAACGAAATGGGATTGGAATTTGCTGTGGCCGCGACTTTTATCGCAATTGTAGTTCCGACTATTAAAAATATGGCGGTGCTCGCGAGTGTTGTCGTGGCATTAGTGAGCTCGGTCGCCCTAACCTATTACCAAGTGGAAGGAAGTTTGATGATTTCGAGCATTTTAGCCATGCTTACAGGCTACTTTGTGGAACAAGTACAGGAGAAACACTAATGATCATGTTGTCTATTTTACTGATGACGGGACTTGTTTTCACCAGCCGCTACTTGTTTTTAGAACCCAAGCTACCACTGCGATTAGGAACACGTACACAAAAAGTGCTCAACTACGCCAGCCCTGCGGTACTCACTGCGATCTGGGCGCCTATCGTTTTCATTCCCGATGGAGCACTCAGCGTGAATGTGCACAACCCATTTTTATTGGCTGCCTTGCTGGCTGCGTTAATCGCGTACTTTACTAAAAATGTTCTTTTAACGACGGTGATCAGCATGGTGGTATTTCTCGTTCTGCGAATTTGGCTTTAATTCGCCACCCACTCAATCTCCAACAAGGTGACATCACCACACTTTAATCGTCCAAGGAAGATGTCACCTTGATGCACCTCACCAACTCCTTTTGGTGTGCCGGTCATTACCACATCGCCATCTTGAAGTGTTGTGTAACTCGTTAATTCATCCAAAATGGTTAGCGGCGGATAGAGCATCTGGTTAACGTGACCTTTTTGTACACGAACGCAGTTAATCAAGAGCTCTAGGTTAAGATCATTAATATCAATGTTATCCAAAGAGACAAATCGACTAAACACTGCGGAGCCATCAAACGCTTTAGCACGCTCCCAGGGCAACCCTTGTTGTTTAAGTGAAGACTGCAAACCGCGCTTGGTCAGATCCAATCCCAAACCGACCGCTGAATAGCGTCCATCTTTGATCAGAAAACAGATTTCAGCCTCGTAATGAAGAGGCTCTTGATGAAATGAACGCAGAGTCGTCGATACGGAAGTCGCGGGTTTATTAAATACCACCATTTGCTCAGGTATCGCATTATCAAGCTCATGAATATGTTCAACGTAATTTCGCCCAACACAAAGCACTTTACCCACTTCTACTTTCTTTTCTTCAACTTGAATAACGCTCATCGCTCTTCCCTGCAAAACAAAAACCTCATCATAATCTAACCTATTGACTTAACGACACTAAATCCCATCCTCTAGTGTGAAAAATAAGACATTCACCCCGTTTTGAGTTTTGTATCATCTAATTGAAACATCACGGTATTTACAAAACAAATAGACAAAAAAGCCAGCACGAGGCTGGCTTTAAATCAATAAGGGTGAATGATTGTTCTCGCTAAATCCTATTATAGGTAGTAACGAGCACCTATCGCCCATTTGTCATCAGTTTCACGACCATGGTCATCATTTAGGTCAAACTGGTAACCCGCGTAACCAACAAATTTAGGCGTGAAGTTGTACTCTGCCTGCAGTGCCATTTCCTCACGAGCGGTTTCTGTTTTAGAATTTTTGAACTCTTTACCTTCAACCATCTCGTAGTTAACGCTCAAGTTTAAGCTGTTCGCTAGAGCGTATGCGATGATCGCTTCGTACGCATCACTTTCCGCCAAACGGTCGCCATTTACACTGAAGTTCATATTTTCATTTGAACCATATACCGCGGCAAGGAACAGACCTTGGCCGTAAGCGCCGTAAGATGCAGACACAACATGTGATTCTGCGGTGTGTTTACCTGTGTAAGCAGGGTGTTGGAAGTCACCACCGTTGTATGAGTAGCCAATTTTCGCGCCCATGATTGCGTAAGAAAGCGCAACTTGCATGCGGTCATCGTATTTAAGACCACCAGTGATAGTACCTGCGTCGTTACGCGTGTATTCATCATTTGCGCCTTGCCATCCAAGACCAACGTTAATCGCACCTGCTTCGCCTAAATCAAAGCCATTTCGATAAGACAGCATTTTATCCGCACGACCTGTGCCTAGGTTTCCGTGATCGTCGTAAATGAAGTCATTCGCAAACGCAATTGGCATATCCGCGATGCCTGCTACATCATAGTAAGGTGACCATTGCGTACCACCTACTGCACGACCGTAAACCTCATGTGTTAAACCTAAGTAACCTAGACGAGTTTTAAACGACTCTTCACCGCCATCTAAGTAGTTTAGAGCCCATTCACCACGTGCGTCTGCGGTGAAGCCATTGCCTAAATCTTGTGTCGCAGAGATATTGATACGAGGAGAGTTAGTACCAACATCCGTGTCACCTTGCTCTGAACCATTTAAGTTAACAGAAACGTGGCCGCCCATCGAAAATGTTGTGCCATCGTTATTATAAAGTTCCACTGCCACTGCTTGAGTGCCGAAAGTTGCTGCTGCGATTGCCGCTGCTAATAATTTTTTATTCATTTCTAAATCCATTACTTATTAGTTGGTTAGTCAGTTTTAGACCCAGCTCTGATTCACTTTCGTAAAACGAAATGATGAACACAGAAAGGAATACAAAGGCCCTCTGGGGCATCTTTTCCGCCAGAATGGATTTACCTTTGTGTAACAACTGCCGACACTTTATTTGATTAGTTCCTGATAACCGAGTGAAAAATTCTCAGCAAAAAACTAAAAAGCAAACGTTTACTTATCCGAAAAAAAATCCAGGCGTAAAAACCTTACAAAAAGAAATGCTTTAACGAGATAGTGCTCACAAATACTTGATGAACCCCAACTTTTGAAAATAACTTTCCCGTCAAAATGAAATATTTACTTACATTTTGGAACAAAAATAGGTTCAGGAACTTTTTGAAAAAAGCACGGTCTCCAATAGAAGGCAGAAAAACCTCAAAAAAGATAAAACCTTTCTTTTTATAAGAGATATAAGAAGGGGCACTTATTCTCGACAGCAATAAAAGTGCAATCAAATCATAACTTAACAGAAATCTATCTTTCATTTTCAGCGTTTACCTTAGCGTCATCAACACATCGGGCAAGAAAGCCCATCGATTACAACTAGGGTAATAAGAAAATGAAAAAGGCAGCACTAACTACTGCAATTCTTACAGCATTGGTATCAGCACCATCATTCGCAGCAACAGTATACAAAAACGACGGTACTGAATTAAAAGTTGGCGGCCGCGTTGAGTTCCGTGGTGACTTCATCGGTTCAGGTGGTGCTGAAGTTGAAGGCTCAATGGAAGATAAAAGCCGCGCTCGTCTTAATCTAAAAGGTAAAACGGACATCGGCAATGGCCTTTCTGCATTCGGTGTTTACGAAGCCGAACAAAAAACGGGCAAGAGTGAATTCAAAAACCGCTACATGTATGCGGGTGTCGACTCTGATATCGGTGCTTTCTCTGTAGGTCGTCAAGACATGGCTGCAGTCATCATCTCTGACATGACGGATATCACTGAGTTCTCTGGTGTTCAGCAAGTTATCGATTCCTCTTCTGATAAGCAAGACAGCGTTTTCGCATACCGTGGTGCGTTTGATGCGCTACAACTGCAAGCAACCTACCAAGCAAACTCTAGTGATAACGAAGATAAATACGGCATCTCTGGAATGTACTCACTGCCAATGGGCCTAGACCTCGGTCTTGCATATTCTGGTGGCGACGTAGATAAAGACAACTCTGAAGATCAAATTCTAGGTGGTATCGCTTACTCGATGGATAACCTTTACCTAGCAGGTACTTACTCTCAAGGTTCATTGACTGACGCTGAAGACTTTACGGCTTACGAGCTAGTCGCAAGCTACAAAGTAGCGAGCAAAGTGACACTTGCAGCTCTATACACAGCTCAAGAGAATGATCCAGACAACGGTTCAAAGTACGACACCGTTGAAGGTATCGAGCTTGTTGGTTACTACAAACTAAACAGCAACTTCCGTACTTACCTGTCTTACTACATCAACCAACTTGATGAAGCAAAAGATCCAGCAACAGGTCTAGTAACAGAAGGCGAAGATACACTGCGCCTTGGTGTACGTTACGATTTCTAATTCACTCTTGTCCTAAGAGCGAGTCCAATTGGCCAGCATGCTTGCTGGCCATTTTTTATGTAACCCAACATAACTCGATAAATTTTCACACTATCCAAGCATCGCTCTGCAATGAAAAACGAGCGTAGTGACTCCTGCCTCTGCCCTCTTTTAATGCGATTTGTCACTAAGTTAGTGCATTTCTCCTAATAGCCAACCGAACTAAAATAAAAAAGGCAATTAAAATCAAATAGATAAAAACTGGCACGCGTTCTGCAATACCAATTATGCAAATGCATGGCAGCGTTTGTGCTTCTCGTTCTTTGTACCTGTTATAACAGGCACGTCCTTTGAATTGGTAATGTCGCCTCCCTCTGGGAGGCATTTTTTTATTGGCGCGAAAAACAATAGGACGTATGATCCCGCCACCTCTATCAAACTGGAATTTTTCAATTGAATCATCATCCTGTTCAAGGTGCGTCCTGGATGCTAACAGCTGGCTTGGCATTCGCCATAGTGAACAGCTTCGCCCAAATTGCTAGCATCAACTTTGGTGTCTCTTCCACCACATTCGCATTATTCCAATACGCTATTGCCTTATTTGTCATTCTGCCCTATCTGCGTACACTTGGAATTAGACGCTCACTAAAAACCCAACACTTTGGTTGGCATGCCTTCCGTATTTTTCTCTCTGTTATCGGGATTCAGCTTTGGCTTTGGGCACTCGCTTATCCAGTTCCGATTTGGCAAGGCATTGCGCTGCTGATGACCTCTCCATTATTTGCAACGGTTGGATCTGGCTTGTTACTCAAAGAGAAAGTAGGTACTGCACGCTGGTTAGCAACATTAACAGGGTTCGTTGGTGCTATGATCATTCTTGAGCCGTGGGCAGATTCATTTACATGGGCGACCCTGCTTCCTGTTGGCGCCGCATTTTTCTGGGCAGCGTATTCTCTGATGGTAAAGAAAATGTCGGTCAACGATCCGCCCTCAACCATGGTTGTCTATTTATTACTGCTGATAACGCCGTTTAATATCTTATTGGCAATACCGACATTTACGATGCCAAATACCTGGACGATATGGGGCGTACTTTTAGCCGCAGGCGCGCTTACAGCACTCGCTCAATGGGCTATCGTTAAAGCATATGCAGTAGCAGACGCCTCGTTTGTGCAACCATTTGATCACGCAAAGCTGCCTTTGAATGTCGTTGCTGGCTGGTTGGTGTTTGGCTGGGTACCACCTGGTCGTTTATGGCTAGGCGCCGCGATTATTATTGCCTCCATTGCGTTTATTACGCATTGGGAATCGAAAAAGACAAAGCTAGTTGAAAGAAAAGTCTAATTTCAAGGTTCTATATTTTCAGGAAAGGAAATGAGGAACACCATATGAGTCAACCAATCAAAATTACACTGTACCGCTGGGCTGGTAGTTGGGGTCCATTCAAAGTCAATATTCCTTGTGGTGAATGTACGTTAACTAAAGATATTTTGACGGATACTTTTAAAAACGAACTCGCTGATGTCCCCGTTGAACTGGAAGTAAAAGATTGGTTATCACATTGGTGGGAACCATTAAAAGCAGGGGCCTGGCATGCACCGATTCTTATTGTCGAAGGAAAAGTGGTCAGCCAAGGAGAAGCGCTAAACCGGGGCGTGCTTGTGCAATCAGTTATCGCTGAATGGGTCAAACGCGATGAGCTAAAAGGCAACATTGTTTATGGTAAAGCCACCTGCCCTTACTGTGTCAAAGCGAAACAACTACTTGACGATGCTGGTGTTCAATACGAGTATCATGACGTGGTTAAAGACAGCGCCGCTTTGTATCGCATGATCCCCGAAGTAAAAGCCATCATTGGAGAAAAAACGCCGGTAACAGTGCCGCAGATCTGGTTGGATGGAAAGTATGTTGGAGGCGCTGACGATTTAGAAAAGTGGTTAGCAGCAAAGGGGCTAGATAAAGTGCCTAATAATGTCGTGGAGATACCAAGCCAATCCGCTTAGCGTTTGATTCAAATGCCATCCGTCTTTGAGTAGTGGTTTACCAATGTTATTCAATATGTAGGCTGCCACTAAAAACAAGACAGATAAAAGCAAAAAGCCCTGATTCTTCAATCAGGGCTTTTTAAATTATTTCGCCAGTTTTTTCATAACACGAGCAAAAACAGAAGCTTTTTTCTTCTTCGCTTTACCGTAAAGCGCTTTGTGCATCGCGTCTTTTGCAATCATCTGGCCAATATAAGCACCACCAAGTTCGTTACCCATGACCTTCTCCTGAATGTATTGACTTAACTATGTTGTAATTTTACACCACAATTGAATAAAAACAAGACTTGTGTCACATTTATTTTGTAATTAACTTTCAGGTTGGTTCTGATTACTTTTTCGAAACGGGCGCCTATCGCTTAGGTTGCTGGTATGTTTTACCCGCTGCGACGTACGTATCTTTCTGTTTGATTTCAAAGAATGTTTCAAAGAACCACGCAGCAAATTTGATCAAGTGATCGCCTTCATTCATGACGTGCTCCACGTATTCTTGCTCTTCTCCGGACTCGTCTTCTTGAGTGGTAATATGGTAAATACGTTTCTCGCCATCAACTTCTGCAAGACCAAACTGACCCGTTAGGGATTGTGCCGCTTGTGCAACTTCTTCTTCCTCACACGCCTTCAAGACTTCGAGTGCCTTTGGCATGCTTTCTTGCTGAGTAATTTCTTTTACCAGTGTTTCAAATTCGTTTTGTTGCATTCTTTCACCTAACGATTAGAGATCGGATAGTCATTTGGGCAGAAATGTATCACCAAGCTTGAGAGGAGCATCAGGCATTGCCCTCTTCCTCTCAAACTGAGTCATTCAATATACACAATGATCCTGACTTAATTTAGCAGCGCATTTTAGAAAGCTGCCTCTTTCGTTGCAAGTATATTCAGGTGGAAGTTTCTGCTTGAATAGTCCCTTTGGGTACTTTACGAAATTGACTCAATGCAAGCACACAGCAAGAAAGTAACGCAATAAACAAATAAAACACCCCAAGCTGGTTTTGATTCGTGACCCAAGAATCTACCAAGTATCCGCCAAACAACCCGGCTAAACACATTTGAATTGAGCCAGACAATGCAGAAACCGCTCCAGCCTGTTGCTTATGTGGCGACAGCAACAAACTAATTGATACCGGAAACGACATGCCTTGGGCAAAACTTAAACACGTAAATGCCACTAGTAATGAAAATACACTGAAGGGTGTAACCAACAACATGAAGCCAGCAATAGCAACAATCGCGAAACTCATCAGCAAGATTTGCTGAGCTTTGTAACGAGCGTTGATCAAATTAAGCACCAAGCTACCCGTCAGCAAACCAACTGACGGTATGATCATCAACGAGCCATAATCCGCCGCCGTTAATCCTAACTTTTGTTGCATTAAAAATGGATACAAGGAGAGCGTAACCAGAGCCGATAAATAACTAAGCCAGTTGTAGCTCGCACTACCAATCACTTGTGTATTCGTTAACAGACGCAAATAGTTCGCGCTGACTTGGCCTACTTTAAATTTTCGCTTCGGGTAAGGCAGCGTTTCTGGCAGCACCAATAAACCAAGCGTAAAAATAGCCATTAAGTAAATCAGCACAAACACGAAGACAGCATGCCAACTCAGGTGAAAAGCAATCCAGCCACCAAACAGTGGAGCAATAATTGGCATCACAGAAGCCGTTACTGAAATATAAGATAGCGCTTTGGTTAATTGCATACCGTCATAACTGTCACGCAATACGGAGCGACCAAGCACCGAGGCACTGCCCGCTCCCAAACCTTGAAGTAACCGCCCCGCTTCAAGAGCAATAATGTTGTCCGAAAAGGCGATACACATAACCGTACCAACTAGGTACACACTTTGGCCCAGAATAAATACTGGTCGACGACCAATCGCATCAGACAATGGGCCATAAAACAGCTGAGAGATACCGAAGCCAACGAGAAATAGTGTGACGAGATTCTGAATCGAATGTTGCGGCAAATTCAAGTCATGACCAATCAATGGCAAAGAAGGAAGATAAATACTAACGCCAACTTGGCCTGTGGCAATGATCATCATCGCTAATAACAATGGTGTTTTACGCAAACGTTCCTCCTACTTTGTGACAGATTGATGGCAAACAGTGTATATTTGATACTCAAAGATGATAATCAGCTAAGTTGGAAAGGAATTAATTCCCAAGGAGACACAATGGACTGGATTCAAAGCGTGAAGAGTTATATTCGTGTGGTCGAAGAAGGTAGCTTTAATGCCGCAGCGCGGAAACTCAATACCACCAGCTCAGCTATCAGTAAACGAGTTCAATGGCTAGAAGATAAAATTGGCGTTCAGCTACTTAAACGCACGACCCGCTCTATTAGCCAAACCGAAGCTGGTGCGCTGTTTTATCAACGAGCAAAAAATCAGTTGGATTCGTGGCAATCAGTATTAGATGAAACTCGCTCAGTCAATCAATCACCAGCGGGGTTATTGAAAATTGGCGCGACACTGGCGGTTGGTTCTAAGTTTTTGGTGCATTACCTAGATGATTTTCTTGAGAAATATCCAGACATCACGCTTCAATTAACGACAACGCTACCAGGCCAATTGCCAGAGCTAAGCTTAGACCTGTTTATTAGCCGGGAATTAGAGCAACTGAACTCTCTGAGTTTCAAAGCCACTGCGCTTTTCGAACATAAAGCCCAGTTTTACGCTGCGCCTAGTTACCTAAAAAAATACGGCACCCCACAATGCGTTGAGGATCTGACAGAGCATAATGTCCTGATTTGGGGTGAAAAGCCCTCACGAGAAATCAAAACCAATCGAGGTAAACGTATCAGCTTGTCCGGTAACTTTGCCACGACCAACCCAGAAGCGCTGTTTCATGGTGCCAAAAGAGGCATGGGTATTCTGATGACGAATAACGTCATGATCAAAGATGATCTCAAATCCGGAGCTTTAGTGCCTATCTTGCCCGATATCACAGCGGATAAAGCCACTGTATATGCCTACTATCCAAAGCTGGATTATCAGCATACCCGAACTAAGCTGTTCCTCGATTATCTCAAATCGCGATTAGAAGAGGAGAAGCGCGCCTAGCTTAGCGTTTTTATCGCTATACCTTTAAAAGGTTCAAGCATAAAAACATGAAAAGAATGATTTGTTCGTTCACAAAATTTGAAAAATTCGCCTTAGTAACCGATAGTTTATTTGATGCATATCAAATAATAATTCTTCGTGTCTCACACGATATGGTAATCACAACGCTAGGTGAAATGCTCAATGGGTCAGGTACAAATCAGTTTCCACAAAATTGATGAAATATTAAAGCTAAACGGCACGGCTCAGCTAAACCGAGTCACGTTAGATATTCATCAACAATTGCAGAGCCATTGCACTTGCGTTGTAGAAGTTGCGCATCTTCAGCATTCGGCTCATACCATCTCCTTCGCTAGCAATGGAAAAATAACAGACAATCTAAGCTACCACCTTTCAGGCACCCCCTGTGAAAAAGTGGCAAAAGACATTGGCGAACATATTTTCTATCAGGACCAAGTTTACAAACGCTTTCCTGAAGATCAGATGTTTCAAGAGGATGGCATTCAAGCTTACATTGGCCTGCCATTGAAGACACAAAATGGCGAGGTTCTGGGAATTTTATTGTCTACCTTTACCCGAAGCATCCACGCTAAGGAAGCGCAAGATATCCTCGACTTCCACCGCTTTTATGCCAATGTCATTATTCACAGCTTACGTGAAAAGTGGGTCAGTGAACGTTCAGATAAGCTTCTTAATCAGCTTAGCTATGAAGTATCGCATGATAATCTAACTGGACTGCTCAACCGTAGCTGTTTAGCTGATACCTTGGAGACATTGACGCAACAGGCCACTCGTCCATTCAGTTTGGCTTACCTAGACATCGATAACTTTAAATCGATCAATGATATCAACGGAAACTACATCGGCGACCAAATCATTAAGTTTACGGCGAACGCCATTCAACAAAGCTTGTCATCGCCAAACAACGCTTTTCGTGTCGCAGGAGATGAATTCGCCTTCATTACTTACGACGAAGATCCTGTCGCCGTGTGTCAGGAAGTACTCGACAAAATTGAAAGCGGCTACAGCGACAAATCTAACCGAATTTCTTTCACTGTTAGTATTGGTATCGCGCGCGCACCAGTACATATGTTGAACAGCGATGAGCTAATTTTGAATGCCAGCCTCGCTCTCAAAGACTGTAAAAAACATCGCGATACACGAATTCAGCATTACGACACACATCTTAGTGCCCTTTATCACCGTAGAACTCAGCTTATTGAAGCTATGCGCATTCAACTAAGCGCTGACATACATGATAGCGAAGAGTTGTATGTCGTTGTTCAGCCAATCGTAGATATCACAAGCGATCGCTGGAATTACTTTGAAATCCTAGCCCGCTGGAACAGCAATGTTTACGGAAACATCTCCCCTGCGGAATTCATTGAAGCTGCCGAACAATCAGGCCTGATTATCGAGTTGGGTGAACGTATTATTGAACTCGCATGTATCGCAAAACAAGAGCTAGAAGCTAACTTAGGATACAAAGTCAAACTCTCTATCAATTGCTCTGCGTATGAGCTGGTCGACTCTAACCGCTATATTAACCACCTAACTAACATGGTTGAAAAGTATCAGCATGAAGCAAAAGACTTTGTTATAGAGCTCACCGAGACCGTTTTACTCTCGCAAAGTGGCCGTGAACAGATGGTACTTAACTCATTGCGGTACTTAGGTTTTAAGGTCGCGTTGGATGATTTTGGTACGGGATACTCAAGCTTGAACTATATACACAATTATCCGATTGATAGCATTAAAATCGATGCAACCTTCGTTCAAAACATGCTCTCAAATACAACCTCTGAACAAGTGGTGTTTTTGATAGCGCAATTAGCAGAACTGCTTGATGTGGATTTGATTGCCGAAGGCGTAGAAGACGATAGAGCACTACAAAAGTTAATTGAAATGGGCTGCCACTACATTCAAGGCTATTTCTACTCTCGCCCACACAGTGTTGATGAAATCGTACACCTGATAAATGAACGTGAAGTGCGGAGCGCCTAAGAGCTCTAAACAAGCGACGGTCATGGAATGTAAATCTAGTTAATGCACAAAGTAAAAGAGACCAAGCTATACTTAGTCTCTTTTTATTTTTTGAGCGAAGTACTTTGTTACAGCACTGCTTTCTCTTTATCGCGTAATAGCTTATCCATTTCATCTCTGTTCGCGACAAAGGTTGCCATCTCTTTCTTAGGAACAGAGCTCGCCATTGGGATGTTTGCTCGCATGGCGTTAACTGGACGGCCGTATTCAATCAATTCATAGTGAAGGTGTGGCCCTGTCACTCGACCTGTTTTACCTGAAAGACCGATACGCTGGCCTCGAGAAACCTTTTGCCCTTTCTTCACCAGAATCTTACTTAGGTGTAAGTAACGGGTTTTGTATTTGCTGCCATGCTCAACAACCACGTAGTTACCCGCATAAGGGTGTTTACGAGTCATGATCACTGTACCGTCACCAGTAGAAACGACTGGAGTACCGGTTGGTACGGCAAAGTCAGTACCGTTGTGCGGCGCGACACGCCCCGTTACTGGATGTAAACGATTGGGATTGAAGCCAGAACTGATACGCCAACGGCTACTTACAGGATAACGCTGGAATGCGCGCTGCAAGCTTTCGCCTTTGGCATTGTAGAATTGACCATCGGTATGAAGGTAAGCCGTGATTTCACGTCCGCGATTGTAGATCTTAATCGCCTCAATTTCGTTCTTGCCCGTTGGCACACCATTGATGCTTTGCGAACGACGAACGACTTCAAATCGATCACCTGCACGAAGATCACGCCCAAAGTTGAGTTGCTCTTTGAGTAAGCTCACAACTTGACTCACTTCTGCCGACGTTAGACCTAATCGACTTGCAGAAGAAGAGAAACTGCCTTGAATAACACCAACCAATGGTTCTTGGCTCCACACGCCAGGAATCGAGATATCGGTAAAGTCATAGCTACCATCACTATTTAGTTGGTAGACCACTTTATCTGCAATAGAAAATTGCAGTTCCATTTTCTCTAACTCGCCTGTCGCATCATCACGCCAAAAGCGGAGCGTGTTGCCCGGCTTTAGTGTATCAAGTGCAAGGTAGTTCAAATCCGTTTCCATTACTTTCATTAACGAGCTGTAACCGAAACCGAGCTGGCTAAAAATAGTGCTTAGGTTGTCACCTGCTTGGATTTGATATTCGAAGTTCGGGGGAGTGACAACTTCGGCAGTTGTCGCATCAAGAATTTTTTCAACGACCTGAGATTCAGGCAGGTTCAATGCGATGGTTTTGGTTAAAGATGACTCTTTGAGAGAGTGAGAAACACCAATCGCAACTAAAACTGGCAAGGAGTATAACAGCAGCGCTCTACGACTTGTCAGATTCGGCAACCGTCTTGTAATTTCATTTGTAGACACGGGAATTACTATCTCCTTTCAAACAAGGCTCATAGCTTATGCATTCCCGTATAAGAAATCACTATGAAATTTCGAGATCTAGCGCAGAAAACACTGAATTTTTACAGAACTCAAAAAAAATTCATCACTGTTGCATATGTAAGTTATTCCCTACACGCTTTAATGTGGATGAATTTAATTGATTTGGCGTATCTGCCATTGCTTGATCGTCACCATGCGCTAAATATGAAAGCGTGATAATGGCATCACTTTCCCATGTAATTTGGGTAAATTTAACGCGGTCACCGACAAAAATATTGTCTAAAAGGACAACTCGGCTCGGCACGGGGTCAAACTTAAACAAGCCAACATAGTTAAACGAACCGCTACCTTGTGTCGTTACAATCATCGGTGCAGCAATCCATGAAACCCTCTCAATATCACGCTGACTAATAAACGCAGTTGGAACGAGTACCTGACCTTTTGTCGCACCTGCATCATAATCGCCTATCAAATAGCCGTTTTCTTTATCCCACTCATCAAGAAAAGTGACCGCTCCCTGCTCTGGTACTTGAATCGTCCATGGGTTGCGTGAAGTAATTCCCAGCGTCTCTTGCACAATAACATTGGTTTCTGCTTCCGTTTGAGGGAACTTAGCCATGATCTCTTCATCAGACAAACTAAAGCGATAAACACCCGCGATCACAACCACGACCAATAATACGATCGGAATAAGAAGAATAAGTGGTATCGGCAGGATTCTTTTGTGAGCCATGAAGACTTCCTTGTTTAAAGGTATAAATGAAAAAGCGAGTATAGCATTGTATACCCAAATGATTTCATCCCTTCAAGTGTTTCAAAATTAAACTAAACTGACTGTATCCAAATGATTTTCAAGCCCAGAGTTCATAACTGGCCACTGACACTGCTCTCAGTGTTCCAAATTCATTGGTGTATTAGGAAGAATAGGTAATCACGATGACAACAACCATTCATACATGCGAATGCGCTTGCGGTTTAGTTGAGCTCCGTTGTAAGGGAGAACCCATCCGTACGTCTGTCTGCCATTGTTTTGAATGCCAAAAGCGGACAGGCAGTGTGTTTGGGGTACAGGCTCGCTTTGATAAAGAGCACGTAACTTTAAACGGTGAGGTCACCTGCTATACGCGAATGGGGGATGATGGCAGCGAGGTTCAGTATGAGTTTTGCCCTTCTTGCGGCACGACAATGCGCTTATTGGTCTCTACATTTCCTGAAATCATGATCATTCCCGTCGGTCTTTTTACTGATAAAGAGTTCCACCAACCAACGGTTTCCATCTATGAGCAGAGGAAACATGGATGGGTGAGTTTCGAATGTACAATGGAACACATCAGGTAGGGGAAATCCCCCTCTATGTCGTTATCACGGTCAACGCAAAAGCTCTATAAATGAGATTTTTTTGAGAATGATCAACCGAGTTTTACTGTAAGGGGTTTCGTAACGCGGTGTGAGCGTTATAATCGGCTCCTAACATTTGGTGGGGTTTTATTGTGATTTCCAGACTTCCTCGTTGGGTGGAATATGGCGCGTTTCTACTTGCCCTTCTCGCGGGCTGCGTCAATGCCGTTGGTCTTCTCGGCTTTCAACATCAAGCGATAACACATCTTTCGGGAACCGTAACTCAGCTAGGGAACAGCTTGCTAACAGGTGTGGATAGCTCCATTCACCTGCTCTTCATCGTATTTAGCTTTTTGATCGGTGCTGCCTTTAGCGGCTTTTTTATTGAGAGCAGTGCGTTAAAACTAGGGCGAAGATATGGTGTTGCACTGTGCATAGAAGGGAGCTTGCTCCTACTCAGTTTGGGCTTTTTGGTGCAAGGGGATTTGTACGGCCAATATCTAGCGTCAGCAGCATGTGGATTACAAAACGCAATGATCACTACATTCAGCGGCGCAGTAGTCAGAACCACACATATGACTGGGATCATCACCGATCTGGGGATTATGATTGGAGAAAGCTTAAGAGGTCGTCAATTTGATCGACGTAAAGCAAAGCTATTCCTATTCATTTTCTTCGGATTCTTGCTGGGCGGTGTCGCGGGAGCCGCACTATTCGTGGTATATGGATTATATACGCTCGTTTTCCCTGCAATGTTGGCTTTCGCTACGGCTCTGATCTACTGGAGTTACCTTTACATGCTTAGTCGCCAACAAAAAGCATAAAATCTCGAACCGATTGAGGCCGAATGCTTCAATCGGTTGTAGATCAACTCTCTCACCACTGCACATCATAATAAACGTTTTATCGTGTTGTAACGCAGCTAAAAAACCTTATAACAGCTAGGGCTAACAGGGCTCCCGGCAAAAAGTTAGTTAGATCAAAGTCACATTTGTTTACCGTTTTATTATTCCAGTCACAATGCGCCCCATAATTCTCTGCGCTGCCCGCGCTCCGTGCTACAATTTTCTAACACAAGCAACATATTCGTATACACTTATACGTTATTTGACCAATAATCCGACAAATCGGCTGAATAACTAGATGTATTTAATGAATAGTATTGCAATGGATGCAGTTTGCGGGTACCCTCCGCAAAACTGTGATTAAATACGGATGTTTAGTGAATATTTATGTCATGGAAATGGCAAGTATTGACTAGTAGTAACACGAGACAACTATGCATAACACCACTAATGCTACTGAAGCTCCTAAGGGCAACTTTTGGATGTTTTTCATCCCTTCCCTAATCGGTCTTCTACTCTTTATGGCTCCGATCTCATACGATGGCGGCCTAACTATCCCTGTTGCGGTTATGGCAAAAGTCATCCCGGCAGTATTAGGCGATACCTTGATCGCTATCGTCACCAGTATCATCGCTTTCATGGCAGTCGCTTCTGTTCTTTGCAAAATTTTCAAGCCTGCAGCGATTTTACGTAATGGATTTTTAAACGGTCTTTTCAATCCATCGCCACTTTGGCTTGTTGTTCGCTTAATCGGCGGTGCAGCCGTATTAATGACATTCTTCCAAGTGGGTCCAAAAGCGATTTGGGAAGAAAACACAGGTGGCCTTGTTCTTACCGGTCTTCTACCAACTTTGTTTGCGGTGTTCATTTTTGCGGGCCTACTCCTTCCGCTTCTTCTGAACTTTGGTCTTCTTGAGCTGTTTGGCGCATTACTGAGTAAAATCATGCGCCCGGTATTCAACCTGCCTGGACGTAGCGCAATTGACTGTATGGCGTCTTGGTTAGGCGACGGCAGTGTTGGTATCTTGCTAACCAGCAAACAGTACGAAAATAAATTCTATACTCAGCGTGAAGCCGCTGTTGTCGGGACAACGTTCTCAGCAGTATCGATCACGTTTAGCTTAGTGGTTATCGCTCAGGTACAGTTAGAGCATCTGTTCCTACCTTTCTACGGCGCAATCTGTTTAGCAGGTATTGTCGCTGCGGTTATCATTCCTCGCTTACCGCCGCTAAGCCTGAAGAAAGATCGCTACATTGATGGCAGCAACCCAGATAAAGATGCTGACGCCGTACCAGAAGGCCACACCACATTCTCATGGGGTATGGATCTAGCACTTAAGCGTGCTGGTCAGGTAACATCTGTTCAGTCGGTATTTAAAGAAGGCGTACATAACGCAATCGACATGGTGTTTGGTGTACTGCCTGTGGTTATGGGTCTGGGTACCGTGGCATTAGTGATTGCAGAGTACACTCCTGTATTTGAAATTCTAGGTCAGCCATTCATTCCATACCTAGAGCTACTGCAAATTCCAGAAGCTGTCGCCGCATCACAGACTATTGTTGTTGGCTTTGCGGATATGTTTATCCCGGCAATTTTAGCGGCATCAATTGATAATGAAATGACACGTTTTGTTATTGCAGCAATGTCAGTAACTCAGCTTATCTACATGTCAGAAGTTGGCGCCCTACTACTAGGCAGCAAAATTCCAGTAAACATTGTAGAACTGTTCGTTATTTTCATTCTGCGTACGCTAATCACATTACCTGTGATTGCTGGTGTTGCTCATCTGATTTTCTAAAATCAAAGCATCAATCAACAAAGGCTCCGCATTGTCGGGGCCTTTTTTATGTCTAAAACTCTATCTACAGCTCTATTCAGATCACTTAATTAGCAAACGCTCATAACTTACAACGAACAGCTCCAATCACGCCCCCTTTCACGACAGTTAAGTCGCTCTCATCTCACCAATAACGCCAACCTGAAACACTATGCTTTACGCAATTCTTTTCATTATGACGCTTTCATTAACAGAGCGCACAAATCTGATCAAACTCACGGTTTTTGTCGTAACTTACCGTTTTGTTTAAATTTGGTTAAAAAAGACAACAAATAGACTCATGTTTTTGACAAAGATGTCGATAAAAAAGATAACCAAACACAATAGGTTTCTCTTGATGCCGAATTCGCCCGTTTAAAAAGAGGTGAAAGCATAGTGAAGCCAACCGGGAGAATCAGAGGAAAGCTCATGAAATTTAGACATAAGGTTGTCACAGCCTCGTCATTTTTGCTGCTAATTACCGTGTCACTACTGTCGACGCAACAAGTTATGACGATCCGCTCCCAAACGCAGGAGCACATTGACTCGAGTGTGAACGAGATATTGACCAGTGTTGGCAATACCGTGCAATCTGAAATGAATGCTAAAAAGGATCTCGCTCGTTCTATTACTGAAGTTATCGAACTTAATCCAAGTTCACACAACTACGTTCAGAACATTCTTGAGCGACCAACACCAAAAGCCAGCTTTCTTGCGATTGGCTTTGGTTATGAAAGCAATGGCTTCGTGATTGAAAATGACGACGGCTGGGAAGCAGGACCAGACTACGATCCGCGTCAACGTCCTTGGTTCATCGCAGCTAAAAACAAAGGCGATTTGGTCGTAACAGACCCATACGTCGATGCGTCTTCAAAAAACGTCATCATCTCTGTTGGTACACCAGTAAAAGAAAACGGCCAGTTCTTAGCTGGTATGTTTTATGACCTCGAACTAACTACCCTTTCTGACCTCGTCAACCAAGTGAATCTGTTTGACGCTGGTTACTTATTTTTGGTCACCGCTGATGGAACAACCATTGCTCACCCTCAAAGCAAATACAACGGTGAAAAAGTTGGTAGCTACCTACCACAGGTCGATCTTACACAATCAACGCAACACATTGAGATCGATGGCGATCGTTATATGATTAACTTGACTCACATCCCGGGCGAGAACTGGTACGTGGGTTCAGTTATTGATGAAGCTATCGCCTACTCTGCCGTAGGAGAGCTTCGCAACAGCGCTATTATTTATTCAATCATTGCCGTGATTGCTTCTGTTATTGCACTGACTCTGCTCATTCGCACACTCATGCGTCCGCTGGACACTTTAAACAACGCGATTAAAGGTGTTGCGTCTGGGAAAGGCGATCTTACACAGCGCCTTGAAACTGATACTGACCAAGAATTCTCAGAGCTTGCTACAAACTTCAATACGTTCATGGAAAACTTGCAACAGCAAATTATTGAGTCGAAGAGTATTTCTGATCAAATTTTGAATGGCACTCAAATCACCGCTGAGGGTGCAAAAGATTCGGCTGGTGCTATTCAAACTCAGCTACAAGAGCTAGAACAATTAGCCACCGCGATGCACGAAATGTCTGTTACCGCGACTGAAGTTGCCAATAATGCGCAAGGCGCAGCGAGTGCAGCCAAAGAAGCTGATCAAGCAACGGTTGAGGGCTCTTCTGTGGTCGGTGAATCGACACAAACGATCAATATGCTTTCCGATAGCATTGACCTTGCTGTCGAAGAAGTGCAAGTGCTTGAATCTGCAACCGCCAACATCGAAACGATTCTAAAAGTCATCAACGATATTGCGGACCAAACGAACTTACTCGCGTTGAATGCCGCAATTGAGGCTGCACGTGCGGGAGAATCTGGCCGAGGCTTCGCCGTCGTTGCTGATGAAGTTCGTACACTGGCGCAACGAACCCAAGAATCAACAACAGAAATTCGTACTATGATTGAGCAGCTGCAATCTGGCGCATCATCTGTGGCAAATGCTATGCATCAAAGCAAGGGTAGCGCTGTAGAAGCCGTAGAAAAAGCAGACTTGGCAAACAACGCGTTACAACGTATTCGTGATGCAATTCAGCGTATTTCTGATATGAACTTACAAATCGCCTCAGCGGCGGAAGAGCAAAGCTTAGTTGCGGAAGAGATCAACAACAATACGGTGAATATTAAAGACCTATCGACTCAAGTCGCCGAATCTGCGAATCGAACTAACGATGCTATGCAAGCACAGCAAGAAGATGTGCATAAACAAGATCAAATATTAAACCGATTTACAGTCTAGTCTTCACCTAAAAAAACAGCGAGCCAATGCTCGCTGTTTTTGTTTTTAGACCTCTATCGCAGTGGTATCTAGACTTAGAACGCCTAGTTTTTAGTGTTGTTGCCACTCGGCTCAAAACTGTTATCACGCTTGCTATGCTGCCTTTCCCACTCTAATTGAATTCAACATGGATATAGCGGTCATTGGAGCGACGATAATAACGATCATCCACTTTTAAATAGGTGAAATCTCCAATCTTTATGTAGGTACTATTACGAGGAATTCGGTCGTGGTAGTAGTAACTGCGTCTTGGTCGTCGAGACTCCACATAAATAACGTCACGATGTTTATACTTATGTTTATGCTTGTGCTTGCGTTTATGATGATGGTGATGCTCATGATGGTGATCATATCGATGACCATGCCTATGTTTCGGGTCAGCCATCACTTCTGTACTGAACACACCTAAAGACAATATAACGCCAACCATGGCAAAAGATAATTGCTTTGACACAACAGAGCCTCTTATTCATATCAACATCGATATAATAGAAGGGTGAATCACTGTACATGTCAGCCTTTCGCTAAGGAGTTTTACTACAAGGTCAAAGCTTATCGTGATTATCAGAGAAACGTCAAACATCACAAATGCTGATGACTTTGAGTGGCCTGGATTCGGCTATGAATACAAAAAAGCCGCCCGTTATACAACGAGCGGCTCAGTTTTTAAATCAGCTAGCGTGATTTTATACTGCTTGGGCAAACAGCAAGAAACAGCCGAACAGGAAGATCATGCTCATTCCCATTACGCCACCACCAGCTTCATAAATATTGTCATCTTCTACTGGCACTCGACGCACTTTCATTGTCATTGATAATGGGACAAAGACCGCGAGAAACACAAGAATAATCCCCGCGTAGCTAAGAATAGCCAAGAAGTGTTCTGGCGCAAATACAGCACCTAGTAGTGGTAGCACAAAAGTAGTAACAAAAATCACCGGCTTGCTTGCTTTCAGTAGGTCTGCATTTTGATCGTATAGCGCCATTGCCACACCTAAGAACGATGTTAACAGTGCTAACCCAGTGAACATGGATAGGATAAACTCCAAACCCTCGTATTGCTGACCTAATACCGAGATCAACTCCGTTACGTTGGAGTATTGAACAAGCTCATGAGGTGGTAGGTTACCGACAACTGCTAACAACCATAATAAGTAACAAACAAGCGGAATAGTTGAACCCACGATAATCATATTACGCAGTTGTGTTTTGCTCGCTTCTTTGTTGTAAGTTACGAGCGATGGGATCACGACCATAAAACCGAAACTGGTGAAAAGCACCGAGCTTGTCTTAATTAGCGCCATCTTATCGTCACTCACGACTTCATCAAGTCCCTCAAACGAGACGCTTGGTGCAAGCGCAAAAAGTGTCAGAATCAGCGCCACGATCATGCCTAGGAACAAACCGCGATTAAGCTTATCTACAACCCCTGTGCCTGCCGAAACAATGATACCGACTAAAAGAGTAAAACCGACTTGGCTTGCGATCGTAGATGTTGGCAGCCCAATTGAGGCTGTTACTTTTTGTACGAGATCACCCGCACCAATGATATAAGCCATCAATAGACAAACTAACAGGGCGTAAAGCAAGCTGTTGGTTACCAACTGGCCACCTTTACCTAGCGTTTCGCGAGCAATTGCATTCATGCTCGCGCCGCCGCCTACTTTGCAACTGGCCTCAAGAAGGAGCAGCGCAGCGTAAGTCGTCCCAGCCCAGATAAATAACATAAGAAGAGTGCCCCAGAGGAGGCCAAATTGAGCAAGCACCATTGGTATAGCAAGCATACCAGCGCCAAGAGCAGTACCTGCAACGATCAGGGAGCTGCCGACAAGTTTTAGGTTCACGGTTAATACCTCTAAATTCAATCCGTTTATTTCTCGCCAGTTGTGCTACATCCAAAGCACACCCAACAAAACGCTCTACTCAGCCAAAATTTGGTTACAAGAACTCTATGTTACAAGAGCCCTGTATGGCTAAGAAAGCATGCAGCAAAAGGTGGTTAATTCAATTGCACATGAACACTTGAGAGTCGTTTTGGGCGATGTCATCGTTGATGAAATGCGCACAACTTTGGGTTCGAAGCAAAATTGTTCATCTTAATTCATCAACGCCATTCGTTATGAATGGATTTGGTTCGAAAAGATTGTAAGGCATAAGCAGGACGATTGAAAAGCAAAAGGTCAATCTTATAGCGATATATTTTAACAACTCTCCTCATTCACCTAAGATGTGTTGTTATTTTCATCACTAATCAGTCTTTTATCGCCTAATGAGAGTAAGAACGTGCTCAACCGCTCAATTTTGGATGGGTGTACAAATTAATTTACAGTTCAAGTAAAGGTGTTAGATTCCAGGGGCGTAGCCTAGATCGGACAATATCGCTATTATTCGCTGCGTGCCGACACTGTTCGGTTCACATACCTCTAAACACTGATTTACGGTTCGAAACTATAGGTAAATGAGTGTCCGAATGCTGGGTGTGGTTCCCCAGCATTTGCATCCTTTCTTTTTGGTGTTATCCAAACTGTCTAAATCTAAGCTAGCTTGCCCATTCTATTAATACGCTTTATCTAACGCTCCGATGATATAAGTTAATGCTGAAACGCCCATATCCGCGACCTGCTTCTCAGTCACACTCATATTTTCATACGCAATCTGCAACTCTACCTCACCTATCGATTCTTTATGAAGATAAAGCTCTTTGTAGTTCATCAACCTCTGTTGAGACTGTCGAGTCAGAGCGACAACATTTTCTTTAGTGACACGATGCTGCTCATTAAGCTCGCTAAATAATTGATCTAAAATGCGTTGCATTTTGCGAATTGAAGATTTTGTCTCGATTGATTTGTATGATTGATACTTTTCCATTGAGTTTATAACTGACTAAAATATGTACATTTTTATTAGATAGCTATTCTTATACTGATTGCAAAACAGGTAAATATGAGATGGTTAAACTGGTCCACTTCTTGCTTTATTTAGGTCAAAACTGTCCTTTCAGGAGAGCACATGCAGGTCGATCCTATTATTGAAGCACTGATTGCGAGAAGAAAAGCGAGTGGCCTCTCCCGTGAACAAATGGCAAACATCGCAGGGATGAGCGTGAAAACGTATCAACGGATAGAGCGTGGAGAATCCGACCTGAAACTTTCCCAATATCGCTCCATACTGCGCTCTCTGCATTTGACCGATCTCGACATCGCATTGGATATAAGAGACGTTCAACACGTAACAGCAGATGATCTAATGGCCGTTGCACGCTTGCTGTCTCCTGAAGCTCAGTCCCTACTTGTTCGCCTGTTATCGCTCGTTATTGAACAGCGGAACACAAAAAGCGGCTCATAATCTTATGACTGATTAAGAGCAATAAAATTCCCGCTCGTCCTATAATATTCTCGAATTATGGCCTTCGTTCCCTTTTTCATTGATTCTTCTTTTCACGCTTTAAATCACAGTCGCGTTGTTTGTTCTACGCCTCCCCAAAACGAATAAAACCCGCAGCTTGGCGGGTTTTAGGGCTGTATAAGAAAATACTTCATTTAATGTGTTTGGGATTTTACTTAGTAAAAATCCTTAAACTCTGGAATCCTCGCCTTACCTCTCAGCAATAAGAAGTTCAAGAATCGGCTCGTCGACGTAGTGAGTATCTTCTCTTCTTCCACACCGTGTTTTTCCAGCAAAGCAATCGCCAAATCTAACTTAGAGATCTCTTCACAGAAGTGCGCATCAGATCCGGTACTGAAGTAAACGCCAATCTCTTTGCCCAGCTCGACAATGCGATCACAACGAGAATCACTGCCCTTACGGCTTTTGCCTATCAAAGATGTATTGTTAACTTCAACCGCAACATTGTTCTCTTTCGCGCAGCGCAGCACCTGTTCCATATCGAATGGGTAATTTGGGTTACCTAAGTGACCGAGAACATCCACCCTGCCGCTTTTAATAGCACTTATCAGAGCGGCAGTATGCTCAGCTTCGGTCGCGGGCTTGAATACGGGTTCATGGAAACTCGCAATCACCCAGTCAAGATGTTGGTCAGAGGAAGGTGGTAAGTCTATCTCCCCTTTCACATTCAGCGTGTTAGCTTCTACACCGCGGAGAATACCTACATCGTGTAAAAAGCGGGGCAAAATTCTTTGATTATTGAAATGCCAGTAGTGAGGGGCTCCTGGCATTTCGGGAGCATGATCGGTGGTACAAAGAAGTTTTAGCCCCTTATTCTTGGCTGCCAATGCGTTCTCTAAAATGGTGCTGTAGGCATGTCCACTGGCAATAGTATGGGTGTGGCTATCAACGACGATATCCATGGTGACCTCCTAAATTGTGGACGAATTATCGAATTTCGAACGAACCGTTTTGATTGAGAAACAGCGTGAGATCCGCTGGAATTGAGTGATTTAAAACCTTATCTACATTTACGGCATCTGAGTTCAAATAAAACTCCAATGCAGCTTCTGGCTCTGTACCACCACGAATCTTACGGTTTACTAAGCGTTCTTGCAGAAACTCAGGCTGTGTATCGACGAAGACGGTAAAATCTGCCAAACGATGCAGTTCATTCCACACTGGTTCATTAAGCAGTAACCAATTCCCCTCAACGACAACCACATTCCGATTTACCAAAATGGCGTCGTCGACTGGATCATGCAAATTGCGGTCGTAGTATGGCCATTTTGTATCTTTCATTTTGAGCTGTTTGAGCTTGTCGATAAGCTCCGTCAGATTAAATGTTTGATAGGACCCCTTAATACTGCGCAGAGGCACGAGCTCGCCATCTCGTTCAATCGTATTGTTGTCGAGGATCTCATTTGGATAGTGGAAACCATCAAACGGCAGCACTTGTAAAGGCTCTTGGTTTTCATCTTGTTCAGAGAGATGTTCCCAGAACGCAGCAAGGGTTGACTTACCGCTACCCGGAGGGGCACACAAGAACACCACAATGCGTTCCTGCTTCTCATGATAAAGACGGGTAAATTTTTCGATAAGAGGTTGATGGATTCGCTTTACGTCGGCATCAGGAAAGGTAGCTTCGGTTTCAAAACCACTGACGTTTAAATTCACTTTCATGGTGAACCCTTATTGATTGATCTCCCCTTCGATTCTTTCTATCAACATTTCACACGACAGCTTCAACACTGTTTTGATGAGAGATTCGTATCTCATTTGCGAAAAGGACTCAAACGAAGAGAACTTAAGCTGATTGATCGACTCAAGATAAAAGCTGTCTTGCTGAGAAGAGAGTACCGCTTGGTTTTTGATGAAATCGTAAATCACGTCATCCGCGAATTCGACTTTCTCAGGTTGGCTAACCACGTACTCCAAGACCTGATCGTACAATCCGATATCGGCGTAAGTTTCTAAAGAGATTTTGCCCATCGCAAACATCAGCTTAGATACCACATCGGTCGTCACCAACGGACCATCTTCTTTCAATAGAGGATCCACAGCATACTCCTTCACTAGATCGTCTTGGACGAACACGCTCGGAAGTAATGCTTTTAACTTGAGGTTAATTATTTTGTTAGAAACCTGAAGAAACGCAGTGGCATTTTCGCACTCGTCCAGTTTCTCCAGTAATTCGTCTTCACGTGACAACGTATTATGACCTCTCCATTATGTGGCAGCGCAAAGGCTACCACACAAATTCGTTGCAACTAAACCGTTAAGCTCACGTCATAAAACTCAAGTAACGCTTTTTCTGCATGCGCGTTCCACACATAGTTGTTCGCGCACAAAATCGCATCGAGTTCCGCAAAGAACGGGTCTTGATCTGCCAGCGATAAAAAGTCATCAATCGCCGTCAATGGCAGGTCAATATGTGGGTAAATCAACTTCTTACCGCCCGGAATATCCAACTGATTCAGAATCGTATGGGGTGCAGCTTGTAAGCCACCAACATGGGTTATCATGAAAGATGGGTTGATCTTGCCTTGTGAGGAAAGCTCAATAGATTCCACCATGTCACCCTTTGAACCACCGGACGTCCCTACAATATGGGTTGATTCGTAATGCACGTTGTAGAAGTTAAACGGCACTTTGAAGTTCTTATCCGTTGGGCCAGCAAAGAAGTTGAGGCAGCCATCATTGCCAAGTAGCTCATCGGCTTGTTCTAGCACTTGAGCAACCGCCGCGTAGACCATTACATCGTCATAACCATTGCCACCGTTGAGTGCTTTGAGATACGCGACCGGATCGTCGATTTTAGCGGTATTCACGTAGTGCAGTTCTACGCCCTGCTCTTTGGCTTTTGCAATGGGAATGAGGCTTTCAGCTCGGTCTAAACGCGCGGCGTCGATGTCCGTCACCACGATCAGTTTTGGCTTTACAGGGCCGTTGATCGCATAGTCAATCGCACCAATGCCCATTGGGCCAGCACACGCCAAAAGCGCTAACGCACCACCTTCTTTAATGCCCATATCGTGCTCGTACACGTATTGCGTGGTGTGGTAGCTCGCATGGTACGCACCGATAATGCAAGACATTGGCTCAGCCAGCGACGCATCAGCAAAGTAATCGCCGTGGTAAGGCAGCACGCAGCCTAGGTCGATAGCGATTTTAGGAATAATGGAATACGTCGCGTTACCGCCAAATGTCTCATAGCTGTAGCCCGCCGAGTAGCCTGTTGGCAAGCCCATGGCAGGTTGCAAAACAAAGTAGTCACCAGCTTTGAATTGATCTTTTAGATTCTCACCGACTTCAACAATCACACCTGCGTATTCATGACCTGTCATTACTGGCACTTCGTCAATGTTTTCAGGAACGCGTTTGTGTTTGCTACCTAACAATGCTGCTTTGTAAGTGGATAGACAAATGCTGTTTGAAATGTTTTTAACCAGAAGTTCGTCGGCTGAAATGTTTGGTAAATCAAAGGTTCTTAGTTGAACGTTTTCCTCACCACAGATAACCGCTGCCGTTGTTTGTACCATGATTTCTCTCCTAATTGGGGCGATCCCTGCCGCCCCAAACTGCATTGTTAGGCTGGTTGCTCAGTCGCGACCGTTTGTTGCTTAATCTTGTCCATCAGCTCGTCAAGCGCTGGGTCGTTGAGGAAGTTCTTGATCGTTACGACTGGTAAACCTGTCGCGTTGACTGCACGGCTTTCTAAGCTCTCGTGTGTCACGACGATATCGGCTTCACTCGGGACTTTCTCGATGGCGAAGTTCTTCACTTCAATGTCTATCCCAGCTTGTACTAGCTTGCGTTTGAAGGTCGATGCGCCCATTGCACTAGAGCCCATACCCGCATCACATGCGAATGCGACAAATGAAATTGGTTTGCTTAGTTCTTGCGTCGTCGCAGCTGCAACTGGCTTAACTGCGCCTTCCGCTTTCATCTCTTTCATGTCAGAAACTGACTTCTCAAACTCGCTTTCTTTTTCTTCTGATTTGCTCACCTTCAGAATCGCACTTGCTACCAAGAAAGAGACAATCGTTGCACTTGTCACACCGGCGATGGTCGCAATGAAGCTACCTTTCGGAGTAAGAGCAAGGTAAGAGAAGATAGAGCCTGGACTTGGACCCGCGACCAAACCTGCATCGAATAGGTTGAAGGTTGCGATGCCTGTTGCCGCACCAGCAATCATTGCCACAATCATGATTGGTTTCATGAGTACGTATGGGAAGTACAGCTCATGAATACCACCAAAGAAGTGAATGATGATGGCACTTGGCGCAGAGCGTTTAGATAAACCCTGACCAAACTTTGCGTAAGCCAGCAGCATACCAAGACCTGGGCCTGGGTTAGATGCCACCATAAAGAAGATAGATTTACCTGTTTCAGCTGCCGCCTGCAGACCTAGTGGGTAATAAATGCCTTGGTCGATAGCATTGTTTAGGAACAGCACTTTCGCAGGCTCGTTGATAATCGCAAGCAGAGGAAGGAATCCCGTTGCCACCAAGGCTTCGATGCCTGATTTCACAAACAAGTTTGCCGCTGTTACCGCAGGACCAACAATCTCGTAGGCGAACAGACACAGAATCATGCCCACAATACCTAGTGAGAAGTTGTTCACGACCATCTCAAAACCAGAAGGTATGCGGTGTTGAATACGTTTATCCACTTGCACCACAATCCAAGCGCTCAGTGGACCCATGATCATTGCGCCAACAAACATCGGTATATCAGCCCCGACAATCACGCCCATCGTACCGATAGCCCCCGCTACCGCGCCGCGTTTTTCACCAACAATCTGACCACCGGTGTAACCAATCAAAAGTGGCAGCAAGTAAGTGATCATTGGCCCCACGAGTTCGCCAAAGGCTTCGTTTGGCATCCAACCCGTGGGAATAAAGAGTGCAGTAATAAAGCCCCAAGCGATAAAGGCTCCGATATTTGGCAGCACCATGGCGGTCAAATGACCTCCGAAGGCTTGCACATTAGCTCGCATGTTTGCTTTCACGTTATGTTCCTTTTAGTATGCTTTTATTATGTCTAGCACTTGTTCTTTGGAAGAGGCTTGTGCCAGTTTTGCAATGTTCTCTTCATCCACAAACATCTCGCTCAACGCTTGAATCACCTCAATGTGGGTATCAGAGTCTTTCGCAGCTAAGGTAATAAGAATATTGGCCGGACCGAGATCCGATCCAAAATCAACAGGTGACGGGAAAATATGGATGCCTAAGCCTGTTTTTAAAACACCAGTTTCAGGTCGGGCATGAGGCATTGCCAATCCAGGGCATAACACATAGTAAGGACCGTTTTCTTCCGTTGAACGGATGATTGCATCAGCATAATGCTGGGAGACGTAACCTTTATTTTCTAGGTATTGAGTGGTCTTTTTAACCGCATCTTGCCATTGGTAAGCGCGATCATTAATTACATCTACTAGTTCGTGGTCGATTAACTCGTACAACATATTTAACCCTATCAACAGTTCGTCATCTGATGGGTTAATTATCAATAACAGAGTCCCAACCGCGCAACCGAGCTACTTTTGCGCTTCGAGTCACACTTTAAAGCCTGTCAATTTGTTTAAATGGACAGAGCTCAAAAATCCCACACGTAAAAAATCTACAAATTTTATTTGAGCAACAAGTCAATAGACGAATTTTGAATACAATCACCTTCTCGAAAATATTCTTAAAGTTACATTATTTAAATCAGATCACATTAGACCTATTGACTCGATATAATTCGTGATTAATTTCAAAGTTCATTTCGGGCTGTTTCTTGATCACTCGCGCTCAAACGTAGATAAGCATCACACTTGTTGGCTAGAAAAAATAAAAACGTCACTGGCTTTCACCAAATTGCAGACACAAAAAACCGCCATTCAGGCGGTTTTGATCAGTCCGCAGACCAAACGGATCGTATGTCTGGCCATCCCCAGTTTGTGAGTGCGACATCTTCCAAGACCCCTTGAAAACGTAGCGTCTGAGTATGGTGAAACATCGGTGCAATCCAATATTCGCTAATCAATGTGGACGCAATCGGCTCTAACGCGCTCAGATAATCTTCAAGCGGTGAGAATGCGCGGACATTTTCCATTTGAGCATCCAACCACGCCGCATTTTGCGCCCCTAAGGTGTGGTAAAGCACGGCATTGCTAAAGAAGTTGCTAAACGCAGACGCATGACGGTTATCGTCCAAGTTAATATTGGTGACAACCAGAGTCTCATCTAGCGTGCCGTTTTTGGCTTTCTCGCTCAGTTCACGGTAGGAGTACATAACGATCTCCACTCGGCTGCCCGCACGCTCTAAACGCGAAGAAATCGCTCGTGCGCACCGGCGTAGCGCCGTGTAATTGTACCCTGCGATGGTGATCAGCTTTGGCAACTTGACCGCATCTCCAAAGGGGCGCAACACTGGCTTCCAGTTAGGCAATAAGTTATAAGCAGGTATGCTCCCAAATATAATGTTTTCACTACGCATCACGTCAGCTAGCAGTTCAGGTTGAATCAATTCACTGATGTATCGGCGCTGGGCCTGAGACAAAGCGTGCTTTGCATGATGGTTAAACAGTGCGAACAAACAACCGTCTTCCGTTCGACTGCGTTTACTCGCTGGTGATACTTCACTGTTTGGCGTCGACATATAGTGGCTGCACATGTCATCAGCAGAATCAGGTTCTGGTTGCAATGTGTTTGCGGCAAGCGATGGATTTTCCATCTGTTCATCGTTGACGATCCATATCGTCACAAAATCCGTTAATACTCGACACGCGTAATAGCCATCAAACGCTTGCAGTTTCAAACGGTTTTCACTGTGCTCAACGACGGAAAATGGGCCACTCCCCACCACCAACTTGTTGCTAGCAACGTTCACCTGACTCACGGGCTGAATGCCATATTTCACGCCAGAAATAAGTCCAGCAAAACCCAAGTCAGGTCGATTAAGCTTAAAAACAACCTTCAACGGATTAAGTGCCGTAATGTTGGCAACATGCTCCAGCTCTTTTTCGTAGTATTCCAAAGAGCTTAATTTGGCGAACAAACTGACAACCGTTTCAGCATCAATTGGGTTGCCATTATGAAAAGTCAGACCCGGACGAAGATAAAATGTCCATTCGTACAAGCTGTCATCATAACGCCAATGATGAGCCAACTCTGGCTGCACCTGTCCGTTGTAATCGCTCGAAACCAAACAACAATAAATTTGGCGAAGCAAAAAACGTTCACTACTTCGCTGCAGTTGATGCGGAACAACACGCTCGAACATGCGTTTGTAGGTCAGTTGAATGTTGAGCTGACCTTCTTGAACCGATGCACCTGACGTTGTTTTTAATAAACGTCCAAACGCAATTTCATCTTCATCTAATATCGCGAGCGCTTTCTCATACTTACCTCGCTTAATACGCGCGAGAGCTAAGCTTTCTTTTAAAGCCTCTAACTCGATATTGAGTACGAGGGTCGAACGCTGATTTCTTCCTGCTTTCGGATACCAACTCAACCACATTTTATCCTGCATTTGCGACAACAGGCTGCGCGCATGCCGAGGAGAGGTAAACAATAAATCGGCGATTTCTTGCAGCGTGGTTTTTGCTTCATTACCAACACCAAAAGAGAGCAAGCGTTGGTAATAACGAAATAAGTTGAGATCAGACACCGCACGCACCTTAACTCTAGGAGGCCATTCAATAGGCGTATTTTACTGAACTTGGCGGCAATAAAATAAGAAAACTTCCAAACACTTTGTTCCCCTTTTACTAACATTTCGTGCTTATATTGTAGGAAAACCCCACCAATTCGGTTTTATCAGGAATAAAGCGAAGAAATCTACTCTCTTTTTCGCCTCCCCTTTTTTCACCATACTGATTTAGCGAGCAGGAAATATAGAGAATTGCTCATGACCTAACCCCCAAGCAGAACTTAGCTCCTGATACCACACCCCCAATTCGTCGTATCTTTAAGTTCTGCTTTTTTACTGCCAACAGTTGCGCCTTAGAAAAAGCACACGTACACTTAATCGCAATTCGACGATTAACTATAAAGGTCTACTCATGAGCAACCAATGCAACGAAACGTGCCAAATTGCTTTTGAAACCACGCAACAACAACTCGATAAAGAACAAGCACTCGCCGCTCAAGCGAAAGCGCTGTCTCATCCTGCTCGCTTACGCATTCTGCATATTCTTCACACTTTAGACACCATGGGTGGCTGCTTAAATAGCGATTTAGTCTCTGAGTTATGTTTAGCGCAATCGACTGTATCAGAACACTTACGCATTCTAAAACAGGCCGGGTTTATCAGTGCAGAACCTAACCCGCCAAAGGTTTGTTACCGCATTCAACGTGAAAAACTGAACGCGTTTAACGCTCAATTTTCCGGTTTATTTAGCTAAGACACGTTGCGCGCTTTCCATGCGCGCAAAGATAAACTATAACCTTATATATCGCCTTTCGACGATAAACGAATAGAGACCACTATGACGACTGAAGTTTTAAATAGTGCCAGCGAAAAAATGAGCTTTCTTGACCGCTACTTAACGGTTTGGATCTTTGTCGCAATGGCCATCGGCGTGGGGATAGGCGCAGCCTACCCGCAAGTAGCAGAATGGAACGAAGCAATGTCCGTTGGTAGTACGAACGTACCACTCGCCATTGGTTTGATTTTGATGATGTACCCACCACTCGCCAAGGTGAACTACGGTCTATTAGGAACGGTAACGAGAGATAAAAAAGCCATCACGCTGTCTCTGGTTATGAACTGGATCATCGGCCCAATCCTGATGTTCGTTCTTGCTTTAACCTTTCTTGGTGATCATCCAGGTTACATGGTCGGTATTATTTTGATTGGCCTTGCACGCTGCATCGCTATGGTTTTAGTGTGGAATGATATTGGCGGCGGCAACAAAGAATATGGCGCGGCCTTGGTGGCATTAAATAGCGCATTTCAAATTCTGACTTACAGCGTTATGGCTTGGCTATTCATCACCGAACTTCCACCGTTCTTTGGCTACGAAGGTTTTGTGGTTGATATTTCCATGGGTGACATTGCAGAAAGCGTATTGATTTACTTAGGAATTCCTTTCCTCGCTGGTTTTCTCAGTCGTAAATGGTTAGTCGCTGCAAAGGGTGAGAAGTGGTACAACGATGTGTTTATTCCTCGAATTTCACCCATTACTTTGATCGCTTTGCTCGCCACCATAGTGCTGATGTTCAGCCTCAAAGGAGAGATGATTTTACAACTGCCAATGGATGTGTTCCGCGTGGCAGTCCCACTAGCGATCTACTTCGTATTGATGTTTTTTACCAGCTTCTTTATCGGGAAGAGAATGGGCATCCCCTACGATAAAAATGCCTCCATCGCTTTTACGGCGACGGGCAACAACTTCGAGCTGGCGATCGCGGTTTCCATTGCTGTATTTGGCCTGAACTCCGATCAAGCATTCGCTGGCGTGATTGGTCCGCTAATAGAGGTTCCTGTTCTGATTGCTTTGGTTAACGTCGCACTGAGGATGAAAACCAAATACCAGAGCTAAAATTGGAAACATAAAAGATCGAGCCAAACAGCAATATTAAGTACTAACTGACGACAGTTTTTATGTACTCACTGGGCGTTAAACCAAACTTCCCTTTAAATCGTTGGCTAAAACGGCCTTCCGATTGATAGCCACACAACTGCGCGAGTAACGCAACGTTGTATGAACCATTTTGCATCAGGTAGAGTGCGTGATTTAAGCGCACTTCTGCCAGCACTTCGCGATACTGAGTGCCCTCTTGCTTGAGTTTGCGTATCAACGTTGCTCGGCTCATAGCAAAGCGCTCAGCAACAAATTCCAAAGGGTGGTCATCGCCCGGAGAGCGTGACAGATAGCGGCTGAGTTTCTGACTGAACGAGGTATTGGAACTCGAGAAAAGCCGATGCAATAGTCCTCGCTCTGCTAACTGCTGATACAACCCCATCATCCAATAACGTTGCGTCGCTTCACTTAAACTTTCCCGTTCAAAAGAAAACAAGGCATTTAATGTCGCTTGCAGTGCTTTGTCTGTCTCCACCGCTGGGACGTAATTTCCCAATGCATTACTCATACTCAGCTCTAACATTTCATCGCTAGGTACGCAGTGAAAACTGAACATTCGTGAGAGAAAACGCCCTTGTTGAGGAAGGTTTTCAAAATTCAGCGAAGCGTTTGTTTCACAAAGCATGATGTTAGGATGAAGAATATCAAACGCTTCGTCTTTCCAAAACAGACGCTTACTCCCTTTAATGATCTGGATAATACTCGGGGAGTGAATCCTGACGTTACGCAGCTTTTGCTGCTGCTCCGCACGAAACAGCGTCACTTGATATTGATGCCCCATCTTCTCCCCTTAAGCATTTAATTATCGCGTGTAAGTCGCGGTTAACTTCGCGTTGTCCAATGCAACACTATTCAACGTAAATCCTACAACCGCCGCTGGCGTGTTCTCATCCAAGTTCAACTTATCACTCGGCAGCGCCCAAACGGTAAACTGGTAGCGGTGCATACCATCTTTTTCTGGCGGACATGCGCCGCCAAAACCAGTAGTACCGTAATCGATACGAGACTCCTTACCGCCGAGCTTACTGATATCAACGCCACGAGGCAGCTCGTTAACTGAGGCTGGAATATCAAACGCTATCCAATGCCAAAAACCACTGCCTGTTGGTGCATCAGGATCGTACGCGGTAATCGCAAAACTTTTTGTACCCTTTGGAACGTCTTTCCACATCAGTTGTGGAGACTGGTTCGCACCATCACATCCCCAACCTGAATATTCAAATGTCTTCGCCATTGGATGACCTTCTTGAATATCTTTGCTCGTTAGTTCAAAAGCATGGGCAGAGCCGATAACCAAAACGCTAAGGGCCAAAACAGACTTGTGAATCGCTTTCATGTGTTTCTTCCTTTCAATGAGTTCAATTCAAGTCTATTCATCAACCCAAGCCAAGATACATCAATAAGTATCACAAAATATAAAACCATCGTCTATTTTGATACTTTAAGATTCAAACATAAATTTCTTATTCTCTGAGTTGCATCTGGTTTATGCTAACCAACCGCTCAGAGAACAAGGAAGACAAAATGGAACTGGATATCTACGTCGTTGACGCATTTACAGACACGCAATTTAAAGGCAACTCAGCCGCAGTCGTACCCTTGCAAGAATGGTTAGAACCAGAGCGAATGCAAAACATTGCAGCGGAAAACAACCTCTCTGAAACCGCGTTTGTTAAAGCGATTGGTACGAATCAATATGAAGTACGCTGGTTTTCGCCACTCACAGAAATCGACTTTTGTGGACACGCAACGCTCGCCGCTTCCATGGTGTTGTTCGATCAACTCGGCGTTACAGGAAGTATTGAGTTTCACACATTAAAAGTGGGCACCTTAACCGTAATTAAGAACGCACTTGGCAAGATTGAAATGACATTTCCGACAAGAGCGCCACAACCCGTCAACGCCATTCCTACGCAATTAATTGAGGGATTAAACTGCGAAGTAACACACGTACTGCTTAGCCCGCAAGCTTACTTCGTCATCGTGGAAGATGAGCAAACCGTTTTCGATGTTCAATATCGATCCGACCAACTGAAACAACTCGCCCCTTACGATGTCGTCGTCACATCAAAAGGCAGTCAATACGACTTTGTATCTCGCTACTTTTGGCCAGCGAACGGCGGAGATGAAGACCCTGTCACAGGATCAGTCCACGCAGGCTTAGCACCATATTGGGCGCAAGAGCTCGGCAAAGCATCTTTAGTGGCGTATCAAGCATCAGCGCGTGGTGGCGTTCTGTACTGCGAAGTCAAAGAAAATTGCGTCAATGTATCTGGTGATGGTGTGTTGTATATGAAAGGCAAAATTTACGTCTAACTGCGCGTTGAGGATTGGCGTTAACTGTTTTTATCCTTGAGAGCCTAGCCGCCCGCTAGGCTTTTCTATTTCCTGTTGTTTCAGCGTTAATCGTTACAAAGGTTGTTCGACAATACACACTGGAGAGCCTATCTCACAGTCATAACCCGTTGGGGTAATTTCACCGGTTTGAGGGTTGCGACAAAAGCTCACCACATTGTGGGAATGTTGATTGGCAACCAGCAACCACTTTTGATCATGAGACAACACAAAATCTCGTGGAAAAGCCCCTTCACAGTGAATGGCTGCTCGCCTTTTGGGCGTATCGCCAGACACATCAAACACACTGATTTTGTTCTGAGCTCGGCAAGAGACATACAAGAACGTTTCATCTTGCGAAAGACGAATCGCCGCCGCCGCTTGCTGATTCTCTTCCCCTCCTAATAATTCTGTTTGATTCAAGATAAGCCATTTATCTTGATGCTTAACTAGAACAATCAAGGTTTCTGACAGTTCGCAAACCACATACGCTGTCGACTCTTGTTGGTTAAACACCACATGGCGCGGTCCCGAACCTGCGGGCAAATGAATCACTTGCGACAGTGAAAAATCCGGCGGCTGGGCATCGTAATCATAAATAAGGACGCTATCGCTGCCTAAGTCTACGACAACCAATTGATCACTGTGCTTTAAAAACGTGACTTGATGAGCATGAGGAGAAGTTTGGCGTTCTAAATTCGGCCCGCATCCATCAACGTATAAATCCGCCAATAAACCTAGCGGTTTACCATCGCGATCCAATTGAAATACGCTAACATTTCCAGATCCATAATTAGCAACCGCCAAAAACGGTTCTTTGATATCCAAATGACACGGATAATCACCATTAATCGGCAAAGAGACGGATTCACTACCACGAAAAAACGCGAGCTCTGCACCTTCATTTCTATCCATTTCGCTAAACGTATACAGCCCGTGTTCGGTGATCGTGAGATAGGACGGATTACGTTGAACTACAGCATCGTCAAGCCGAGTCAGTTCACCCGTTTCAGTGTTCAGCGATACACGCGCAATGCCCGTGCTCGTACTCGGTGGGTTGGTGTAAGTGCCAATATAAAAATGCACGTGACCAGTTGTTGTCATGGATGGCCTGATATGAGTGATTCGTATTATTCAACACCTTGCCTATTGTCATGGCAGACCGCAATCCATTTTACGAATCAGCCACTTAAAATGTGAAGTGATTTCTAATTCAGAATCAAGTGACAACTTGCAGCCCCAACTAGCCTAGTGTTTATCGCTGGGCATTTAATTTTACTTATCAGGAAAAACCTGACCTCGTTCAAGTTTTTTTCATTCCACCACGCGACAAGCTTGTTCCAACGCTAAGCCTCTCTATTTAAAAAGAATCGCTTGTAGATAAAATGCTAAGCTCTAAAAAGAAATCGTTATGGATGGCAGTTAGCGACGGATTGGCGGGCTCAATCAACACGCTCCTCTCCGCAAGTTATCTATTCATGCATTACTTCTTCAAAGGAAGCACCGCACTATGAAGCGAATCATTTTTGGCACATTGATTATTGCCCTTTTAAGCGCCTGTTCAAAAGATAACACGCACCAAGCGCTTGGCACCTTAGAGCGTGACCGCGTAACGTTTACCGCCACATCTAATGAGATAATTAGAGCCCTTCCCGTCAAAGAAGGCAGCTTGGTCAGTGAAGGGGAAGTGTTGGTTCAGCTCGATACTAAGAATCAACAAGCAGTTCTTGCACACGCCGTTGCCGAGCAAGCCAAAGCGGGAGCGTATTTGCTTAAATTGACCAATGGTGAACGCCCAGAAGACATTGCTGCCGCATCGGCACGCGTAGCCCGAGCGGAAGCGCAGCTCACCGAAGCGCAAAAAAACTATCAACGCAAAGCAGAACTGGTGCGTAAAAAGCTCATCAGCCAATCCGAAAAAGATTCCGCTCTTGCGGCAAGGGACTCTGCGAGAGCGGAATTAGACTCAGCAAAAGAAGAGTTCAGTAAGCTCACCGCAGGTTCTCGCCTAGAAGACATCGAACAAGCTAAAGCCGCTTTAATGGCGGCAAAAGCCGAAGTGGCGTTGCAAGAGCAAAAACTGGCAGAACTCACCATCACGGCTACGCGTGACGGTACGCTCGATAATTTGCCTTACAATCTTGGCGAACGCGTACCAGTGAACGGTGTGGTTGCCGTGATTCAAGCCAACCGCGTGCCGTATGCGCGAGTGTATGTTCCTGCCGATTATCGAATCGGGTTTATTCCTGGGAAAACCGTGACGGTAAATGTCGATGGCCTTGAGAATCCATTACAAGGCACCGTTCGTTGGGTGGCTAGTGAACCTTCATTCACGCCCTACTTTGCACTAACCGAAGAAGAACGTTCACGATTGATGTATCTAGCAGAAGTTGATTTACCTGAGTCTGCCAAAATGTTGCCGTCCGGTGTGCCTGCCCAAGTAGATTTGGTGGAGTAAGCCAATGACCGAGTATGCAATTCAAGCTCAAAATGTGGTCAAAAAGTTCGGCGACTTTACTGCTATCAATAACATCACACTCAACGTGCCCAAAGGCAGCATTTACGGATTTTTGGGGCCAAATGGTTGCGGTAAGTCGACCACCATTCGTGTGCTCACCGGCCTTCTTAGCCCAAGTGAAGGCAGTGTGGATGTGCTTGGGTTAGAAATCCCAAAACAATCCGAACAACTGCGGCTCAAAATTGGCTACATGACACAAAAGTTCTCGTTGTACGATGACCTATCCGTTCAAGAGAACCTTGAATTTATTGGGCAAATTTTTGGTTTAAGCAGCAAGTCGCTGAAAGAGCGGATCGAAGAGCAGCTCACCACTTACGGGTTGGATCAATTGCGCAAACAGCGCGTAAGCGGCATGAGTGGCGGTCAAAAGCAGCGCCTTTCACTCGCCGCGGCGACCATGCACAAACCCGAACTGCTATTTTTGGATGAGCCAACATCCGCTGTTGACCCCGAAAATCGACGCGATTTTTGGGAGCAGTTGTTCGACTTGTGCGATCAAGGTACGACGATTTTGGTCACCACGCATTACATGGACGAAGCGGAACGCTGCCACCGTCTGGCGATCATGGAATCGGGCGAAATTCGTGCCGATGGCGAACCCGAACAGTTGATGGAACAGATGGGCGTTAATATCATTGAGGTGAAAGCCGACAAACTTCGTGAACTTAAAGAAAAGCTGATTCAACGTGACGAAGTTCGCTCTGCGGCGCAGTTGGGGATTCGTTTACGCATCCTTATCCACCAGCATGTCGAGCAGCCGATTGAATGGTTAAAGCAGACGTTTCCCGAACTTCAAAACGCTGAAATGAACCACGCTCGCCCAAGCTTAGAAGATGTTTTTGTCAGCGTGACAGGGAAAGGCCGCCAATGATGAAACCTATCGCTCGCATGAAAGCCGTCATGATCAAAGAGATTCGCCAACTTTCCCGTGACCGAATCACATTTGGCATGGTGGTGATGATCCCGCTTATCCAGCTTTTGCTGTTCGGCTTCGCAATCAATACAGACATTCGCAACATTCCGGTAGGTGTTGTCGATCAAAGTGGCAGTACCGCCGGGCGGATCATTACCCAGTCCGTAAAAGTCACTCAAGTGGTGGATATCAAAGAAACCTATGCCACCGCGCAAGAGGCTGAACAAGCGATTCAAGATGGTATTGTGCGCGCCGTGCTGATTTTGCCAAGCGATCTCACACAACGCATGATGCAAGGTCGAGAGCTTGGCCAATGGATTGTGGATGGGTCAGATACCATGATCAGCTCGGCAATATTGTCGTTGCAAACCATGCCATTGACCGATTTTGATTTCGAGATTCGCCCAGCGCCAAGCAAAACATTCGAAGTCGCACTCTACTACAACCCAAGTCGGCGTTCTGCGGTCAATATCGTACCCGGCTTACTCGGTGTGATTCTCACCATGACGATGATTTTGTTCACCAGTGCCGCGATTGTACGAGAACGTGAACGGGGAAATTTGGAGCTATTGATCACCACGCCCATCCACTCGATAGAGCTAATGGTGGCGAAAATCGTGCCATATATCTTTGTCGGCTTAATTCAGGTTTTCATCATTCTAGGGTTGGGACATTGGATTTTCGGCGTACCGATTAACGGTGCAATCAGCCAAATTCTGTTTGGAACCTTGTTGTTTATCGCCGCCAGCTTAACTTTAGGATTGGTCATATCCACCATCGCCACAACACAGCTTCAAGCCATGCAAATGACAGTGTTCATTCTTCTGCCTTCGATTCTGCTGTCTGGATTTATGTTTCCTTACGAGGGCATGCCAGTCGCAGCACAGTGGATTTCAGAAGCCCTGCCCGCCACTCACTTTATGCGCATGATTCGAGGCATAGTGTTACGAGGGGCGGATCTGATGGACTTATGGCGAGATACCCTTTGGTTGCTCGGGTTTACCGTATTTGGATTGGTCGTCGCGTCACTAAGGTTTAAGAAATCGCTCGATTAAAGTTACCCATTTTTCTCTTTCGCAAAAACAAAAATAGCCTCGACAAAGAGGCTATTTTTGTTTGGAAATTTGAATGTCTAACAGGCAATGCTCAATGGCACGATTCGGTTTAGTAATATTCTCCAAAAGAACAATCGCGTAAGTCAGAAATGCTGTAGTTCTTCAACGAGTTAATTTTGAAGTTAAAAACCACTTCTTTACATACCATCCCGTCTCGGTCGGTATAGGTGATGAACCCTTCACTGTAAGCACGCTTGCCATCAGAGGATTTAACATGCGCAGCAAGCTCTAAATGCCCTTTGTGCGCCTCTACGCGGTTCATCATTTCAAACACATCCATCCACTCTTCGCGATTTGCCATTTGTATCAACATGGATTTGGCCTGTGTTTCCAACTGCTGCGGATACACGTAATAACGGTTGTAACCAAAGTATGCGCACATCAGTAATAGAACGAGTGCAAATGAGGTTGTTCTTGTCATGCAAGCTGCCTCTTGTTGTTATAAAAATCCTGCTTCGTTAGTTCAGTATAGGAAGCAAGCAAAGTTTAGGTCATGGAACTTGCTCAAATAACAGAGAACAGTCAGAGACAGTCAATTCTATGAAAAGCTCAGTACCGGTTTTACTTATGAAACATGACAAACTCTAAGGGCTTGAACTATGGGATATGCACACCGATCTGGGTTGTCACCATGCGGTGATCTGAGCCTTGAGGAAAAGCAGAGGATTCACGAGAGCAGATGATTCGCTGTCCTTGCTCAGATTTTAGCCACAAATGATCAATACCTATCATCATCGGCTCTGGCACGTTTATGCCTTTGATGTTAGTTGGCCAGCTCGTCACTGGCGCGGTTTGAAAACTCGGGAACAGCGCAGAAAAACGAGGGCTAACCGAGGAGAGATTGAAATCCCCCACAACCAACACCTCTGGCTCAGGATAAAGCGCGGTCAGCGTTTCTATGGTTCGCACCAGCGCATTTCTTTGATGCCAAAGCTCGCTGGTTCTTGGTGACGGTGGATGAGCCGCAAACAAAGTGATCGGTGCTTGACCTTTAGGCAACCAAACCGCTCTGATGACTTCTTGTCCATTTGGCGCACGATAAACCGAAACCTCCGTGATCGGGTGTCGGCTAAGAATCATCAAATTTGATGGGTACCCTACGTCACGTTGGCCACCATGATAATGCGGATAGACATCATCCAACATGTGCAAGAGGCTACCAACTCGCGGCGTCAGCTCTTGCATCACCACCAAATCAGCAGGATGCCTCAACAGATAGTTGATGAACTGATTGATGTCTGAGTTTTCGTAAAAAAGATTAAATTGAATGACGCTCAACGAGTGCGAGCAAGACGCCACATGACTGCGCTGCGGCGGAACAAGTAACGAGACAAACAAAATAGCGACAAAGGCAGAAAATGCACTTTGCAACCATCTGCGAGCGATAAAAAACGCCGAGGCTAAAATAACGTAAGTGAACACAATGAGGGCGGGAATCGAGGTAAGATTCTCCGCCCACCAAATATGTTCAATTTGCCTGACCGCCAGCCAAATAAGAGCGGGTAGAAGCAATAGGATCCACTTAAAAACGCTCGACACACGCACTGCTCGTTTCGCTATTACATATCATAAGCTTAAATGCAATTTCTCAACTCGCCAGTGCGTGAAGCGTTGATGTTAGACGTGGTGTACCGCCTCCTCGACAGGCTCTGGTTGAGCGGCCGTTTCACTGATTTCAATCTTAACCGCTGCGACTTTGAATTCAGGAATTTTCGCATGCGGGTCCGTTGCCGTGGTCGTCAAGCGGTTAACTGGCGACTCAACGAAATGGAAAGGAATAAACACGACGCCTTTTTGCATTCGCTTGGTCACAAACGCATCAATTTCGATGCTGCCACGACGAGTCGACACTTTTAGGCGCTGACCATTGTGGATACCAATTACTTCGGCATCTTCAACACTGATCATCGCTCTTGGCCCAGCAAGGTTATCCAACCCTTTCGTTTTGCGTGTCATCGTACCGGTGTGGAATTGTTCTAGCACACGCCCTGTTGTAAGCACCAAAGGATACTCTTCATCAGGCAACTCAGCTGCATAACGGAACGGCACGCCCACCATTTGCCCTTTCCCTCGGGTAAATTGGGTTTGGTGCATGATACGAGTACCGTTTGGATTGTTCTTGTTACTTGGCCATTGAACACCGTTCGGCGTGATCGCGTCCCAACGCAACCCTGCATATTGCGGCGTTACACGCGCGATCTCGCTAGTGATTTCAGAAACGCACTGGTAATGCCAATCGCTGCCCATCGCGTTTGCGATCGCTTGAATAATCCACCAATCTTCTTTCGCCTCACCCGGCGCTTTCACTGCCGCATTAACGCGCTGCACGCGGCGCTCAGTATTGGTGAAGTGACCGGATTTTTCCGCAAATGAACAAGAAGGCAATACCACATCTGCGTACTGCGCTGTCTCGGTGAGGAAGATGTCTTGCACGACCAAGAAGTCGAGTGCTTCCAACCCTTCAATCACGTGCGCTTGGTTTGGATCGCTCAGTACTGGGTTTTCGCCCATGATGTACATCCCGCGAACTTCTCGTTTGCACGCCGCATCGATGATTTCCGTTAGGGTAAGCCCTTGCTCAGAAGGTAAGTTCGGCGCATCCCACTCAATCGCGAATTTCTGACGAACAATCGGGTTATACACTTTTTGGTATCCCGGATAACAGTTCGGCAATGCGCCCATATCACACGCACCTTGTACGTTTGATTGACCGCGCAGTGGGTTAATACCACCACCCTCAATACCGATGTTGCCACACAACAATTGCAGGTTTGCAATCGAACGAACGTTGTCGTGCCCTGTTGTATGCTGGGTAATACCCATTGAGTAATACACCGCCGTGCGTTTTGCCGTACCAATCATTCGTGCCATCGCGAAAATATCGTCCGCTTTTACGCCCGTCACTAACTCAACTTTGTCGAGGTTGTACGCTGGCGACATCACCTCTTGAAGCAAGGTATCAAAGCCGTCGACGCGCTCTTCGATGTATTCTTGATCGTACCAACCATTTTTGATGATTTGCTGCATCACGCCGTTGAGCAACATAACATCCGTGCCCGGACGATGCGCTAAGTACAGCTCTGCATGTTCAGCCATGTCCACTCGTTTCGGGTCTGCCACAATCAAGCGCGCCCCGTGATGACGAATCGCCTGTTTGATGTGCGAAGCGATGATCGGGTGCGCAGATGTGGTGTCAGAACCGATAATAAAGATCACATCGGAATGCTTAATGCTCGGAATGTCGTTGGTCATCGCACCACTCCCCAACGATGCTTCAAGCCCTGTCACACTTGATGCGTGACACAAACGTGCGCAGTGATCAACGTTGTTCGTACCAAGTTCACGACGGATGAATTTTTGAAACGCGTAGTTATCTTCGTTAGTGGTTTTCGCTGAAGAGAATCCGGCCAGTGCGTTGTTACCAAAATCTTGCTTGATGGTCGAAAGCTTCGAAGCCACTAGCTGAATCGCTTCGTCCCAACTTGCTGGCTGCAACCAACCATCTTTACGAATCAGTGGTGTCGTTAAACGCTCTTCGCTGCTAATGAAATCAAAACCGAAACGGCCTTTCACGCACAGCATACCTTGGTTAACTGGCGAATCCGCCCCTTTTACATAGCGGATTTTGTTTTGTTGCTCATCGACAAACATGGTCAACTTACAACCCACACCACAATAGGTACAAATGGTATCGACGGCTTTTAGCTGTTCGGTTCTGCCTTGAGAGCGGTCACGGCTGTCCACCATCGCGCCCGTTGGACATGCCTGAACACACGCCCCACATTGCACGCATGTTGAATCGCCCATGAGCGTCAAACCGCTGCAACTTGCGCCTTTTTCATCGGAGCGGAATCGTGGACGATCATCTGGTCGTAAAGCTGGTCGGCCATTTTTATCCGACACAAAACTCAACACACCATGTACCGCTTGCTCACGGCATGCTTGAATACACTGACCACAACTGATGCAGCGGTTAGCATCAAATTCAATGAACTCAGAACTGCGGTCTACTTCGTATTTGTGACGAAGATCTTTCGCACGTAAATCGAGCCAATCTTGATGACCAATCACGTTAGCAGAGGAAACGTCCACGGAAACATCGAAATGTTGCTCGGCATGATATTCCGTTGAGTAATCTCGCAAGGCACAGTCGGTATTCGCTTGGCAACCACACTCTAAGCAGCGCGCCGCTTCTTTCATGGCCTCTTCGTTATCAAAGCCCAGTTCCACTTCAGCAAAACTCTGCTCACGCTGTGCTGGCGTCAATTCCGGCATGATTGAACGAGCAACTTTTTGGATATTTTCGAAATGAAGTGGGTCAACCTGCGCCAGTTTTTTCTCTTTACGAGAGTTGAACGCTGGTTTCGGCATGTCCGCCATATCGCCATCGAGGAACAGATCAATCGCTTTTGCCGCAACTCGCCCATCTCCCACTGCTTCAACCGCTGTTGCAGGACCACGACGAAAATCACCGATACTGAAGATATTGCCCGTACCCGTGTGCATGGTTTGCGCATCGGATTCAGATGTGTTCCAACGCGTTAGAGGAATGGACAGCTCATCGTTTTCTAAGAAGCTGAGATCCGGCTTTTGCGATACCGCTGCAATCACGGTATCAAATGCTTCAGTAAAGAACTCACCCGTTGGTTTCGGGCTACGACGACCAGACGCATCTGGCTCACCTAACGCCATTCGTTCTAATCGAATTGCCTTCACGCGGCCGTTTTCATCCGCGATGTTTTCCGCCGGATTCGTTAAGAAATGGAACTTCACACCCTCATGTTCAGCTTCGACGATTTCGTAGTCTTCGGCTGGCATTTCGTCGCGAGTTCGACGATAGATCAAAGTGGTATCGGCACCCGCACGACGCGCCGTACGCGCACAGTCGATCGCAGTGTTACCACCACCAATCACGGCAACTTTTTTGCCCGTAACGTAGTTTTGCTCTGTAACGTAATCTTTCAGGTAATCAACACCGAGGTAGCAACCGTCCAACTCGCTACCAGGATAATTCATTTCTACCGCTTGAGACGCCCCTACTGCCAAACAGACAGCATCGTAGTCTTCACTCAATTGAGACAGCGTGAAATCAACACCAAGCTTTTTGTTGGTTTCAACTTGCATACCGTTGCGGCACATCAGTTCGATTTCTTTGTCTAGAATATCTTTGGGTAGGCGATATTCAGGAATGCCGTAGCGTAGCCAACCGCCTGCTTTTGGCATGGACTCAAATATGGTGACGTCATAACCTTCATTCGACAAGTAATAACCTGCCGTTAAGCCACCGGGGCCACTACCAACAACGGCGATCTTGCGATGCTTCGCTGGTTTTTTCTCTGGGACATACGCTTCATGCGCCGCTAAATCTGCGTCTGCGGCATGGCGTTTGAGTTGGCGAATGGCAATCGGCTCATCCACCAAAGAACGGCGACACTCACTTTCGCAGAATGCCGGACACACGCGCCCAATCGACAACGGCATTGGCAGTGTGCGTTTAATAACTTCAATCGCTTTTTGATGATCGTTTTGCGAGATATGGTAGAGATAAGATTGGATGTCTACTCCAGCAGGACACGCCGTTTTACAAGGAGCTTCACAGTCGGCGTAGTGGTCCGTCATGATTCGGTTGAGCGCTTTTCTGCGGTGCTCACTCAGTTGTTCTGATTGTGTGACGACATTGAGACCGCGGTACACTTTGAGATCACAGGCGCGCTTAGTTCCGCCACTTTCCACTTCGACCACACACAAATCACACGGAATTTTCTCGTTACTTTTGTTCATTCCGCACAGTGAAGGGATTTCGACCCCACACACTTTGGCTGCTTCCAGAAGAGTTAGCCCCTCTTCTACAATTCTATATTTTCCATCGATGACAATTTCTATCATACAACCCCCGAAGCAGGCACACTAAACCTTACATTCTATAAGGATAAACCCTACCATGGAAAGTTCGTGTGACAAAAAACTCACTAGCGAGATATTTCTTAGCGATTAATATGTCCAATTGACTTTAAGATGTAGAACTCATTATCTCGAAGTGGGTTCGGTATAATCCTTGACTTTACCCCTAGGGTAACCTTTATTATTTAAGGGTTACTCGATATATAAGCTCATTTTGACTGGAAACCGTATGCGTCTGAAATCATTGCATACAATTTGGCTAACGTTATGTACAACGCTGATACTGCTGGTATCTAGCGTGGTTAACAGCGCGCCTTTAATGAGTATCAAAATGATGTCGAGTGATGCCATGATGTCAGCTCACATGACGGAAATGGCAAGCGAGAACGATCACTGCGGCTCACCGAGTATGAGCATGGAGATGGCCTCATCGTTGAGCTCCGACTCTGTAGAGATGACCATGAGCTGTATTGATGGCTCCGGTATGATCCACAATTGCTGTACAGCATCTTGCTCATTCGTTTTTGTCCCATTACCAGTCACTGACAGCCAGCTCTCCCCATTGGCTTGTCGCGCATCCATTGCCTCAGAAATTACCGCACCAGTGGTACAAGTCACCCATGATTTGTATCGGCCTCCGATAGTTTAATCCATACAAAGCATTCGACCCTGCATCGCTTTGCAGGCAGTTTCTTTGCGCCCAACTGATAGCGTGCTCACCTCAGCTATTCGCTCGTAACTCCATTTGTTACCTGCTATTTAGCGATAAAAAAGTGCGTCATCCGTTTGGCAAATACCAACGCTCTCCCGCGCGGTTCAATCGATCCCGAAACGCAAAAGAGCTTGGTATCAATTTGGATGTAAATTATGGAATTCAACCCAAATCGCTTAGTGGCACCAGTATGCTCACTGGCTCTGGTTGCCCTACCTGCTTTCAATGTGGTGGCACAATCGCCAGCCAATACGAAAGCACAACAAGAAGCGCAAGCTCAATCAATCCAAGCTCAGTCAACCAATGAGCTAGCAAACCTCATTAGCGTTGCGTTGAGTAACGATGGCAACCGTAAGCAGTTCTATGCTCAATCGGAAGCAATGCGTGAAACAGGCGTAGCCAGCGCAACCTTGATGGACCCGAAATTGAAAGTCGGTTTTGGTGGTTTGCCTGTCGATAGCTTCAAATTTGACGAGGATCCGATGACCAATATCTCCGTCGGTTTGATGCAACAGTTCGAACGAGGCTCGACGCTCGACCTTCAACAAAAGAAAGCCAATCAACAAGCCGATGGTTTGTCGTTGCAAGTTCACGCACGGGAGCTTGAAGTGGCAAACAGCATGACTCAGCTTTGGTTGGAGCTGGGCTATCAGCAGAAAGCAGAGCAAATTTTGCTAGAAAACCGTCGGCTCATGACGGAAATGGAAAACTTCATTCAAACCAATTACTCAATCGGCAAAAGCGAAGCGCAAGATTTACTGAATGCACAGCTTCAAGTGAGTAAGTTGGATGAAAAGCTGCAAGCCAACGCACAAATGCAGCGCCGTTTGGTCTCGCAACTCTCAGAATGGTTGGGCTCGGACTGGCTCAATACCTATACCCAAAACGGACGCTCAACACTTCAAGCCAGCAATACACTGACTTGGGCGTCATTAAACCAAAAGTTGTCTGCTAATAACGAAACGACCAAGCACTACCAACAGTTGAGTGAGCACCCGATGGTGAAAATGGCAGACGTAAGTATTTCTGCCAATGAAACTCAAGTGGACATTGCAGAGCAAGCTTACACGCCTCAATTTGGTGTGGAAGTGATGTACGCCTATCGTCAAGCCAACAATATGAAAGGCGAACCTGCATCGGATTTGGTGAGCGCGTATCTAACAATGGACATTCCCCTGTTCACTGGCAATCGCCAAGACCGCAACTTAGCCGCCGCTCAGTATCAAGTGGGTGCTGCTCGCTCACAAAAAGATACGTTACTGACTCAGATGAACGCGAAGGTCAACACATTGCTGGTTGATCGCGCCAACTTGAGTCAGCGTTTAGAGCGTTATCAATCCACCTTACTTCCCCAAGTTCAAGCTCGTATTCACGCGGTAGAAAGGGGTTATCAAAACAACACCGCACAGTTTAACGACGTGATCATGGCAAGCACAGACGAGCTGGCGCTAAAGCTCGAACAGCAACGTCTTATTACCGATTTAAACATCGTAAACAGCAACTTAGCGGCTTTATTGGGTGGTTTCGAATATCAAGTATCCGCACCCAACATCACGACTGAAGCAAGCGCGAACTAAAACAAAACATGAGAGAACCCAAGTTTGGGGACGATGGCGAATGCACACCAATAAACAATCAACATCGCTGTCATGCCTCATGGGGAAAATAAGGAATTAGGAATGAGTTCAAATTCAATCAAGATAGCAACCATCGCTCTGCTTGTTGGCGGGGCACTAGGGTTTGGCGTTAATCAGTACCTATCTGGTGCAAACCACGACATGAGTGGCTCAGGCGCTAACGCTGCAAGCAGCTCAAACGAGCCACTCTATTGGGTTGCTCCAATGGATCCAAATTATAAGCGCGACAAACCGGGCAAATCGCCAATGGGCATGGACTTGATCCCAGTGTACGCTGAAGATCTCGCGGGTGAACAAGACAAACCCGGCACGGTAAAAATTGACCCATCAGTTGAAAACAACTTAGGTGTAAAAACCGCTCAAGTCTCTTTAGAGCAACTTTCACCTCGGATTGAAACTGTCGGCTATATCGCGTTTGACGAAAGTCATTTGTGGCAAACCAACGTTCGCGTGGCCGGCTGGGTTGAAAAGCTTTACATCAATGCCGTGGGTGAAAAGGTCAAAAAAGGCGATGTGCTGTTCACGCTGTACTCGCCTGAGCTAGTCAAAGCACAAGAAGAGCTGCTGAACGCCTACCGAACTGGGCGTAATGGCCTGGTGAAAGGCGCGACAGAACGTTTAGTGACACTGGGTGTTGATCGTTCTCAAATCAGAGCCATCACTCAACGCGGGAAAGCATCGCAAACTATTGAAATTAAAGCTCCGGAAGATGGCGTCATCGCGAGTTTGAACGTTCGCGAAGGTGGTTACCTATCCCCTGCTCAAGCGGTAATCAGCGCGGGCCCACTTGAAAACGTATGGGTGGATGCCGAAGTATTTGAGCGCCAAGCTCACTGGATGAAAGCAGGAAGTAGCGCCACTATGACGCTTGATGCTATTCCAGGCAATGAATGGAAAGGGGTTGTCGACTACGTATACCCTATTCTGGATCCTAAAACTCGTACCTTGCGTGTACGCCTCAAGTTCCCTAACCCGAATGGCGATCTTAAACCTAATATGTTTGCCAACATTGCCCTTCAACCAGTCACTGATAACGCAGTTATGACGATTCCTAAGTCTTCCGTTATTCGATCCGGCGGTATGACCCGAGTCGTGTTGTCTGAAGGCGATGGTAAATACCGCTCAACGCGCATCAAAGTTGGGCGTGAAGCCGACGACAAAATCGAGGTGCTACAAGGTCTGTCTCAAGATGATCGCATCGTAACCTCTGCACACTTTATGTTGGATTCGGAATCGAGCCAAACGGCTGATCTATCCCGTATTTCATCACCTACTGAAGCCAAAGTAGAAACAGTTTGGGCTAAGGGTGAAATCACCGATGTGATGAAAGATCACCGTATGTTGACCATTAATCATCAACCCGTAGCAGAGTGGGATTGGCCGGGTATGGTCATGAACTTTACCCTCGCAGATGACGTTGATGTGGGCACTCTGCAAAAAGGCCAAGCTATCGAGTTTGAAATTCAGAAAACAGAGTCCGGTCAATATGAAGTCGTTGACTACAAAACCGATGACAGCGTTGTCGTGACTGACGTATGGATTACCGGAGATATCAGCATGTTGATGGCGGATTTTGGGATGATAACTCTCAACCACCTCCCAGTTGCAGAATGGAACTGGGAGGCAGGAGAGATGAACTTCTCTGTGGGTGATGAAGTGGATCTATCCGGATTCAAAGAAGGTCAGAAAGTCCGATTTCTAGTTGAAAAACAAGGAGCTGACTACGTATTGAAGCAACTTGAAGCGGTTGAGGGCTAACTATGATTGGAGCAATAATCCGCTGGTCGATCAAAAACCGTTTCATGGTTTTGATCGCAACCTTAGCGCTTGTTTTAACCGGACTTTACAGTGTAAAGAATACACCTGTAGACGCCATTCCGGATCTTTCTGATGTTCAGGTGATCATCAAAACAAGCTACCCAGGCCAAGCACCTCAAGTAGTTGAAGATCAAGTTACTTACCCGCTAACCACCGCCATGCTCGCCGTACCAGGAGCGGAAACCGTTCGTGGTTATTCATTCTTTGGTGACTCATATGTTTATATCATTTTTAACGATGATACCGACATGTATTGGGCACGTTCGCGCGTTTTAGAGTACCTAAGCCAAGTAGCACCTAAATTACCACCGAGTGCAAAACCGACATTAGGACCAGATGCAACGGGTGTGGGCTGGGTCTACAGCTATGTACTGCAAGATAAAGCTGGCAACCATGATCTTGCTGATCTACGCAGTATGCAAGACTGGTTCTTGAAATATGAGCTGCAAACCGTCGATGGCGTCTCTGAAGTCGCAACCGTTGGCGGTATGGTGAAGCAATATCAAGTTCAGATTGACCCAGCTAAGCTACGTGCTTACAACCTGACACTGCAACAAGTGAACATGGCGATCCAAAACGGCAATCAGGAAACGGGCGCCTCTGTTGTTGAAGTAGCAGAAGCGGAACACATGGTTCGCACTACAGGTTACCTAACGAGTATTGAGGATATTGAATCACTCCCGCTCAAAGTGACAGAGAAAGGTACACCGCTCTTATTGGGCGACATTGCTGACATCAACTTAGGTCCGCAAATGCGTCGCGGCATCTCTGAGCTTAACGGCGAAGGTGAAGCGGTTGGTGGCGTTATTGTCATGCGATTCGGCGAAAACGCGAGTGAAGTCATCAGCAAAGTAAAAGACAAACTTGAAGATTTACAGCGTAGCTTACCGGATGGTGTAGAAATCGTGCCTACTTACGATCGCTCCACGCTGATTAACGCTGCCGTAGAAAACTTGTGGAAGAAATTGGCGGAAGAATTCATCGTCGTGGCGATTGTTTGTGCCCTCTTCCTATTTCACATCCGTTCGTCTTTGGTTATCGCGCTGAGCTTGCCCGTCGGTATTTTATCCGCGTTTATCGTCATGCATTCTCAAGGCATTAACGCCAACATCATGTCGCTCGGGGGGATTGCCATCGCCATCGGTGCAATGGTGGATGGTGCCATCGTAATGATAGAAAACGTCCACAAGCATATTGAACGAACGCCTCTCACGGATAAGAACCGCTGGCAAGTGATTGGCAAAGCCGCTGAAGAAGTGGGCGCGCCCCTGTTCTTCTCACTGCTTATCATCACGTTAAGCTTTGTGCCAGTATTTGCACTGGAAGGTCAAGAAGGCAAGATGTTCTCCCCTCTCGCCTTTACTAAAACTTATGCAATGGCCGCAGCGGCAGGTTTGGCAATTACCCTCGTACCTGTGCTCATGGGTTATTTCATCCGTGGCAACGTATTACCAGAGCATAAGAATCCAGTAAATAGAGGCTTAATTGCGCTGTATCGCCCGTTGCTGAATACCAGCCTCAAGTATCCTAAGAGTATGATCGTTATCGCTTTAGGTCTAATGGCGTCAGCTTACTATCCAACCAGTCAACTGGGTAGCGAGTTCATCCCACCATTGGATGAAGGCGACTTGATGTACATGCCGACTACGTATCCGGGAATCTCGATTGGTAAAGCACGTGAACTAGTTCAGCAAACCAACAAGCTGATCAAAACCGTACCGGAAGTCAAAACGGTTTGGGGCAAGATTGGCCGTGCGGAAACGGCCACCGATCCTGCACCACTTACCATGATTGAAACAGTTATTCAGCTAAAACCTCACGATCAATGGCGTGAAGGCGTGACGACAGAATCGTTACGCAAAGAGTTCGATGAACTGATTCAGTTCCCGGGACTCACCAACGCTTGGGTAATGCCAATCAAAACGCGTATCGACATGCTTGCGACGGGCATTAAAACGCCAATTGGGATCAAAATCGCAGGCCCAGACCTGAAAGAGATCGAAAAAATTGGTGCTCAGCTGGAACCTATTCTTAATAGCGTTCATGGCACCTCATCTGTATATGCGGAACGTGTCGCGGGTGGCCGTTACGTAACGATTGATATCAAACGCCGCGCAGCTGCGAGATATGGATTGAGCATCAAAGACGTTCAGCAAGTTATCTCAACCGCGGTCGGTGGTATGAATGTTGGAGAAACCATTGAAGGGCTAGAGCGCTACCCTATCAACGTCCGCTATCCGCAAGATTACCGTGACTCGGTTGTTAAACTGCAAAACCTACCACTGGTAACCCCCAACGGCGCACGCATCGCACTCGCAGACGTGGCAGATATTCGTTATGAAGATGGTCCACCGATGATCAAAACCGAAAACGCGCGTCCAAACGGTTGGGTTTTCGTGGATATCGAAGGTCGTGACCTAGGCTCATACGTCGTGGAAGCACAACAAGTAGTAGCAGATCAACTTGAATTACCTGTGGGTTATTCGCTGGCTTGGTCAGGTCAGTACGAATACATGGAACGCGCCAAAGACCGCTTAAGTGTCGTAGTACCAATCACTATTGCGATCATCATGATGCTACTTTACTTCAGCTTCCGCCGTGTGGGTGAGGTGCTGATCATCATGCTAACGCTGCCTTTAGCAATGGTTGGTGGCTTATGGCTGATGCATTATCTGAACTACAACTTCTCTATTGCCGTGGGGGTTGGGTTTATCGCCCTCGCCGGCGTTGCGGTGGAGATAGGCGTCATCATGCTGGTGTATCTCAACCAAGCGTGGCACCACCGAAAACTGGATGCAGAAGAGAAACAACGACCGCTTCAAGCACGGGATCTTACAGACGCAATTCGCGAAGGCGCTGGCTTGCGTGTGCGGCCTGTCATGATGACCGTATTAACGGTAATCATTGGTCTTATTCCAATCATGTACGGCGAGGGGACAGGCTCTGAAGTGATGCAACGCATCGCTGCACCGATGATTGGTGGCATGGCCTCTGCCCTGCTGTTAACGCTGCTTGTGTTACCTGCCATCTTCAAGCTGTGGAAACAGCGTGAAGTGAAATCAACTCAACACCAAGATAAATAACAACGAGCGCCATTATTCAGAAGAATAATGGCGCGATATCTAATTGATAGTAAAGGAAATCAACATGAAAAAGACTCTTATCACTCTTGCTCTAACCATGGTATCGAGTGGCGTATTTGCTCAAATGGATAACTCAAACATGAACCACGAAAATATGGAGCATGGTCAAATGGATCACGGTTCCATGAACATGGATAAAATGCCGATGGATCATGGAAAAATGAACCACGGTAAAATGGATCATTCTGGTATGAGCGGCATGCCAGGCATGTCAGCGGTTGGTATGCCTGCAAATGGCGCAAAACCAGACAAAGTCGTTCATGTACTCTTAACGGATGATATGAAAATTACATTCAAAAAAGACGTGACAATAGAACCGGATGATGTGGTTCAATTTGTGGTAATGAATACAGGCAAAATCAATCACGAATTTACCATTGGCTCAACAGAAGAACAGCTTAAACACCGTGAAATGATGAAAACCATGTCTGGCGATCACATGCATGACTCCGGCAATGCTGTCACTGTTGAACCAGGCAAAGCGAAACAACTCCTGTGGCACTTCCATGGCGATAAAAATGTAGAGTTCGCGTGTAATATCCCCGGACATGCAGAAGCCGGCATGGTCAAAAAAGTGGAACTGTAGTGAGACCGGATTAACGCATTCATACGGTTCATAGACGTTAAATGTAAATACAAAAGGAGCTAATATCAGCTCCTTTTTATTTCGCCCCAAATACTAGATTATCGCATCACAAACAGCTCTTCATGATAGTGGTGTTCTGTATCAAAACGATATGCCTCTAACTCTTTTTTCAGGGTTCGAGAGAATACCTCCGGCCCACAGAAATAAAGCTCATAACGCGATAAGTCGCCGCATTCCTTCGCAATTCGTTCAACATTAAGTCGAGGTGAAACCGCAGTATCTATCACGTTTAGTTTCACTTGTGCCTGATGCGCGGCATTCCACAGTTCATCCACTAAATGACTATCTAAGCCACGTGTGCAATAAAACAAATGCACTGGCGGATGTATTTTTAACGCTTTCAGTGAAGATAAGATGGCAAAGAACGACGCTATCCCGACACCACCAGCAATCCAAACTTGCGGCTTGTTGACATCAAACTCTAAACGTCCATACGGCCCTTCAACAACAACCTCATCGCCCGCTTTCACGCGCTGGTACAAATTGGTCGTGAAATCGCCTAGCTCTTTGATCAAAAAACGGACCTCTGGATCCTGCTCACCTGAAACAATCGTAAACGGATGTGGATCTTCATTACCAAAACGAACGTAAGCAAACTGTCCTGCTTTGTGCCCTTGCCAAGTTTTTCCTTGACCGTTATTGCTTGGCGCCAAAACCAGCTCCATCACGCGCGCTTGAGGGAAGTAGCGAGTCGACACCACTTTGGCGGGATAGCGATTCGCTCGTCCGACAAAGCCAAACAAGCTATAAACGGCAGCCGCAGAGCCCATCAATGCAAAACCTAAAGCGACAAAATGAATGGGATCGCCCCAGTACGCGTGCTTGATCAGCAAAACGGAGTGAACAGCAACCATCAGATACACCACCGCCATTAAACGATGGGACAACTTAAACGGTTTGTATTTAACAACAGTCCAGAGTGACACTGCCAGCAATGCCAATAGCAAATAAAAGCCCCACTCACCTAAATCCAAGCCTACATCACGCAGTTCTTTAACCCATAACTCCAAACCAACGAAGTTATTGCCCGATGGCCCTGCTCCAGTGTGTTTTAGTGGTTTTTCCAACCAACCAGCAGCAACGAGCCACTTTGGAACTTTATACATAAGCCAATGGATCACACCCAAACTGACACCTGCTATGCCTAGCCACTTGTGCACTCGATATGCCTTGTCCATACCATGAACCCATTTCTCTATTACAGGTAAGCGCAGCGCCAGCACCATCGCAATAGACATCAAAGCTAACGACAAAACACCAGAATATTGAATAAGCGCGGAGCGCCATTGGAAGAATTGGGTCGAGGAAAGCAGTTGCGGTTCACTCATCCACCACAACACAGACACGGCGGCAATTATCATCCATACAAAATTTCGTACAGTTTTCATGAACATCACTCTCAAATTGACGACAACTCTAGTTTAGTTTTTCTAGCGTAATGCAACGTCAATATTCGTAAAGTTGAGTAAACCCACAATATACTTAAGGTCAATAACAAACTTGGAGGTATTGCGCAGAATCCTACAAAAAATCGACATGGATTTAACAGTGGTTAGAGTATTCGCTCGTTATAGTTTGCGTAACATCGCCACAGTGCGAACCAAAACCAAAATGAAGAACACGACGCATGAAAAAGTTATTTTTGTTGGCTGGGCTAATGGTTTGCTCAACCCTAAGTTACGCTTCCCAACTGAATGAAGACATTTCTCTCATCGAACAACAAACCTCAAGCAGAATTGGAGTCTCGGTTTGGGATACGCAAACCGATGAGCGCTGGGATTACCGTGGCGATGAACGCTTCCCACTCATGAGCACATTCAAAACCTTGGCTTGCGCCACAATGCTAAGTGATATGGACAGCGGTAAGCTAAGTAAAAATGCGACCGCGAAAGTCGATGAGCGCAGCATCGTTGTGTGGTCTCCAGTGATGGACAAACTCGCAGGCCAAAACACACGCGTAGAACACGCTTGTGAAGCTGCGATGTTGATGAGTGATAATACTGCTGCCAACTTAGTATTGAATGAAATCGGCGGCCCTAAGGCCGTGACAATGTTTCTGCGAACTATTGGTGATAAAGCGACGCGCCTAGATAGATTAGAACCACGTTTGAACGAAGCGACACCGGGAGACAACCGCGACACAACCACACCTAACGCCATGGTAAACACTCTGCGAACCTTGATTGAAGGAGAAACGTTGTCTTACGAGTCTCGCGTGCAATTAAAAATCTGGATGCAGGACAACAAGGTTTCAGACTCGTTAATGCGTTCAGTATTACCAACAGGTTGGTCTATCGCCGACCGCTCTGGTGCGGGTGGTCACGGTTCGCGTGGTATTAACGCAATCATATGGAAGGAAAACCATCGTCCTGTTTACATTAGTATCTATGTCACAGAAACCGAGCTATCACTGCAAGCCAGAGACCAGGTCATCGCGCAAATCAGTCAGTTGATTTTACAGAAATACAAAGATAATTAATTCACTGCGTACATATTTACTTTCCTAAGTTTACCCTCTTTGCCCTTCTCTTCCCTGAAGGGCTTTCCTATTCTTTGGTTCTACCTCAAAAACACCCCTTATTGAGTAATGACTTACTTATAAATAGGTATAACATTTATTCATTTAGGCGTGAGTTAACGCCCACATTAAGCAATTGAACACACATAGATGGCGATAAATAAACCATAATCTTACGTAGAAACGCATTTTTCTTGAAAATAGCTTCGTGTAACTTATTGTTGGTATTTGCAACATCGCAAGGAGATGTCTATTGAGACTTGAAAGAACTTTTAACCCTGATGACTTATCGATGCAGAACATGGAAAGTCCGATCTGTATGCCGATAGGGTTTGTTCACTTTTTAGCTCAATCGGAAACATTGCAGCAGGTGCTTGATACGGTCGCAGAATGGATAAATCGTATATTCAATTCCGACCGCGCGAGTATCACGCTTTATGAAAATGATGATCATCTAAAGGTCTACTCTTTCTCTGGTAATAAAGCGATTCCGGCTGAATTCTTGGTACCTATTCACCGAGCTTTTGTTGGCCGAGTGTTCAAAAAACAACAACTGATGATCTGTGACGATGTCACTCAATCTGATGAGGTCGATTGTGTGATGCTGGCATCCAATGGCATGGGGACGTGTATGGATGCGCCTTTAATGCACGGTAAAGTCTGTTTGGGCACGCTTAATGTTGCACATCATCAAACGCACACTTATACAAACGAACAAGCGGCACAGCTTCAGTGCATCGCTAACTGGATTGCTTTAAACATTGCTCTTCATATACAAATTATGAAAATGGAGCATCTCGCCACAACGGATGATCTGACTGGCATTCCAAACCGCAGAGAATTCATGCGACAAATCGAAAGCCGCTTGACTGAATACCGCACCCAAGGCATTGACTTCCATGTTGCTATTCTAGATTTAGACAACTTTAAGAGCCTTAATGATCGGTTTGGTCATGATGCTGGCGATAAATCGCTGATCCATGCAGTCAACACCATTCAAAGTCATCTACTTGACTGTGACTTACTTGCCAGAGTTGGCGGTGAAGAGTTTGCCATCGTACTAAGAAGCCGGTCATCGCAAGAAGCCCTAAACACATTAGAAACGATTCGCAATGCGCTAGAAACTACGACGATTCAACACTCAGGTCGTGATATGAGCTTTACCGCTAGTATTGGTGTAACTCAAGTCTGTAGCTTGGATGACTCGTTTGAACCACTCGTAAAACGCGCCGACTTAGCCCTTTACAAAGCTAAAGAAACCGGTAGAAACCGTGTTGAGGTTCATAAAACAGAAGAAAACTAGAAAAGAGAGTGATAAAAAAGGTAGCGACTTGTTGCGCTACCTTTTATAAATTCTAACCCGCCTAAAATAAGTAATACGAACTTTAAGCCAGTTTAGAAATAAGAGTGAGCAAATTTAATTATGCTTTCTTAAGATCTTTAGCTGGGTAAGTTAGCGTTTTCTCGCCTGCTTTTACGTGTGTGTAAAAACCGCCACTGCTTAAACCTGTAACAACCATTTCGCCAAGATCGATACCTTTAGTCGCTACTACTACGTCACCGATTGAAAACATATTGAATACCTTGTTTATTTAGATTAAGACACTAAGTCGTTGCGCGGTATTTAATATGATATTAGGCAAACCACCTAATCGAATTTTTTATCGTAAAGATTAATTTTTATTTGGCGTGAGCTCTAAGTTTCCATATTGAAAAAACCACAATATTTCCCAAAAACAGATGCGCTATTCTTGTTAAATACGTTAAGATTTTCTAGCATCAATTGCGGAGGTTTACTCCGCCTCATTGGAGATAAATGATGAAGAAAGGCCTAAAAATGCGTGCACTAGAACGCTCTGATTTGCGCTTTATTCACGAACTAAATAACAACCGAAATATCATGGCCTACTGGTTCGAAGAGCCTTATGAATCTTATGATGAGCTCGAAGAACTGTACCGAAAACATATACATGATGACGCAGAAAGACGCTTTGTGGTTGAAGATGAAGACGGCATAGTGATTGGATTGGTCGAACTTATTGAGATCAACTACATTCACCGAAGCGCTGAGTTTCAGATAATCATCGCCCCAGAGCATCAAGGACGAGGTTATGCGACAGAGATGATTAATCGTGCATTGGATTACTCCTTCTCGATTCTTAATCTACGTAAAATATACTTATTGGTCGCAGTGGATAATGAAGTCGCTATTCATTTATATAAGAAATGTGGTTTTATTGAAGAAGGCCATTTAGTAGAAGAATACTTTATTAACGGAGCCTATAGCGATGTTAAGCGCATGTATATATTAAAACACAAATATCAGAAAAAGATCGAAGAAAAGAACGCGATTCACTAATTTATTCCATCAAAGTAAAAACGCAGCCATCGTTGCTGCGTTTTCAATTTACTCAAATTGATATTGGTAAGATAGTGCGACGCGCCTATCTGCCTCATCTAAATACGTGTTGTTGTCCATGACAAACGTCATTACGTTAAACGAGTGACGTTTATTCACGAGATAACCAAGGCCGATACCACCAAAGAAGCCTTTGTAGTTCTCTCCTTCACTGTTTTCTGAGCCGTAAGTGCCTGCTGCGAAGCTGATTAACGTCAGCTCTTTGGTAAACGATTTCAGCGCAAATGCACCAACGTAACCGCTGCTGCCTGAAGAGCTCATCATATTGAAGCCATTCTCTGCACTTGGAGTGCCCGTAAAGTTAGGCTCGCTACAGTTGCTGCCTGCTGCACCGTCACAAACAGGAACATCACCAGTGTTGTACGTATAGCCTGCCATTGGGAAAATTTGGAAGCCTGCTGGCTCAATCCCGAAATAACTTAGCGGCATAAAGGTACCAACGCTGTAGTTGGTTTGATCCGCGCCGTTTACGTATTCATTTTTACCGAAGTTGAAGTTCACGATACCGACCGGAAACAACCACGAACCACCAATACGCCACTCGCTCGCATCATCATTGATACGCAGGTTGATTTTGCGCGCTTGGTCAAGCGCAAGTGAGCCCGAGAATGAGATGTTTTGATCATCAAAATCGTAGTTGTTTGCGTACGACGCGCCAAATTTCGTGATGACTTTTGTTGGGTCATCCGCCAACTTGTTTTTATTGTCTTTTACTCGATGCTCGGCACCATGAGCCAGCGTACTGACCAACAACGTCGTACACACTAACGCTAGTTTGTTTTTCATTTTTAGTCCTTTGAGATGTTGAATACCCGCACTTAGCCGCGCAGATACTTTTTAAATCATCACTCACTGGGTGTGACAGAAGCGCCCTAACTACCTTAGATGGCGTGACAGCATCCAGTGCAGGTAGTTAGGGTAGAATGGCCTGTAAGGAAGGCGTTTTAGCGATTAGGAATGATTAGTTTTTCCAGTTGTAGCTCATGCTCATGAAGTACAGAGCAGGCTCATCAAAGCCAGCTTGTAAGCGTGGTGTTTCTGACGATTCCATCAAGACCGCTTCAAACGCGAAACCAATTGAGTTTTCTGAATCCAATGTGTAATCAATGCCTGTACCAATGCGGTACGCCTTGCCAGTAGGAACGGTAATGTCACCGTTTGATTGGCTTTCATACATGCTGGTATCGAATGCAAAACCGGCATTCCACATCATTTTTTCATTCAGTTTGTACTGAGTACCCAATGCGATTTGGTAAGTGTCTTGTGTCTCTACGTTCAGCGTGGTTGTGTATTCGCTCCAGTCTTGCCAGTTCACGTTCCACATCACCGCTACGTCATCATTCACTTCGTGGTAAGCACTGAAGATCAGTTGTTGTGGAGCAATGGAGTTACTATTGTCGAATTCAAATTCGGTTTCAGAAGAATAAGACAGACCAAGACGCGTGCCTGGTGTTGCCTCATAAAGCACACCTACTCGGCCGTTGACTTGAGTATCTTGGTCTTCGTCTAAGTATTTTTTATGCATGTCAGAGCTAGCCAACGTCCCTTCAGCTTCAACTTCATACATACCGTACTGAATGCCAAGCGCCGCACCCACAGACCAGTGATCATTGATGCGGTAAGAAGCGGAAGGTTGAATGGTCAAGGCTTGTGTCGTTGCTGTAGGAATATCTAAATGATTATCCAAAAGACCTTCGTACTCGAGACCAAGGCCGTAGTTGCCATATAAACCAATACCCAGCGTCCATTTGTCGTTCACTTGTTGGCTGTAAAATGCCGACGCCATAGGAACAAAACCAATTACGTTGCCAGCATCGCCAGTCATCGTGTCTAGTTGCGCGTCACCGTAAAGGCCAATCAGGTTACCAGAGAAAGATTTACCAGAAACATTCGCCAGACCAGCCGGGTTTGCAGCCATTACTGAGGCATCTTGCGCACGAGCCGCCATACCAGCGGATGCCAAACCAATATCCGATGCTGTTGTTTCGTAAAGGTATAACCCACCCGCTTGCGCAGCAGCACACGTCAGTAGAGAGCTCGCTACGACGATTTTTGAAAGATTTTTCATGCTAAAACCTATTATTGTTTGGGGAACCCACGCTGCGACGGTGGTTGTATATCAATGAAAGGCATTGGCCAATCGCATACAGCGTGGGGGTGTTGTGGAGTCAGTCGGTTGAAATCAGCGTTATTGCTCGCTCACCTCAAGTTCAGTGAGTTTCTTTCGCTTAAACTTCTCGCGCAGAGATTGCATCATCACGAAAAACACTGGCGTCAGCAACGTGCCTACAAACGTAGAAAGAATCATGCCGCCGAATACCGCAAAGCCCAGTGAGTGACGAGATGCCGCACCAGCACCCGATGCAATCACCAACGGGAATACCCCCCAGATGAAGGCGAATGCGGTCATCTGTACTGCACGGAAACGGATTCGAGCAGCTTCTTTGGCAGCATCAATGATGGATAAGCCCTTTTCTTCTCGCAGAACTTTGGCAAATTCCACGATAAGAATCGCCACTTTGGCGGACATACCGATCAAGATGACCACACCAATCTGCACGTACAAATCGAACGGTTGTCCCACCAGTAATAACGTCCCCATTGCGCCGAGAATCGCGACTGGAACCGCCATCATTACCGCAGCAGGAATGGTCCAACTTTCGTACTGAGCCACCAAGAACAAGTAGGTGAACAGCAAAGACAATGCGAACGCGATTGGTGCCATGTTGCCTGCTTTCATCTCTTGGTAAGTCATGCCTGACCACTCGTACGAGTAACCACTTGGCAAAGATTTTGCAGCCAGTTTTTCAATGGCTTTTACGACATCACCCGAGCTGTAGCCTGGCGCTGGCGCACCGTTCACGGTTGCAGAACTGAACATGTTGTAGTTCGACAAGGTATCAGGGCCGAAGATCGGCTTCACTTTCACTAGCGTTGCCAGTGACACCATTTTTCCAGAGCTTGAACGAACAAACAGATGGTTGATGTCGTCGATGTTGTCACGGTATTGCTCTTCTGCTTGCACTTTCACTTGGTACGAACGACCAAACAAGTTGAAGTCAGAAATGTAGGCACCGCCCAACTGTGCTTGCAGTGTGCTGAAGATTTCATTCAACGGTACGCCCATCGAAATCGCTTTATCGCGGTCAATATCGATGTAACGTTGCGGAATGTTCGCACGGAAAATCGAGAACGCACGCGCCACTTCAGGCAGTTGATTGATTTGGGCAACAAAATCAGCGGTTGTTTTTGCCAACTCTTGTGGAGAACGGCCCAAGTTGTCTTGCAGCACAAGGTTGAAACCATCCACCGCACCCATGCCTTTGATTGCCGGCGTCGCGAAAACGAACGAAGCGGCATCTGGCGTTGAGTTCAGCATTTGGTTAACTTTATTCATCAATGCGCGTTGGTGTAGCTCAGGGTCTTTACGTTTGCTCCAGTTATCCAGTTTGATGATCAACATACCCGAGTTTGGAATCGACGCCATGTTAATTACCGAGAAGCCCGCAACCGAAACCACGTTCTCCACACCTTTCATCTGTTTTAGCTCATCAACGTACTTCTTCATTAATGGTGCAGTACGCTGCAATGCTGCTGCGTCTGGCAAACGCATTTCGACCATGAACACGCCTTTATCTTCGTTCGGTACGAAAGAAGAAGGTACGGTCATGAACGCAAACGCCAGCACCGCAATAAGCGCGCCATACACAGCGATACTCAGCACAATGCGGCGGCTCAAGAAGCCAACTAAACCTTGGTATTTGCGCGTTATTGCTTCAAAACCTCGGTTAAACGCACGCAAAGGTGCAATAGGTTGCGAGTGAGTTGATTTCAACATCAACGCACAAAGCGCTGGCGTTAACGTTAATGCGTTGATCGCAGAGATCAGCACCGACACACAGATGGTGACCGCGAACTGGTTGAACATTCGACCAGAAATACCCGGCAATAGCGCAACCGGTACGAATACCGCCAACAAAATAAGCGTTGTTGCCAATACTGGCCCCGTCACTTCTTTCATGGCTTGGATCGTGGCCGGAATCGGGTCTAAATGCTCTTCATGGATAACCCGCTCCACGTTCTCTACCACGATGATCGCATCGTCCACCACGATACCGATGGCGAGGATCAAGCCAAACAACGAGATGGTGTTAATGGTCATGCCCATCACGCCCATGATTGCGAACGTCGCAATGATGGAAACCGGAATCGCTAAGGTTGGAATGATGGTCGCTCGCCAGTTCTGCAAGAAAACGTACACAACGAAGGTGACAAGAAGTACCGCAATCACCAGCGTCTCGTACACTTCATCAATCGATGTCTCTACGTATTCGGTAGAGTCATACGCGATGTCGTAGACCAAATCATCTGGGAACGATTTCTCATACTCTTTCATGGCCTCTTTCACGCGTTCCATCACGTCTAGCGCGTTCGCTGTCGGCAACTGATACAAGGCCAGAACGGCGGCTGGTTCGTTATTCATACGACCATCAGCTTCGTAACCTTGTGCGCCAACTTCCACACGAGCCACATCTTTCAAGCGAATCAAAGAACCTTTCTTGCTCGCGCGGATGATGATGTTCTCGAACTCTTCTGCAGAAGTAAGGCGGCCTTTGGTTTGCAAAACATATTGATATTGCTGGTCACCCGGAGCTGGCATACCACCGATCTTACCCGCCGCCACTTGGATGTTTTGCGTTTTAATTGCGCCAATAACATCGCTAGCAGAAAGCTTCAAGGTGGCCAGTTTATTTGGGTTCAACCAAATACGCATTGAGTAGTCTTTCTTACCCAGCAGCGTAATGTCACTCATACCTTCGATACGTTTTAGACGCTCAACAATATTGAGATCCGCGTAGTTAGAAAGGTAGATACTATCGTGAGACTGTTTCGGAGAACGCAGTGTAATAACGCCCAGCATGTCGGAAGATTTCTTCTTAACCGTCACACCGATTTGGTTTACTTCTTGTGGTAGAGATGACGTTGCCTGTGCCACCAAGTTGTTCACACGAACCTGCGCCATATCGCCATCTGCGCCCACTCGGAAGTAAATACGCAGTGTGTATGAGCCATCGTTACCAATCACAGAAGACATGTAAATCATGTCTTCAACGCCGTTGACTTTGGCTTCTATCGGTTGTGCTACCGTCTTTTTAACCACGTCCGCGTTTGCACCCGGATACATGGTGCTCACCGTAATTACCGTTGGAGAGATTTGAGGATACTCAGAAATTGGCAAGACTTTCAGGGCGATCATACCCATCAATGTCATCGCCAGTGAGATCACCAAAGCAAACTTCGGCCGATGAATGAAAAATTTACTTAACATCAGTACTCACTCAGCCTTGTTCACTCTGTAGTTCAACGTCTTTCACCGTTGCACCCGGACGCACTTTTTGTAGACCATTGACGATGACTTTTTCGTTAGCCGCCAAGCCAGTCAGCACAGCACGTTTCACACCGTAGGTCTGACCAAGTTCAACGTTACGACGTGACACCACGTGATCATCACCAACCACCATGACGTAGTCACCCGCTTGGTCTTGCTGAACAGCCGCCGATGGGATAAGCAAACCATCAATGGTTTTGTTGCGCAGCTTGATGGTCAAGTTGCCATATTCACCCGGCATAAGCGCGTAAGTTGGGTTATCAAATTGTGCTTCTGCTCGAATTGAGCCTGTTTCTAAATCGATCTTGTTGCCAACGGCGTAGATCTTGCCATCAAGCGGATACAATGAACCGTCTGAAAGCGTCAGTGTTAAATCAACATCCAGTTTGTCATCGTTACGATGAGCCAGATCAATCGCGCTTCTTACGCGGCGGTAGAGCTTCTCATCCACATCAAAGCCAAAGCGAATTGGGTCGATTTGAGTGATCGAAACAAGAGGAACGAGTTGAATTTTCGAAATACGGTCACCCACTCGGAAGTTGCTGAAACCCACGCGGCCAGAGAAAGGAGCACGCACAGAGCTAAATTCAAGATCGAGCCTTGCTGAAACCAGCGTCGCTTTCGCCTCTTCTACCGAAGCAATCGCTGCGGCGTGCGCAGCAATGGCGTCATCGTATTGCTGCTCACTGATGCTTTTATCTTTGATGAGTTTCTTCACTCGTTCTGCATCACGCGTAGTTTGAACGAGTTGTGCTTTTGCTTTTTGCAACGACGCTTTTGCATACGCCAGTGCCGCTTTGTAAGGACGGTCGTCGATTTCAAACAGCAATTGGCCTTTTTCGACCATATCGCCATCTTTAAAATGAATCGCGGTTAATTCGCCACCGACTCGAGGCATAATATCAACGTCATTTACCGCTTCAGTTCGACCGATAAAAGTATGATAAGGAGTGATTTTTGTTTCGGTTAGGGTAACGGTTTCAACAGAGGGTGCTTGGGCAGTTTTCGTTGCGATATCGCCAGTTTTGCATCCTGATAGTAATGCAGAAGATATAGCAATAGATACCAACGCAAATTTATATTTGGCTTTCATGATAAACCTACTTTATGTAGAAAGTGCCCTAGCCTAAATATTTAAATATATGGATAAACACACTTTCTATTCTGGAAATAAACGAGGGAGTTAGAATTGGTAGTTAAATTCGATACGGTGATCACCATCACCGAAATTGACGTGCTCATTCCAGTTTGCAAAGTAACGAATATTTGCGCGAGGATTAATTTGATAAGACAACGCAAACTCATGAGTTAAGATATTATCTTCACCCGCGTAATAAGTATCTTTATATTGACTAGACCCTGACAATGTATGCATATACATTGGGTTGTAGTTAATCCAGATTTTGTCGGTTAATTCAATTTTTGAGTACATACCGACAACGGTGAAAGTACCTGGAATTTCATAACCTTTGTCATCACCACTAAAACCATTAGCAATAGTGACACCCGCACCAGCTAAAGGAAATAACTGCAACATACCAAACTTAGGTAGGCCTTGAATAAAGCTATAAGATGCATCTAATTTATCGTTATCAACGTCGTAGTTTACATCCAATTGACGGCCTAGACCTTTTGCGACTTCTACTTGGAAATTACGTAGTCGGAACGAGTCAATGCTGTCATCAACATTGGCATACATTGGATCGTCATTGTCGCGAATGCCAAATAGCTCACCACCAATGCCTTTCATTTCGATGATGTTCATCGCCATGGTGCCAGGCTGGCTAGATTGGTAAGTTTGACCGATTTTGATGTTTGCGCCTTTGTCAGTAATACCAAAGCCCGCTTGGGTGTAAACCGCAAGTGGGTCAGACATATCTTGTAGTTCTTCGTCATTATTTGTCTGAGCATAAGCAGAAGACGCGAGTTGAAGGGCTGCTGCCATGATAACAACAGACGGTTTCACTAAATTCATAAAACTGTATCCATTTTAATGATTATAAAAATTATTCACGTCATGAGGTCATCATAAATAGCAAGCAACACAACTCGCTTTGGATAATATAAATTATCAAAGCAAATTTAATAATGACGAAACATTAGACGTTTTAATTAAAATAAAATAAAGCGTCGTAAAAGTTCAATCACTGCTACTTATATCTTATATAACTTGAAATTTGGTAAGCTTTACGAAGAAGGGAATATTAAAACTTATGAAAATTCAATTATCATTAGAACAAATGATTAATTAAATTTACCATATAAATAAGGAGTGCAATGGTGTTAGGTGATCGCGATCAAGTTTTATTTTTATCGTATATTACTCTTCAGGTAAAGAAGATAGATGTAATAAATTGCAAATACCTTAATTTAATTAGCCTTGCGGTCAATTTAGAATAGTTACTCCACAATAAATTAAAAGGAAATCACACTCTGTGATTCCCTTTTATTTTCGAGTGCAAAAGCACCAATGCATTTCGTTAACTAAAAACACAAACGATTCGCACTATTGCAGTTTCTCTATCCCCATATTGAACAGTGCAAAGCTATAAATATCTGCATTTGTCTCAATTATTTTACGAGTTGGTGTGCCAGCACCATGCCCTGCATTGGTTTCGATGCGAATCAAGGTCGGATTTGAACCCGCCTGTTTTGACTGCAACTCAGCAGCAAATTTGTAAGAGTGAGCAGGAACAACACGATCATCATGATCACCCGTTGTAATCAATGTTGCTGGGTATTCCACCCCCGCTTTTACATTGTGCACTGGCGAATAACCTTTCAGATATTGGAACATCTCTTTACTTTGCTCTGCCGTACCGTAGTCATACGCCCAACCAGCACCTGCGGTAAAAGTATGATAACGCAGCATGTCCAGTACACCGACTGCTGGCAGCGCCACTTTAAACAGCTCTGGACGTTGCGTCATAACTGCCCCCACTAACAAGCCACCATTCGATCCACCGTTAATGGCTAACTTGTTTGATGACGTTACCTTTTCATCGATTAGGAATTCAGCCGCCGCAATAAAGTCATCAAACACATTTTGCTTTTGCATTTGAATGCCAGCGTTGTGCCACTCTTTACCATACTCCCCACCGCCACGAATGTTCGCTACCGCGTAAACACCACCAAGCTCCAACCAAGCCGCACGTGTCGGGTTAAAAGATGGTGTGAGGCTGATGTTGAAACCACCATAACCATATAGGATGGTTGGTGCACTGCCGTCCATCGGTGTCCCTTTTTTATAGGTGATGATCATCGGCACTTTTGTTCCGTCTTTTGAGGTGTAAAACACCTGGCGAGAGTCATACAAAGCTGGATCAAATGGCGCTTTAGATTTGTAGTACACCTCGCTATCACCATCTTTGATGTTCAGACGATACGTAGTGCTTGGCATCTTGTAGTTGGTGAAAGAATAGTAGACTTCGGTTTCATCTTTTTTACCCGAGAAACCGTATGCGCTGCCAATATCAGGCAATTTGATTTCTCGGATGAGTTTGCCGTTCATGTCGTATTGCTTCACCATCGAGATCGCATCAACAATATAACTCGCAAACAAATTGCCACCCGCGGTAGAAACGCGTAACACATTCTTTGTTTCAGGGATCAAATCTTTCCAGTTTTTGGACTGCGGCTGACTCGCATCCACCGTCACGACGCGTTTGTTCGGCGCGTTAAGGTTCGTAACCAAGTACAGCTTCGTGCCTTGGTTGTCTATTACCCAAGTATCAGAACTGGTGTTATCTAAAATGGTTTTAAGTGGGCTGTTTGGCTTACTCAGATCTTTAAAGAACAGTTTGTTACCCGATGTCGATACGCTGGCTGAGATAAACAAGTAGCGTTCATCATCCGACGTATAGCCGCCAACATAACGGTATTTCTCTTCCTCAAACCCGCCGAAAATCAGCTGGTCTTCACTTTGTTTCGTCCCAAGCTTATGAAAGTAGAGCTTGTGTTGATCTGTCTTCGCGGAGAGTTCACTCCCCTGTGGCTTGTCATAACTTGAGTAATAGAAACCTTGATTGCCGAGCCAACTGATGCCGCTGAACTTAATATCCACCAGCGTTTCACCGACGGGCTTTTTGGTTTCTGTGTCTACCACAATGACTTTGCGCCAATCGCTACCGCCTTCCGAAATGCTGTATGCGACCAAAGAACCGTCCCGTGAAAAGCTCACTCCCGCTAACGATGTGGTGCCATCCTCACTAAAAGTATTTGGATCGAGAAAAATTTCTGCGTCACCATCACCTAACTGCCGATAAAGCACGTCTTGGTTTTGTAACCCGTCATTTTTGTAGAAATAAGTGAACTTACCCTCTTTGAACGGTTGGCTTTGCTTTTCGTAGTCCATGAGCTTAGTGATGCGCTCTTCAATCTGCTCGCGGTAAGGGATTTTCGACAGATAATCAAACGTCACTGCATTTTGTGCCTTCACCCATTCTGCGGTTTCTGGGCTGAGATCGTCTTCCAACCAGCGATAAGGATCACTCACTTTTGTACCAAAGTAGTCATCGACAACATCCACTTTTTGTGTGGTTGGATACGTGATGGCTTTCGGGGTTACCTGTTCAACCGACGATTGCGCCGCTTCATTTGCATGCGCCACAGACAACACACTTCCGAGTGCGAGAGCCGTTGCGAACGCTAGGGTGTTCTTTTTCATGAAATTCCTTTTTATTTTTCTGTTGTCTTTTTGTGCAATACATCAGAACTCTACTATATATCGACAAAATGAATCTAATTTCATTAAACGAGTTGTGAAAGCCATCCTAACTCCCTCATTTCCTGCCAGTTCTACAAACTAGTAAGTGGAAGTGTAGAACTTGGGAACAACACTGAAGAGCTACGATGGCGTTTACTCTCTTTCGTCTAAGTCAGCTCGATTTGGCGCAAAACCCCAGACTCAGAAGCGAAATCTTGGTCGTGACTAATCAGAACAAATCCACCTTTGTATACATTTAACGCCTGACTAAGCATTATTTTTGACTCGAGATCGAGATGATTATCTGGTTCATCAAGCAGCAGCAAAGGCTGGGAGTGTTGATGGCTGACGATCAGCATTGCGAGCTTCATCTTCTCGCCACCGCTTAGTACGCACCCCAACCGAAACACAGCGTCTCGACGAAAACCGATCCCCGCCAGTAAGGTTCTCGCTTCACTTTCCGTCATCTCTTGGCAGGTCTCCATTACGTTCTCAAGTAACGAAAGATTTGGATTCACTGCGCCAAAGTGTTGGTCGAGATAATACAAGGGTGTATTCACTTGCAGCTCACCACTCAGCAACGATAACTCGCCAAGCAACGTCTTTAACAAGGTTGACTTTCCGCAGCCATTTTTCCCTTTGAGATGGACTTTATCGTTCGCAAAAATCTGCAAAGTGATAGGAGTAGAATCTCCAAAAGGCAATATACCTTCTTGTATCGACAATACTTTTCGCGAACGGTTCGGATTATCTGCAAGATAAAGCTTTTGCGCTTTGAACTGCTCATGTCGCGATTGCAACGCCCGCTCTTTGGCTTGTAAATGCGCTTGTCTGGGTTGCTCATTCTTATTGCGACTTGAGGTGCTGGCGGTCGCGCTATCCTTTTTGCCATCAAGCAAAATTTTGGGCTGACTGCCGTCTTTGCGCAGTTTGTTCCCTTGCGCGGCGCGTTGGTCTGCTTTTTCACGATTTTTCTGGGCTTGCTCAGCTAACCGTTTTTTGTGTTTATCGACCTGCACTAACTGCCTTTCGACCGCTTGCAGCTCAGTGCGTTTTTGCTCGGCATACACATCGTAATTTCCACCAAAAACCTGTAAACCTAGGCCCGATAGTTCCCAAATTTCCTCCATTGATCGCAGCAGCTCACGATCGTGACTGATGAGTAAAATCGCGCCGCCGAAATGCGTCATAGACTCTATCAGCCATTGTTTCGCCTCGGTATCGAGGTGATTGGATGGCTCATCGAGAATCAAAAGCTCCGCTTCGTTTTCAAACAATTGCCATAACTGCAAACGCGCCAACTGACCACCACTGAGCCGAGCACATGAGAAATCAGGGTCTTGCGGCAAGCCCATCGCAGCAAGCTGCTGTTTGAGTTTCGGTTCAATATCCCACTGTTCGCCAACCAGTTCGAACCAATGCTCAGAAACATCACCTTGTTCAATCTGCTTTAAAGCATGCAAGACCGAGTCTGTTCCCAGAAACTGGGCGATCGATTGCTGACCTGAAAGCAAATCAGACGGCTGCTGGCGATACATCATGAAAGAAGAGGGAAAAGTCACTACACCGCTGGAAGGCTGAGTTTCGCCCGCCAAAATGGAAGCCAAAAGCGACTTACCGATTCCATTGCGCCCAACCAAACCAACACGTCGTTTAGTCATGGAACAAGAAATAGACTGGAATAGCGCCTCGCCATTATCAAACTGATGGCTAACATTAAAAGCTTGTAAAACTGGCATAATTTGCCTCCTGTATGACAGGGACAACAGCCGTAGCTATGATTTGAGATTGCAACAAAACGCGTGCACAAACGCATTAAGCTTTATGTAAAGCTCGACGATAAACGTCAAATCAAAAATTTGTCTTGTTGCAAAGAAATATCGGAAAGTGAGCTACGCCTACTAACCCTGCAGATCCAAAAAATAAGTAAAAAATATGGATGACAGGTTTAGTTCTTCATGTTGGCGTAATCTCCTAGAGAAATGATTTGCGAAGTTTAGCGGGTTTTCTGACTAAAAAGCAAGCAGCATTATTTATCAAAACTTTGAACGATTTCGAGATCTTATCTACACAAATTTTGCCCAAGCCATACTATGCTTAAAGTAAAGCTAATCCACATAAGGGCGTGGTAATGAAATACAAACATATCCTTGTTGCACTCGAACTGTCCGATGAAAGCACAGTTCTGATCGACAGAGCCGTAGCGATGGCTAACTATCTCGACTCCGATATTTCATTCATCCATATTGATGGAACTCACGGGGAAATTTATCGTGAGCTCGTAGACATTAAAGAGAACCCAGACCAAAGGCCGCTGAATGAGCACTCTATGGAATGTTTGAGAACATTCAGTGAGTACATGGATTATCCACTCAAACACTTCTTCGTGGGTACTGGTGATTTAGCCGATAAGCTCGAAATTACCATCAAAGAGCAAGAAGTGGACTTGCTGATTTGTGGCCATCACCAAGATTTCTGGAGCAAAATCATTTCCTACTCAAGACATCTAATCAACAAGTCACCAGTCGATATTTTAGTCGTTCCTATTCATGATTAATTAAAATTTGACGCTTGCCAAAACCACCAACTTATTTGGTGGTTTTTTATTGATATTGAAACAGCTTAAGCACTTTTCCAAGCTAGCTTGACGGCCATTTATGAGTTACATTTTCTAACCAACCTGCGCTCCTACCGGGCATGGTTATTTAGATAGCAAGGATCCTTATGGCGAATAAAAAAGTATTAATTCTCTTTGCTCATCCTTCCCAGCATCGTTCAGAAGTGAATACTCCACTTTTCAAAGAAGCTCAAAAAATTGAAGGCGTGACATGTGTTGATCTCTATGGTGAATACCCTCGTTTCGATATCAATATCGACCGTGAACAACAACGCTTGCGCGAGCATGATGTGGTGGTTTTTCAATTCCCACTATATTGGTATTCAACCCCAGCAATTTTAAAAGAGTGGCAAGATCTGGTTTTGGAGTATGGCTTTGCTTACGGCACTGAAGGAACCGAACTACAAGGTAAAACCATGCTGTGCGTGCTTTCTGCCGGCGGCAAAGAAGAAGCTTATAAAGCCGAGGGCTACAACCATTTTACGATTCGGGAACTGCTCGCTCCTATTGAGCAAATGTCAGCGCTCACGGGTATGCACTACATTGCGCCTCTTGCTTTGTTCGGCGCACGTACAGCCGAAGAGGAAGGACGAATTCCCCGTCATGTCGAACGGTACAAAAGCCTGCTAACAGCATTAGTCGAAGATAGACTGGATGTAGAAGCAGCTGCGTCATTAATCAAACTCAACAGCGCACTTCCGAAGCTCATCAAGGAGGCTTCATGACAGGGATATTCTTACAAGCCTTCGTGTATTTGATTGCCGCTGTGATCGCGGTACCACTTGCCAAGCGTTTAGGGCTCGGTTCCGTTTTAGGTTACCTCATCGCTGGTGTGGTAATTGGTCCAATTATCGGTTTAGTTGGTGAAGAAACAACGACAATTCAGCATTTTGCCGAATTTGGCGTGGTTATGATGCTATTCCTAGTGGGGTTAGAGCTAGAGCCTAAAATGCTCTGGTCAATGCGAAATCGTTTAATGGGCTTAGGCGGTCTTCAAGTTGGCGGTACCATCGCGGCGATTATGGGTATTGCCCTGTACTTTGAGCAGCCTTGGACCATTGCCTTAGCCATCGGTTTGATTTTCGCCCTCTCTTCTACCGCGATTGTTTTGCAAACTTTTAGCGAAAAAGGGTTAACGAAGACAGAAGGTGGGCAAAACGCTTTCTCTGTTTTGCTTTTCCAAGATATCGCTGTTATCCCGATGTTGGCCTTCATTCCATTGTTGGCCCTGCCGGAGTTAGTCGAACAAGCACAAAATGCCGTTCAAACGGCTGCGCAGCATCATGACGATTTAAACCTCGTGGCCGATTTACCGGGCTGGGCGTACGGAATAGTCATCACAGCATCGATTGCGATTGTTGTCGTTGGTGGTCACTTTTTAAGTCGACCTCTGCTGAGCTATGTTGCTAGCTCTGGGCTGCGTGAGATTTTTACCGCCACCGCATTGATGCTGGTGATCGGCATCGCAGCACTGATGAGTTTGGTTGGCTTATCTCCTGCCTTAGGAACGTTCTTGGCTGGCGTTGTATTGGCGAACAGCGAATTTCGCCACGAGTTAGAGTCCAATATCGAACCATTTAAAGGGTTGTTGCTGGGTCTGTTCTTCATCACCGTCGGCGCAGGGATCAATTTCTCAGTTCTATTTGGTGACTTCTGGTTGATCATGGCACTGACCATTGGCGTGATGGTATTGAAAGCCTTGGTGCTATTTATTCTCGCGCTGATATTTAGAGTGAAAGGCAGCAACCGCTGGCTGTTTACCTTAAGCTTGGCTCAAGCGGGTGAATTTGGTTTTGTGTTGCTAAGCTTCTCTGTGCAAAACCACGTCATTCCGTTTGAACTCTCGCAAACTCTTGCGCTGGTTGTTGCGATTTCAATGTTCTTAACGCCAGGCTTGTTCATTCTATTTGACAAATTAATACTGCCGCGTTTTGAAACTCAATCAAACGAAAGGGAAAGCGATACGATTGAAGAAAAAGGCACAGTAATCATCGCTGGTATCGGCCGTTTTGGTCAGATTGTTAACCGCTTGCTTGTTTCTAATGGTGTAACAACAGTGGTGCTCGATCACCAAGCCAACCAAGTTGATAACATGCGCCAGATTGGCACTCGTGCTTATTTTGGCGATGCGACTCGACCAGATATGCTGCACACTGCAGGCATCGAGCATGCGGCTGCGTTGGTCGTCGCAATTGATAACCAAGAATCGAGTGTGGAACTGGTGAAGTACGTCAAACACACGTACCCCAAAGTAACGGTGATCGCACGCGCCTTTGACCGTGGTCACGGCTATCTTTTGCGTCAAGCTGGGGCTGATATTATTGAATCGGAAACCTACCATTCCGCATTGGAGATGGGTGGTCACACGATGAAAGCACTCGGTATTCATCCCTTCTTTGTTGAGCAGCAAAAAGCGACATACAAGCGTGTTGAAGCACGCAAGTCCGAGATACTCTACAAAGCTTGGGAAGATGATTCTGAAGGCGAACGTTATGACAACAATTTCCGACAACTGTTTATTCAGTTAGAGGAAAAAATGGCGGAAGAGATGCAAAAAGATCGCCATGACAAACTCTCGCGCTCAGAACGTGGTTGGACGCCACCGCCGAAAGGTTACGCCGATGACTTCAATGAAGATAACGTTCAAGAACTAACACCGCCGAGAGAAGAGCCGATCTGACGGTAACTTGCTCAATATTAAAAACCTCCCGCTTGGGAGGTTTTTCTTTTTCAGTACAGAGCCACATGCCGTGCAGGATAAAATGATCTACTCACGAGATTACATAAGATCATTCATTAAAATCTCATACTCTTCGTTTGCTTCTTCCACTAAGTGAGAAAGCTCTAACGCATCAGTAACTGCAAGATTGAACTGCCACGGAGTTGTGTCTTCTTTACCACAGATTCGAGTTTCACACCCACGGCTCTCAAAAGACAAATCATCAAACTCTGTGGTATGGCGCTCTTGAAGTTCTACAATCTCAACTTCTAATTTACCGACAGGGTTAACTTTAACGCGAGCATGTAAATCCGAACTGTTAGACAAACAATAATCTCTATGAACCGCAATCATGGCCGCCTCCTTGGTCTGCCAACTGACAACTCACCCATGAGTGTAGACGAGGGAGTTTGAACGTGGGGTGAAATAATAATGAAGATTGATCTGTCTCATTGGAGTAGACAATTATTGTTGTGCTGGTATGAGCCGGTATGAATCTCATCTGATTTAAATCGTTCCTAGATCACAAGAGTTGGCATTTACCGAGACTTTCCCTATTATCGAAACAAATTTACTGTAGTCATTCTTTAGAGGTCAGTATGGAGCTTGAAGCCGTCGCTAAAGCACTAAAAGAGTTGGGGCATCCTACTCGTTTAAGTATTTACAAAGAAGTTGTCAAAGCGGGATACAAAGGTATCGCGGTAGGCGGCGTACAAGAAAAGCTTGGCATTCCTGCATCCACTCTCTCTCATCATATTTCTAGTCTAGCCTCAGCCGGGCTTCTCACCCAACGTCGTGAGGGGCGAACCCTTTTTTGCGTTGCAGAGTACCAATGTTTAGATGATGTGATCGGCTTTTTAAAGGCTGAATGTTGCGTTAATGAGTGCTCATAACCTCATAGCAGAGGCGAAAGACTTCGGTTTTACATTAGACTTTACCCGTTCTTGAATGACCGCCGACAAACATAAACACCGAGTTCGCTAAGCTCGGTGTTTTATTTTTTAGTTTTCGACGAGCAACATTGAGGCTTTAGGTGGCACAATTAACTTACCGTCAGATGGAACGTCCTGATCCGTCATCAAATCCACCCAGTCGCCATCCATTTTCAATGTCAAAGACTGCTGACGCTGCGATTTATTAAGCACAACAACGCCTTTGCTCCCTCGCTTAAATACCAGCATATCATCGTTACCTTCAAGAACACTCATCGACTCGCCATGCGTCATATTGTGGAACTGGATCATTTTCGCCATTCGCGGATCGTTCCATGCGCCTTGCCATCTTGGTTTGCCATTTTTATCTGTAATACCGCTAGTGTTTAAGTCGGTATAAACCAATGGCACACCACCATCGCGGCCTAGAATGTAGGCATAAGCTAACCATTCGTTTTCCTCATCCATGATCAGATCAAGAAAAACGTCATTGTTAGGAATGTCATGCGTGACAACAAATGTAATCGCGCGACCAGGCGAAAGGGCCTGACCGAAACAGTATGGGTCAATCAACGACTTGAAACTGCCCTTTTTAGCAAACGCCTTAAAAATGGTCGAGAACAACGGGAAATCGTAAGCGCCTAAGCGTGTTTCCTGCAAATACGGCTCAAGAAACAACTGATACTCTTCTTCTGTCGCACCGCCATCGGTAATAATTTCACCAAATATATGCACATCGCGCGTGATGTCGTCTGTCCAAACACGTTTAAGGTGCTCTAGCGTCATGTGTTTCGCGGCATCAATACGAAAACCTTTCACACCAATGGCTTTCAGTGCTTTTAGGTAAGCGCGTTGCTGCTCAACGACATGGTCACAAACACGGAGGGTTGGCAAGCCAGGATCGGTTGGTCCACCTGTGATGCGTCCATTTTGTACCTGCCATTTATCTTTCCAGTCTTTAATACCGAACGCTTCAACAAAGTCCTCTTCATCAAAAAGCGGTTGAGATAAGTCGCCAAATAACGTTAGCGACTGATATTTCTGTTTGTTTTGTTGGTATTCCTCCAAGACCTCTTGCCTTGGGTATTGGAGGTCTCGGCGAAGGTGGGCCTCATTTGCCATATGGTTAAACACCACGTCAGCGTAAACCCACACGCCAACTTGCTCCAGTTCACGAACCATACGGATAAAGTCTTTGGTATCACCCAACGCATTGTCGATGACACGGTAATCTTGAGGTTGATAGCGCTGCCACCAGCGATCATCCTGGGCGCTTTTCATTGGTGGCGAAACCAGCACAGAGCCGTAACCTAGCTCGTGGATTTCTTTTGCTCGTTGGGCAATGTCAGCATACTTCCAATCAAACGCATGTAAGATAACATTCGCACCGAATGATTGTATTTCCTGTGAGCCACTCATGTTGTTCTCCTACTCGTTTTCACTCACGATTACTTGTTTGCATTTTTTTGTGAGTGAATTCAATAGTCGAAATTATAAGAGCTATTCATCAGACGCCCTCACCCTTTTCGCCCTAACTCAAGGCTGAAAATGAAGGCGTAGTGACTCCTCCATTGCCCAAGTAGAAACGGTTCTGGACGTAAACGAGTAGATGACATTCAAGCACACCGCACATAAAACAAACTAAATCATTGTTTTGTATTGCAAAAAATTGCATTCAAAATATATAAAAGAAAATGCCCGGGTACGCCCTAAAGGAGGCCAAAGACTAAAAACAGCCAAACCACTCTATTGAGTAACTAATTTTTAATAAAGTGAAACTGGCAGGTGGATCACGTTTGGCGCGTATTCAAAACAGCCCCCTTCTGCGTATCCCACCTTAAAACATGGAAGATTACCGTTTGTATCTATCCCGAAATGACTTCAAAATGCGGAACTTAGCTTATGCCTATTGGTATGAATTACCTTGGAGGGTAATCATGAATATCAAAGAGTTTTCTAGCCTCGTCGGCTTGTCTGCTCATACACTTCGATACTATGAAAAAATTGGCTTACTTAAACATGTCCATAGAAACGCGAGTGGGCATCGAGTGTATGGTGCGAAAGATCTAAGCTGGATTAGCTTCGTAAAGCGATTAAAAGAAACTGCAATGCCGCTTGAAGAGACTCTGGAATATGCAAAATTAAGGGAAGTCGGCTCAGAGTCTGTACGACAACGCCAAGCCTTGTTAGAGCAACACCAAGAAAACCTCAAGCTCCACATTGAACAGCAGCAAAAGCACTTAACGGCTCTAGAAGAAAAAATTGCCTTGTATAAAAGCGGAAAAGTTCGTTGACTTAGAGTTAACTCTAAGGATTAAGGTATGTTTGCATTTATTCACTAGGAACATATCAATGGAACAATCACGCTTTAACAAAGGATTAGAACTACTCTCTCACATTGATGGCGACGCTGGTCATAACGTCATCGAAAGCTTACAAGATATTTGCCCAGATTTAGCTCAGTACACCATTGAGTATCCGTTTGGCGATATTTATGCTCGCCCAGGCTTAGACCTAAAATCGAGAGAAATCGCAACCGTCGCCGCGCTAACGGCAATGGGGAATTGTTCGCCACAACTGAAAGTACATCTCAATGCAGCACTGAATGTAGGCTGCAGCGAGGCTGAAATTAAAGAAGTCATCTTACAGATGTCCGTCTACGCAGGGTTTCCAGCGGCATTAAACGGCATGTTTGCATTCAAAGAAGTGCTAGCGGAAAGAGCAGAGTAATAACGACGTTGGAATCAATTTAAAGGTAATTAAAAACGGCCCTTGGGGATCGGGCCGTGATTTAAACAACGAGTGAATTAGCGCTCAGGTGTTTCAAGCAGTTTAACCGCGCAATCTACCGCGTTGTTAATGCCTTGACTACTCTCCAACTTGCCTGAACTTGCAGGACCAAGGGCACAAGAATACAAAGCCAGCTGCTTATCGAACGGCAGATCCAACTGTTCATATAGATTTTGTCGGATTCTTGCATGTTGTTCTGGTTCTTGGTTAGCAAGGCTAATCAACGTTTCATAAATAAGCGTTTTCATGTCTTTCCCTTTTCACTTTATTGCACGGGGTGCATATATATTGTATCCGTTTGGAAAGCACAAATCAGAAGCTAGGTCACAGAACGCGTCGCTAAAAAAGTTTATGTGCGCGGTAAATTGTAATACAAACCTAAAGCCGTTTAGAAAAAGAGCAAAGGATAACTCGATAAATCAGCCGATTAACTGGCATTCGCCGCTGTTTGATCACAATGGCATCCGATACAAACAAAAACGCCGCTCTATGAGCGACGTTTTTTATCTCGATTTCAGCTAATCGAGCATGTTTTAGTTGAAGTGCACTAACATTTCAACGTCATCACCTTGTTCTGGTGCTTGAAGAGAGAAGTGCACATAGCCCGCTTCAGTAACAGGAATCGCAAGGTATTCGTTGCTACCTGCATAGTTGGAGACGTACTCGTGTTGCTCAACCGTAGGCCAATGCTCTCTGCTGGCGTATAGATCGACATTACCAGTTTGAGAGTGAGCCGTTAGCCATACACGAATCTCTTCAACACCTTTAGGTACATACACTGCCGCATAACGCTGCTTGTGAACGGTCAGCATTTTTGCTTCACCAGACTCTAATACCACCGGTGCCAAATCGTCTTGCACTTGTGTTGGCGGTGTTTGCGCTTCAACGTCTAAAGCAGCCACAAGATTCACTGAGTCATAGTTATCACGGCCAGTTAAACTGATGTAGTAACGACCTGCTTTCACGTAACCATCCTGCTCTGGCTCAAATACAATCTCTTCATTGCTGCCATCGCCATACTGGCTCATTTCAAAGTCGTAGTAATGCGCAACTTTGTTGTAGCTCATGTAAAGATCCGCATCCCCCGCACCTTCAATAGATACATTAAAGCGAACGGTGTTGGCTGGTACGTCAACGTAGAACAGTTTTTCGCTGTACGCTTCGCCACTGAGTTGAAGGCTTTGGTTCGCCGTCAATTCAGTCACTTGTGCTTCAGGTTCTGTTGGTTCTATTGGCTCTTCTGGGTCAGTAACTGGTTGCTCTGGCTCCACTTCTAACGTATCCAACCAGCGTTCAAACTCTGCGTCATATTGTTGACCTAATGTCGTCACCTGTTGCGCCCACTGTTCAAACTGACCAGTACGCGACAACGCCAACAAGCTTTCTACGTCTTGCGGATGATTTTCTAGCATGAATCGAACGGCCAAGTAACCCCAACGATAGATACGATTAGTATCGTGAGAATATGTGGTATCAAACACAGTTGAAAGGCTCAGTTTACCGCCTGCAATCAGTTCGATCGCCGCTTGGTAGCCTTGTTTGTAATGCATGTATTCAGCAAAACCTTCCAGCCACCACACGATATGACCGTGGGCTAAGTTATCACTGAACGAGCCGTACTGGTTAAATCGCGCGTCCAAATAGTGCGTGTACTCATGCTCTAGATTCAAGATCGATAAATCTTCGCCATTCGCATAGCGATAAGCCACGAAACGGGCGGTATTGTCCGCTTTTGATGGATTCCCTTCAAGGTACTGACCACCGTTGTCCGTTGTATTACCAAACAGGAACGAAGAATAATCAACGTAGCTGTCGTTACTAGCAAACACCGCCACCTCAACACGATCATTCAAGTCATCAGCGACAGGTTGATTGCCCGTATTCGCCACTTGATGGAAGTCGGCTTCTTTCGCAGCCAGTACTTCACACGCTTTCGCAGCTTGAGCATCGGTTAGATCTTCAGAGCGAATGATGGCAGGTCCCTGACACTCAAAACGATTTGGCATCACGCGCGCTGCTAGATCTTGCTTCGCTTGATCTAGGTCCAGACCGTTTAAACCTTCAGGTGCGTAGTAGCTCATCATTTCTACGGCAGCAAGCCACAGTTTGTCATGCTCACTGCCCAATGGGTAACGCTGCATCACTTGTTGCATCACAGCCAAGGCTTTGCGTTTGGTCTCCTGATCTGGGCTCGCAAGCAAACGACCAGTTTCACGTAATGCATTGAAAACAATAAAGCTCGCATCCGCATCCAATGCCCAAGCGTTATCAGATGCGAATCTCGCTAATGTATCAATATGGTGAGTATTGTTTGCCATGTAGCGGTAGAACTCATCGTTTGCTACATGACCTGCCATAGAACGGAACAGGTTGTTTAAACCATCGACCCATTGCGTGTCCTGCGCGGTTTTACGGTTAAAGTGCATCAACGCGGCCATCATGCTATCCATGGTCAGCGGCAACTGCTTCACGTTATCAACCATCAACGTCAGGCTCTTCATTGCGCCAACTTGTTCACGGCCTTGATCCAAAGCATGAGGGTTGTTAAGGAATAGGTTCGTCGACTGAGCAAAACGCTGACTCAACGCTTCTGAAAACTCAGGTGTACCTGTGCCAGCATTGTAACGAACGTAGTATGCAGCACGAATAAACTCGCCCAGATTTTCTAGAACACGAGCTTGCTCTGCTTCTCCACGATAGCGGGCAATTTCTTGATCCAACGCGACTTGGATACGGCTTAAGCTCACTTCGCTGTAAATATCGTTCAGCGTTGCGGAAGGAGCTGAAAACCAAGCGTGGTAGCAATCATACTCAGCACCAGAAACGGCAGCAGCCAAGTCTCTCGATTGTTGTAAATCAGCAACAGCGCACTGGTTTTGTGCAAAAGAGAAGCTAGACACACTCGCTAGCATACAAGCAAGCGCCAAACGATGGCGCGGGAAAAAACGGATATGAGACATAACAACACTCATTGATTATTAACATACATGGAGTGGGGGTTTATATTCTTTACAGCTCAAACAGTGAAATCAGTGTCATAAAATTTATGAAATCGCTCCCAAAAATAGGCTTTTTACTCTAAATTTATGGGATCAATCCCAACCCAAGATTTCTCATAATTATCAATAAAAACATTAATTTACCTTTTTCTAAATAACGACTTTATGAGGAAAATTGCCCTTAAACGCCCCCTTAACTCTTCCAGATAGAGTTCACGACAATCAAAGGTTCTAAATTAAATTTTGATGCTTGATACCATCTATTTTTATTTGTGACTCATTCCCAATAAGTCATCGAGTGCATATCAAAAGGTTGGCATTAATGGTAAATTCTCCGCCAAATCAAACACATTTACTCCTCGAGTCATTGATGAGTGAATAAAGCAGATATTTGGCTAGGGATAATACATGTCACTTTGGGGATTTTTGGGAGCGGGGATTGCCTACTTCATGACAACGTTTGCCTTTGTTTTTGGCGGCATTTTTTGGTTATGTGCTGAAGGTAATACATTAAGAGAAACAAAGCGCCAATCATCAATAATGTCCGGGGTTATTGCTTGTACTATTGGAACTTGGGTGCTTGCTTTTGGTGTTTACGTTTACGGTTACTTTTGGGATAACTCTTCTCACTATTATTTTTATTTGCTCGCTCCATGGGGACTTGCCATTTTTGGGGTAAAACTTCGTAACCGCTGGGTTAAGCAATACGCTCGTGTAAAACACTCAAAAGAAGAACAGTGGCAAAAGCGCTGGCGAGAATTATTAGGGGAAAATACTGAAGATCTTCCACCATATCCACATGATTACGAGCTCTACTCGGGCATTTGGCAAGCCAATGAAGCGCTCCGAGAACAGTGCTTTGCAGCGCTTCCTCACGGTAAAGCAGTCTACGAGAGAGTGAAAGCCTTCCAAACGATGGCCTCCCCCGCTGGTGACATAAACGATCAAGTTTTGCTGAGTAAACTCGATCAACTAGAGGATGAAATCATTCAAGTTCTTGAGCAACACTCGCAAAAGAAAGTAAGCATTGAAACTGGCTCAGGTACTTTACGCAAAGAGTCAAAACGCAATGTTTATCACCATGAGAATGGCCCAACAGAAGAGCAACTGTACGACTCAATCAATCTCCAACATGATTTGGATCGAGAGCTACGCAACATTATCTATGATCGGCTCGGTTACGATGGCGAAGATGAGTACTTTTTCCTCCAAGCGCAACTCGAAGAGCTTACCGAGAATGAAACCGCAATCAACTGGATGCTCTGGGGTTTAGTAAGCGACCATTTTGCTGTTGACCCATACCAAACGGCGTTGGATCTCAGCCTAATGAATGCGGAACCAAGATGGGGGCAAAATGAACGGTTTGTAATGATTACGGCTCAATAAACGCAAGTACTAAGCCTAACTTTAATACAACCTATCCTGAGACCACCCTCGCGTTGGTTAACTTAGCCAATAAGCCGCCAACGCGATCACGCATTTCACGTCTGTCCACAATCATATCTAATGCGCCATGTACCAATAAAAACTCACTTCTTTGAAACTCGTCTGGTAGCTTTTCACGTACCGTTTGTTCAATAACACGCCTTCCCGCAAAGCCGATGCTTGCTTTAGGCTCACCAATATTGATGTCTCCCAACATGGCTAAACTCGCCGAGACGCCACCATAAGTTTGGTCCGTCAATACTGAGATATAGGGTAATCTGTGCTCAGATAAGTGGTTTAACGCGACGCTGGTTTTTGACATTTGCATTAGTGCTACCAAAGACTCTTGCATGCGCGCCCCTCCGCAAGCAGAAAAACACACTAGCCCAGATTTTATATTAATCGCAGTTTCAACGGCGCGGACAAATTTCTCGCCAACCACCGCCCCCATCGAGCCAGCCATGAAAGAGAATTCAAACGCACAAGCTACAACAGGCAAGCCTAGTAACTTCCCCTGCATCACAACCAAGGCATCTTTTTCTCCAGTCGTTTTCTGCGCGATGGCAATTCGCTCTTTATATCGTTTTAAATCTTTAAAACCCAAAATATCCTGCGGTTCCAACTCACTTGCCAACTCTTGTTGTGTTCCATGGTCCAGAAAAGAGATCAACCTTTGACGCGCAGCCATTCTCATGTGATGAGAGCACCTAGGACATACTTCCAAATTCTCTTTTAATGCCGCGCGATAAAGTATTTGTTCACATTCAGGGCATTTTGTCCAAACGCCCTCAGGAATAGACGCTTTGCGCGAACCTATTATATTCTTATTCTCAAATAACCTTTCTAGCCAACTCATGAGTACCTCATTATTGATCACCTCGTAGCACGACATCTGCATCGTTTGCCCGCTCTGACTGTTAAATAAAATTGTATGCAACTCAGTCTGAGGATAAAGTGCAATATGCTGGCTTGATAATCCAATAAAGTGGGACAATAGAATGTTTGATAACGTCGACCAAATCTGGTTAAAAAGTTTTCACTGTGTGTATGAAAACAACAGCTTTAAGCGAGCCGCTGAGTGTTTGAATATACCAACATCGAATGTCAGCCGACATATTGCCCTGCTTGAAGAAAAGTTAAACATCAGGTTGTTCAATAGAACGACAAGGCGAATGACGCCTACCGAGGCTGGAGAAGAGCTCTATAGCAGCACTCGTCCATTATTGGAACAACTCAACAACGCGCTAGAAACCGTGACTCGCCACTCGCACACCGTAACGGGAGAGCTACGTATTCTTATGCCAGACACACCTGTACTGGCCAAAGCGGTTGTCACCTTTTGCACGCAATACCCGTCAATCTCTTTGTCTTGCGATACAACGCTAAACCCTAAAGATGATGTTATTGATAGCTTTGATGTCATTTTGAGTTTTCATAGAGGGACTTTGTCTGACAGCAATTGGGTAGCAAGGGAAATCAAACGCTGGCCCAGTGCTATTTTGGCTGCGCCTCAACTGCTTAATAAGTACGCCAGCCCTTACAAAATTACGGATTTAAATCATGTTACCTGTATCACGACACTTACCGCAGTAAATGGTGCTCCCTGGGTGTTTAAAAACCCCGACGGAGGTCATATTACGCAAACAGTACAATCCTCGTTCAAAGTAAACAGTGGCCATCTCGCTAAATCTGGCGCGTTATCAGGGCTTGGATACGCAATACTTCCAATAGAATCATGCAAAGATGAGATCGAGAGCGGCAAGCTTGAAGTCATCCCTCTAGAATACGAACCTGAAGATTTAGTGCTTTATGCGTTTTACTCTTCTAGAAAGCACTTAGCCAAGAAAATCTCTATGTTTGTTGAGCACTTAAAACAACACGCGAAGCTTAACGCCTAGTTAAGCACTAATCATTTATCCCAATAACTATAAAAACTGGCATAGTAGAGCAAATCGACATTCGATTTTCTCAAATAAAAAAGCCAGCAATCGAGATTTACTGGCTTTTGCAAAAGGATTTCCGTTGGCGTTTAAATTCTAAACGCTCCTACGTGGCGATCGAGAGTTCTCGATAATTCCGCAAGTTGTTGACTTGATTCTTCCAATTGCTCACTCGCCGTTAGCGCGTTTTTCACGGAGTGACTGACGGTATCCATATTCATGTTAATTTCATTTGCTACCGTCGATTGCTGTTCTGTTGCCGTTGCCACTTGAGTATTGATATCCAAAATAGTAGTAACTTGATCAGCAATTGCCTCTAGTGCTTGTCGAGCCAGCTCCGTTTCTGCAGTGCCTTCTTCAATAAGGGTTCTACTATTACTCATTGAATTAACCGCACTTTGGGCTTCGGTTTGCAACTGATGGATCATATTGTCAATTTCATCAGTGGACTGAGCCGTTTTAGTGGCAAGATTACGGACCTCGTCTGCCACTACGGCGAAACCTCGTCCGGCATCACCGGCGCGCGCTGCTTCAATAGCGGCATTTAACGCCAATAGGTTCGTTTGCTCAGAGATCCCTCTAATGACTTCGAGAATACTACCAATCGACTGAGTGTTGTCCGCAAGACTTACGATAATATTGGAAGTACTGTTCATCTCGTTTTCAAGATTCGTCATCGCCGTCTTGGTGCGTTCTAGCGTCTTGTAGCCATCTTGAGTCTCATTACTTGCCGTGCTCGCAGCACTTGCTGCACCAGCAGCATTTGACGCGATTTCGTTGACGGTCGCGATCATTTCGTTCATAGACGTGACAACCAACATGGTTTGCTCATTCTGCTCCTGCCCTCTTGCGAGCGCTTGTTGAGATTGTCCACGCAGCGCAACAGCAGAACTATTCAGCTCTACACCAGTATTTACAACTTGTGTAATGATTTCATGTACCTTGCTAACAAACACGTTGAACGCCGAAGAAATTTGTGCGACTTCGTCATTACCTTTTGCTGGCAAACGAACCGTTAAGTCTCCGTCACCTTTCGAGATGTCTTGCAACGCCTCCTTAAGCGCAGATAGCGGTCGCATCAGCTTGTTGAGTAGAAGCGATAGAGCCAAAACACACAGAACGAAGATCACCACCATGGAAATCAGTTGGGAAGTAATAATTCCATTCGTCGCTTGGCTTACTTCTGTAATAGGAATACCAATATCAAACGTTCCGTACAACTGACCATTCACGTAGATCGGCGCCATGATATCAAACACCCACACTTTCTGGACATCGGCATACCACTTTGAATACTGTTGTACACCCTTGGTTGCACCTTCAACGGTGTAGTTATCATTGTAGGTTTTATTTAGCTTTTGCTTATCACTGTGAGCAACCGCCGTCACATTGCGATCAATTACGACTGCATAGCTTACGTCTGAACGTTGTTTCAACCCCTCAACGAGCGATTGTAAGTCTTGCATTGGGTTGGCTGAGTTCTCCAAAATATAACTTGCATTTCCTGCTAAAAACTCAGCTTGAACTTGGGATTTGTTTAAGATGATGTCATCGATTTTCTGACTCGAAATTAGGTACGTTGATGCCATACTTGCTACGACAGCAATACCAAACATGGCGCAAACGGCTAATAAGATGATTCTTTTCATTTTAATTGTCTCGGTACAATTCAATGTGATGCTCACGACAGAGCGTTAAGCCTTTCGCCTCTTATAACCAACACAAACTATATTTTTAGCCTGTCTGGCAAAGCTAGACGTAACTTTGTAGCCACTGTATCTGCCTGATTACCGATAACTTTAGAATGAAGGAAGAAAAGTCTTCAAAACGTCACATTTCTACGAGGTTTGGCTGAAAGACAAGAGAGCAATCGCTAACTTAAAGTAAGCGGCCACACTAGCATCGAGCGTTAAAGAAAGAGTTCTAGTTAGAGCCTTGAAAATATAAATAAGCGAGCGCTTCGACCTATATTCTTACAATTCTCCTTTGCTCAATTAAGTTAATTCTATTCCAAACTCTTTGATAACGATGGTCACAATGAAGAAACAAACGATTGAAATAATGGCGCAAATTCCCAAAGAGAACCAAAACGAATATCGGCTCAGTAAGAAAGGAAAAACTAGAAACATCGGCAATGTAGGCAGTACATACCAAAAAGTATAAAACGCGTGGTTCGCGAGCTTTTCCTGACCTTGACCTTCAATATACATCCAAATCAAAGCTAAAATAGTGACCGTCGGGAGCGCGGCAATCAGCGCTCCCGCTTTATCACTTCTCTTGGCAACTTCAGATATCAGCACCACTATTCCTGCGGTTAACGCGTACTTAGTAATCATCCACAACATGAAAGAGCTACCTTTAATAAACAAAAAGCGACGTAATAATTACAACAGAGCTTAGCTCATTAACGTCGTAAACCCGTGCATGCCCATATACATACCAACGGCACTAATCAAGATCCCCGATAGATAAGGTGCACGACGAGCCACATCGTTCAAACCACTCCACTTCGATGTTGCTTTTTGAACGCCCACTGCCGCGACAACACCAACCGCAACTAAAGTTAACGCTAGACCAATACTGAACGACACCACCAAGGTTGCACCAAGTGTCATGGCCTTAAGTTGCAAACAAATGAGTAAAACAGTGACCGCCGCCGGGCATGGTATTAACCCACCCGTCAAACCAAACAGAAGTATTTGTCCATTGGTAACATCTCGATCGCCAAAGCGCTTTTGAATATCTAGAGCGTGAGCACGCTCATGAGCATCTTGGTACTCTTTATTCTCACCTTCCGAGTGGGAATCCGCATGAAAATGCACCTCGAAATCGTGGGTGTGATCATGGTGCCCGACCATCAACGTGACGAAAAAATCATCAGAGGCTTCAATACAGGAGGCGGATTCCAAATAGCCATCGCGCTCAATAAAGTGATAAATATCAGAAGGCTGCCTGATTGCGTTAGGTAGCACTAGTTTAACGTTTTCAGCCGTTAAAGGCTTACCGTTAAGTGTGCGTAACTGAAAACGGCAGTGATGCCCTTCTTCTACGATAGAAAGCGATAGATGCCCATGACCAGTATCGACAACTTGCGTTCTCCAGTCTCGAGCTTGCTTATGAGCTTTGTGCCAAGCTCGCTCATCGCTCCACGTTCTCCAGAACATCCATAAACCCGTCGAGACGATAATTACCCCAGAGATAAGCTGCATCCATGGCTCCGCAGCTTCTGCAGTAAATCTTTGGCTTATATACATCCCACCCGCAGCAATTATCCATACGATCGCCGTATGGGAAAGCGTTGCAGCCAGCCCCAACATCACCGCCTGCTTCACTGTTCCTTTTACGGCCACAATAAACGCCGCCATCATCGTTTTTGAATGTCCTGGCTCTAATCCATGTAACGCTCCTAATAAAATGGCGCTGGGTATAAAAAACCATCCGTTACCTTGTTGTAATAATGCGACAAAATCCATTGTTATTCTCAATATGCTCTTCTAAAGTTGCCCCAAACTATACTCCCCCCTAGTATTTAATACTACCCCCCAGTATAAGATGAGTGCTACATTATCAGTTAGAATCTCGCAGTCAGTAACTTAAAGAAGATAAGTCATGTCCCATACAACCAGAGATCAAAAGAAGCTCAATACCCGTGTCAGCAAAATACAGGGTCAGGTGAATGGTCTTAAAAAAATGCTGGAAGAAGAACATGAGTGCCAAGATGTGTTGCAACAAATCGCTGCAATTCGAGGGGCTGTAAATGGCTTAATGAAAGAGGTGATCAAAGGCCATCTCATCGAACACGTCGTATTGGAGGAAGAATTAGAAAAGCGTGAAGCTGATATGGAAGTTGTACTGAAAGTGTTGGACTCCTATATCAAATAACACGATTTCACTAATTTTTTGAAGTGCCATTATCGATTTTCATTAAAATAGATAACGCAAGTCCTAAGGCGATAATTTGCAAATGCCTCGCTCGATATCCAACACATAAACATTTATTTTTATAAGACTCGAGTCGCAGCGAACATATTGTCCTCATAGTAAACTCCATGCATTTAAACTGTACATGGAGGTTACTATGCCTGGTGCTTTCGCACATATCACAGCGGTAAATGAAGCTTCTGCTAATAATGCATTGATGAAGTTAAACATACCTCAAGAAGCAAAAAAGGCTTTAGCTCAAAATAAACGGTATTTAGAGCTCGGTTGTGTGAGCCCCGACTATCCTTACCTTGCTCTAATGAATTCTGCGCAAAATAAATGGGCAGATAAAATGCATTACAACCACGTTGGTAAGCTAATTGATGCTCTTATTCAGCAGGTAAAAGCCGCAGATAACGAACACTTTGAAAAAACCTTCTCATGGTTATGTGGCTTTGTAGCACATGTAGCAACCGATATTACTCTTCATCCTGTTGTTGAATTAAAAGTGGGCCCTTACGCAGAGAACGCCCAGCACCACAGAATTTGCGAAATGCACCAAGATGCTTATATTTGGCCATCCAGGATGCAACTCGGAAGTATTGGCCTTGCAGATAGAGTCAGAGAAAACATCGGCAGTTGTGTGGACCAGAGTAACAACAACCTAATAGATCCAGTTATTCGTACTATTTGGTCTAGTGCCCTTTCAGCTACTTACCCTGAATATGCTAAAGAATGTGAACCTGACGTAAACGTCTGGCACGAAGGATTTCAATCCGTTGTGGACAATGCTGAGGAGTCGCATCGCTTATTTCCTTGGGCGAGGCATGTGGCTTCCAAGCTAGGGTTAACTTACCCGCTTCCAAACGAAGTTGACTCTACTTATATTCAGGATTTAGAAACGCCAGATGGTATTAAGCACTACGATGAAATTTTTGATAAGGCGATTAAGACAATCCAAATATTTTGGGAAAAGCTGGCAGCTACCATTTATGAAAACCAAGATACTGGCTTTTTTGAAAATTGGAATTTAGACACTGGCCGAAATGAAAGCGGACAGCTTAGTGCTTGGAGAAATCTATGAAGCTAATCATCGTTATCACCCTTCTTCTCTCATTGACTTCTTGCGCTAACAGCTCTCAATATCCTGAAGAGGTCATGTTTGATATGGCCTCGATTTTAAAAGATGTAGCCCAAGCTGTTGACGGTGAGCTCAAGTTTGGAGACACAGCAGGACTAACAGAGAAAGAAATATTCGAAAATGCGATGTCAGCTAATCCAGCTCAAATCACCAAACTCTCACAGTTAGCTATCGATGGAAACATTTCTAATTATCGAATTCTTTCAGAGTTTCAAGGTAATAATGCAGTTATGTTGATATGTGACGGGGATACAGCACTAATGGAAGATGCAGGTTGCAACTCAGAATTTGATAAGATCTATTGGGACTCCCCAAAACCTTACTCATGCCAAATCAAACTTGATGCGGCAGCTCTTTGTACTGATTAACAGTAGGGGAAATAGAGGAAATTTATGAGTAATACATGACTTTAACTTATGCCTGTCATGTATTACTCACAATATGCAGAAACAGGTAATATTTAAAAAGCTCAAGCTTACCTGTAAGAAATCACTACGTTCTGTAAAGCACCTTTACAACATGCCAGCCGAACTTGGTTTTGACTAGATGTGGCGTCAGAACCTCGCCAGAAAAGCACACTTTGTCGAACTGAGGTACCATTTGACCACGGCGGAACTCACCAAGATCACCACCGCGCTTACCTGACGGGCAAGTGGAATACTTTTTCGCTAGTGTCTGAAACTTTGCGCCTTTTTTCAGTTGCTTGATAATGTCTTCTGCTTGCTCTTTGTGCTTCACAAGAATATGTAATGCGGCTGCTGTATTTGCCATTGATCTATCTCTCACTATTCTGGTCGCGCAAGTGTACCCAATCCCTTTTAACACGCCAAACATTTCTTGTTTATACCTAGGCGGCTTCAAGGCTCAAATACATGGGGCTATCAAACTTTCGGCATGACAAGATTAAAATACAACCAAGTTTTGCTCAGTTAATCACTATTCTTTAAGAGATTGTCTAAAAAGCTCACATTTGTCTCTCCGATGGTTGAAGCCTTCGTCTGATAAGATTAGATTAGACACAATTCGGTGGTATTTATAAGGTTATTTCATGGCAAAAGTCGTTAGTAAAGCGAATCAATCTCAGGGCATGTTGATGTTCAAACTCACCCTGCAACAGAGTTTCGCGATAGGCACGCTAAAAGTCCGTGAAATCGTTCCGTATATGCCAACCACGAAGATCCCTTACTCGCATCATCACGTCATTGGCACCGTTACAATACGTAACTTAACAGTGCCTGTGATCGACATGTCAGCGGCTGTCGGCTTTCGTCCTATCAGTGAAGAAGAATACAAGAATTGCTACTTGATCGTGACAGACTGTTTGCGAACCGTGGTCGCCTTTATGGTTCGTAGTATTGAGAAGATCATTGAATGCGATTGGAAAGCCATTGAAACCCCACCAGCGAGCGCTGGGAAAAATATTTTCGTAACAGGTATTACTCGCTACGAAGACAAAACGGTTCAGATGCTGGATGTAGAACTGCTACTTTCCAAAATTTATCCGCAATACGAAAACTCAAAGATCCCGATGCTGACAGATGTTGAACGTGAGCGCCTAAAAGCATTAAGCATTCTTTTGGTGGATGACTCTTCCATCGCTCGTAAACAGCTGTGTGATGCTCTTGATAGTATCAATATCGGATACCAAATTTGTAAAAATGGTTTAGACGCATTAGAGCTGATGAAAAGCGAGGCTGAGGCTCATCGACCAATCGATATTTTGGTCAGTGATATTGAGATGCCAGGGCTTGACGGCTACGAGCTAGCATTCGAAGTACAAAATGACTCCGCTCTTAATTACTCATACCGCATTTTGCATACGTCGTTATCGAGCGAAATCTGTGTAGACAGAGCTCACCAAGTTGGCGCACACGAGGCGCTTGAGAAGTTCAATGCTGGTGAGCTGATTGAAGCCATGCTGCGCGGTGCAAAAGAACTAGAAGCCAAAGCTATGGCTTCTTAACTCTTAACTCTTAACTAAACAGCCAAGAAGCAAATTGTCGAATATGGTGTTTTGCGGCCATTTTTTCGCGCAGAAGCTTTGATGTTCGCAGCTGCTAGTTTCTCAGGTCACTTCTTTGGCATCGAGTAACTACGAGATACAAACTCTGTCTCTTCGACTTGATTGATGTGATTAATATAAGAAGCCAAGCTATAAAGTACATTCGCCAATAAGTTCGCGTAACGAAATAGAATGGGGGCAGGTTGCTTCTTACCTGCATGTTCGATCGCAACTAATGCTCGTACCGTTTTTTTAGCTTGGCAACGGCACAAATGCAATTGACTGGATGCAGGGTGCCCTCCGGGTAGAACGAAACCTTTGAATCCACCATCAATGCGTTGCTTAAGCAATTCATAATCTGCCTTTAGCTCTTCAACTTCCGCTTCTGTAATCGCTAGCTTTCCGCGAACCGAACCATTTAGGTGATAAACATTAGGCTGCATTCTTGTCAGTATGTCGCGGCTAAACTCGTCCAGATCCATCGCGAGAACTAAACCAATACGACTACAAAGTTCATCAGCCGTGATTTCAAAGTCACAAACCGGACTGTCCTCGTAAATAAACGGATAGCAAATCTCGCTCAATTCCTTGCTCACAGGCTTCATGCTTTTGTTCCAATATAAAAAAGGGAGCCAGTATAACCTAACTCCCCTTATGCGTTCATTATTCCGAATATTCGATATTTACATGACCGGTTTACAATCAAGCACTTTCGATTTTCTTGTGACCTTCTTGAAGGTGAACAAAGTCCACTAAATCGTCGCCAGAGACTTGATACGCTTGACCAAAGCCTTTAACAAACAGTCCCGATTCTGGCTTTAAGTTAAACAACACGAAATCCTCTAGTTGGCTGAGACCATCAATAATCTCACCAAAACGCTCTTTCATTTGTCCAACAACTTGTTGCCACATCTCTGTGTCTCGCTCAACCACATTTGCTACCGCATCAAAAGTTAAGCGCTTACGAGCAAACAACTGCTTTGAAGATTCTTCATCTTCGATCATCATCAAAGAAACGTTGGGATTTTCTAGAAGGTTACGAGCATGACGAGCGATTTTAGAAATGAGTACGAAGTAGCCTTCCTGATTTTGGACATAAGGCGCGTAACTTACATTAGGGCGACCTTCTGCATCGACAGTTGCAAGCTGAAGCGTACGACGCTCCTGACGAAACTCTTTGATCTCTGGCCCTAAACGACCTTGCAAACGCTCTTGTTTAACTTGTTGATCCATATTGATACCTGACTTTACTAATTAGTATTCGAGTTGAGCCTCGATTATGTTTGTGATTACTTTTTCAATTCGGCTTGTAAGGCGCGGAATGCGGTGACTTGATCTTCAAGTAGCTCGCGCTTTTCGTTACGGCCTAAATAAACTTTGAAAATATTGCTTCCGCACTCAGAGAAAAAGCCAAAATAGTGACTCTCTCTACCCATAAACGGTTTGCTGACCAACGCTACATTTTTAACATTATCTAGCTTCAAGTGACCGTGTAGCTCACCTTCTCTGCCCATTAAATTGTAATAGCCACGCGCCACTTTTCCCTTTGGGAATGGCGCTTTGACTTCAAAAATAGAGCCAAAAGAGTGAACAATAGTCGTCACCGGGCCGAAACCAACCAAACCTTCTAGAATGCTTTGTGCTTGCGCTCCTGGAGCGATGGCCACCATTTCCTGCGGCAAAGCCGCAACAACCTCAAATTCAGAAATACCGAGACGTTCTGCCATCGCTGCTGGCAATAATTGCGGTTCTTGCTCTAGTAATGCTTCAACTTGTTGTTTGATTGATTCCATATGTTTTCCGTCTTTTTTCAATTTTTTCATTAATTATTGGATACTTTCGGTACGGTTTCGTTCATCTCTGACGTAAGTACCTGAATACAACCTTGAGCCAATGAAACGGCCCAGAAACTGCCTGCAAGAGTAAGAAGTAGGCTACGTTCATGCAGTTCCACTAAACCTTTTTGCTGCCACACTTTAAATAGAGGCATTAAAAACCCGAACGTGTCCTCCCCCATAAACGATGGCAGTTGGTTTGCCTGAACGATACCGCGATCAAACCCAGATTTGAGTGCAGCAAATAGTGGCTCTAGAGGGCTTTGCTTCATCATCATAGCGATGGTGCTTTGCCCTTCTTTGATGGCTTTAATATAGGTCGCCAATGTGCGATGTTGCATCATTCCGTAACCACCGATATTACCTCCAGCGCCACAGCCAATTGGCAGTACCTCTGCATATGTCTTGGCTAAACTGTTGTATAAACTACGTTCACGGTTATCGATTGCCCAATGGTTCACACTCAGTTGCTTCATATGGTGTTTGGCCATAAAGTTCACACCGAGCTCATACATGCCTGCTTTTTCTGGCGTGGTAGCTGGTGGGGGGATTTTTCCTTTTTCTACAAGGTTAAGCATGGGTGCTGAACCACCGACTACCAACTGATATAAGTCCAACCCGTGTGCGCCAGTCGAGAGAAAATCATTTAAATCTTGCTCTAACACTTCTTTGGTTTGATAAGGCAAGCCGTAGAGTAAATCGATAATGACAGGAATTTTGTCTTCGTTGGCAATCTCGCTAACTCGCTTGAGCACATCTTCTCTATCATCTAATCGTTTCGCGCTGCGACGCACTTGTGTATTAAAACTTTGCACACCAAAAGAGAAACGATTAAATCCACCGTCGAGAGCGCCTTGGTATAGCTCATCAGAAAAACGGTTGATGCGACCTTCTAAGGTGATTTCACAATCCGCAGCCAAAGGAAAGTGCTCATGAATCGCCTGACCCAACACGCGAACCTGTGCTGGAGACAGATCCGTTGGCGTTCCACCACCAATATACACAGCATGGAAAATACCGTTTTGTGTCCAAGGCAATGCAGCTTTCTCCTTGAGCTCCTGCATCAGTGCGTCAAAGTACTCATCAACCAGTGCGCGGCTCGCAGCATTTTGAAAGAAGTTACAAAAGGTGCAACGTACGCGACAAAATGGAACGTGAATATAAAGACAACGTTTATTGGTCGCTTTAACCGAGTTAGCGGTAACGCTTGAAAAAATCGCCTGTTGCTGAGGTGGAGGTACAGGCACGCTCGCTCCGCCAGCGTGCGCCGAATGTTTCTTAACAAAGGCAAATCGCAATGGGTCAGGGCTATCGCTTCCCAACACTAATTCGTCAAATTTATCGATATCGACGCTCATATATACTCGCTTAGCTCCCACCATATAAGGGGTAGAGGCTGGTCTTTAAAAATCTGCAAGAATCATAATTTGAGCGTAATGATAATGCAATTGATAATTGATCTTATTTCGGTTGTGAGTAATAATCTGCTCAAGTTTTCATAGTTTCCCGAGATATTCCGTGAACGTACAAAGATATGTCATTGCAGGAGGTGCTTCCCTTGCCATCCATGCCGCACTTCTTTTTGTTTCTCAAGAAACGAAAGTGTTCGCGATGCCTGCTGGAAATCCAGCAAGTTCGGTAAGTTTAAACCTTGTATCGGCTCCACCACCTACCGTCGAAAAATCCACGCCAGAAAATGTGGCGCCACCAAAAGAGCCGCAGCCTCAGGAGCAGCCTGAGCCAGAAAAGAAGATCGTAAAGAAACAGGTCGTTAAGAAAGACGCTGTTAAGAAAAAGGTAGTGAAGAAAAAAACAGAGCCGGTTAAACAATCTAAGCCTAAGACGGTGGAACCAGCCAAAGCCATAACAAAACAAGAGAATCAGCCCGAAGCCAAACCGAAGAAAAAAACGGAACCGGCGAAGAAAGAGATGGTCGCTCAGCAAACCGCGCCAGCGAGCCAATCCAAAGGGGCAACGTCTCAACCTATTTTGGTCGACAAACCAACGTTTGTGAATCAACCAACTCAGCCTCGCTACCCAAGATCTGCACAAAGGCGAGGTATCGAAGGCGTAGCCCTATATGAAATATGGCTCGATGAAAATGGCAATCAAATTAAACAGGTTTTGATTGAGTCTTCCGGCACAGAATCGCTGGACGCCTCAGCGCTTCGTGCCATCAAACAGTGGCAATTTACACCACATATTTCGGGCGGGCTAAAAGTGGCTCACCGAGTACAAGTACCTGTTCGTTTTAAGTTGGATGGATAATGGAACAACTACAAGAATTACAAACTCAACTTGGCCTAATGACATGGCCTTTGATCATTTGCTCAGCCCTCACCGTCATGATCATTACCGAGCGGTTATTCCACGTTTTGATTAGCCTTGGCGTCGGGAAACGAGCCATTCGCCAAAAACTCATTGGGTTAGACCCAACGAATGGAAACGATCTTGAGACGCTTGCAGAAGAATTGTCGCATAAGCGACCGCTCCTTTATCGTGGCGTTGCCATGTTGCTTGCCCATCACTCTTTCTCAAAGTCTCTAAGAGAAGATGCCGCAGGCATTTGGCTACAAGAAAAACGTCATCAGCTGCATTCTGGCCTTCGCTTACTGACGTTGATTGGCGTCATTAGCCCTTTGATTGGTTTGCTTGGTACGGTACTTGGCTTAATTGAGATGTTCAAAGGCATCGCTGTCTCAACGGGGAATATCACCCCGAATGATTTGGCAGACGGTCTAGGTTTGGCCATGCGCACTACTGCAGCAGGTCTTATTATCGCCCTTCCTGCGATTTCAGGAGCACAAATCATTGGTTTGTGGGCGGATCGTGTGATCGCCAAACTCGAACACACATTAAACTATGTCAACTTATGGCTTGAAGGTATCTCTCTGCAACACGTGTCGCCAGAAAATTCAACATTAGCAGTGCGCTCTTCTGCAAAGGTCGAGGCAGAAGCACAATGATTAAAACGCCACAAGACAACACTCGTAACGACTTAACTCCAGATTTAACACCGCTCTTGGACATCATTTTTATCGTAATGGTTTTCCTGATGTTAACTGCAGCGGTCAAGCTCGATTCATTAGATGTCAATTTACCGAGTACAGAATCTCAGGCCGTTGCAGATGTCGATAAGCAATCCATCACGGTAAATATTCTCAAAGACGAGCCTTACTGGGCCATTAACGGCAAGACATACATCGATTGGGACAACTTTACCCTCGCGCTGCTAGAAGAGAGTAAATCAAGCGATAAACCGATTGTGATTGGAGCAGAAAAAACCGCGAACATTCAGTCGCTAGTTCAACTTCTCGGCTTTTTACAAGAAAACGGAATTCAGGCAACTCAGTTACTCACTGAAGAGCCATCATAAAAATAAGTAAGATAGAGATCCTTTCAAAATGAAGAACACACGTGCCACCATTCATGCTGTTGTTACGGCAGCCATTTCCCTACTTGCGAGTAGCCAACTTTTTGCCAATGAAACACCATCATCAGAGCGTGTTGTTAGTGCAGGCAGTGCCGTCACTGAACTGTTGCTTGAACTCGACGCCAAAGATAGCTTGGTTGCTATCGACGTAACCAGTCAGTTACCAAAAGGCATGGAGCTGCCCAAAGTAGGCTACCATCGCCGCCTTTCAGCAGAAGGGTTGCTCGCCTTACGTCCGACAAAAGTCATTGGCTCTGATGAGATGGGACCGAAAACGGCATTGAACCAATTAAAATCGGCGGGGGTAGATGTAGAAATCGTCAATACCGATGCCAACGTTGAGGGCCTTTACCAACGTATCGATCAAATTGCGAACCTTATGAATCGCCAGGCTAAAGCGGAAGATTTAAAGCAAGATGTGAAAGCACAAGTTCAAGCACTCAATGCAAATCAACCTGCTCAAGCTCAGAAAAAGAAAGTACTGTTTCTACTCATCCATGAAGGTCGACCTGCGAACGTTGCAGGATCAGAAACCACACCCGATGCAATTATTCAGCTAGCAGGCGGACTAAACCCAGCTGCTGACCAGCTGTCTTCTTACAAGCCTTTATCCACAGAAGCCATGGTAGAGATGCAGCCTGACGTTATTCTCGTTAGCGGTCGCAGCTATGAAACGCTGGGCGGTGCCGATGCGATTTTAAAAGCAATGCCACTTCTCGCCGCAACACCTGCGGGAATGAATAAAAATATCATCACGATTGACGGTCACGCCCTTGTTGGTGGTTTGGGTCTTAAAAGCCTTGTAGAAGCCGAACGTTTGAATGCGCTGCTTTACCCATAGAGACATGACATGTTGTTAAGACGTATCTCCCTTTCAACGACGTTATCCGTACTTAGCGGCTTTTTAGCATTTGTTGCTATCGCCTCTATTACCGTTGGTCCAATGAGCATTAGTTTCACTGACAGTTTGCGTAGCCTAACAGGAAGCAGTTCTGATCTCGCTCCTCACATTCAGTTGGTGATTAATGAGATCCGATTACCTCGCACCATTTTATGTATGTTCATCGGGGCTATTTTGGCGATTTGTGGCGTGGTTATGCAGGGCTTATTCCGTAACCCGTTGGCCGAGCCCGGCATCATTGGCGTGTCTGCTGGCGCTGCTCTTGGTGGTGCATTCGCTATTGTTGTATTTGCTGAGTTTAGCCAAAACTATCCGCAACTGATGAACTTAGCTGCGCTGCCTCTTTTTGCTTTCCTAGGTGGTGCGTTGACGACCATTCTCGTTTATAAACTCGGCACAAGTAAGTTTGGTACCTCAGTTACGATTATGTTGTTAGCCGGCGTTGCCATCAGCGCGCTCTCGGGTGCTGCGATTGGCTACATGAACTTTATCGCAGATGGTCAGATGCTGCGAGACTTGACGCTTTGGTCGATGGGCTCATTAGCTGGTGCAAATTGGTCAGGGATTGCTCTATCTGCTGTAACACTCGTCATCCTATTACTCTGGTTCCAGAAGAAGTCGATGGCGCTGAATGCTCTTCTGCTAGGGGAATCAGAAGCAAGACACTTGGGAGTTCCGGTCCAAAAACTCAAACGACAGCTTATTTTGCTCTCTGCATTGGGGGTTGGTATTACGGTGAGTATTAGTGGTGCAATTGGTTTTATCGGGCTCGTGATTCCTCACTTAGGACGCATGCTAGCAGGCCCCGACCATCGAACGCTACTGCCAATCTCTGCACTCATGGGAGCGCTGCTTCTTACCGCTGCTGATATGTTTGCTCGTATTGCCGTGGCACCAGCAGAATTACCCGTCGGTATCGTGACCGCCTTGATCGGTGCCCCCTTCTTCATCTACTTATTGTTCCAGCAGAAAGGGAAGATTTTGTAATGAACCAGATCGTTTTATCGGGTAAAAACATTTCAATGAAATTTGGCAAGCGCGTTGTTCTCGATGACATCAATATTGATATCCGAGCTGGTGAAGTGACCGCCCTACTCGGCCCCAACGGTGCGGGCAAAAGTACTTTGCTCAAGCTTCTGTGTGGTGAAATCTCTTCAAATCATGACATCGCCTACTTCGGTAAACAAAAGCATGATTGGGAGCCTGAAAAAAGCGCAAAACACATTGCGATGCTCCCACAGCACAGTACGTTGACCTTCCCATTTTTAGCCAGAGAAGTGGTCGAATTAGGCGCGATTCCGCTATCGCTGTCCAATAAAGAAACCACTAAGTTAGCTTTACATTACATGAAACAAACCGATGTAATGCATTTGGCAGAAAGCCTCTATCCATCTTTATCTGGTGGCGAAAAGCAACGATTACATCTAGCACGCGTGATGACACAGCTACACCAATCTGGCGAGGAACGAATCTTGATGCTTGATGAGCCAACCTCTGCGTTAGATCTCGCCCACCAACACAACACGTTAAAGATTGCTCGTGAGGCCGCGAAAACACAGAACGCCGCGGTCGTTGTCGTGTTGCATGACTTGAATTTAGCCTCCCAGTACGCAGACCGACTTGTACTTTTACATAACGGAAAACTGGTTTGTGATGACACACCATGGAATGCACTGACGCCAGAACGCATTGAGCACGTTTATGGCTACCGCTCCATCGTGACAAAACATCCAACTTTAGACTTTCCTCAAGTTCACGCCGCCGCTTAGCGTGTATCTCTTCTGAGCCGTCTCTTCTGCTTTCCAAACGACAAAGGCCCGCAATAATCATATTGCGGGCCTTTGCTTTGATATTTAATCGAATCTTGGGCTCAAAAGAGCGGCGAGAAAATTACTGTGTTCTGCCTTGGCTTTACAACCAAAGCAGCAAACAAGTGTTCATCTAGCGCTCTCAATTGCGATTACTTACTCATTTGGATCAATGAACGACCAATCAACCACTCGAGCTCTTTGTCACCACCTGCGCCAAACTGGCTTTCAACCATTTTGTATAAACGGTCAATTCCGTTAGCAGCAAATTCTTGCGCATTTTCGGCCGTGACAATGTGATGGAATAGCAGTCGTAAAATCGCGAGGAACTCAGCATCTTCCAGTGCTTTAATCCAACTTTGTGAAAATGCACTTAGCCCTTTATCAAACTCTAGGTGTTCAATAAACATTTTAAAGATACGGCCATCCAGTGCGGCGGTGAAGTCCGTTTTCTTAGGGAAGTGATGGCTAATACCGGTACGAGATATACCTGTCTGCTGACTTAGAGTCGTGTACGACATTTTGTCGTAACCTAGTCTTAGTAGCTGATCAACAACGGCATCCATGATCTTTTGGATAGTGATTTCGGTATCTTCTTTACTACGCTTTGGCATATTTTAAGCTCTTCTCTTTGTAAATCCATCTAACTCACTATTAAATGAGGCCAGAATGAAATCATTCTTAGCATTATACCCAAGTTGCCCAAGGCACTTCGTTAAGCGAAACCTAAAAATTGAACCGCTAACACCTGCGCATTAAGGCCATTTGGATATATGTACTGCGACTACTTAATATAAAGTTAAGTTCCAAATCATAACGTCTTTACACTGCGTAATGTGCAATTTGCAGTTATGTTTTTGTCAATACATGCTACTCAAAATAAGGCGAAAAGTTAGTCTCATCAAAACCTTGCGCCAATTATTCATCGAAACTATTCAAAGACCAAGAATGATAATTATTAAAAATAATCAATCAAGAAATAGTCTTATAAATTGTCCATTAGTTCAACTGGGCTGAGCGAAATCTCGTCACTATGTTCGTTAATTGATTTTAAATGTTGATATATATCACATTAACGTTCTTGATGATTTAGTAATCCAATCTTTAACCCTTACTTAACAAGCGCCTATTCTGTTCTTTTTTTATTCAAAACTCGTCATTTTTGTAGATACAGATCAAATACCTGATAGAATACCCTTAGTATTTACAAGAGGATTCGTTATGAGTGTCGAATTAGAAAAAAACCAAGTATGTGAAGCTTGCGGCTGCGCAGGCGAGATTGGCTTCATCATCAAAGAAGGTGACGAAGTTGCCGACGTAACGGTTTTCGCACAGACAAAAACAGAGCTAGAGTCTGAACTACAAAAATACATTGAGCTCGCTAAATCAGTATGTGCTGATGTTGAATACAATGTTTCTGAAATAACAGAAGAGTCAAACCAAGCGACGGCTCGATTCAAATTTGAAGTAAGTGCTGAAAAGCTTATCTTTGAATTAAAAACTCGCTCACTCGCGCGTTAATGGAAAAAGCGAGCTCTGTGCTCGCTTTTTTATTTTTCCGTTATCCTAATATTAAACAGACCGTTTTTTGGCGTTTATTTATCTTTTTTGAATACCACCCACTTTAACGAACCATTCGTTTCAAAATCGTTCTCAGCTGTACACATCAGTAATACACCCTCAACATTAATCACGGCTCCGGTGGTGTAGGCTTTATCATCGTAGTAACAGATACGCTGACCTACCTTGCCGTCAGCGACCACCAGCGCTTTGCTTTCTGGCGTACTGTATGATTTAGCAAAAGCGGCCCCAGATAGTAGTACTGCTACAACACCAGCGACAAAAATAGACACTCTTTTTAACTTCATGAAAATCTCCCTCAGACGCTCATGATACTAACAAGGACGCTTGTTCAGTTCTTGGCAGAACCTCATATTCTTCATATCTCTACTGATATTTTTCTCACATTTACTTTTAAATAAACTATATAATCAATCACTTAATCATTCCCTAACTTGCACACTGAAGCAACTCGGCATCGTGAGAGCGTGTATGCTTTCAGATAAAGCCCTAATTTGAAGTTCTTGGGCTAAAAATCAAAAACTGTTAACAAAGTATGCATAATGAGTCTATTTAAGTATAAGATGAGCACTTAAGATCTCTATGTTTAACTAAGTCTCTGGCTATGCGTTTTGTTTCCCTTTTCCTTACTTTGATGCTGCTCTGCTTCTCATCTTACGCATATGAGCTAGATTACTACTCTAAGTTTGGTCACACCGATAATTACGGTAATCTTGATCTACGAAACAAACCTTACACCCAATTACCTTCTGGGTTAGTGGTCAAAGGCAACTTAAATATCTCGCAAACCCCGATCAAAAAGCTGCCTAAGGGGCTTGATGTTGGAGGCAGTTTGGAAGCAACCAACAGCGCGCTCAAAACCATTCGCTCAGGTACAAAGATAAAAGGTTATGCGAATCTACTGGGTAGTCAGATCGAAAGCTGGCCTAGGGGCATCAAACTCGGCGGTTATCTGAACTTGACGGATACACCATTAAAAACGCTCCCAGCTAAACTTCGAGTCAAAGGCGATTTAAGTGTTATTCGCACTCCTATCTCTGCTCTTCCTGAAGGATTGGTGGTTGATGGTAACCTTTATATAGGAGGATCCGCGCTACAAGTATTTCCAGACACGATGACGGTGAAAGGGAATATCTTTTTAGGTGGTAACAAGATCACCAAGTGGCCTAGCAATTTAACCCTTGGCGGGGCTGTTGCACCTTAAAAAGCAGACAAGAAAAAGCCCCGGGAAACCGAGGCTTTAAGGCGTTCATAATCCATCAAGTTCAGTGATGAATATTACTCTTGATTGTTCACTGGGTTGGCATAGCTCGCCACCAAATAAGGTCTTGCCCCTTCAGGTAACTGCTCCAATTTATCCGCGAGGTGACGCTTCACCGCCTCTGTGATGATGCTTGAATCTTCGCGTCCAGCAGCTAGCAAGTTGATTGGGTACAACTTGTAGTTGTTGTGAATTTGGCGGTCGATTTCGCCGGCAAGAGATTCTGGCGTTTCAAACTCTTGATCAATCACATCACCAAACGCGACATGCACACGGCCTTTATAACCAATGATGCCCTGAATGATGCTTTCGATATCTTCAAATTCACCTTTTTCATAACGGCCATTTTCTGCTTTTTCGTACAGCTCTTTTGCTTTGGCAATGTCACATGGATCATTTTCATAGGCAATCGAGACAGGAACGATTTTCAAAGAACGCGTGTATTCACCAAAGCTGATCTTCTGCTTGCGGCCTTCAACATGGAACATTTTTAAAATCGCAGGATCAGTAAAGTCGTTTCCATCTTTGGCACGACCTTCCTTTTGGGCAATCCAAATTGAATTACCGGTATCAAGCGAGTGTTTAATGTAGCTCGACAGTTGTCCTAATGCTTTCATCATTTCTCTAGGCGCCTTAGCAGAGCGCTTAACGATGAAGCTTTTATTGAGTCGCATCAATTCAGTCGCACATGGCTTCTTCAGCAGGTTGTCACCAATCGCAATACGAACTGTACGGTGCCCACTTTGGTACAAGCCATAGTTTACTAGCGCAGGGTCCATCGCAATATCACGGTGGTTAGAAACGAATAAGTACGACGTTTTTTTATCCAGCTTATCCAAACCAGAAAAAGTGACGCCATCCGTTGTCTTATTCAATGTATCTTTCAGATACTTCTTCACTTCAATCTGAATCGCTTCTACAGAATCAAGCTTGCTCCATTTAGCTTTCAGGTAGATGCGCAGGATCGGGCTCATTAGCGTTTTAAACCACGCTGCTTTATTAGCAAAGCGATGATCGAGAATAGCAGTGATAAATTCATCATCTTGGATTAGACGATCCAGCGCTGCTGGAATTTCTTCGTCATTGTAAGGACGAATTTCAATATAAGGATCGGTATTGGCAGTCATTGTTCATTACATATCAAAAAAAGCTGGCACATTTTACGCATAGTTTTGCTGACAAGCAGCATTTCAACCCATACTTTTAACATGGTCATACCAGTTAGGCTACAATTTCTCATGCTAAAAAATTCTCTCAGCTGGTTGGAATCGTATAGGTTTAACGTTACCCTTAGCGCCAAAAAACACTGGTACTCATAATGAACTACGCAATTGAATTTCACGACGCTAAATACCCCTTTCTTGAAGTAGCTGCGCGCAAAAAAGCACTGAAGCACAGTCTACTGTCTGTCGTAGAAGGGTTAGCCGTCATTAAATTGGGTAAGCAGGAGTATGCCATTGAACCAGGCCAATATTTTTGGATTCCTCAAGGATGTTTGAGCTCCCTCACCTTTTTACCTAATTCTCGTGTATATCGTTGTGATTTTTCTGTGCGTTTAAATGATGACTTCTCACAACAAGCAGGTTTTGTGAAACCTTCACCGCTGCTAAAAGCCCTCGTCGAGAAACTAGCAACAACAGCCGAGCGCTCAGATCTGCAAACCGATCTGCTGACGGTAGTAAGACATGAAGTATTGACTCTCTCTCCTAAACTAGCGCACTCAACGTTAACAAAAACCATCAATCAGTGGACGCCTGGTTGTGACATGGACATTTCTAAAGAGCTGTGCTTGGTACTCACACTCCGTGAAGCAAGAAAAATGAAGCTGTCGGGAAAAAAAGAAGAGCAGATTGTCGATACGCTTTTTGCGGGTAACACAGAAGAATATGAGCAACTTTGCTTTTTGGTCTTTGGAGAAGCGCTATAACTCGCATTCTAAAGAGTCATCTTTTCAGTATTACGCAGAGTGACGCGCGCAGAAAATAGAGACTCAGATAAAAATAAAAAGGGCGTACATGGATGATGTACGCCCTTTTTATGTTCGCTCAAGGTGACTAGAAGGGAACTTCTATCTGCATCATCCAGTCAGCGTCGTAATATTCGTGCCAACGATAATCAAATCGCATTCTCGGCTGTCCGTCGGATTTATCACCAAAACCCACGCTGAACATCAGGCCATGACTACGGAGCCACTCTTCTGTGTCCATTTTGCTCTCTTCGTCTCGGAGCTCTTCCGGCATCCAAAAACCAAGCCCAAAATAATTCTTTTCTAGATTCTGGGTTAGGAGTGGTGTGTCTTCCGGCTTAATCGCCCACTCTTCCCAATAGTTTTCTGTTGGCCCTTCGAATTTCGCTTCCGCAGCATACCAAATCAACGCATCCGTACTTAATACGCCAATGGAATCTAAAATTTCTTCACAGATAGGAAGGGTGTTATCTTCAAACACAACAGAACGATCAGAAAAATAGTTACACGCAGAATGAGCTTGTGTGACCACAAGCAGCGCACATGCACTAAATACGGCTAATCTGACCATGAAAATCTGACCTCTCAGTTCCCAGATAATGTTTCTTTGTATAAGCCTTCGTTAAGCAACAATTCACAAACGGACGGGGTTGTGTAGGCGTTTATGTCTTCACCCGTAACCAATGCGTTACGTATATCCGTGCTTCTGACTTTTACTTTTTCAGGGCACGCCATAACAGTCCAACGTTCCATAATCTCGTCTGCTCTACTAAATTTAGCAAATTTGAAGAAATTATCAGGACCTATGACAAAAGTTATATCGGCTGTTGGGTAGATTTCTTGAATTTTTTCTAACAACGCATAGGTTGTCACACTTTGTCCGGGTTGGTATAAAGCTTGCTCTGCATCAGAACGCTGAACATTAGAAAGCCCCATGTCTTTGATGAATGCATCAACCATTTTGCACCGAGTTGGGTAATCGAGCATATTCTTGCCCCAAGCGTGTGCAATGCTAGGTTCAAGTAGCACAAGGTCAAAGTGGCTCAATGACTCAATAACACTTTTATGCCCTAAACTAGGTGGGTTAAATGCACTACCAAAAATGGCGATTTTTTTCATATCCGGTGATTACCTGGTTGAAGAGAGTTTTCTAATCTGATGATTTCGGTATGATACTACTAATCTTTACAGCTTTTGACCCTAAAGTCGTGTTTATCAGTCTCAATTGCATGGTTTATCACCATTTGAGCAAGCGGGCTTTGGTGTCTGAAATATTTGCAGGAAAAGGAACCCTAAATGGAACAATCCATCCGTGATGAAATGCGTGTACTCCCTTCAATTGATCCGCATTTTGAAATTGAACGCCGTATTGCTTTTATTAAGCGTAAGCTACAAGAAGCAGGTTGTAAGTCACTCGTGCTTGGCATTAGTGGCGGTGTTGACTCAACCACGTTAGGTCGCCTTGCCCAGCTTGCAGTAGAACAATTGAATGCGGAATCTGGTACTGACAAATATCAGTTTATCGCAGTACGTCTGCCTTACGGTGAGCAAAAAGATGAAGATGAAGCGCAACTGGCACTCTCTTTCATCAAGCCAACACACTCTGTGTCTGTGAACATTAAAGATGGTGTTGACGGTTTGCATGCGGCGATTGATACCGCGTTGCAAGGGACGGGCCTGCTTCCGACTGAAGCCGACAAAATTGATTTCGTAAAAGGTAACGTAAAAGCGCGAGCTCGTATGATTGCACAATATGAAATCGCTGGTTACGTTGGCGGCTTAGTATTGGGAACAGACCACTCAGCAGAGAACATCACTGGTTTTTACACTAAGTTTGGTGACGGCGCGTGCGACCTTGCCCCTCTATTTGGTTTAAGCAAGCGTCAAGTCCGCGAGTTGGCTGCAACATTAGGCGCACCAGAGCTACTTGTTAAGAAAGTACCAACGGCAGATCTAGAAGAACTAGAGCCGCAAAAAGCAGATGAAGATGCTCTGAACTTAACTTATGAACAGATCGATGACTTCTTAGAAGGCAAACCCGTTCCACAGCAAGTGAGTGATCGTCTGGTAGCGATTTACAAAGCAACGCAGCACAAACGTCAGCCAATCCCAACGATTTACGACTAAGCGATATTTTCCGTTCACTTTTAAACTCAAAACGCTGCTAAAGTTAGCAGCGTTTTTATTGAGAACCGGGGAGCCTTCTCGCTTAGTTTGTTACCGTCACGTCCGTCTCTGGAACAGCACAACACGCCAATACGGTTCCCATCGCACGTTCCTCATCTGTCAACGCAGGCACGTCCGGATGATGTACTTGACCCGACGTAAGCTGAACCTTACACGCTCCGCATAAGCCAGCACGGCAGCTATTGCTAACAACCTTCCCTGCGTCTTCAAGCTGATCTAACAACGTTTTCTGATTATTCCCTACAACTTTCGTCCCATTAAAATCGATCGCTATGCTCTTCTCTGGTCTTGAAGTGACTGAAGATACGCCAAACGCTTCTTGATGGTAGTTTTCTTCTGGCAGCCCTTTTCTTAGTAGGAGATTTTTCGCTTTCTCCATAAAACCATCAGGACCACACACAAACACTTGGCGCTGTTCAATATCTTTGATTTGCTTAATGTGTGACAAACTTAAACGCCCTTTTAACCCAAACCAATCAACGGCAGGCTGCGTCAAGCAGATTTTCACTTCTAACCCCGGGTGCTTACGCTTTAACTGCTCCAACTCAGAGCGACAAGGAATATCATTTTCGGTACGACATTGATGGTAGAAAACCACGTTCTCCAACTGATTGTGATCCGCTAAGTAACGTACCATCGATAGCATTGGTGTTACTCCACTGCCTGCAGAGAGTAACAATAGAGGCTGCGCTTCATGAGTTTTTAGGTGGAACTGGCCATCAGGTTGTTCTGCCTCTAAAACATCACCGACTTGTAAATTGTCTAAGAGCGAATTAGAGACTCTTCCACCTGCAATACGCTTAACAGAAATAGCATAGCGACCCGGACGAGACGGACTGGATGATAGCGTATAGCGTCGACCTACTTTCTTACCATCAATATTCACTTCTATTGGCAGGTGTTGTCCTGGCAAGTAATTAGGTAAAGAACCTTTGTTTGGTTCTAACCATAAGGTCACGAAGTCTTGGGCGATTTCTTCACGCTCAACACATGTTAACGTCATGCGCACTGGCGAGTTATCTGCGTAAAACTCCGGCTCTTTGTACTCCAATACTTCAACTTTATCGCCTTGACGAATAATGCCTTCATTTCGCGCGACAAGATTCTGGCCAAAGAACACACCACCGACATCGTTTGCACGGAACTGTTGCAAGGTTTTGAGCGGCTCTTTGCTCTCACGGAATGTGCCTCTTTGGGTATTCACCGTAGTCAGGATACAGCGCTCGCAAGGTTTGAGAGACTCAAACTCTACCTCACCGATTCGTATGCGCTTCCATGAATCTTCTTCAAACGGCTTGGTATCAGAGACCACTAAGTTAGTACGGAACTGATCCATAGAGTGTTGCTCAGAGCTTCTTCGGTTCAGTTCATCAAGGGAAGCCTGGCTAATCACTAACACCGGATAACCATCGGCAAAGCTAACGTTTTGTCCTAGCTTTTCGCGAACACGATTCGATTGCTCACCACTAAACAACAACTCAACACGTTGACCCAATACACGACTAAACCAATCATCTGCATCATCTGTAGTGGTATATGCAGTAAAGGTGTCTTTCCAAACTGTTGCTGGCGTTTCCTGCATTTTAAAGTCTTGATAACGGATTTTAAGCGGCTCCATCCCCAAACTGCTAAACACAACCCCATCGGATAATAAGGCGGACTTAATGGTTACCATTTGCGGATACTTTCTCGCGGTAATCATAGCGCCATCAGCTTTCGCAATCATAAAACGACGATCGAAGCTCAATCCTTGCTTCTCAACCCATACTGACGACAGCGATAATCCGCCAACTGACTTAACCGGAAAAACATTAATTTGGGACAAAATGGGTTGCGACATAGCCTTCTTCCTACAGGGTGTTTTTTATTTGTTGCAGTATTGTATACCCAAATCACATTAAGGTGCAGAGTCTATTGCCGCTTCATCCAACTCAATTTTTTCTGAATGCTATTCTTATAAATTTGGTTTGAGCGACAAGTATTTACTACACTCAACATTCGCGTTTTTTAACATCGTTCTGACCAAATACCGTTTGATAAAGTGTGATACGGCACACATAATTCATCTGAGTTATCACTGCCCCCATTTATTGATTTGGAGCTTAATTATGGATACAAGAAAACTGGTTCTGATTTTGTTATGTATCTTTCTTCCGCCTGTCGCGGTGTTTATGGAGAAAGGTCTAAATAAAGACTTTTTGATTAACCTAATATTGACGTGTTTCTTCTTTCTGCCGGGTACGATCCACGCGCTTTGGTTAACAATGAAGTAATCACTTACACTCTCACTCTGTAGAAAAGTGAAAAATGGGATGAAATGTGAGGGCAATTCCTCTATCATCCTGTCGCCTAAGCGCAAGCGTTTGCTCAAAAGCAAATACGGCGCTTGGGCTCCAATCAGACAACTTTTCAATGGTGGGAGCAATTAATGACAACACTGACAATCACTCGTCCTGACGACTGGCACGTTCACTTACGCGATGGGGAAGTTCTTAAAGACACCGTTCGCGACATCAGCCGCTACAATGGCCGTGCGCTGATCATGCCAAATACCGTCCCACCAGTTACTACAACTGAGCTCGCCCTAGCCTACCGTGACCGAATTCTAAAAGAGCAACATGGCGAACAGTTTGAACCTTTGATGGCGCTTTACCTCACAGACAACACCACACCAGATGAAATACGTAAGGCTAAAGCCACCGGAAACATTGTTGCTGCCAAGCTTTATCCTGCTGGAGCTACCACAAACTCAGATTCCGGTGTGACCAATGCGAAGAACATTTACCACGTTCTCGAAGCGATGGAAGAAGTCGGAATGTTACTTTTGGTTCATGGCGAAGTAACACATCACGATGTTGATATCTTCGACCGAGAGAAAGAATTCCTTGATACTGTCCTCGCTCCTATCGTCAATGACTTCCCTAATCTTAAAATCGTTCTAGAACACATCACTACCGCCGACGCAGCAAACTTCGTTAATAACGCCTCAGATAACGTAGCTGCTACCATCACTGCTCACCATCTTCTTTTCAACCGTAACCATATGCTTGTGGGTGGTATTAAACCTCATTTCTACTGTTTGCCAATTCTTAAGCGCGGAACCCACCAGCAAGCGCTGATAGAAGCAGCAACTAGTGGTAGCAAGAAGTTTTTCCTAGGTACAGACTCGGCACCACATGCGAAAGGGGCAAAAGAGTCCGCTTGCGGTTGTGCTGGTTCTTACACTGCACACGCAGCGCTAGAGCTTTATGCAGAAGTATTCGAGAATGAAGGCAAGCTGGAAAACTTGGAAGCGTTTTCAAGCTTCAATGGTCCTGATTTTTACGGCATTGCGCGCAACACAGATACGGTAACGTTAGAAAAATCCGCTTGGGATGTGCCGGAAACGATGCCATTTGGCAATGATATCGTTGTGCCTATTCGAGCAAATGAACAAATTGAGTGGAAAGTGAAGTAACCACTTTACTGACGTTCCATCCATAAAAGAGGGTCATGCCTTTCTGTGAAAAGAAGTCATGACCCTTGTTGTTCTTGTCTTGCTTTGGGCTGTGATTACTAGTGGCCGCGAATTTTTTCTACAGCAGCCCACACAGCAACCACAATCAACCCCGCCACAAAGCCGATAATGCCGTTAAGCAAAATAGGCAGAATCGCTGTAGCAACCGAATGACCACTAAAGTTCATAATAATCGGCTCTACAAAGTGATGAATGGCAGGTACGTTGTGCACTACAATCCCCCCGCCAACTAAAAACATCGCGGCAGTTCCCACAATCGTTAACAACTTCATCAGCTTTGGTGCAAAAGCAACTAAAGCACTGCCGACTTTCGCCATCCAGCCCTTACCTTTTGAGCGAATTTCAAGGTAGAAGCCCAAGTCATCCAATTTCACGATGCCTGCTACTAAGCCATAAACACCAATGGTCATGATGACTGCAATTAAGCTCACCACTAAGATTTGCGTCACAAGGCTCGCCCCAGTCACGGTACCCAACGCAATCACAATGATTTCCGCTGAAAGAATAAAGTCCGTTCGAATCGCACCAGCAACTTTGCGTTTTTCATACTCTTCTATCGACTCGCCAGTATTAACTAACTCTTCTTTTTCTTCGTGCGGATGGGAGTGAGGGAATACTTTCTCAAGCACCTTTTCTGCCCCTTCAAAGCAGAGAAACAAGCCGCCAATTAGCAATAGTGGCATGATAAGCCATGGAATAATCGCGCTAATTAGCAATGCTGAAGGAACTAAAATCAATTTGTTTTTGAACGAGCCTTTCGCAACCGCCCAAACCACTGGAATTTCTCGCTCAGATGCAACACCAGACACTTGTTGAGCGTTTAACGCTAGGTCATCACCCAACACACCTGCGGTTTTCTTTGCCGCCATTTTCGACATTAAGGCGACATCGTCGAGTACCGTGGCAATATCATCCAACAGTGTGAGTAAACTTGCTCCAGCCATTTTTTGTCTCTTATATGAAATTGAGTAAGTAACAAAATGTAACACCAATAAATCACTCATCAAAGTGATGATTTTGCAAAGAATACTATCCCAAATGGTGTTTTATATTGCCGTTAAGATAAGACAGGTCTAGTCTTGTGGTACCTTTCAGCAGTCAAAAGAAAAAGTATAGATGAAAAGTGGATACATTTACCCAATCGGTACCCCTGGCCAACCTTGGAGCGAAGAAGAACGTCAAGCTTGGTTAGCAACGCAAGAAGTAAAACGTAGCTACCAAGATGAAGTTGTCAGTAAAATCGATGCTCTACGCGAGCGTTTTGATATTGAACAATACGGTGCACTCTCATACAACGAGGCACGTTTCCCTCTGTTTTGTATCAAAACTCGCAACTGGGATTCAACGAAGCCTGTTGTTTTGGTCACAGGTGGCGTGCACGGTTACGAGACGAGTGGTGTACATGGCGCTTTAAAGTTTGTAGAAACAGAAGCAGAGCGCTACGCAGAGCATTTCAATATTGTCGTTGCACCTTGCGTGAGCCCTTGGGGTTACGAGGTGATCAACCGCTGGAATCCAAACGCGATTGATCCAAACCGCTCTTTCTATAAGGATAGCCCCGCCGAAGAATCCGCCAACCTCATGAAGCTCGTTGCGACATTAGGCGATGTATTAATGCACATTGATTTGCACGAGACGACAGACTCCGATGAAACAGAGTTCCGTCCTGCGCTTGCCGCTCGTGATGGCATTGAGTACATCGAGGGCATGATCCCAGACGGTTTTTACACAGTTGGAGATAGTGAAAACCCTCAACCCGAGTTTCAAAAAGCGGTGATTGAATCGGTTGCGAAAGTGACTCACATTGCACCTGCAGATGAAAATGGCGAAATCATTGGTTCACCAGTCGTACAGTTTGGCGTTATCAACTACCCAATGGTGAAGCTGGGTCTGTGTGGCGGCGTAACAAATTGCGTTTACGGCACGACAACGGAAGTGTACCCAGACAGCCCAACGGTGACCGACGAAGAGTGCAACGATGCGCAAGTTGCAGCCGTGGTCGGTGGTCTGAATTACGTTCTGGCTCAGTTATAATAAGCGGTTCTTATATTGCTCCGGTGTCATGCCGGAGTATTTCTTGAACATTGCGATAAAAGGGCTAGCTTGGTTATAACCTAACGTCAACGCGACTTCCTTTACGGTCTGCCCTTTACGCAGCAACTCCATAGAATGTAAATATCGCACACGTAAGCGCCACTCAGTAAAGCTCATGCCCAACTCACTCTGGCAATGTCTCGCTAACGTGCGTTCTGTGGTATGCACTTTTGCCGCCCACTCCGCCAAACTGATCTCATCCGTCGGCGATTCTTCTACTGCTTTTAAAATCGGTTCAAGATACTTATTGTCGGTTGTCGGTAAAAAGTGATGTTCGACTTCTTGCTTTGCAAGCTGGTCCAATAACACTTGTACCAATCGCTTGTCTTCATCAGTTTGCGCCACGTTAATGTCTCGCTGACGAAAGTCCTCAATAATCGATGACACGATTGGAGTCACTTTGATCAAGCTCGTTTTAGTTGGGAAATGCGCCGTCAATTCAGGGGCAATATTCAAAGAACAATATTCGATTGGCTTACGGTTGTAGCTCGTGTGACGGATTCCGGCGGGAACCCAAATTGCAAGATGCGGAGGCGCTAGAAATCTTGTATCTTCTGCATCCATCTCTAGGATCCCACCGCTGATCAGCTGCACTTGCCCCCAAGGATGGCTATGAATTCGCGTTTCTGTATTAGAGAGAAAGGCTTCAAAATTCATAAATACATCCGATGGTGCGCGGTCGATTGATAATGAGGGATGAAGATTTCTGGCGCTCTTTTTCAAAATTGTCTTCCTATCGCTTACGATGTCTTTTAAGAGATACTTTTTATTATAAAGACCTGCCAGACTAGCGCCATCAATAATTGTGCTATAGGGTTCTCATGATTTATTTACTTCCGTTTTTCACCGTTATGATTTGGGGTGGTAACTCAATTGTGAATAAGATGGCAGCAAGCGCCATTGAACCAAGTGCGATGAGTTTCTACCGTTGGTTTGTCGCAATGGTACTTCTAACTCCATTTTGTCTGCCTGCGATCATCAAACAACGACACATTATTCGACCTTACTTAGCTAAGTTGGCGTTTCTTGCGTTACTTGGTATGGTTCTCAACCAGTCACTTGGATACTATGCCGGTTTAACAACAACGGCCTCTAATATGGCCCTAATCACCTCTTTAGTTCCTTTGATCAGTGTGTTTTTAAGTGTTCCTCTGTTAGGCAAGTCTGTATCAATGTTAAGTATCGTCGGTGGTGTGATTTCGCTCGGCGGCTTGGCGTTTATGCTTGGTCATGGTGATATCACCTACTTTTTACATCAAGACATGACCCAAGGTGATAGCCTTATGCTGATTGCAGCCATGGTATACGCGGCTTATTGCGTGCTGCTAAAACGCTGGAAGATGCCTTTCAGTAGTTTGACTCTGGTTTACATGCAAGGCTTCTTCTCGGTTGTGATGCTTACACCACTTTGGCTATCTAGTGAGCAACTGTTACCAAGCCAAGACGCGCTACCATTAATCGCCTATGCTGGCATTGCGGCTTCCATTTTTGCGCCGTTAATGTGGGTGAAAGCGATCGATTCAATTGGCGCTGATTCAAGTGCCATGTTCATGAACTTAATGCCCGTGGTTTCTGTCGTACTTGCTTCAACGTTGATTGGTGAGAAAATTTACGCTTACCACATTATTGGCGGGCTGTTAGTCATCTCTGGCGTTATCCTGTCGCAAATAAAAATACGACACAGAAAGCCATTGCCCAATTCCGAGATTGCCTCCACCGCCAATTAATCCCAGTTCCCCAAGCCACAGAACTACGCTGTGGCTTTTTGTTTTCATCGTTCGAATAAAAGTTAATATTTTGTTTCATTCTCTATTCCCGAAAATTCATCTTGCTGCTAAATTGGGAAAACAATAACCCATCAAGGAAAGACAGATGAGCAGTGGTCAAAGAGACATTACCCTTCGCTTTTTAGCAGAACCCAGTGACGTCAATTTCGGCGGAAAAGTGCACGGCGGCGCCGTAATGAAATGGATCGACTTAGCAGCCTACGCCTGCTCTGCAGCGTGGAGTGGCAAGTATTGCATTACTGCATACGCAGGTGGTATTCGTTTTGTTGCGCCGATTCATGTCGGCAACTTAGTCGAAGTTAGCGCGAAAGTCATTTATACCGGACGAAGCTCAATGCACATCGCGATTGATGTGCAAGCCAGTGACCCAAAGCAAATGAAAAACAGACTCACCACCCACTGTATCGTTATTATGGTTGCTGTGGATGAAAACGGAAAACCAACCGACGTACCGAAATGGGTTCCAGAATCTGATGAAGATAAAGCCTTGGAACAATCCGCTATCCGCCTTATGAACATGCGCAAAGAAATCGGGGAAGAGATGGAAGCGCACGTAAAGTATCTCAAGTAACCTACATCCGTTAAGAACGCTATTGACTACCTCAACGTTACTTATAACCAGAGTGTGGAGCAACATCATGGTTTTGCCATTTGCTTCACACTCGGCCTCCTCTGTCATAAATCCTTCACCTAGCTTTGCTTAAATCCATCCACTATTTTGGAGTTGGATAGAGTTTGGATCTTGAGACTAAAAGAAACGACCTTAAGTGAAGAGACGTTGACCAATTTAAAAGCGGTCGAGTACCAGTGGGTAAGAACCATGTACGTCGAGGGGTATAACGAAACAGAAATTAACCATTACATTCAAACCTGCTTTGGCGGTGATGTCACCTTTGCAAATTTATTTCGTCGCGTCGCACTACAGCAAGAAAGCTTATACACGCTGCTTCAATACGTTGGATGCGCCCCATCCAGTCGAGAGTTTTAATCCTTACCTACCTTAATTTTACTGATACCTGAGCTCAGGTTATTTATGTGAAGTGCTACGCAGGGCATTCCCCTAGCCCTGTGTAATCCATTGCAAAGCCGCTAATCTTTACCTGCTTATTGAACAACTGTATTTAACAAGTATAAAAAAACCTGAGTCTAGACTCAGGTTATGGTTACAAGAAACTGTTAGTGATTGAATCGTAAGGAACTAAGCTAACAGCCAGCTATGCGTAACGCCAATAAAAGCCAAGATATTACTGATCGGCGGCCAAACCAAAATTGTAATATCCGTGCTACGTATAAGGGCGACCATGTGGTCGCCCTTTTCTAGTTATTCTTATCAATCTCAGACCACAAGAGATTATCCTTTCACACCACCAGCGGTTAGACCACCAACCAACCAGCGTTGAGCAAGTAAGAATACGGCAGTGATTGGCACTGCTGAAAGTACAGCAGCTGCAGCAAAGTCACCCCACAAGTAGTTTTGTGGATATAGGTATTGCTGCATACCCACTGCAAGTGTGTACGAGTCTACATCAGAAAGTAGTAGTGATGCTACAGGAACTTCACCAATTACCATGATGAACGACAAGATGAATACTACCGCTAGGATTGGCACAGACAATGGAAGCAATACCAAACGGAATGCTTGCCATGGTGTCGCACCATCCAGTGCCGCCGCTTCTTCTAACGAAGAGTCAATACTTTCGAAGTAGCCTTTAATCGTCCAAACGTGCAAGGCGATACCCCCTAAGTAAGCGAATATCAGACCGCCGTGCGTGTTCAGGCCAAGGAATGGAATGTACTGACCCAGTTTGTCGAACAACGCGTACAGAGCAACCAGTGCCAACACCGCAGGGAACATCTGGAAGATCATCATCGCTTTAAGAATGGTGTTCTTACCTTTGAACTTCATACGAGCAAACGCGTAAGCCGATGTGGTTGATAGCGCCACGATTAGGATTGCAGAAATACCACCCACTTTTACCGAGTTCCACAACCATGTCATTACTGGGAATGGTGGCGGTGTAACTGTACCGTCTGGATTAGTCACCGAGAAACCTAATGCCAATTTCCAGTGATCAAGTGTTGGGTTGTCTGGGATCAGGCTACCCGTTGCAAAGTTACCTTCACGGAATGAAATCGCGATGATCATCAGTAAAGGGAAAATAATCAGTGCCAAGAATGCCCACATCGCAATATGAGTAGCCCAAACACGATACTTTAATGACTTACCTTGTACCATTGCCATTGTAATTTCTCCTTAGTCCTGAGCTACTTTAGTTACGCGTAGGTTGATAAGTGCCAATGCGCCAACCAATAGGAAGATAAGCGTTGCTACCGCACTTGCTAGACCGAAGTCTTGACCGCCAGCACCTTCGAATGCGATTCGGTAGGTGTAACTTACTAGTAGGTCGGTGTAACCCGCAGGCTCTGATGTACCAATCATGTTTGGACCACCGCCTGTCAACAACTGGATAAGCACGAAGTTGTTGAAGTTAAAGGCAAAGCTCGCAATCAACAATGGTGTTAACGGCTTCAACATCATTGGTAGCGTGATACGAGTAAAGTTAGTAATAAAGTTCGCACCATCAATTGCTGACGCTTCATATAAATCATCAGGAATCGCTTTGAGTAGACCCATACATAGAATCATCATGTAAGGGAAACCAAGCCACGTGTTCACAATCAGAATCATGGTTTTCGCCATGAATGGGTCTGAGAACCAAGCGGGGCTAATACCGAACAAACCTTCCAGAAGCATGTTGATCTCACCAAAGCTTTGGTTAAACAAACCTTTAAAGATCAAGATAGAAATAAACGCCGGTACCGCATAAGGCAGAATCAGTAAGAGTCGGTAAACCGAACGGCCTTTTAATGCTTCCCACTGAACAACACTTGCTAGAACAAGACCAATTACAAGCGTAAATAGTACGGTGAGTGCCGAGAACACAATCGTCCAGATAAAGATACTGATAAACGGCTCTTTGATGCCATCATCTTTCCACACACGCTCAAAGTTGTGGGTACCAATGTTCACAACAAAGCCAGGAGACACTGTGCTACCAACAAACTGACCGTTTTCATCGACAGGTTGGTAGTAACCTACTTCCATATTTGGACGTAACGTCTCTTCAGTACGGTTGTTGTAAAGCGTTTCGCCGTCTTCTTGCAGCGTGTACAAAGGCACAACTGCCGCAAACTTACGTAACCCGCTCATGCGGATGTCTTCACCGCTCGGCAGATGCAAATCAACACTGCTCAACGTATTACGGCTCTTAACAATCGTCTTGATTGATTCTTTCTCGCCCGTAGCTTCTTCAATTGGCGATAGGTCAAGATCCGATGCTGAAAGGCTATCTAGCTGAAAAGTGGGCGTAGCAAGTAGCTCACCATCTTTTTCAACCACAAGCTGATGTCCTTGATCCGTTTTATATAAAGTGAACGGGTAGCTATCACCACTTTGATAAGTTCTGTCCAAAAGTACGCTCTGCGCACGATCAAAAGAGAGTTGGTTTTTCGCGCTGTAGTTGGTAAACGCCAAACCTATGGTGTACGCCAGAGGGAAAAGAATGAAAAGGATCATCCCTGCGATACCAGGGTATATGTAACGGTGTGCGTACGTCTTTTTACTACCAAAGATGAACAACGCTAAAGCGGTAAGAATGATCGTAAGTAGTGCAAACGCAATCTCACCGCGTGAATACATAAGGATTGTTGCGTAGCCATTGATAATGCCGACTGTGCCTAAAAGTGACCATTTCATGAACACTTTTTTGCTGCTCGGAAGGCTGGCTTCTGGTGCTGTCATAGCATTTGTACCTTGAACTGACTGCATAGGGAACCTGCTAGCGAATATAGAATAAATATAGAAAAGTAAGGAGGAGTTGCCTCCTCCTTAAAAAGGTCTTACTTAATTATTTAGTCATTTGTTTTTCTGCGTCTGCCAATGCTGCATCGACAGTTTGACGACCATCAACTACGTTGATGATTGCGTTCTTAGCCGCGCCCCAGAATGCGTTCATTTGAGGAATGTTTGGCATAATTTCGCCGTTCATCGCGTTGTCCATTGTCGCAGCGATACGAGTATCTGAATCTAGTTCACGTTGGAACGAGTTAAGCGCTACCGCACCTAGAGGCTTATCGTTGTTAACCATACGTAGGCCGTCGTTTGTTAGTAGGTAGTTCTCAATGAACTCAACCGCTAGGTCTTTGTTTGGAGACGCAGTGCTGATACCAGCCGTTAGAACACCAACGAATGGCTTAGAAGATTGACCTTGGAACTTAGGTAGCGTAGTCACGCCGTAGTTAACGCCAGACTTCTCGATGTTGCCCCAAGACCATGGACCGTTGATCGTCATCGCTGTCTTGCCTTGGTTGAATGCAGACTCAGATACTGAGTAGTCCATATCTGCAGAGATTACGCCTTTGTCTACCAAGCCTTTTACGAAGCTCATCGCGTCTTTAACGCCTTCTTTCGCGATACCAGCGTCTTTAACATCGTAACCTTCAGAAGTGTATTTGAACGCGTAGCCGCCATCAGCAGCCATTAGTGGCCAAGTGAAGTACGGTTCTTTTAGGTTCCACATGATTGCAGACTTGCCGTCTTTTTTAAGTTTTGCATCTAGCGCTGCAACTTCTTCCCAAGACTTCGGTGGGTTTGGAACTAGGTCTTTGTTGTAGATTAGAGATAGAGACTCAACCGCAACTGGGTAGCCGATCAATTTACCGTCGTAACGTACAGCATCCCAAGCGAAATCAACAATACCTTCTTGAATGTTCTTAGAAGGTTTAATTTCTGCTAGCAGGCCAGCTTCTGCGTAACCACCGAAACGGTCGTGAGCCCAGAATACGATGTCAGGACCGTCACCAGTCGCTGCAGTTTGAGGGAATTTGTCTTGAAGGCCATCTGGGTGAGCCACTGTCACTTTAATGCCAGTGTCTTCTTCGAATTTTTTACCAACTTCAGCAAGGCCGTTGTAACCTTTGTCGCCGTTGATCCAGATAGTAAGTTGTCCTTCTTCGATGGCAGCATTAGCACCAAAAGAACCCAAAGCAACAAGAGTACCTAGTGCTACAGCGCTTAACTTTTTCATGTTCGTATCCTTTTTATATTTTTGATGTAGGGCTAGTCCATTGAGGTTCAGCCGTATTTCGACATATATCATCTGAAATAATCCAATATGTCTCATCCTCCTAATCCCTACGCCCTTACAATTATGACGTATTTTCGTGATCTAAATCGCCAAGGGTAAGAGACTCAAATCACAAAACGGATACTTCCTGTGATCGGTTTCAACTTTAGGTGGTGCAATAATGTGATTTCCGACCAACTGCTTTATTCCTCCTCCTTTTTTACTCCTCCCTACCTACTCCCCCTACAATTATTTCTATTAGGAGGATGTCGCACCTCGCACAATCTTACAAACTTCAGTCATCCAAGAGTGGATGGTAAGAACCCTTTCCCAGCAGTGCCTACGTATTAGGAAAAAGATTTGCTGGTTTTGCATTGCCAGACGAGTGGAATGTCATTATTGGTGTTGTTTGTGGTAATTATTTCACGGGGGAGACAACACGAATAATGTGGGGGAGAGAAACTCGTACTTGGCTATGATGGGTAGCACTTCTATTCAGGACATTTTATTGAAGTGCTACCCTACTTTTCTTACCAACCGCAATAACTTACCGATTCCTACTGTTACTGCTCGCTAGATAATTCATATAATGATGAGCGGTGAATAATAAAAAATTGATCGAGGACGAGCTACATGGCGAGTGTCACGTTAAAAAATGTTTGTAAAGCGTATGGCGACGTACTGATTTCTAAGAACGTAGACCTAACAATCAACGAAGGTGAATTTGTTGTTTTCGTAGGTCCATCAGGTTGTGGTAAATCTACCCTTTTACGTTGTATTGCCGGTCTTGAAGACATTACTTCAGGTGATTTGTATATTGGTGACCAGCGCATGAATGACGTCGAACCATCCAAACGTGGTGTTGGTATGGTATTCCAGTCTTACGCTCTTTACCCACACCTTAACTTATATGACAACATGTCATTTGGCTTAAAATTAGCAAAAGCAGACAAAGCAGAAATCGACAAACGTGTTGAACAGGCTGCAGAAATTCTACAACTGGGTCACTTACTTGAACGCCAACCAAAAGCGCTTTCAGGTGGTCAGCGTCAACGTGTGGCTATCGGTCGAACACTGGTATCGCAACCTAATGTATTCCTTCTAGATGAACCACTATCAAACTTGGATGCCGCACTGCGTGTAAACATGCGTGCGCAAATCACGAAGCTACAACGTCAACTTGGTTGTACCATGATCTACGTAACACACGATCAGGTGGAAGCAATGACAATGGCAGATAAAATCGTTGTACTAGACGGCGGTTATGTATCGCAAGTTGGTAAGCCACTTGAACTTTACCATTACCCACAAAACCGCTTTGTAGCAGGCTTTATCGGTTCTCCGAAAATGAACTTCATGAGCGTATTCATTGATGAAGTAGAAGCAGAGCGCGTCAAAGTTCAACTATCTAATGGCGTATCTTTCTGGATTCCAGTGGATGGCACGACGGTTAACCGTGGCGACCGCATGTCTTTAGGCATTCGCCCTGAGCACCTATTATCCGCTTCTGAAGCTGATGCAAGCATTCACGGTGAAGTGATGATTGTTGAGAAGCTAGGTAACGAAACTCAAGTATACCTAAACCTAGAAGGTGCGGACGCGGACGTTATTTTCCGTCAGCCTGACACGCTCGCAGTCGATACCGGCGATAAAATCGAGATTGGTATTCCAGCACACCGTTGTCACCTGTTCCACAGTGATGGTCGTGCATGCCGCCGCCTATACAAAGAAAACGGCGTAGAAGTCGAATAATTCATTCGTCCTGATTCACAATAAATCCCTCTCACTTGAGAGGGATTTTTTTATCCTAATAAATATAAGTAATTCGATACTAAATCATTAATCGTTAACGAATAAGATCACCCGTTTCTTCTACCTTTACATAAACCATTGTCTTTGTACTGATACTTCATTTTTAATACTTTTCCTCATCCCTCTTGAGTAAGTACCAGCTTTTTCCTAACCCGCCAAACTTAGCCAAAGGTCTAAATTTCATTCTTATTTCCACTTACCTCAACAACGCAAATTTTTACACTTATCAACGAAATTACACGTGACAAAAAACTCAGAAGCATTCAACAGAATGCTCTGTTCACCAACTACTAATAACGCTCACGACACGGCAATTGGGGGAGACACCCAAGGGCGGTAGCGTGTAAGAAGGGAAACTGAGTCATGAAACAAAAAGGACTTATCCGCTCTCACGAGATGGAGTTCGCTTTTTTATATCGCATCTCAGATCTTGCTGTCATCGTCTCTTTTATGCTGCTTTTAGTGTTCAAAGACATGAATACTGCGATGGGGAAAGATTACGTCATACTGGCTTTTGTTGGAGGCATCTCCTTTCTATTTATGGCAGAAAGCGGCAACCTGTACCGCTCTTGGCGAACCAGTTCGTTTAAAGAGCAGATGATTATTGTCTGTGTGGCCTGGGCAGTAACTTCCGCGCTTATCTTTATTGTTCTGTATTTTTCGGAAGTCTATGACTTATTTGATAACACTATTCTGGCATTGTGGTTTGCGATTACGCCCGCTCTACTTTTGGCATGGCGAGTGACATTCCGTACCGGATTAGCCTATTTAAGAAAAAAAGGATTCAACACTCGTACTGCGATCATCATCGGCCAAACTCCTCACGGCATTACCCTTGCTAACGAAATTCAAAACCACACTGAACACGGTGTACTTTTTGATGGCTTTTACGATGAGCGTTCTTCCGACAGATTGCCAAATTCTGCTTACCCTATTAAAGGGGCAGTTGACCACGCTCTTGAGCGAGCCAAGAAAGGGGAAGTGGATTACGTCTATATCGCAATGCCAATGCACGCAAAAGAGCGTATTGCATCGCTTCTTAACCAATTCTCAGACACCACCGCAAATACGTATCTGATTCCCGACTTCTTTACCTATAACCTTTTGCATTCTCGTTGGGCGCAAATCGGCCAAGTTCAAACGCTCAGCGTATTTGATACGCCATTTGCTGGAATTTCTTCCTGGGTAAAACGGTTTGAAGACATTTTGTTTTCGAGCATTATTTTAGCCTTGATCTCTCCAGTCCTGCTCGCCATTGCGATTGGCATTAAGCTGACCTCTAAAGGTCCGGTCATTTTTAAACAGCATCGTTACGGCCTCGATGGACGCAAGATTGAAGTCTGGAAATTCCGTTCAATGACCACTATGGATCAAGGCCCTCACGTGAAACAGGCGACAAAGAACGACCCACGCATTACGCCTTTTGGTGGTTTTTTGCGTCGCACCTCTTTGGACGAACTGCCTCAATTTATCAATGTACTGCAAGGGACCATGTCTATTGTTGGTCCACGCCCTCATGCCGTGGCGCACAATGAAGAGTATCGCCAGATTGTTGACCGATACATGCTACGTCACAAAGTAAAACCAGGCATTACTGGCTGGGCGCAAATTAATGGCTATCGCGGCGAAACAGACACCTTAGAAAAAATGGAAAAGAGAGTCGAATTTGATTTGGATTACATCCACCACTGGTCGGTTTGGATGGACATCAAAATCATCTTCATGACCGTTTTCAAAGGGTTCACTGGTGCTAACGCTTACTAAGGTTGAGATTATGAAGAAACTGACAATGGCAATAGCATTGAGTCTGTTTTCAACTGGCTTACTCGCAGAACCGATGGCTTACCAAACCGAGTCTGGCATTGAGTTTATTCCCCTCGTAAGAACTTTCTACGAGGGCGATGACAACATCAACAAAGCGGAGGAATCCGGCAATGTAGAATCGGTCAATATTTGGGGTATAGAGCCAAGCTTATTAGCACGTATAGAAAGGAATCGCTATCGCGCAGATATTTTATACAAGTTGAAAGCAGGTTTTTCATCCGATGACCGCAACGACTTCGACGATCATACCTTTCAGTTTTCCAACTTTTTTGAGTTCAATCATCGTCATCGTTTAGTGGTTGATTACCGTTTTCGCGCCCAGCATGAAGTTCGAGGAGAAGATATTACCGAAGGTAATGGTAGCGCAATCGACTCACCAATAGAGTTCAACCGTAACGATATCAAAACCAATTATGTCTTTGGCTCTAACGGTGCAAAAGGCAGACTCGAATTCGGTTTAGGCTACAGTGATAAAACCTATCAAAACTACCGTGACGGCTTGCCTGGGCGCACAAACGCTAAAACAAAATACAACGATTTTCGAGCCCCCAATGCACACTTGGAATTCTATTTAAGGGCGACGCCAAGAACCTATTGGTTGGTTGGGACAAAACAAATAGTAACCGACTATCAGCACCGAAATTCTTCGCAACCATCCAAAGATAACAACACCAGTTTCTATTACACCGGTGCCGAATGGGAAGTCACAGGAAAAACCAAAGGCATCGCTCGACTCGGTTATCAAATCAAAGATTTTGACAGCGCTCACCGAGAGACATTTAAAGGCTTTAGTTGGGATATCGGCTTTGAATGGCTGCCTCAAGAACAAACTCTAGTCAGCGTGAAAACCACTCAAGCGGCAGTTAACCCAGATCAAGATGGCGATTACAACCTACAAACTCGTTATCGACTGAACCTCAAGCACGATTGGAATAGTTACCTTGCAACTCGCTTAGGTGCTATTTATCAACAAGATGACTATACGGGGATCACCAGAAACGACGATCGCTACACCCTATCTTTTGGTATCGATTATCAAATTAAACGCTGGATACAGCTGCAAGCCGACTGGCAATACCAAGATAAAACCTCTAACCGACCAGGTTATAGCTTCGAACAGAACATTTGGACTTTAAGCGCACAGTTTTCTCTGTAACAAGGATTATTAATGAAGGCATTCATCACATTTATGAGTGTAGCGTTGTTGCTATTTAGCACTTTGGTCAACGCTGACTCAAACGAGGAAGATTACTTACTCGACACGGGCGATACCATTTCCGTGCAGGTCTATGGTGAAGAAGATCTTACGATTAAAAATATTCTAATAACGTCAGATGGCTATTTTGATTACCCCTACCTTGGCCGAATCAAAGCAATCAAAAAAACACCGAAACAACTCAAGTACGAAATAGAAACGGGTTTAAAAGGCGATTATCTCATCAACCCAAAAGTGATGGTCACTATCAATAACTTTCGTCTGTTTTATGTCAATGGCGAAGTCAGGAAACCAGGTGGATTTGAATATCGACCAGGATTAACTATCGAAAAGGCCATCGCTTTAGCTGGTGGCTTGACCGACCGAGCCTCACGCAAAGGCATTAACCTCACCAAACATAAAACGGGTCAAACGATGGAAGGGGTCAGTATGCACCGCAACGTGGAACCTGGTGACATTGTATTTATTGACCAGAGCTTCTTTTAAGTGACAGGGAATCAAATGAACGGGACTCATCCAAATAATCTCCAGATGAACAAAGTAGAACTGATTCGTTTTGGTCATCACTTTAAAGCGATTAAAAAGAATTGGCTAAGCATCGCAGCTTTCACGCTTCTGTTTTCATTGACTTGTACTTGGTATATCTACTCCAAAGCATCGATATACCAAGCTACAGCAACGCTACTCATCCAAGAAGAACAAAAAAGCGCCCTTTCAATCGAGGAAGTATATGGCGTCGACACGACAAAAAAAGAGTACTTTCAAACGCAAATCGCTATTTTAAAATCGAATCATATCGCAGATAAGGTCATTAGAGAGCTGAACCTAACTCAACTACCGGAGTTCACACGCTCAGGTGGATTAAATCAAAAGATCGACCAAATAAAGTCGATCTCTTTTGTTCAAGACATACTGAATGTGTCACCAAGCCCAAAAGAAACCGCCCAATTTTCAGAGTCCTATTATCAGGCACTTCAAGCTTTCAGAAGTAAACTCGATATTGAGCCAGTACGTAACACCCAATTAGTCAGAATTCGCTTTCGTTCTACCGATCCTAAGCTTGCTACGACAATCGCTAACGCGGTCGGCCAAGCCTACATTGACGCAAATTTTGAAGCCAAATTGGTCGTTACACAAAATGCGGCTACTTGGTTGACAAATAACTCACAAAAATTGGAGGAGCGATTACGTAACTCTGAGCAAGCGCTGCAAGAGTTCTTGTTAAAAGAAGGGTTGATCGATATAAACGGTATTGATGAAATTTACGCCAATGAGCTAGAGGAACTCACTCGCAAGCTAAATGTCGCTGTTAATAAGCGCATTGAAGCGCAGACGTTAATCCAACTGTTAAGACGTAAATCTTCACAAAGTTTAGACAGCTTGCTGTCAATTGATGAATTCGCTAATCAAGCGCAGATCCGCGACCTCAAATTATCGGAAGCACAGGCAGCCAAAAATCTCTCTGAACTGGCACAGCGCTACGGCCCCAAGCATGACCGAATGATTCAGGCAAAAGCGCAGCTTGCTGAAATTCAAGCAAGAACCCAGCAACTCATTCGTGACATTTCCTTCAGCAAGCAACAAGACCTTCTTGCTGCAAAGGCGCAAGAGGACATGCTTCGAGCAGAACTCGATAACAAAAAGTCTGACTTCCAATCGTTAGGGTCACAAAAAGCGCGTTATGAACAGTTAAAACGCGAGGTTGAATCCAATAAGGCACTCTATGAAGCGTTCTTAAATCGTGAGAAAGAGACCAACGCCACCAGCGACTACAAAAATGTCACTGCGCGTTTTACTGACAAAGCCATCATCCCTCTATTTCCGGTAGCACCGCAACGAATCAAACTGGTAGTGATTGCCACCTTTTTTGGCTTTGCCATTGCTTGCGCTCTGATCATCATCTTAGAAACGATGCGAGAAGTTATCCGAAGCACAGCCGATGTGCAGGAAAAACTTGGTGTTACGTGTTTAGGTGTGATTCCTATGGTCAAAAAACGCAATTTGCGTAAAAACGGCGTCAGTTATACCGCGTATTTAGATGATGAAGAAAAGCTATTTAGTGAAGCTTGCCGCTCCGTCAGAACCTCGCTTCTGCTCAGACTAACCAACACGAAGCAAAAGATATTGCCCTTTACTTCTACCATTCCAGAAGAAGGAAAAACATCGACCAGTATCAATATGGCGGTGTCGTTTTCAAAAATGGAAAAGGTATTGATCATCGACTGCGATTTACGCCGACCTTCCATCGCAAAACGGTTTGGTATTGCTGAATCAAGCCCAGGCTTAACGCATATCCTGACTATGGATACGCCAATCAAAGATTGTGTTACACATATAGAAGAAGCCAACTTAGATGTATTATCGGCCGGTCTAATTCCGCCAAACCCACAGGAACTGCTAGCTTCTGATCGCTTTAAAAAGTTGCTCGAACATTTTCAAAATAAGTATGACCGGATCATTATCGATACACCGCCCCTACTGTCAGTGAGTGATGCACTTATTCTTGGTCAGTATGCCAATGGTCTGATTACCGTCATTCGCTCAGAATCGACAAAATCATCACTGGTTAACCTTGCGTTATCTAAACAAATACAACACTCAGTTCCATCTCTTGGCGTCTTAATCACACAAGCCAAGACTAAGGAAGGAGAAACGCTTTATGTCCAGAAATACGCCTACTAACTCAAACGCATCTTGGTACCAAACGTTGAAAAGCCAAGAACAACCGGTATTGATCTATCAAATGGGCAAAGTAGGTTCGAGTGCATTAGAACATTCCATTCCTAACTCGATTCACTTGCACGACCTTATGACTGTCGATGCGCAAAAACAGATATCCCCTGTTAGAGCGCAATTGCATAAACCTCAGATCAATGCGTTAAAGCGACGACTCAAGCGCATAGCGATGAGCCGTATGTTAAAGCACAAGAAAAAAGTTCGAATTATCTCACTGGTGCGTGAACCGATCGGACGAAATATTTCAATGTTCTTTCAAGCACTTCCGTTTTGGATGGCGGACAAATACCTAAAAGATGATAGCGCAATCCGTACCGAACGTCCGCAGTTACTCCAAGAGGCATTTGATAAGCACATGAATCATCAATATGCGCTGCAGTGGTTTGACAACGAAATCAAACAACTAACAGGGATTGATGTGTTTAACGAACCTTTTAATCACGAAGTAGGCTATCAGACATACCATAACAATAACTTTTCACTGTTGGTCATTCGAAGTGACAAGCTAAAGCAGGCTAACTCCGCAGTCGAAGGCTTTTTAGGTTACCCCGTGGATGTCGTTTATGAAAATCAGTCAGACAACAAATGGTACTCGCCACTAATGAAAGAATTCAAAACGCAATTTCAACCTACACCCGAGTACGTTGAAGAAATGCTGAATTCTAAATTGGCGAAGCACTTTTTCTCAAATGCAGAAATCACCGACCTTAAACAACAATATCTGACCAATTAATCATGAAAACCAAGATTCTACATATTATTAATGATCTTTCTCAGAACGGCGGTGCTCAGAAGTTCTTAGTCGACCTTGTTTTAGAACATAAGCCTGAATACGAAATCAAAATTTTGGTCTTGTGTGATGAAAATGATTTCTTACCAACGCTATCCGCCCAAGGGATAGAGTGTTTTAACTGGCGCACTTTGTCATTGAGTGAGAAATACTGTTTGCTGCGTTGGCCGCATGTCGTTCACGGGCACCTCTACCCTTCCATTTATCTAGCGCTATTGGCGGTAGGTAAAAAACGAATCCAGACTGAGCACTGTTCTTACAACCGTCGACGTGACTACCCGCTGTTTAAGTTCATGGAGTACGTCTTATATTGGGGCCACGACTTGACGGTCAGTATTAGTGAAAAAGTACAAGATGAACTGGTGAAGTTCATGCCTCGCTACCAACATAAATATCACGTGGTGCACAATGGCGTTGATTTAAAAAGGTTTCCTATGATGCCGAAGAGCGCCAGCCACCTGATCGACAAACCAGTCATCAAGATTGGAATGGTGGGCCGACTTCACCAACATAAAGATCATGAAACGCTTATCCAAGCACTTGTCCATTTACCGAGACGATACGAGCTCCATCTTGCTGGAGATGGCGAAAAAAAATCGTCACTGCAAGCGTTGGCAACAAAGCTCAACGTCACGCAACGTGTTCACTTTCATGGGGTAGTTTCTGATGTTCCAGCGTTTTTGAACGACATGGACATTTACGTGCAATCATCGCATGTCGAAGGCTTTGGCTTGGCGGCGGTTGAGGCCATGGCAGCAGGCTTACCCGTATTATCATCGGACGTACCCGGTTTGGATGACGTCACCGGACGTGCCGAATATTTATTTCAGGTTGGTAACTCAAATGAGCTGAGCCAGAAAGTGCTCCAGCTGTGTGAAAGTGTTGAGCGGTATGACGCTGCAAGTCAATACTCAGTCAATAGGGCCTCTCTCTACACCATCGATAAATTTCGTGAAGGTTACTATGGAATCTACCAGCAGCTTTGCACCAACAAATAGCTCCGCGCCATCGAGCCATCGAGCCTCATTGCTTGCAGCATGCCTATTAGCATTGTTCTTTATTCCTATGAAGTTTCGTGCTGGAGGAATAGCACTAGCACCATCAGACATCGCAAGCCTTTTGTCCATTGGTTTTACTGCATTAGTGGTATTGGAAGGAAAAGCTGAAAAACTCATGCATCCCTGTATGGGGTTCCTTGTACTGTTCACTGGATATGTGTTCTTAAATGGCCTGCTAAATCGCGTCCCCTTAATGCCGCTAGTTATAGAAACCGTGCAATGGCTGGCGATTCTCTGCTTGCTTAGCCTAATGTACGCCTATGGCGTGTTTGATGATGAATGGGTAATGGTTTATTTCACTTATCTGCTGTTTTTCATCTGTACGCTCGTTGCCTTATGGCACTTTGCTCAAGGCTATCAAAGCGGGTTTAAGTTACTCGGGGTAAGTAAATACGGGTTCGGTGTACTTTGCTCACTACTGTACCTTTATCGGGATAAAATTCGCGCTTTCCACCTTTTGATGCTCGTTGCTTTGGTATTACTGGTGTTGTCGCAAGAAAGAAAAGCACTACTTGGTTTTTGTCTGCTTTTCTTCTTTGACCAGCTGCTCGTAAAAAACCTGATGAGAAAATCACTTAATGAAACGTATACGTGGACCATTTTATTGGCCTTAAGCTTTATGGTGTTCACTGCCGTCGCAACTACACTCTATGTTGGGTTTGAAACGTTAGCAGACACATTGGAAATAACCCAAGAAGACGTCTTATTTGCCAACCAAAGTGAAGCTCGCTGGGTGTCGAACCTTCATAGAAAACTCTTACTTGCCAATGGGCTAGATATTTTACTTCAACACCCGGTGTTAGGTGTCGGCGCGAAAATGTTACCCAACTTTATGATCAGTTACTTTAACTATGATGAGCTGGCGATCTACACCCACAACTTTGTGTTAGATACCGCAATTGAATACGGGTTGCTCGGTATCGCCCTATTATTTGGTGGTTATTTTCTTTTTATTCGCTTTTGCTTCCGTAGTCTCAATGACAACAGGAAAAGCCTCTTACTCGCGATATACGCCCTCATCATGGTGTTCTTCGTTGCGGTAAATACCACCATCATTTTAATACTCTTATTACCCGTCATGATAAGCATGAGCCGCGAGTCAAAGGTCAACACCATTGCTCATACTTTTCCGGTAAACCATCACCACGAATTTGAATAATCAAGGATAGGATAGATGAAGTATTCAATCTCTCGACAATTTGAAAAGAACCGAGAACTCCAAGCTGACAATTTTGTTTTAGTTTACCAAATGGGCAAAGTTGGCTCATCGTCAATTGAGCACACGCTGGGAGAAAGAAATATCCCAAGCTATCACATCCACACCTTTGATGATCACGAAGAATTTCACATGTATCACAATAAAAAAGACGTGAGTAAATTTTTCGATTTCAAAAACCGTGCGCTCTACCGCTTAGTGCTCAAGCAACGAAAACGTATCTTACAAAAACGCGAACAAATCAAAATCGTCACACTGGTCCGCGATCCAATCGCAACAGTCTTTTCTCGTTTCTTTCAAGACCTCCATTTGCAATTTATCGAAGGCAAAAAGAATGACGCAATTCACCGAGATATGGCAGTCACGTATCAGCACCTCGAACATTGTTTCGATAACTATATCAATCTCAACTATTTTGCGGACTGGTTCGACAACGAGTTAAAACGTAACTTCAATATCGATGTGATGCGTCAAGAACTGGACAACACTCAACCTTTCTTCACATTCAAGAACGAGCAAGCCAACGTCATGCTAATCAAATGCGAAAAGCTCAGCTCTCTCGATAAAGAAATTGGTGAGTTTCTCGGGCTGCAAGACTTCGTGCTGAAAAACAGCAATGAAGCGAAAAACAAGTGGTACTCCAATATCCACCAGCACTTTAAGCATCACTACGACTTTTCAAAGCTGTTCTATATGTACGATCTTCCCTTATATCGCCACGTTTATTCAGAACAAGAACGTGATGCTTTCAAGCATAAATGGATGCAGACAGCAGGAACAAAATCATCATGAAAAAAGTGCTCCATATTACAGAAGCCTTCGGAGGTGGCGTTCAAACCGCCCTCTATAGTTATGCTCACTCCTCTCGAGATGAGCCCTATCAACATTTCTTGCTAGCCAGAGCTCGAGAAAGCGACTTAACCAATGAGAACAACCATCATATTTTCACACAGACCAAATGGGTGGAAGGCAGCTTACTTCAATTTGTTCGCGATGCAAACCACATGATTGCATCACTTACGCCTGACGTTGTGCATTTGCACTCGAGTAAAGCGGGATTTCTCGGGCGATTTCTAAAACTTGGCAAGGCGCGCTTGGTTTACACTCCGCACTGTTATGCTTTCGAACGTGAAGATATCTCCGAACTCGCGCGCCAGCTCTATAAAGCGCTAGAGAAAGTAAAACTAAGCAAAATTGATGTGGTGGCAGGCTGTAGCCAACGAGAATGTGATCTGGCGATTAGCATTGGCGCGAAACGTGCTGAACTGCTCAACAACTACGTGTCTTATCAAAGTGAAGAGCGTTTAGTGCGAAACAAACAAGAAGCGCTGCGACTTGTTGTGCTTGGTCGTGTTGCGCCCCAAAAGGATCCACAATTTCTCATCGACACATTGCAACACCTTAATCGATATGCGCTTAACCGCCCATTAGATATCACTTGGATAGGTGGCGGTGACTACACACTTGAACAAAAATTGCGTACAGAAAATGTGGATGTGACTGGCATGTTGCCTCGTGATGAGGTGGTTAAAAAGCTCAAGGGTTCAGACCTTTACTTACATACTGCAGCATGGGAAGGGATGCCGTTAACTATTCTAGAAGCAGCCAAATTACATCTTCCTATGGTAATTCGAACTATCGGCGCGACCAAAGATCTCAACTACCCATTTTTAGCGCTAACACCTGAAGAAATGGCCAAGCAGATCGCGCACTGTGTCAATCATTATGATGAAATTGATTTTTGCCAATATACAACTGAGTTAAACGACGCCTTCAGTGAAGAAAAACAGCGCCTCGCACTCAATAATATTTACGGTTAAATGCCTCTATGTTTCACACTATTCAACAAAAATTACTGTTGATGCCCAGCGGTAAAAAAAGCTTGTTATCTACTGGATTGAAAACCGCAATCACGCGTGTGTTGAGTGCGCTATTTGCTTTTTTGCTGACACTGATTGTATCGAAGACCAGTGACGCTTCGACGTCCGGTCAATTTTTCTTTTTATTTAACCTAGTCTCACTACTCGCGATCGTTTCTCAGCTAGGTTTTGATGTCTCATTAGTTCGCTACAATGCGATCGCCTTTAATAACAAAGAGACACTTCAACAAAGTCATAACTATAAAACAGCACTTTATCGAAGTATGGCGTTTTGCTTGCTAGCCATTGCCGTTTTGTTGGTAGGATTTAATCTGTTTCCTGAACAGCTAAACCAGACCCAATCGCCAATGCATGCGATTACTTTAGGCTTGTTCTGCATACCGTTTTTAGTGCTTGCACAAACCAACAGTCGTGTGCTTCAAGCATGTAGAAAGGTCGTGTCATCACTGTTCGCTTTACAGCTTGGCGTGAGTATGTTGATGGTCTTTTTTGTCTTTGGCTTGGACTATATCGGTCAGCAAAATATCAACAATCTGATGACCGCACTGCTTCTGGCGAGTATGAGCGTCGCGGTAATATCCAGTGTTAATTGGCTAGGTTCAGGTCATTATCAGACATCGGCTTTCGTACCAAACAAAAAAATGGTCGCTTCTGCCAAGCAAGTCTGGATTGGCAGTATCTTCACGAACGTTCTTCAATGGGGAAGCCTTGTCATTGCGGGCTTTTTTATCTCAACAGCGGAACTCGGTCTATTAGCTGCAGCTCAACGTACATCACTACTGATTGGCTTTGTGCTGATTACCATTAACTTTGTGGTCGCCCCTATGTTTGCCTCTCTCTACAAAGAACGCCAAATGATCAAACTGCAAAGCCTGAGCCGTTTAGCTTGCCGAGCCAACGTTGGTTTGGCCATTGTGCCCGTGATTATTTGCACTCTATTCCCAGAGTTTGTGATGCGGTTTTTTGGTGAAGAGTTTCTTGCTGCTGCGCCACTGTTAGTCGTCCTGTCTTTAGGGCAGTTAGTCAATGTTGCGACTGGCTCTGTAGGATTTTTATTACTCATGAGCGGTCACGAAAGAACCATGAAATACATTACAATTTCCTCCGGCACAATCTCTATCTGCTTGCTCATTGCGCTTTGCCAAACGTTCGGTGTTATTGGTGCAGCATGGGCGATGGCAATTGGCATGGCAATTCAGAATCTAGCAGCGTTGTACTTTGTAAAACGTTACTTAGGCTTCTTTCCAATAGGTTAATTATGGTTTCAATACTGACACGGATAAGTTTTGTTTTCGTTCTGACGCTTACGGCTTCACTCTCTTTGTGGAAAAGCTCTGACTTACACCATGCCACTTACCTGCAAATGGAAACCTACTTAGGTGGATCGAGTACGCTTCACTTTACTTTCAGTTTATTGATCGGCTTTTTATCGGTCTTCACCTTTCCCTCTTTAGTTAGTTCAAGTAAAGCCGACGTCTTTGGCATCCGCCTTTTGCTGCTGCTGTTGGCTATCGTTTCAATGGAAGAAATAAGCCAACTTTTTATTCCAAGTCGCTCATTTAGTTTTGATGATCTCAGTACCAACTGGATAGGCATTATCTCGGGTTACTTTAGTGCCAAGTTGATCCGCGTCCTGCGCACTCGCTCGTTCTCTTGAAATAAGCACCTCAAGGTTATTTGGGTATATAATTACGCCAAACAATCAGACTAACGAGTACATCATGTCATCCCACCCAACCAAGATTACCTTTTTTGAATTCTTAACCCCGTTGATCACATCAGGCAAAAAAACGATTACGATTCGAGATGAATCAGAAAGTCACTACGTTCCAAATACAGAGGTCGAAGTTTTTACCCTAGAGACGGATCGTAAAGTCTGCAACATCAAAATACGCTCTGTAGAACCACTCAACTTTGAAGATATCAATGAGTTTCATGCTGAACAAGAAGCCATCGAACTACCAAAACTCAAGCAGTTAATTCGAGAAATCTACCCAAATACCGACACGCTATTTGTGATTGAGTACGAGCTAATCAAATAACCCACAACAAAAACTAGACGACTGGTCTAATTCATTCTATAGTACGCTTCATGAACGCAAAGACGAACGACACACGCCAACATATTCTCGACGTCGGATACGAGTTAATCGTAAACCGAGGGTTTACGAGTGTTGGCCTTTCAGAGCTTTTAAAAAAGGCCGCGGTGCCGAAAGGCTCGTTTTATCATTACTTCAAATCCAAAGAACAATTTGGTGAAGCGATGATTCAAGACTACTTTACTAAGTATTTTGAGCGTTTAAACGCACGCTTTACCAATACCGATCTGAATGGCTACCAACGCCTAATGAGCTACTTTGAAGAAATGGTCAAAGTAGAAGACGACGTATGTAATGCGAACAAATGTTTGTTGGTCAAGTTAAGTGCGGAAGTCTCCGATCTCTCAGAGCCCATGCGTATAGCGTTACGCCAAGGTGCAGACAAAACCATTCAATCAATGGCGTATTGCATTGACGTAGGCATTCAAGATGGCTCTATCCCAAATGGTGACAGTGCTTTATTGGCAAGGCAGATATACTACCTTTGGAACGGCGCAAGCTTGCTGAACAAACTGTATCAAGATCAGGCAGCATTAACGCAAAGTCTGACCTATACTCAACATCTACTGCAAAACACGCGAACTTGCCCATAGTAGGTAGCGTAAAAGTAAGATGAACACCCTACATGTGTTTCACAGTTGGTAATAACTCCTGTGATAGCACAATACACTTTCCCGCTCTATGAGCGGGATATTTTGAAATCGAAACTAGACGACCGGTCTAATCAATAAGTGAGATAAATATGACTAACGCAACAAATCGCAGAATCGTACTCGCGTCACGTCCCCATGGTGCACCAACAAAAGAAAACTTTCGTCTAGAAGAAGTGGCGAAACCGACTCCTCAAGATGGTGAGATGCTACTGAGAACCGTTTATTTATCTCTCGACCCATACATGCGCGGTCGCATGAGCGATGCCGAGTCATACGCCGATCCTGTTGCGGTTGATGACGTAATGATCGCTGGCACAATTTGTCAGGTAGAAGCATCGAACCACCCAGATTATGAAGCGGGTGAATGGGTTCTTGCATACACTGTTGGCTGGCAAGACTACGCCATCTCAACTGGTGAGATGGTGATTAAACTTGGCAAAGAACCACAAAACCCATCATACGCTCTAGGTGTTGCTGGCATGCCAGGCTTTACCGCGTATATGGGCTTGCTCGATATCGGTCAGCCAAAACCAGGTGAAACCATTGTGGTAGCAGCCGCGACGGGCCCTGTGGGCGCGACTGTTGGTCAAATTGGCAAAATCAAAGGTTGCCGAGTTGTTGGTATTGCAGGCGGAGAAGAAAAGTGCCGTTACGCCAAAGAAGTCCTTGGCTTCGATGAATGTATCGATCACAAAGCTGACGACTTTGCAGAACAGTTGAAAAACGCCTGTGATCAAGGTATCGATGTTTACTTCGAAAACGTAGGTGGCAAAGTATTCGAAGCTGTAATGCCACTTCTGAATACCAGCGCACGTATCCCACTTTGTGGTTTAATTTCTCAATACAACGCAACAGAACTGCCTGAAGGTACCGACCATCTTCCATTATTAATGGGTAAGCTGCTGACTAAACGAATCAAGGTGCAAGGCTTCATCATTTTTGATGACTACGGACATCGTTACGGTGAATTTGCGCAAGATATTAATCAATGGTTGGCAGAAGGAAAGATCCAATACCGTGAACATCTAGTACAAGGACTGGAGAATGCACCAGAAGCATTTATCGGTCTGTTGGAAGGTAAGAACTTCGGCAAGCTTGTAGTACAGATTAACGACCCATTATAAGGAAGGGATAAATAAATGATTAAACTTCACCATCTCAATCAGTCTCGCTCAAAGCGCATCATTTGGTTACTTGAAGAGCTAAATGTGGATTACGAAATCGTGCCTTATGTTCGTGACAAAGTGACCTTCATGGCACCGCCTGAGCTAAAGAGCGTTCATCCGCTCGGTAAATCGCCTCTGCTTGAAGATGATGGCGAGTTCATCATTGAATCAGGCGCGATGACCGAATATTTGATTGAGAAGTACAGTGATGGTGCGTTGGCTCCTGAGCGTGGGACGAAGGCGCACACTGAGTACCTACAATGGATGCACTTTGCTGAAAGTTCAGCAATCTTACCAATGTTGTTAAAAATCTTTATTAGCAAAGAGCCAAACGAAACTCAATTTCTATCAGGCTATGCTGACAAAGAAGCGATGAACGTTCTGGGTTATTTCGAGCAATCGCTAGAAGGCAAAACTTACCTAGTAGAAGAACGTTTAACTGGCGCAGACATCATGATGTCATTTATTGTCGAGCTCGTGCATAAGTTCGGTTTGGCTGGTCACTTCCCGAATATTGAGCGTTATGGAAAACAACTCGCAACGCATCCAGCGTTTGAAAAAGCTGAGCAAATTGAAGTGAAGTACTCCTAATCATTCCGCCCCTTTGATGTTCAATAAAGCGATATCAAGGGGGCGATTTCCGACGTTAGCCTTGTCAACAAAGCGCAATTCATGCAAATGCCAGCGTGCTCTTTTTACCCTTTTCGCCAATACGTTAATAAACCAATCATAAAAATCAGCTAAGAATTTGATTCTAAGTTACTTTTCATCATCGTTACCACCTATTGAATTGATAAGCAGTATCAGTTTTTGCTTCCAGCTTTTCCGTAATAATCTTCTCTTCAGTTGCTAAGGTATTGATCCCTGGAGGGGAAGAAAAATGACAAATAAGAAATTAACCACCGCCGCAGGCTGTCCTGTCGCCCATAATCAAAATGTGATGACTGCAGGTCCTCGTGGTCCCCAACTACTGCAAGACGTTTGGTTCCTTGAAAAACTGGCACACTTTGATCGTGAAGTGATTCCTGAGCGTCGTATGCACGCCAAAGGCTCAGGCGCTTACGGCACCTTTACTGTGACTCATGACATCACAAAATACACTCGCGCGAAGATCTTCTCGGAGATTGGTAAAAAAACCGAACTATTTGCTCGCTTTACCACTGTTGCGGGGGAGCGCGGTGCCGCAGATGCAGAGCGCGACATCCGTGGTTTTGCGCTAAAGTTTTACACCGAAGAAGGCAACTGGGACTTGGTTGGTAACAACACGCCAGTGTTCTTCCTCCGTGATCCACTAAAATTTCCAGATCTAAACCACGCGGTGAAACGCGATCCACGCACCAACATGCGCAGCTCGACAAACAACTGGGATTTTTGGACATCACTACCAGAAGCATTCCACCAAGTTACGATCGTTATGAGTGATCGTGGTATTCCAGCGTCTTACCGTCATATGCACGGCTTCGGTAGCCACACATTCAGCTTTATCAACGCAGAAAACGAACGTTACTGGGTGAAATTCCACTTTAAAACTCAGCAAGGCATCAAAAACCTGACTGACCAAGAAGCAGAAGCGATCGTAGGTAAAGACCGCGAAAGCCATCACCGTGACCTTTACGAAGCGATTGAGCGTCAAGACTTCCCTAAATGGAAGATGTACGTACAGATCATGCCTGAGCTAGAAGCGGATGAAGTGAACTTTAACCCGTTCGATCTAACAAAAGTATGGTCACAAAAAGATTATCCATTGCTCCCTGTAGGCGAGTTTGAACTGAACCGTAACCCAGAAAATTTCTATGCGGAAGTTGAGCAATCCGCGTTTAACCCGGCAGCTATCGTTCCCGGAATTGGCTTCTCGCCAGACAAAATGCTGCAAGGCCGTCTGTTTGCATACGGAGACGCGCAGCGTTACCGCCTAGGTGTAAACCATCACCAAATTCCAGTTAACGCGCCTCGTTGTCCGGTACACAGCTACCACCGCGATGGCGCAATGCGCGTTGATGGCAACTTTGGTTCAACACTAGGTTACGAGCCAAACTACAAACAAGAATGGGCAGAGCAACCAGATTACTCTGAGCCACCTCTACGCATCAACGGCCATGCTGATCATTACGATCACCGTGTAGACGAAGACTACTTCAGCCAAGCAGGTGACCTATTCCGTCTTATGAGCGAAGAACAGCGTCAAACTCTATTCGACAACACCACTCGTGCAATGGATGGTGTGCCAGACTTCATCAAAGAACGTCACGTTAACCACGCCTACCAAGCGGACGAAGCTTACGGCAAAGGCCTTGAGATTGCGCTAGGCTTAAACAAGTAAACGGACACTGCACCAGCAAATGCTGTGATAAGAAGACATAAAAAAGGAGGTGCCCCAAAGCACCTCCTCATTCAAGTTCGTTAATCACACACTAATGTTCAAGGGGAACGATCATGATCAACTTAAATTTCTTCAAGCTCTTTGATACCAAAGAACTGTTTATCTACTACTGATTCTTAGCCACGGCTTTAATCAGAACAGATGTATCCATGCGACCTAAACCATCGCGTTGAAGGTCTCCGTATTGCTCATCCACTTTCTTAGTCAGTGGGAGCTCTAGACCCACTCGCTCTGCTTCTTGCAGACAGAAGCCTAAGTCTTTGCGCATCCAATCAATCGCGAAACCAAAATCAAACTTATCTTGCGCCATTGTCTTGGCGCGGTTTTCCATTTGCCATGACCCTGCAGCACCGTGCTTGAGTGTTTCAACTACTTGTTCAATATCCAAACCGGATTTCTGCGCGAGTAACAACGCTTCGCTCAAGCCTTGAAGCACGCCACCAATACAGATTTGGTTTACCATTTTACAACGTTGACCTTGGCCATTTTCACCCAGAAGGGTCATTTGCTTTGCATATACGTCCATCGCTGGAGACACACGATCAAAAATGTTCTGCTCGCCACCACACATGATGGTTAGTACGCCATTTTCTGCGCCTGCTTGACCACCAGATACCGGAGCATCAATGAAGTGATTGCCATATTTGGTACAAGCATCGGCCAATTCAACGGCTAAATCAGCGGAAGTCGTGGTGTGATCAACCAGTACCGCGCCTGCTTTTAGACCGACTAGAATGCCTTCTTCACCGTATACAACGCTACGCACGTCATCGTCATTACCGACACAAGTAAATACGATATCGCAACCTTCTGCCGCTTCTCGCGGTGTCTCACACGCAATGCCGTTGTATTCTGCAGCCCATTTATCAGCTTTGGCTTTGGTGCGGTTGTATACTTTTGTTTCATATCCCGCTTTGCTCAAATAGCCCGCCATTGGGTAACCCATAACACCCAAACCAATAAATGCTACTCGTTGTTTTTCCATTGCACGCTTCCCTTAGTTCACCTGACTGAAATGTTTTGTAACATGCTACTAAAGAATTGAAAACATTACTCGTAATTTATCCTTCACTCGCGGCACAAATAAAAGCGAACCGCGATGTTGGAGTAAATACCAAAAGCATTCATCAGGGTCATCGAGGAGACATTTCTCAGAAGTTAAATGTTAAGACACTCTACGAGCTTGCAACAAAGCCGTGGCGTTCAACATGGCATCCTTGGTACTGACATCCAAGACTTGGATTTTTCGAAAGCGTTCCGGTTCTTTAATCGCCACATCGTGAGCAAAAATCACAAACTTGGCTTTCTCGATGTCTTTCTCGGTAATTCGGTTGATGACGCCATTTGCGCCTTGGGTTTCGACTTTAATCTTAATGCCGAGTGCACACGCTGCTTTTTCCAATGACTTCGCCGCTAAGAACGTATGTGCCACACCTGATGGACAAGATGTGACCGCCAAAACATCCGCCTCACCTTCGCCTTGAACAGAGCCATATACTTGAGAATGACCAGTGTAACTCTCATCTTCGGTGACGGTTTTCTTTAGTGCAATCACGATCAACGCCGTGGTAACAGAGCCCGCAATCGTGCCGATGATGTACCCAATTTTTCCATCCACAACAGGGAGAACAATCCAACCGCCCCACGGTGCATGGTTCATTACGTGGAACATAAAGCCAATCACGTTACCAACGACGCCACCCGCCACAATAGCGGGTAATACTCGTGCAGGGTCGCCAGCGGCAAAAGGAATCGCACCTTCGCTAATACCGATCATCCCCATAATACCTGCGGCTTTCCCCGCTTCGCGTTCATCTCGCTTGAATTTACTCGGCGCCAAAAACGTGGCTAGTGCCATACCCAATGGCGGCGTACAAATCGCAATACCGACTCCGCCCATCAACCATGGTTGCGTGTTCACTTGGGTTTGAGCAAACAACGTCGCCACTTTGTTAATTGGGCCACCCATATCAAACGCGGTCATTGCCCCAAGCACGGTACCGAGCATCACTTTGCCTGAGCCCGCCATGCCCGTCAGCACCTCGTTCATGGTGGTCATTGCGCTGGCTATCGGAGCACCTATCACCCACATCACCGCGCCGCAAGTAACAAACGTACCGACTAGCGGATAAATAAAAATCGAGCCAAGCGAACTCATGCTGTCTGGTAGCTGAATTTTCTTTAATAGCCAAACGACAAAGCCAGCAAAAAAGCCGACCACAATCGCACCTAAAAAACCCGTATTGTAATGACTGACCGCAATCCAAGATCCAATCATACCCGGTGCAAGGCCCGGCTTGTCGGCAATGGAATAAGCAATGTAACCACCAAGCACGGCAGTAAACAATGTCAGGCCAGCAATCCCCATTTGGGCAATATCGGCCAAAATGCCCTCTTGTGGTACACCACCGTGACCAGAGATCATCACCGACAACGACAACAACACACCGCCCGCAACGATAAACGGGATCATGTGGGATGTGCCAAACAGCAGGTGCTCTTTAATGCGGCCAAGTTTTTGCGCCCAAGGGCTCAGGGGTTCTGATGCAAATTCTAAAGAAGTTGGGAGAAATTCATTGGATTGGGTTTGAATATCAGTCAACATCTCAAGCGCTTCTTCTCGCGATTGAGCCTGTTTGAGCTTTTCAACAAAGCCGTCTTCGATAATTTTGGTGGAAATTTGTGCCAATACTTCAATGTGATGATGATCATCACCATCTGGGGACGCCAGCATGAAAAACACATCGGACAGCTCGCCATCTTCGGCGCCATAATCAATCCCATTACGGCTGATCCCGACCGCAACAGCCGGTTTTGCTACAGCATCACTTTTGGCATGAGGGATAGCAATACCATCATCAAATCCTGTGTTACCGATCTCTTCTCGTTTCCAGATATCTGCCAAGAACTGGCTTTGACTATTGAGCTTGCCGGCGGCCTCTAGCATCTCGACCAGCTCTTTGAGCGCTTCATCTTTGGTTTGAGCTTTTAGATCTAAACATATCGTTTCCAGCTCAATTAGGTTTGTGATGTCCATTGTTTTACCTTCCAATATTCACGCTCGAATATATACCCAAGTGAGTTTGAGATACAGGATCCCCTGGCTCGTATGTGTTCCTACTCATTTTATTTGGGCATAGATTAACCAGTGCCTACCCTTTGATATATAGGACTAAAAGTGCATTAACTGGATTAATGTAACATGAGATTAAAACTGTGATAGAGCTCTTGCGTTAATCCAGCTCAAATCAATTCAATCTGCGGTGGCTGTGCTAATATCCACAAAAAATAAAATGGATAGAACATGAAAATCGTAGCGGTGACAGCATGCCCTACAGGCATCGCTCATACTTATATGGCAGCAGATGCACTAATGAAAGCTGCGCCAAAACATAACGTGCAAATTAAAGTAGAAACGCAAGGTGCGATGGGGATAGAAAATCAGCTCACTCCTCACGATATCGCTCAAGCGGATCGGGTTTTGATCGTGTCGGATATTGAGATAGAACAACTAGGCCGATTCGAAGGGACGCGCAAAATTCAAATCCCCATTGAAGAGGTTTTGCTGAACGTCGACAAAGTATTCCTCGTCCACTGCCGCGACTAAATTTGCAGATGAACGAATACCAAATCACCTTTTTCGTCGATAATGCAAATGCCAGTGCGCACCTTGCTCAGCCACTCAATCGAGTGGCAAAGAAGTTCAAAAGTACCTTACATATCATTAATGTAACGCAAAATCGTGTTGCGGAACTCACCAAGTCCGTGGCGATTTTGCAAGCAGGTCTACAACAAGGTGATTTGTGTCAAATCACAGCGATTGGCATTGACGCAGAGCTGGCCTGCTTCGTCATAAAAGACATGATTGCTGAACACTTTACGGTGGTGGGATCTCATATCAACTATGAGTTTTCTAGCCAACTGGCCGAGCGTTTACCGCAAATTTGCCCACCTTGTGAAATCAAATGGCAGTACGCCAAAGCGCATACCGAGCTCACCAAGTTTGAATGCCTTAAAGGATTAGCTCAGCTGATCCACCCCATTCATCCCGACGAACTGATTCTTGCTTTTATTAAACGCGAAGAACGTTCATCAACTTGCGTGACTCCGGGGATCGCTCTACCGCATGTGATGTTTTCAGGTGTTGACCATATTTCCATTGCCGTTATTGCAAATGACAAGTCGATGGATTGGGCTTCAAAGATGGGTGATGTTCATCTGGCTATAGCACTGGTGATGCCAGAAAAGCCGACCCGAGAACAGATCATTGCGGCTACTAACCTCACACGAAATCTGCTTACCGATCAAATGGCGGAACGCCTACTACTAACAAAAAGCAGCGTCGACTTACAAGCGCTGCTGATGTACGCCATGTCGAGGCTGCTTGCCTAAACTTCTCTATGATTTACGCTCTCTGACTGAAGGCTTAAATCGAACCACGATATTCCGTCGGCGTTCTGCCTGTACGGTTCTTAAATACTCGGCAGAAATAGTTCACGTCTTTAAATCCGCAGCGCACTGACACGTCATTGAGTTTGAAGTTGTATTTCTTGAGCATAAACTTCGCACGATCCACGCGTACCCAAGTAATGTAGTCTGCCAAGGTCATGTGCCCCTGCTGACGGAACAAGCGCGACAAATGGTTCGAGGAAATACTGAATCTCGACGCAATGCTGTCACGCGTGATTGGGCGATGGAAGTTCTCTTGAATGTAGATGCAGATCCCTTGATAGAGATCTTGCACACGGCTATGTGACTGCTGCTCGACTGGCGCATCCAACATCGTCTTCGCGTATTGCAGCAATGCTTGCAGTAAAAGCTCATCCATTGGTTTTTTAGTATTCTCACGAGCCAGTGAGCTCAACGCTTCTAAGATGTTATCTATCGCAAATCCTGAGCGCGTTTGGATGCTATGCTTTTGAATATCGTAAAAGTTTGCCTCACCTTTGCGTTTGCTCACCAAACTCAACCCAAGTTGTCGACGCCCAAACAAAATACTTAACACTGAGCAATCGGTATCCCAGTCTGGTTTATTCCAACAGTTAGGTGGAATAAATATCGCGTCGCCTTTTTTAGCAACGATGTGCGTTACTTTTCGATCATGACTTTCCATTTCATTAATATATTCCCCATCCAGAACTAACTCTAGGCGAGGGAAATTAACTTGATAGCTAAATTCAGGCGGCGTATGAAAATCTCCTGCAAACCAAATATTATGAAATGGCTCTCTTTCATTTAATACAGCTGAAATTAAATCATGAAAAATCATTGTCTCACACTCTATATATGCATCAATGATGCTATTTACTATAGATATACACCGGACTGGACTTTTGTGCTATTGAGCAAAATTACACTTCCATTTTAATGTTACAAAAATCCAGTTGACGCATCAAATCTCCAGTAACAAAAACTCTATCAACAACACTCAATCCCTTTTAAAATGGGAGAAAAGCCACATTTCACTTATCGTTTAGCTTCTTATCCATCATTTCACAGATATGCAGCTAGATTTGTCCAGTGAACGATCTAAATCACAATATAGTGAGTCGGTTACAATCCTCCAGTAAATGCATTTTTTCTTCACTACAGTCTTTTTTTCAGTAATTTAAAAATACCCCTGAAATAAAAATTATATTTATAGGGGTTCTACAATGATCACCAAACTAATAAATGAAGACTTAATTAAGCTTGATCTTAAAGCGTCTTCAAAAGAAGACGTATTTAAAGAACTGGTTGCAGTTCTACACGCCCAAGGTCGTATTTCTGACCAAACACAATTTCTTGCAGATATAAAAGCACGTGAAGAATTAGGAAATACCGGATTTGAAGATGGCGTGGCAATTCCACACGCGAAAAGCGCCGCTGTGATTGAACCGGCGGTTGTGATCGGCGTAAGCAAATCAGGTATCGAGTACGGCGCGGAAGACGGTTTACCTTCAAAGCTGTTCTTCATGATCGCTTCTCCAGACGGTGGCGATAACCACCATATCGAAGTACTTGCAGAACTATCTTCAAAATTGATTGAAGATGGTTTCATCGATGCGTTCTTAGGCGCAACAAACAGCCACGACGCACTGGCACTCCTTCTTGCTAAAGAAGAACCGCAACCAGTGACAGATGCTCCAGCAAACCAAGGTTTCATCATTGGTGTTACTGGTTGTCCTGCGGGCGTTGCGCACACTTACCTAGCAGCAGAAGCGCTAGAGAAAGGTGCAGCGGCGATGGGCTACGAAATCAAGGTTGAAACGAACGGTTCAATCGGTGTGAAAAACAGCCCAACCGCAGAAGAAATCGAGCGTGCAGACGCAATCATCGTGGCATGTGACAAGCAAGTCGACATGAACCGCTTCGCGGGCAAACGCGTGGTTAAAACCAACGTAAAAGCCCCAATCCGCGATGCTCAAGGACTGATTAATGAAGCGTTAAACGCACCGACGTACCAAGCTGAGTCCAATGGCAATACGCAAGCGTCAGTTGCAAACAAAGCTTCTCAAGCCCGTTCTGACTTATATCGCTACTTGATGAACGGCGTATCACACATGATCCCCTTCGTCGTAACGGGGGGTCTGTTGATTGCCCTTGCTCTTGCAGTCGGTGGTCAGCCAAGTGAAGCGGGCATGGCAATTCCTGAAGGCAGCATGTGGAACCAAATCCTCAACGTTGGTGTGGTTGCCTTTACGCTGATGATCCCAATCCTAGCCGGTTACATTGCTTACGCGATTGCTGACCGTCCTGCTCTGGCTCCTGGCTTGATCGGTGGTTGGATTGCAAACAACGGTTCTTTCTACGGCGCAGACGCAGGTACAGGCTTTATCGGTGCCATCATCGCTGGTCTGCTTGTGGGTTACTTCGTGAAGTGGATTACGTCGATTAACTACCACAAATTCATTCAACCTTTGGTGCCAATCATGATTGCGCCAATCACAGGTTCGTTGTTCATCGCAGGTCTATTCATCTTCGTTATCGGCGCGCCAATCGCAAGCCTAATGGACGGTCTGACTGCGCTACTAACGAGCATGAGTACAGGTAACGTCGTTCTACTAGGTATCGTACTTGGAGGTATGGCTGGCTTCGATATGGGTGGTCCATTCAACAAGGTCGCATTCCTATTCTCTGTGGGCATGATTGCGAGCGGTCAAACTCAATTTATGGGTGCGATGGCGTGTGCAATCCCTGTTGCACCTTTAGGCATGGCACTGGCAACGGCGCTTGGTCGTAAGTTCGACCTGTTCGAAGAATCAGAAACCGAAGCGGGTAAAGCCGCAGGCGCAATGGGTCTGGTGGGTATCTCTGAAGGTGCGATTCCGTTCGCAGCGCAAGATCCAATGTCAGTGATTCCTGCAAACGTACTTGGATCAATGGTGGCGGCAGTAATGGCGTTCTCATTCGGCATCACCAACAGCGTTGCTCACGGTGGTCCCGTGGTCGCTCTGCTTGGCGCGATGAACCACCCAGTCCTTGCTCTAATTTGTATGGCAACTGGCGCAACGGTTACCGCAGTAACGTGTGTAACGTTGAAGAAAGTGCGTAAAGCAAAAATGATGCAAGCAGCCGCTTAATCATCCCCTTCCCCCAAATGGCTCCTATGGCTTGGGCAATGTCGCCTAAGCCATGATTTTCTCGCATGGTGACACTCTATGTCTGATTTAACGATGTCCGATACACAAACGATTCAAACTCAAGCTAAGCATCCGATGTTTTTCCTGATGAACAACGTGATTCAAAACTACGCTTGGGGCAGTACTACTTCTGTTAACCAACTGTTTGGCATTGAAAACCCAACGGGCGAACCACAAGCCGAAGTATGGATGGGCGCGCATCCAAACGGTTGCTCAGTGGTGATGGTAAACGGCGAGGAGACCAAACTCTCTTCACTGATTGCTCAAGACATGAACGCCTTTCTGAGTGAAGAAGTCGCAAACCGTTTTGGTGAACTTTCATACCTGTTTAAAGTACTTGCCGCTGAGAAAGCGCTGTCGATTCAGGTTCACCCAAACAAACAACAAGCAGAGCTAGGCTTTGCACTGGAAGAAAAACAAGGCATTCCCCTAACCGCTGCAAACCGTAACTACAAAGATCCAAACCACAAACCAGAATTGGTTTACGCGCTAACCGAATACCAAGCGATGAATGGCTTCCGCCCAACAAGTGAAATCATCAGCTTCTTCTCTGAGCTGGCGATTCCTGAGCTGCAAAGCTTGGTGGATGACCTTATCGACAATCAAACTTCCAAAGGCTTGACGAGCTTCTTCTCCGGTCTATTGTCATTGGAAGGCGAACAGAAAGAGATGGCGTTGACGGTGCTATTGGCACAAGCTCGCATCACCGACTTACCTATATTCAACCTGATCTTGGAGTTAGAAGCGCAATACCCGGGCGACATTGGTTTGTTTGCGCCCTTGCTACTCAACGTCATCACGCTGAAACCAGGCGAAGCGATGTTCTTGGATGCAGAAACGCCACACGCGTACTTGAAAGGGACGGGGCTTGAGATCATGGCGAACTCAGACAACGTGCTACGTGCCGGTTTAACGCCGAAGTATATGGATGTAAAAGAACTCGTTGCATGCACACGCTTCGAAGAAAAGCCATTCGACAACCTACTGCTTGCGCCAATCGAAAACGACGACATGTTGGAATACCCAGTTCCCGTCGACGATTTCAAATTCGCGATTGTAAAGCAGGCCAACCAACGAACACTTTATGTAAGAACCGCAGAAATCCTTTTGCCGCTAGATTCCCCGCTCGTGATTACACACGCAAATGGTGAAACATGTGTAGTAGATAAAGGCCAATCTGTTTTCATTCCGGCTTACGCAAAACAATACACCTTGAATTGCGAAGGTCGCGTTGCACGGGCTTACAGTTAATATCGCTGATTAAGTTCACATGTCGTTACTGCCAATAAGCAAAAAAGAGCAGAGAAACGTCTCTGCTCTTTTACTTAATATGCGCTTTTCCCGATAAATTCACGCAATAATCAAATTGTCTAGAAAGGTTTACTGCTTAGCGTGGAACATCGCTTGTCCACTTTTATCTTTATTCGACCAAAAGTTAATATTGAACTGTGCATCATCGCTCATTTCAATACGATGCCAATACTGTGGCGGGCTTGTCGCGAACTGACCTGCGTTGATCACGACGACCATTTCAGGCTCTGTCTCGAATTCATCTGCAAAACCATAATAGGTGACTTGCCCCTCCATTACGCATAACTGCCCAAACACGCCTTCGGCTGTATTGTGATGAGTTAGAAGAGCTGGAGGCACACTGCCTTTGGTAAAAAATGGCGTCGAACGTTGAACCGTCCAGTCTTTCGGAATACGAAGATGTGACATGGTTATACCCTCTTTGAATATAAAATTGTGCTGCTTGAAGCGAGTTACGATTGCGCGACTTGAGACAGTTCACGCAGTAACGGAAAAGCCTGAGCCACTTGCTCACCCGTCACAACAAACCCTGTCAATATGCTTTGTTCATTTTCAGCTTTTGCCACGATGCCAGATTGAGAAATCTGCACATTCCAATTCGCGACAGCACCGAAGTCCCCGGCAAGCTGAATTGGGTAACTCGGCGTTTTGACTTTTACCATCATTGGCGGCAACTTCAATTGCGCTTCCTGCCCAAGCAACAGCTTACCTAAAACATTAGCGCTCAACACGATTGGCTGAAGGTATGGAAGCATACGCCCTTGTATCTCGGCGCAATCGCCCAGAGCGAATACATTGTTCGCAGAAGTCTGCAGCTTAGCGTCGACAGCAATGCCTTTCCCAACCTCTAATCCACAAGCATTCGCTAATTGAGTGTTTGAACGTAAGCCCGCGGCAGAAATCACTACATCAATCTCGCTCACTTCACCGCTGTTCAAAATCGCTACCAACGAATCGGCGGTACGATTCACCTCAACAACCCCATTTCCCAACGCCAGTTGAATGCCTTGTTGCTTAAGTTGGCTTTCCAGAGGCAACGCAACAAACTCAGGAATAAGATTGGCAAGCAAGCGTTGGTTTGATTCAACCACCGTAACGGCTTTACCGCTGCTCGCAATATCCATTGCAATCTCAACGCCAATCAAACCACCACCGATAACCATTACGCGCTTTGCTTGACTGATTCGCTCTTCTGCGAGCTGATACTCTTGTAACGAATTGAGCGTTAGGACATCGCCAGAAGCATCACCTCGCATTGGAGGAACAAAGGCTTTCGCGCCCGTTGCAAAAATCAGTTTGGAGTACGCATAAACTTGTCCATCTGCTACCACTTGTTGGGCTTGCGTATCCACACTATCAATTTTAGTGTGGGTTAATAACTCGATATGGTGCTCTTGGGCAAACGCTTCTCCCGTTTTTACCACCAGATCCCCCGCGGTCTGTTTTCTACTGAACACATGGCTCAAATCGGGCTTGTTATACTCCGCACCGTCATCAGCGGTGAATACTTGAATTGACACCTGTGCATCCATTCGACGCACAGTTTTAACCAGTTGATACGCAGCAAAGCCACTGCCTATGATTACAATTGGTGCTTGCATCACAGCTCCTTAACCCTTGAACTCAACAAATACATCTTTACCCAAGTGACACTCAGGGCAAAGGAAGTAATCCGGAACGTCTGACCACACGGTGCCTGGTTCAATTCCTTGATTAGGCTCACCCTGAGCAGGGTCATACACCCAGTTACAAACGGTGCAAATCATGCATTGGCAATCTGATGGATGTGCCTCTGAGCTTGGATTAATAAGCTCCCTTTCGACCACTGCTTGCGTTTCTACTTGTACAACGGGCTGCGATTGAACTTGCGGTGCAGACGCAGCCATCATCGGAGCCGCAACAGGACTTGTTAGTGGATGTTTCGCCCACAGTTTCGCGATGCTCTTACCATGTTCACGACACTCACGCATCGCTTTACCATCTGGTCGCCATTTGGTTTTCAGGCTGACTGCCGTTTCAAAACCCGCGTCGGTCAATCTTGCGTGGATACGGTCTACCGCACCACCATTCCAGCCATAACTACCAAAGGCAGCGGCTTTCTTGGCTTTAAAACGAAGACCTGTGATCTCCTCCAGCATGCCAGCAATCTTCGGCATCATGACGTTGTTCATGGTAGACGAGCCAACCAAGATGCCTTTAGAGCGGAACACATTGGCGAGAATTTCATTCTTATCGTGCTTAGACACATTGAAGACTTTAACTGCGACACCCGGGTCAACATCGTGGATACCCTGTGCAATCGCGTCCGCCATCATTCGGGTATTGTTCGACATAGAATCGTAGAAGATGGTAATACGATCTTCTTGGTAGTTATTCGCCCATTCCAAATATTGCTCGATGATTTGAACTGGGTTATCGCGCCATACAATACCGTGTGAAGTTGCAATCATGTCGACAGGTAAGTTGAAGCTCAGTACTTCTTTGATTTTGGCTGTTACCAAGCTGCTGAACGGCGTTAGAATGTTTGAGTAGTAACGCAAACACTGTTCCATCAGCTCATTTTGATCCACTTCATCATTGAATAAGCGTTCATCGCAGTAGTGCTGACCAAATGCGTCGTTACTGAATAACACTGCATCGCCAGTTAGGTATGTCATCATGCTGTCTGGCCAATGCAGCATTGGCGCTTCTACAAATACCAATTGTTTACCGTTACCAATATCGATGCTGTCACCCGTTTTTACCGTTTTAAAGTTCCATTCGGGATGATGGTGATGGCCAACAATCGAATCAATCGCCGCTTCCGTACAGTAAATTGGCGTGTTCGGAATCTTCTCCATCAATGCAGACAATGCGCCCGAGTGATCTTCCTCTGCATGGTTCACGACGATAAAATCGATCGTCTTAAGATCGATTTCCATTTCTAGGTTCTGGATAAATTGCTGGCTGAATCGATGATCGACCGTATCGATCAGTATGGTTTTCTCTTCACGAATTAGATAACTGTTGTAACTGGTGCCTTTTGTCATTTTGTATTCTGTACCATGGAAATCTTGAACTTCCCAATCGCGTTGACCTACCCAGTGGATGTTGTTTTTTACGTGAATTGTCATAATTACTACCTTGAATGACGGGATAAACAAAAATAATTTCTTCTTGTACTGCACTGGGCATGCCAACTTTTAATTGCCATATATTTCAATAATTTAATTAAAATAAAACTTTAAAAACTGTCATTTAGACACAATTGAAAATTGTCATTAAGACACTACAATGGTCATATTGACACAATTGGTATTGGCTATGACTTCTTTAATCGCGCAATGGCTACACATCACGCAAGACCTTAACTCAGCGCTCACTCAACAGGCTCGCTTCGATACCTTATTAACCACGATTCGAGAGGTATTAAAATGTGATGCATCTGCTCTTCTTTTGTATGAAGATCAGCACTTTAAGCCGCTGGCTATCAATGGCTTAGCAAAGGAAGTATTGGGACGCCGTTTTTCTATAAACCAACACCCGAGATTGGAAGCCATTGCACGCGCTGGCGATATCGTACGGTTTCCATCGAATAGCGACTTACCCGATCCCTATGACGGGTTAATTCCGAACCACGACGACAAGCTGCACGTCCATTCATGTATTGGTCTCCCTTTGTTGATCGACGATCAATTGATTGGCGCGATCACTATTGATGCCTTCGATCCGAATCAGTTCGATGGTTTACTCAATCAAGAACTACGCTTTGTAAGTGCGTTAGCCGCGGGTGGCTTGCACACTGCTCTACTACTGGAGCAGTTAGAAACACAAGCAAGCTTGCCACGTGATTCTTACACTGAGAAACGCACGCTAAGCAACGAAATCATTGGCAAATCTGCTGGAATGAAAGCACTTCAAGAGCAAATCGATGCGGTGGCAGATACCGAGCTATCTGTGTTGATAATGGGTGAAACAGGGGTTGGTAAAGAGCTCGTCGCAAACGCAATTCATCATCGCTCTCACCGAGCCAATAATACCTTGGTGTACTTAAACTGTGCCGCGTTACCTGAGTCTGTCGCAGAGAGTGAGCTTTTCGGTCATATCAAAGGTGCTTTTACTGGTGCTATCAGTAATCGGAAAGGTAAGTTCGAACAAGCAGATGGTGGCACACTGTTTTTGGATGAAGTCGGCGAACTGTCGTTAGAACTGCAAGCTAAGTTACTTCGAGCTCTCCAATACGGCGACATCCAACGTGTGGGTGATGACCGCCATATTCGAGTCAATACACGCATTGTGGCGGCAACGAACCGTGTTCTGCATGAAGAAGTAAAAGCTGGCCGTTTCAGAGCAGATTTGTACCACCGTTTGAGTGTATTCCCTCTTCATGTCCCTCCACTTCGTGAACGTGAAGACGATGTCGTGCTACTGGCTGGTTTCTTTGCAGAGCAACTACGCAGCAAGTTGGGGCTGAACAGTGTTCGACTCTCTCCCACTCTAGTTCAAGCACTTAAAGATTACTCTTGGCCGGGCAACGTGCGTGAACTGGAACACGTCATCAAACGAGCGGGCGTGCTTGCCAAAGCTAGAACTCAATCGCTGGATATCGAATTGGTGGAACAAGATTTCGATATCAAAGCGTCGAACAATCAGCCCATCACTGAAGAGCCAGGTATACCTAGCTCTTCATTTGAACTGTCAGACGCTGGTTTAAAGCAAGCCACTGACACCTTCCAAAAAGCCATGATTCTAAAAGCACTAGAGCAGAATCAAGGAAACTGGGCTGCAACAGCACGTCAGTTAGAACTCGATAATGGTAATTTACACCGCTTAGCCAAACGGCTAGGTATAAAGTAAAAAAGGATACGGACGGTTTGAATTCCACAAGAAAATCTATCTCGCTTATGTCAAAATGCCCCATCACAATCGAAAAGTCTGTAATGTAATGAACTACCAAGCTGCTATTTTTGATATGGATGGTTTGCTCCTTGATACTGAGCGCGTCTGTATGCGTATTTTCCAAGAAGCATGTGAAGTCCAAAAACTTCCGTTTTATGAAGATGTTTACCTGTCGATCATTGGTCGCAATGCGGCAGGTATTGAAGCAATTTTCCGCAAAGCCTACGGTGAGAACCTAGACCGCCTGCATCATGAATGGCGTACTCGTTACAATGCTGTCGTCAAACACCAAGCCATCCCAGTGAAAAATGGTGTTGTTGAGCTGCTAGAATGGCTGAAAGCACAAGGCTTACCAATCGCAGTAGCGACTTCTACGGCAAAAGAGGTGGCGAAAATCAAACTGGAATTAGCGGGTTTGAGTAAGTACTTCGACAACCTCACCACAGGCTGCGAGGTAAACCACGGCAAACCCGATCCAGAAATCTATTTGCTGGCAGCGAATCGTCTGGATGTAGAACCAAGCCAATGTTTGGCCTTTGAAGATTCCAATAACGGTGTTCGCGCAGCCGTGGCAGCGAATATGGTTACTTATCAGATTCCGGATTTAGTTGAACCTTGCGAAGAGGTAAAACAATTTGGTCATTCCATCGTGCCGTCATTACATGAAGCGTTAGATGCGTTGAAGCAAAATCGCTAAACGTAAACTGCCGCTCTAACTGTTAAAGCTCAGCAATTTGGCTGAGCTTTTTTATGCTTGAGCCTCTCCTCTCACCTTCTCTAATCTACTTCTAATAAATGCCAAGATACTGCTCCAAAGCTTAATAAGATAGACCTTATCTCTGTACGGGGCGTGTTCCTTTCTTTTTTGATTTACCTCACGCCATCGCATGAAATAGGGCCTATGAGTGATCAAATAGTGGAACTAACCAGTACAACTTTGCAACAAAACGTCAATATACCGCTTGAAGCACGTTTTTCGAGTGAAAATTGGCTGATAATGAGAACTATTGGATGAGATTAATCCAAGTCAGCCCAAAATATAAAATGGAGAGTGTTATATGTCTTTACGTTTATTAGCAGCAACCTTCGCATTAGTAGGAATGAGCTTTGGTGCCCAAGCCAGTGCCGAGTGTGAAGTGTCCCTAGATGCTAACGATATGATGCAGTTTTCTACTAAAACACTGAGCGTTCCAGCCACTTGTAAAGAAGTAAAACTGACGCTAAACCACACAGGTAAAATGCCTGCACAATCAATGGGTCACAACGTCGTTATCGCAGATACCGCTAATCTACAAGCAGTAGGTACGGACGGCATGGCAGCAGGTGCAGAAAACAATTACGTGAAGCCAAATGACGACCGTGTATACGCTCACACAAAAGTGATTGGCGGCGGTGAAAGCACCAGCATTACTTTCAGCACTGAAAAAATGAAAGCTGGCGGCGACTACTCATTCTTCTGCTCGTTCCCTGGTCACTGGGCGATCATGCAGGGTAAATTTGAGTTCAAATAAGAGCTAACTAAGTCAAAACAAGACTCACTATAGGGAAGCCATCGCTTCCCTTTTTATTGCACGTTAGTTAAGCACGTCGAAGGATAATCTCATCCAAAGGTACAGGCCTTGCTAAGTAAAACCCTTGAACTTTATCAACCCCACTTGACCGCACAAAGTCATAGTCAGACTGCGTTTCCACCCCTTCCGCTACGACCTCGCAATTTGCAATATGTCCTAACTTAGCAACCAATCGATACAGTTGACGTCCACGATGATCGTTAGCGTCCAATAGCAGCGATCTGTCTAGCTTAATCTTGTTAAATGGATACTTGAACAAATGAGGAAACGATGCGTAGCCCGTACCAAAATCATCCATTGTGATACGAACTCCCATACTCTGTAGAGCTTTCATGGTGCTAGTTAAAGAAACTTCATTGTCTAATACGGCTTCTTCAGTAATTTCAATTTCAAGCCATTCAGCCGGGATTCCAAAATAGACCAACCTGCCTTGTAAATGCTGAACAAAATCCACTTGTTGAATGGTAGCAACAGAAACATTAATGGCCACTCTTCGCTGCTCAGATAATCCCATTTCCTTCATATCCGACAACACCTTTTCGAGTACTAGTTTATCGAGCAGTGGCATGGCATCTAACCGATGAAAATCTTCAATAAACGTTGGTGAAAGTAAGTTTCCATCTTCATCTTTATATCGAATAAGCGCTTCGTAAGAATACTGTTCCGCATCCTTTGTTGAGTGCTGCTTTTGATAAAACATCACCAACTCGCCTTCACGAAGAATGGAAGTTAAACGTTTCTGCGCGGATGACTTGCTGATACTCGATGTGTTCGCATCTTTCACACTACTGAGTAGTGATTTAAATAGGGATTGTTCTAAACCATTGTAAGTATTACTTACACCAAGCTGCCCCACATATTTGCCTGCATAGGCTAGATAAAAAGGTCGATAAATTAGTACACCAATCGCAATCACCACCAGTTGAAGTATCGCCCCCTGGACCTGATGCCCCATTGCAACATAACCACTCAACAGAGGCGGTGTCATCCAGTTCACAATATTTTCAACAGGCGCAATTAAGCCGGAAGCAATCGCGCAGTAGGTGATGATAAAACTTACCAGCGGTACTAATACAAATGGGACGACCAGAATAGGGTTAAAGATGATAGGCAAGCCAAATAGCAGCACTTCATTGATGTTGAACATCACCAATGGTGCTGCCGCTAATGCCAGTAAAATATGATTGCGCTCTTTAGCGAACAATAACAGACACAGGAGTAAACTGATGCTATTCCCTGACCCGCCCATGGATAAAAATGCGTCGTAAAAACCTTGGCTAATGACGTTAAGCGACGCTTCGCCTGTTTGCCAAGCAGCCATGTTGGCTTCGGTCGCAGCGTATATTTGCTGCTTGATGGCAAACAACATGTTATGACCATTAATGCCCGCCGCTCCTAATAAGCTCAAGATGGATTGATAAAATAATCCTCCTGTGAACGTCAGCGGATCAAAGTTAAGTCCAGCCACTGTTGTAGTAAAAGCATCCATCACCGCTGCGGTGACATGAGATAAGCTAACCGCAAATAAAACGAATACGAAAAAATGTAAGACATCTTTAAAAAGACGAGAAGAGAAGTCCATTGCTTGAGGATCAAGCAGCTCAATTCGGAAACTTTTACAATAAACGTATGACACCGTTGCACTAAAGAGTGCTAATAACGGGTTATTCGGCAACATGTAATTACTAGAAAGGCTGTCATTCTCTATTGAAATTAAATAGAACATGACCAACGAATAAATGATGATAATCGCGCTCGACACGTTCACTTTATGCGATAAATAGTAACCAGCCACAATGCAAAACGCTGTGGGATACAAGTTGATTAAAATATCAGAAAGATGGAACAATAACTGAGAAACCTCTGACACCCCTAGGATTCTAGAAGCGTGACCCAAAAAGATGGCAAGTGCGTTAGATAGCGTCAGCGGTAACAGCAATAAGGCAATAGAAGCGAGATCAGTAAGATAAGATTTAGATCCAAGTCGCCATTTATCTGTAAATACCGTTAGACGATGAAAGGGATCAAATACGCGTTCACGACGAGTGTGCATGGTGAGTTCTTATATTAAGTAATAATCATCGGCTGCGAAATAGGCAGCCGTAAATGCAACGGCCAGACTCAGTAACGTATTATTTGGTGGATAATTTTTAGTGTTTCTATTGGCTAAAACAATAGTTTGAATTGCCAGTCACAGCGCAAAGATGTCGCAAGTGCAATTTAACGATTATATACCCCTTGATCCAATGAGATTATTATCCTTAACGATAAAAGCCATACCAAGCATCTCGATATGGCTATCGTTAAAACTGATGTATATACCCTAATGACTTCAAGAAGGAGGCTTCGGTGACACGCCCTTAACGAGCGAGTTGATTTGGCTCACATACACTGTGAACGATTTTTGATTTAGCACGAGTAGAACTTCAAGTCGTTGTCTCGTCTGTAAAACAAATCATTCAATCCCGTGTAGCTCTTTCCAGTTTCCTGGATGAACCACGTAGCCGAATAGAGCATGCCCACCATAAACCAGCTCGGTTCCTTCCGGGATCCATAGCATCTGACCTGGGTGCACAAAATGTGTCTCACCATTTGCGGTCAGCTCGAAACAGCCTTCAATCACAAAAATAACCTCATCATAAAGCACCGTCCAAGCCACTTGAGCGCCTTCCCATTTAGCAAAGCCTACGCCAATGTTTGGTGAAATTTCAGGGCTTAACGCTCGGGCTACGTACGCCATTCCCGGCGTATCACCACGAACATTAAAATCTAGGTTTTTACTATCGACGAGTTTGACTTGCTTCATAACTCACTCCTGCTTTGCCATTTTGCTAATTGGATACGCGTTTTTACTCCCATACCTAAAAAAGGCTCTGGCGGATTCAAACAAGGCATCCCTGTCACTTGCTGTATGTCATCCAATGATTTAGATGTCGCACCTACGACATAGTCAGCTAACAGCGTTCCAGAAATGGTTCCCCACGCGGCACCAACACCATTGTCACAAGCGCTGGCATAAACACCTTCATCTAATTGACCAAAAAAGTTAGTAAAGTTACGAGAGATGGCATATACCCCACCCCATGTGTGAGTAAATGGTACGTCGGCCAGCTCGGGGTAACGCGCCAAAAAGACTTGACGATGATCGTCTCGGATTTGCTCTCTGACTTTATCGTTCATGCTTGAGCCATATTTCGGCACGTGTTTGTAAGTATTTCGGATCAAAATACGTCGATCGGCGGTCATACGTAACGTCGTTCCCGCATGATCTGCTGGAGTTAAACCCCAATTCAGCTCACCTCCGTATCGTTGCATTTCTGCGTCGGTCAATGGACGCGTCCAGCTTGCAAACGTCATCACTGGCAGTAATCTGTTTTTAAGGTAACCAAACTCACGAGTAAAAATGCTGGTGCCAAGTAACAGTTCAGTGGTTTCAACAGAACCACTATCTCCATGTAATACCCAGTAACCGTTTTCTTTACTGAGTTTGCGGATTGGCGAGTTTTCTAACACCTCGACATTCTCTGGAAGGCTTTCCCCTAGCCCACGCACCAGAGCAGCAGGTTGCATTAAATAACCACCTGGCGTGTAAATTGCGCGGCTGTAGTAATTTGTCCCTAAGACTTTCGCCAGCTCACTGCCATTAACATGGAAGTATGGTTCGCCAAGGTCTTTCATTAGGTGCTCAAAGTGATCGAGATACGCTTCACCGCGCGCCCCTACGGCTCCTTGATATTTGCCCTTTGCTGACCATTGACAAGAAATACTGTGCTTCGACACTAAAGTGTCTAGCTGAGCAATCGCAGAACGGTTGAGCGATAATAACTTTTGTTTGTGCTCAGGATCGGGATGCTCAAGTGAAAACTTATGAGGCAAATCGATCACAAAGCCCGAATTTCTCCCTGACGCCCCTTGGCCGATACGTTGCGCATCAATCAGTATAATTCGTGCGTTAGGCTGAAGCTCAGCTAAACGCCTTGCCATAGCTAGTCCAGCGAAACCGGCGCCTAGCACGGCATAGTCAGCAGTTTGTTTACCTTTTAACGCTGGTTTTTCTGCAATACTTGGCAACGCATGGTACCAACCACATGTTGCATCATCATTGGGTAAATGAATCATCTTCTTTCTCCGTTACGCTGCTGACAGTTTCAATGACAATTGATCTAGCCAAGGACCTCGTAATGACTGTACTTTTCTTCCTAGCAACGCAAAGCCAAGCATCGTTCCCTCAGGAGAATAAAACGCAGCGGTCAATTCATCTGCCTGACTCTCGATGTACCATTGTCCCAGTTCGTTCGGGGCAACCGGGAAAATAGTGAGTGGAAGAATCGGCGTTTTTACAATCACAGGAGTTGGCGTTAACGAGATTGACGCGACATCGCCTAGCAAGCTTTTCGCTACGGAAGGAATCATTTGATTAATCGGCGCAATATACGGCTGCCAACCTTGCTCCGTTTCAACACAGTCGCCTAGCGAGTAAATATTCTCATCACTCGTCTGGCCGAATTGATTCACTTTAATGCCGCGGCCCACTTCGAGGCCTGCTTGCTCAGCCAGCGATACATTGGGCTTGAGCCCAACCGCGCTTAGCACTAGGTCTGCTTCAATCTGCTTGCCACTGTTTAGATGCAAAACCGCGCTTGATTCGGACCTTGGCTCGATTCTGGCGATACTGTCTTGTAGAGCCCATTGCACGCCTCGATCTGCAAGTGCGCTTTGTAATGATTCACCCAACTGTTGCGGGATCAAACGCTCCATTGGCCATTGACCTAACCCGATAACTGTCACTTCATAGCCGCCTTCGATCAGGTCATTCGCGAACTCACAGCCAATTAAGCCATCGCCGAGGATTGCGATGCGCTTTTTGTCTTGCAGCTGAGCTCTGAAACGGCGGTAATCAACTAAGTCGTTCACACTCATAACACAAGAGCGATCACCCTCAATTGGGATTTCAATCGGTGATGCACCTGTTGCCAGTACCAAGCGACTGTAGGCGTATTTACCGATGGAGGTATGTAGCGTTGAATTGGCACGATCGATATGTTCAACGCGGGTATGCGGGTAAACGCGGATATTGAGACGGCTTTCCCACTCCAACGCGCTTTCACTTTGTAGCGCGTCGCCGTCTTTGTTCATGACCAGTGCATTAGACAATGCAGGCTTGCTGTACAGTGCGCCATCATCAGCGGTAAAGACAGTGATCGGAACCGTTTCAGATTGCGCTCTAAGCGCGACTGCCAGTTGGTAGCCACTGTGACCACTGCCGATAATAACGATAGGGTCATTTGAGAATACAGGTTGAGTAACTTCAGATGGAAGTGGTTGAGCCGTACTTGGCTGAACAGCCGAGCCTACTGATACCGAAGACACCGCAGCAACCTCTGCTACTGGCGCATCATCGGTGATTTCGATCATTTCAAAATCGGCCTTGCCCACTAAACAATCTGGGCATAACCAGTCATCTGGCACATCTTCCCATGCGGTTCCCGGTGCAATGCCGTCGGATGGCCAACCTTGTGCTTCATCATAGATTAAGCCGCAAATAATACAGAGCCACTTTTTCATCACTTTTACTCCAACTACCTTGTTCTGAATTCCCGTGTTTACAAACCCCTGTCAGATTTGTAGCGATTTCATCAACCTCGCCCGAGCTTGTGGTCTGAAATCCAAGTCGGTACGAGGTGATGAAAATCGAGTTACACGGTAGCTATACGTCGCCGTCTTGTTGCAAACGAATGGCAATATTGCGTGTCTGGACGTAGCTATATATCGCTTCTTGTCCTTTTTCTCGCCCAAACCCGGACAAGCCCACGCCACCGAATGGTGTTTCGATACCACCAGCAAACCATTCATTGATGAACACTTGTCCACCACGCAGTTGCTGTGCCACACGCAATGTTTGGTTTAGGCTTTCACCAAAGACACCAGCAACCAGGCCAAAATCAGTGCCATTCGCGATATCGATCGCTTCGTGTTCAGTTTCAAACGGTGTAATCACCAGTACAGGGCCAAACACTTCTTCTTGAGCAATACGCATATCTGGTGAGGCTTCAATCACCGTTGGTGCCACAAAGTAACCCGATAAATCAGGTGCGTAGCCACCCGTTAGGATATTCGCGCCGTCGGCTTTTGCTTGTTCTATCATTTCAAGCACGCGTGCTTGTTGATCAGCAGATACCAACGGTGTGATGTCCGGCTGGCTTTCGCCTTGACCAATAGTTAGGCTTTTTGCCATTTCCACTACCGCCGCTTTTACTTCTTCATAACGCTCTTTTTGAATCAGCAAACGAGACATTGCCGAGCACACTTGACCAGCGTTAAAGAAAATACCGACCTGAACGCTTTTCAAAAGTGTTTCAAGGTTCGCATCTTTCAGTGCGATAGCAGCCGATTTACCACCCAGCTCCATCACCGATGGAGTAGCGCGTTGCGCTGAATCTTGCAGGATGCGTTGGCCAGTTGGAACGGAACCCGTAAAGACAATTTGATCGACCTCTTGGTGCTGCACCAAATGACTGCCAACGACTGAGCCTTTGCCACATAGCAAGTTAATCGTGCCTTTTGGGAAGCCCGCTTTTTCAATCGCTTTAATCAACAACGTCATGGCAAGTGGAGAAATCTCTGGCGATTTGATCACCACTGCGTTACCTGCGGCTAATGCAGGTGCCAATGAGCGTGCACAAATAGAGACAGGGAAATTCCACGGCACAATCTGCACTGACACGCCAAACGGCACATATTGAGTGAAGTCGACATAGTCTTTACCCAACGGAATTGACGTGCCTTCCAGCTTGTCGGCCATGCCAGCGTAGTATTCGAAGTAACGTGCCGACTCTAAAAACTCATCTTTGGCATCTTGCAAAGATTTCCCATTTTCACGACAGGCAACTAACCCACCTTCATCAACCATTTCACGAATAGCTGCGGCGGCTTTTAACATCCACTCGGTTCTGACGGCGGGACGAACGTCCGAAAGAAGGCCTTGATTGACCACTCGGCGTGCCGCTGCCATTGCGCGATCGGCATCGGTGATAGTGGCTTCTGCAATCGTCGCATACGTTTCGGCTGTGCCAGGATTCATGACGGTCAGCGCTTGCTCTGAATCGCACCACTCACCATCAATATAATTAAGGTAATGCATCATCTTACTGCTCCAGTGCCGCTTTCACTTGCTTTGCCAACCAGGTTTGGAAGAAATGCGTCGGAACATCCATTTCTGGTGAGAACACGCCACCACTAAAGCCAGGTGAGTAACGACCTTCCTGCATACCTTCGACCGCTCCAATATCTTCGCCGAACACGACTCGCCACGACTCAACGGTAGCGGTACGACACGCAGCAAACTCATCTTTCGTTGCTTCATCACCCACATAGAAAACACGTAGGTGCTCAACACTCTTATTCGCAGTGATTGGTTCAATCATCATTGCAAAGGCATGATCGGCTTGAATACCAAGCAACACGTTTGGAAAGAGTGCAACGTATTCTGCATGACGCAGTTTATCTTCTGGCCAGCTTGGAAATTTAGGTAAGTGTGTTCCTGCTGTATCTGAAAGGTTGTACGCGAGACTACCTTGACCAGCAAAGCGCTCTGCAAACATGATGTTGTAGTGATCCTCTAGGCGAGAATAACTGTTCAAACTCGGATGCACCCAAGGTAAGTGGTAAGCCTCGCAGTAGTTTTCTACGGCAAGCTTCCAGTTACTTTTCACTTCGATCTCTAAGTTGCCACCCATGTTCACGCGGCGAAGAAGCCCTAACCCATCTTCACCTAAGAATTGCTGCCAACGTTGCTCTAGCGGCGCGATATGATCTTCAAAGCTTTCAGCATTGCCCGATAAGTTGACAAATACCATGTCCATCCAAACGGCTGAACGAAGTGGCTTAAGGCCGTGTTTTTCACACTTAAATCGATCATCTTTGTGTTTTGCGATACCACCGATGTGTGGTGTGCCTTTTAGATTGCCGTCAAGATCGTACGTCCATGAATGGTAAGGACAGCGAATCATGCCTTGAACTTCGCCCGCTTCATGCACCAGCTTCATACCTCGGTGGCTACATACGTTGTGGAAGACTTGGACTTCACCTTGACGATTTCTCATCATGAGTAGTGGAAGGTTCATGAAATCAAGTGGCATCACATAACCATTTTTAAGCAGGTCTGATGCAAAACCAATGCATACCCAAGTGTTACCAAACACCTGATCACGCTCAAAAGTAAAATACTCTTCGCTGGTGTAGGCCTGATTCGGCATTCCTGTTGCTTCGCTGATTGGGTTCAGTACATTATCAACAAGTTCAACAGGAATAATGGTTTGGTTGACATTGCTCATATTCTTATCTCCGAGAGTCGAGTTGCATCCAGTGCGTACAACATCGTGTTGTGTTAATGGAGATGATTTTGATTAACAACTCAGCAACAAACAAACGACTTTTTTGCCGGGTTTGGATGAGTTTTTGTCATTCGTGCATTGATCTCAAACAACAAAATAACCTTTTAATTAACAAGGTTCTTCTTGTCATGATTAATACTCATTAACCGATGAGTATTAATCAGTTGAAACACAAAAGCCCTCTCTCTACTCTCTTTCAAAAATTAACAATAACGCAACAAACGATAACGCTAAAACAAAAGCACTGTGAGGGATGCCTATGAGAGCAACATCTGGGATATTGAAAGGACTCAATCCGACTGTGACAATCGCATCAAAGATCGTCGTTATCGGTTTTGTACTTTTCTGCGCCATTCTCGCCAACCAAGCGGGCCAATACTTCGAAACGATTTCCGGCATTTTGCTGCAGAATATGAAGTGGTTTTACATCGGACTTGTTTCACTCGTTGTCGGTTTTCTTCTTTACCTTATGGTTAGTCGATATGGACATATTCGTTTGAGTAAAGATGACGAAAAACCAGAGTTTAGTTATTTGTCTTGGGTATCCATGCTTTTTTCCGGAGGCATGGGGATAGGCTTAATTTTCTGGTCGGTCGCCGAACCGATGTGGCATTACGCTGACAACCCATTTACTCAAGGCCTGACCAATGAAGCCGCAACAACATCAATGAAACTGACATTCTTTCACTGGGGTCTACATCCTTGGTCTGTCTTTATTATTGTTGCACTCGCATTAGCCTACTTTTCCTACCGTAAAGATCTGCCTTTTACCCTACGCTCTATCTTGTACCCTTTGATTGGCGATCGTATTTATGGGCCTATCGGGCACACGGTTGATATCCTAACAGTCGCGGTGACTGCTTTCGGTATCTCTCAAACCTTGGGGATGGGAGTTATCCAAATAAACTCTGGTTTGAATCAAGCCTTTGGTCTAGACATTAGTTTGGGGATTCAACTCTTTATTATCGTTTCCCTTTGTACTTGTGCGGTTGCATCGGTGCTATCTGGTGTAGGGAAAGGTATTCGCCGTTTATCAGAATGGAACATGCTGCTCTCACTCGCACTCGTGCTGGTCGTACTTTACATTGGCCCTACTCGCTATATCTTAAATACGCTACTCGAAAGTACGGGGCTTTATGCACAAAACATTGTCGGTATGAGCTTATGGAGCGATGCACAGAATGACTCTGGCTGGCAAAACTGGTGGACGGCTTATTACTGGCCTTGGTGGATGACTTGGGCACCTTTCGTTGGCATGTTTGTAGCTCGTATCTCTAAAGGGCGCACAATACGTGAGCTTATCGGTGGTGCTCTCATAGTTCCTACGCTGATCACGTTTTTATGGATTTCAGTATTTGGTGGCGCAGCGTTAAAGGTAGAGCAAGACGCTCGTGTTGCTCATCAAGAGCAAGTCACTGCGGCACAAGAAGCCAAACAAACACCACCTGCGGATTTTTCTGGCGGCCCGATTCTTGAAGCGACTAAAGCCGATACGACACGCGCTTTGTTTACGCTATTCGACAATCTAGATACAGGTATGTTTGGTAAACTACTTAGCGTACTTGCGTGTTTATTACTCGGTACTTATTTCATTACCTCTGCTGACTCAGGTACCTTAGTTCTATGTACCCTCGATGCCGCTGGACACAGTGAACCTCCTACGTCTATACGCGTATTGTGGGGAATCATGATCGCTGCCATTGCGGGAGTGCTTCTATATGCAGGAGGGTTAAAAGCAATGCAAACGGCTTCCATTATTGCCGGTTTCCCTATCGCCATTTTTATCGCGGTAATGAGCTTAACGCTGTTCCATAGTATTCGACGCGAACCTAAGCCATGGGCAATGCTTCCTGAGCATGTTCACCCAGAGCAAGAGAAACTTGATGGTCCTGTTGAACCGCTTGTTGAAAGCAAAACGGTAGCTTCTGAACCTATTACTTCAGCATCCTCGCTGAAAGATGATTCGACACTCAATCAAGGACCAGCACTCACTTAGTGCGTCATTTCATCCAATCAATTCAAACAAAGCGGGAACTGATATTCCCGCTTTTTTAACATGACCAAACTCTGTTATTTTCTCTGCTTATTGATTTAGGCTAGGCCTCGGTCACCCACTTCATCTGGCAACTGATGCAAAAGCCATTCTCTAAAACGTTTGACGCTTGCTGGGATTAAACCTCTATTTTTAGGTTCAAGCATAGAAAAATTAGAGGGAGTTGAAAGAACGTGTTCGACTGGCCTAACCAAAGCACCGCTTTGTAAATAGTCGTCCACTAATGAGCCCCAAGCTAACGCGATGCCCTGACCATTAATTGCCGCTTGTAACAGCATTGGATAGTTGTTGATGTTCATGCGATTACGAGGCGAAATATTTGGCAACCCTACACTCGCAAACCACTGCTCCCAATTCACCCAGTCTCTTTGAGACTCTTCCAGATAGAGTAACGTTTTATTGAAGATTTCTTCTGGCTCACTAGGCTGGCCGATTTTCTCTAAATAAAGCGGGCTACACACAGGGAATACTTCTTCTGAAAATAGCGTTGTCACATCCATTTCCGCAGGTGGAGTGCGACAATAAAACAATGCGATATCGCAATCTAATCGGCGTAAGTCCAACACATTATCTGAGGCCAAAATCCTTATATCGATGTCATCATGTTCATTTTGAAATTGAGCGACCTTAGGCAACAACCACAAAGCGGCCATTGCGTTTGTCGTCGCAACCGTGATCTTTTGTTCGCCCTGCCACTTCTTCACTTCACCCGTGATTTGAGCAATATCGAGCAAAGATTGGCTGACGGCTTGATAATATTGAAGACCTGTAGGCGTTAAGTTAATGCTTCGATTGGCTCGCGTGAACATAGCCTTGCCTAAGTATTCTTCTAATTGTCTAATTTGGCGACTGATAGCACCTTGGGTCACGTTTAGCTCATCAGCGGCTAACGTAAAACTCAAGTGCCGCGCCGACGCTTCAAACGCAACGAGGCTATTTAAAGGTGGGAGGGGTTTGATTTTCATGTATCTTCCAGTAAGGCAGTATTGTAATTATTTTTATTCCCGGCAATCTTATGTTGCACGTGGATAATGCCATTCTGGACAACACCTCAAAAACGACAATTTATAAATGATAAAAAATAGAGATGAATCATAAATTGTTGTGAGAGAGGCAACCGTATACAGTTTCGTGGCTACAAAGAGCACAAAAAAGAGGAGCAGTTACTCCTCTTATGCCTAGCCTTTTGGTCATTTTCTCCGAGTTAGCCCATTTACCCTATTGCCAGTTTAGTGCTCGCGTAACGCGCTTTTTTCTTTCTTGGGCTGGCTAAGAAGTACGCTAAAGTAAGAGGCCCTAATCGTCCCATAAACATCATGAAGATGATCACTAACTCACCCGGTTCGGACAAACTGCCCGTTAAGCCTCGCGACAAACCAACCGTACCCAGTGCCGAGACCGCTTCGAACATAATGTCTAACATAGACGCTTTCTCTGTCAGTAACAGCGTGAATATGGCAAACCAAGTCACACCCACCGAGATCAGAGTCAGCGCCAATGCCTTTCTGATGGTCTCTTTGGGAATCTCGCGTTGAAACGCATAGGTTGCTTCATCGCGACGCAAATAGCTGTAAGTTGCCAAGACTAACACCATAAATGTCACAACTTTAATGCCACTTGCCGTGCTCAATGATCCACCGCCAATAAACATCAACACCAGAATGATCGCCGTTGTGGCATCTTCCAACTGATCGATAGCTAAAGTATTGAACCCCGCCGTTCTTGGCGTCACCGCTTGAAACCACGATGCCCACCATTTCCCTGCTTCGCTCAAAGGAGCAAGCGTGTTGGGGTTATCATATTCAATCAGGTAAATGGCGATAAGTGCCACCACGTTAATGATCACCGTGCCTAAGATCATCATTCGACTGTAAACGGTAAGTCGGTGCCAACGGCGATTGCGTTTTAAGTCAATCCAAACCGAGAAGCCTAAACCACCAATAATGAACAAACTGGTAATGGTGAAGTTAACGACCGGGTCGTCCACGTAAGGCATTAAGCTATCGGCACTCAACGCAAAACCTGCATTGTTAAACGCACTGATGGTGTAGAAGAAACCATGGAACAAACTGGTTTTCCAGCCCAGCTCTTCACTCCAATAAACGCTCAAAATGGTAAAACCAATAAGTTCAACGAGCAGAGCGAACATCAATACAGATTTAGCAGTGGCAATGAGTGTCGATGAGTCAGTTTGGTTGAACGCCTCTCTCGCGACGGCTCGCTCCAAAAAGCCAATTTTTCCGCCCAGAGCCAGCAAAGTCACGATGGCAAACGTCATCAAACCTAGGCCACCACATTGAATCAGGAAAGCAATAACCACTTGCCCAAAAGGCGTAAACGCCGTGCCCGTGTCTACCACAACTAATCCCGTCACCGTAATGGCCGATGTCGCAGTAAACAAGCTTTGAATCCAAGTGATGGGCTCTGTGGTGGCAATCGGCAGTTTGAGTAAAACTGTGCCGAGTATGATCAAGCACGCAAAACTGAGGCTAAGTATCAATGGAGGTGCGCCCAACAATTTTTTACCCGCTTTGGGTTTTCGCTCGATTGGGATAATAGAGGGATGCCACAAAACCATGTTACACCAACCTTGGAGCGACGTATTTCAGCTCAGCGCGACTACCGCAAAGCAACAGCGTGTCGAACTCATTAAGCACAAACTCATCATTGATATTGGTGTAGACGGCTTCTTCGCGCTTCACCAAGATAGGCTGAATGTTGTAACTGCCTCGGCTGATCAACTTAGAAAGCGGCGTATCGTGCAGATTGGATTTAACGTGGATTTCCACCACATACAAGCCATGCCCCATTTCTAAATAGTTGTTCACCATCGGATAGTTGAGTGCCTGCGCGACTCTTACGCCCATCTCCTCTTCCGGATGAATAATGCGTTGTACACCAAGCTTAGACACGATGGTGTGGTGCGCTTTGGTGCTAGCTTTGACCCAAATGGATTTCACACCCAGATTTTTAAGCGCCAGCGTACACAACAAACTGGCTTCCATGTCTTCGCCAATCGCCACCAACACCACATCACTGTTCGCTAGCGCTAATTCTCTGAGTGCACCTTCGTCTGTCGCGTCACATATGACCGCTTGCGTTAACTCTTCGACGTATTTTTCGACAATTTTCGGGTCGCTATCCACCCCCGTTACCGTGTGTCCAAGATGAATAAGTTCTAAGCTGGCGGCAACGCCAAATCGCCCTAAACCAATTACTGTAAAGTGAGCCATATCAATCCCTAACTGTGTTTTATGTATAGAAAATGCTAATGCGTTAAGGGCTAGACTGATTTTCCGTCACGGAAAATAGGCAACACGAATCCTGTTCGAGTGCCGATAACCAGCACTAAACCTTGGCATTAACGTTGATTAAATTTGGAATTTAGTGGTGCTTGGACGTCTCAAGCACTAAACGATAACCCAGCCCCGGCTCGGTTTTTAATAGCCGCTGTTCGTCAGCACTATCGTTCAGTTTTTTGCGTAGTTGACTCACTAACACGCGTAAGTAGTGAGTATCTTCGACATGACTTTTTCCCCAAATCACCGCTAGCAAATGAGTTTGCTCAATGAGTTTTCCCGGCTTGAGAATCAACTGTTCAATGAATGAAAACTCTTTCTTGGTGAGTGGAATTTCCCTCTGATCCAACCAAAATTGGTGAGTACTTTTGATGATTTTGACTCGGCCAGCCACCAGCTCATCAGCGATGGATTGCTCATCAACCAAATCTCGAACCAGCACTTTGATGCGCGCGATGAGCTCTTTTACGCCAAAAGGCTTGCTCAAGTAATCATTCGCGCCCGCTTCTAAAAGGCGGATTTTTTCCTCTTCTTGATCGCGAGCTGTCAGCACTAGCACTGGCGTTTTATACGTCTGACGAAGTGTATTGAGAAACTCCGTCCCATCGCCGTCGGGCAAGCCTAAATCAAGCAGAATAACGTGCGGTGAATGCGCTTCGAAACACGCTTTGGCTTCTGCAATGGTACTCGCGCCAATGTAATCAAACCCTTCAGCAGACAGCGAAATTCGAATAAAGGTATGAATGCGAGGCTCATCGTCCACGACTAAAACTTTGTAACTCACGCCTGCTCTGCTCCTTGATTGAGTGGAAGTCGAATGCGGATCAGCGTCCCTTCTGATACTGGCATAGATTGAATCTCTCCTTGGTGTGCGGTGATGATGCCTTTGGCAACCGCGAGTCCCATTCCGGTGCCTGAATCGGCCGATTTGTTGTTCGCGCCGGAATAGAAAAGGCTGAATATTTTTTCCGCATCTTCAGCTTTGATGCCAATCCCCATGTCCCGAACATCAATCACGCACGACGAACCCTGCTTAGAAAGAGAAACCTCAACAGATTCATTCTCTGGCGAAAATCGCATGGCATTATCCAACACATTGAAGATCGCTTGTTCGATAAGCGAACGACTTACTGATAAATAACCAACGGAATCATCCATATTCATGGATACTTTCTCGGTGTAATTCGGCAAACGAGAAACCGCATCCCGCACAATATCCGCAATCAGCTCATCTTTTTTAGTAATTTTTAATGTGCCATGCTGGAGCTTAGTCGCCTGTAAGAGGTTCTCGATATATTGATGCAAGCGGTGGCTTTCTGAAGTCGCACTGTCGAGCAATTCTTTGCGCTCTAAGTCTTTGAGCTTGGGCATGTACTCGTTGAGTGTGGTCAGTGTTCCAATAATGGTTGCTAGCGGCGTGCGTAGGTCATGGGACACCGATAGCAGGATGCTATTTTGCAGCTTGGTTTGTTTTAACTCGCCCTGCTGGCGACGATAAAGATCCGCAAAGGTGCTGGTGATAAATGCCACCACCATAAACACGACTAGATTAAAAATGTCTTCCGGACGAAACATCTGCAAAGAGTAACGAGGCGTCGTGAAAAAGAAGTTGAAGCTCAACGCTTCGATCACCGCCGCCGCATAAGCGAATCGCGAGTTGCATTGAAACGCCACCACCACAACTGCTAACTGCAAAATCAGCAGGACCGCAGCTGTAGAGCCAAACAATTGGTCCAACAGCCATGAGGCCACAACCGCGCCAACAATCACGATGGCAGAAAAGAGAAATGTGTTATCTCGCCAATGAGCAAACATAAAGTACATCAACCAAAATTCGATGCAGAAACTTTAGCAAAAGCCCATTCGGAGTTCGCGTAAAAAAAGCGTAAAAAATGCAAGAACGACAGTGAGTTATAGACATAACCATCATTAAGTTGGCCTAACTTAATGAATAATCACAAGTAAACGTCACCCATTGACGCCTACTAACTCGGTATAAACGGCAGACATAAAAAAGAGGAGCATTTGCTCCTCTTTCGTGTAGCGTCATATTAGATGACTTGCCGTTGAGCATCACCTTGCTCAGACAAAAAGCCGCCGGTTTGATGCTTCCACAACTGAGCGTAAACGCCACCCAGTTGCAGCAGCTCGTAATGCGAGCCTTGCTCAATGATTTTGCCGTCATCCATTACAATCAAACGATCCATCGCGGCAATCGTTGATAAACGGTGAGCAATCGCAATCACTGTTTTTCCTTCCATCAGAACTTCAAGGTTTTCTTGAATTGCCGATTCTACTTCTGAATCAAGTGCAGACGTTGCTTCATCCATGATCAAAATTGGCGCGTTTTTCAGCAGCACGCGAGCAATCGCCACACGTTGACGTTGACCACCAGACAGCTTCACGCCGCGCTCCCCCACTTCAACGTCATAGCCAACGTTACCTTGCTCGTCTCGTAGAGATTGAATGAAATCATGAGCATGTGCTTTCTCAGCAGCTGCGATAACGGCATCCATTGAAGCATCTGGATCACCGTAAAGAATGTTCTCTTTAATTGAACGATGCAGCAAAGAGGTGTCTTGCGTGATCATACCGATATGTTGGCGCAGCGACTCTTGTTCGACTTGAGAAATGTCCTGTCCATCAATACAAATCTTACCGCTATTTACGTCGTAAAAGCGCAGCAACAAGTTGACCAACGTGGATTTACCTGCCCCAGAGCGACCGACAATGCCGACTTTTTCGCCCGGTTTGATAGTCAGATTCAAGTTCTCAAATACTGCCTTCTCATCACTGTAGTTAAAACCTACGTGATCAAAGCAGATCTCACCTTGAGAGATTTGCAAAGGCTTAGCATTTGGTACGTCTTTCACTTCAACATCGTTTGAAATCGTATTAATACCGTCTACTACTGTACCGATGTTTTCAAACAGTGCGCTAACTTCCCACATGATCCACTTCGACATACCTTGTACGCGCAACGCAATACTGATGGCAATCGCAATAGCACCAATTGTTACAGCGTGATCTAGCCATAGATAAACCGAAATGGCACTAATAGACATCAGCAGCAAATAGTTGATGGCATCCACACTAAACAGTAAACAAGTCACCATGCGCATTTGGCGGTAAACCGTCACCAAAAACTGCTTCATGCTGCTTTCTGCGTATTCCAACTCTCGCTGTGAATGAGCGAATAGTTTTACGGTAGAAATGTTGGTGTAAGAATCGACAATGCGCCCAGTCATTACAGAGCGAGCATCCGCTTGCTCTGTCGCTACTTGTTTCATTTTAGGGATAAAGTAGAACTGGATAACCGCGTACATTCCTATCCAAATCACAATAGGCAACATCAGCAAACCATCGGCCTCGCCCATCATCCAAAGCATCGAAAGAAAATAAACGCTGATATAAACCAGTACATCCACCAACTTCATGACCGTTTCTCGTACCGCTAACGCACTTTGCATCACTTTGGTCGCAACTCGGCCTGCAAAGTCACGTTGGAAAAATCCAACCGCTTGTTTTAGCAAGTAACGGTGAATCAACCAACGGATAGACATCGGGTAGTTACCCAATAACGTTTGGTGCATCACCATTGAGTGGACAAAACCGAGAACTGGCATCACAACCGCCACTAAGAACAGCATCATTAGCATGCGATCACCCTGATCTTGCCAGAATGTTGCGCGATCTTGATTAGAGAGAATATCGACGAGCTCGCCCATATAACGCAACAGCGTCACCTCAGTAATGGCAATAAGCGCACTGAACACAGCCATAACAAGTAAAGGGGCTTCAAAGCCACGAGTGTAAAAGCGACAGAAGCCAAAAAGTGTCTTCGGTGGCTTTTCGGTTTCCATCTGGGGAAAGGGTTGGGTCAGTTTTTCAAACCAATTGAACATAACAACGACTTTAAGTACCGCGAATGAATTTGCGAACGTTTTACTATCTTTTGATACAAAAGTCAGTAAAATACCGAAACAAAAGTTCAAATGATAATAATTACAATTAAGCTTAGCATTAATCATAATTGTCGGGAATATATTTATGACAAAGAATAACTTACTGACCATCGCGATCCGTAACGCGTTGGTCTGTGCTTTGGCACCAACAGCAGCAGTGGTTGCATTCACAGCACAAGCTCAAGAAGACGTTGTACAAGATGACATTATTGCAATGGAGACCATTACGGTCACCGCGCAAGCACTTAAAGTAGAAACCCCTGCGGCAGAAACACCACGCAGCGTTTCTATTATCTCTGAAGACGAGCTTCGCGTTCGTGCACCGCAAAAGTTGGACGAAGCATTACGCTACACATCTGGCGTAACCGCTCAGCCTTATGGCGCAGACAACGACACTGATTGGTTCAAAGTTCGTGGATTTGATGCAGCGACTTACCTAAACGGCAACCGCCTATTCCGCGATGGTTACTACACATGGTTGGTCGAACCTTACGGCCTAGAAAGTGTGGAAGTGGTTAAAGGCCCATCAGCTATTCTGTTTGGTGAATCGGCACCAGGCGGTATCGTGAATGCTGTACAGAAAAAACCAACGTTTACGCCTCAAGGCGAAGTAAAAGTCGAAGTAGGCAACAACCAACACCAGTCTGTAGGTTTTGACATTGCTGATGAAGCAAACGACGCTGGCACAATCCGCTACCGTTTGGTTGGCCTGATGACAAGCCAAGATGGCGAACTGGACGGCACTAACAACGAGCGTTTTTATCTAGCGCCAAGTGTCGAGTTCGACATTTCTGACCGTACAATGCTGACCGTTTTGGCTACTTACCTTCGTGATGACGGTGTGCCAACCAACCCATTCTTCCCAGCAGCAGGAACTTTGATTGGTTCTAACTTTGGCAAAATCGATCCTTCGACTAACCTTGGTCAGCCAAACTACGATAAATACGAACGCACGCAGTTCTCTCTAGGTTACTTGCTAGAGCACGACATCAATGACACGTGGTCATTCTCTCAAAACCTCAACTACGGCTCCAATGAGTTGTACTTGCGCAGCTCTTACGCATTCTCAAACAACGATCCTGCAAAAGAAGAATTAGCGCAAGGCATCGTATTCCGTGACGGCAAAAACCAGAGCATCACATTCGACAATAACGCTGTCGGCAACTGGATGACAGACAACGCAGAGCACACGGTGCTTGTCGGTATGGATCTGCAATTCCACAAAACCGATGGCGACGAGCAAGACAACTACGCATTTGGCACCATCAACCCGTGGAACCCAGTTTACGGCAACTTCACCCCGCTTGATCCTGCCAACAACGTGAAACGTGAGATTGAGAAATCTCAAGCAAGTCTCTATTCGCAATACCAATTGAAACTGCATGAACAGTGGATTGGTAACGTGGGTGCTCGTTACGACTGGGTGAAAACAGAAAACTCTGGCAAAGGCGCAGGCGTTGATCAAAACGAATCTCGTGATGATGGTCAGTTGTCTCTCAGCGCGGGTGTAATGTTCCTTGCAAACAATGGCTTGTCACCTTACGCAAACTACTCTCAGTCGTTTGAAGTGATCAGCACCATTGATGCTGCAACCAATGAGCTTTACAAACCGCTGGAAGGCGAGCAAGTAGAAGTGGGTGTGAAGTATGAGCCAAGCTTTATGGATGGCTTTATCAACCTTGCATGGTTCGACATTACGCAAAAGAACGCGTTGGTGACCAACCCATCAACATGGATCGCGACACAAACGGGTGAAGTGACTTCTCAAGGTATTGAGCTTGAAAGCACGGCGCAGCTAACCGACGATCTAAAACTGATGGCAATCTACACCTACACTAAAGCGAAAACAGATGAGAGTTTTGGCCAAGGTAAAAAACAAGCCGCACTTATTCCTGAACACCAAGCTTCAGCATGGGTAGACTACAGCGCCTACAGCCTGATTCCAGGCCTCAATATCGGTACTGGTGTGCGCTACGTAGGTGAGTCAAAAGATAACCCTAAGAGCTCGAACCTAACTGTTCCTTCAGTCACTCTTTGGGATGCGTCAGTCACTTACGACATCACTTCACAGTGGCAAGCACAGCTAAACGTTAACAACATTCTGGATAAAGAGTTTGTTTCAGGTTGCGATTACTGGTGTTACTACGGCCAGTCTCGCTCTGTTATGCTAAACGCAAACTACCGCTGGTAATTGAACTTTCTACTCCCCTCTCTTGAGGGGAGTTTTCTCCTAAGAGTCATCCATGTTTCAACTGTCTAATATTGAGATCGTTCGAGGTGGACGTCAGATCCTCGTCATCGACCAACTTAACATCCCAACGAATGAACTAACTGTCGTTTTGGGCCATAACGGTTCAGGCAAATCGACACTGGTGAACCTGCTTTCTGGTCAAATGTCACCAGATAAAGGCACGGTAACACTAAACGACACTTCCCTTTCGTCACTCAAAACCAAAGAGCTGGCAAAGCAGATCGCCTATTTGCCACAAAAGCTGCCCTCCTCGGCTGGTTTAACGGTAGAAGAGCTAGTGCGCTTGGGCCGCTTTCCGTGGCGTGGCGCACTTGGTCGTTGGAAACCTGAAGACAAACAGATCATCACGCAGGCTATGGAACGAACAGGAGTTACACCTTTTGCTCAAGCTTTGGCGGATGACTTATCGGGCGGCGAGCGCCAACGCGCTTGGGTGTCTATGCTGTTGGCTCAACAATCACCAATTTTGATCCTAGATGAACCGACCTCCGCGCTCGATGTTCACCATCAATTTCAACTGATGGCGCTACTTGCAGAGCTAAATAGAACCGAGAACGTAGGCATTATCGTGATCCTGCACGATTTGAACTTAGCACTGCGCTATGCAACCCACATTGTTGCGCTCAAGAAAGGTCAAATTGCGTTCGAAGGCAACGCCGACATGTTGCTAGATGAGGAGCGCCTTTCTGAGTTGTATGAGTCACCGATTAAGCTCATTGATCATCCAACTCCAGCCAACACATTGGCGAGCCAAAAGGTGGCTGTTGTATGCGCATAATAGCTCGTTTACTTACTGTGGTTACACAATCTGCTTTTCTGTTGGCATTTTTTATGACTAATGCAAATGCAGTCATCACCGTTACCGATGAATATGGTGAGCATAGTTTTGAGCAAGCGCCACAACGCGTTGTTGCCTTAAACTGGGACATCTTAGAACAAGTTTTGGCGCTAAACGTAGAACCAATCGCAGCCCCAAATTTACCAGGCTACCGCCAATGGGTCGTCAATCCAACTGCACCAGAGTCAATTGAAGATATTGGAACCCGAGCAGAGCCCAACTTAGAAAAAATCGCCAGCTTGAAGCCAGATGTCATCCTTGCTGCGTCTCCACAGCAAGACTTGATTCCGTTACTCAAACAAATTGCTCCGGTTATATATTTACCTAATTTTTCTGAAAATGAGGCTGCGGCCGAGACTGCTATTCGTCACTTTCGTACGCTCGGCAAGCTATTCAATAAAGAGGCACTTACTGAACAGAAACTGGCAGAATTAGATGCTTCATTTGCGCAGATGCGCCAGCGAATTCGCCACTATTACTCTGAGCCACTCAGTGTTCTGGTGATGCGTTTTTCAACGCCGAATACGGTGTTTCTTGCAACCGAAAATTCCACCACAGACTACGTGGCCAGAAAGCTGGGATTACACGCTCCAATTAAAGAGGCTCCACGCGCGTGGGGCGTAAAGCAAGATCGGATTAATCGACTTCAAAACCTTCAAAACAGCTACGTTCTCTACGTACAACCTTTCCCAGAAGAACGCAAACTGAAAGATTCGCCACTTTGGCAAGCGATGCCGTTTGTAAAGAAGCAGCGGGTAAATTCAGTCAGAGCAGTGTGGGCGTATGGCGGTGCTATGTCTTTGCAATACACCGCTGAAGCGATTACCGACAGTCTAATAGAGTTGGCACCAAAGCAATGAGAACGAAACATTATATTGGTTATCTGGCGCTGATTACGTTACTTAGCGTCTTTAGTCTACAAATTGACACTAATTTATCACTCTTCGAACAGTGGCAATTATTAACAAAACCAGAGGTAGCGAGCGAATTTCGTGACGTATTTTTTACGCAAGCTCAGCTTCCTAGGTTAAGTATTACCCTGCTTGTTGGTGCCATGCTTGGTCTCACCGGCAGCTTAATGCAGCAATTAACGCAGAACAACCTCACCTCGCCGTTGACTCTTGGCACCTCTTCTGGCGCTTGGCTTGCATTAGTTTTGGTAAATATTTGGTTTGTTGATTGGGTAGCCGACTACTCTGCATTAGCCGCAATGGTAGGCGCCTTAGTGGCGTTTGGCCTGATCGTATCTATTGCCGGTGTGCGTAATATGACGGGTTTACCGCTAGTCGTTTCAGGGATGGTGATTAATATCCTGCTCGGCTCTATTGCCACAGCCATCATTATTTTAAATGCTCAGTTTGCACAGAATATTTTTATGTGGGGAGCGGGCGACCTTTCACAATACAGCTGGGATTGGTTTGAGTGGTTATTGCCTCGCTGCGCTATCGCAATCGTAATTTTGATCGTCGCACCACGCATTCTGACCTTAATGAAACTAGGACAAGAAGGCGCAGCAGCGCGTGGGTTAGCAGTATTACCTGCTTTTGGCACGTTAATGGTGATGGGTATTTGGCTGGTATCTGCCTCAATCACCGCAGTTGGCATTATCAGCTTCATCGGATTACTGACACCCAATATTGCCAGAGCGATGGGGGCAAGAACACCGCGCGACGAATTGATCAGCAGCATGCTTTTGGGCGCAATGCTGTTAATCATCACCGACTCTGCCGCTATCTCACTAAGCTTATGGTTAGAGGAAACCATTCCTAGCGGCGTAGCGGCTGCAGCTATTGGCGCCCCCGCTTTAATTTGGTTTACTCGTAAAAAGCTGACGGCAACCGATCAACTTAACCTTTCAATGAGCCAAGGAAAAACGGCGCTTTCTAAACGCGCGGTATGCAGCATTGCGCTATTCAGTCTGGTTGGGATTCTAGCTTACTCATTCGTTACCCATGGTATAAACGGGATCCAATGGTCCGTGCCAGGGGAGTTCCAATGGCAATTACGCTGGCCGCGAATGCTAACCGCACTTTCTGTCGGTATTGCGCTATCCGTTGCCGGAATCATTTTGCAACGCATTGTTTACAACCCTCTGGCCAGCCCAGATATTCTCGGTGTGTCTTCCGGAGCCACGTTTGCCATTATTACGACAGGAGTCATCGCTGGGTCACTTCTCTCCGCATTTAACTGGGGTATCGCTTTTTTCGGAAGTATGTCCGTATTGATGTTATTGCTGATTATCGGTAAACGAAGCCATTTTAATCCATCTAACTTCGTGTTGTCCGGCATAGCACTAACGGCACTATTAGAAGCCCTTGTTCAATTTTCGCTAGCTCAAGGTTCTGGTGACAGTTACAAAATTTTATTGTGGCTAACTGGTTCAATTTATCGAGTCACAGCCGACACGGCACTGATGCTATGTTTGGCAATAATGGTTCTGCTTACCGCTGTATTCGCGATTTCTCGCTGGCTAACATTAATTTCCATCGGACGACAATTCTCAAATGCACGAGGACTTAACCCCACCGTAGCCAATACGCTAATGCTCACCATCGTTGCTTTATTATGCGCCTTTTCTACCGCTACAGTTGGTCCGATATCTTTTGTTGGCTTGGTCGCTCCCCATATGGCGATGATGTTAGGAGCAAGAAAAGTGAAAGAGCAACTAAGTGTCGGAGCCTTAATTGGTGCAACCCTAATGTTGTGGGCAGATTGGCTGGGACAAATCGCTATTTATCCAAGTCAGGTCGCAGCTGGCACATTGGTCGCTATTTTAGGCAGTACTTACTTTCTGTTTTTAATGCTGAAAAGTAAATTCAGCTAAGTATTCAGGGAATATAGTTAGAGCTGGAAATACCGTTAGAAAAACAAACCCCGCTATGTTTGATAGCGGGGTTTGTTTTAACTGGCGTACGACACTTCTCTATTTTTCACTCACCACAGGAAAGCGCTGCTCATAAAGTTCCATAAAGTCTTTACGAATCAAATGCTCCAAGTGGTTAGCTTTATCGGTCGGGCAGAAAATCATAACATGCAAAATCTGCTCACCATTGATATTACTAGAAATATGCATATGTGGCTCTGCACCGGGAAGATCGACCCCCGCGTGTTTTTCAATCATCGCATTGTAGCGATGCGCAACATCACTGAAGTAGCTACAATGCTCTTCAATCTTGTCGGTCAAGATTGGTAACAGAGGATACAAATTAACGAAGTCTTTCACCACGATAGAAAAATTGTGGTAGACGTAGCGCTTCATAAAATTGAGGTTCTTTACTGGGTAAGTAAAAAACATACTATTGGGTAAGGTCGCGGTTTTTCCGGTGTAGTGATATTGCCCATGGTGCAGGTCGATCTCTTGAATCACCGTCGCCATCATATTGTGCTCGATCACTTCGCCGCACAGTTTACCGACCTCAATCCAGTCACCGACACGAAAAGAACGTGAGCTTGCTCTTTGAATCGAGCCTGTAAAACACAAAATTATCTCTTTGGATGCCACAACAATGGCAACCGCTATCGCCGTGACACTTAGAGCAAACTCGTTTATTTCTGATTGCCATAAAATAAATAAAATCAGTAATGTAATGGCAAAAGTGCCGTTCTTAGTTCTGGACATCCAGCTGCGCTGATCTTCAGAAAGAAAGGCATGGTCACCACGAATCATCGATAAAATGGTACGACGAATTAACCACATAATCACAAAGATCAGTGCGGTAAAAATCAGTTTATGAGTGAGAAGAAAATCGACGACTAACTGCACTTTCTCCATTCCACGGCTCCCTTAGAATTAAAATACGGCCTAGTAACGGGTAACCATAACAAATTATTTTGTCAGTTGTCCGTGTTCACTCAAGTACTTTTGAGATTACTCCTCTCTAAAGGCGCGATTCATGCTTTCAGTGATTGGCTTTATTAAATAACTTAAAGGCGTTCGCGGTTCAGATAAAATAAGCACTTCCGCGTTCATTCCTGAAGTTAAGCGGTGTTTGGCTACATCTTCTTGCGAAATTGCAATTCTAGCGAGGTAAAAATCCTCTTGGTTTTCTTGTGAAAGCTTATCCGCAGAAATCGTTAACACCGTACCGTCTAATGGTGCCAACGTTCTAGCATTCAGAGCGGTCAGACGAACATGCGCCTGCTGACCTGGGTTAACTAAATCGATATCCTGGGGATTCACGCGAGCCTCGACTAACAACTTATCGTCTTGAGGAACCAACTCCAATAGCGTTTCACCCGAACCAATCACACCTTTTTCAGTAAACACCTGCATGTTGACCACACGGCCTGCAATAGGTGCATTGATGGTTGTTCTCGCTACAATATCTTGTGCTGAGCGATACTCTTCACGAATGGCGACGATTTCCTTTTTGGTGTTTCGTAGCTCCTCGACAATCTCATTTAGTCTTTCAAGCTTCAACTCTTCAATTTGCGCTTGGTTTTCATCCAACCTTTTGCTTACTGTGAGTGATTGTCTATCTAACTGACTTAAGGTACTCCGCACTTCCGCCGCAAGACGTTTGAGTTGAAGTAAGGTGGATTTACCCGAAAAGCCTTTTTGAACTAGAGCTTGGTTACTGTCTATTTCTTCGGCGATAAAATTGAGTCTTTCTCTCTCAATTACTTTGGTTTGCTGGAGGTTTTCCAGCTCCAAATTTGCCCCAGAAATACTCTGCTCAATGATGCTCAGCTTACTATCAAAGAATCGCTTTCTCGCTTCAAAGATCTTGTTTTGAACCAGTTGAGCTTCTTGGACGATATCGACGCGAGGAATACTTTCAAGATCATCAGACCATACGATCGTTGGCAATTCATCTAGCTCAGCACTTAGACGGTTTTCCTTCGCTAGAGTATGAATAAACTGACCACTTAATGAATCCAACTTCGCCATAGCTTGTCGCTTAGAGAGTTGAATTAATAATTGACCTTTTTCAACCAAGTCCCCCTCCTGCACGTACAGCTTTTCAATAATGCCGCCTTCTAGATGTTGAATTTCTTGGCGCTTAGTGAGAACAGACAAATCGCCATAAGCAATCGCAGCACTCTCTAATTTCGCTGTCGCAGCCCAGTAGCCTAGACCGCCAAGAAAAACACTTAGCGTCACCACACCAAGTAAAATTGGCTTTCGAAAGCTTAGTTTCGCTTGCGGACTAAAACGATAAACGGTTTCAGACGGATGCTGATTAACGGCTGGCAGTTGATTGCTCATTTCTTACCCTTGGAATATCTGTTCTTTCTTCGCCCATCAAGCGTTTTAATACTTCATCTTTATCACCGTATAATTTGACTCGACCTTCAGCTAAATACAGCAATCTATCCATTTGTCGTAATGTACTCGGATTATGGGCAATGACGATAATCGTTGATCCTTGCGCCTTTAAATGGGCAATCAAACGTTGATATGCAGCCTCTCCTTCACCATCAAGGTTGGCATTAGCTTCATCGAAAATCACAATAGATGGATCGCCATAAACGGCTCTTGCAAGTGCGACTCTCTGCCTTTCTCCTCCAGATAAACCACGGCCATTTTCGCCAATAACGAAATCATAGCCTTTGTTTTTCTTGAGTATTAATTCATGACATCCTGCTAGTTGCGCCGCCTTGATGACTTTAGCGGGGTCTTCCTCTTTGAAGCGCGCGATGTTCTCCCGAATTGTGCCAGGAAACAACTCTACTTCTTGAGCGAGATAACCAAAATGGGCGCCGCGGTCTTCCGATGCCCAAGTAGACACTTCCATACCATCAAGCGTAACCTTACCCGCTAGTGGCTTGATCGTACCTAATAACAACCGAGCAAACGTCGATTTACCAGTACCAGAAGGGCCAATAACTCCGACAGCGACTCCGGGAGGAATAGATAAGTTGATCGATGAGAGTACAGGCTCTGCTGTGCCAGGATGGCGATAAGCAAGTCCAGTAAGTTCATAGTGTCCTTTTGGCTTTGGCAGTGGCATATTCGATTCATCTTGGCGCACGATTGCGTCGATTTCTTTTAGTCGTTTATACGCGCCTTTAGCAGACATAGCACTTCGCCATGTACCAATCGCCTGCTCCATCGGCGAGAGTGCCCGACTCATTAAAATGGAACTCGCAATCATCGCTCCCGCAGTAATCTCATGTTGGATCACTAACCATGCTCCGCCCCCCAGCAAAAAGATCTGTAGTGAACCACGTACAAACTTAGAAAAGTTAGCCATGTAAATGGACTTACCTGCCACTCGCTCTTCGAGCACATTGACTTCATTCACGCGCGACTGCCATTTCTCTAAAAACGCGTTCATCATCCCCATCGCAAGAATTGAATTGGCATTTTGCGTGGCTAGCTCGGCGTTGTTGATATGAGAGATCGCCCTAACTTCACTTTCTTGCATGGTTTTACGCGTCATTAGCTCATTGAGTAGCCCGAGACTAAACAATACGATAGACCCGAGTAACGCGATGTGACCCAATACTGGGTGCAATAAATATACGAACAAAATAAACAGCGGTGTCCAAGGCGCATCCAATAGTGGATAGGGTGCTTGGCTGCTCAAAAAGCTTTTGATGTTCTGAATGTCTCGCAGCGTTTGCGAGGTGTAACTCTTCCCTGTGTGCGATTGGTATTGAATGCTGCGCTTAAGCATAAAAGTGGACAGTTTGGTGTCCATCCAATAACCAAATGATTTACTCATTTGCGCGCGAGCGATATCAATAATCGACATGGTTAGTAACGCGACAATCACGATAATAGTGAGCAAAAGTAGAGTATCGGTTGAATAGGAGGATATCACTCGGTTGTACACTTGAAGCATGTACAAGGGAATCGAGAGGACTAGTATGTTGATAAAAAGGCTAAAAGCGATTAGCAAGCCCGCAAGCGTGCATAGTTTTTGTCTCACTTCTTTGAAAACCGTTTTTTGCACGACTATTTCCGTTTAAATTGAAAATTTAGGCGCTAGCAAAAGCTAGCACCTAACTTAAGACAGCCTCAAATACACTCTAGAATAACCGAGTTAGTTCACCTCAGCGTGACAGAGCCACACAAACTAATCCCATTCTGAGTGATTTAGGTCATTTAGATTGCAAATAAATCCGCACCGTAAGTATTGATGTCAGTTTCGGTAACGCCAATGAGTTTCACGGTTAGATCAGCACCATCGGTAAACACGGCATTACCTACAGCATCATAGCTAAAGCTTAAATCACCGAAGTCTGTGACCGAGTCGCTAATAATGTGCAAAGAATCTTCACCAATGGTGAAATCCACAACTTTTGCTTCGCCATGGCCACCAAACTTATCCGTGAACACAAACTTATCGCCATTGCTGCCGCCAACTAGAACATTATCACCAGAACCAGCTACAAGAATATCTTCACCGACGCCGCCATTTAGTTTGTTGTCACCCAACAAACCCAAAAGCAAATCATTACCTGTACCACCGCCGAGGTAATCGTTTCCTGTACCAGCCCTTAGGATGTCATCACCAGCACCACCAGTTAGGCGATCATCACCGTCGCCGCCGATCACATAATCGTTACCGCCACCGCCAACAAACGAATCATTACCACCAAAACCAATAAACAAGTCATCGCCGCCATCGAAATCAGCAAATTGGTTATTTACACCTGCATCGCCTAGATACGTGTCATTGTCACTTGTGCTCATTTTTATTCCCTCTTGTCTTAATAATTGAATAGACCTTTTATTCTATGTCTGAGTAGATTTGTAACAGACATGAGAAGTCTAATAGTCAACCGAATAGGAATAAGTTTGAATATGGGATGATATTTCAGACTGACATTTTAATAATAAATATAAAACTTAGTACTTTATAGAGTATTTTCTTTTTATTACAGTAAGTTAATACTAGTACTACAGATTTCGCCTAGCCCAACTTGTTGCTTGCGTACGGTTCTTTACTTCTAACTTTCTAAAAATATTGTATAGATGTGATTTAATAGTATGCTCACTGATAAATAAAGAATCAGCAATTTCCATATTTGAGCCTCCTTCTTTCAACATTTTTAAAACTTGAATTTCACGCCGAGTAAGCTCTACCTCGATAGCAGGCTCAATAATGCTATTCGCTTCTTTTCCTCGATAATAATTAACCAGCTGATCCAGTAATCTTCGAGACAGCCAATTATCTCCTTTTATTATTGCTTTTAACCCCTGACACACCTTGTCCATGGAGTCTCCCGGACCGAATATACCCTTTACATGCGGCCATGAGGCGAGTTCTTCTGTGTCTAAGTCATAACCTAAATTAAGCATTATGGTTCCTAGCACTTTATTACTATCTTTTAAATAAACTAAAGTTTCGGATGGAATCTCAACTGAAAAATCAACAAGCAAAAAGTAGCGTTCCGGAATGAGTTCGTGATAACTAGGGTTTTTAGTATCTATGATCGTTATTTTAGTTTCTATATTTTTAGAAAGCATTTCCTTAAAGTTTTCACTCTGTAAACTTTGTTGAGTGAGCATTAGGACTTCAGGCTTTTCCATATACTGTTCCATAATGTTTCTCATACTTTCAGTGACTTAACATTCTTAAATTAGTCGTTAATCGTCCGCACTTAGTGTGATATGTAAGTGCTAGTCCACAGAGTAAAGTTATTTGCTACTTTTTTAAATTCCAAAGTTATTAAAAAGAGAATCAAAAAAAGTGTTTCTCATAAAAGAAACACTTTTAACACATTTAGGTCACAGTAATGATTAAGAATTCACTAAATTAAATAACGCAATATTTCAAGAACATTACACTGTTAACGAGTTATCCGAAATATTTTCTTTCGCCCAAATAAGTGCTTGGACTCTATTTTTTACTTCAATCTTCTTGAAAATATTGTGTAAATGAGTTTTTACCGTATTCTCGCTCACAAATAGTTGTTCGGCAATTTGTTGATTGGAAGCCCCCATAGAGAGAAAGGTAATTATTTGTTGCTCTCGTTTGGTCAAAATAGCGGGAACATTCTTATTTATCGGTTTGCAGTGGCGACGAAGGTGAGTAATGTATTGCTGAGAAAACTTACGGCTGAACCACATATCCCCCTGAAGTACCTTACCAATCCCAACTTGCAGCGTTTTTATATCATCAGAGGTATAAAAAATACCTGCTAGAGTACGCCAAGCAAAAAGATCTTCAGTCGAAATGGATTGATCACAATTAATTAAGATTTCGAGCGTATCTTTCTGTTGCGACTCTTTAAACTCCGAATAACGCCGAAATATTTCATCAGTGATCACGCTGCAATCAACAATAATGGCTGACGCTAAAGGCGAATCTAACGCTCCTTGAATAAGAGAGTCTGGTGTGATTAGAGCAACACTAATACCGAGTTTGGTCTCCAATACATCTTTCAGCAGAGATGACTGCAGACTGCCCTCCGTGATTAAAATGACATTTCTTGTTTTTTGTTGCTCCATCCTGATCGCATTCCCTTGGTCGCTTTTATTGAAATACGCAATAGATTTAGATAGAGCGGTAGTCTTGTCAAGTATGAAAATAACTAGTACTAATTAATAACTCATTGAAGTGTCAATAATTTTTAAGTGGCAAGTATGTAAGGGGTATTAGCATTTTTCAGGCATTAAAAAGGGAGCATACACTCCCTTTTTGTATTTGAGTTGGTGATTTTGTCGCGCCCGTTAGAGCCGAAACCTCACCCTAGCTTAGTGAACTGGAACAGAGTTTTTTTGGTTAAATTTACCAAAGTGTTGCTCTAACACTTCTGGCGTCAACTTACCTTCTGCTTCCAGCTTTTTTAGCTCAGCGACGATCGCTTTTTGCTCTTCTAGCGACGGCAGTTTTACTTCTGGCTCCTGAGCGGCTTCCTGAGAAATCTGCTCTAGTTCTTTTTCGAAGTCATTCATAGTACTTACCTAAATTTAGTTAGTGAACTTTTAAACTTCGGCTATTCTATCCAACTCTATAGCTTGAAGCTACCAACCATCTTGTCCAGACGTGAAGAGAGCGCTTGAAGATCACGACTTGCATCCGCCAGCTCTTCTGCCGTTGCCGTTGTCATTTCATTGATCGCGTTGATTTCTTCAATGTTTTGGTTAATGGTATGCACCACAGTGGATTGCTCTTCCGTCGCCGTCGCAACTTGCGTATTACGATCAGAGATGTCTGTAATTCGCTCAGAAATATTGACTAACACTTCCACGGCTTCATCGGTTGAAGCAACCCCTTCAATAGTGACCGCTTTACCCGCTTTCATCGCACTTACTGCGTCTTGTGCGTCACTTTGAAGTTGGTTGATCATCCGTTGGATCTCTTCTGTTGAATCAGCCGTGCGTGACGCTAGGTTTCTGACCTCGTCAGCAACCACCGCAAAACCACGACCTTGCTCTCCAGCACGTGCAGCCTCAATCGCGGCGTTCAACGCAAGCAAGTTGGTTTGTTCTGATATGTCACGAATTACGCCCAGAATCGAGCCAATATCTTTAGTTGTCGATGCCAGCTGCGTGACGACAATATTGGTCGTTTCTACGTCATCAGCTAGGCGGCTAATCACCTCTTTGGCTTTCATAACCACTTCACGACCCGTTTGAGTATTATCAGAAGCCTGATTTGCCGTATCGGCAGCAGTAGCCGCGTTCGATGCAATTTCGCTGATGGTCGCACCCATCTGGTTAATCGCCGCAACAACTTGAATGGTTTGATCACGTTGCTCTTGGCTGTTGTCATGTGTGGATGTTGCTTTCGTCGAAACACTTTCTGCCGCTTGACTTAATGAGCCGCTAGTTAAAGCAACTTCTTTCATTGTGGCGTGGATCTTCTCAATAAATCCGTTGAAGCCTTTTGAAAGCTGAGCAATTTCATCATTACCCTGAATTTCAATGCGCTGCGCCAAGTCGCCTTCACCTTGCCCAAGATCGGTAAAACGATCAGCAATCAGTCGAATTGGTTTAGTAATACTATTTGCCAACCATACGCCCATAAGGATGAATACAACGGCAACAATGATGGTCGTAAACAGCATTTTTTGCGCAGTAGCATTTAGGTCCGCGAAGACTTCATCGACAGGAACTACACCAATGACAAACCAGTTCATTGAAGGAACATACAAACTGGAAACAAACGTGTCCTGCCCTTCAAAGTCCACATTAATCAAATTGAAGCTGTTTTTATTCAGCAGTGCACTCGCATTACTACCAAATAGCTTGGTGATAGAAGTTTGGTTTTTACCTTGTTGACGATGTATTTGAATCTCACCCTGTTCGTTAGTGAGGAACACATAACCCGTATCTTCAATTTTAAACCCATTGAGCAGCGCAACCATGTCGTCCATCGACTTTGAAAGACCTGACATTGATGTGCCATTTAAGTCTTGGTAGTTGGCAAACATTTTTACTTCGCCGTTTGCCTCTTGGAAAACGCTCACTGACGTTTCTTGACCAGAAGACGTAAAGCCAAAGAACCAAGCATCTTGAGTTCGATTAAGCTGACGCAAGAACCCGTTTTGATTCCAGTAATATGCCGTTTGACGATTGGCTACCGACGCATCATTAAGTCCGTACTGGGATTTAACGTTATTGAGCTGCTGAACTAACTGAACTTCTACCGACGGGTCGCGGTCTGTATTAGATAGGGCTTCGACAATAAACTCGTTTGTTGCGAGCTGTTTTGCGGCTTGTTGCATCTCTACAACTTCGCGGTCAATTTCTGTATTGATTTGCTGCAGCATCGCAGGTAGTTCGATATCAATAAGACGGTGGCTCAACACATCTCTTGCATGACGCTGAGCCATAACACCAACGATAATTGTTGATGCTAAAACAGCAAACGTAATACCAAGTACAACCTTCTGTTTGATGCTCAAGGAATGAAGTTTCAACATATTCGGACCTTTTAAAAGAATCACTTGTTATTGGCCCCATAAGGGGAATCTGGTGCATATCTCATGACACGCACATCACAGAAACTTTATCGGCTCACATATACAAAACTAGAGGCATTTCTCACTATATTATGAAAAATAAATGTAACGCTCTGTCAGATAAGAACTTTCAGTGATAGCAAGTACTTGCAATTCTCTGCAGAGTCCCAATATTGAAAAGATAAATTGCGAAAGCGCATTGGAACTTTTTCCATCTGGAAAATGACCAATACTCAACACAAAAATCAAATGGATATCGAGAGTCCAAAGCATGCATAAATCTAACTTCGAAACTCTTCAGCAATACCTAGAGTCGCAGATCATTGGTCAGCAAGATCTAGTCAAACAACTGCTTGTTGCCCTTTTGGCAGATGGACATATTTTGGTTGAGGGCCCTCCTGGGCTGGCAAAAACCCGTGCAGTAAAATCACTCTCAGATTGTGTTGAAGGCGACTTCCACCGAATTCAGTTTACCCCTGACTTGCTGCCAGCCGATTTAACCGGCACCGATATCTTCCGCCCCGAAACCGGAGAGTTCACTTTCCAATCTGGTCCTATCTTCAATTCTCTTATCCTTGCGGATGAGATAAACCGTGCACCGGCCAAAGTACAAGCGGCGATGCTTGAAGCAATGGCAGAGAAACAAGTCACAGCAGGTCGCCATACTTACCCGTTGCCAGAGTTGTTTTTGGTCATGGCGACTCAAAACCCGATTGAACAAGAAGGGACTTATCCACTACCTGAAGCACAGCTAGATCGCTTTTTATTACATTTAGAAGTGGAATACCCAGATGCGGAGCATGAGCTATCTATCTTGCGTATTAACCGCGGTGAAGCAAAAGGCGAAACTACCGTCGAGCGCCCAATGTTAAGCCAACAAGATATATTCACTGCGCGTAAAGAAGTGTTGGATATTCATATGGCCGAAACGATAGAGCAGTACATCGTCCGTTTAGTTATGGCAACACGTCGAGCCAGCGAATATGACACTGAGCTGGATAAGTGGTTGTCAATGGGCGTTAGTCCACGTGCCACCATCGCTCTGGATCGTTGTGCCCGTGCGCACGCTTGGCTTGCAGGTCGTGATTTTGTGTCCCCAGAAGATGTTCAAACCATGGCTTATCCGGTTTTGCGCCACCGTTTATTACTGAGTTACCACGCTCAAGCGGAAGGCATTACGGCAAACCAAGTCATTGATAAGCTGCTAAACCTCGTTGGCAGTGCATAAGACGAGGGAGTGATATGTCCACAACGCATCCATTGCCACCTCATGCGAATGGGGTGACATTAACCCTTGAAGAGCTGCTGCAATACCGCACTCAATCTGTACGTTGGTTGCCACCAGCACAAAGTATCTGGTCGCAAATGAGCGGTAACCATACCAGCCGCCAAAAAGGGCGAGGCATGGATTTTATGGAAGTACGCCAATACCAACCTGGCGATGATATCCGCAGTATTGATTGGCGGGTAACTGCTCGTACAGGGAAAGCGCACACAAAGTTATTTGCAGAAGACAAAGAGCAAGCTGTGATTCTTTACCTTGACCTGAGTTCTAGCCTGCATTTTGGGTCTAAGTATATGCTGAAGTCGGTTCAATTGGCCCACTTTGCCAGCGTGTTGATTTGGCTCACTTTGGCTAAAAAGGATCGCATCGGTGCGGTGATTGACGATGGACATCAATGTTTTGAGTTTCGCCCTTCCTCTCTACAAAAACAGGGGCTGCGGATTCTTAATGCTATCGTCGATACACATAACGCGCAGGTGGCTCGTACACTGCCGTATACTCAGGTGTTAGAAACACTTCATACACTGACACCTAAGGGCAGCGAACTGATTATGCTCAGCGACTTTGCCCACATAAGCGCGGCAGAGTTGACGCAGTTACGTCGACTAAAACAGCACAACAGTGTGAGGGCTATCCAGTTTTATGATCCTTTAGAAAGAGGTGAAACAAACTTTAGAGGTCAAGTAAAAGCCTCGGATGGACAACGTAGTCAATGGTTCAACTTTGGCTCCAAGGGCCAAAGAAAGGAACTCGAAACACACTTTACTCAACACCAAGAAACCATTAAACAGCAATGCCATTCGATGGCGATTCCATTTAACACGCTATCAAGTGGTTGGCCCTTGATTTCACAATTAAGCTAACAAACTGTACAAGCAGCATTTATTAAGCAGTAATAATAATGACAACAAACAACCAAAGCCTAGACCTTGAACCTCTGATTTTACCAAACGCTCCGGATTGGTTTCCGCTCGCTTGGGGATGGTGGGCAGTGCTTGCGGCCACCGTACTTTTCGTTTTCAGCATTTATCTTTATACGAAATGGCGTAAAAAACGCCTACGCGCGCAAAAGGCAGCCTTAAAACTTTTAACTCAATCTGTCACACCTCATACCCCTTCCTCTGCTCTAGAAATATTGCGTCAGGCGGCATTGAGTTACTTTCCGCGTGAAGAAATCGCGCCATTAACAGGAATCGCTTGGTATGAATTTCTCGATAGCCATACCAAAGAAACTCGATTCGTAGACAAACAACATCAGTGGCAAGAAGCGCTGTATCAGAAATCCTCTCAAGAAAATCATCAAAGCTTGGTCGATGATTGTGTCTTTTGGATAACTCACGCTTTGCCACCAAAGAAAAAGGCAAATAACCGTGACTGAGCAAACACTCATAACCGATCTTGCCCAATGGCTAAACATTGAATTTGTCTGGTGGTGGGCACTATTTTTGCTGCCTGTCCCCTGGCTGGTATACAAGCTCCTGCCACAAGAATCTCAACAAGCCGAGATCAAATTGGCGTACTTACCAACTAATGAGAATGGCAGCAAGCCTAGGCAAGCCCTGCAAAAATCACTATCAATGGCGATCTGGGTTCTTCTTATCATTGCTTGTGCGCGTCCAGTTTGGTTTGGTGATCCAGTTGAGTTCCAACCCAAATATCGGGACTTGATGTTAGTCGTCGACCTATCTGGCTCGATGCAGCAAGAAGACATGGAGCTCAACGGCGAATACATCGACCGCCTCACCGCTGTCAAAAAAGTTCTATCGGATTTCGTGGCAAAAAGAAAAGGTGACCGTCTCGGGGTTGTTTTGTTTGGCGATCACGCGTATTTGCAAACGCCACTCACTGCAGACCGTAAAACCGTCATGCAGCAGATTAATCAAACCGTCATCGGCTTGGTTGGTCAACGAACCGCCATTGGTGATGGCATTGGTCTAGGCACGAAAACTTTTGTAGACAGTGATGCTCCGCAACGAGTCATGATTTTGCTTAGTGACGGCAGCAATACTGCCGGTGTGCTCGAACCGCTCGAAGCAGCGGAAATCGCAAAAAAATACAATGCGACCATTTACACCGTAGGCGTAGGTGCTGGTGAAATGATGGTGAAAGAGTTTTTCATGACTCGCAAGGTTAACACCGCAGCCGACTTGGATGAGCAAACACTAACTAAAGTGGCAGAGATGACTGGTGGACAATATTTTCGGGCGCGAGATACTGAACAGCTCGAAAAGATCTACGACACGATCAACCAGCTCGAGCCCGTGTCAAGCGACACGCAAACTTGGCGTCCGCAGTCAGAATGGTTCCCATACCCATTAAGCGCTGCATTCGTACTGTCGGTATTGTTATTCCTACTGAGGAGAAAACATGGCTGAGTTTATTTTCCTTAACCCTTATTGGCTTTTGGGGCTTATCGCAATCCCTATTGCGCTCTTGCTCAATCACAAATTTAGAGCAAAAAAATCGACACTGATTGCCCCTCACCTAGCTAAAGTGCTCGGACAAAACACGCAGTCCAAACACTATTTTATTCTCTGGGGCGTAGCTTGGGCGATTGCCTGTATTGCGCTAGCGGGACCAAGCTGGCAATCCAACGCTCGCCCAAGCTTTGAGTTAAACCAAAACCGCATTTTAGTGCTTGATATGTCTCGCTCGATGTTCGCTACGGACATCAAGCCTAATCGACTCGCGCAAACACGTTATAAGGCGCTGGACTTACTTCCTAAATGGAAAGAAGGGGCTACGGGTCTTATTGCTTACGCTGGCGATGCCTATAACTTAAGTCCACTGACGACTGATTCCAGTACGCTTGCCGTCATTATCGAGAATTTGTCACCAGAGCTAATGCCTTTTCAAGGGGCAAACCTGCCTTCCGCAATTGAATTAGCGCTCAACCAGTTCTCTCAAGCAGGTATGCAACAAGGCGACATCATCGTGTTAGCTGATGACCTTGATGAGTCAGAACTGTCTCGGACGTTGAATTTGGTCGAAGGTAAAAACATTCGCATCTCAGTTCTCGCAGTAGGAACCGCTAATGGCGCTCCCATCGCCCTACCCGATGGTTCTCTTTTAAAAACTGCACAAGGCACAACAGTCGTAGCGAAAACAAATCTGAAGAATTTACAAATACTAGCAAAGAAAACAGGTGGAATTTTTGTTCCTATTCAGCACACCAATCGCGATGTTGAGAACATTTCAGCCTTTACGAACAACGTTGGCAGTCAACTTTCGGCCAAGCAGAGTGAAGAAGTGAGCACTGACTCTCGCTTAAACGGTGGCTTTTGGTTGCTGCCGCTGTTACTTCTGCCTGCGGCTTTACTGTTCCGACGCGGCCTGATTTGGATGTTTGTGGCAACAATAATACCGATGACTTGGACACAACACGCCGAAGCAAATCCGTTCTTAAATGCCGACCAACGAGGAGCGGAACTCTACAAGCAAGGTGAGTATGAACAGGCGCAAAACCTATTTACAAACCCAAGCTGGAAAGGAGCCGCCAGTTACCAAAAAGGTGACTACGAAGCCGCTATCGAAGCATTTTCTCATGACTCCTCTCCTAACGGCCGCTATAACCTTGCCAACTCTCTGGCGCAAAATGGTCAATTAGAAGAAGCAGCAGAGCTTTATAAAAAACTGCTTGAAGAAAAGCCCAACTTTGAAGCTGCAAAGAAAAACTTGTCGGTTGTGGAACAGAAGCTGAAACAGCAACAGCAACAGCAACAGCAACAGCAACAGCAACAGCAACAGCAACAGCAACAGCAACAGCAACAGCAACAGCAACAGCAACAGCAACAGCAACAGCAACAGCAACAGCAACAGCAACAGCAACAGCAACAGCAACAGCAACAGCAACAGCAACAGCAACAGCAACAGCAACAGCAACAGCAACAGCAACAGCAACAGCAACAGCAACAGCAACAGCAACAGCAACAGCAACAGCAACAGCAACAGCAACAGCAACAGCAACAAAAGTCTCAAAACGGTGAGAAGGAAGAGCAAGGACAACAGTCACAAAATCAGCAAGAATCTGAAAATAAAACAGAAAAGCAAAAAACAGAGCAACATCGACCGAAACGAGGTGAAAAGCAGGCTCAGGAACAAGGTGAGCCAATGCAGGCTCAAGTGCAGCCAAAAAACACGCATCGGGATGATCCTGAATTCCGTCGTCTAGAAGCAGTCGAAAGCGCTCGCGATCCAAGCTTTTTGATTCGTGCACAAATGCAGCTTCAAGCTCAACAAAAACAACCTCCACAACAATCTCAAAAGGAGTGGTAAGCCCATGATGAACAAAGGCGTACAACTGATCTTTATTCTTGTGGCCAGCCTATTATCCAGCTTCTCGGTGATGGCACAGACGCTTCAAGCAAGCGTCAATAAAACACAAGTTGCTAAGAATGAAGTGATCAACCTCAGAATCATGGCAGATACTGAGCTCAGCTCAGATGCAATTGACTTTAATGTACTTGAGAACGACTTTTTCTTGGGTCAACCTCGTTATGGGCGCTCCAGCAATAACATTAACGGAAGAAAATCTGTACGTACTGAGTGGAGTATTTCGATTGCGCCGATGAAAGAAGGTGTTCTGACTATTCCGAGCTTTTCCGCAGATGGTATGAGAACGGAGCCAATAAAGCTTCGTGTCACCGCAAGCCAAGCTGAACCCAATCTCGATAACCTATTTAGCTTTAATATCAGTGTCGACAACAGCACGCTGTACCCTCAGCAATCTGCGACATTACGTATGCAGCTTTTGATCAAAGCAGATACCCGCCGTCTTGATAACCCACAAATTGTGCCTCCACAGATTGAAGGCATGAAGCTTGAAGCGATTGGTGGCTTACAGCAGGGACAAAAGATCTTAAATGGATTAGAAGTAGCGGTCATTGAACAGTCGTTTCGCTTAACGGCGAATCAGCCGGGTACTTACACCTTGATAGGTCCTAGACTGACAGGCTCTTACATTTATGGCGACAGCTTAACGGGCTCTACCAAGATCATGCCAATCAACACCAAAGCTGAGCAAATGCCTATCGAGGTAAAACCAATTCCAAGTGAATTTGAAGGGGAATGGCTTCCAGCTTCAGCGTTAGAAATGACGCAGAGCTGGCAAGACGATCAAGGTAATCCACTGTCGGTTAATGCGCTCAACACTGTCAAACAGGGCTCTTCACTCACTCGAACCATTCAAATTAAAGCTCGCGGAACACAAGCCGAATACCTTCCACGAGTAAGTATTGATTATCCAAGTTCGCTGCGGGTCTACCCAGAACAGCCTCAATTCGACAGCGCGAGAGATGGCACCGTTATCATGACAGTGAAGCAAGTCATTATCCCCACTGAGGCTGGGTCATATACCTTGCCGGGATACCATTTGAACTGGTGGGACAGCCAAAATGATGAAGCGAAAAAAGCGACGTTACCAGAGCTACAATTAGATATAGAGCAAAGTGACACCGGGCTTATCACGTTGCCGGAATCGCCTCTGCCAACACCACCTGAGTCAGCCATCAGTCCCGAACCAAACGGTGGAGTGAGCAGTCTCTGGCAAACCCTGACCTTTATTTTCGCTGGGCTTTGGGTGGCGACGTTAGGAATCGCGATTTGGGCATGGAAGAAGCGTCCTATGACGGCGAGTAACACGGTTTCGAATACCGAGCAACCTCTTTGCGTTGATACGTTGAAAAAAGTCATCAATGAAGGGGACGCTGCTAAAATTGAACGCTCAGTAAACGAGTATCTAAACACTCACCGAGACAGGTTAAGCCCTGGTGATGCGCAAGCCGTAAAACAAGAACTTGATGCTATGAACCAAGCGCGTTTTAGTGCCAATCAACAACCTTGGCGTCCAGACTCGCTACTGGCAAAAATTCAAAACCTTAGCAAAGCAAACGTAACGAAAACCGACCACCAGCTAGAAAAACTATAAAGAAAAATGGCAGCGCTCTAAACGCTGCCATTGTTATTTTCAAAGAATCAAAATGTGTTTATAGACGATAAACAATATTTAAATTAACACCGCTTAAATCTAATCCTTTGTCATCATAAAGCTTAATCCATTCAATTTGCAGTTCTAATGGTGTTCCTTTATTAAATGCAAATCCAACCCCATATTGCAAATCTTCATCACTGTCAGAGATTCCGTCCGCTGACACTGTTATTTTCCCGTATCCTAGTAACCCATACAGGTCTACATTTTCACCCAAAGGAACCAAACCTTTTGCCAACAAAGCAAAATTACGTTCCACCTCGACTGAAATGCCATATAACTCATCATCAGATACGCTTCCATAACCTCGGACTTCAACACCAAAGTTTTGATGGAACCTGTAGCCAAACATCGCGCCTAGAAGAGAGTTATTCAACGAGTACGATCCCAAAGAGCCAAGATTTATATCAGCGTCGGCGTACTGATAGCCTACCCCCAAATATCCAAAAGGTTCAAATTCACTTACACTATTATATTGCTTTCCTTGAGATACTCCGGTGAAACTCAACGCCAACATTGCTAGTAACACACTACCTTTTTTCATAATCACACCCATACCAATCAAGTTGCACACTGCAATATAAAAGTAGTGGACAAGATAGATACCAGCAATAAATTTACAAATAAAAATAACAATAGTGGACAAATTATTGTTCACGTCACGCCACTATTTGATCTTTTTGCTCATATCGCCTTACGCAATTTCGACCATGACTCTTCGCTTGATAGAGAGCCTTATCCGACAACTGGTAAAGATGGTCGAAATTAAAGTCTTTGCCTTTCGTTTTGTAGCAAGAATAACCGACTGACACAGTGAGCAACTCCCCTTCTGGGTTGTGTTGGTGTTTGATGCCTTCATCTTCAATGCATTGACGAATACGTTCCGCTCTCTGCTTTACCGCCTCTTGATCAGAGCCGATCATTAGTAACACAAACTCTTCTCCACCAATGCGACAGAAAACCTCGTCTTCACCTTTGGTATGATGATCCAAGATATGACCCACGCGCATTAGTGCGATATCCCCTTCGAGATGGCCATAGTGATTGTTAAACAAGCCAAAGTGATCAATATCAATCAGGATAAGACCAAAGAACATCGCTTCCTCACACTCTAGCGCGCAATATTTCTGCATCACATGTTCTAACATACGGCGATTGCCAAGACGTGTCAGAGGGTCAAGTTTAGAAAGCACCTCAAGCTGTCGGTTGGCTTCTTCCAACTCTTTGGTTCGGTTCTGTACTTCTAACTCCAGGTTTTCGTTTAATCCGCGAATCGCCTCTTGCGCTTGAGTGCGCTGCAAAACCTCCGCTAGACTGGAAGCGAACATACGAATCACTTCACGTAGCTGAGAAGTCAGCGGCGCGCGCGTCAATAAGTTATCAACGGCAATAAAGGCGATGGGCCCGCTGCTATTCGAAGTCAAAACCGTCATCGCAGCCCAGCCAAAGCCGACAATATTACAGTCATGATAAATAGGAACGGATTCCTCAAATGCAACTTCACTAGGTACGGCGCGAGCTAAATTGATCAACGAAAAGTCTTGTGTCTCACCAAAGAAATAAGACTCATCCACCACATTGCCTTGAATGTCAGTCCCCCAAGTACCTTGCATGTATGAGCAGTTTTCATCGGTCAAAAACACCGCCATCCGATCAATACCAAGATTTTTGATGGCAAAAGTGACGGCCGATTTACATACATCACTGACGGTTGTACAGCGTGATAGCTCAACCATGCTTGAATGCAACATACGCACGTTCTGCTCCTGGCGCTTTCGAATGTAAATTTGTGAGAAAAGGGAGCCAAACGAGTCCAACATCTGTTTTTGATACGCTGTTATCGGCTTGCGATGAATAAAGTTATCAAGCGCGAACCAACCAAATGGCTCATTGCCATCACGTAGGATCAACATCGCGTTCCACCCCTGCCCAACCACTTTACCAGCTGTGTATATCGGCGCATCTTCCACGATCACTAGGTTGCTCTCAAGGCTTGACAGCGCAGCGATGTATTCTTCGCTCAGTTGGTGTAAATCGTATTGCGTGTGGAACTCATCAATGGTGATGCCTGATTCATCCGTGCCGTATGTTCCACTGAAACTGCGCTTTTTCATATCTAGAAGCATCAGTGTGGAGCGATCAAACCCCAACCGTTGACGTAGCGCTTCGACGGCTTTGTAATACAAATCTTTTAAGGAATCAGGGTTGGAGATCTCGAGAGCAACTTGCTGAACTAACTTCATGTTCTCGATAAAGCGCTCGCGTTGGTTAATTTCATCGACATATTGCGCTTCACGAATATCTCTGTGTCTCATCTCTTGCGACGCATTTTTCTCGGCGCGAATGCACTGCCAACGCGCCGCTGCAAGCTGCATTGCATCATAGCTTTCTTCATAGATATTGTGTGCCGTGCGAGCATGAACAGATTGAATCAGTAGGTAGGTGCGTTTGATAGGCGTGTTATCGAGCATCATTATGTAACTATCTCCACCTAAATCTTGGGTGTGATTCCAGTTACAAGTATTGATCGCCAGAGGAATGATGCTTTCAGAAGTGTCAAACTGACTTGCCCACTCCCAGAAGCTGTCAGGATAGCTTTGGATTGGGTAAAGCTCCCCGCGAGAGAAACTCACAGAATAACGGGGATTGATTGAAGGATCTTCAAAAATGGCTAAGGCTTGAGGGGAGAACAAACTCTCTAAATGATCAAATATCGCCTCCGCTAATAAGCGATGATCCCTCGTTGAAGACACTTTTCTTGTAAAACTTCTTAAACTCACCCTACCAACCTAATCTACTTTTTTATTCTCGATAAAAAACTACTTAGGCCATCATATGCAATCAATACAATCAAATTTGAGCTGTTAAGTCATTCGCAAAATTATCAGACTTAGTTTCACATTCGAGAGCTCTTCAGCACTTTTATAACCGTATTTCACATAAGTTACATGTTCTATAAAAAAGGGAGGGATATTTGTGCTTCCTTGCAAGAATTATTGGTATAGGTTGGTGTTATAAATCTGCAGCTTGAAAAGAAAAAGGCCCCTCAAAAAGAGGGGCAAAGTTACCATCGCTTATAGTTATTTAGTTATGCTTGTAAATATGGCGAATTAACCGAAATCACCATTTACGTAGCCTTGAGTACGGTCATCTTGAGGGTTACTGAAGATCACTTGAGTATCGTTATGCTCAACCAGCTCACCCATTAGGAAGAACGCAGTACGGTCAGAGATACGACGCGCCTGTTGCATTGAGTGGGTCACGATAACGATGGTGTAGTTCTTCTTCAGCTCTTCCATCAACTCTTCGATTTTATGTGTCGCAATTGGGTCAAGTGCCGACGTTGGTTCATCCATCAGAATCACATCCGGCTCCATCGCGATCGTACGTGCGATACAAAGACGCTGTTGCTGACCACCCGATAGACCAAATGCGTGTGACTTCAGACGATCTTTCACTTCGTCCCAAAGTGCTGCGCCGCGTAGTGAACGCTCTACCACTTCGTCAATGTGTTTCTTGTCTTTGATACCTTGAGCACGTAGGCCGTAAGCCACGTTTTCGTAGATGCTCATCGGGAATGGGTTTGGCTTCTGGAACACCATGCCAACCTTGATGCGAAGATCCGCGACATCAATGTTGCCGTAAATGTCTTCGCCGTCCATCGCCAATTTACCCGTGATTTTCACGCCTTCGATTAGGTCGTTCATGCGGTTCAAACAACGTAGAAGCGTTGATTTACCACAACCTGACGGGCCGATAAGCGCCGTTACTTGGCGAACTGGAATTGGTAGGTTGATCGATTTCAGTGCTTGGTTTTCACCGTAGAATAAGTCTAGGTTTTCAATATCAAATTTGTTCATTTTCTTAATCTCTTAAATCTTGAATTCGTGTCTTTTAACGTGCGTTCTTAATTAGTGTTGTTAGTAAGTTGCGGTGTTAAAACGTCTAGCAATCAGTTTCGTTACCATGTTGATCAGAAGAACAACCACGATAAGCACTGTTGCGGTACCGTAAGCCTGATTCCATTCTTCAACGGTAAACAGTTCGGTAGTCAGTTTGTATAGGTGAACGGTTAATGTACGACCGGAGTCCAACAGAGAATCTGGAATACGAGCAACCATGCCTGCTGTCAGAAATACAGGAGCAGACTCACCAATGACACGACCAATACTTAGAATGACCGAGGTTAAGATACCTGGCATTGCGCTCGGAAGAATCAAACGCCAGATAGTGTAAATTTTTGAAGCGCCAAGGCCGTAAGAGCCTTCACGATACGTTTGAGGCACTGCCATCAGTGCTTCTTCCGTAGTACGGATGATCACTGGCAGAATAAGAATACTTAGAGTCAGTGCACCCGACAGAATCGAGAAGCCCAGACCAAGAATTGCCACGAAGAACGTCATACCGAACAGACCGAAGATGATCGACGGGATACCCGCCAACGACTCAGTACAGAACCGGATAATCTTTACCAATCGGCTACCGACTTTCGCGTATTCGGTTAAGTAGATTGCCGTCATGATACCCAGTGGCGCCGCTACCGCGATGGATGCGATAACCATGTAGATGGTCGAGACGATCATCGGGAAGATACCGTGCTCTTCACCAGTACGTGTGTAGTTATCAGTAATGAAGTTCCAATCTACGTGTTGTAGACCATTTGATAGGATGTACCAGATAATCCAGAACAAAAAACCTACCGTTAGTGCTGCCGAAATCCAAACCAAAGCGTTAAAGACGTTATCTTTGAACTGGCGAGCTTGTTTTAGTTTTGCGCGATCCATAATAGTCACCTTTAACGAGCGATTACTTCGCTTTTTCTCGGTTTAGGTAAAGAAGTACAGCGTTCAACGACATGATGAAGACCAGAAGTACAACACCAGTGGCGTAAAGAGCGTTGGCGTGAATACCACTTGCGTAAGACATTTCAATCGCGATGTTTGCGGTTAGCGTACGTGCCGAATCCAGGATGCCTTCTGGCATAGCAGGTGCATTACCCATCACCATGATGATCGCCATTGTCTCACCTAGAGCACGGCCAATACCCAAAATCACACCCGTCATGATGCCTGAACGAGCCGCTGGAACGAGCAATTTGAAGATTGTGTATATTTTCGAAGCGCCAAGTGCCAAAGAACCTTCTTTGTATGCGCGAGGCACAGCTCGAATAGACGTTTCAGATACTGTGATTACGGTCGGTAGAATCATCACCCCAAGCACGATGATACCTGCCAAAATCGTGTTACCCGCAGGGACATTAAAGATGTTTTGAATCAGCGGTACAATGATAACCAAACCAAAGAAACCATAAACCACAGACGGGATACCTGCCAAAAGCTCAACTGCAGGACGAATAATATCCGCAAGACGCTTTGGTGCAATTTCGGCAATAAAGATAGCCGTCAGCACACCAATTGGCACACCGACGATTACCGCACCTGCCGTCGATACAATAGATGCAACAATCATTGTCGCAACACCGTAAAGTGCAGGCGGCAGCCAGTTTTGTCCAAGAACGATGCCCGATACACCAGCTTCTTGGAATGCCGGGATACTTTCACGAACAATAAAGTAAGCAATAACGGCTAATGAGACGATGCCGATAACGGCACTGGTTAGGAACAAGCCGTGGAAGATACGCTCTTTCCAGTCTACGCGACGTTTCTCACGCAGGCCGGGCTTGCTGATAGCTTTAGCGTCAGTATTCATAAGCTTTTCACTATTTGTTGCGATGGTCATTTAAAAAATCTCACGGTTCTGGGCGTTTTGCCGGTGAACACTATGGATAGAAAAGGCTCAGCCCTAAATGGTGGGCTGAGCAAACTTAAGAGTCCCGATAAAATTAGTGAACTGAGATGTAACCGTTTTGGTCAACTAGCTTTTGCGCATCTTCAGTTAGCATCCAGTCTAGGAATTTTTGCGTTTCAGCTGATGGCTTGCCTTCTTTGTAAAGCACAAGGAATGGACGAGCTACTTTGTAAGAACCGTTTTTCACGTTAGCTACCGTTGCATCAACGCCGTCGATTGCTAGAGCATTAACAGTGTTGTCTACAGTACCAAGAGAAATGTAGCCGATTGCGTATGGGTTAGATGCAACCATTGTTTTTAGTGCGCCGTTACCGTTTGCAACTTGAGCACGTTGAGAGATAGCTGATACCTTCTTACCAGAAATCTTCATTTTAAGAGACATGATGTCTTCAAATGCGCCACGAGTACCTGAAGCCGTGTCACGAGTAATTGCTACGATTGGCTTGTCTGCACCACCGACTTCTTTCCAGTTTGATACTTCGCCTTTGTAGATTGCAGTCACTTGCTCTGCTGTTAGGCCAGGCAGTTTGTTTTGTGGGTTAACAACCACTGCGATACCATCACGAGCAACCACTTCTTCTATTAGTGTTGATTCTTTTTCAGAGTCTTTTAGATTACGAGAAGACATACCAAGGTCTGCTGAACCATTTTTTGCTGCTTTAACACCAGCTGAAGAACCAGGGCCTTGAACTTCGATAAATACGTTAGGGTTCTTCTTCATGTACGTTTCAGAGAAAACTTCCATCAGTGGAGTTACGCTGCTAGAACCCACTGCAGAGATAGTTTCTTTAGCAGAAACAGGAGTCACTGCCATTGCGCCTAGAAGTGCGATTGCACCGATTACTGTCTTTTTCATCACAATTTCCTTAAGTGGCTTTATTGCCGTTGTGTTTCACTTGAACGGTGCTCACTTTAGAATTTGAATATGACAGTTGTGTTTCACTTAGTTGAACCCTCTATGACACGTTGTCATTTCTGTATATTAATTCCGCGACTGATCCCTCTACCGTTTTTAGCTTAGCGCTTTTATAAATTGCCGCGCGTTCAAAATGATAACTCCATCGATTTTGGTACATTTCATAACAATTGGATATGAGTAAGTCATTGATTTGACGAGTATGGCAATTAAAATCGAAATGCTTATTTATAAAAAAGATAATAATCAAACCGATAGAGGGTCAATCATGCGTCAATTTCTTAGTACGCTTTCTATTAAACTTCAGGTCTTTTTACCTGTTCTATTCACCGTTGTATTACTCATCATTGGATTGAGCGTCGGAATCGGCAAGCTCGACCAAGCATTCAATAAGGTTTCCACTTCCACCAACAAGCTGATCATTCATAAAGAGGAACTCAGCGCCATCGTAGACAACACCTACGCTATGCGCATCAAAGCCATTTACAGTCTATTTAGAGCCGAAGATGTCCAATCTCTCAACCAAGAACTGTCTGAACGACAAAACAAAAACCGCGATTTTCTGAATTCCATCGATAGCCTCCCAGGCGTTCAAACCGAAGTGAATACTATGCGCAAAGCCATGGATCACTATGTTGATTTCACGCGCGTCACCATGACACCTCTGCTCACCACCAAACACTCTTCTGGCTACACCACATCCGATTTCAATCAAAAGTACGAATCTGCGATGGCAGAATATCGATTGGCTGGCGAAGCAATGATCAACGCCATCGACAACCTGTCTAAACAATTGAATCAAATCGTCACCGATGAAGTGGAAGCGAATGGCGAACAGCATTCAACCACGCTCACTTACAGTGCGGTTTCACTTGCGGTGATCTTGAGTGCTGCTTCGCTTATTAGTTGGATACTAGCCAGCTATATCGTTGCACCGATTCGTAACCTTCAAGGAACCATGCAAGAAGTCGCGAAAGGAAATCTATTGGTTAAAGCCGAAGCCATCGGAAAAAACGAAGTGTCGCAACTGGCTCAGGATGTAAACCAAACCATCGACAAACTGCGTGAAACCGTGAGTGCATTAGTTCGAATTAGTGAGGATGTGGCATCAGCATCGACCGAGTTAGCGACTGTTATGACTCAAAGCAGCGTTAACTCAGATCAAGAAAAGCAAGAAGTTGAGCAAGTGGCTTCGGCAATCAACCAACTAGAATCGACTGCAGCTGAAGTGTCGACCAATGCACAAGAAGCCGATAGCGCATCAAATCAAGCACGCATGCTTACCTCACAAAGTCTGAGCATGTTTGAGGAAAGCACTCGCGCAAGCGAAAAAATGGCAGAACAACTCAACGAAGCCGCAGCCGTCGTGACATCGCTGAAAGATCAATCAGAACACATTGGTCGCGTGATCGAAGTGATTGAAGGCATTTCTGAGCAAACCAATTTGCTTGCACTGAATGCAGCGATCGAGGCTGCACGAGCGGGCGAAAGTGGCCGAGGCTTTGCGGTAGTCGCCGATGAAGTACGTATGTTAGCGGCGCGAACTCAGGAATCGACGAAAGAGATCCAAACCATAATCGAAGAGCTTCAGCAGCAATCTGGTCACGCGAATGAAAGCATGCACTCTAGCTTAGCCATGTTGTCAGACAACCAAGCTCTGGCACAAGAAGTTAGCCAATCACTTGCTAATATCAGTAATGCTATCGCCGCTCTGAACTCAATCAACACGCAAGTGGCGACCGCATCAGAAGAGCAGAAACAGGTCACGGCCGATATCAACAACAACTTAACGAACATCTATGAACTAGTGAGCCAGAACGTGACTGGCATTACGCAGTCCGCCTCTGCCGCTCAAGAACTTTCTGGCCTAGCGGAAAACCAAAAGCACCAACTTAAGCAGTTCCAAGTTTAAACATTCTGCTCAACACGATAAGTGCCAAAGGTTAGGGTTAGAAAAGACAAAAGCTCCGCACTGGCGGAGCTTTTTATAAAGGCAAAGCTATCAATCTTTATTAACGTAATAATTATTATTCATCTGTCACTAACAAGAGAGAGCTTTTGAAACTTGAGTCTAACGGATCTCTATTGAAAACCTCACCATTAGTCGTATCAAGAGTAGCAACATGCTTACCGTCACCATTAGGTGTGTTACTCCAGATATTACGTCCTAAAATATCGTCCTTGTCTGTCAGTGTATAACCGCTCGCAAAGCCTGTACCATTCATCGCTGGGCTATAGCAAGCTTGCTCCGTTAACGATACCAACTCTTTAATGTTTGCTAGTCGCCAATTCTTTTTGCCAGCAAAGTTGTGTAGAGGGTGGTTACCGGACGGATTACGAATTTGTTGGGCCGTAGACAGCGCGAATTGCCATGACATCGTAGCTCGCGTTCCGGTGCATTCTTCGTTTGCTGCATTCCATGTCATACCGACTGGACAGCGCATCCATGTAAGACCTGTTTTTAAGTCAGTTACAGTTCCCTTATCTGAATAAGTGTAACGTGTATTAGGTGCTGTTTTAGCAAACTCAGTCGAACACTCTTGTGCTGCCATTGCTACTTGAGAAGCCAACACAAGAGATAGCGCGGTCATTAGTTTCTTCATCTTATTGTCCCTTAACTGCTACTAGACGGATTGGGAATTGGTAGGAATCATAGGCATCTTCACTTGTACTGCTTGAGCGAATCTCAACGAATGAAGTGGCCCCTCTATCTGCGCCCCGAGAGACAATTGCGGGGAAATAAATCTCACCATCCATGAGCTGTGATGATGTTTCCGTAAACCTAAAACCATCATGCCAAAACGCACCTTTTTCTAAATAAGGGCTGCCTAAAGTTTGCTGTGGGAAGTATTTGACATTAAAACCATACACATTGTTCGGTTCATATTCTGTGCTCGGCGCAAATAGTGTCTTTTCACCGAAATCTAGTAAGTCATAAGTTTCACGGTAAGTAGGCAGGCGCCAACCAGTGATTCCACATAACGATTGTTTGTTTATGTACTCAACGTATTGGCTCGTAGTACAAATTTCATCGCCCACCTCTTTACAGCCCGCAAGATCTACATCTTTGCTAAATGGCTTAAATGTTTCAGACTCAAACGCAAATAGGCGGTCTTTAAATTGAATAGAGCTCGCATCCGCACTCTTGTTTTCCCAAACAAGACCAGTACGCTCATCCAAAGTGCAAGCCCACTCAGTGGCATCTGCAGCTAAAGCAGCGCCTTGTGAATCTAGCTTAACGAACTTAAAGCCCGCGCCTGTCGACGTTTGCTTGTCCTCTTTGTCAAAGCCGTATTCCGCATCTTGACCAGGGTAAGAAGCTTGAACCTCTGCAACGTCTGCTGCGCCATCAGCAAAATGAAGAACGGCCCCCGTATCGTTGCTGCCAACCGTTTGTTCAGCAACTGCTGCAATTTCTTCAGCAAATGCACTCACTTCCGCTTCAGACAGAATATCAGAGGCTAGCGATTTACCTTGGAAGCTAAGACTTTGAGCAAGCAGCGCTACGCCTTTGGTCATTTGTTGTGGTTGCATCGCAGCTAATAGCGCAACCGTGTTTTGCTCTAGCTTGTCTAGCTCGCTGGCTTCTGCGTTAGACATTACCGTACCAGATAGAGAAACACCGGCATCCGTGAGTTGCGCTTTAACAATATCTTCAGCTTGAGCAACGGTTTTACCGTCAACCACAAGACCTGCGAGCAATGTTGTTACACCATTTACTGTGTTACCCGTGGCTAAGTTTTGGCCTGGAGCCGCAAGACGCAACGTTTGGTTTGAGCCTTGATCAACTTGAGCAAGAATCGTGCTAGTCAAAATGTTCTTGTCGCTTGACGTCAGGGAGAACTTACCAGCATTATCCGTTTTAGCACTCGGTTCAGTAGTATCACAAACGTAGTTCTGGTTTAAATCGATACATACTGGCGTATCAAGAAGTGTACCTGCAGAAACGATGGTGCCAGCTACATTATAGGTCGGTGTTGACGTGTCACCACCAGAACCACCGCCACAACCAGCTAGGGCTAGTGACATAGCAACGAAAGAATATTGAAACTTCATAAATTTTGTCTTCTTTAGATTTTAATTAACGAGAACGAATCACTCTCACCATTGAAAGCAGGAAAAGTCCTAACAAGGTCCAAGGCGAACCACTGCCACCTGAACCACCACTGCTTTCTTTAGTGGTATCAGCACTACACTGATACTGAGCAAAGTGACTAACACCCCACTCTTTCAACACCCCAGAGTTCCCTGACACGCGGTCAGATACTTCGAGACGCCAAGTACCCCAACTCGGTTGACCGACAAGTGCTTGTAACTCCTCGTCATACTGAGCGGTGAAGTAACCTTTAAATCCATTGGTATTGCTTGATTGATGGCTAAGTAGCACAACCGATTTACCTTGCGGAGACACAAGCGTCACTTGCAGATCCTGCAGTGAGTCATGTTCGATGTTCAGGTAAACCGCAAACGAATCATCAATCGTGCGTGACTTGTCCGATAGCGTCTGAGAGAACAATCTGTCACCCTGCTCCGGCAAAGCGGAATTCACGGATTGAGGCTGGATATCGAGCTCTGGCGTACCATTAACCAGCATCACCTTTTCGCTCCACTGGTGAGTCTTTAAGCCTTCAGCAAATTGGTAATCCAATGAAATAGAGGAATCGAATTGCGTGCCACATGTCAGACCGCTTGGTAACGCCACCTTCATTGAGGTCGAGTCAGAAAGCGTTTCATCAAAGTCGAAAACGGATGCGTTATTTAGCTGCCATTGCCCTTTGATGCTCGCTTCGCGGCCAGTTTGGCTCAGGCTCACTCCCACGTCTTGACCTTGTGCGATGTATCGAGCGTCATAGCGAACGCGAAAAGGCGCTTTAAGCAAGTTGTGTTTGTTGAAGCTGTCCGTCAGGAACTGGGCATAGTCTTTATTTGGGAACAAAGTGCTTGCGGCAAACACGGTGGACTCTGCCAAATCATGCATTTTTACACCACGACCAATACCGTACATGCCTTCAAGAACAATGGCGTCAAACTCGCGGAACACGCTATCGGTGTCATCACCGTATCGTTCAACCGATGCTTTAAGCGCTTGGAACAGTGGCGTTGACCACAGCTCATCGCCTAGTTCACCGCCCACACTAACGTGCGCTGGATACTCTGAGCTCTCGAAGTAACGCGCTCTTTGGTTCCATAAGCTACGAGTTGTTTTGCGTGTTCCGAACATACCGTCCCAGTTGAACACCGTATCTAACTCGAATTCTTGGCCACGGCGAGCTGCGTCTAAATACTGTGTTCGGTAGCTCGCGCTGCCCGCCCAGTAATCACCAACACCTTCTCCAATCGCGCCAGTATGGCCATACGCCCAATCAGGAACGATTTGATAATGAATCCCGTGTCCTAGCTCGTGCAAAATCACATCTGCATCTGCAGCATCTGGAGATACTCCGCCAACGCCTAACATCAGCGCACGCGAACCTGTGTAGTAAGAAGAGTTGTCGAGTGCTAAACCACGTCCATCAAAACGAAGCGGCTCTTCAAATAAGTCATAGCTCAAGCTCGATAAGTACTGCAGTGAGCTGTCAAGATGGTAAAACGCCATCAACTGCAAAAAGGCATTGTCGCCAAGTTGAGCGCTTTGCATCGCTTTTACATCCGCAAAAGATTGAACCCCCTCAGGCGGCAAAATACTGCTTGTATCACGCACAGGCTCCGCACCTACCGCAGGTGAAGACAGTAATGCAAGTGCATCCACCTGTTTAACGCGCTCGTTGGCTACGTAGAACTTGCCACCAGACTGCAAAACTTGAATCTGCTTCTCAACATATTGAAGTGGCTGCGGATAATCCTCTAACGAATTCCAAGCAGAATCAGGCGCAGCTTGTTGTTGCATTGTACGTAAATCAGGATCAAAGAGTGAGACGGGAACCGTTACTAACTCACCAGAGCTCAATGCTGGCGGCTCGGTCACTTCCAAGCGAACAGGCAGTTCCAGTTCTCCGGCTGGCATCGCCTCGCCATTACGAATCACCGTATCTTCAAGGCTTTTGAAAATACGCTCGACTTGGCTGTCTTGGTTAGTCGACAGCACAATGGTGCGTTGCGGTTGATACTGCCCATCGACCCACACATCAAAGTTGTAATGATCTCCGAGCTGAGAACGAGTTTGATAGCGAAACTTAAGTTCGCCAGCGCTAGCGTAATTGGCTTGTAAGTAGCGCAGCGCTTCGGCTTGGTTCGTGACCGTAATAGCCGCGCTAGGGTAATCCCACTCGGCAGCGTTCGTCACTTGAACGCCTGCCAACGCAAGAGAAAGCGCTAAAAGTTTGAGTTTCATGCAGGGCTCCTACTAAAAGATGTACTTCGCGTTAACCGTAAAGTAACGACCTGGTTCCGTTGAGTAGCGTTTGCTCTCATCTGCTATGCCAGCAACGTCTTGGTAACGAATGTATTCTTTGTCGAACAGGTTGATGATGGTCGCACTCAAACGAAAATCTTGGGTGATTTGGTAACTTGCCCCCAAATCAAGCGTGTTCCATGAATCTGTTTGTGCGCACTCGGTCTTTTGTCCAAGTGACGTTTGGCAGCTCGGCACACGATCCATCGAACCAGCCCAGTTCCACGTCGCGAACGCATTAAAGTCTTGCTGCTGATAGTTCAGCCCAACATTGCCCTCGAAAGGTGTGATGCTACGAACGTACTCGCCTTCGGCGTCCTTTCCGTCAACATAACCAAGCTTGGTACTTAGCTTCCAAGACGATGTGAAAGCATACGCACCAGAAAGCTCCGCGCCGTAGGTTTCAACACCGTGTAAATTTTGGTATTGCTTGATGTAGTTACCGAAGTTATCTTGCCCTGTGGTAACAACATCGATGAAGTTTTGGAACTTGTTGTAAAACGCAGAAACGTAAAGTTGCGCGTGGCCATTATCGAATTTGTTACCGATTTCAAACGAGTCCGAAGTTTCAGCCTCTAGGTCCATGTTCGGTGCAATGACAAACGGCGTTAGCGGCACAAAGTCATGGTTTACGAAGCCATACGCTTTGTCGTATTCCGGAGCACGATAACCGTGGTTATAAGATACATAAGCGATGTTATTGACAAACACTTCACGAGAAATCGATAGGCTTGGAGATACCTCTGAGCTATCCATGTCTTTTAATGGGAAGCCGCCCACTTCACCCTCACCGTCCGGTGTTAGACGATGCGCATCAAAGCGCAGGCCGCCTGTAATGGTCCATTTATCCAGCTCCACCATGTCTCGAACGTACAGACCAATGTTATAAGCACGAGCAGGAGCGAAAGGTTGTTTGGTCGAAGGCGTTACCCCGTTCCAATCAATCTTGGAATCGCTATCTGTGCGTTCATAATAGTCAGTAGAAAGCTCGATACCGTAAGCCAATTGGTGCTCAGCATTTGCCGCATAAATCGTATTGGTGAAATCACCACGGAAGCCAATTGTTTCGTCAATGAAGGTTTTGTGTTCTAGCTCGCGACGTCTAACAGTCAAACCATTGTGGTCAACTTGTCTCATTAAACGATTCGTGTCTTCCACCACTTCGGTGTGGCGCCAGTAGACCTTTGTATCTAACTCTTCGAACCAAGTTGGATTAATCGGTGTAACCTCTGCACCAATGTAAGCGCTGTACTCTTTTGTCGATTCATCTTCTGCGAAGTCTTCGATATGCCATTTGCCATCCTTCTGTACAGATGGCGAACCTTCCAGGCGTTGTTGGTCTTGCCGATAAAGTTCGGCACGCGCTTTGACCATCACTTCATCATTGAAGAAATGATTGATGGCGTATGACGCGCTGTAACCATCCAAATCGCGGTTGTACAAATCTTGGTTGAAGTTACGCGTCTCTTCACCTTGCCAATACGCCGCGTTGACTAAGCTTTCCGTGTCGCCAGAACGAAACGCCAGATTGCTCGCGCCTTTGTATTTATTGCTGATCCCCGTGTAAGTGCCCGTGGCATCAACATAAAAGTCACGATCTTTTAAAAACTCGCCCGGCTGTTTGGATTTTAGAATCACAGCGCCACCGATAGCACCAGAACCTAAGACTGAGGAGCTCGCCCCTTTCACTACTTCTAATGATTCAAGATTAGAAAGATCAAACGTATCGCGGCCCACTTTGTCATTGCTGTCATTCGCACCAAAACCGTCTGCTGAGCGAATGCCGTCACGAATGATCATAATGCGGTTACCCGTCATGCCTCGAATCGTGATGTTTTGTGGACGCCCAGCGCCACCCGACACACTTACCCCAGGTTCATGACGCAGCGCATCATAAAGCTCTGTTTCGCCCTTTTGTTCAATCTCTTCGCTAGTGACAACTGCGACGCTGCCTGCTAGTTCAGACATTGGTTGTTCAATCCGATTCGCCGTCACCACGACCTCTTCCATAGAGAAAACGTCAGATTTGGCGTGCACTTGGCTGGCAGCTAGTACCGAAAGTACTGCCGCTGACACTGGGGTAAGCTTCATTTACTGCTCCGCTTTAGATGTTTTAATTAGTGATAAAAGAAAGGCGTATTCTTTTGCTTGTTGTTCTTGCGCTTGTCGTGGGTCCATTTGGTGGCCCGAATTAAAATCGGTCTGCAACAAGTACGGCCCGTCGCGCTCACTTAGCGCGGAAACCTTGGCGAGATACTTGGCACCTTCCCAGTAAGGCACGCGCTGATCGATCAAACCGACTTGAACCAGCATGGGTGGGTAAGCGTCTTTATGAATGTTGAGAATTGGATCGTACGCTTTCATTAGCGCCAGTTGCTCAGATTTGGTTGGGTTACCCCATTCGCCATACTGCTGTGTGGTCAGCGGAAGTGAGGTATCCGACATGCTTGCTACCACATCAACAAAAGGTACTTTAAGCACGACACCTGAAAACAATTTAGGGTCTTGATTAACCGCTCCTGCGACCAACGTGCCACCAGCACTTGAGCCGATGGCAAAAATCTCTCTATTGCCGCGTTCAAACGTTTGCAGCGCATTAGCGGCCGCAACAAAGTCGCCAATAGAATTAGCTTTGCGCACACCACGGCCCTGCTCGTGCCACTCATCGCCAAAGTACCCACCACCGCGAACATGGGCGATAGCGTAAATCACGCCTTGGTCGAGCAAGCTTATGACTTGAGGCATAAAGTAGGGCTTCATCGTAAAACCGTATGCGCCATAGCCGTAAATCATCACAGGTGATTGCGCGTGTAATTTGTCTTTGCGATACGCTAAAGAGACCGGGACAGAAACACCATCGTGCTTGATAAAAATGCGTTGGGAGACATAACGTTGGTTATCAAAATCTTGGTAAACATCTTGAGAATACAAGGTTTTAGTCAGCGTTTTTACATCAAACTCTTCCCACTGAGGAGGCGTAGTCATCGACATGCTTCGTATACGAATCTTGTTTGATTCAAAATCGCCCAACGTGCTCAACCAAGCGACATTGCCATCCTGTTCCAATGGCAGTATCGCTTTTTCCTGACCTTGGTATGAATACACCGTCAATGTCGCTACGTTGTTCGGCTTACTGAGTGCCACAACTCCTGCATCATAAAGGAAGAACTGGTCAAGCGGTTCACGAGGGGTCGTAAAGCGTTGCCATGTTGCGCTAAGAGGTGCTAGATCGGTTTGATAAAGTGCAAATGTACCTTCAAGGTTGCTGTTGATATAAACGCGCCCTTTCGCCACATCCGCGTAATATTCCACGCCCGCTTCCGACACTCTCAGTGAATCGCTTACGGTGCCCGTTTCTAGATCAACAAGCTTCTGCTCTGTGGTTGACTCGTTGTTACTTTGCAGCACCACGTAACGGCTATCTGCCGCACGGTAGAAAGAAAGTAACCAATCTGATTTGTATTCGTGCCATACAACGGTTTTAGCCAAAGATTCAGTGGAGATGCGTAGGATCTGATGAGGTCGCTGTGTACGCATTTCCTTCGAAACGAGGTAAGCCATCTTACCATCAGGTGAAAGCAATACACCGCTATCGACGTGCGTTGCCAGCTCCGTAGATTGGCCAGAGAGTAAATCAACAACCACGGCGCGATATTGCTCGCTGCCATCAATATCTTCAGTGAAAAGCAACGTGTCTCTGCTTACTTGCCACTGTCCTACTTGATAATACGGATATGCAGATTGACGTTCAGAGAAATCAAATACTGTGTTCTCTTGTGCATACTGGTTCGAACGTGATAGCAACACATAACCACCGTCACGACGCGTTAACGTCCATTCGCGTCCATTTACGATCGACCATGGTTTATCACCTTTATCTGCCACCATGGCTTCCCACTGCGCGAGCAGATCTTGCGTCAACGTCTGATATTTTTTTTGATGCTGTTCAGTCTTACGGTTCTGCTCTGTTAGGTAGGTAAGAACTCGCTCATCTTTACGAGCGTCATCTCGCAACCAATTAAAGTCATTAACGGCAAAGCAAGAACTAGAGGTAATTATGAGCCCTAAAAAAACATGAGTAAATTTCATATAGAGAGCGAATTCATTTATAGGATTAATACAATGGCGCGTATTCTGCCCTTAAATAAAAATGAGATCAATTATCATTTTCATAATCATGTGAAATTTTTATCTAGTATGTGAGGAAAAACGTTTGCTTGGACCGAGTTGATAAAACTTAATACCTCTCTAAATTAGCGATCTATGCTGTTTATATAAAACCAGATAAATATAAAAGCCTAGCAAACACGTTAGTACAGAAAGACATCATTTCGCCTAGAGATAAGCATAAAAAAACCCGAGTGCGAACACTCGGGTTTTGAAAAACTAAAATCAGTTGAAAACTGGAGCGACTTTTACTCTTCAGAGTTTGGTGCCGCTGGCTTTTTCTTCGGGATGAACACATCATCACCCACTGATACGTTTTTGTAGAAACTCTTGTCACGTTTAACAGGTTTCTTAGCCGACTTCTTCGCTTGAGGGCGTGATTTCTTCGCTGTCGCTTTCTTGTTACGGAAATCTGGCTTAGGTGGCTTCAGGCCTTTGAACTTACCTTTCAGATCTTCGAATACTGAAAACTCAAGATCTTGTTGTAGGTAAGCTTCTACACGTTTAAAGCTATCCCAGTCTTTTGGACCAACAAGAGAAATCGCATCACCCTTGTTACCAGCACGGCCCGTACGGCCAACACGGTGTACATATTCTTCAGTATGCTTTGGCATATCGAAGTTAATGACGTGTGTTACTGTCGCAATATCCAAGCCACGAGAAGCAACATCTGTTGTCACTAGGATCTTGAATACCGCTCGCTCAAACTGGCTCATGATCGTATTGCGTTGAGTCTGGTTCAAGTTACCACTCAATGCAACGGCCTTCAGTTTCTTCTCGTTTAGCTTCGCTGTTAGGCGCTCAGTATCATCGCGCGTCGCCGTAAAGATGATAACTTGGCGATATTCTGCTTCTGAAAGTACGCGATCTAGAATCGCCTCTTTATGATCAAGATGATCACACAAGTAGAATTTTTGCGTGATATCTTTGTGTTCTTCGTTAGAAACACCGATAGCAATACGTTTCGGAGCATTAAGCATTTCAGCCGCAATGTCATTTACGTCGGCGTGATCCAACGTTGCAGAGAACATTAATGTTTGACGGCGACGATGCTTAGCTGCTTTATGGATACGACGAAGCTCTGGTGCAAAGCCCAAATCCAGCATACGGTCTGCTTCATCAAGGATCAGCGTTTCCAAACCTTCAAGGTAAAGCGAGCGGTGCTCTAAGTGGTCAGCCAGACGTCCTGGTGTCGCCACGATGAATTTCGGGTAACGGCGCAGTGCTTTCACTTGATCATTAAAGTTCTCACCACCCAAAATCAATGCAGCTTCATAAGATAGGCCAGCAAGCATAGAGCGAAGCTCACCATACACTTGTTTCGCTAGCTCACGAGTGGGAGCAAGAATAACTGCGCGAGGGTCTTTGGCAGAAAACGATTTTGTCTTTAAAGACTTGTGAAGCATTGGTAATACAAACGCCAAAGTCTTGCCCGAACCCGTTTTCGAAGATGCCAATAAATCCTTGCCTGCAATCGCAACAGGAATAGCCTGCTTTTGAATGTCAGTTGGTTTTTTAAAATCGTAGTGTTTTAGGTTCTTCAACAATCGGTTGTCTAGGCCTAGATCTTTAAATTGCAAAGTATTCTCCAATAAATCAGTCAGCGTCTGAGCGCTCTGTAATGTCGTTTCCGCTCTAACGCAGCAAAAAAATAAAGCTTGGTATAATACCGCAAATCATAGGAGTATAGATAGAGATCACACAAACTAATTCCCACGGATGAAAACAAAACATCATTTGCGGCTCAATTAAGAACAACCCCTCGCTTTGTTGGTCAGCAGCTTGGCTTAAGATTTAGAGAAAAGCGAGCTCAAGGTGCGCCTCTCGTTCTCCAATAAAACTGCGTAAATGGCAGTTATTTGCGCCGAGAAACTTTCATTTGTGTCAATATCGTCTAAATTATTGATATCAGGAACGTGGCAAAAACACCTGCTATGAGAACTGTTGTGGGAATAAGGGAGATGATAATTCACTCACCTTTGTTAAGCTCAGGTAAAAGTTGACGTCAGGTACTCCATGAAATTCTTGGGTTTTTTTGACTTTTGCTACATCATGTACTGATAAAATGTATCCACATTTAACCTCGCTACTGTATAAAATAATAGTTGGTAGCGAGACTTTCACTATAAGCAAGGAGTTCTTATATGAACAAAACGTTGATCGCAGCTGCAGCAACTTCAGTACTTCTACTAGCAGGTTGTGCTTCTTCTGATGACGCAGCAACAGCAAATGCAGCAAAACTAGACGAACTAAGCAACCAAGTTAGCCAACTAAGCCAAGACGTACAAGCTCTTCAATCTGACGTTCAAAAATCAGGTGCAGCAGCAATGGCTGCTCAAGAAGAAGCTGAGCGTGCTAACGAGCGTATCGATAACATCGCTCAGTCTTACACTAAGTAAGATTTGATACCGCGTCTTAACGCCTGTTAAGGCGCGGTTATTTCGACAGGAACCCCATTCTGTGCGGCAATCGCTGCTTTAGCCTTCACATTTTTCAGTCCGAACTCATCCAGCCACCACTTTAACTCTTTTGGTACCTGTAGGTGATCTTTCTCACCATTGCTGCGAGTCAATGGCTCATGTGCCTCTAAAAATACACTTCTGTCCGGCTCTAGTGATACTTTCACTGGTTGGTTAATGATATTCACTTCTTCACCGTTACGAACTTTTTCAAACAACCATTCAATGTCGCTCGGGTCCATACGAATACAACCCGCGCTGACTCGCATACCGATGCCAAAGTCTTTGTTGGTACCGTGAATAAGGTATTCACCATTTCCGTAGGCTAAACGCAATGCAAACATGCCCAGCGGGTTGTCTGGACCGGCAGGTACAACGGTTGGCAAGTCAATGCCCTTCGCTTTGTACTCGGCACGAATCGAGGCTGGCGGCGTCCACGTAGGGTTTGGACGTTTTTGGCTAATACGCGTTGTCATCACCGGGGTGTCTCGCCCAATTCGCCCGATTCCCACGGGGAATACATGCACAATATCTTCTCCTTTCGGGAAGTAGTATAAGCGCAATTCCGCTAAATTAATGACAATGCCTTTGTGGGGTACATCTGGGAGGATCAGTTGTGTTGGAATAGTAAGAACGTGTCCCTCTTCTGGCAAGAAGGGATCCACGCCTTTATTTGCCGCCATTAAACCTAGCATCCCGACATCGTAGTGCTTGGCAATATTTGCCATGGTTTCGCCTTCTTGCACGACGTGGTTTTCAAGGCGACCAATTAAACGACTGCCATCCTCTGGTAGCTCGTACATTTTAGCGAATGACAAACCACTCGCTAAAGATAACGATACAGATAACAGCGTACGTTTTGCGAAACTCATTGATCGCTTTTTGCTAAGCATTTCACTTTATTCCTTGGCACTTTTAAAGAGCCGTAAGGTTATCTCTCTTTCTGTCTTGTGATCAACCATCGGCTTGTGATATTCCAGTAAAGAAAATCCCTCCCAAGTCCAAGGTTTATGGATGTATTTGTTTGGCACACTTTTGATTTCAGGCACCCAGTGGCGCACGAATTGGCCATCAGAATCAAACTTCTCACCTTGGCTTATCGGGTTGAAAATACGGAAGTACGGCTGCCCATCACAACCCGTCGATGCAGACCACTGCCAACCACCATTGTTTGCTGCGAAATCGCCGTCCACCAGCTTACTCATGAAGTACGCTTCGCCCCAACGCCAGTCAATGTGTAAATCCTTGGTGAGAAAGCTCGCGACAACCATACGAAGCCTGTTATGCATCCAGCCTGTTTGGTTGAGCTGACGCATTGCTGCATCGACGATCGGGTACCCTGTCGCTCCAGCCTTCCATCGCTCAAAAGCCTGCTCATCATAAGACCACTGAATTTTATCCTCCCAGTCGATAAAGCCTTTGCCTTTAACGAGCTTTGGTTCGAAAACCAACAGATGCTGATAAAACTCACGCCAAATGATCTCACTCAACCAAGTTGCTTTTCCTTCTGTTAGGTCATTTTGTTGGTTTTCAGCATACAAGCGAGCAATACATTGCCTTGGTGACAACGCACCAATCGCAAGATAGGGAGACAGTTGACTGGTGCCATCAATAGCCAGAAAATCTCGATCTTCCTTGTAAGCATCACTGCGCTCACGAGCAAATTCCCTAAGCTGCTTTAAAACATCATTGGTCGAAGCAAACCAATCCTCGCTGGACTCTCGAGGATAGCTAAACGTGAAGTCTGAACTAAATCGAATCGGCTCTAATTGTTCCAATATTTTGCTGCTTAGCGGCGCTTGTTCGTGAGGCTTTGTTACCGCTGGCATTTGAAACTGCGTCAACCAAGCACGTTTGAATGGTGTAAATACCTTAAAATACTCACCTTGCTTATTGAGAACCGTCGTTGGTGGGTGCACACATTTGTCGTGAAACAGTTCAAAATCGATATCATGGGAAGCTAGCGCCTCACTCACTTGTGCATCGAGCTCTCTTTCATTCACTTCATAGTGAATATTCGCCATAACAGACGTTGCTTCAAGTGTTTTCGCCCATCCACTAATCACTTCGGTACAATCAGAAAACGACGGCACCTCTTTGTATAAAAAAGGAACATTCAGGCTTTCCAACTCGTCGTTGAGATACTCTAAACGACGAGCAATGAGATCCGCCTGCATCGGCGCCATGTGGTGTTCTCGCCACTGCTCTGGCGTCGCGATAAAACAAGCGACAACAGGCTGACCTGAATCTAACGCCGCTTTAAGTGCGGTGTGGTCTAACGTTCGTAAATCACGTCGAAACCATACTAAGATCATGGTGTCTCCTTCGTTTCGTCTACTCTGTTAGGTGCAGTTTCTCAATCACTTCAGAACATCCAATACGTTCGCCAAAACGTGTTTGAAGCATTTTGATGGACTCCACTTGCTTAGCTGCCAGCGCTTTATTGGAAAACAGGTAAATGAGCGAGTAGCTATCAACAACTTCGTGATCCAGTAAACCAGAGACATCATCAACTTTGTCGATCAACGTCGTGTGATACCCTTGCTCACACAACTTCGCCGCTTGAATCCAGCTCTCTGCTTCCCTATGTTGTTCAAAGCTGATAAGCAAGCACTTCCCTTTGGAAGCGGCTTTGTTTTCAGAGTCGATAACAAGGGCAAGACGAGTGATCAAACAAGTTTGAAATAACCCCATCTGCAACGATCTCAGCGATCCTTTGACCATCTCCAGCGCGTCAAATACAGGGTCAATAAATTGTTCAATAACCAAGTTCAATGGATATTCTTTGAGAACAGAAGCAAGTAAGCTCTCCGCTTTGCCTCGATTCAGTTTCGAAAGTGCTGATAACATGGTTTCTACTTCTTCAAGAGTACGAACTTCATTGTTGACTTCTACGTCTGCACTTTTTCCCAAAAGTCCCTTTACTTTACCGATTGCAATCCCCTTCGCGAGCCAACTCTGGACTTCACGAATCGTATCGAGATCTTGCTGTCGATAAAGTCTGTGCCCTTTTTCTGTTCGCTGAGGCTGGATCAAATTGTATCTTCTCTGCCAAGCTCTCAGCGTAACTGGCTTTACACCCGTGATTTCTGCGACGTCTCGGATCGCGTATAGTTTTTCTTCTGAACTACAAACCATAGCGTAATCTCATCTCCTGCGGATACGGTTCTAAAAACTTCTGTTTTGCTAAATACTCATCTGGGTAAGTGTTTAAGTAGTGCTTAATCAATGTCAACGGTGCTAACAATGGCAATGTACCAGTGCGGTAGTCATGAATTACTGTTGCTAATTCTTCTTTTTCGTCTTTAGTTAAAGCGCGCTTAAAATACCCTTGTAAATGCATTAGTACGTTAGTGTTGTTTTTTCGGCTAGCACGATTCGCAAGTGCCTTCATAAGACCTAAGCGATACTCTTGATAGAATTCTTCGATTTCATAGCTAGCGACATCGGCAACTAAACGACCAAGAGAGCGGTATGACTCAGGGTGATGCGCCATCAAGGTCAACTTATAGCGCGAATGAAAATCGATAATTTTGCCTCGAGTTGGCTCTCCGTCCATCGAGTCATAAAAGTCGTTCAAGCAAAATACTCGGGTAATAAAGTTTTCTTTTAATACAGGATCGTTGAGTCGGCCATCCTCTTCGACGGGCAACCAAGGCATTTTTTTCATCAGCGTTTGTGTGTACAAGCCGACGCCTTCTTTCGCTGCGTTATTTTTGCTATAAACCTTGACGCGCTCCATACCGCAAGTTGGAGACTTGGCACAGACGATGTAACCACAAAGTTGCTCGCTTTGTAGCTCCTCCACTTTGTTAGCAGAGTAAGCAAGCATATTATCGGTATGGTCATTTTCTGGATTTTTAGTTTCTACTAGAGCTACACGCTCTTCTTCGGAAATCAAACGAATTGTTGGTCGCGGCACTGGCATTCCGACGCCCACTTCGGGACATACCGAAACAAAGTCAAAATATGGGCTGAGCTCTTTAGTCACAAAGTTACTGACTTTATGACCAGAGTCAAAACGAACCCGTTCACCCAAAACACAAGAACTGATACCTACTTTGATTGAAGATTCCATGATGACGCATCCCTATACAAAATTTTTTGTTGTATAACTTATAGCAAGGCTTTTCAGATTGTACAAGAAAATAAATTGTACAATTTAATCGTTTTACTGTTCTCAAGAGCATTTCGATCAGCGCTTTCTCAAAAGTTTTTTATGTTCTCAATGTCCATTTTGTGCGCGCAATCGACAAATCGCTCAAAAGCGAATCGATTGCTCTTTTGCTTTCAACAGATTTAGTTATCAATGATGTTCATGGTTTCTAAAAGCGTGGTTTTTGTGACTAAGCTCTCAAGGGGCCACTGTACGTCCCGATATTATTGCTTCAACGAAAACGAACAAGTTCAACAGAATTGGTAATAGCGTTCTATACTAGAGGCGTTTTATCAAAACAAAACTTTGGAGAGCACTTATGGCAACCCCACACATCAATGCACAACCAGGTGATTTCGCTGAAACGGTTCTAATGCCAGGCGACCCTTTACGTGCTAAATACATCGCAGAAACGTTTCTTGAAGATGTGAAGCAAGTTTGTGACGTTCGTAACATGTTCGGCTTTACTGGCACTTACAAAGGCAAAAAAGTGTCTGTTATGGGTCACGGCATGGGTATCCCTTCTTGCTGTATCTACGTACACGAGCTAATCGCAGAATACGGCGTGAAAAACGTAATCCGTGTAGGTAGCTGTGGTGCGGTACGTGACGACGTTAACCTAATGGACGTTGTTATCGGTATGGGTGCTTCTACAGACTCTAAAGTAAACCGTATCCGTTTCAACAACCACGACTTCGCTGCAATCGCTGACTACGGCCTTCTAGAAGAAGCGGTAAACCAAGCGCGTGCTCAACAAGTACCAGTGAAAGTTGGTAACGTATTCTCTGCAGACTTGTTCTACACACCAGAAGCTGACATCTTCGAGAAGATGGAAAAACTAGGCATCCTAGGTGTAGACATGGAAGCGGCTGGTATCTACGGTGTTGCTGCAGACCTAGGTGCGAAGGCGTTAACTATCCTAACGGTTTCTGACCACATCATCCGTGGCGAAAAACTAAGCTCAGAAGAGCGTCAAAAGTCGTTCAACGACATGATGAAAGTTGCGCTAGAAACCGCAATCAACATCTAAGAACAAGTAGTAAGTAATAATTTGCAGCCAGAGTTATTGCTGGCTGCCCGAATTATCCCGAGGGGGCGATTGTGTCTAACGGCGAACTGCCAAAAGACGCAGATGGGTTACAACTCAACTTTTGTAAAACATTGGCGTGTGACAACTTTGGATTGAGTGATGCAAAGCGTTACGTTCTGCAACATGCTAACCCTAAACGTCCGGCGATGGTATGCCGTGAATGTGGAGCTTTCCCCCCCTTACTTAACAATCGCGATGTCGTGAACGAACTTCATCGCCTGCGACACGTCCACAGTGACGGGTTGCCTGCGTGCCGCAATGATGATTGCGAGAACTTTGGACTATCCGTCCACACGCATAAACACCTCTACCACGCTTTCGGTTACAGTGGTGATCGTCAACGTTACCGTTGTAAAGCGTGTCAAAGTACCTTTGTTGATAAATGGTCAGGCGCGAACAAAAAGCTACAATTCCAAGAGAATTTAATGGGCTTATTGTTTACTGGTTACTCTGTGCGCGAGATCTGCCGAAAACTCAGTATCAACCCGAAAACCTTTTACGATCATGTTGATCATATTGCGAGTCGCTGTCGCCGTAAATTAGCCACTATTGATGCTCGTTGGGTAAACCACGCAACGCACTATGAATTGGCCTCAAACTATGTTGCATTGCAGCCAAACAGCAATAATGGTGTCTACTGGATTGTTTCTGGTGAAGCCCACTCAGGCTATATTCTTTGTCAACATGTGAACTATTCTGCTGATGAAGAGCCAATCGCCACGCTAGACCATAACCCGTACGACGAGGTCTCTCGTTTTGTTTCCCAAGAGTACACTGCGGAAGCAAGTGAACCGCCAGCGGAACCTTCGAACCTCCTGCGTGAGCGTATTGACCAAAAATACCAAACCATTTTGGCTCGCGGTAACGTGGAAGATCCTCTTGGTAATCTTTCCGTATTCCATTACCCATCTAAAGGTGCATTAGTTCGTCCGCCTTACACATCATACGCTCATTACTTGCATGTACTTGATATGTGTTGCCCCAACAAACGTGTATCTCTATATATGCCTCAAGACCCCCTGCTACGTTCGGCAGCACTGAGCGTTTGTTTGTCTCGAATTAAAGAGAAAAATGTCGACTTGATGTACGTAGAAGAAGATGCAAATTGGGACATGAGCACACCTTTTGGCAAGGTCGATATCGCCTATATGAGCTGGTGGCGAGATCGCTGGGCGATCTCCACTCAAGACGAAAGCCACAAAGGCATTTGCTACCTTGCTGGTGATAGAAATGAGCCCGAGAAATGGTTTAACGTTGCAACAACTCGCCATGTGCAGTTCTATCAAAATCGCTTCCAGATCCTTTTCGAAAGCTTCATTAACGAGCCACGTCGCAAATTACGACCTGCTGGAATTTTACCTCTTTTAGATATATTCAGAGCTTGGCATAATTTGTGCTATCAGGATAAGCAGGGTCTTACCGCCGCACAAAGGCTAGAAGTCACTGATGCTCCTTTGACCATCAAACAGCTCCTATCGTAACTATTGGCATTTAGATGTAGTAATTAGGGGCTGTGACAGTATACATTACGGCACCTAATCGTTTACCAAAGCGTTATCCGCATCGTTTTGGTAATAAAACATGCATCTAACCACTTAATATTAGGTGTGAATTCCAGTTCGATAGTCATGGATGTGAACGTTGGATAAAAACCAAATTCAGCTAGAAGATGAGCTCAAAAAGCTTAAAGGCCAGATAAAAACGGCCCCTGAACACACCTTCAGTATTGCGCAGCAATACCGTATCCGCGCGGAGCAAATTTTATTTGTGGATGGTGAAATCAGAGCATTGCTGATAATGGCGCAGTGCTGTTGGTGCCTAATGGATTACCGACAAGGCTTAAAGCTAGTCAAAGACGCCTACAGCAAGCAAACCCAACTTGAAACCGACGACCACCTGCCCGAAATTCTTCATTTGTTTGCTCTTCAATATTGGGGACAAGCAAAGTATTACTCAGCCCAACAATATTGGATTAATGCACTCGAACAATCTGCCCTCGTTGATGATATTGAAATTCAAATCGAATCTCTAATTGGGCTTGGCAACGTATGGCGTATCACAAATGAGCATCAACTTGCCGCTTCCACTCATGAGTTGGCCGTTAAAGTGGCAAACAACGTCCGTATTGCTTGGTTGGAAGGCAAAGCTCGTATCCTGTTGGCTTGGGACTATTACTTACTGAATAAATTTGTCGAAATGCTCACTGTGCTGGATGGTGCAACCGAAGTACTAAAAGATCATGATGACAGCACATGGCAAGCAGAGATCTGGGACTTTAAAGGCTTAGCGCTACTTGGGCTAGAACGCCTTGATGCCGCAGAAGAAGCCACACAAAAGGCCCATAAACTCGCTATTGAACATGATCTCATTTGGATGAAGGCACACTCGTTTATTAGCCGCGCAAGGCTCGAACTCTTACGCAAAAATACGGATAGTGCAGCAAAGTTACTACTCGCAGCAGAAGAGTCCGCGCTTAGTTTTGACAACGGCGAGCTACTAAGTCAGATCTGCTTTCAGCAATCTCGAGTCGCTGAAGAGCAAGGTGATTTTGAATCAGCGTTTAACGCGTTTAAAAAATACCGTAAACATGCACTTAAAATGCTCAAAGAACAGACTCATCGAGTCAGTATGGATAAAGCACGCGGCTCCAAACGCCAGCTAGAGCAACGAGCGCGTAAGCTGATTAATCGTATCCGTTCCCAACATGAATATGACCCTGAAAAACAGTTTTCTAATGTTGTGTCCGAGACCTACTGGTGGGAACAGTTAGTTCTGTTTAAAACAGAGCTCAAACGCTCCAACCACGCGATCATTATGATTCAGCATGCAAACCCCGAATTTCTCGATGTTTGTACTGAGCTAGTTCATGCATTGACGACCTCAAATGATCTCATCTCACGAATTTCCAGTGACAGACTAGCTATGTTAATTGCAGAGAAAGGTCAAGCAGCAGAAGATGTCTATCGCACGGTTCAGGCAATGTTAGACATCTATCCATGGAAACGTCGCGGGCTAAAAGGTCCCAAACCGATACTGTATTTGCAAGATATCCTGACCTTCCCATTCACTTTAGAGCAACTCGAAGAAAGCTATATTGAGGTAATGAAGCATGGAACAACTGCTTAGCAAGGTCACTGACGCAGGCATCGATCCTTCTTCCGTCTCTGGTGAAGAAGCGATTACGCTGTGGGAGCACATCGGGTTACATATTGCATCCACGAACCGAGAAAAAGCACATTGCTATATCATTAGTGCCGAGTATCGACGAGAAATTAAACAGCTCAACGACAGTATCGAAGAACTACGACAAGCCCTTGAGTTGCTCGTTTTACCCGACGATGTAGAAGATATTCTGTCTGTAAAAGCAAGCTTGAGTGATCGTTTAGTAGAAGTAGGTGACTACAACGCAGCATTAACCGAGTATGTCGCTGCAACGAATATCGCCGTCGAATATGGCTATATTGATGAGTACGTACTGGCTATATTGATGAGTACGTACTGGCTATTATTGGAATGGGCAATTTGTGCGATGCCTATGGGGATCACCATCGCGCTTTGCGTTATTACCAAAAAATCGATGCGATCGATCACGCCATTAGCAGTCGCTCCCTACGTCTGCGCTACAAACTTTACATGCTTGCCTGTTACATCAGTTTGAACCGTACCGCAGATGCACAAGAATTATTGAGTGAGTGTGAAGAACTAAGTATCCTCGTCAGTGATAAAAACCTTGCTGCGCAAATTCATCTCTACCGGGCCAAACTGCATCGTTTGCAAGAGGATTATCCTAACGCATTGCTTGCTATCTCGAATGTTCAGTATACGACGGGCAGTGCTACCACGTACTGGTTATCCACGATGGTCAAAATCGAGACCGCATATTCTCTAAACGGTGTCGGACACATCTCTTTAGCCAACTTAGTGCTGGACTCTATCGGTAAACGAATTCAGAAACACTCGTCTCCTCTTGTCGCTCAGCATTTTTACAACGCAATGAGTCAAGTTTACGCTTCTCAAGGGTTATTTCAGAAAGCATTAAACTGTGAAAAAAAAGCGTTTCGCATTGAATCTGACCTTGTCAAACACATTCCAATTGGTGAATTGGGTTCTACTCAATTACGTCGACTTTCTCGTTTTGAGCTACAGCTCAAACTCATTTTGTCAGAACTTGAAAACAAAGAGCTCAAGGAAACCACCAAACAACATAAGAATACGGTCGCCCAACTACAGCAAGATGTCTTTACTGACCCGCTAACCTCTTTGCACAACCGACGTTGGTTAGAAGTCAAACTCAAAGACCTGCTTTTGCACGATACTGAATTTGCGTTGATGGTCATCGATATTGACCATTTTAAGTCCATCAATGACGAGCTCAGTCACCTTGTTGGAGACAAAGCGATTAAACGTGTGTCTCAAGAATTAGCAGGATACTTCAAATTTAAAGGCGCTTCTTGCGTTCGCTTTGGCGGTGAAGAGTTTCTTGTCATTCTAGAGAATAGCAATCTAGAACGGGCAGAAATGCATGCCGAGAATTACCGCGAACGCATTTATCAATATGGTTGGGACGATATTCTTGGCGAGCGGGGGTTGACCGTATCGATCGGGATTACCTTACATCGAGAAGGAGAGAATACCCAACGTACCTTCTACCGCGCCGACAAAGCCTTGTACCGCGCCAAAGCCAATGGCCGAAACCAAGTCTGTACCGAACTTTAAACCATGCCCCAACCTTCACTTGGGGCCTAACCGTGGCTTTTATTCTCTATTCCTTCCTTTAGTACTACTTAGTTTGAATATAGTCGCCTTCACTTCTTATTGTCCCCGAATAGCAATCGATACGGATATCGCATAAACATAATTCAAGCACAAAATAACTTGATTGAACGATAGTTAAGACAAATACTTAAACTGTTCATTTACGTAAGATTTTCCATTAGGTAACAAGCACAGGCAGGTAAGATGTTTCTAGACTATTTTGCACTTGGGTTACTCATCTTCGTTGCTTTAGTGATCTTCTACGGGATTATCGTTATTCATGATATTCCGTATGAAATTGCTAAAGAACGCGAACACCCTCATCAAGACGCAATTCATTACGCAGGCTGGGTTAGCCTTTTCACTTTACATGCACTGTGGCCATTTTTATGGATATGGGCAACATTGTGGCGCAAGGAGCGAGGCTGGGGCTTCAAACAACTTGAGCAAGAAACGCACGACATTCATCACCGTCTTGAAGAGCTCATCGACGAAGTCAACGAACTCAAAAACGAAGTATCGATGTTGAAACAACAAAAGATTCAGCAAAGGCCTTTGACTGAACAAAGTAAAGAGGACGAATAATGGATTTATTGCTGATTCTGACTTATACAGCCCTTTGTATCGCCATTTTTAAAGTCTTTAATATTCCTTTGAACAAATGGACCGTACCTACAGCCGTGCTTGGCGGCGTAGTGTTAGTGGGCACACTAGTCCTTCTTATGAACTACAACCACTCATTTACTCAGTTAGGTAACCAAGTGTTCCCAACTACGCCTATCGTCTCTGGTGTACGTGGCCGCGTTGTGGAAGTGCCCGTTCAAGCGAACCAACCGCTCAAAACTGGCGATATTCTTTTCAAAATCGACCCTGTGCCTTTTGAAGCGGAAGTCGCACGCCTTGAAGCGAAAGTGAAAGAAGCAAGCCAAGGTGCGTTGGGTTTAGAGTCTGACTTGAGAGAAGCAGAAGCGGCGGTTTTGAAAGCGCAAGCCGATAGAGATAAAGCACAAAGAGAATTTAGCCGATATCAAAGGGGCTTTGATCGCGGCGCGTTTACGGAACAAGATTTAGATACTCGACGCCAAGCGTACAAAGCGGCAGAAGCCATGCTAGACGTTGCCATTTTGCAGCAAGAGCAAGCACAGATCGCATTAGAGTCGGAAATCGGCGGTGAGAATACCCAAGTCGCGCAACTACTCGCTGAGCTACGTAAAGCAGAGTTCAACCTTGAGCAAACCGTCGTTCGTGCGCCAACCGATGGTTACGTTACGCAATTGGCTTTGCGCCCTGGTGTGATGGCTGTGCCATTGCCGCTTGCCCCAGCAATGACCTTCGTGCATACCGAAGACATTACGTACACCGCGGCGTTCAGACAAAACTCGCTACAACGTTTGAAGGCAGGCTTTGAAGCGGAGTTTATGTTCCGTGCGATACCGGGCAAGGTATTCCGTGGCGAAGTCATCGACGTGATTCCAGCCATTGGTGAAAGCCAAATTCAAGCCAGAGGTGCTCTGCTTGGTACCGATGCCCTGCGCACAAGCGGACGTGTATTTGCGAAGCTGAAAATCACGGACGATTTGAGCGAATACCACCTACCAATGGGTACCGCGGTTGAAGTCGCCGTTTACTCAGACAGCTTTACTCACGTGTCAGTGATGCGCAAAGTGCTGATTCGCATGAAGAGCTGGCAGAACTATTTGTACCTAGACCATTAATGAACAGCTAGCTCATTCATTTATCGATGAAAATAGTATCAGAAAGTGTAATCGGGGGCTGACAATCAGCCTCCGATTTCATTCTAGCCATCCAGACAGATAGCATTCCCACTTTTATCAATATTCTGTATAATGCGCGCCTTATTTTTAATGCTTGCTAAAAAACAAAGCCAGTCAAAGGGATACGTGAATCAAATCACACATTTCCTGAAGAAAAATAGAGCAAACAATAAGCAACTTGGTTGTTTTGTATATATGTTACACAATCAAATAACCAATGCTTTCCAACAATATAAATGAACGTTCTTTAAAATCGACCATTGAACTGAGGTTATCTATGAATCTTTCTGCTAAAACCGTTGTGGTTATTGCAATCGGTGCTGCTCTTTACGGCATCGGTGGCTTACCTATGTTTGGCATCCCTGTGTTTGCAAACACAACGCTAAAACCAGCCATGGCAGTATTAGCATTGTTCTCAGTACTATTTGGCCCACTTGTTGGCTTTTTGGTTGGTTTTATTGGCCACTGGGTCACTGACCTATTCGCAGGTTGGGGCGTATGGCTCACTTGGGTACTTGGTTCAGGTATTGTTGGTTTGATTATCGGTCTATTCCCTTCTCTAACGCGCTACCGTTTAGAGAAAGGCGATTTCAATATGAAAGACTTCGCGTTATTCGTAGTACTTGCGCTATTAGGCAACGTATTTGGTTACGGTTGCTCTGCATTCCTCGACACGATTTTATACGCAGAACCGTTCACTAAAGTGTTTACCCAGCTTTCTATTATCGCGATCGGTAACACCATTCTTATTGCTATTGTTGGCTTCTTCATTCTTAAGTCTGTCGCTAAACGTAACAAGCAAAGCCGTAACTTAACAGAGGCTTAATGTCGAATGACAATCGAATTTTCTAACTTCTCTTTTAGATATGAGTCGCTGGACAAACCGACGCTAAAAAATATCAATCTAAGGATAGAGAAAGGAGAGAAAATCGTCATTATTGGTCCAAGTGGTAGTGGTAAATCTACCCTTGGGCAATGTCTTAACGGACTGCTCCCACACGCAATCAAAGGGGAAACCAGTGGAACATTGACCATCAATGGTCAAGACACCGCCCCTTTCGACATGCACCAATACACTGAGCAAGTTGGCACCGTACTGCAAGATACGGACAGCCAATTTGTCGGCTTGAGCATTGGCGAAGACATCGCATTTGCGCTGGAAAACCAGCTAACTTCTAACATCGACATGTACCCATTGGTCAAAGCCACGGCCAAAATGGTCGACTTGGAACAGATGCTAGATCGCTCTCCCCACGATCTATCTGGCGGGCAGAAACAGCGTGTTTCTTTGGCGGGCATTCTCGTCGATGACGTCGATATCCTTTTGTTTGATGAACCACTAGCTGCGCTTGACCCTAAAACGGGTAAAAAAACCATCGAGATCATCGATGATCTACACCGCGAAACGGGCAAAAGCATCGTAATCATTGAGCATCGTCTTGAGGACGTTCTGCATCGCTCAGTTGACCGTATTATCTTGATGGAAAGCGGCGAAATCATTGCCGATACAACGCCAGATGAAATTTTAGCGTCGCCTCTGCTAGAAGATTACGGCATCCGCGAACCGCTTTATATTTCGGCTCTGAAAGAAGCAGGCTGCGCGATTGAGGGCGATGCAAAACCTTCTAGCTTAACTACCTTACCGTTGGAGCAATATAAACGAGCAGTACAAGCATGGTTTGATGGTTCAACAGCACAACCACCTAAAACGCCAGCCGAGACTTTGCTTGAAGTCCGTGGCCTCACCTATTCTTACGACGGTGAGAAAAACGCGCTAGAAGACGTGAGTTTTGACATCAAGCGTGGCGAGTTTGTCTCTGTACTTGGCAAAAATGGCTCGGGTAAATCGACCATCACCAAACTGATTATGGGCGTTATTGAAGCGGATAGCGGCTCAATAAGCATGAATGGGCAAGATCTAAACGAACTGACCATCTTCGAGCGCAGCCAGAAAGTGGGCGTGGTGATGCAAAACCCGAACCACATGATTTCCCATCACATGATTTTCGACGAAGTGGCCTTCGGCCTCCGTAATCGTGACGTTGAAGAGAAACAAATCGAAGCTAAAGTACTTGAAGTCCTTGAGCTGTGCGGTTTGAGCAAATACCGTCACTGGCCAATCGAAGCATTGAGCTACGGCCAGAAAAAGCGCGTAACCATTGCGTCAATTTTGGTCTTGGAACCAGAGCTTCTGATCCTTGATGAACCGACGGCAGGTCAGGACTACCGGAACTACACGTCTATGCTGAGTTTCATCGAAAAGCTCAATCGCGAGTTGGGCGTAACCGTGATGATCATCTCTCATGACATGCATTTAGTGCTGGAATACACTACGCGCTCTATCGTGATTGCAGACAGTAAATTAGTCGCGGATGCACCAATGACGCAGGTATTCAGCAGTCCAGAGTTACTAGACCAAGCGAACCTCACCACAACAAGTCTGTTTGAGTTGGCTACGAAAGTTGGCATCGAAGACACCAATGGCTTTATGCAGCATTTTATCAATGTAGAAAAAGCGCACCGCCAACAAAAAAGCAGCGAAGTAAACCAACCAGAGAAAGCAGTGGCATGAAAGACAATAAGATGAAGTTTGGTATCAACTACATCGATACCCAATCGCCACTTCATAAGTTGAATGGCATTACTAAGTTCTTGCTTTTCATTGCTTGGGTGACGGTGGTGTTGACCACATTTGACTTGCGAATCATCGCGCTGTTGATCGTGCTTGGTTTAGGCTTATTGAAAATGACCAAAGTGCCATTTCATGTCTACAAACCGCTTTTACTGGGTACAGGCACGGTATTGCTGATCAATGCCCTGTTTATGTTCGCGTTAGCGCCGCAACAAGGTACTGAGTTCATGGGCTCATCAACGGTTTTACTCTCGTTACCCAGTAATTACTCGCTTACTCAAGAGACGTTGTTTTACTTAGTAACAGTGACGTTGAAATACTTCAGCATGTTCCCAATCGCGTTGGTGTTTGTATTTACCACTCACCCGACGGAGTTTTCAGCCAGCTTGAACCGCTTAGGTGTACCTTACAAAATCGCCTATGCCGTGAGCTTAACGCTGCGCTACTTGCCGGAAGTGAAAAAGGACTTTGTTAACATCATGCACGCGCAACAAGCACGCGGAGTAGAACTGAGTAAGAAGGCTCCGTTGTTCACTCGTATGAAGAACGTGGCGAAGATTCTTGGCCCTCTTATTTTCTCTAGTTTGGACAGAGCAGACCAAATCTCAAACGCGATGACGCTACGTGGTTTTGGCCGTCACTCATCTCGCACCTGGTACAGCCTAAAACCCCTGACCAAAGCCGATATGATCTGCATGGCGGGGATTGCAGTGATAGTGATTGCTGCGATCAGCAAGCGTGTTATGGACACACAACTGTTCTGGTATCCGTTTTAAATTCTAAAGCTTCAAGCTGAACATAACGTGGTTAGTGTTGTGACCACGTTATGTTTCCCTCTTTCCCCTCGATAACCCGCTCATTAGCCTCTTGCTTGCAGGTGCTCAAAATAGGCGTGTAATCTCAGCTGCTCGTTGATGTGCCAGAAAGTTGCTTATTTAAGCGACCAACATGAACTAAACTCATCAGTTTTATCAGGGGCTTAATGATCAACTGTGCGCTGCCTACGATGAACAGCCAAGTCCCGCTTTCAATCAACGAATCATTCAAAAAGAAAAAACTACCAATTAAAAACCAAATAGCTATGAGCAGATCGTTGGCAGCACCTAACGCCTCATAGCGACGTTGAATAACGACGTGACGGTTTCCTAGATCTAAATCCAACTCCCTGCCATGTACCTGCACTGTAAAACCCTCCTTAGTGTTTCGACTCATGTTGTATCCGAGTAATTTCAACATACTTAGGTATAAAACCCTAACGGACCCAATAGATATGTACAACCATAGAAGACACAACATGAGGATAAAGAAAAGGGTGCCTAAGCACCCAAGTCAATAAAGCTATTAACAGTAATTAACTTCTATTACTAGATAGTAAGTACCAACTTAGCTCCACTTTAATAAGCGGGTCTCATTGCCCTCTTCTGGCTTCGCTGGAATATTGAGTGACAGCAGTAAGCTCACAGCCGCCATACCTGCACCGATGTAAAATACGCTAGCAGGAGAAACCAGCCAAATCACACCAAACGTAACGGGTATCACAACCGCCGCAATATGGTTAATAGTAAACGCAACCCCAGCGGTCGACGCCATATCGGCAGGATCGGCAATTTTTTGGAAGTAGGTTTTGATAGCAAGCGCTAGCGCGAAGAACAAATGGTCGACAACATACAATGCAGCAGCCCACTCCGCGGTTTGCACCAAACCATAACCGACGAATACGAAGATCAAACCGACGTACTCAAACATCAGCGCTTTACGCTCACCAACAACGCCGATGAAGCGGCCGATTCGCTTCGCAAACAAGAAGTTAAAGACATAGTTGATCAAAAACAGCAAGGTAATGTCTGCGGCAGAGTAGCCAAACTTCTCTACCATCAAGAAGCCAGCGAAAACAGTGAAAATCTGACGGCGAGCACCACTCATAAACGTGAGCGCATAGTACAACCAGTAACGTTTACGCAGAATGAGTTTCTTGTTTTGAGGCACTTTTGTTTTAAATTGAGGGAAAGCGAATGCCATCACCAAAATAAGCACAAAACCTAGGCCACCAGCCATTAAGTAGACCGTTTTAAAATCAAGTTTGAGCTGTTCGAGCGAAACCCAAATGGCGCCGTAGGTAAACAGAGAAGCCAAAGCCCCAACAGAAATAAATTTACCCAGCATTTCCGGGGCTTCTTCTTTCGATAGCCATTGTAAAGACAAAGACTGCTTTAGTGTTTCAAAGTAGTGGAAACCGGTGGACATTAACAAGGTGGTAAAAAGTAGACCGTACAAAGTGGGAAAATAACCAGTTAATGCCGTACCAAGCGTAAGCATCGCCAAAGAGACGAGCATAAAGCGTTGTTCACGGATAAAAAGTAAAACGAATACCGCGGTGAAAGCGAGAAAGCCAGGTACTTCTCTAACACTTTGAAGTAAACCGATATCAGCGCCATCAAAGTTCGCTTTCTCGATAACGAAGTTGTTCAACAACGCCATCCAGGTAGAAAAAGCAATGGGCACGATAATGGAAATTAACAGGAGGAAATTTTGCGGCGTTCTCCAGCCTTGCGATGAGGTAGTCATGATGTTTCCTTTAAATATGAAGGCATCATCATAGCTTCAAATGTAACAAATTCGCAATATCATTATTATTTTCAACCCAAACCAAGCAGATATTGCATAGGGATATTGTTATGAAGATAAACATCGCACTCAATTCCTTGACTAAGCGCGATGTTGAAATATCGAGAGAAATAGGTAAAACGCCAGTGATGAGGCTCAGTAACTTAATCGATATTCTTTACTGTTAGACGATTCTTAAATTCAAACACATGTTCTGGACACACATCCAAACAGCGGCCACAGCTAATGCAGTTTTGATCCATAACTCGACGATCTCCCTCTTTCAATGGTTGTCGAAGCACCTCAGGTTCTGGGCAGACGTAAAAGCAATCCATGCATTTGGTGCAATCTTCGCGGCGAACAGCAGTAACGCGCAACAGGCTTTTTCGGCCTATCACACCATAGGTAGCACCCAGTGGACATAAGTGCCCACACCACCCATGCTCAACTAAGAGTAAATCCAGTACGAACACCAGTGCGATCAACACCCAACCTGCGCCCATACCAAACACCAATCCGCGATGCAATGCCGCCACTGGATCTAACCATGTCCAAAGAATCGCGCCAGACAGAGCACTACCCAACATCAAAACAGGGATCAGCCAATAACGAATAGTAGGAGACCAACGATAGCTCGCTTTAATGTTGAGCTTTCTGCGCAGCCACGCCGCTAAGTCCGTCACGATGTTCAACGGGCATACCCAAGCACAAAATGCGCGCGGTGCTAAAATCGCATAGAACACCACGACAATCACTACGCCTAACAACACATTAAACTCCGGTATATGCCCTGTCGCCAAAGCTTGAAGCACAATTAACGGGTCACTTAAAGGGACCGTATCGAGCAACATACTCGATGAGAGGTTACCGGTTAGAACCCCTAATGTCGGCCCAGCCATAAACAGCGCAATGATGGTGAGCTGACATAGCCGACGTAAAACCAGAAACCGATGCGCGCGCCACCAACCAAGCTTTTCTACCGCTTCTTTGCCAGCATTTTGAGCTAAGTTCTTTGCCATTACTTACCTCCTTTTAGCGATTCAAGCGCACCTTCCGGTACAGGCGTCTCACTAGGGAGGATATTTTCGAGTGGTTTGTCGATCTCTTTCCAACCAAAATTGTAGTGACTGCCCACTTTGCCTTTCGCCAAATCCGTCGGGACGACTTTAATAGCAGCGACATCCAACACGCACGCTTGTTCGCACTTACCGCATCCGGTACACACTTCGGAATTCACTGTTGGGATAAGTTTGGCGTGATAACCGGTTCGGTCGTTGTGAACCATCTCTAACGTGATGGCTTCATCAATCAGCGGACAAACGCGATAACAAACGTCGCATCGTAATCCTTGCCAGTTAAGGCAAGTTTCATGGTCAATAAGAACCGCTGTCCCCATGCGAGCATCATCAATATCGGTTAGCTTCGGATCCAGCGCCCCACTCGGGCAAGCCACCACACAAGGAATGTCTTCGCACATTTCGCAGGGAATATCGCGCGCAGTAAAGTAAGGAGAACCAGTGGCTACAGGAGAAAGTAATGTCGCGAGTTTCAATGTGTCGTAAGGGCATGCTTGAACACACAAGCCACATCGAATACAGGCTGATTCGAAATCGCCTTCTGGCAATGCACCGGGTGGGCGAATAGGCACACCTTTAGTTTCTCGAGCTTGGCTTTGCAGCGATTGTAAGCCCAACACACACGCCGCTGCGCCAACGCCTGCCGCAGTTCGGACAGTATCACGCAAAAATCGACGCCGACTTTGCGATGTTTTAGACTGAGAGGATTTCATGCTATTTCCCCAACGAAACTCCTTTATCAAGTTAAGCATAAATAGCGCTAAACGTACCTCTTCCCCATACCTCATAAGAGGTAACTCCACCCTCAATTGATTCAAGTCAACTGATATACAGTGCCGTCGTCACAGTTTGAATAATTCCATTTATTTCCTCCAACATGAAATTCACCACGATACTCTGCCGTGCACGCCATTTTCAGTACAATAATTCAACGCCTTTGCAATCTATTCGCTAAATTCAAAGATAAATGACTACTAAAATTTAGAAAAACATCGCTATAACAACCTAATTTAAAAGGTGTTTATCTCTCAAACTTAAAAAAATACTATCCAAAATAAGGAACTGTGGTTAGATTGAAAATTAATACTAAAAAGCGAAGGAGAGAAGCATGGAAATTATCGTACGTCCAACAACCGTTGAAGACGCCGCGGCACTCGTAGAAATCTATTCACAACCAAAAGCACAACGTGAAACCCTGCAACTCCCAAAACCTTCGCTCGCAATGTGGGTAGAACGATTGTCAAATATGCCCGCTGGCGTTTACAGCTACGTCGCTGAAATCGATGGTAAAGTAGTGGGTAACATTGGCTTTCACCACTCGCAGCGTCCAAGAACAATGCACACAGCATCATTTGGCATCGGAGTGCATGACAGCTTCCATGGGCTCGGTATTGGTAGCAAGTTGATTGAAACAGTCACTGAACTGGCAGATAACTGGCTAAACGTGAGAAGAATTCAGATAGAAGTCAACGCCGATAATGGCGCCGCCATTGGCCTGTACAAAAAGCATGGATTTCAAATTGAGGGCGAAGCGATTGATGGCTCCTTCCGAGATGGCGAGTTCATCAATACCTATTACATGGCACGTATCAGGCCAAGTAAAAAGTAAATCAAAGCCTCCTAATTGGAGGCTTTTCTTTTTAAACTTCTACTCACTTTCGTAAGTGAGCCAGCGCTCTGCTAGTCAATGCTTCTGTGTAAGGATTGATCTTCCAGTGATCAGGGCTCCAGCCTTTCACAAAGCGTTGAAAGTCAGCCCACGCAACCGCAAACAAAGGACGCCATTCGCGCTCGACTTCATTGGGGTCAAGATTCGACTGATAAACCATTAACGCCTGTTGCAACTGAGCAAAATACGTATCCAAGACCCAAACTTCCATCTCTGCACAACGTTCTGGCTTGACGGCGCTGCTCATGAACAGTGCTACGTCTTTCATCGCACAGCCATGTCCGACGTATTGAAAGTCGACCGCAGCAACGCTTGATTCTTCTCGATCAAAACAGAAGTTCGCCAATTTGGCATCACCGTGTACAAACGTCTTGAACTTGGCTTGCGAAAGCGTTTGATCAATCAATTGAGCATAATTTTTTAGCTCGGTGTCTTGCAGCACCTCAAGCTCATCGGGTCTGGTTGCCAAGTGCCAATACGTGCCGCTATGCCACAGCTTATCCGAGCGAATACCGATGTAACGCGCATGAAAATTCGCCAACCAAGTAAGGCAGGCTCGTAGATGTTCTAGTTTTGCATCGGTGATGACTTTTGGAAAGCCCGCCTCGGCGAGATCTTCCATCACGATGAGCCATTCATTCTCCGATTGGAACGTTTTTAGACCTTGTGGTACTCGGCAGCGAGTGCTCACCTCTCTGGAAAAATGCGTATACCAATTCACTTCCACCTGATAAGAGTGCAGCTTTCTTTGGTGAGATCGGTCAGTATTCCAACCTCTTGGATGCTCTGAAGGCTTAGGGAGTTTTACATGCTTAATGATCACCGAACAAGTTGAATAAGTAACTCGGACTAACTCACCATAGCCTCCCCATAGCGATTGTATGACTTCTACCGCTTGATAATTCCCGAGCTTTAGCTCCTGGCCAATGCTTTGGTAACGTTGGTGGTTGTCGTTCATCATCATGCAAGCAGATGTGACCAGGCTTGGTTTTTCTCCATATAATGAATGACATATGGACAGACTGGTTTGATTTGGTAACCGAGTGCCTCAATTTCTGGCAATACCGCTTCCATCATCACTTTTCCGTACCCTTTACCTCGTAATGCTTCAGGAACTACGGTTGATGTGATGTGCATGACATTATTCTCAAGCTGATAAACCACCTTGGCTTTATAACCTTGTTCTAAATCAACCCAAAATGTGTTGTTTTCAACTTCATGAGTTACTTTATGCATATCTTGCTCTCTAATTTTTGTTACGGATTGATTGAATCAAACTATATCACTGAATAGAATCAACACCATGCGGAAGTGCTCTGTCACTTCACGCCATTACCTTCTCAAATCAGGTACGACACTAATAATGAGAAATATGAGCCCTATTGCCAGAGACGGCAAACTACCTCTGCAAAGCAAGAAGGCACCCGAACGTCAGGCAAGTACACTAAATAGCACCGATGCAATGGCAATGGTCGAACATGGCAGTGAAGTTAGTTTAAACGTCACGACACCTGTTGGTACCAAGTTTATTACAACCAGCACATTTGTCGGCTGTCACTCAAATAATACCGCATTGATAGAGGTTCCGAACATCTCCGATGAGGACTTGAAATTCTATTTTCAAGAAGGCTTTTGGATCAATGTAAAAGCGTACTCTCATCGAGGGGAAGGTGCTGTCATTCCATTTCGGGCGCAATTGCAGCACCGACTCGGCGACCCGTATCCAATTTTAGTGCTAAGTCTACCTAACACCATGCAGGTCTTTCAGCTTCGTAAAGAAGTACGTTACGAAGTGAATTTGAGAGCGCGCGTTTGTTTAGAAGCCTATCGAACTGAATGCGAGATAAGAGATTTATCTCGTAGTGGGTGCCGCTTTGTGACATCACCAATGAGCCGACCACTTCAGGTTGGTGATCGCGTTTCATTGGACCTAACCATGCCCGGTGAAAGCCACATGCTCGCGCCATTGAGAGGTCGTATTTGTAACTTACAAAAATCGACACACCATGCTCGCTATGGAATGGAGTTTGATGAGGTTGGTAAAACCAACGCTAAAAGTCTCCTGAGTCACCTAAAATTTGATGGGACTAAACTCACACTAAAAAGGTAGCTTTGATAACGAGCACCAAGTAGCGACCAGTTTTGATACCCGGAAAACAAGAAACCCCTTACTGTAAAGTAAGGGGTTTTGTTTACTAAGAATAAGGCAGAATCTTAGATAACAGTTTCGACTTAGAAGTCGTAACGTAGACCTAGCGCTAGCTCATCTTTTTCATCAGCGCCTTCGTTATCCATTAGATCGAAGTTGTATGATGCGTAGCCACGGAAGTTAGGCTTGAAGTAGTAAGTAACATCAACAGCTAGGTTTTCTACAGTATCAGCATCTTCTAGCTCACCTTTGTTGAACGTAGAAGTAAATACAGTTTGACCCATAGTGTATGATGCAGCTAGTTCGTAGCCTTTGTAATCCGCAGACTCACCTGCAACATCCACGTCTGCGCCTGTGTAGTTACCAGCGAAGTAGAAATCACCTACAGAGTATGCAGCAGCAAGCATGAACTCATCACTATCGTTTTGGTCTGCATAACCAGCACCTAGTTCAATACCAGTATTAGCAAATGCGTAGATACCAGATAGAGAGAAGCCATCTTCCTCGTTGTCTGTAAAACCTTTTGCATCTGTTGTGCGATCAGCAAAGCGGTAGCTAGCACGTACAGCTAGTTGCTCGAATTGGCCTTTGTAAGACAGCATGTTGTCTGTACGGTCAGATACAGGCAGTTTAAGTGCTGCAGTGTTACCGTGGTAAGCCATAATATCGGTAAAATCAGTAAGAACGAATAATGCACCGTCGTTTTTACCGTAAGTTACTTCACCGTATTTACCGCCTAGGCCTGCGTAAGCGTAACGAGTTTCAAGATCACTGTTGTTATCTACGGCACCTTCTTCTTTTGTTTCGAACTCACCTTCCCAAAAACCAACACCGTATAGGTTTTCATTGATTTCCTGTTTGCCTAGGAAGTTAAGACGGATGCGAGTACGGTCTTTTGCCTTACCATCCATCATAGAAAGACGCGCTTCAGCGCGGCCGCCCATCTCAAGAGAAGTGCCATCTTGGTTGTATAGTTCTGAAGCGACAACTTGAGATCCTGATGCCATTAGCGCCACTGCTACAGCTAAAGTTTTTAATTTCATTGTTATTTTCCATATCATTGTTTTATATGTATTTTCTCACCAGAAAAACAGGACTTTTCTGTACCAACGAGAAAACTGGCGGCATAGTAGCAGCTGTTATTTTTCACGCAACGCGTTGAATAAACAGCACTTATAGAAGAAAACACCAAGTAAAATGACGATATGAATACCTCTCAACCATCAAGTTATCGGTTGAGGTAAAAAAATCGTTCGCGTCAAAAAAAAATTGACGCAAAAAATGTAAAAACAATCTCATTATATGTGATTTTGCTCGCAAAATATTTTCACTAAATGACTGTTTTAGATAGACTTCCTGATTTTAAATCAGTTTCTCACAAACAAAAAATCCCCAAGCAATAGCTCAGGGATTTATACATTTTGTTAGGCGAATAGCGAATTAAAGCTTAAAGAAGCTCAATTGCTCTTTCTGCTTCTCTGCAAGTAATGAAAGCTCAGTACTCGCGCTTGCGCTTTGACTAATACCCGCCACATTCTGGTTAACGAGTTCAGACATGTTAACCACGTTGCGGTTGATGTCTTGAGTGACTTGAGACTGCTCTTCGGCTGCGGTTGCCACTTGCGTGTTTGAATCGTTAATGTTGGCTACCGACTCGGTAATACCAACCAATGCCTCATTCGCTTGTTGCGTCAGTTCGTTGTTACGACTGAGCATGTCAAGGCTGACTTGCATGCTGTCATTCGCAAGCCCAGACTGCGCTTGAAGTTCTTCAATAATCGTTTGGATCTCTTGAGTCGAGTCTTGAGTCCGTGCCGCGAGCATACGTACTTCATCCGCAACAACCGCAAAACCACGACCAGACTCACCAGCACGCGCAGCTTCAATCGCAGCGTTCAATGCGAGTAAGTTGGTCTGCTCAGAGACACCGCGAATCACTTCAATAACGTCGTTGATCTGAACCGACTGCTCTTTTAAACGCAGTACGACTTGCGCTGCATCGTTCAATGCCTGAGACATCTGTGCGCTTGCTTCTGCGCTCTCTTGGAAGATAGCCAGACCTGATTGCGCAAGACCATCAGCTTCGCGAGCTGTCGAATCCGCAGACGTTGCGTTATCGCTCACGTTGTTTGCGGTGCTGGCAAGTTCATTAACAGCCGATGCAACTTGTTCTATCTCAGCGAGCTCTAGCTGAGCATTCGCTTCTGCTTGCGTCATTACTGCGGCAAGCTCAGTCGATGCCGATGCCACCTCTTCACTGATGCGAGTTAGCTGGTCGACCGTGTTGTAAAGCTGTTCTGCTGTTTGGTTAACATCTTTGCTCAGCTTCGCAATTTCGTTATCACCATCTACATCTGCGCGAACTGATAAGTTGCCCATTGCCAACTGACGCATCACTTCTTGAAGTTTTTGAATAGGCGTAACAATCATGCCTGATAAGATCCACGCCCCCACCAATGAGAACGCAAATACCGCAAGAACTGTCAGCATAGCGTTGTTTTGTACACGCTCATTCTGTTGATGGCTTCTTATGGTTGACTGCTCTGCTTGGTCATTCACATGCTTCGACAGAGTATTGATTTGTTGAACCATTTCTCGGCCAACATTACGGTACTCTTTAATGAATGCACGGTACTCACTGTCCGATTTCAAGCCTTGATCGTACTGGTTAAAGAAAGCCACTGAGCGCTCTGAATATCGAACATAGGCTTCGATCGCTTGGCGAACTTTAATCGCATCTTCACGAAACAGATTGCGAGCTTCAATCGCACTTAAATCAGCTTCAACCTGCTTTAAGCCTTCTTTCAATTCATTAAGAAAATTTTCACGACGGGAAGCGTCGTAGATAGCGTAAACCGCTGTAATACGAAGTGGATAAATTTCATCGTCAATACGCGCCAAAGTGTCTTTATGGAAAACCAAAGACTCTTGGTTGGAAGCAATAACATCTTGCTCAGCTTGAAGATTGTTTTTAGTAATCCACAAAGCAATAAACAAAACAATCGCGGTAAATAATACCGGAACCAAAATTTGCGTTCGTACTGACAAATTTTTCAGTGATAACTGCATGACTGGACCTCAGTTGTATGCGTGATGCCTATATCCAAACGAACTCAAGCAACTCTCAATACTGAAGCTGCATTTCGGTTATTTGAATATCTATGCTTCCTTGCGACGGGAAAGTTCCCAGACGAATAAACAAGTGGCGAATATTAGAGGTCGATCACACTTTTGTCTAGTACAAAAAGTCCCCATTTTCAATCTGTTATTGACAATATCCCGACAGTAGTGTCGGGATATTGTCGTTATGATAAATTGTGATCACTTATGATGAGATACATTCACATTTAGGGCGGTTTTAGGCTATTTTCTCAACGAATTGAGCTTAGCTTGAGCAAGGCCAAAAATCGTATCTATTGGATAAGAACCTTCATCGGTTGGTTCACCGGCGACTTTCCCCGTGAACAGCTCGATGGCTTCAGTGACATGATCAATCGCCCAAATATTAAACTCACCTTTTTCTACTGCTTTCACGATGTCGGAACGGAGCATCAAGTTATGAACATTAGATTGCGGGATAATGACCCCCTGCCCTTCATGACGACCTTTAATCACACACACATCGTAAAAGCCTTCAATTTTTTCGTTCACACCACCAATCGGCTGAGCTTCACCAAACTGATTCATCGAGCCTGTAATCGCAATGTCTTGTCGGTTTGGTTGCTTTGAAAAAGCAGACACTACAGCACATAGCTCTGCCATGCTGGCACTATCACCGTCGACACCACCATAAGATTGCTCAAACGTAATCGTTGTGGTTAATGGTACTCGCGCCGTTTTACCAAATACGGAAGACAAGTAGGCCGATAGAATCATCACGCCTTTAGAGTGAATACTGCCGCCCAAATCCACACTGCGTTCGATATCGATAACATCTCCATCGCCGTAACACGTCGTCGCGGTGATGCGATTCGGCGCGCCAAACATGTAGTCGCTGGTGCTTAATACCGAGAGGGCATTCACTTGACCGATAGCCTTCCCTTCAGTACGAATCAAGGTTGTACCGTTAACAAACGTTTCCATCACGTTGTCGCGTAATCGGCTCACTCGCATTTCTTGGTTCTTGAGCGCCTCTTCCACATGACCGGTACGGATCATGTTGGAGTTGGCTTGACGAGCAACGTAGTTTGACTCACGTAATAAATTCGCAATATTGGCAGAGTGGAGTGATAGCTTGGTTTGATCACCAGACAAGCGTGAACTGTATTCAATAATCCGTCCCATGGACTTTCTATCACAGTGCAGCATGTTGTTATCGTTCACGACGCTAGAAATAAAGCGCGCATAGTGCAGTTCCGACTCTGGCGTTCGCTTCATCTCATCTTCAAAATCCGCTGTCACTCTGAACAATTCACTGAACTCTGGATCGTAATGCTGCAGCAATTGATAAGTTCGGTAGTCACCAAACAGAATGATTTTAATATCGAGCGGGATAGGCTCGGGATCGAGTGATACCGCCCCTGTCAATGTCACTTCTTTTTCTAGGGAGGTAAAGCTCAATTGACGAGCACGCAGTGCGCGCTTCAAACCATCCCAAACGTAAGGCTGTTCAAGCACTTTCTGTGCATCCATTAACAGAACGCCGCCATTCGCCTTATGCAAACTCCCCGCACGAATCAGCGAAAAGTCGGTAAACACGGTTCCCTTGAAAGTGGCTGTCTCAATCGAACCGAAGAGCGAATGGTAATTGGGGTTTTCTTCAACAACGATAGGAAAGTCACTGCTGTTGCGACTTACCAAGACGTTCACTTTATAACGACGTGGCAATTTTTTATCCAACGACGCCGTCGCAATTTCGCCTTGCTCACCACTTTGATCAAGGAAGATATCTGCGTTTTCAACAATATCTTTTTGCAGCTCAGTTAAGTACGTTTTGATTTCAGAATATTCCGCGTAATCCACTTTGAGTTTTTTGATGAAGTGAGTAATCACATCAAGCGTCACTTCATCATTAAGCTTTTTGATTTTATCGCTGTACGTCTCTTCCCACTCTGTGAGTTCACGAACCATCGAACGTAATCGTACTTCGAGTTCATCAATGGCATCGCTGAACTGCTCTTGCTCTTTCTTACTTAGTGCATCAAAAGACTCTTCCGTATGAAGCTCGTCACCATTCATGGCGACAAACTGATAATCGCCTTGTGTGGTAAGCGTCAAGCTAATGCCTTTCTCTTTTGCCTCTCGGCTAATGCGGTCCAGCTCGTTTTGTTGCTTCGCTGCCAATTGATTTTTTAATCGCTCAGCTCGGCTAAAGTACATCTCATTGTCGAACGCTAGGGGTAAAGCATTCAGTAGTTTGCCCATTAAGGCTTCAATATCAACACGTAACTTATTCCCGATACCACACGGAAGCTTTAATACCTTGGGTGTGCGGGTATCTTCAAAGTTCGCAACGTAACACCAATCAAACAAGGCTGCTGCATCGTGCTGGTGACGATTCAGATAGCGCAGGATCATGGTGCGTTTACCTAGCCCATTCTGACCAATGGCGTAGATGTTATACCCTTTCTCTTTGATGGACATCGCAAACTCGACCGCTTTTTGCGCGCGCTCTTGGCCCACAATCTCATCAATTGGAGGTAACTCCTTGGTCGACTTACATGGCATATTCTCTAGATCTGCTACAGAATATAGCTGCTTAGCTTCCAATCTTAGTATTGCCATATCCACTTCCTTTTTTCTTATTTTCGTCATTTGAGTGTAGAGATTATTTGCTTAATTTTAAGTGATTTACCTTCCACCCTAGTTTGATTGGACGTTTTATGAGCATAAAAGTGATATCAATACTCACTTGCAATTGATAATCAATTTCATTTAATATCAAAACAAATCAACTCTTGTGGAGATGGACATGAATATTGAGCAATGCTGGATGCGCTACTTGAAAGCAGAGCAATTGATGGAACAAGGCCACTGGCCCGAGGCACATCGTTTATACGACGATGTACTCAGCAATCTACCGAACCACATTCATTCGGCGCTCGAAAATGCTCAAACCAAACCTTGTCAGTTTGTCTGTCTTATCACCGGGCTTAGAGATGCGTGCGTCGCACAATCGGAGATTCTCAACAAACTCGGATTACAGCGCGATGCTTTTTCAACACTCAATCAAACGTACGCACTATTCCAATTCTTGCAACTAGAGAATCATGAACTTATTGAGCGTGTGGGTCATTTACTTGGTCAACAAAGTGAAGACTTATTAGCTCATATGGCGGCATTTTGCTCCGCTCAACGTAATGCTCAATGGATGATTGAGCTAGACCATGTGACGCGCGCACATGAGCAGTTTTTGCATTTGCAAGCGATGAGTTCGGCAAAGTCTTCGCCTTCTCACCTGTACAATTAATCTAGAATCCAAGCAATGAGGTCTGCCAGACTTAGCGCAGCTCATTGCTTGTGTTTCATTTGCTTTATCAACCACAAGGATCTGTGATGTCTTCTAAAACCATTCTTTCGGTGAATAACCTATCGGTCAGCTTTACGACAAACGATGGGATCGTCGATGCAGTAAAGAATGTTAGCTTCGATTTAAAAGCAGGCGAGACGCTTTCCATCGTTGGGGAGTCTGGGTCTGGCAAGTCAGTATCAACCAATGCACTGATGAAACTATTGCCAGACAACGCTATTTTGCATACGGACTCATCCATCATGTTTGAGGGTAGCTCCATCTTGGATAAAACGGAGCGTGAAATGCAAAGCGTTCGCGGTGATCGTATCGGTATGATTTTTCAGGAGCCGATGACCTCACTGAACCCATACATGCGGGTGGGGATCCAAGTTGCTGAGGCCATCATGTGCCACCGTCCAGTGGATAGACGGAAAGCCAAAGCGAGAGTGTTAGAGCTGTTTGAACTGGTTCACATGCCAGAGCCAGAGAAAGCGTACAGCAAATATCCGCACGAGTTTTCTGGCGGTCAATTGCAACGCATCATGATTGCGATGGCACTGATTAACGAGCCCGATATTTTGATCGCCGACGAACCAACAACGGCGTTGGATGTCACGGTTCAAGCAGAAGTGTTGCACCTGATTAAAGAAATTCAGGCTCAGATGGGCATGGCAATCCTATTTATTACTCATGACTTAGGCGTCGTAAAACACTTTGCCGACCGTGTCATTGTGATGTGTAAAGGAGAAGTCGTCGAAGAAGGCGAAACGCAAATGCTCTTCGAGGACCCAAAGCACGAATACACACGTATGCTGATCAACTCTATTCCAAAAGGCAGTAAGGACCCTATTAGCGAGAATGCTACACAACTATTAAAAGCTGACGATATACGAGTCAAATTCTTGATAAAGTCGCATTTTATTGCCAGTAAAAATGAGTACTTCGAAGCGGTAAAAGGCATTTCTCTTGAGCTCAAACAAGGGGAAACACTCGGGATTGTTGGGGAATCCGGTTCAGGCAAGTCTACCCTCGGCCGCGCATTGATAGGCCTCCTGCCATCCACAGGTAAAATCGAATACAAAGGCCAAGACATGGCTTTGCTAACAAACAAAGAACGTTTTGAGCTGAAAAAAGACGTTCAGATGGTGTTCCAAGACCCTTATGGTTCGCTTTCTCCTCGTATGACTGTCGGCGAGATCATCACTGAAGGATTAACTGTCCACCAGCCAATGTTGAGTAAAAAAGAACGCATGCGGAAAGCACGCGACGTGCTCCGTGAGGTCCGCTTAGATCCCGCGTCCATCAACCGTTATCCGCACGAGTTTTCGGGAGGCCAACGTCAGCGTATTGCTATCGCGCGAGCACTGATCCTTGAACCTTCGTTTATTCTGCTTGATGAGCCGACCTCTGCATTGGACCGCTCGGTTCAACTGACTGTGATTGATCTGCTGAAAGATTTGCAGAAAAAGCATAACATTGGCTACTTGTTTATTAGCCACGATCTATCAGTCGTCAAAGCCCTTTCTGATCGTGTTCTTGTCATGCAAAAAGGCGAGGTCATGGAACAAGGTACGGCCGAAAATATTTTCCAAAACCCTAAAAATGACTACACGAAAAAACTGATAGATGCCTCATTTGATCTTGAAAACAGTGAAAATCAGCACAATGCGGCTTAGGTTCATCACAGTTTCATATTCATAAACTAGGATTAAGAAAAGGTGATGATTTCATCTTGTCTTAAGAATGGCGTAGCTGCCTTTCGGTTTGGCCGCCGAGACTGGTTGGTTCAAGAGTCAGACTTAGTCAACCTGGCTCAAATACTGGTAAACAGTATGAATTGAGTTCCCCCAACCATGAAAAATGCCGCGACAGTGTCGCGGCATTTTTTATTCTCAGAAGCTTCGAGCAACTAAGGCATTAAAACGACTCAATACCCATATTGTATAACGTAAATGCATACACGTCTGTGGTGAGGTCAATTTGCTTACTCAGCGGCATTCCTGCACCATGACCAGCATTGACATCAATGCGTATTAATACTGGATTCGCGCCTTGCTGCTTGTCTTGCAGCTCCGCAATAAACTTGTACGAATGTGCTGGAACCACACGATCGTCGTGATCGGCAGTTGTCACCAATGTCGCAGGATACTGCACGCCTTCTTTTACATTGTGAACAGGAGAGTAGCCAAGCAAGTATTGGAACATCGCTTCGCTTTGTTCAGACGTGCCATAGTCATACTTCCAGCCTTCTCCAGACGTAAACGTATGGTAACGCAGCATATCAAGCACACCCACGGCTGGCAGCGCCACCTTAAATAACTCAGGACGTTGCGTCATACACGCACCAACCAACAAGCCGCCATTTGAACCACCACGAATCGCTAGGCGCTCGGAGCTAGTGTAGTCGTTTTCAATCAGGTATTCCGCCGCCGCAATAAAGTCATCAAATACGTTTTGCTTTTGCTGCTGAGTGCCTGCGTTGTGCCAAGCTTTACCGTATTCACCGCCGCCTCGCATGTTGGCGACAGCGTAAATACCACCCAATTCTAGCCAGTTGGCCACATTGCCAGAAAACATCGGAGTGAGGCTGATATTAAAACCGCCATAACCATACAGCATGGTTGGCGCACTACCATCAAGTGCGATGCCCTTCTTGTATGAGATGATCATCGGTACTTGCGTGCCATCTTTTGAGGTGTAGAACACCTGTTTTGATTCATACTCACTGCGATCGAATGGCGCTTTTGATTCTTGAAACAGCGTCGATTCACCAGACTCAACATCAAATGAGAAGATCGTCGGTGGCGTCACGTAGTTAGTAAAGGTGTAATACAGCGTGGTTTCTTCTTTTTTACCCGCTAGACCATAAGCCGTACCCTCTCCCGGCAGTTCAACATCTCGAATCCATTCACCTTGGTAGTTAAACTGCTGCACTTTAGAAAGTACATCCACCATATAAGTCGCAAACAGATAACCGCCACCTTTGCTGATTTCTAACGGCTGTTCTTGTTCAGCAATCACATCCATCCATTGCGCTGTTCGGGTGTTGTAGCTGACAACTTTGCCATTCGGCGCATCTAGGTTGGTGTAAAGCAGCAAGGTTTCGTCTTGACTATCAATCAAGTAGGTGTCGCCTTGCGTTGTATCACGAAGCGTCACAATCGCTTGGGACTCAGACTGTAAATCGATATAAAACAGACGATTACCCGATGTGGATTCTGCGCCAGAAATAATGAGGAAGCGATCGTCCGTCGTCGTGGTACCAGACACATAACGGTGAACCTGCGTATCCAACTCACCGAAAATCACTTTATCTTCAGACTGAGGTGTACCAAGTTCATGATAATAAAGCTTGTGATGTTCAGTTCGCGCAGATAACTCACTGCCTTGCGGCTTATCATAGCTTGAGTAATAGAAGCCTTTGCTGCCCCGCCAAGAAATCGACGTAAACTTCGCATCCACAATCTCAGGCTCTAACTGTTCTTTGGTTTCCGCATCAATAACAAAGATCTTGCGCCAGTCACTGCCCCCTTCAGAGATGGAATACGCGACCAAACGATAATCTTTCGAGAAGCTGACTTCGCCAAGAGAGGTCGTGCCCTCTTCAGAGAACGTATTTGGGTCAAGGAAGACTTCGGCTTCTCCCTCCCCTTTACGACGATACAGCACGCTTTGGTTTTGCAAACCGTCGTTTTTGTAAAAGTAAGTATAATCACCGCGCAAAAATGGCTGAGAGTATTTCTCGTAATTTTGACTGTTTGCGACCAAGTCACGAATCTGTTGGCGATACGGGATCTGACCAAGAAAATCGAATGTTACCGAGTTTTGACCCGAAACCCATTGTGCGGTTTCTTCGCTGCGATCATTTTCTAACCAGCGATAAGGGTCGGCAATGTCGTGACCAAAGTAAGTGTCCACGACAGAATCTTTACGTGTTTTTGGGTAATGCATAACGTCCGTGTTACTCCGTTGTTTTTATTAAGTTGTTTATTTTCATATCGTTTTATTGCGGTGACCACCTTAGAGCACCCAATATTGATTTCAACGACATTGTTTTAAATCTATGAAGAACCTAGAAATAATGAGATATCGTTAAGTAACGATCACGAATGTGCTCAATAAGCAGCTTCACTTTATTCGGTGGTTGACGAGTAAACGGGTACACCGCGTAGATACCCAGCTTTTTGCCGACCAGTTCGGGGAAAATATCCACCAGCTGGCCATTACGAATATCGTGGTACACCAAACAGCGCGGGACGTAAGCTATACCATGGCCGCCCAGAGCGGCTTTACGTAATGCGGTCGCGTTATCAGTAGAAAAGCAGCCCGAGACTTTGACGATGTAATTACCATCTTCTCCTTTGAACTCCCAGTCTGTTGCACCTGTGGTTTGGTAAGCGTATTGCAGACAATTGTGCGTGGTGAGATCAATCGGCTCGATCGGCTTCCCATTTTTAGCGATATATGAAGGGGACGCGCATACCACCCATTGGGAATCGAGAATATGTCGTGCGATCAAACTGGAGTCGGCTAGGTAGCCAGTTCGAATGACTAAATCGTAACCATCAGCCACCAAATCGACAAAGCGGTTATCCAATGACATGTCCACGGTCAGACCCGGATGAAGGTTACAAAATTCCGCAACGGCATCAGCAAGTATCAAATCTCCAGAGATACAAGGCACGGACATTTTTATGTGACCGCTCACATTCTCTCCAAAGCCTGCAACAGCGTCCATAGCCTCCTGAGTGGCCTGCTTCACATTTTTAGCACTGTGGAGTAACACCTTACCTGCTTCGGTTAAGGTCAATTTACGCGTTGTTCGATATAATAGCTGCGCCCCTATCTCTTCCTCCAACCTTGCCATTCTTTTGCTAACTACCGAATTTGTAAGGTTATTTGCTTCTGCAACCTTACTAAAACTGCCCAGTTCGATTACTTGAGAAAATAGGATTAAGTCGTCTGCTCTCATACGATTATGTCACTTTTGGAATTAATTATTTTCATTATTTCCCTATATCAACAAAAAATAAAGGAGTAAATTCACGCCAAATTAACAAAACCATTACAACAAAAAGTCACCTCTACAGCGGATTGACACCGTTCGAGAAGTCAGCGTACGAAGGATGTACAAATGAGTGAAACCCTACTTGCCCTAGTGGCATTTTCGCCAATTGTTGTTGCCGCCATCTTATTGGTTGGTCTCAACTGGCCTGCTAAAAAAGCCATGCCTGTTGCGTTCGGTTTAACCGTCGCTATTGCCCTAATGTTTTGGGATATGTCAGCCAATCGCGTACTGGCTTCTGTATTCCAAGGGCTAGGCATTACTGTCTCTGTTTTATGGATCGTGTTTGGTGCCATCTTCTTGCTCAACACTTTAAAACACACTGGAGCGATCACCACTATCCGTAATGGATTTACCGATATTTCAGCTGACCGCCGTGTGCAAGCCATCATCATTGCTTGGTGTTTTGGCTCATTCATTGAAGGCGCATCAGGGTTTGGTACCCCGGCAGCAATTGCTGCACCACTACTGGTTGCAATCGGCTTCCCTGCGCTAGCCGCTGTCCTAATGGGCATGATGATTCAGTCAACGCCAGTGTCATTCGGTGCGGTGGGTACGCCAATCATCGTGGGTGTAAACAAAGGTTTAGACACGCATAACATCAGTGAGTCTTTGGCTGCACAAGGCGCAACATGGGAAATGTACCTGCAAGATATCACCGCGCACGTTGCTGTGATTCACGCTGTTGTAGGTACGATGATCCCTGTATTAATGGCGATGATGTTAACACGTTTCTTCGGCAAGAACAGAAGCTGGAGTGAAGGTCTGGATATTCTACCATTTGCTTTATTCGCAGGCGTCTCTTTCACTGTGCCATACGCGTTAACCGGTGTGTTCTTGGGCGCAGAATTCCCTTCACTAATCGGTGGTTTGGTTGGTCTTTCTATTGTTGTTACCGCAGCGAAAAAAGGCTTCTTAGTACCAAAGACTAAGTGGGATTTCGAAAGCGAAGACAAATGGCCTGCTGAATGGCTGGGCTCGCTAAAAGTCGATCTAAACGACAATCCAGGCAAACCAATGAGCATCGTAAAAGCTTGGGTACCATATGTAATGCTGGCGGTAATTCTCGTCGCAAGCCGCGTAAGTCCGGAACTGAAAGGCTTTGTACAAAGCGTAAGTTTGTCGTTCAGCAATATTCTTGGTGAGACTGGTGTGAGTGCCGCTATTCAGCCGTTGTACCTGCCAGGTGGCATCCTCGTGTTTGTCGCACTGCTTGCCGCAATGTTACAAAGTGGCAGCGTAAAACCATTGCGTGAAGCGTTTGGCGAGTCAAGCAAAACACTGATTGGCGCGGGGTTTGTCTTGGTATTTACCATCCCGATGGTTCGTATCTTCATCAACTCTGGTATTAACGGCGCTGACCTAGCAAGTATGCCGGTTACAACAGCGAACTTTGCCTCTGACCTTGTCGGTTCTGCGTTCCCAGCACTGAGTGCCACCGTTGGTGCGCTGGGTGCGTTCATCGCTGGCTCAAATACGGTTTCAAACATGATGTTCAGCCAGTTCCAATTCGAAGTGGCACAAACACTATCTATTTCGAGTGTGATTGTTGTGTCGCTTCAAGCCGTTGGCGCTGCCGCAGGTAACATGATTGCGATTCACAACGTTGTTGCCGCATCAGCCACCGTAGGCTTACTTGGCCGTGAAGGCGCAACATTGCGTAAGACGATTATCCCTACGTTCTACTACATTGTAATGACGGGCATTATTGGTTTGGTGTTGATTTACGGCCTCCAAATGACGGATGTCTTGATGAAGTAACGCGAAACGCAGGGTTTATAGCTCTGCCTAATTTGACACAGCTGTCAGCACTACTACCCCGACATGTTGATTTAGCTTGCGACATCAATCCCCCCGGCAGCTGTGTCATCCTTTCCAATTTGTATAACTGATTGAGTGATTTAACAAAATTTTTCAATCAATTATGTAAATGAGTTACCAACATCAGCAGTTCAAAAGTAAGTGAACCATAGGTAACTATACTCACTTTGATGCCTTCACTGCTTTGCGATGAAGGCTCAACGAAAGAGCAAATTGCTCCACAACTTTGCTTAGAATAACCGCTAGGACACCATTATGATTATCTCAGCTTCTACTGACTACCGCGCTGCCGCGAAAGCCAAGCTTCCCCCGTTTCTATTCCATTATATTGATGGCGGTTCTTACGACGAACGCACGCTGAAGCGTAATACTGACGATTTAGGTGATGTCGCTCTTCGCCAACGCGTCCTACGCGATATGACAGATTTGAGCCTAGAAACCGAGATCTTCGGTGAGAAACTGGCAATGCCAATCGCGCTAGCTCCTGTTGGTCTAACTGGTATGTACGCGCGCCGAGGCGAAGTGCAAGCAGCAAAAGCAGCCGAGAAAAAAGGCATCCCGTTTACTATGTCGACTGTTTCGGTTTGTCCGATTGAAGAAGTCGCACCTGCAATTGAACGTCCAATGTGGTTCCAGCTTTACGTGCTTAAAGACCGTGGCTTTATGAAGAACGTGCTTGAGCGTGCAAAAGCTGCGGGCGTAACAACGCTGGTGTTTACCGTTGATATGCCAGTTCCTGGCGCACGTTACCGTGACATGCACTCAGGTATGAGTGGTCCTAACGCAGCCATGCGTCGTGTATTCCAGGCGATGCGCCACCCAAGCTGGGCGCTGGATGTAGGTCTACTTGGTAAGCCGCACGACTTAGGTAACATCTCAACGTATCGCGGCGAACCAACAAAACTAGAAGATTACATCGGCTGGTTAGGCGCAAACTTCGACCCGTCTATCTCTTGGAAAGATCTTGAGTGGATTCGTGACTTTTGGGATGGCCCTATGGTCATCAAAGGCATCCTCGACGAAGAAGACGCGAAAGATGCGGTACGTTTCGGCGCGGATGGCATTGTGGTGTCTAACCATGGTGGTCGTCAGTTAGATGGCGTACTTTCAAGTGCTAAAGCACTACCAAGCATTGCAGATGCGGTAAAAGGCGATCTTAAGATCTTTGTTGACTCTGGTATCCGTACTGGTCTTGATGTGGTTCGTATGCTCGCGCTGGGTGCTGACTGCACACTGCTTGGTCGTTCATTTGTGTACGCATTGGCTGCACAAGGCGGCGCAGGCGTTGAAAACCTACTGGATCTGTACGACAAAGAAATGCGTGTAGCTATGACGCTTACTGGTGCGAAGTCTATCGCGGACCTTTCTCGCGATTCCTTGGTGAAAATCCCATAATCTTTGCAGGCGATTAAAAATAGAAACGAAAAAACGAGCCAAAATTGGCTCGTTTTTTATTGCTCTTCAACCCGATAATTTGACGAGCAAGCTAGCTTACTTGGTGAACGTACTCAATCACGACTTGGTTTCCGTCGATAAACACGTTACTGATATCGCCATCCACCGTCACACGATTTTGTAAATAAACCGTACCAGATGCAGATAGATCACGCTCCGTCAAAGACGGAATCACCTGACCAGGACGTACATGTAGCTGCTCGCATAGCTGTTTTACAAAACCTAGCGTCAGTGGAGAATTACCACGTAACAAGCCAGAAAACTCGTGTAGACTCAAACCAAGGCGCTTCGCCATTTCCATTTGAGTGATGTGCATTTTGGCTTTTTGTGACATCCAGATGTCGTAGAGCGCGTTTCGATCCAGCTCTGTAAATTCCATATCTGCCTCCGCTAATTCAAGAGCCAATACACTCTCACACTTACTTAAGATAAATGTTAGCGATAAGTCAGAGAAGTTATAATTGATCGTTCAAATATCAACGCACATCGGAGATGACGAAGCTCCGCACACGAATGGAACGGCGGCTCATCACCCAGTTTCGACCACTCACTTTTCACCTCACGAAATAGCCTACCTCAGGCGATTTATACATAAGTGAATGATTTAAAGGAAATCACTGGGGTGAAGGAGTAATATCTGCTACCTTTCCTTCCATGGTTCACTAGAAAGAAGTTACATATGTCACAGTGGTTTACCGATTTGCAAAGCTATATTGAAACATCTCATCAAGATTGGAGTGGGAGTGTCCTTTTCATTACACTCGCCAGCTTTATTGCTTGGATAGCTTGGCGACTGATCCGCTCTCGTCTCGCAGTACTAGTGGAGAAAACCCCTTTCCACTGGGATGACATGTTGCTTGACGCGCTAAAAGCGCCAGTCAGTACACTCATTTGGTGTTGGCCAGCAACCGTCTCTATCGGCATCATATTAGAGAGCGAGCTCAACGATAAAATAAACTGGTTAAGCACGCTGAAACTGATTTTGGTGATCAGTATATTCGTCTGGACCGTTATGCGACTCATCACCAATGTTGAAGAATACGTCCTAGAACAAAAAAACCGAGATGAAACCACAGTGCAAGCGATAGCTAAAGTCGCGCGCTTGTTCTTTATTACCGTCGGAATTCTCACTGTGATGCAGGCGTTTGGCTTGTCACTGTCAGGATTGCTCACCTTTGGTGGTGTCGGTGGTTTAATCGTTGGTTTAGCGGCGAAAGATCTGCTGTCGAACTTCTTTGGCGGCCTTATGATCTACTTCGATCGTCCGTTTAAAGTTGGCGACTGGATCCGCTCTCCAGATCGCCAAATTGAAGGTACGGTAGAGCGAATTGGCTGGAGAATGACCATCATACGAACTTTCGACAAGCGTCCTCTTTATGTGCCAAACTCTGTGTTTAGCAACATAGTCGTAGAAAACCCATCTCGCATGCTAAACCGACGCATCTACGAAAAAATTGGACTTCGTTACGACGACGCCGAAAAAATGCCGCAAATCATTACAGCGGTGAAAGAGATGCTTAAGAATCACAAAGATATTGATGCACGCCAAACGCTTATCGTCAACTTCGATACGTTCGGTCCATCGTCACTGCATTTCTTCATTTATACCTTCACAAAAACCGTGAATTGGGTGAGATACCATGAGGTTAAACAGGATGTTCTTCTTCAAGTAATTAACATCATTAAAGAACACGAAGCAGATATCGCCTTCCCAACTCAAACACTCAAGCTCGACCCAGTTCAAATGATAAAAGCTGAAGAGCAAGAAGATCACGGCTTCTAATTTCCATCAATACCAATAACAAAGCCCGCTTTATTCAAGCGGGCTTTTTCATTTTTTATTTGCTTGGATTGGTTAGTGTTGCATTAACACCATACGAGCATTCAATGGTTGGATGGGACGATTGTTTTCCCCCATCACTGTCGTAAACGCTTTAATCTGCTCAGGGGAAATGGTTTGTGCTTCTTTCATCACTAACCAACGAACCCCTTCAGAGCATGGTGGTGTCGTTAGTGAGCCATTAAAGCGATAATACGCTTTGTCTTTTGGAAGCAACGCATCCGCTTCAAATGGCAATTTAATCTCTACACCTTGATCTTTACTTGGTATGTTTGCTAGTAACTTCGCTAAATCTGGGTTCGCTTTTCCGGATTGAAAAAACACGGCCACAACCGCCAAATGGCCAGTTGTATCAGCATGCACAAAGTGCGCTTCTAATGGGTATTCTTTGCCATCCACATGGTTTTCTGACGGAGTATGGAAGTGGAACTGCTTTAACGTGAATGCATTGCCATCAATCAACAGTGTGTTGTCACCCTCTAGGCTGGTTTGCAGGGTGTGGCCGTTATTGAGCAATGAGATTGCTTTGCCATGGTAGTCGAACTGTAATTTGTCTAACTTCGCTTCTGCTGCGGAGACAATATTAATTGGGCTTTGGTTTTGACCTTTGGAACATTCAGACGCAAACTCGCCCCAATGCTCAGGCCCGTGACTCCCCTCGTAACCCCAGCTTGCTGCGTAAGCTGTTCCTGTAAATACCAACGCCAAACCTAGAGCTGCCAGTGACTTCTTCATAGTTTTCCTTATTCCTTCAAGTTAAATGTTGTGAAAACAAAACCATACTAATCGCACAGAATTAAGCGGGAATAGAGTGAAAACTATGATTACAAAAGTTTTTTGGAATAGATGCCTCTAGTTATGCAATTGATATGATTCTCAAAATTGAACATCAACGATTATCGAGTCGGTATAAGTGCCAGCTGGTGGGGTGTTTTTTTGTACAAGAAAGATTTGTGGTATTGCCCTAAATCACTTGGAACTTCAGGCTGGAAATGTTGCTGTGCATGATCTAGAAAAAAGACTATGGACATTTGTAAAATGAGGGCTATATGTTCTATGTTACCGCTTATGTTTACAACATATCGCTAAAAAAAACGCCCCTTTCGGAGCGCTTTCTTATTTGAGCAGATTATTCCCAGTCAAGGATAACTTTTCCAGACATGCCTGAACGCATGACATCGAAGCCTTCTTGGAAGTCATCAATCTTGTAGTGGTGCGTAATAATTGGTGATAGATCCAGACCAGATTGAATCAGTGAAGCCATCTTGTACCATGTTTCGAACATTTCACGACCATAGATGCCTTTGATAACTAGGCCTTTGAAGATCACTTGGTTCCAATCAATGCCCATATCTGATGGTGGAATACCGAGTAATGCAATACGACCACCGTGGTTCATTGTGGTTAGCATTGAGTTGAATGCCGCTGGGTTACCAGACATTTCTAGGCCTACGTCAAAGCCTTCTGTCATGCCTAGTTCAGCCATTACATCTTCAAGCTTCTCTTCAGCAACATTTACTGCGCGTGTTACACCCATTTTACGAGCTAGCTCTAAACGGTACTCGTTTACGTCTGTGATAACCACATGACGAGCGCCGACGTGTTTCGCAACTGCGGCGGCCATGATGCCGATTGGGCCAGCACCAGTGATGAGCACGTCTTCACCGACTAGATCGAAAGAAAGCGCAGTGTGTACCGCGTTACCGAACGGGTCGAAGATCGATGCTAGATCGTCAGAAATCTCGTCAGGGATCTTAAACGCGTTAAATGCAGGAATCACTAGGTATTCTGCAAATGCGCCTTCACGGTTTACACCCACACCGATCGTGTTGCGACACAAGTGAGTACGACCGCCACGACAGTTACGGCAGTGACCACAAGTTATGTGACCTTCACCAGATACGCGGTCACCAATTTCAAAGCCACGAACTTCCTGACCAATCGCAACCACTTCACCCACGTATTCGTGACCGACAACCATAGGAACTGGAATTGTCTTTTGTGACCATTCGTCCCAGTTGTAGATGTGTACGTCTGTACCACAGATAGCGGTTTTCTTAATTTTGATCAGAATATCGTTATGGCCAACTTCAGGTTTATCAACCTCAGTCATCCAGATGCCTTCTTCAGGCTTTAGCTTTGATAATGCTTTAATTTTCATAATGTAACCTTAATTAAAGGCCCTATTATCTAGGACCTAGAGTCTTAAATAAGACCCATGTCCTTACCAACTTCGATGAACGCATCAATTGCACGATCTAGCTGCTCACGAGAATGCGCTGCTGACATTTGAGTACGGATACGCGCTTGGCCTTTTGGTACCACAGGGAATGAGAAGCCGATTACGTAGATGCCTTTCTCTAGTGCTCGTTCAGCAAATTCTGCTGCCACTTTCGCATCACCTAGCATGATTGGAATGATCGCATGGTCAGCGCCGCCCATTGTGAAACCAGCAGCTTCCATACGTGCGCGGAAGTGTGCTGCGTTTTCCCATAGACGGTCACGTAGGTCACCGCTCTCTTCTAGTAGATCTAGAACTCGGATAGAAGCGCTTACGATTGCTGGTGCAACAGAGTTAGAGAATAGGTATGGACGAGAACGCTGACGTAGCCAGTCAATCACTTCCGCTTTACCAGACGTGTAACCGCCTGAAGCGCCACCCATTGCTTTACCTAGCGTACCTGTAATGATGTCGATACGGTCAACCACGTTGTGGTATTCGTGCGTACCTGCACCCGTTTTACCCATGAAGCCAACCGCGTGAGAGTCATCAACCATGGTCAGTGCGCCGTATTTTTCAGCTAGGTCACAAATAGCCGGAAGGTTCGCCACTACGCCATCCATTGAGAACACACCGTCAGTAACGATAAGAATGTGGCGTGCGCCTGCTTCTTTCGCAGCAATCAGTTGTTGCTCTAGCTCTTCCATGTTGTTGTTTGAGTAACGGAAGCGCATTGCTTTACATAGACGAACACCGTCGATGATTGACGCGTGGTTTAGTGCGTCTGAAATAATTGCGTCTTCTTTACCGAGAATGGTTTCAAACAGACCTGCGTTTGCATCGAAGCAAGAGGTGTAAAGAATCGTATCTTCTTTACCTAGGAACTTAGACAACTTCTGCTCAAGCTCTTTGTGGATGTCTTGAGTACCACAGATGAAACGTACTGAAGCCATACCAAAGCCGTGTTCGTCCATACCCGCTTTACCCGCTTCAATTAGCGCAGGATGGTTAGCAAGACCAAGGTAGTTGTTTGCACAGAAGTTTAATACTTCTTCATCGGTAGAGATTTTAACAGCCGCTTGCTGCTGAGACGTGATTACGCGCTCTGATTTGTAAAGACCTTCAGCCTTCACTTCTTCAATTTGCTGCTGAATCTGTTGGTAGAATGCAGAAGACATTTGAAATTCCTTCCTGGTTATTTTGGCGAGTATTTACTCGTTTAGAATTAGGTTGAGCCTTTATGTGACGGGCATCACGGGCTATCACTCATCAATTAATTGTAGTGTAATTCAAGGAAGGAAGAAGGATTATCCCTTAAGGTGGAAAAGCATTAATGAATTCAAGGCACGAATTCAATTAATGCTTTCCTATAATATTGTAATAAAAGGAGTTATCGCCCAGTTGGTTGTTTAAGTAGTGCTTCAAAGTCTTTGGCTGGTAACGGGCGGCTATAGTGGAAACCTTGCCCGAACTCACAGTTTAAGTCTTTTAGATAATCGACATGACGCTGTTCTTCAATGCCTTCAGCAACAATCTTAAGGTTCAGTGCTTTCGCCATTGCAATGATCACGTTGACGAGCTCACGATCGGAGTCGTTTTCGAACATATTTTGCATAAAGCTGCGATCAATCTTAAGGCGATCGAACGGAAATTTCTGTAAGTAACTCAACGCAGAATAGCCAGTACCAAAGTCATCGATGGTAAGCTTAGTGCCTAACGCTCTTAAGTTATTGAGCATGTCTAATAGTTCTGAGTCGTGATTAAAGAGAAGGCTCTCTGTCACCTCAATATCGAACTTATCTGATGGAAGACCAGACTCCTCAAGGCTCTTCTTAATAAACGCAAGTAAGCGATCACAATACCTAAATTGAACACTGGAGAAATTCACAGAAACAAACAGCGGCGTCAGACTTTGCCATTGCGCCGCTTGGCGGCACGCTTGCTGGATAGCGAATTCACCAATTTGATGAATCAAGCCATTTTTCTCAGCAATAGAGATAAACTCTTCAGGATTTACGAATCCGTACTTCTCATCATTCCAACGCATTAACGCTTCTGCGCCAACAATTTTATTACTGCTCAGCTCAATAATAGGTTGATAATACAACTCTAGTAATTGGCTGGAGATGGCATTTCTTAGTCGATTTTCCAAATCCAAATAGCGTTGCAAGTCTTGGTTCATATTGTGGTTATAAAAGCAGAAGGCATCGCGTCCATCTTGCTTCACGCGATACATCGCCATGTCAGCACAGGCGAGGAGCTGCTCGGCATTATCTCCATCATCCGGAAATACAGACATTCCGACGCTGCTACTCAAGAAGAATTCATGGTTGTTCCATACAAATGGATCGTTAAACGCCGAAAGCACGCTTGAAGCAACGCGCTTCGCGGTGTCGTTGTCAGGCAAGTCAGGAATCACTAATAAAAACTCATCCCCACCAATTCTCGCCAGTAAGTCTGTTTTTCTCGCGACTTGATGCAGTCGTTGAGCACTAAGTTTAAGGATCTCGTCGCCAACAAAGTGACCCATTGAATCGTTAATCTGCTTAAAGTGGTCTAAATCAATAAACATGACCAATACTTTTGAACCACTACGTGACGCTCGAATCAACTCCAAAGCCAGTCTCTCAGAACCGTAGCTACGATTAGGCAAGTTAGTCAACGTATCGTATTTAGCTTGGAAGGCGAGTTCTTTTTCAGACGCTTTTCGGCGTTCAATTTCGTTAGTTAGTTTTCGGTTCTGTTGAGAAAGTATGTCTTTTCGCTTTTTCTCTTCTTCAAGTTTAATTTTCAATTCAATTCTATTATTGTTTGTGATGAACGCATAACACAGCGCAATAACAACCATAACAGCAAGAATACTCAAACCGAGAATGAAGATCCGTGATGTGAAAATATCTCGCTCACTCAAAGGCTCAAACCAAGCCATAAGTTTGAAGTGATGTTTTTCAACAGGCACTTCAAAATATATTTTTCCATCAACGGCTTCAGATATTAAATAATTCTCATCTTTATTATGAGAAGACGTTTTATTTATTGTATCCCATACGACCATCTCAACGTCTTTTATTTTGAGCACCAGCCGGCTATAACTGTCTTCGTGCTCTTGATTAGTGAGCTGATCAATAACAATGTTTTTATTGAGATCTGCAATTAGAAAGGCAACTGGCTTTCCAGAGAACTTGACTTGCTTAATGACTTGAATACGCACGTCGTCGTTATATCGAGTTGCACAAACCTCTTCGGGATGCCCATGTTGAGTCATTAAGGTTTGGAGATCCATCTTCTGCTCTATGTTGTCTTCAGAGCCCGTCGTGACAATCGTTGTGCCATCACTGCCTACCAGTGTGAGCTTTTTATAGATTTGGCTGCTATTAATTAACTTACCATCTATCTTTTCATCGAAACGACGCTTCAAGTTAATTAAACTCGCTCCTAATCCGTACTCCATTGACATGCCAGAGGCTAAATTAGCAAAGAATGTTTGTACTGTTTTATCTGTAGATAAATTATCAACATCTTCACTAGCAATGGTAAATAAATTATCGAGTGTGCTTGCGTAACTTTTTACTTTTAAACCAAGTTCCCTATGTTGGGATTCTTTTAATTTATTTTGTCCCAAACTTGTCACAACAATAAGCATAGCTAAATAAATAGAGACTAATATTGCGCTTATTGCAATAAATTTTTTACTGGATATTTTTTTAACGGCCTTTTTCATCGGGTTTTCTTACTATCTTCTATGAAGTAATCGTTATAAAAGTAGTAAATAGATGGATAGTATTTTTTTACTAATTTTTCGTAGGTTCCATCTTTCTTTATTGAATCTAAATAACGATCAAATGCTTTGCGTAATTCCGGCGAGCTTTTACGGAATGCAACAGCCATTTTCTGATTTTCGGATACTGGACCAATGACTTTTATTTCACCTGGCCATTTTTCTAATGCAATTAACGTATCGGCGACGTCTAGTAATGTGCTTTCCGCATCATTTTTCATTATCGCTGGCACCATCTCATTAAGAAGACGAGCCCCATCAGGCAGTATGACTTTTGCGCCTGTGTCATATAAGTCATAAAGGTTAGGGTCCAAACAAGAGTGCTCCAACGCTAACACTTCGCGACCATGAATAAGCTGCTTGACGGTTTTTACATCTTCATCAACCGACCCACTTGGTTTAATCGGACTCAGCGTGGAATCTGTTCTGGAAACTAACCAAACACCTGACGGGAAGTAATCTTGTGAAAAGTCTAAAACTTCAGAGCGCCAGTCAAGAATGGTAACGCCATTTGCGATCAAGTCACCCTCGATTGGAACACTTTCTCCCACAACGGCTTGCTTATTATGGTATTGAACATCTTGGCCCGTCAGCTTACCGACCATATCGCTCCACTGAGCTGGAACATATTGGTACTTAACGCCCAACGACTTGGCAAAGCCTTTTACTATCTCTACATCTAAGCCAGTCAAGGTTTCCACTTCACCTTGTTCAATATAAGAAACGAAGTTAGCGTACGGCACACCAATATGGCGCAACACTCCGCGATCACGGATCTGTTGTAAGTCGTCTGACCAAGCGGAAGAGGACATAACAGAGGCCGCCATAAGCGCCATCGCCGCTAAAGTTCTTTTGAATGTTTTGACTGACATAATAATATCCTTACCTTTCACAAAGCGCCCAATAACGGGCGCTTGAGTGATAAACAACGATGTTAGAACGACGAGTAATACAAATTCGTCATCGCCACCACGAGCCCTTCAACATCCTGCTCGTCATGGAACAAGTGCGTGGAGATACGGAGTGCGTAAGTATCAAAGTCATCATCTTTATGCAGCTTAAAGCTGGTTGTTCGAATGATGTAGCCATATTCTTCACGCAGACGATCTCTGAATTCAGTCAATATGTCTTCATTCGTCACATCAGAGAATGGGTTAACTGTGGTTAAGCCGCTCGTTAAACCTTCCACGTTTGGCGAGTACATTTGGGCTTGTGGCAAGTACTCTTGTAGTAAGGTTTTACACAAACTACCAAGACTTAGAACACGTTCCTCAATGCGGTCACGACCAATCTCATCCCACATTTTGCAGCTATCAACTAACGCTTGTTTCGCAGGATAGTTGTCGTTCCCGATGTACTGCATCTGTAACTGCTTGCCTAAGTAATCCGCATGAGAAAGTGAAGAGTTGATCAACCACAACGGGTTTTCACGATCACTCCAATACTCATTCAAGCGATTGGCGTTATCACGTACGTACAAAATACCGGTTGCGCCAGGACCACACTGCCATTTGTGACCAGAACCTGCATAGAAATCACAGTCCATATCATGGAAATCGAGGTCAAACATACCGACAGTATGCGCTCCATCTACAAGCGTAGGCACACCATATTCTTTCGCTAAAGCACAAATGGCTTTGGCTGGTAACGCCGTTCCCGTTTTATAGGTGATATGAGAGAACATGATGAGGCGAACGTTTTGATGCGCATCAAGCGCGTCGCGGAAAGCTTGGATGTAATCTTGTTCAGAAACGTCTTCAGTACCGGTAAATACTGGTAGTTGAATTTCAACAACATCGACGCCAAAACGATGTTTTGCGACGTTCATCGGTGATGTTGCTGCCATATGCTCATGGTGCGTCGTTAGAATCACATCGCCTGGTTCAAAGTGTAAGCCGTTAATGATCGAACATAGACCATCAGTAGTATTGCGGCTGAGAATGATCTCTTCTGGGTTCGCACCAAAGCCAGGCGCTACTTCTTGAACCATCTCAGAGACATAAGGCCAAGAGCCAAATTTGCCCTTCATATCCCAAGGATATTTAGCCACCAACTTGTTGTTATGCTCGTAATCTTGAAGAACTTGTCTTGGCATAGAACCCGTTGTGCCAATGTTCATGTAAGTCGTACGTTTATCCAAAACGAACTGTCGTTGCACTTTACGCCAAAAGCGCTTATCGTGTTTTCTACCTAGCCCGCGGCTGCTCCAATCAATTTTCTGTTCTCGTGCTTGAACTGCGCCCGAGAAAGCGGAAGCACTCACACCAGCAACAACAGCTCCTGTTGCGCCTTTCAGAAAATTACGGCGGCTGCTATTAGTCTGAATAGATTCCTTGTCTTTCATCTTTTTCAATCCTTGTCGGAAATTAGCCATATTATTAATTTTAAGTGCGTAACTATCTGTTACTAAAACATTATTACCCATTAAAACCAGAGTTTAATTTTTTCCTCTGCTATTAAGTGACTTTAGTTCCAATTTTTTATCTTATTTGATGATATAAGCAACAGTTTGACCACAAACCTATAAACAACCATATTCACATTAAAATATTCATTAAATTGATTATTTTTTATAGAAGACAATTCCGACAACTTCTTTATAAAACAATTATGAGCTTTGTTATAAAGTCATTAAAAATTTAACTTTGCGTTAATTTAAAAATATTCAGGCTATTTTTTGATTGACGTCTATTCTTTTTATATCTGAACAATCTCAATATGTTAAGTCTTAATAAAGGAGAACTGGTTTCGCAGATAGATACCAGTTTAAGACCATAGAGTGAGACACATCACTCTCTGACATAAACCCACCGCTCAACAGACATAAGGAAGAGAAGTTTTCACTAATATGTGCTTGAGCGTACAACCAAAAAGAAGGAAGTCCCATGTTAAAAGGATTGCTATGCATTTCAGTTGCTGCCACTCTCGTAGCCGCTCCTAACGTACTTGCGCAGACTGTAGCGATGACCGATCTCAACAGCAAGAAAAGCGCTGGCACCATTGAGATTTCACAAAGTGACTATGGCGTGGTATTTATGCCTCAGTTATCAGGTTTGTCATCAGGGGTGCACGGTTTCCATGTTCACACCAATCCATCGTGCGATAGCGCGGAGAAGAATGGCAAAACCGTCCTTGGCGGTGCAGCAGGTGGTCACTATGACCCCAGCAACACAGGGAAACATGGCTACCCTTGGACCGATGACAATCATTTAGGCGACCTGCCTCCACTCTACGTGGACATGGATGGCAATGCTAATCAGCCCGTTGTCGCGCCTCGCCTAAAATTATCAGATTTAAAAGGCCGAGCATTAATGATTCATGCTGGTGGTGACAATCATTCCGACCATCCTGCTAAATTAGGCGGCGGCGGTGCGCGCGTTGTATGTGGCGTTATTAAGTAGTCATTCGATAAGCCAAATTCGCGCTTCTCCTCAAGTAGCGAGAAGTGCGAATTTTTGTTGATACTCAGTGTCCGTCTCACACGTCTCTAAGTAGCTGTGGTGCAACATTAAAATTGACTGCACTATCTTTGTACCAATTCCTAATGCGCCACCGACGGCATCTTTATCAATTCGGTTGACAAAAGTGAACAGGATTCGCGACTTATCCTCACTCAAATGCGCTTGGCAATGCACTTCCGAGCCGATTGGGCTGTGGCGCAACGCATTTTCAAGCAGGTTCAATACCAACCGCTCTAAGAGTCCTTTATCACCCACAGTTTGAATCTCGCTATCGATATCCACTTTCAACACCACTTCTTTACGAGAAAACTGGCTCTGCATCGTCTCGGCACATTCTGCCATCAACGCGCCAAGATCTATGGGGCGGTATTCGTAGTTTGGCATTGGTTCCTCTTTACGCGCGGCGTCTAATAAAGAATGCAATTGAGTTGAGAGCTTCTCACAATTTCGGAACGCGACATCAATCAGCGGATCGGATCCCGGATGCTGCAAACGCCACGTTTCCAGATAGCCAAGCACGCTCGATAACGGCGTTTTTAAGTCATGACTGAGCTGCAATAAGCTTTGACGGCGATGAGAAGACTGATACTCCAACTGTAAAAACTGCTGCTGAATGTGCTTCGCCATCATCTGATAAGAGTGCGCAATCGGCACGAGCTCCGGCACTTGGTAAGTAAAGTCAGGTTGCAGGTGAAAATCATGTTCGGCTTGCTGTTGAAGTTGCTTGGTCACACGCTCAATCGGGTTCAATAGGCTACGTTTGACCAGCACATAAGCCCCGAGAGCAAAGCCTAAAATGGACACTAAGACCAATCCTGCCAGCGCGATGTAAGGGGTATCGACTTGCGCATTGGCAATGGCGTCATGTCGGGTACTGCCAATCACCACATAAAGATAACCGACCGTAGAGCCTAGTTCCTCTATCGCCGCAACAGAAAACACTTTGTGTTCACCGCGATTACGAGGATCTTCGCCTAATATGGGAAGCGGTTCGTTGTTTAAGAATTGCTGAATGGGGTTCAGATCCACCGAGTCCATAAGCTTTGCCCCATCTGGCGCAGCATGGGTGGTGATATTGCCTTGGCTATCGAGGAAGTAGATTTCAAAATCAGGGCCAATCAGCATGAGCGTGTGAAAGATCGACTTTAGCGCTTTAGGGTTGTAATCCGTCCCGATCATCAGCGGATTATCATCACGCATGTGGCTGGCTAGCTCTTTGTGCAAACTTTGCTTAGTGCGTAACTCGATGGTTTCTTTTTGCCAATTGTAAGTCAGTGCAATCACCACCGCCGCGAGGCAGAACCACAAGCTAGTAAATACTACCAAGCGAGATTTGAAGCTCATCCTATCGCCTCCTTAAACAGCGGTGTTTCTGAAACACCCGTGATGATTGAACAATGACGGTGAAAACAACTGCCAACCTACTGTCTTGGCTTGATGTTTTGACTTACTTTCTTGCATTAGTGTCTTGGTTGAAACTTATATCCAACACCCCACACGGTTTGAATGAAGTGATGATCAGAATCAGACAAAGACAACTTGCTGCGTAAACGGTTTATGGTGCTACACACCGTATGGTGATAACCAGAATGACTGGTGTTCCAAACGTGATCGAGCAATTCATCTTTACTGTAGACTCTGCCCGGACGAGTCGCGAGAAACTGCAGCAAAGTAAACTCTGTCGCGGTAAGAGTGACATCCTTGTCGTTTAGGGATACTTGGTGCAACTCCGGAATGATTCTCAGCGGACCAAAATCCATCGCATCGTCGAGGGCTTCATTTGCTACTTTGACTTCTGCGGTTTGGCTGACTCGGCGCAGCACGTTTCGCACTCGCGCTTGGAATTCTAATACGCCAAATGGCTTGGTAATGTAATCATCCACTCCCGCTTCTAAACCGTCAACCTTGTCCATTTCACCGTCTCTGGCTGTCAACATAAGCACAGGGCTCCAATCTTGTTGCTGACGCAAATAATGGCAGATGTCTAGGCCATCACCATCTGGCAAACCTCGGTCAAGGATCAATAAATCAAAGGGGTGTTGCTGATATTGTGCTTTAGCATCGGCGACATTTGTGGCTCGCGACACTTGGTGTCCTTGAAACTTAAGATGCATCTGAACCAGTTCTGCCAAATCATCGTCATCTTCCACCAGTAAAATCTTCGCCGATAAATAGCTAGCTTGTCGTTCCATGATCCTTTCCCTAACTTACGTAAAGCCACTCTGCACATGACCGGAACAAACTAACATTTCTTTCATATCACCAAGTGCTCCCTTACTGCTATATTCAGCGAGTATCACCTTAGGTAATAAAAAGGTTCCGATGACGCCATAAGGGATAAAGCGCTTTGGAAAGGAGACGTCATCGGAGCCTGTGTTACTCGACTCGAGTGATGGTGACTTTCGCACCTGGGTTCAAGAAACGATGGTTCGCAGAGAGTGCTGAGTTTGCTAATCCATCATCTTGGCTAACTACCCCCGCATGGAAGGCAACAACGTCATTGCTGTCATTACGAGCGGCATTGAAGCCCTCACCGCCACCTGCTGGGCCCGGAATGGTTGCGGCAAGTTCATCGTTCAGTTCCGTGCCAGAATCCCAAACGTTCATGCTCATTTCATAACTTTCACCCACTGCGAGCGATTTGAGCGATAGCCCCGTTTCGCCAACAAAGGCATCGTTGGTATTCACGAACATAGACGCCACAGACAAGTAACCGTAACGACTAGGGTCAACCGTGATGGTGACTTCGTCCGCTGCACCCGGCAACACCAATCCATTACCCGAAATACCTTGGTAAACACTGTCATTGCTGTTAATCAATTCAATCAGCTCAGCGTTACTGCCGCCTTCGGCGAGATGCTCAAGTTCAACAGATGCCGCTTGTCCAATTTCAAACAATTGGTAGTCACCATTGTGAGTGAGTACCGCAAGCGGAGACATTGGTTGATTCGCAGTCAAGTTCGCCACGTTGACGGTGTAGCGGTACGATTTCACTATGTCGTTATCATCATCGCTTGGACAACCGGCGAGCAAACCGACTGAAGCTGCTACTAGTAAGATTCTGACTTTCATACATCCCCCTTACTTCACAACGATTGTGATGGTTGCAACTGGGTTTAACCAACGATGGCTGCTGCTATCTAGGTCACTGATGCCGCCGGTTGGATCGCTATCACCAAGGTTACCCGGATGCACGTGGACTTTATCGTTAGTTACCGTTGCTTCAACGCCTGTGCCGCCAGTACCAAAGGTAATGAAAGGTGGGTTTGGCATGCTAGACGCAAGCTCATCGTTCGCTTCTGTACCAGCATCGTAACTTCTTAGCGTTGCTCGGTATGTACCCGCTTCCGTTGGAATCTTCCAGCTATCCAGACCGACGAAGCCATCATTGGTTGGCAGCAACATAGCGCTCAGAGAAAGATAACCGTGGTCACCACTGTCCAAAGTGAAGGTGGTTGCAACACCCGGATTCAAAATACCACCAGCAGGATTCTCAACCACCACACCACCAGCGTTACCAATCACACTAGCAAGACCAGAGATATCACCGCCTTCTGCCATTGCTTCTAGTTCTGGCGTTGCTGCTTGACCCGTTCTGAACATTTGAAGGTCGGAGCCATGTGCAGCAACAATAAGTGGCGTAAAGTAGATGCCTTTGGTTGCGTTTGTCACGGTGATTTCCAATTCCGCCGCATTCACTGATGCAGAGCCTAGTGCCATAGCGACTGAAGTCATGACGAGTCCGAGCTGGGTACGTTTTTTCATTGTGATTCCATCCTTTAATGAGGGTTGAACTACCCAAGCCCATCTGTACGGCTTTACTTCTTTGTTCGTGACTTGAGTAGGTTAAGCATTGCGTTTCGAACGTTTTGCGTTCTTGCCTCTAAGAATGACGAGCAAATCTATCAGCAACTTCATCGAATTCTCATAAAATTCTCACAAGTTCTGTTCGAATTCTGTCAGCAGCACTTTTTGTATTTACACTTCGCGCTCTCGCCTCCTACAATGCGGAATTCCCTGTTTAAATCACTATTCTCACCATGATTCATAACGTTCTGTCTGCCTACTATGGCGAAATCTACGGCATCGCTTTTTTCAACCACTACTTGAGCCATTACGCCCAAAGTGAACAACAAACACTGTGGCAAACCTTGATTGAAGTGGAAGAGCTCACCGCAGAAAAGCTCAGACCTGTACTGCTGACAGATGGCATGGATATCGAAAGTCGACACCACGAGATGCTGGATAAAGGCTTGGCAGATGCAACCAAGTGGATTGGTTTACCATGGCAAGAGTTGGTGGCGACTCTTTTGAAGTGGGTGGAGCCTTATGAGGTTAAGTATCGAGAGTGGCATGAAGAAGTGAAAGCTTCACAGCAGTATTCAACCGCTGAGCAAGAAGCTATCGAGTTAATTGCAGACCACGAAACGGCCATTTATCACTGTTGGCAGCAATACCATACTGGTGAATCTGGCTTGCCTGCACTCCATGCATTTTTGGCAAAATATCGTTAAAGCGAGACGGTGACACTTGAACCTCGTGAAACCGTACCAGACAATATCGTTATTCCGCTGCGCAGAACTGAACAATTATGGTTAATCCAAAACTCATTGCCCTACTTCCTGATCTTGCTTCGTTTATCTTAGTGGTAAACGAAGGCAGTTTTACCGCTGCAGCCAAACAACTCGGCGTGACGCCATCGGCTTTAAGTAAGTTGATCACCCGACTAGAGCAAGCCCTCTCGGTGAAACTGTTTGAGCGCACGACTCGTAAATTGATCATCACTCAAGCTGGGCAAAAGGTTTACGACCAAAGCATCGCAATGGTGAATGCCGCGCAGCAAGCCGTTGAGCTATCAGCGGAAGATCATGCCGAGCCAACAGGCGCACTCACAGTGGCAGCCCCCGAAGCATTTCTTAATTCGGTGCTTCAACCGTTTGTATTGCCATTCCTAGAACGTTATCCAAATATTCAGCTTAAACTGCGTGCAGCAGATGGTGAGATCGATCTGTTCCGCCAAGGTATTGATGTCGCATTTAAGCTTACCGATAAACCCGATGAGAACCTGGTACTCAAAGAGATCAGTAAGACCAATCTTGTTTTGTGTGCCTCTCCAGATTACCTCACCAAACACGGTATGCCTGAGCACCCAACCGAGCTTGAACAGCACGATTGTATTTACCTTGCCGAGAACGACAAAGACAACATCTGGTCGTTCTTTAAAGAGGAAGCCTTTCATTCGATCGCAGTAAGTGGACGCTACGCCGTCAACCACTCTCAAATGCGCTTGAACGGGGTTAAGTCTGGCTTGGGAATTGGGATCTTCCATGACTTCGTGATCAAAGACGCGTTAGAGCAAGGAGAAGTGGTGGAGGTATTGCCGGATTGGATGATCAAGAGTAACTACCACGGCGCTATTGCGATGCAGTATGCACAAACCAAATATATGCCTGCTCGCCTGCGCGTGTTTATCGACTTCGTTAAGGAGCATTTAGTCTCCGAGGACACTAACCATGCTTGAGGATACGAGCCATGTTTGAAGAGGTTAACCATGTTTAATGCCATTCATCACGTTGCGATCATTTGCAGTGATTATCCAAGGTCAAAACGCTTTTACACCGAATTGTTAGGGCTAAAAGTCATTGCTGAAAATTACCATGAAGCCAGAGACTCCTACAAGCTTGACCTCGCTTTATCTGACGGCAGCCAAGTTGAATTGTTTAGCTTTCCGGACGCACCAGAGAGACCGAGCTTTCCTGAAGCTCAGGGGTTACGCCACCTTGCTTTTCAAGTGGATGATGTCGAGCATGTTAAAGAATATTTAGAGACGAGAGAAATTGAGGTAGAGCCCATTCGCATCGATGAATTTACAGGCAAAGCGTTTACCTTTTTCAAAGATCCAGATGGCTTGCCGCTAGAAGTTTATCAACGCTAACTTTGGTGGGGCACGAGGAACTGGCGTTTCAAATCGTACACTTAGAGCCAAAAAAGTGTAGCTTTCAGAAATGACCAAGCTCAGTTGTGGAAGTATTGGTGTAGTTGGAAGTGAATCATGATGAAAAGTCGAAAAGTGGCTAAAAGGACAAGGTTTGCCTTTATGGCTGACGGCATTGTCACTTTCTTCAATTTGAACCAATTCAAAACCATTAAGCGTGCATAGCGTCGCCCACACGCCCATGCTGTTACCATGAGCATTGATAACAGGCATCAGCGTCACTAGCACCCAGCTTAGAGTACTAGCAAATAGCATGGAGCGATAAAAAGGAATTGATCTACGCATAACGGTGACTTAACAAATTTCATTCAGCGTAACTAATTCTGAGTGCTAGCTCAAAAACAGGATCAATAAGTGGTTGCCACCTCACAGCTTTTCTTCAATAACGCAATTGACAGACACAAAAAAGCCCACCAAAACGGCAGGCTATTTTCATATTCTATTGTCAGCTTTTATCGCGATTAGCCGAACAGCTTACTCCAAATACTTGGGTTACGCTTGTCGTGGTATTCTTCACGTAGGCTATCAATTTCACGTAATTGTGCTTTCGCGTCTTGCAGGTTACCAGCGTCTAAGTCTGCTTCAATCTTGTCTAACGTTACCGTTAGTTTATTAAAGCCTTCTAAGTAGGTATCGAATTTCTCTGGTGGATAGTTACCGCGCTTAGATTGCTCGACGATTGCTTGCAAGCTATCAATTGCAGACTTCATGGTTTCAACATCCGACGCTTCTGCCGCCTGTTTGAATTCCATCTTCATCTGCTTCATGTTTTGTTTTAAATCAACCGCTTCCGCCATTGCGTATGTTGAGCCAAACGCAATCGCACACCCTAGGACTAAAGGACGTAACATTTTCACTTCTCCATTTATAGTGCCGAATTCTGTGTCGGCTTTATTTACCCAAATAACCCACGCCATAAAAGGCGACAAACTAGCTTAGTTGAGTATTTCCGGGTCGCAGTGTAAAGCAATCTTACGCCAGGTGCATACCTAAAATGTAATCAAGTTTATGCGTTGCGAATGTCGTCATACTCTGGAATTGGCTTACGGCCTCTCAGAGCTAAGAAAGACAAAAACTGCTGAGCGGTGTGAGTAATCACTTTTTTGCTATCGATACCCACTTTATCCATTAGCTCTCCAACCAAATCCAGATTACCAACATCATGACAGAAATGCGCATCACTTCCCGTTGTGAAGAAGACACCGAGATCTTTACCGATTTGTGCAATCTCGTGGCAACGGTCTACGCTACCCACTCGGCTATTCCCTTTTAGCGTGGTGTTATTGATTTCAATCGCAACATTATGCTCTTTCGCGCACGTTAAAACGGCCTGAAAATCAAAGTCGAAATTTGGATTCCCAAGATGGCCAAGCGCATCAATACGACCGTTTTGAATCACATTAATGAGCGCTTCCGTATGAGTTTCTTTGTTTGCAGGACGAAAAACAGGTTCATGGAAACTTGCAATAACCCAATCTAGGTTACGATCGACACTCAGCGGAATATCGATGTCGCCTTCGGTATTAAGAATGTTGGATTCCACACCCCGAATGATCGCGATACCGTCCAAAAATCGAGGCAGGATTTTTTGGTTGGAGAAAAACCAGTAATGCGGCGCGCCCGGCATTGATTCTGCGTGATCGGTAGTACAGAACATATCCAAGCCGTTCTCTTTCGCCAATTTTGCATTTTCAATCAAGGTGCTGTACGCATGACCACTGGCGTACGTATGTGTATGGGTATCAACTTTAAATTCCATCATCCACTCTCTTAGGTGCGCTATCTTGCGTGCTATTGTATACCTACACGTGACGTACCGTCAGCCCAAGATGAGTATCATACTTAAGCTTGCTCCTCACTGATGGCTTTTATTAGGGGCAACGCTTTTTCCCATCCGTGATTAAACATAGAAACAAAGTCGCTGTGCGTATGAATGGTGACATTGAGTAACAAACGATCACTATTGGTGTCGATCTGATAGATCTCTCGTGATCCAATCCACCTAGATGCTAAATCCCCATCCAATTGCTGCCTATTATCCGGATTAAAAATAGCAATGTGATGAAATTCAAGATGCTGTTGCGGTTGCACGATATCGATAGTCGCTCGCGTTCCGCCCATATCGGGATCAAAAAAAGTGATGTCTTGCCCTTCTTCCCATATCCCATCAAATTGAGACTGGGGTGAGAAAGCCTGTGCCCAGCGTTTGTATAACTCAGCATCGGTTAGCACTTCCCACACCCGTTGCGGTGTAGCTGAAATCTCAACGTAATAATTTAGCGTAAGCATTATTTCTCTCCCTGAACCTTTCTTGACGCTAGTTCATTGTCAGAAAAAATCAAACCTCACCTCTGATTTGCCTTACTTAATCCTCTATTTTCCGACAGGCTAAGAAGTTCTCGCTTGTAACCTACCACCACGATGCGCCGTAAAACGAACCCAACATGTGTTCAGTATGGTTGCGAGCACGATTAAACTCATCCCGATAATTTGGCTTTGACTCATTCGGTCATCGAAAAACGCACTCTGCCAAACCGCGGTGAACAGTAGGTTAGTAAAAATAAGTGGTGCAAGTTGAGAGCCGCTGCTTGCCAGTTGATACGCTTTGGAGCGGAAAACTTGGGTGTTAATGATCATCAGGGACATCACACCGAGCCACAGCATATTAGAAGAAACAGTAGATTCCATCACATTGGCTTTGAGGAAAACATCGATGTCGTTAAACAACGTTAGCGGTAACAGAAATACGGCAGCAAACCCAAACGCCCAAAAGTTGATTTCTAATGGCGACATATCAGTTTTACTCACTTTATATAGCGTAAGCTGAGAGCCGGAATTGAAGAGTCCACCAGCTAGACCGAGTAATAAATCCGAGCGCCAAGTAAACTCCCCACCAACTCCCGCCAACATAACCACTCCAGTAAACGCCATTGCTAAAGCCGCCAATGTTGAAACGCGAATGTGGCCTCCCATAAACAGCTTTTCAACCAAAGGAATAAATAATGGGCCAGTGGCAAACAATACCACCCCTTCTACCAGCGTTAACGTTTGTAATGACGCGATGAAACACAACTGTGATAAGCCGATACAAAAGGCGCGAAGCAAAATCGATTTTAACGTCCCAGCTTTAGGAAAGGTAAGATTTTTGAAACGAAGTAAGACAAGCAAAATAAGTGCAGGAGCCAAAAAGCGTAAGAAACTAAACAGTGTGACGGAAAGTTCACCTGTCAACTGCTTTGCTAACAACCCAGTAACAGATAAGCTTAACGTAGACATCAGCATGAAAAGAATAGATTTATTTACTGCATTCATTCGATACTCCTTAATATATGGAGTATTTTATGAGATATCACTTATTGTAAATAGCGAGTAATATTAACCATTAATGTAAGAAAAACTTACAGGTTAACTTATCTCTCATCATGTTACGGTTTCTAAAATATGCGTAAATTAGTCCCTCTAAAATCCATCTATGCATTTGTCGCTGTGGCGGAATCTGGCAGCATGACAGAAGCAGCGCAGATATTAAGTGTGAGTCATTCGGCGGTGAGTCAGGCGATAAAATCACTGGAGACTCAGGTCAACAAACCTCTGTTTGATCGCGTAGGCAGACAAGTTCAACTTAATGCTGACGGTAAAAAATATTATCGAAAGGTTGCGCCAGCTTTAGAACAAATTGTCGATGCCACAGAAGCGCTAATCCAAGACCAAAACTTGCAACGTATTACGCTTAATATGGTGAATTCCTTGGCGCTGCATTGGTGGATTCCGCGAATGTCGAGTTTGCAGGACTTTGCTCCGCAATTAGACGTTCGTTTATCAAACCTGTCTGGCAGGTTTAATCTAGAGCAAGAAGGTATCGACGCTGCCCTCGTGCATGGAAACACCGAGGAATGGCAAGATTATTACTGTGAAAAGCTCAGTGAAGATGAACTGGTTTTGGTGTGTAGCCCTGAATTGATAGCTAAGACGAATGACTCAAATATAGCTCAACTGTTAAAGCAGTATCCCATCATTGAAGTCACTAACGAACGAAGAAAAAATGACTGGAACGTGTGGCAGAATGCGACTGGCATCCTGCGACCTAAAAGCAAAAAAACAATCACTTTTAATATGTCGATACAAGCCGTGCAGGCGACGACTCGTCGTTTAGGCTTATTGGTGACTCATCGCTTGTTTGTGAAAGATGACATCAAATATGGCCAGTTAATCGAGCTGGGTAAACCCGTCATTAATCCTAACCAACAGTTTTACTTTGTTTGCCCACCACACAAGCTAAAGCTGGAATCGTTTCACCTTCTGCGCTCGTGGTTGCAACAATCATTCAATTAAAGAAACCTTTTGTTAAGCACATTCATTGAAAAATTAGTATAAAGTTAGAAAGAGCACTTTTCATCCAAGGATGGTTTATGAAGCGGTATCAAATATGGTTAAGCGTACTCTGCCTCACAGTACCCATGAGTGCAGTCGCTGAAAGTGAAGACGCTCATTCAGAGCAAGGCATCTCAACGGCAATCATAGGCGGCCAGCAAGCCACTCAAAATCAATTGCCCTTTTTCGCACGACTCATTCTACACAAAACTGGCGCTAATCAATTTGCCAACATCTGTGGCGGCACGATTGTTAATGACCGCTTCATTTTAACCGCCGCTCACTGTGTAGAGCCGAGTGTTTTTTCTGACGGATGGACAATCAATGATCTACGAGTTTTAGTAAAAAACCCGACAATGAATGATGTGTTTGTTGAAGAATTCAAAGATGTTCGCTCTATCGTCATTCATCCAAATTACGAGCCTAGTGATTTATGGATTAATGATATCGCCGTACTTGAACTTACCCACCCGATCACCGACAACGTTCAATCCATTACGTTGCCGCAAGATTTTGGTGATTACAGCAGCCAATCGGTTTATCAGATATTCGGTTTAGGGCAAACCTCGACCAACGATGAAAATGGACCAAGTTATTTGCGATGGGCGGAAGTAAAACCACTCACCGATGCGCAATGTGCTTCTTTAGTGACCGGGTTTAATGCTCAAGAAAGCTTATGTGCCAATGGGTTTCCTGAGCGCAGTTATACCGGTATTTGTAGCGGTGACTCTGGTGGCCCTCTCACCTATCAAGACAATAACGGAATGTATCAACAAATCGGTATTGTAAGCTATGGTTCTTCTGTTTGTGAATCCGCTGCGATTCCGAGTGTGTTTACTGAGGTTCTAAATTACACAACATGGATTGAAGCCCAAACCAGTTCGGGAGTGAAGACTCGTTACAATGCCCTCTTAGCAAGCACAGAAGATTATCATAGTGAAGGTGATTCCGGCTTTGAACCAGAAGATACCAACACATCTGGCTTTGAGGACAATGGCAGTAGTGGTGGCGCACTTGGCGCAGGGATGATCATGCTTGGAGGCTGGTTTGGTTGGCTAAGACGCCGAAGAAATTATTCGCGCTCCAAATAGCTTCGATAAGACATCATAATATCTTGCGCTTAACACGAGAGTTGATGATGTCTTCTATTATTTTTTGCTCTTTTTTCGCTTTTTCATAATTTTGCTTAGTACGCCATCGTTCGAGCACTTTTTCTAACCCTTGAACACGAGCGTGTTTGTGCTCCAGCGTTTTTTGTACAGACGCGCATTCCGCTTGCATGACGGCTTGTTCATGCTCATGGTGGCGAAGCATTTTTTGCAGCATTTGATCGACACGATTAAAGTTCATCAGTGCTGCGCTTGTCAGTGTTGGAACAGTTCTGGTTGATTGTCCCGCATGACCTTTCAATGCTGACAATTGTTCCAACTGCATTGAAAGATGGGAGTGACGTTGGCGCATGGCATCAAGTTGCTGACCCACACGATCACGTTGCTTTTCTTCCATTTGTTGCAGCTTACCCACTGCTTTTAACTTGGATTTCATCTCAACGATACCACTCCCATTTGGTTAAGCACTTTGAAAAAGCTGCGCAAGCTCGGTCAAACTGGTTGGGTAATCCACTGACTCATTGGCGGCTTGTTGTAAATACGCACGTAAGTTTGGATACATAGCAACAGATTGATCTAATTCAGGATCTTGCCCCGGTTGATAGCCTCCTAACGGCAACAGTTCTTTCACCTGAAGATAGTTGGAGTACATCTGGCGGAAATTATTCGCGATCGTGCTATGCGCCTCCTGTGTACAGGTACTCATACAACGGCTGATAGACGCATTAATATCAATGGCAGGATAGTGCCCTTGCTCGGCAAGTTGACGCGATAATACAACATGCCCATCTAAGATAGCACGCGCAGAATCCACGACAGGATCTTGCTGGTCGTCCCCTTCCGCCAACACGGTATAAATTGCGGTTAGGCTGCCGTGCTGATTTTCACTGTTGCCCGCACGCTCGAGGAGTTGCGGTAACACGCTGAAGACAGAGGGCGGATAACCGCGAGATGCCGGAGGCTCGCCCAACGACAGAGCGATTTCACGCTGTGCCATGGCGTATCGAGTGAGAGAGTCCATCAACAACAGAACATCTTTGCCTTGGTCTCGAAAATACTCGGAAACGCGATGACAAAGCAGTGTCGCTCTTAACCTCATCAGCGGGGATTCATCAGCAGGAGCTGCGATGATAATCGCCTTCTTGCGCGCCTCTGGGGTTAAGTTTCGTTCGATGAACTCGCGTACCTCTCGGCCTCGCTCACCAATAAGACCGACCACAATCACATCGGCTTCGGTGTTTTTGGTGATCATCCCCATTAAAACACTTTTACCGACACCACTGCCCGCCATTAAGCCAATGCGTTGCCCTTTTCCGACGGTCAAGAGCCCATTGATTGCGCGCACCCCAACGTTGAGTGGGGTATCAACAGGACGTCGCTTCAATGGGTTAATCGGTTTTGGTTCAAGTGAAACACGATCTCCCCCTTTAAGCGGTGCCCCGTCATCCAACGGCTCACCTAAACCATTCAGCACTCGCCCTAACCACTGAGCACTTAACTGCACGGTACTGTCACCGTCCAGAGGAATGACTTTCGCACCAGCAAATAAGCCACCTAAGCGCCGAATAGGCATTAGGTAAGCAATAGTGTGCTCAAAGCCCACCACTTGCGCTTCGATCATGTCGCCTTCTGCGGTTTCTACGAGACAGCGCTGCTCCAGTTTAAACCGGCACCCAACGGCTTGTAACATTAAGCCGTTTACTTTAATCAAGCGCCCTGTCACGCGAGCAACAGGGATTGAATCGAGCGAAGCCAATGCTTCGCTCAAACGCTCACTCAATAGCTCATGGCTTAAGGTATTACTCATGCTCTGATTCTACCTGCGGAATACTAACTTCATCCAAAAGGTGTTGTTTTACATTGTCCATACAGGCTTCTAAACGAGAGTCGCAACTTGCATCCGCCTCTGCATCATCGGTCACTAGTTGACAGCCACCAATCGGAAGTTCCGTATTAGCCACCAGTTTCCAAGACTGTGGTAGATCAGCATTAATGTGAGTAATTCGTTCTAAATCCTGCGGATTTAAATGCACGGTTACGGTTTCCGCTTTGCCTGGCATGGCAGACAATGTCTCATCCACCAAAGCAAGGATCTGTTGAGGCATTAAAGTGAGCTCAGCACGAATCACTTGCTGAGCCACTTTTTGTACCAGCTCACAAATCATATGGCGTTGCTGTTGCTCTTTTTCGTCTTGCCAGCGAGACAGCGCATGAAAGAGCTCGTTCACGGGTTTCGCCGCCTCTAGAAAACTCTGTTTTCCTGACTGCTCACCAGACACAAAGCCTTTTTGGAAGCCTTCTTTTTGCCCATCTAGCAGACCTTGTTGCTTACCCTGCTCGATACCTTGACGTAAGCCTTCCTCATGCCCTTGCTGTAAACCTTGTTGAAAACCGGCTTCAAGCTGTTGTTGAATATCAACTTGCGGCTCTTGCCAACCCTGGTTATCTAGCCCGAATTCGTCTTCTATAGCCTTAGGCTGCGCCAAAGGCGGAAAACGGTGCAAACGGTATCCACTCGGCGGCAGTCGCATCGTACTTGATTTTGTCTCTACCATGACGTTACTCCACCGTTGGCTCTTCATAAAGAAGCAACTGAACTTCACCAGATTCATCCAACTCACGCACCATTTGCATGATGTCTTGACGCGCTTTTTGAACACGACTTAGCGCAACAGCCCCGCGCGCTTCCATATCGTCTTCCAGTGCTTTCACCATACGCTGAGGCATAGAACGTTTAATGGCTTGCTGTAACGTAATTTCTGAACCTTTGAGTGCAACTGCCCACAATTCTAGTGGGATCTGCTGCACCAGCATGTCCATGGTTTCTTCACGCTGACGACCAAGAACCATAAAGTCGAACATATTCTCTTCAATGGCATTGACGACATCTTCATCATGCAACTTCAGCATTTCCATCAACGACCCGCGATCACCTTCAAAGCGGTTAATGATGTCAGCAGCTTGCTTGACACCAGATAGCGGTGTGCTTTGGCTTGCAGATACTTTTTCAATGCAGCGCTCAACGAGCTCATGCAAATCAATAGCAACTTGATGATCGATGTCTTGCAGCTGAGCAATTCGGAACAAGATTTCGTCATGGTAATCTTGTGGCAGGTGCTTCAACACCGCTGAAGAGCTATCGGCTGGCAAATAGGCAAGAAAAATCGCTTGCATTTGCGGGTGCTCATTCACAATGAAACGAGCAAGCGTTTCTGCTTCTACCCACTGTAAGCGCTGCATATTGTTGCGAATTTCATCACCATACAGCGTATTCAGCAGCCCTTTTGCCAAATCATTACCCAATGCTTTACGTAGCGTATTAGACAAATATTCTTTAGAAGCTCCACGAATGCCACTGTGCTCACGAAAGTCTTCAAAGAAAGTTTGAATAACGCCGCGAGCGGAATCGCTCTTAATGCCATTCAACTTCGCCATTGCACGAGTCACCCGCTGGGTTTCATCACGGCTAAAGTGCTGTAAAACCTTCGCAGCGGCATCCTCGCCCATGCCTAATAGCACGAGCGCGGTTTGTTCTACATAACTAAGCGTCTGCTTTGATGGAACTGTGTTCATTGATGTTTACCCATTGTTTCAGTATTTCGGCTACGCGCTCTGGCTCTTCATTGGCAATAAGCTGTAGGTGTTTCAGTTGAATCTCTAGTGGCGAACCGGCTGGAGGCAGCATGTCGCTGTTTACATCTAAACCGGAAGAGGCTGAGATACCTTTTTCTGATAGACGACGATCAAGCACTTCTTCATGCTCACGCTCTTCACGCGTTTGCAGGTTGTCGTAATCAGGCTCTTCTTGCGGCTCTGCAAAGTCTAACTCTGGTACTGGCTTATCAACGCCAGTGAGGTGCATGATCAATGGGCGTAGTACGAAGAAGATCATCGCCAAGCCTAACAAACCACCGATAACGTAACGTATTGGCTGCTGTACTGTAGGGTCTTGCCACCACGGCAGCGCAGGAGGCGCATCAATTTCAATTGGAGTGAAGTTGAAACTCATCAAGCTTAAGCTGTCACCTCGTGCCGCAGAAATACCGACAGCATCCATGATCATATTTGAAATCTGCTCTTTATCTGCTTCACTCCAAGCAACACCATCCGGAGAGGCTTTCGAGTTCAACAGTACCGACACGCTCATTTTCTCAATTTGACCTTGTTGGTATTGAGTACGACGAACACTACTCCCCACTGCATACTGACGGTTTACTTCAGAGCGTGCGTTGGTGTTTTGGCTATCGTTCGTTTCTACTTCTTCACCAGTTACCGGCGGTTGGTTGCTTAGAGAACCTGGTACGCCTAGCGCAATTTGGTCAACTGAGTTGTTGTGAATGGTGTGCTCGTTACGTACGACAGGTGCGTTATCCAAAATCTCTTGCGTTTCTTCAACTTGGCTAAAGTCCATATCAGCAGCGACTTGCACACGGAAGTTACTCGGACCCACAATTGGCGTAAGCATGTCTGCTGCGCGTTGAATGATCTGCTTCTCAACGTTCTTTTGATATTCAAGGTATTTTGCATTGACTTTACCTGCTTCCGCCGAAGCAACATCTGCACTGAGTAAACGGCCATATTGGTCGATAACAGATACAAATTCAGGCTTCATCGCCGTCACGCTACCAACCACTAAGTTTATGATTGCTTCAACTTGCTCAGACTTGAGGTCTTCGCCAGGTTTCAGCTCAAGCATCACTGATGCTGAAGGGTTCTCGCTGTTTTGACGAACAAATAAGGTTTGACGAGGAATAGCTAAGTGAACACGCGCATTCGCCACTGAATTCAGAGACATGATAGTGCGTACTAACTCACCTTCTAAACCATGACGGTAACGCGCCGTTTCCATAAATTGGCTTGTACCGAGAGAGCTGTCTTCTTTAAGCGAATCCAAACCTGTCGGCAGTTTGGCTTTAACACCTTTTGACGCAAGCAACATGCGAACTTTCGCAACTTCGCCTTCTGGCACAAGAACTTGGCCATTTTGCTCTTGCATACGGTAGCTCACACCTTCACTTTCTAATACCGAGACAATCTCTCCGATATCAAAACGTTCTTGTTGGCTATACAGTGGACGGAAGCTTTGTGAGGAACTCCAAAGAGCGACCACAATGATTGCCGCAACAATCGCAGCGAGTACGGCAGATAACACTAGGTTTCTCTGGCTACTCGACCAGATTTGCTTCAGCTTCGTTGTTACATCGTCCATGCTATTCGCAGTAGAAAATGTCTGTGCTGAGCCGGAGGTCATGGCTGTATTTCCGGCGACTTGGGGGGTTAGTTCTGACATGAATTACACCGGCATCTTCATAATATCTTCAAATGAGGTCACGACTTTGTTGCGCACTTGCATCAAAGCATTAAATGATAAGCTGGCTTTTTGGCTAGCGACCATCGCACCAACTAGGTCATCACTTTTTCCTGTTTCTACGGCCGTCATTTTTTGACTAGCCACTGATTGATGTTGATTCACTGTATCCAACACATTTGTCATCGCTTGTGAGAACGATAATGGTGCGTTTAGTGATTGTTGATCTAAAGGATTTGCACTCACGATAAACTCTGGCGGCTGCACTTGTGCCTGCATCGCCTGCATTTTTGACAACATAAGTTGCTCTGCCGAGACCGCATGAGTAGGTTGACTTGCCATCTATTTTTTCTCCTATTAGGCAGCCGAGCCTAGTGCCGACTGTAAATCAATACCATGTTCTCGCATGGCTGCGAGTTTGTAGCGTAGCGCTCGAGTTGATACTCCAAGCGCGTTTGCGGTTTTCGTTCGGTTTCCACCAAACTGACGTAATTTTTCTAAAATAAATTGATATTCGGCCTGCTTCTTCGCTTCTACATGACCAAAGCTTGAAGCTGGCTCAGCGGATGGAACTGGCGCAACAAGTTCAATAGGCAGCATCAGATCATGGGCAGTAATGTAGTCACCATGACGCATAACCAATGCACGCTGAATGACATTTTCCAACTCGCGAATATTGCCTGGCCAGTGATACTGACTCAGCGCACTGATCGCATCTTGGGATAGATGACAGCGACTGCTATCTTGATACTTTTCAATAAAGAATTGGCTGATCGGTAAAATGTCTTCTTTTCTTTCACGCAAAGGCGGCCAGTGCAGAGGCAAAACATCCAATCGATAATAAAGGTCTTCACGGAATGTGCCTTTTTGAACTTCTTCACGTAAGTCTTTATTGGTTGCCGCAATAACACGAATATCAAGCTTCACCGCCTTGTGGCTGCCTACGCGTTCCACTTCACGCTCTTGAAGAACGCGTAATAACTTGGCTTGAACTGCAGGGGACATTTCACCGATTTCATCTAGCAAAATCGTCCCGCCATTCGCTTCTTCAAACTTACCGCTTTGAGAGTTAGTCGCTCCTGTGAAGGCACCTTTGACATGACCAAATAGAACCGCTTCTAGCATCGACTCTGGAATGGCGGCGCAGTTAACCGCCACAAATGGACCATCAATACGTGGAGAGTGCTCATGCACATATCGAGCCAGCACTTCTTTACCCGTTCCTGATTCGCCTGTAATTAACACACTGGCGCTGGTGCAAGCGGCACGATGCGCCAATTGCAGTACCTGCTTGCTTCGCCAAGATTCCGCAACAATGTTGGCCATTGGCTTACCTAACGCTTCAACGCGCTTCAGTAAATTGAGCAGCTGATTCGCTTCAAATGGGCGTAATAGATAATCGGTTGCTCCCGATTTCATCGTCTCAGCCGCCAAGATTCCCTGCTCTTGATCGACAATAGCGATAACAACACCAGAGTTACGTTGCTTTTGGTGGCAAGCAACAAACTCGCGGACACACATATCCGGTAAAGTAGAGCTCACAAGAGTGATTTCTGCTCGCTCTTCAAGTAATGCGCCTCGGCCAGTACGAGTGTGTTTTGCGGTGTAACCTGCATTTTGCAACACATCCAATACTGGTTGAGCAAGAGCTTCATTCGGCTCAACCAACAAAATTTTCGTTTTCGTCATCATTGAACCTTAACTTTCGTTTGTTGATTTTGTTGTTGTACATCAGGGTGGTGTTTCACTGCCGTTCGCTCGTTATCTCTAACTAGGCGCAACGTTACGCGTCGATTTTTCGCTTGGCCCTTCGTCGAACTATTGCTGGCAATTGGGTAACGAGAACCATGCGCTCTTGTTTCGAGCATCGATTTATCAATACCAAGTTCAACTAGGGCCTCGGCAACTTGCTCTGCTCTAGTACGTGATACTGAAAGGTTCGCCAAACTAGAACCAACGTTATCGGTGTGGCCATCAATTAAAATCTTGGTCACGCGATCATCAACAGATACATAGCTATTTAACGCTGCGAGCGTTTCTTGCTGCTTACGACTTAGCGCCTTCTGACCAAAGTCAAAAGACAGAACAAGATTTCGTGCCTCTGAAAACGAAAGCTTAGGCAAACGCGCTCGACAGGCATTAAATGACTTGAGCGCGTTTTGAATTTGAATAGTCGGAATCACAATCTCCGACAAAGAGGAAGCATTACTTCCCTTTAGTGACAACGTCACCCAGTTACCAGTAGCAATTGAATCCATGAGTTCATCAGCACCTTTGCTGAAGACAAATCGTTGGGATGGCTTAGTAAAATCAAGGGTGGCAAACTCTTTTCTATAAAGCTCACTAGACCAAGGGGCACTTTGACTTATTAGAGCAATCGTTTTCCATTTATTATTTTCATAATGTATATCGGAAATAAAATAAGTTTTATTGTTAGGTTCCGAACGGAAATAAAACTTCCCATACGGCGTGCTTGAGTGCAATAAGTTGCATTCAAAGTTGTTTCCTTTATATGTCCACTTTGAAAGGTCCATGGGGATGGTCACAACCTCACCTGAATATGTCACCTTAGACACTAGCAAACTGACAAAAATAAATATTTTACAATTTATTAAACCGTTAGGGTTCATGTATATCTTACAATTCCATGACCTTATCAATTTAATTAAATATGCCACTAAGCCGTGATAACTGGCATAGCTAATCATGTTAATTACCTATTCTGAATATTGAAACTGGTTACAAAATACTCACAAGAGCATAGCCAAACCTTTAAAATCAAGATTTAAGCTTTAAAAACAATGTCTTATATTTTAATTATCTAAATTAGCCGTTACACCATGAAGATGGTTTTAAAAAGTTAATAACAACTAAAAACGCTTAATATTTTTATATTTTCTTATTAAGCAATTTATAAAGGAAACTAACCCTTTTTAAATTTTATTAAAAGATTAAGACTATATGCTCAAGGCAACATGTGAACTAAAGTCACAATCTTAGAGTTTGAAACTAAAAGATCATTAAAATTTCTGTGTAGACTACACGCCATTAAGTTAAAACAGTTTCGATTGTTAACGCACGGTAAAATATAAATGGAAAATAGAGTTAGCGAGCCTATTTCTGATATTCAACTACTTGATGTAGAATTATTAGGCAAACCTATTCATATCATTCGTGAAAAGCTTGAAGGCTTGATTTCAGAGTCTTGTTCCAGCCTTACGATTGAATTACAAAATTGGCTCAGTACGAGTAAAGTGGAAGCTAGCTTAACCTCTGTAGACTTGCATCGCTTTACACCGATAAAAATGGATAAAGACCAAACGTCAACCTATCAACACCAAGAAGGCGGCATGGTATTTGTTCATGGAGATGCTCACACGTTAATAAAACTGGCAGATCGGTTCTATGGCGCCAGCACTGAGCGTTCAGCAACAACACTGACAGCAAGTGACCTCCGCCTACAAGAGCGAATCAGTCGTATCATTATTGGTTGGCTTGCACCAGGTGAGATGTGGGAAATGGGTGAGTACGAAGCGCCCCGAGGGATTGGAATTAACGTGCAATTAAACATCGCGTTTGACGATCACCAAGGCTCAATTCATCTCAAACTAGATAGCCACCTTATTCAAACACTGATCGAGCAACTTGAACTGCAGCCCGATACGGATTTGTACCAACCATTCTGTCGCTCTTTAGAGGCAACGCCTGTTCGACTGAATGTTGTTTTAAGTAAAAAGAAGATGCCGTTGAGCGACGTTGTTGGCTTACAACCTAACGATATTTTACCAATTGAGCTTCTTAATACGGTTCCAGTCAGCATTGGTAACCAATCTTTATTTACAGGTCGTATTGCTGAGCAAGACGGCCAACTTGTTTTGATCTTTAACCCTGATAAGGAACCGCAGCGATGAGCGAAGCGCCAGAAACGAATGCATTCGACGCAGAAGAATTGAACTTTGACGACTTTCAATTAGAAGACTTTGAAGCTGAAAGTACGCTCCAACAAGAACCAGCAACTGCGGAACGTGATCTTAGCTTTTTCAAAAGTATTCCCGTCACTGTCACGCTGGAAGTTGCAAGCAAAGAAATCCCACTTGGGGACTTAATGAAAGCCGGAGAAGGCACGGTTATCGAACTTGAAAAGCTCAATGGTGAGCCTTTAGACGTAAAGGTAAACGGCTCTCTAATGGGTCACGCTGAAGTCGTCGTTGTTAATGATAAGTACGGACTTCGTCTGATCGATGTACATGACTCTGCATTGAGTGGCGTTGGTCAATAATCTTAGGTAGGCATCACAATGAAAAATCTGAGCGCTTGGCACCGTTGGTTACCTCTTTTGGTACTGGTGTCACTTTTGTTTGCTTTCCCAACCATGGCGGCAGACAACGGCTTAACTATCTTGTCCGTTTCTGATGGCGACACACAGCAAGAATACAGCGTTAAATTGCAAATTCTGTTGTTGATGACGGCGCTCAGTTTTCTTCCAGCATTCATTCTGATGGCAACGAGCTTTACTCGGATTATCGTCGTCCTCGCGATTTTGCGCCAAGCCCTTGGTCTTCAACAAAGTCCTCCTAACCGCGTATTGGTTGGGATTGCTTTGGCATTGACCTTGCTGATCATGCGACCTGTTTGGAGCGATATTCATGAAAACGCATTTCAACCGTATGACAATGGTGAAATCACGCTAATACAAGCGTTCTCTGTAGCAGAGAAACCAGTGAGAGAGTTCATGCTGGCACAAACTCATCAAAGCTCTCTTGAGCAAATGCTGCGTATTGCCAATGAACCACTCGACCAAAACGTTGAAGATATTTCTTTTGCGGTTGTCTTGCCTGCGTTTGTCATCAGTGAACTAAAAACCGCCTTTCAAATTGGCTTTATGCTCTTCATCCCCTTCTTGGTTATCGACTTGGTTGTCGCCAGTGTGCTCATGGCAATGGGTATGATGATGCTATCGCCTTTGATTGTTTCACTCCCTTTTAAACTGGTGGTGTTTGTACTCGTGGATGGCTGGGCAATGACGGTTGGCACATTATCTGCCAGTTTCGGTTAAATAGGAGCATGCTATGACCCCTGAACTAACCGTAACGTTATTTTCCGATGCAGTATGGCTGATCATTTTGATGGTTGCGGTACTGGTTGTTCCTGGCTTAATTGTCGGTTTGTGTATCGCCGTTTTCCAGGCCGCCACACAAATCAACGAGCAAACACTCAGCTTTTTACCACGTTTGCTCGTTACGCTATTGATGGTGATTTTTGCGGGTCATTGGATGCTCCGAAAAATCATGGAACTGTTTGATTTCTTATTCCACAACATACCGGGGATGATTGGCTAATGGCCATCACATTTGCAGAGCTCTCAGCGATACTCGGTCAACTCTGGTGGCCGTTTTTTCGTGTGGGAGCTGTATTTATTTCGATGCCCTTCTTTGGTGATGCAATCATTCCCGTTTGGATCCGTACCTTACTGGCACTTTCGATCGTCGTGATTACCGCACCATTGATGCCACCAATGCCACAAGTCGAATTATTCTCCATGACGTCTCTATTCCTTGCTTTTGAGCAAGCGATTTGGGGCGTGATGTTTGGGCTAATTTTGCACATGCTCTTTAACGTTTTCACCATGCTTGGTCAGGTCGTTTCTCTGCAAATGGGATTGGGTATGGCAATGATGAATGATCCTATCAACGGACTTTCTGTCGCCATTTTGGGCCGCATATTTCTTATATTTTCAACCTTGTTATTTCTCGCGCTAGAAGGACACTTGCTCGTCATTGATATCGTGATTCAAAGTTTTGTCGTGTGGCCGGTCGGTTCTGGCATCACATCGCTTTCTCTGCAAGGCGTTGTAAATATTTTCGGTTGGATGTTTGCCTCTGCTTTAGCACTAGCGTTGCCTGCTATTGTTTCAATGCTCTTAGCCAACATCAGTTTTGGTGTGATGAATCGCGCCGCCCCCTCACTCAACGTGTATGCGTTAGGCTTTCCAATGACGATGCTTCTTGGCCTGTTCAGCGTATTAATTTCAGTATCTGGTGTGCCGGGTCGCTACACCGCGCTTGTGCACGACACCATCAGACACTTGAGTAACTTTATGTTGGGGGGCGCATGAGCGATCAATCGTCTCAGGACAAAACTGAAAAAGCCTCGCCGCAGAAAGTAAAAAAAGCACGTCAGGAAGGACAAATTCCTCGAGCAAAAGAGTTTACTACTGCGGTGATATTTCTAGCGGTAGCGCTCTACTTTTACTCTCAGCTCAATAGCATTTGGGAAAGTATGTCAGGTATTTTTCGCTACAACATGATGCTGACGCGAGCCGACCTAGAAAACCCTAAACAGCTTGTCGAGCAATTAGGACAAAGTTTAGCGGTAATCATCGACATGTTATTACCGTTGTTTACCGTCATTATTATCGTGACCTGTGGTAGCAGCCTTGTACTAGGCGGTTGGATGTTCCGTCCGGCGAACGTGATGCCAAAGCTGAGCAAAATTAATCCTTTAAGTGGGATAAAGCGCATTTTTTCGACACGCTCAGTGGTTGAGCTCTTAAAGTCCACGTTCAAAGTAGCCGTGATCTTCGGCATCTTATATGGCTATTTAGACAACCACTTACAGCCTCTGCTAGGTATGCAAAACTTACCTTTAAGCCAAGGCTTTTCCCTGGTGATGTCTATTCTCTTTGAAGGCTTACTGTTGATGGGGTTTGCGTTGTTGTTATTTGGTGTTGTAGACATTCCCTACCAACGTTGGGAGCACCTAAAAGAGCTGCGTATGACCAAACAAGAGCTGAAGGAGGAATTCAAGAACAACGAAGGCCGCCCAGAAGTAAAGCAGCGAATCCGTCAAATTCAACAGCAGTTTGCACGCCGTAAAATCGATAAGATGGTACCAACGGCTGACGTGATCATCACTAACCCAACTCACTACGCTGTCGCTCTGAAGTACGAACCTTCACTTTCTGATGCTCCATTTGTGGTTGCAAAAGGCGTAGACGAAACAGCCATGCACATTCAACGAATCGCCCGAGAAAACAAGGTGGAGATCATCAACTCACCACCGTTGACTCGTTCGATCTATCACACCACAGCGATTGAACAAGCAATCCCAAGCCAACTGTACATTGCCGTGGCACATATTCTTACGTACGTTTTGCAATTGAAAGCCTTCCGTAAAGGTGAAGGAAAAGAGCCAACTCCTTTGCCTCATTTTTCGATTCCAAAGCATTTGCAGCACTGATTAACCCGCGTTTATCCAAGGACACGAAAGTATGCTTAACCGGTTAAAACAACTTCAAACATCAACCAAAGGCTACATTGGCATTCCAATTGTCTTGCTAATGATTTTGGCAATGGTGATTTTACCTTTGCCTCCCCTGCTATTGGATGCGTTGTTTACCTTCAATATCGTCTTAGCAATCCTAGTATTGCTGGTCAGCACTACCGCAAAGCGACCATTAGACTTCTCAGTTTTTCCAACGATTTTGTTAGTCGCGACATTATTGCGTCTTACACTGAACGTCGCTTCCACACGAATCGTACTCCTAGAAGGACATAATGGGGGGGATGCGGCAGGTAAAGTCATCCAAGCGTTCGGTGAAGTCGTTATTGGCGGTAACTACGTCGTTGGTATGGTGGTGTTTGTTATCTTGATGATCATCAACTTCGTCGTAATTACCAAAGGTGGCGAACGTATCTCTGAGGTGTCAGCGCGCTTTACTTTGGATGCCTTACCGGGCAAACAGATGGCGATTGATGCCGACTTAAATGCCGGTCTTATCGATCAGGAAACCGCTCGATTGCGTCGCAAAGAAGTCGCTAACGAAGCCGATTTCCACGGCTCGATGGACGGTGCCTCAAAGTTTGTGCGAGGCGATGCTATCGCTGGTTTGCTGATTCTGTTTATCAACATCATTGGTGGTATCAGCATCGGCGTCTTTGAGCATGGACTCGCAGCATCTGACGCCTTTAAAACCTACGCACTACTTACAATCGGTGATGGCTTAGTAGCTCAAATTCCGTCACTTCTATTGGCAACGGCTGCAGCGATTATCGTTACGCGAATTAATGATAGCGATAATGGCATGTCGGAAACCATGCAAAAACAATTGCTGGCAACCCCGGCGACACTGTTTACCGTCGCAGGCATCATGGCTGTGATAGGCATGGTACCAGGCATGCCACATTTGGCCTTTTTTGCTTTCGCGGGTGCTTTAGCTTTCGCGGGTTGGCGTCAAATGAAAAAGCCCGTGCAAGACTCCCAAATCGAGGAGGTCGAAGCACTTTCACAAGCCATGCAAGAGGACGATACACCACTTACGTGGGAAGATATTCCTCATGTTCAAACGTTGTCACTTTCCCTGGGTTACCGTCTCGTTCACCTAGTCAACAAAGAACAAGGTGCACCTTTATCACAGCGTATTCGCGGTGTGCGCCGTAACCTATCTGAACAAGTCGGCTTTTTATTACCAGAGGTGCGTATTCGAGACAACCTAAGCCTTAAGCCGAATCAGTATACAATTTCTCTCAATGGCGAAGTGATCGAACAAGGCTTTATCGAGCCAGAACGTTTGATGGCGATTGCAGTCGGAGAAACGTACGGTGAGGTAGATGGTATTTTGGGCAGTGATCCTGCCTACCAACTACCAGCAGTATGGATTGAACATCAAGACAAAGCGAAAGCGCTGAACATGGGTTATCAAGTGGTCGATGATGGCACGGTCATCGCGACTCATATTAGCAAGATAATGAAAACAAACCTTGCTGAGTTGTTTACGCACGACGATGTTGAAGCCATGACGCAACGTTTGACACAGCAAGCACCGAAGTTAGCCGAAGCCTTAGCCGCGGCACTTAACCCTGCGCAGCAACTCAAAGTATATCGCCAGTTGTTACTAGACCAAGTGCCACTAAAAGATATTCGTACGATTGCTAACACAATGTTGGAATCCGCGGAAAACACTAAAGACCCGATTTTACTGGCATCTGATGTGCGTTGCGCACTAAAACGCACGCTCGTAAACCTGATCGCGGGACAGAAAAACGAATTAAATGTCTACGCTCTCTCTGATGAACTAGAACAAATGCTACTGACTTCGCTACAACAAGCACAATCTTCAGGTACAGTAATGTTAGACAGCTTCCCAATTGAGCCAAATATTCTTGGTCAGTTCCAACAAAACTTGCCACTGATAAGACAACAGCTCAAACAACAGGGATTACCTCCGATTCTTCTCGTTATGCCTCAGTTACGTCCACTTCTGGCTCGTTACGCACGCACATTTACGCAAGGACTGGCAGTATTGTCTTACAACGAAATTCCAGAAAACAAACAAATCAATGTGGTAGGAAACCTTGGTTAATCTTATTTCAACACATGCGATGTACGAACATTTGGTTGGTCTCGCAGTACAACATATCGTCACGGATGACGATCAATTAGTATTTGATGCTTTAAAGCACAATGACATTCAACACGCGTGCCAAGCCATTCGCGAGACTCAATCAGGAGAGGTAGAATTCCAACACCTAACGTTGAGATTTGGCACGCGTGGCGAACAAAGCGTCTATCAATTCGAACTCTCTGAACAAATGCAGTACTGCCTAGATTTGTTCAGCCTTTATCTCGCATTGCGACAAACACAGTTTCAGCTAGAAGCCTTTCACCCCGACTTAATCAGTAACGTCGTCGTGCCGATAAGAATTGACGCATTACTATGGGAACCAGGCATATACTTTCTCGAACAGATGATTCAGTTTCACTCTTGCGCTTTTCAACATGTGATTCCTTCTCTTCAAGCAGACAAAACGCTATGCGCCTATGATAAAGTCTCAGCGCTGATTGAGAAGTTAAGAGAAAACGCCTACTCACTTTGGTTTGAAGTCGCGACATCACAAGTGAACTTCGAACGAGTCGCTGACTTTAGTCCCGATATGATCAAACTATCAGTCACATTAGAGGATAAAGAAGAAAGACATGCTTTCCTACCGATTGCTAAGTTCTTAAGAAAGCACAAATACCCTTGGGTAGCCGGGCGGGTAGCGAGCCAAACAGAGCTAAACCGCTATCGCTTGTTAGGGGCCAATTATTACTTTGGTTATTTCAGTGACATCCCGACCTCCCTCTCTTTTCAATCTTTTGGTGAGGAATGACAGAATCCTAACTATTAATCTTTATAAAACAGCGCGAATTATTCGCGCTGTTTTTTTATTTATAACGAAGAACGACAATATTGATAGATGACTGCTTCCCTGATTAAGTCAGGCTTATTCAGGTTATTTGATGTTATATCTGTATTTTCATGGAATACAAGTCACTAAAAATCATCAATTTTGATCTTTTTTAGGAATTTTTTAATTTTCAAATTAATCATTAAAGCTGACCGACCGCCTCTAGTTAGTGACTAGGGAATATCCCGAGGCCTGAAAGATATAGTGACTAACTAAGGAGACTAAGATGGCTTTATCAATGCACACTAACTACGCATCGCTTGTAACTCAAAACACTCTGAACAACACAAGCGGTCTTCTAAACACTGCGATGGAGCGTCTAAGCACGGGTTACCGCATCAACTCAGCAGCAGACGACGCTGCGGGTCTACAAATTGCAACTCGTCTGGAAGCTCAGACTCGTGGTATGAATGTAGCGATGCGTAACGCACAGGACGGCATCTCTATGATGCAGACTGCTGAAGGTGCAATGGATGAGATGACAAACATCACATACCGCATGAACGACCTAGCAACACAATCTTTGAACGGCTCAAACAGTCAAGAAGACCGTGCAGCTTTGGATGCAGAGTTCAAACAGCTAGCATCTGAGCTAGGCAACATCATGGAAAACACTTCATTTGGTGGTCAAAAACTTCTAGCTGAAGGCGGCGGTTTTGGTGCAAGCAGCGTTACTTACCAAATTGGTGCGACTGGTGCAGAGAAACTAGCTGTAAATGCAAAAACACAGCTAAACGAGATCTCGACAGCAATTGCAGGCCTGACAAGCATCAGCACTGCTGCTGCAGCTTCTACAGCTCTTGCAAACCTTTCAAGCTCTGGCGGTATGCTAGCAGATCTAGGTACAGCACGTGCTCAGTTTGGTGCTAACATCAACCGTCTAGAGCACACAATGACTAACCTTGGTAACATGACTGAAAACACTTCTGCAGCAAAAGGCCGTATCACTGATGCAGACTTCGCTACAGAGTCTTCAAACATGACTAAGAACCAAATGCTTATGCAAGCAGGTACAACAGTTCTTTCTAAGACTAACCAGCTTCCTGGCATGGCAATGTCTCTACTACGCTAATCATTGAAGCTTATAACCCCACCCATCCGGTGGGGTTTTTTACTATCTGAATATTATGACACCAGTTTATTCTCAACATATTGATATCATTCGCTCTCGTTGGCCTGACGTAGCAAAAGCCTTAGACAGTGCAGACTTTAGCGACTTACACTTTGAAGTAGTTGAAAAAGCAGCGATGACCCTAAAAGTCAACGGAGTTCAACTTAGCAGTGCTTATGACCCGGTCGAAGAAGCCTTCCAGTACCGAAGCCTAACGTCTAGCGACGATTATCATATTTGGGGCATCGGTATGGGCAATGTCCCATCCCTGTTAACACAAGATAAAAATGCTCGATCAATTCGTGTTTATCTTTATAACCTACCGTTAGCAAAATTGGTGCTTTCTCTCGTTCCACAACAATGGATATCCGATCCTCGTGTTTCGTTGATCATCGTCTCAGAAGACCAAAGCGATATAGGTAGAAAACTCGCGAGCCTTACTTGGGATGATTGTATCATTCTCAATGCCGACAGAGCCATTTCGCGTCATACTCATCAATGGCTTTATTTCCGCTTAGAAAACCGTGTTTTGATCGGCTATGCAAACGCTAGCTATAGACATAGCGATGAAGAACTGCTCACAAGAGAGAAAGAAAACGAACCTCTTTTAAAACGCCTAAACTCTTCTGATCATTATCTTATGTATCAAGTAGACGACGCTATTTGTATTGGTGCTGGCCCATCACTCCAGCATCATATTGAAGAGTTAAAAACAGTCTATAACCGACCAAATCGTCCCAAGCTTATTGCTGCATCAACTGCATGCAAGTGCTTAATTGAAAATAACATCAAACCAGATGTCGTATTTGCTGTAGATTTAAATTTAGGTGACGAACATATTCCATATGAGATCGCCAAAAATACTATTTTGGTGTTTGGTAGCCATATGCCTAGCCGTATTTTCCAAAACTGGCATGGCGAGAAGTATTACTTACACTTGGGTGACTTCACATACGACAGATTTGCAAGCAAACTACCGGTTAAATATCGCCCTTACTCGTTTGGTTCGGTAATCCATCCTCTAATCCACTTCACCCTTTTACAAGGTGCTACCCAAGTATCACTAATCGGATGCGATTTTGGTTTCCCTGGAGATATCATCCATTCAGGACGCGAAAACAGACCAGACGACCCGAACGCGACGATGACAGCACGAGTAGAGAATGGTTATGGTGAGATGATCAAAACCTCACCAGCCTACCGCATGTTTGGAAGCGGTGTTGAGAACCTAATAGCAGCATCACCACAGACCAAGTTTTACAATTGGAGCCGTATTGGTGCAAAAATTATTGGTGCTGAATATTTCAATGTGGAGGAACTATATGGCAACCGAGATTAACTCTGTTTATGACACTTTTATTAAAACTTCAGAGGTTTACTCATACGGTGACCACTTGACAGGCGACTTAATGTTAGGGAGATGTCTAAATCTCCTAACAAAATTATTCACCGTTCAGTCAGAGCGCACGTCTGTTCTCGAAATACTTTCGCGAATAAATACCGCCCGAGAAGTTCATGACTTCACTGCACTTGCAGATATTCTAAGGTATGAAATTGCGCCTAACATAAAAGCGTTGAGTGAACGCTATTAGCTCTAGAAAGCCTCATCATTGAGGCTTTTTTATCGCCTGATGTAAATAGAACTATTATTATCCCAATGAGAGTCTGGCAATCTAAAACCTACTTTCAGCATAATATTCCTTAACACTTTGTTAAATAACTCTAGTTCCACTGGCTCAGGACTATTATCGAACTGATAGCGTTTTAACTCAGGAAATTTTGATATGGCCTCTTTTTGGATACTTGCCAACTCGTCAGAATTAAGACTCTGCTTGCTAAGTAATTTAGCGTGAATAAAGCGCTCATATTCGCGAGCACACTTCATTAGTCGTAAGGCAAATTCGTTCATAATTGTTGTTTTTCTTTCCGATACTCCAATTTGATGAAAAGATAACAGGAAGCATATAAATACGATGTAAGAATTATCTTAATTCATTAGAAGTAAACACCGAAATATCTATTCTGAGTCCCTTCCTCCCTTTCAACTCCACTTAGAAATTCTATTAAACATTTACGAGTCTTGAGTCGCCTTGTCTTATAGGAAAACGCTACTTGTTTTCTAGAGGAAAGCGGAACACAAAAGGTGGAACCACAGCTTCCTCTCTATGAAATAATACATCGCAAAGCATTGTTATATATAGCTATTTATATACGGCACACATCTTGCGATGAACTGTTAAACCAAGGCATAGCAGATAAGCTATTTAAGCCGTATATATGAGAGAGGGAGTAACCTCATGAGTTCATTAGATCCAATTACAATGGCTACTAAATTTGCCACTTTTGACGTTCAACCGTTTCAACAGCGCTATCAGCTACAAGCCAGCAAATATCAAGCGCAACTTTCCGCTCTAGGTAAAGTTGAAACGGCATTACGAGACTTTCGTAATTCGTTAAACGAAATGAACAGCAGCACAAACACCATCATTAAGAACAGTGCAACCCTATCTCAGGAAGGTTACTTTACAGCCAGTGCAGATGCTAAGGCCCTCACAGGCAACTACCAAATTTTTGTTGAGCAAGTTGCCACGTCTCATCAAGTCTCTACAGGGATGCCTGCTGATCTAGAAGCAACAACTGAAGTCCCAACAACTGGCTCTCTCGAGTTCACGATCAATGGCGAAACAATGACGCTAGATCTATCGACTGTTGATTCAGACGGTGATGGCACAGCAACAGTCAGTGACTTAGCAAAAGCAATCAACAACAACAGCGATAACCCTGGAGTAAACGCCACCTTAGTTCGCTCAAATGGTCAAACTCACTTTATGTTATCAAGCACTGAAACTGGTGTTGCTAACCAAATCAACGTATCGGCGTCTGGTACTGGCCAAGCCTGGTTTGAAGATGCATTCACAAATCTAAACCAAATTAGCGCCCCGCAAGATGCTGTAATGTGGTTGGGAGCTAAAGACTCTGGTCTCAAACTGACGAACGCAAGCAATACATTTGAAGGTGTAATCGACGGTGTAGATATTACTCTAACCAAAGCTCAAGCTTCTGGTGAAACACCTGTTGGCCTTGATATAGGCTCTGACAGCGAAGCAACTAAAGAGCAATTGGATAAGTTTGTTGACGCATATAACACTCTTATTGGCGCAATGAACCAGCACACCCAAATAGGTAGTGAAGACAAAAAACGTGGAGTGTTAGCAAGTGATCCAACACTTCGCTCCATTGAGAGCCAATTAACTAATTTGGTTCGAGGGGAACACGGTGGTATGCGTCTGAGTGAAATCGGTGTGAGCTTGGATCGTGATGGGAAAATGAAAGTCGACCACGAAAAATTCGCCGAAGTTCAAAAGAATAACAGCGTGGGCTTGGAAGCAATGTTTAATGGCGACGATGCCTTACTTGACTCAATGGACGCGATGATTGATCCATTTCTGAAGTTTTCATCAGGCGCATTCAAATCCCGTAAAAATGCGCTTCAAGCTAACTTGGATCGCATAGAAGATAAACAATCTACATTAGAGCGTAAATACGATATGTCGTACAAACGCTACATCAAACAGTTCACACAAATGAACGCGTTAATGACCCAAATGAACCAAACCATGTCGATGTTTGGCTAAGCCTTTAGGAGAAAAAACTCATGCTTATGGACTCTGGCTATGACTCGTACCAGCAAGTAGACCTCAACGCGCAAGCGGCAGCAGCAAACCCACACCAATTAGTCATTATGTTGATCGATGGCTTACTTGATGAAGTTGAACGTATTCGTGGCCATTTGGCTGCGAATCGCTTGGCGGAGAAAGGTAACGGAATCAACAAATGTATGAACATCTTAATTGGGCTCACAAGCGCTCTAGATGATGAGAATGGTGGCGAAATTGCTGAAAATTTACGCCAGCTGTATGACTTCTGCCAAGTTGAGCTTTATTACGCCAGCGTGCAGAACGATGCGAATCGCTTGGTTAATGTCGAGCGTGTAATGGGTAATATTCGTGAAGGTTGGATGAATTTTGGACAACAAGCATAAAGTGTCGCCAGAGCGATTTCGTCATTTATCTCAGCTCATCCAATTCGCTACAAAAACAGCAGATTGGCATGCGCTTAAGCGCTATGACTTGCAGTTGCGAGAGCTATTGATCAGTCACAAACCTTTTTTGAAGGATCCTAAGCTTGCACCTGAAATTCAACGTGCCAAAACCGTTCATGCTGATGCATTCGCTAGATTAGAAAAGTCGAAGAACGAGTTAGAAAAAGAGATGAACATGGTCAATGACCATCAAGAGCGCGCTATGGCCTATCAATTAGCGATGACCATGGAGCTAACTCAATGATCGTATCTCCTTCAACTCAAATATCCGGCAATGCATCACCTGGCCATGAAGGCAACATAAAACAAGCAAGAGCTGTACACGGTTTTTCTCATAACCCTATGTCGGAGCATAGCCAGTATGACGGCCAAGGTTTCGCCTCAGCTTCAACCGTGCCGAGTTTTCATCTTACCGCTCCAGCTTTGGACAGCGAAGAAAAGGCGCATGCTCATGGTTTGGATACTGACGAACACTCGGCTTCTGAAGCAGATGCTCACCTGACAAGTACACTGGGTTCAACAGAATCACCTGATCTTGCTATGCAAGCTCAGGCTCTAACCCAGCGTATGCTCACTATGGCAGAAAAGCAGTCGGGTCAGTTCGGAAAAACTCCGCCTTTATCGGTAGCTAACGATGTTAAGTCTACAATACAAGACTCAAATAACGCCTTTCTAAACACCTCTCCAAAGCAACAAGAGGTGCAACAAAGCCAACCGATGTCATCGAACTCGCGTCTATCAATCTCCAGTGCCGACTTTCAGACCCTATTGAGTCAACCAGCTCAAGGGCAACCAACGGCCTCACCACTCCAAGGACAAACACCAACGCCACAAGCCCCGAACACCGCCGTTGCCACGAGTCATATTCAAACTCAAGGCTCTGAGTGGGCGGCTGTGCGCGTTGACACCAGTGCTGGGAAATGGGGAGAGCAAATGATGCAAGTTCTGCATGACCGTGTGACTCTTCAAGCGCAACAAAATGTACAAGAAGCCAAAATCCGCCTCGACCCACCGGATTTAGGTAAGCTGGATTTACTTGTACGTGTTGAAGGCGACCGACTAAGCGTGCACATCAATGCCAATGCAGCCGCAACACGGGAAGCTTTAATGCAAGTGTCTGAGCGTCTACGCACAGAACTGCAAGAGCAGAACTTCGTCCATGTCGATGTCAACGTGGGCTCTGATCAAAGCCAGAGTCGCAATGACCAACATACAAATGAAGAAGACGCCACTATTTTCGCAGCACGAGAATCTGGTGCATTCCAAACTACAACAACAAACTATTCAGAACACTGGCTGAACACTCAAGCCTAGTTAATCCTCGAGGAAAAAGGTTATGACCAAACAACAAATGATCGCCCTGTTTATCGCCATGATCATCACCAGCGCCCTCGTTTCGGCCGCCACGATTATGGGCGGAATCTGGTACTTAAACAAACACGCTCAAGAGTCACCTGACTCTGGTTCCTTGATCGATGATTCTCCATTGTCATTTTTAGTCACAGAAGAACCGACAAGCAAAGGTCCTAGCTTCCATCCTTTAGACAAAGTCGTTTTGACCGTGAAAGGTAAAAAACAGACTCACTTTGTCATGCTAGAACTAGCAATTGAAACACGCCGTCCTGAGCGCATCAAAGACATTGATGAGTACATGCCAATGGTACAAAACTCATTATTAAAATTGTTTAGCGACAAAACATTTGATGAGTTACAGCAAGCGGGTGCCATCGATATTCTGCAAAACGAAGTAAAACAAACGCTTTTACTGGCTTTTGCTAAGACAGACATCGTTCGCGAAATCGACGATGTTTTGTTGACTAAATATGTTGTGCAATAACGGAGCACAACCATGTTAGACATGAATATACAAGACACCTATACCACAGAAGAGGAAGTGACGACGCCATCACGTCCAATTGACGAAAATGCACTACTGCAACGTCATCAAGTTATGGTGAAACGCGTCGTTAACCAGCTACGTGTTCATGCCACTTCTCACTGTAGTATTGAAGATATGCAGCAAATTGGCCTTATCGCTCTAGTTGAAGCTGGACGCCGATACGGCGATGTTGACGATCCTCATTTCCCTGCCTTTGCCGTGTGTCGCGTTCGAGGTGCAATTTTAGACGAATTACGCCGGCTAGATTGGCGCTCACGTAAAACTCGCCAGCAGGCTCACGAACTCAATGACGTGACTCGAGATCTCACACGCTCTTTAGGTCGGATGCCCACGGATGCAGAAATCATCCAAGCCTTGGGGACGAATGAGCAGGACTATTACAACCGCCAAAATGCCGCCCTTGCGGGAGAGATGCAAAGCCTTGACCAACTAATGGAAAGCAGTGGTGATAGTTATATTGGCGGGCAATATGATGGCATGGAACATGAGCATATTCGTCGCAGTTTAGATAGCGCTTTAGGCAAATTGCCGAAGCGTGATCAATTGCTGCTTACTCTGTTCTATCAACATGAACTCAACTTACACGAAATAGCTCTGGTATTGGATCTGACACCACCTCGTATATGTCAGCTTCACAAACAAGCGCTGAAACAACTCAACCAATTAATGTCCTCTTAGGAGTCACAAGATGCAAAAGTTTTTTGGAGTCCTCACTATCCTGGTGTGCGTCTTCGGTGGATACATGTGGGCCGGCGGTAACTTAGGCGCTATCTGGCAACCAGCCGAATTCCTTATCATCATTGGCGCTGCTGCTGGTTCTTTGATCATCGGTAACCCACCTCACGTACTGAAAGAAATGCGTCGCCAAGTGCCTGCGACCATTAAAGGTCCAACAGAAGAGCATGAGTACTACATGGAATTAATGGCGCTACTCAATAACTTGCTTGAGACAGCGCGCAACCGTGGTTATAAGTTTCTTGACTCTCACATTGAGTCGCCAGAACAGAGCTCTATGTTTCTCGCTTACCCGACGATTGCTGAGGATCATCGCCTAATTTCTTTCATTACTGATAATTTACGTTTAATGGCAATGGGACAAATGTCGCCTCATGAATTAGAGGGACTGCTAGAGCAAGAAATTGAAGCTATCCAAAACGAAATGCTTTTGCCTTCACGCTCATTACAGCGTACAGCAGAAGCACTACCTGGCTTCGGTATTCTTGCAGCAGTTGGTGGCATCATTATCACCATGCAGGCCATTGATGGCTCAATCGCGATGATTGGTTATCACGTTGCAGCAGCTCTCGTAGGTACATTCATTGGTATTTTCGGTTGTTACTGTGGTTTAGACCCACTAAGTAACGCCATGGCTCAGCGAGTAAAACGTAATATGACTGCTTTTGAATGCGTACGCGCAACCTTGGTTGCCTACGTAGCGAAGAAGCCGACATTGCTCGCCATTGACGCTGGTCGTAAACATATTCAGCTAGACATCAAACCAACATTCAACCAAATGGAGAAGTGGTTAGCTGAACAGGAGGGATAATGCAAAAACAAGAGCATGTAGTGTTCAAACGTGCCAAAGCACACAGCCATGATGAACCTCATGGCGGCGCGTGGAAAGTCGCGTTTGCTGACTTCATGATCGCCCTAATGGCGCTGTTTCTTGTGCTTTGGGTTATGCAGGTGGTAGACAAAGAAGAGCGTAAAGCAATTGTCGCCCACTTACATAGCTCGAGCGTATTCGACAAGAGTTACGGTAATCCATTTGATACTTCACAAAGTATCTCTCCTATTGACTTGGCACAGGACTCTTCTGTGCCAAGTAAACACAATTCCAACCACGTGGTAAGCTCATACTTTCGAGGTGACGGCGATGGGCCAGAAATCGACTCGTTGATTCCTGGTAACTTCGATACTCAGGAGCAACTTGCAGCGTTGGCGAAAGTCATTGAACGAATGACCGCTCAGATTAACGCACAAGGAAATGTCAACGTCACCGTGACCCCACAAGGCCTACGTATCGTCCTTCAAGATGATTACAAACAGCATATGTTCAGTCGTGGTGGCGCAGAGCTGACCCCTTTCTTCGAAGACTTATTACTTGCACTTGCGCCTGTATTTCAGCGTGTGAACAACCCACTGATCATCAGCGGACATACGGATGCGATTCCATTTAAAAAACGCTTTGGTCGTCAATCAAACTGGGCGCTATCTGCATCTCGAGCTGATGTCGCAAGAAATACGCTGGTTGAAGGTGGCATGCCGGATGATCGAGTCATGCAGGTCACAGGCATGTCGGATAGAGCACTGCTTAACCCTGATGAACCAGATTCAAGCGAAAACCGCCGTATCGAGCTGTTCGTTTTAACGACGCCAGCAGCCAAAGTACTCGAAACTCTTTTTGGTAACCACCAAGAAAGTGAACTGCAAAAAGCGAAAGATAAAGCCGAATTTAACCAACCAGTCATTCGACAAGAAGTCATCAATTACTCGGGTGATACGGCCACCAACGAAGTAAATATTCAAGAATTATAACCTCAAAAGGTCACCTCGCCTGATGGTGACCTTTCTAACTGAAACCTCTGTTACTGTGACTTTTTAGTTGAGTTCTATATGCACATAACACCTTCCGAAAACAAAAAACGCGATCTGTTGAAGAAAGCCTTTTTATGGTTAATTGTCTTCGACTACCTTTTATTGGCGTTTTTCTTAACTCAGCTGTCCAGTTTAACGCTTAACAGTGGGACCATGATCAGTATGCTGCTCGTCGTCTACAACGTCTTACTCGTTTCTCTGTGCTTTCAAAGAACCAATAAACAGGACTCTTATATTATCTACCCTGTTTTATCCGCGACGTTGTTGGCATTTGTCTGCTTTCTTTATTTCTTTTTTTTAATTTAGATACCAGACTCCACCATTGATTTGATTTTTACTGCTTTTTCGAAGTGGTCGAGCCGATGGGTCTGAATCCACCACGTAGCCGCCTCCATCAACTGTTCAGGATCATCATTTTTGTTGGCGAAAAACGCATAAAATGAGAGCCCAACCTGCTCACCTTTGCTTTCGATCTTTTTGTCACAGACCTCTATTATTTTGTCTCTCAATGAAGCTCTCATTTCTATTCCCTTACGCTAGTACATACTCACTAACCATACGGTTGAAAGAAATCAGATCAAACGAACCTTTAATTTCAAAACGTACTCTTCCCACCTCACTCATGAAGAACTCAATTTCACAATCTAAGTCAAAAGTACCAGACGTCTCGATAGAAAATGCATTGATCTTGCTATAAGGCAGCGACGTGTAATCCACTTTTGAGCCCGTAATCCCTTGCACATTCGCCGCAATCACTCGCTTGTTGGTGAACACCACTTGGTCGCGAACCGTTTTAAAGCCCGCAAATACCGACTCGCCATCAATAAGAAACTTGTGAAAATCTTCCCTAACTTTTGATACCTCAATGGGTTTAAGCTTAAACACTGATGAATTGTCGAAATCGATCATAGTCATTCCTTTTTAGTTGATAGCGAACAAACTCAACGTAGCAGATACACAGACCGTTGCCTATCAGCTAAGTACCATCTTTCGATTTCAAACCTAGGAAAAAATTCAACAAAGTGCATTACTTCCATCCTTGCCGCCATAGCTCTGGGTCTTTCAGCTCTTGCCAGTTCATCTCTTGCTCACGTTTACTCATAACCGCCTCAATGACACATTTCACAACATTGCCTTCTTCATCCAGCTCCATTTCTGTTACGACAAAGTGCTTCTCTTTATTTTTAGGTGACGTCGCCGTCCATTTGCTGTGCAATAGCTTCTTGGGGTGAATTTTATTCATAGTGGTATACCAATTTAACTAACATCTTTATGTATACGACTGAATAACAAGAGAGAATCAGATTTTATTTTTAAGCCTCCACGAAAAGAAAAAGCCGCAAAAGAGGTCATCCCCTAATGCGGCCTTACTTGCATCCCAATTAGGTCTTTTGACCGTTCAAACGAGGGGTTAAGTACTGACTCTGTAGCAACTGCAACGCCTTACCAACCAGCACAATCACCACCGCGCCGATCAGTACTGGCGTGAACAAAAAGCTCCACCCCTGCCCAGAGGCCATGATCAAGATAGGATTTGCGCCCGCAGGTGGATGCGTTGTCTTCGTAATCAGCATTGCTGACACTCCTAACCCAGTCGCAATCGCGAGCGTGATTGGCGTGATCTCAACGTATTGGCTAAACGCAATACCGATAGATGCCGTAATGAAGTGACCAATGATCACATTTTTTGGTTGAGCGAGAGGGCTGCTAGGCACCCCAAACACCAACACCGCCGTAGCACCAAATGGCGCCATGAGAAGTACCACCTCAGTAAGAGACACCTCGGCGTAAGACAACACACCAATAGCCAATGTCGCACCAAGCCCCGCGACCAACGATAAAATTAAATTATTCATAAACACCTCAAAGTAGACCGAATTGTCTACAAATTAAAATAGACAAACCTGTCTACCTTTGTCAATATGTGTTTGTAGAACTTTTTGAGGACGTAGTTATGAACAAAAAGAAACAGTTATTGATCGATACCGCGTTGTCGCTGTTTTACAAACAGGGCATCAACTCCATTGGCATCAATGAAGTCCTTAAAGTATCTGGCGTGGCTAAACGCACGCTGTACAGCCATTTTGAAAGCAAAGAAGCGCTCATCCTTGCCGCACTAGAACAACGCCACCAAATCTTCATAGCGTGGCTAGAGGAGAAACTGTCATCAGCACTATCGAGCACAGACGTGATCGACCAGCTGTTTACCGCGCTAAACGGCTGGTTTCATGGTTCTGAGGAAAAGTTGGGCGAGTTTCGCGGCTGTTTTTTCATCAACACGTCCGCCGAATTCAGTGACGACAGGGGCGAGATCGCAACGTATTGCCGCCACCATAAACAACAGGTTCGAGAGCTAATTCAACGCTATCTCAAATCAGACAACACATCATTACTCGATGCCATTTGCATCATGAAAGAAGGCGCCATCACTACCGCTTACATGACAAAAGAGTACGACGACGTCACAAAGAAATGCGTGGAAATTTTGCACAAGCTGTAACGGTAAGAAAGCAAGAAACGAAACGACCAAGCACCAAACTGGCGAGAATGTTCAGAAATGGTAAGGTTATTTTATCAACCTAATGAGACACGCTTGATATGAAAATTGGCGAACTGGCGCAAAAAACGGGCCTTGCTCCCTCGCGTATTCGATTTTACGAGCGCATCGGACTGCTAAAAACCGTGACCCGTAAAGCCAACGGGTACCGTGAGTATCCGCAAGAAGCACTAATGATTCTGGACATGATCACAACGGGTCAACAAGCTGGCTTCAGTTTGGATGAACTAAGTGCCTTACTGCCATCCGACCTTTCTAACTGGGATCATCATCAGTTATTGACAACCTTGCAGCAAAAAGTCCAAGAGCTCGACGAGCTTGAGCGAAAAATTGCGCAGAGTAAAAGCAAGTTAAAAGAAGTACTTAAAGAGATTGAAGCTAAGCCAGATGACATGGACTGTGCAATGAATGCAAAACGCGTCATGTCTCAGCTTGGACAAACGATTCTGACCAAAGAAAACCCGTCAAATAAAAAGTAAAGCCGTCAGCAAATCAAAGCAATGTTAACAAGCGAAGCTTTACTCTTGATGTTGGGTTAGAGATTCGCCAATTCCCCTGCTAGCCACTAAATTGAGTCTGTAAAAACCATTCGCTCTTAGCTCAGGTGTACCACCTCCTTGTTTCTATAATCAATAAAAAATCAATCCAATTTATCTTCAAAATGTGGGTTGACCTTAAACCTAACTTTAACGTTAGGATGAATATCAAAGCAACACAGCAGGAGATTGGTGAATGCAAACGATATTGGGTGCAAGTGGGCAAATTGGCCGTGAGCTGGCATTAAGCCTAAAACGGGACTTTACGAGCGACATCCGATTGGTGAGCCGCAATCCACATCGAGTCAACGAGACGGATCAACTGGTAAAAGCGGACTTGCTGGACGCGAAACAAACATCAGATGCCGTAAAAGGTTCTAGTATCGTTTACCTTACTGCAGGGCTACCAATGGATACCCAACTGTGGGTGGAACAGTGGCCAACAATGATGCGTAATGTCATCGCCGCATGTAAAACTCATCAAGCAAAGCTTGTTTACTTTGATAATACCTACATGTACCCGCAAACGGATACGCCTCAACAAGAAGATGCACCATTTCAGCCCAATGGAGAAAAAGGTCGAATTCGTGCGGTCATTACTGACATGCTGCTAGAATCGATGAATAAAGGAGAAATCGAAGCCGTTATCTGTCGTGCTCCGGAATTTTACGGCCCGGGGAAAACGCAAAGCATCACTAATTCCACCATTATCGATAATCTACTTAACCAAAAGAGCGCAAAAGTGTTTTTACGTGATGACACCAAACGCAGCTTAATTTATACGCCAGACGCAAGCCGAGCGATGGCGCTAATTGGGAATACGCCCGATGCTTACGGACAAACTTGGCATTTGCCTTGCGATGATCGTCGACTGACGTATCAGGAGTTTATCGCTGTTGCAGCAAAGGTTTTTAACGTTCAACCGAAATACAAAGTCATCAAGCGCTGGCAATTGTGGCTAGCTGGGCGATTTAATCAAACCATTCGAGATGCAGCCGAGCTTTTGCCTCGCTACGAATCTGACAACCTTTTTGTTTCGGATAAGTTTCAGACTCGTTTTCCAGATTTTCAAATCACCACATTCGAACAAGGCTTGACCACAATTCAACAAGAAAAAGCCAATGGCCAGAAACCTCTTTAAGCAGGCATTGATAGGAGCTTTTTGATGAAAGATAACACACCGACATCACCCCCAGCTCGTTGGATCATATACGGAGCCAATGGTTATACAGGCGAGCTGATTGCGAGAGAGGCCGTAAAACGGGGTCACCACCCAATCCTTGCAGGTAGAAGTTTAGAGAAAGTACAAAGCCTAGGGGCTGAACTAGGGCTGCAAAGTCTTGCTTTTTCTCTTGAGGATAAAAGCAGCGCGGTCCAACATATTTCGGGTTCATCACTGGTATTAAACTGCGCAGGACCCTTTTCTTCGACGGCAAAACCGATGATGAAAGCGTGCCTAGAAGCAGGCGCACATTATCTCGATATTACAGGTGAGATCTCTGTATTTGAGTTTGCACAAACGCTGCAATCACAAGCAAAGGAAGCTGGTGTCGTATTGTGCTCCGGTGTTGGTTTTGATGTTATTCCAACGGATTGCATTGCAGCCACATTGAAAGCTGCGCTACCAGATGCAACACACTTGTCTCTCGGTTTTGACTCTCGCTCTGGTTTTTCTCCGGGCACGGCGAAAACGTCTGTCGAAGGTTTGGCTCAAGGCGGAAAAGTGCGACTTAACGGAAAAATCACCACCGTTCCGCTAGCGTATAAAGTTCGTAACATTGATTTTGGTGACGGCGAAAAACTTGCTATGACCATTCCGTGGGGCGATGTTTCAACCGCCTATTACACCACGGGGATTGAGAATATTGATGTTTTTATTCCCGGATCGCCAAACATGATAAAAAACGCTAAACGAGCGAATTGGGTTCGCCCCCTTCTCGGCATAACCTGGGTACAAAGTCTCATAAAAAGCCGTATTGAAAGAACCGTAAAAGGACCGAATGAGGAGCAAAGAAACCAATTACCCACATATGTGTGGGGTAAAGCAAGCAACAAACTCGGACGAAGCAAAACAGCACGAGTACAAACGGCCAATGGCTACAGCTTAACCGTAACGGGATCTCTGGCGATTGTAGAACACCTGCTACATACGAAGCCTGAAGCCGGTGTATACACCCCATCTAAGCTCATGGGATCCAATTTTGTGTCGCAGCTTCCCGGCTCTAGTGGCATAACCATTGAAGAGTAAACCAAAAGGCACCAATCGGTGCCTTCTGCATTAACCGGGGTTGAGGCCATCACAACTCGTGTTCGGTACGGGCGATGATGTCATCCTGCGCGTCTGTTGACAGCGCGGTAAAGAAGGCTGAATAGCCCGCAACTCGCACGACAAGGTCACGATATTGCTCAGGGTTCTTCTTCGCTGCCAGCAAGGTTTCACGAGAGACGATGTTGTACTGCACGTGCCAACCTTTATGGTGATTAAAGAAGGTACGAATCAGCATCGATAGCTTGAGCTTATCTCCTTCTGAAGCGACAGCCGCTGGGCTTAACTTCTGGTTAAGCAGCACACCACCCAAGATTTTATTAGCTTGAATTTTACCGACTGAGTTGTACACCGCCGTTGGTCCCAAACGGTCAGAGCCCGATGCTGGACTTGCGCCTTCCGCCAGTGGCGTTTTCGCTTTTCGACCATCTGGTGTTGCCATCGTGGATGCGCCAAATGGCACGTTGGCAGAGATGCTCGATGTTCCCGCGTAGTAGCCACCACCAATTGGTCCGCGCCCATGACGTGTGTTGACAAATTGCGCCAACTCATCGATATAAACTTGGTAAGCATCAGCCAGCAATTGGTCGACATAATCGTCGTCATTGCCGTATTTTGGCGCGAAGTTGATTAAGCGTTGGCGAAGTTGTTCGTTCTCAATACCATCGAAGTCTTCTTCTAATGCTTTTGCCAGTTCCGTTTGGCTGATTTGCGCTTCTTCAAACACCAAATGTTTGATCGCCGCCAAACTGTTACCTAAATTGGCGATGCCCACTTGCAGGCCAGATACCCAATCGTATTTCGCTCCGCCTTCTTTTACTGTTTTACCACGCGCCAAACAGTCATCCACCAGCGATGAGCAGAAAATATCTTGCGCTTGCTGCTCAAGCACACTGTCGACTACGGTATCGATCTCTATCGATTTACGTGTGTAGTAGCGAATTTGCTTCGCCCAAGAAGCGGTGACTTGCTCAAAGCTCTCGAAGTTGCCTTTTGCCAACGACTTATCATGCGGCAAGAAGGCTTTGCCCGTCGTTGCATCCACACCTTCGTTAAGCGCAGCCAGTAAAATACGCGCAAAGTTAATGAAGCTCATGCCCGTGCAACGGTAACCCCATTTGCCTGGAACAGCGGTTTCAATACAGCCAATAGACGCATAGTTGTAAGCGTCTTCTTTCTCAACGCCAAGCTTGATGAATTCTGGAATGACGATTTCATCGTTGTTAAATGCAGGCATACCGAATCCACATTTGATCACTTCAATACAGCCCATCAAGAACTCTTGATTCAGACCTTCATGATAGCGAACACTCAAGTTCGGTTGCGTGGAACGTAGCTGACCACAAGACTCTAAAATCGCCCAAGATAGCGGATTTACGGCGTCTTCAGGTTCTCCATTCTCATTCAGCTTTTGGCCACCGATACAGACGTTTTGATACAACGGAGAACCTGCCGATGCTTTTGAGTGCGCACCAGAGCGAATCTTGTTTACTTCAAGCAATTTCAACCAACAGCTTTGCAATAACTCAAGGGCGAACGCTTTGTTCATCGTGCCACTTTCAAGATCACGCACGTAGTAGTCGTTTAGGAACTGGTCCATTCGACCGAATGAAACAGAGTGGCCATTCGATTCAATTTGCAACATCAACTGCACAAAATAGCTCAGTTGCAGAGCTTGCCAGAAGTTGGTTGGCGCATGGAAAGCCACATGACGACAGTTTTCTGCGATTGTCTCCAATTCCGCTTTCCTCTCTGGTCGCGTTTCGTTTTGTGCCATTTCCAGAGCGAGATCGGCGTAACTCACCATGTGCTCCTGAATCGCAAGCAAGACAATTTCGACGGACTTATAAAACTGCTCTTTCTTTAACCCTTCATACGTCGACACGTCGTTATTAGCGCGATGCTGGCGAACCTCATCCAACAGACCGTTCATACCGATCTTCAGGATTTTTTCGTTATCCACTGCAAGGTGCGCGTCGCCCGAAGTCATGTTGCCCTCGGCTTTAATGATAGTGCTGGCTAGGATCTCTTGTTGCTCGTCGGTAAAAAGTCCATAGCAGCGATCTTGAACCGTTTTACCGCGCCAGTATGGCGTAATGGCGTGAATGCTTTGTTTGTCTTCTTCACTTACCGCAAAACCAGCCCCAGGTCGGTCGGCCAGTTCGTCGATTTCCGCTTCAATCCAACGCACCGTGTATTCAGGGAAGATTGGCGCAGCGCGTACTTTGCTCGCTTGGTTACCGACAATCAGCTCGTCGTGTTTAATCCAAATGGTACGAGTGCGTAAGTGCTCTTGTAACGCCAGTGCTCGTTGCACAATCACAGGTTTGTCTTCATTTGCCTGATACGCTCGAGTATAAGCCTCTGCGCGCTCAGTACAGATAGGCGGCGTTACGATGTTGACCAGTGCCGATTTGTGGGCTTTGATTCGCTCTGGAAGGGTATGTAGGTCCATGGTTAACCTCTAACAATCACGTTAAGTTGAGTATGTTCGCTTGCGTATTGCATTGCGTTTTCTAGCAGTTCTGGATTATTTAATGGTTTGTCAGAACACTCGTAAGGCATATCGAGCAAACGGTATTTATTGATGCCGAGGGTGTGATACGGCAGCAAGTGAAGTTCTTGACAGCTTTCTAAAGAAGCAGCGAAATCAATGATCGCTTTGAGCTCATCAATGGTGTCATTGAAACCCGCCACAACCGGCACGCGAATAACAATGCGTTTGGCAATTGGTGCCAATTTTCTAAAATTGTCTTTGATGCGTTTTAACGATCCCTTCGCCCAGCAGAGAAACTTTTCTTCGTCGGTGTGTTTAAGATCCGCTAACCAGCAATCAATATACGGCGCGACTTTTTCTACGTTTTTCCACGGTACATGCATGCACGACTCCACCGCCGTAGACACATGGTTTTGATGCAAACGTTCGGCAAGTTCTGCCACAAGACTTGGCTGCATCAGCGGCTCGCCACCAGAAAATGTCACGCCACCTTGGCTTTGATCGTAGAAAGGCTTGTCTTTCATCAACACTTCAAACAGGTCGTCCGATTTCGCCGCTTCTCCACATATGCTGAGCGCTTGTGTTGGACATACGTTTCGCAGCGCTATGATCTGCGCTTCGCTCATGGCTTTTCGATTGATGATGATTTGATCGTCAATGCGTCGGATACCATCGCTCGCCATGTCGCCGTTTACGGTTTGTTTATAAGCCGACACACAAAGCTGGCAGTCCGCCATACAACTGCGCTCATCAAACAGCAGAGAGTGCTTTTCACTGCGGCTTTCTGGGTTTTGGCACCAAGGACAGGACAAACTGCATCCCTTCAGAAACAGAATGGTGCGAATACCATCACCATCGTGGGTCGAGAACCTCTGAATATTGAAATACATTGCTGTCCGCCTCTTGGTTTGCTCTTCTACTTTTCACGCTTTTCTTTTTCTGAAAGCTTCACTTGATAATGAAATATTGCCACTTAACTTTCGTTTTGTGAAATTATTATAGTTTCAATTGAAATTACAATTGATCGAAATCAAGATCTCAGAGGATTGTCAGATCTATAGTGATCCCATCATCAAAACGAAGATTTTGTATAAGGTAGAACCCATGATCGAACTCTATTTAGATACTGCTGACGTGGCAGAAGTAAAACGCTTTAACCAATGCCTACCTCTGAAAGGGGTAACCACAAATCCAAGTATTTTGGCGAAGTCAAAACAAGGCTTGAACCAAACCTTAGCTGGCATGCAAGAAGCGCTAGGGGGCACACCCCGTTTCCATGCTCAAGTGGTGAGCACAACTGTAGAAGGCATGGTGGAAGAAGCGCGCCAAATCCATGAATTACCCTATGATATGGTCGTCAAAGTGCCAGCAACCGAAACAGGTTTATCGGCAATTAAGTTAATGAAAAAAGAGGGAATTCAAGTACTCGCCACTGCTATTTACTCTGCTCAGCAAGGTTTCCTTGCGGCATTGTGCGGCGCTGACTATCTTGCGCCTTATGTGAACCGTATTGATGCGATGAACGGAAACGGTGTAGAAGTGGTCGCAGACCTGCAATTGCTACTGGATCAAAACCAACTGCCTGCAAAAATTTTGGCAGCGAGTTTTAAGAATACCCAACAAGCGATGGAAGTGATGAAGTTAGGCATTGAAGCGATCACCTTGCCTATCGATGTGGCCGCGCAGATGTTTTCTCATCCAGCAGTTCAGCCGGCTGTCGATCAATTTGATAAAGACTGGAAATCCGCGTTTGGCAATAAACTTTCATTTGAAAGTTAAGCGTAAAATTATCGAAAGTCCCATTCCTCCTCGATCGAGGGGCTTTTGATATGGGAATCTCTGAGAAAAAGTAACATTCGCGCAGGCAACTGTTTATAGATGCGGCTTACGAAGAGATTCCACCCCACTAATCTCGCCTCAACCTTCACGCAAACTACTCTATTCGTAACATCACTACTGACGAACAACGCTCGTTCCACAAGCAAAAAATTTTGCTTCAAGCCGACAAACTCACAAGCACAACGCATCAATAAGTCGGTAATTATTAATTTTATCTATTGGAAATGAACACTGTTCATTTATAATCAGCGAACCTAACGCAGTAACAAGGAATCCACTTCATGAAACGCATTGCGCTTCTCTTTGCCATGTTTGCATTACTTTCTGGTTGTAGCAGCATGTCGCCAGAACAATGCCAAACCGCAGATTGGTATCGCGTCGGCTACCAAGATGGCCGCTCAGGCAACAACCCAAACATTTTGTACGAATACATTAAAGACTGTCGCGAAGCAGGCGTAACGCCAAATCACGTTGAGTGGCAAGACGGTTTTGATAAAGGCACCATTCTTTACTGTTCGCCAGACAATGGTTACACGGTGGGTGTAGAAGGAAAAACCTACTATGGCGTTTGCTCTAACGATCTTTTCCTTAAAAACTATCAGTTAGGCCATCAAGAATATCAGCGTCAACAACGCATTAATGCGTTAGATGCGGAGATATCACGCCTTGATCATCAATTGGATGCAAACTTAGATAAAGACAACGCGAAGCGTATTAGAGAGAGAAGAAAACAACTGGCGCGTGAGCGTGCATCACTCATCTCGCCAGGAGCTAATTACTACTTTAACTTTTAGTCGCGACGGGCTACAACGCTAGGGTCATAAAGCGGCTGTTTGGATCAGGTTGATAGTCGCCAAACGGCTCGCAGTACGCGAAGCCATGTTTTTCATATAGGCGATGCGCGGGTTCAAAAAATGCCATCGACCCAGTTTCCAAACTTAAACGTTGCATCCCCTGATGTTTCGCTTGCTCAATCACGTGATTGAGTAAGCGGGATGCCACGCCCTGTTTTCTCGCCGACGGCGTCGTACGCATCGATTTCAACTCTGCGTGACCATCTTCTAGTTGGCTCATTGCCACACATCCCAATAGCAGCTCACCATCCCAGCCCGTCCAAAACGTGATTGAAGGCAACTTCAACTTGCTTACATCTAACGCATGCACGCTCTCTGGTGGCGATGTAGCGTACATGTCCTGTAAATGCTCTTCCAACAACGCAAGCACCTGCGGCCGTTCTAAATTGTCGATTTCAATTCTCATATTTCCATCCTTGGTGTTTTAACTATCCAAATCACCTTAACTATATGTTTTAAAGTTAAATGTCCATCCAAACCTCAAAGATACCTAGGTTTGCACGAAACTAAGATGATTGAATAATAAAAAAGCCCCAACACAGACATCAAAACATCATGTGTTGGAGCTTCATTTGCATTTCTATGTAAGTCTATTCGTAAAGTGCTGGCGTACTTTGTAATTGCTCGCTAAATTTGAAAATATCGTCAATCGAGTCGATTGGATGACGGGTTTCTGTTTTAGCTTCATCAAAGAGACCAATGTACTTTTGTTTGGTATTGAACCAAAGGCGACATAATGGCTTCCTATTGTTGTCATCAAGCAGGATACCAAAATAACTTTGCGTATCACGGGCACACACTCGCTGTACATCAACTTGTTGTCGCAATATCGCTTTAACGACATTAAAACCCTCGATCTCTTCATCTGTCGTTTGAACTTTGGGTTTATCTTGAACGGATTCAACAGATTCTTCAAAAGCGTTAACGCTATCGTCAACCTTGATCGGTGCTTTATCATCTCCACCAATTGCAGATTTCAATCGAGCATTAATGCTGTCGTTCAAGAATTGTTTTAGAGCCTTCGTTGTAATATCCATGAACTGTGCTTTGACTTTTGCGGTTTGGACGCCATCGTACACTTTTGAAGTAAAGAATTTTACAAACTCCTCTTCAGGGTTCTGAAACTGTTCATGAAGTGCTTTTTTAATTTGATTGAGGTACTTGAGCTCGCCGGCAGCATCAACTACAGATTCAACATCAAAAGAAGACTTGGTAAGCTTTTTCACCTCGGGAATTACGTGCTCATCAAGATTGGCAAGATCCAAAGTCAAAAACGGCTTTTCATCCATTTTATTTGGAGCGTCTAAGTCCGTATAAAACTGATATTCAGATCCATTAGTTAAAATCGCAATACGAGCATTGGTTACTGAAAAATACCGAAACAATTGATTAGCATGTTTAGTGGCCAATGGCTCACCAAATTTTTTACACTCGATAAGAATTTGTACAACCCCATCTTTAATGAGTGCGTAATCTACCTTTTCTCCTTTCTTCGTAGCAATGTCAGCAGTAAACTCAGGGATAACCTCATTTGGATTAAAGACATCATAACCTAATACAGAGTGCAAAAATGGCATTACTAATGCGTTTTTTGTTGCTTCTTCTGTAGCTAAACTCGCTGATACTTGGGGAATTTTTTTGGAAAGAGCTTGAACTCGTTCTATAAAATCCATAAGACACTCCATCATATTGTTCATTTAAACACTTATAAAGTATATATGACACTGGTATCTTAAAATATTGTGTAGTTAAAAGTTTGAATGCCATATGCAAGCACTCACCCAACATCTAACTTAAAGCGGCTGTCTCATAATGTGCTGCGGTCCAACGGGGCCGCCGTGGTAAAGCTCATTGGTATCTTCAAACCCTGATTTTAAATAGCACTGATAAGCGGGTATGTTGCGGCAATTCACGGTGAGATAAAGCGCATGAAACTCGGGATAATGACGTTTGGCGAAATCGGCAAACTGTTGAATGGCTTGCTTGGCGATGCCTTTGCCTTGATGACGGTGATCCACCAGCAAAGCACGTACGCCTAAGCTGTTTTTCGGGCAAAAATCGTATTTCTCGCTGTAAGCTGCATCAAATAGAAAAAAGCCAACCACGTCATCGTCTGCCAAAATCAGATGTGGAAGCTCTGTGGGTTCAAGACGTGTCAGCATTTCACCCACATCCGCGACCGTAAACTGCGATTGCTCTTCTAGCACGCTAAGTTCGGAAGTGTGTTCATGTCGCTCAGGCGAATACTTTTCAATAGTAATCATAATCTTCCTTGTTGTTTTTATGCTCAATTCATACAGGGTATGTCGTAAATAGAAATACCTAGTGTCGTATTTCCCACTCGCAGGCAAACGTTTAGCACTCTATTATCCTCGCCATTCGATAGAGAGGTTTCCATGTCCCGTTTTTTACTTTGTAGTTTTGCACTCGTTTTACTCTACCCTACTGCCATTGATTTGTATCTTGTTGGTTTGCCTCAAATTGCGTCAGATCTCAACGCCAGTGAGTCACAGTTGCATATTGCGTTTTCTATCTATTTAGCTGGCATGGCTACCACCATGTTATTCGCGGGGAAAATTGCAGACTCTGTGGGACGAAAGCCTGTTGCCGTCGTCGGCGCGATGATCTTCGTGCTCGCATCTTTTCTCGGCGGAATGGCTGAACAACCAAACATTTTTTTGATTGCTCGCTTTTGCCAAGGCATCGGGGCTGGATCTTGCTATGTCGTCGCGTTCGCGATTTTACGCGACACGTTAGACGATGAACGCCGCGCGAAAGTATTGTCGATGCTCAATGGCATCACCTGTATCATTCCAGTGATCGCTCCCGTGATTGGTCACTTGATTATGCTGAAATTTCCTTGGCCGAGTTTGTTTACCACGATGGCAGGAATGGGCATTCTCGTCAGTGTATTGGCCATTTTTGTTCTCAAGGAATCACTACCCAGCCAACAAGGTGAAGAACAGACAACGCCAGAGAGCCATCAAGAGACTTTCTTCGAGCGATTTTTTATCAGTAGGCTGATCATTACTGCACTTGGAGTGACCACCATTCTGACCTTTGTTAACGCTTCACCAATTGTCGTGATGAGCATGCTTGGTTTTGATCGCGGCGGCTATTCTTCCATCATGGCAGGGACTGCGACGATCAGCATGTTGATTTCGTTCTCGGCGCCATTGGCATTGGGGATTTTTAAGCAGCGAACCTTAATGATCACCTCTCAAGTATTGCTCGCTTGTGCAGCCATAGTACTCAGTGCTGCCCATTTCCATGATGGACAATCTCTTTACTATGTATTCGGACTTGGGCTGATTTGCGCTGGCTTCGCTTGTGGCTTTGGCGTGGCCATGAGCCAAGCGCTCAGCCCATTCTCTCAACAAGCTGGCGTGGCAAGCTCGTTACTGGGCATTGCTCAAGTTTGTAGTTCCGCGTTCTATATTTGGTTTATGGGTTTCATCGGCGTTAGTGCTCTGAATATGTTGGTGTTTATCTTAGTGTTAGGTAGCGTAATCAGCCTTGCTCTAATACTATTGATTCCAAAGCCTGTTCACGATACCCATTATGAAGAAATCCCTAGCGCGACTTGATTTAAACTTACTGTTCACTCTGCAATTATTGCTGCAAGAGCAAAGCGTCTCGAGAGCCTCGAAAAAGCTGAACGTTACGCCCTCTACCGTAAGTAAGTCGCTCAACAAACTTCGTCATTGGTTCGATGATCCTTTGTTTGTCAAAACACCTAAAGGTCTTGCGCCAACGCCTTTGGCACAAAGCATGGAGCAAGATCTTGCAGAATGGCTGCAAATTGGCAGCCAGATTGCAGAAAAACGCAGCGATATTACGCCTAAAGGAGTGCGTTTTGATATCACGATTGAGTCGCCATTAGTGCTCACGGTGCTGGACAGACTCATCATCGCTATCCACCAGCGATACCCTGAAGCGAAAGTAAAAACCAGTAACTGGGATTACGATTCACTCGACGCCATCATTCGAGGCGAGGCGGATATCGGTTTTACCGGCCGAGAAAGTCACCCGAGATCGAAAGAGTCGTTGGATCTTCTGCCATATTTCTTGGATTTTGAGATTCTATTTTATGACCTGCCGATGGTGTATTTACATAAAAATCATCCGGCATTACAGCAAGAGTGGAATCTCGAGACCTTTCTGAGCTACCAACACATCAATATTGTTTGGGAAAAAAGTGAAACTTGGGCGTTGGATGAAGTGTTAACGGAACTAGGGCTACAGCGCTCTATCGGGCTGACGATGTCCAACTTTGAGCAATCCCTTTTTATGGCAGCGCAGCCCACACATGACATGATCACCACCGCGCCGCACTATTGCAAAAGCTACACAGAAAAGCTGCATCTCGATTTGGTGTGCTTGCCAATTCCGTTAGACCAAACTCAACAAGACAAGTTACTGATTCCATTTACCATGATTTGGCATAAACGCAATGCGTACAATCCCAAATTGCTATGGTTGAAAAATACCATCAAGTCATTGTACGAACAACCATCCCTACCACAGTAACACTCAGGCTAAGGTCAGGTTTTCTCTGGTGATTTTTGCTGATTTTCTCGCTCTGACAGCTATAACTAATCACTTTATCAACTAATGAAAAAGGTCGTTTGACGCTACACTCAATCCATATTTCTGCGTTAAGGGCCAAGGATGTCGACCTTTTTACTCACTGCTATTACGATGCTGGCGTTCGCCGCCAATTCATTATTGTGCCGACTTGCATTGGCCGAAGGGTTGATTGATGCAGGAAGCTTCACTCTCGTTCGATTGATATCTGGCGCGATTACCTTAATCGCATTGCTTGTCGTGAGAGGTCAGTGGAAAACCGATCGGCCAACTTCTCGCTTTCGCTTTTTTGCTGGCGTGGCTTTATTTGGTTACGCTGCCCTTTTCTCTTTCGCGTACTTACAACTGGCGACAGGAACCGGTGCTTTGCTTTTGTTTGGTGCCGTGCAACTGACTTTACTGGCAATCTATTGGTGGCAAGGTGAGCGCTTTCAGTTTCTCGAAATCATCGGTATCGGCCTTTCGATTGTTGGCTTTGTTTGGTTAATGTTGCCATCTGCCACTCGCCCCGACATCAGTTCTGCACTTCTCATGTTGATTTCTGGCGTTTGTTGGGCTGCGTTTACTGCGCTCGGCAAACAAGCGCCTTCTCCAAGTAGTGGCATCACGTGGGGATTTATCGCTGCATCTATAATTGGCATACTCCTATCACCATTGATGCTGTCCTCAATCCATCTCTCTTTGAGCGGAATCTTGCTCGCTATCACGTCTGGCGCCATTGCATCTGGCCTTGGGTATACGCTTTGGTATCAAGTCATGCGTAAGCTCTCTTTACTTCAAGCCGCCGTCAGCCAACTTTCCGTGCCAGCCATTGCTTTGCTGTTAGGTACCGTCGTACTCCACGAGTCTCTTTCACTGCATACACTTTTAACCAGTGGCATCATTCTTGGTGGTATCGCTTTGGTTTTTTTATCTCGATCCAAAAAAACAAGCGAACAATCGGCAAGCCGATAAAAAATAATAACTTTCCCTCTCAAATACCCATTCATCATCTATGCTTTTTAAAGCAGCAAAGCTCATTGCAGATGGTACGAATGGCCTGCTTTAGTATCAGGCGAAGGATATAAGGTGAGAATTGGCTCACACAACACGACGATTTTGTTTCAAAAGTGAGAATCGTCACAGATCGCGATTTTGCTCGTTTTAGGCGTTTCGTCAATACCGCCAAGGGCTAGCGCGAGATCGAGCCAAATACGCACTTTGTGTTTTGACAAAGGGTTTACAAAGCACACTTTTTCACCCGCTATATTCCGCCCCCCGAATTTATTCAGAACAAGATTCTGATTATTCACATAAGAAATTCATCAACTTATAACGATAAGCCTGAGCAAACTTTGACACTATGAACGACAAAATAAAATTCGCTATTAAAGTATCGCTTAGCCTGACTCTGGCTTATCTGATCCCGTTTGCCATGGGTTGGCCGCAAGCATCGACGGCCGCAACCACAGTGATGCTGATTGCATCCACAGGCAGTCGTCGTGAATCACTCGCCAAAGGTACCTTACGCGTGTTCGGTACGTTGGTTGGCGCCGTGGTTGGCTTGTTACTAGTGGGATTGTTTGCTCAAGACCGCTTGCTGTACATGCTGAGCGTGTCGGTTGTGGTCTCTTTCATTTTTTACTTCCGTAATGCCTATCAAAAAGATCCAACGCTACTCATGCTGACCGGTGTCATGACGCTGATGATGTCCAATGGCGGTGACGCAGAAGGTGCGTTTCTTTATGGCGTTGACCGCGCTTATATGACGGTGTTTGGGGTGGTGGTTTACACACTCGTGGGGACTTTCTTATTCCCGACCAAAACAGAACAAAATCTAAGACAGCTCATCGAACAACTCAACCAAGCACAACGCGCGTTGTTCACCGCTATCCTGCAAAATTTCGAGCAAAAATCGGCAGGACAAGTCTCTCCTCAACAAGAGGGAGAAGAAAATCCAGAAGCAGGAGAGCCACAACCTAGCGTGGATTCTCTTATCGAACAGATGTTTGCCGCCCAAAATGCGCTCGAACAGCGTTTTGCCACAGTCAGTGTGGAATGCAGCGACGTGTCGGCCTACATGAAAGAGTGGCGCTTGGCGGTTCATTTGAACAAGCAAGTAACGCAACAATTGACCGTCGCGGCGCACAGCCACTTTAGCCACCAGCAAGACCGTGAAAGCATCAGCAACTTTGATCAAGCCGTTGCGGAAATTGACGCTCTATTTGATACCTGCCAACAAGTCTGGGACGAAAAAGAGCCCGCTTTTCGTGCTCAAGAATTCAAAGTCGAATACAACCAAGCGTTGCTTGAAGACGCAGCGCACCTAGAGAAAGGATCTGCGCTTATGCTGGGGCACCTCTTGGGGCTCATGCATCAAAACTTGTCGCGTTTGGCGGAGAGCATTAGCTGCATTGACTCTGTGACGAACAATGTCTCCTTTGACGTGCCACTGCCAAAACCGAAAGGCAAGTTTCTATGGTGGGACGCAGAAAACTTTAAAACCGCGGTCAAAACCTTTGTCACTTATTGGGTTGCAGGACTGATTTGGATTTATTTCAATCCGCCAGGCGGCTACTCGTTCGTAGTCTTCTCGACCATGTTTATGTCTTTGCTGTCGTTCGTACCTGTGCACCCGATTTTGTTGCTTGTGCTGTTCACTTTCGGCTTCTTGTTCGCGGTGCCTTCTTACGTCTTCATTCTTCCGCAATTGGATCTCGGGTTAGAACTTGGCCTGTTCATTTTTATCTACACTTTTATCGGCTTTTATCTGTTCAACGGGCCAGTGACGATTTTCTACATGGTGGGCTTGTTTGTTCTTGGTTTAGACAACAACATGTTCTATCACTTCGGGATCCTCATGACGATCATGCTGCTGTTCTACATGGTGGTGTTCTTGATCATTTTCGCGCACTACTTCCCGTTTAGCTCACGACCAGAACACCTCTTTTTGACTATAAAAGAGCGCTATTTTAGGCACACTCGGGATCTGTTTGACTCCTATCAGAAGCAGTCCAGCTCGATTATTACGCCGCTCAAACGGGCCTTGCATTTGGTGACGCTCAACGTTTCATCGAAAAAGCTCAAGGTGTGGGGTTCGAAAATCAACCACAAACACTTTGACAAAACCACGCCAGAAGCGATTGGCGCGTTTAGCAAAGCGTGTGATGTACTCAGTAGTCATATCAACATCTTAATGGCCGCCGAGAAAAAGTTGCTGACCAATCCGTTGATTACTCAACTTCGCCAACAACACCGCGATTCCATCATTCCTTTGATGGCGGGCGCTTTAGCCAGCCATCAAGCAACACAAGAACTCGATTCCGTATTCGACCAATACAGTCAGGATTACCAATCATTCGAAGATAAACTGGAAGATTTTTTTAGTGAGTTGGATTTATCTGACTACGCTTATTCTGAGATAGCCGGTTTTTATATCTTGCTGAATTTAAAACGGAACGTGTTCGAAGCAATCAAGCATTGCAAGCAAACCTACGAGGATATCGATTGGGTGAACTTACAACAGAAGCGGTTTTAAAGGTGGGGATATGATGCTTCCAAAACTAACCAAACCAAGCCTCGCCATACTTTCTTTGCTCGGACTCAGTGCGTGTACCACTGTGGGGCCAGACTATGTTCATCCAAAGCAGGCGCCAATGCCAAGTGACTGGTCGGTGCAAAAAGCAGCCAAAGATACGCAGCAATCAGAGCAACAGCTACAACAATGGTGGCAGCAATTTAATGACTCAACTCTCAATCAGCTTGTTGAGTTGGCGAGCAAACAAAACCTCGATTTAGAAGCCGCGGGACTGCGTATTGTCCAAGCTCGTTCATTGCTTGGCATTTCGACTGGCTTGCAATACCCGCAAGTTCAAACCGTGTCAGGAAATCTAGCGCGTGCCTACGTGAATGATCAGGGTGTAAACAACGCCGCTCTGTCGTTTGATGCTGCGTGGGAAATGGATATTTGGGGCAAATACGCTCGTGGTATCGAATCTGCAGAAGCTGGTTATTACGCATCCATCGCGTCGTATCACGACATCATGGTCACCATCACCGCTGAGGTGGCGCGCAATTACATCAACTATCGCACATTCCAAGAACGTATTTTGCTGTCTCGCCGCAACATCGAAATTCAAGAGCGTGTCGTCCGCATTACACAGGTGCAGTTCGACTCTGGCAACGTTACAGAGCTAGACGTACAGCAAGCGAAAAACCAGCTTTACACCACAAAAGCCGCGCAACCAAGCCTCGAAGTGGCGATGAAGCAGTCGCGCACGGCACTGGCTTTGTTACTGGGTGTACTGCCTGAAGAAGTAGAGAAATTGCTGCAATCGGACGGTTTGACACAGCAAATTGCTGACTATGAAGCGCAGTTCAAATCGACAGGCAGAAAATCGGCGTTATCGGGCACCGACGAGCGCTCCATTGTGCCGCGTCCACCTCTGTTGGATACCCAAGTGGACGCGAACTTAGTGATGCGACGTCCGGATTTGCAAGTCTCTGAGATGCAAGCTCGCGCGCAGAGTGCGCAAATTGGCGTGGCGGAAACCGCTCTGTATCCAAGCTTTTCGCTGTTCGGTTCCATCGGTATCGACAGTACGGTTCCCGATGGCAGCAGTTTCAGTTTTAGCGATTCGCTCACCATGGTGGTTGGCCCAACGTTCAGTTGGAATATTTTCCAATACGGACGCGTGAAAAATAACATTCGTTTCGAAGATGCTCGCTTCCAAGAAACACTGACCAACTACAACAAAAAAGTGCTGCAAGCCGTTAATGAAGTCACCAATGCAATCGAAGCGTATGACCTGTATTTGCAGCAAAAAGATTTACGTTTGCAATCGGTCAACTCCTCCATTCGTGCATTCAATATCTCCATGACGCAGTACGAAAACGGCCAAATCTCTTTTGAACGTCTGCTCAACTCGGTAGAGAAAATGACCCGTGCGGAAGACAGCTACGCAACGATCAAAGGGAACGTGGCGAACCAAGTTGTTGCACTCTATAAAGCCCTCGGTGGAGGCTGGCAAACCCAAACAGGCAAACCCTTCCTCAGTGAATCTATTGCCAAGCAAATGACAGAACGAACTGACTGGGATGGTTATTTAAATGAAGAAAACCGCGTATTGCCGCCTTTGCGCCTCGAAACTCCGGCTGAGAACAGTGATGAAAACAAAACGGAGGATCTCTAATGCCTCATGAACTTTCTTGGGGAGACATTTACTTTTCTCCCACGTTACTGGTGCTCTTTCTCGCCGTCACGGCAACGTGGATAACGGTGATGATATTGAACAAGACACGTTTGTCTCGCTTCATTGCTTTTCCGTCTCTGACGTTTATTGCCATCATGGTCGGTTATGTGGTGGCCATCGACAGCTTTTATATTCAATTTTAGGTGCCAAACAAGATGAAAAAACTATTCGTAATCGCACTCAATCTTGTCATTCTTGGTGGCGCAGCTTGGCTCGGCTATCAAAAATTTGAAGAGTATTTTAATAACCCTTGGACACGCGACGGCCAAGTGCGCGCGAACGTCATCAAAGTAGCTCCTCGTGTATCAGGCCCAATTGTAAATGTCGCGGTGCAAGACAACCAAGAAGTGAAAACAGGCGATTTACTGTTTGAAATCGACCCTGCGACTTACGAAGTTGCTTTGTCTCAAGCCGAAGTGGCACTAGAGCGCGCCATTGTTAGCTCTCGCGGTAAAAAAATCGAATACGACCGCCTTAAAGATATTCGCGCGAAAGACCGCGGCGCAGTTTCTCACAAGGATCTGATTCGTCGTGAAATCGCTTACGAAGAATCGCTACTGCAAATCAAATCTGCAGAAGAGCAATTAAAGTCAGCGCGCCTTAACCTCAGCTTTACCAAAGTTTATGCGACCGTCGATGGTTTTGTGTCTAACCTCGATATTCGAAACGGTACGCAAGCGGTCGCAAACCAGCCACTGCTGGCGCTGATCGACAAGAACAGTTTCTGGGTGTTTGGTTTCTTCCGTGAAAACCAACTCGCGCAAATCGAACCGGGTAGCCAAGCACGTGTCACTTTGATGTCTCACCCAGACATGCCAATTGACGCAACGGTTGACTCTATCGGTTGGGGTATTGCGCCGAAAGACGGCACGGTCGGCTACAACCTTCTTCCAAACGTGAACCCTGTATTTCAGTGGATTCGCTTAGCACAACGTATTCCGGTGCGAATCTCAATCCAAGAACTTCCAGAAGATGTTGATCTTCGATTCGGGCTTTCTGCGTCCATCATGGTGATGAAAGATTCATCGGCAGAAAATGAACAGTAACTAAGTGAGAAGAACCATGGTCATTGGTAAAAAACTCAAAAACATTAATGAAGAAAACAACTTCTTCTATCTAACTTTAGCGCTGGTGATTTTGTTGCTAGGGAGTGCGATGGCACAAGTGGTAGGTGAAGGGACGATTGAACACATACTGCAGGCATTCACGGTTCTCACGTTCATTGTCTGTTTTGCCAGCCTTCGCTTCGACAAAATGTGGTCTCGTTTCCTCTATACCCTGTTTGGCGTTTGGGTTCTTGTGATTGTTATCAAGACCGTTTTCAACATCCGAGAGATGAATGTAGTGATGCTTGCCCTCACCTTCGCATTCTTTTTCGGCACTTTTAAATCCATCGCAAGGCAGATTCTTTTCACTGGCCACGTCAATAGCAACAAAGTCATTGGCTCAGTCGCGCTTTTCTTGCTGCTTGGTCTGATGTGGGCAATTGCCTATCTCATTCTTCTAGAGTTCTCGCCAACCTCATTCACTGGGATGGAAGCCATTTCTTGGGGGCAGAATTTCTCTAATGCGGCGTATTTCAGTTTCGTCACCTTAACCACGCTTGGTTATGGCGATATCAGCCCTCTAACACCTCTGGCTCAAGTCGTGGTGTATTTAGAGGCCATTACAGGTGTGTTCTATATGGCGATTGTTGTTTCAAGTCTCGTCAGTTCTAACATTGATCATCAGGTAAACAAAAATGGATAAACAATCGGTAAAAATCGACAGTAAGCTTTTCATCAGTAATATGGTGGAATCAGCAATACGCATTGGCTTGATCTTCGTCTTGCTGATGTTTACATACGACATCATCAAACCCTTCATTCTTCCCGTTATTTGGGGTGCAATTATAGCCGTCGCTTTAATGCCACTTACAAAAAAGCTGGAGCGTGCATATGGCGGTCGTAGAGGGCTGGCAGCCACGACGATTGCTTTACTTGGTATTGCACTCTTAGTCACACCACTTGTTATGGTGTCAGGCTCCATTGTAGATGGTGCAACGCATGCGCTTGAAGTATTGCAAAACGGACAAGTGAAGATCCCAGGTCCAAAACCTTCCGTTGCGGATTGGCCTGTCGTAGGTGATAAGCTCTATGAGGTGTGGACCCTATTCGCGACTAACCTTGAACAAGCGATTCAAACCTTTATGCCGCAGATAAAGTCCGCGCTCACTTCTTTGCTAGGCACACTTGGCGGTGTATTGGGCAGTTTACTGCTTTCAATCTTGTCACTTGCGATTGCAGCAGGTTTTATGACGTACTCTGAATCTGCAGCATCAGGGCTAAGAACCATCGCTATTCGTACCGCTGGTGAAAACGCTAAAAGCTGGACCACGCTTATCGCAGCAACCATTAAAAGCGTACTGCTTGGCGTAGTCGGTGTGGCGGCGATTCAAGCGCTACTGATCGGTGCTGGTTTCTTTGTATTTGGCGTTCCGGCAGCTGGTTTGCTCACTCTGATTCTGATGATCTTGTGTATCGCTCAGCTACCAGCGCTGCTTGCCGTACTACCAGTGATTGGCTTCATGTACATGACTCAAGATACAACGACAGCCACCATGTTTACTGTCTGGGTAGTAGTTGCAGCTCTTTCTGAAAACCTGTTCAAACCAATGTTAATGGGACGTGGCGTCGACGTGCCAATGCCTGTGATTCTGCTCGGTGCCATCGGTGGTATGCTTTTCTACGGCATCGTTGGTCTGTTCTTAGGTGCCGTTATCCTGGCGATTTGGTATGAGTTATTTGTTTGGTGGTTGAGCATTGAGAAAGCACAACAGCAAGAAGAAATGGCAGAACAACAAGACGCTTCTGATGACCAATCAGAGCCTGGACACGGTGCAGGCATATAATAAATCAATAAGTTAGAAAGAAATTTAATCTATAATTTATGATATCAAACCGCTCTATTGCAGCGGTTTGATTCTATTTGGATCACAGTTTCCCCGTAATAAATGCGATAAAAATGACGTTCTTGTTAAATTTTCATACTTCTTACACTTGGGAGTTGCAATCGGGCAATGAACGATGCACTCTCGATGACCACTAATTTGCTTAGGATAAAAACAATGAAATTGATCAAGCCTTTAACTTGTGCGCTTGCTCTCGCAATGAGTGGCATGGCATTCGCAGATGTAACCGTGAGTGTTCCTGACAACGTTTCAGTATTAGCGGCTAACGGTGAAAAAGCAGACCTTTCGGGTGGCTTTTTCGCCTCGGAAAGAACACTAACGTTACCTGATGGCGTTAACCAAGTCGTATTTCGCTTCGCCCCTTACTTTAACCAAGGTAATGACCGTTTAAGTGTTGAAAGCGATGTTATCGTTACACGATTTGACGCTGCCAATGCCGAGCTGACGCTACAAATGCCAGAATACCGCAACCTTCGCGATGCGGAAGAAAAGATCAAGGACTTAGATTGGAAACTGGTTGATGATTCAGGCAACACCGTCGCCGTTGAGCAAGACAAATTGATCAAACCGGGTATGCAAATCGGTCGTGATTACGTGCGTGAAGTGGAAAGCTACAACAAAACAGGCGGCGTTGCTGCTATCGCTGTTGCTGGTGCAGCCGTTGCTCAACCAGTCACACTGCCAGCAAAGATTCCTGAAGATATGAAACAAGCGAGAGCGACTGCGGTTAAATCAGATTCGACAGCAGAAGAGATGCTGCACTTCTGGTACCAAAAAGCAGACGCAGAAACCAAAGCTCGCTTTAAAGCGTACGTTAATCAACAATAAGTCTGATTAACTCTATCGATATTAAAAAAGCCACTTCATGTGGCTTTTTTGATCGAACAAGCTAGGACGTTTGAACGACTTTGGTATTGGTGATCATCATGTGTTCAATATGGTTATATCAATTTAACCAAACGCTACCAGTAACGCTCATAGATGATATTGCCTCCTGTTTTAGGACGATACTTTTCCAACCCAAGATCTTGTAGGACTGGCAAGGTATCTTTGATCATCTGCGGGTTCCCACACATCATGACAAAACTACTTTGAGCAGAGAATGGCACATCAGCAGCGTTGGACAGTCTACCCGATTCGATGAGTTCGGGAATTCGACCTTGTAACTGACCATCCACCACTTCCCTACTGACTATCGGGATGTACTTTAATCTGCCTTCATATCGTTGCTGTAGTTGCTCAATCAGATATTTGTAGACCAGATCTTTTTCGTAGCGAACCGCATGAACAAGCACAATTCGCTCATTATGAGGTGGTAAGTTTATATCATCCAGTAGCGATAAAAACGGTCCAATACCTGTACCTGTAGATAACAGCCACAGATCATGAGCCTGTTTAGGAATAGAGTCGTGGATTAAGTCACCATGTGCGGTCTCACCAACATAAATACTATCACCAGATTTAAGCTTTTGGAGCCTTGGGGAAAGTTGTCCTTGAGGGTCCGCTACTATTAGGAACTCCAACCAATCGAACTGTTCGCTTGGTGCATTAACCACAGAGTAAGCACGGCTGATCGGCTTGCCCTCATCATCTAGCAAAGCAAGCTTGGTGAACTGGCCGGCTTTAAAGGTAAGAGGCGCGCCTGAGACCCTTAAACTGAACAGCTCGCCAGTCCAGTCAATGCGTTTTTCCACCTTGGCTAGATTGAAACCTTTCAGCTCAGTCATGAGACACCTCCTATTTGGTTACTCTTAGTTAAACTTACGCCTTCAACTCGATTATGTAAAGCTTCTAGTTTACATAACAAGATTGCCATTTCATTTCACATTTTAAAAACAATTTTATTACATATTAAATGATTACATCTAGAATAAATGCTCAAAGTGATAAGTCGCGTCGCAATTTGTGGCAAAGCAGATGAAAAAGGAGCACTAAAAATGGACACACTGTTAAAAGACTTTCCCGTTATCACAGAGATCAAAGTCGCATGGGGTGAAATGGATGCTCTGCAACACGTCAATAACGTGGTCTATTTTCGCTACTTCGAGACAGCGCGTTTAGATTACTTCAACAAAATTAATCTGCTGGTCGACCTGCAAACCTCGCAAATTGGGCCAGTACTGAGCGAGACGCAATGCCGCTACAAGCTTCCTGTCACTTACCCAGACACGTTATTAGTCGGCTCGCGCGTGATCGACATGCAAGAAGATCGCATCACGATGGAATACCAAGTGCTGAGTAAGAAGTGGGGTAAGATTGCGACCATCGCGACAGCTACTGGTGTGATGTTTGATTTTGAGAACAACGTAAAAGCGGCGATTCCAGACCACGTTCGCCAGTCGATTTTAGACTTGGAAGGAACTGTGGGTAGCACGCATCATTTAGAGTAGCAAGAAACGAGAGATTAAAGGCGAGGTTCTCGACAGCGATTCTTCATCGCTGTCGGGAATAACGTAGGGCTAATCTTCCAACCTACGCGATAAGAGAACTAGCGTCATTCTAGCGAGCCATAGCGAGACGAAGAATCTACTGACAGCTTGCTGCAGACCATAGAGCGATGAATAAACTCAATACAATCTGAGGGTAGATTCTGAATCACGCTCGTTCCTCGCTGTTCAGAATGACGGTTCGAGTTTAGCTCTGACCTCTATAAAACCATCTAAAAAGCTATTCCAGACAAGCCTAAGTGACCATCCGGAATCTCGCCTTAAATGTAACAGCAGAGCTACTCTTCCAGCCTACGCGATAAGAAAAGCTGCGTCATTCTAGCGAGCCAAAGCGCGACGAAGAATCTACTTGCCGCTTGCTGCAGACCATAAAGCCATGAATAAACTCAATACAATCTGAGAGTAGATTCTGAATCACGCTCGTTCCTCGCTGTTCAGAATGACGAACCTGTTTAGGTTCTGAACTCTACAACACTATCTAAGAAAACCATCGCGGACGAGCACAAGCGAGTCATCCAGAATCTCGCTTTAGACGTATCAGCAGAGCTACTCTTCCAGCCTACGCGATAAGAAAAGCTGCGTCATTCTAGCGAGCCATAGCGAGACTAAGAATCTACTGACAGCTTGCTGCAGACCATAGAGCAATGAATGGACTCAATATATTCTGAGAGTAGATTCTGAATCACGCTCGTTCCTCGCTGTTCAGAATGACGAACCTGTTTAGGTTCTGAACTCTACAAACACTATCTAAAAAAACCATCGCGGACGAGCACAAGCGAGTCATCCAGAATCTCGCTTTAGACGTATCAGCAGAGCTACTCTTCCAGCCTACGCGATAAGAAAAGCTGCGTCATTCTAGCGAGCCAAAGCGAGACTAAGAATCTACTTACGGCTAGCTGCAGGCCATAGAGCGATTAGCAAAACGTCTCGATATATAGCGCTTCCACCTTATCTCTTGCCCATTGCGTTTTACGCAAAAACTTCAGAGAAGATTTGATCGACGGATCTTTCTTAAAACAGTTCACTCGAACGCGCTCATACAGGCCATTCCAACCAAAGTGTTCAACTAGTCGGGTGACGATTTTTTCTAAACTCAACCCATGAAGTGGGTTATTCGGCTGCTGCTGGTTCATTCTATTGATCCGATAAAGTGAAGTTGCGCGCTAATCTAACCCAAACTTGCCGTGCAACCTAATGTTTTAACCTTGAATTGCCGTGCGACTCTCCCCTATAGTAGCCCAAACTTCTTAAAAGCCCTTTTCATTATGAAAGCCCTCAACGACCTCAATATTTTTGTCGAAACCGCGCGCCAAGGCAGCTTTTCAAAAGCTGCTAATAGCATGGACATGACACCTGCCGCCATTAGCGCATCGATTAAGCGTCTTGAAGGGCAAATCGGTTTCCCGCTGTTTGTGCGTTCCACCCGAAGCCTGCGTTTAACCTCAGAGGGCGAACTATTTTTAGACAAAACCACGCAAGCGTTGGCAACATTGCAAGAGGGGTTGGATCAGATCTCAAGTGCACGTGGCGAGTTATCTGGTCAACTGCACATTACTGCGCCCTCCGATTTTGGTCGCAATATGTTGCTCGATTGGGTGGATGAGTTCATCGATCTCTACCCAAATGTTTCCATCAAACTAGAGCTGTCCGATAGCTTGACGGATATGTACACCAAGCCTGTCGATATTGCGATTCGCTACGGCGAGCCTGCCGACTCCAATCTGGTCGTGTTGGCTTTGTGTGGGTCAAACGAACGGATCTTATGTGCATCGCCAGAGTACGTAGCTACACACCCAGAACTCACCTCTCCTGCCGATTTAATGCAACACAACTGCTTGTGCTACATGGTCGCGGATTCGGTCTACAACAAATGGACGCTCACGCGTGACGGCGAGAAAGAACAAGTCGTGGTCAACGGTAACTTGATGAGCAACGATAGTGACTTGCCACATCGGTTAGCGCTCAAAGGCAAAGGCATTGCGAATAAATCGTTGATGGACATCAGCCGAGACTTAATCGAGGGAAGATTAGTGCGAGTGTTACCAGAGTGGGATTGCGGCCCAGTGCCGCTCTACATGGTGTGCGCCGATCGTCGCTTACTGACGCCAACGATTCGGACTTTCCGCGACTTTATCCAACAAAAATGCTGCCAGCAACGCGCCAACGTGCTGGCAACCTTCTGTCATTAGGCGATAAATCGAAGAGGACGAATCTGGGTATATTCAACCCAATCGTTCTCTTCCAATGTTTCAAGAAACGTCGCCATGTGCGGGCTTTGCAAATGCTTATCCAAGGCCTCTTGCGATGCCCAAATTTCTTGGAACATAAATAGGCCTTCAACTTTCTCGTCAAGATACAACTCGTATTGGCAACAGCCTTCTTCTTTGCGAGTTGGCTCTAGTAAACCAGCAAGCAAGTTCACCACCTGATCCTTACTGTCTGGATAGGCTTTCACTTCTGCAACTAAGTGGATCATCGTTTTATCACTCTTTTGCGATTTATATATTGATTACAGGGTTCTACGTCACCTGTAAGCAAGCTCGAATTAGATCTCGGTGAATACGGTTTCTGCGTCCCAGCGAGACTTTGGCGTTTTCGCGTTGAAGTCATCTTCCGCGTGGTAGCCAAGCGGCACGATCACAACGCTGGTGTAACCTTTTTCGCGCAAGCCAAATTCTTCATCCAGCACTTTGGGATCAAACCCTTCAATTGGCACTGCATCGATTTCTAGCGTCGAAGCACCCAGCAGCAACGTACCCACGTTGAGGTAAACTTGTTTCTCCATCCAATGGTTCGCATCTTTCAGATCAAAACGGTGCATGTTCACAAAGTAGCTACGACCACCGCGCACAGCCGCTTTCGCTTCTTCGGTTGGGAATCGGCCATCTTTTTCTTCTTGCGCCATTAGCGCTTCAATGTAGTCGTTATCAATGCCTGTTTTTGCACAAAACACCAATACGTGAGAAGCGTTGAGAATCTTCGCCGCGTTAAACGCGTAATTCTCTTGCGCCGCTTTAGCGATGCGCTGTTTGCCTTCTTCTGTGCTTGCCAGAATGAAATGCCAAGGCTGGGAGTTCACACTCGATGGACTAAAACGAATCAGCTCTTTAACTGCGTCGATTTTTTCTTGAGGTAGCTTGCGCGTTGGGTCAAACACTTTCGTTGAGTAACGAGATTTTGCAGCTTGTACGATATCCATGAGGTTCTCCAATTAATGAATTTAAGCTGTGTAACAGCATAACCTCATGAGATAAAGGGAAAAACCGATTTCGATTAAAAACATTTTCAAAATAAATTTGAAAATAAAACGATAAGAAAGGCTTTGAGCGTTCTCACTGAACTTCTTCATCTTTTCGGCAATAATGCTTGTTTGCTCGCAACCAAACTCAACTCATGCAGCCTCAAGATAACGTTATTACATCCTTTCTGTGTAAAAAGCTCGGTCACAATCACCTGAGAATTGCCGGCGAATATTGGCACATTGAGAAGTTGGTTGCCTTGCAATGCATGATGTTGAAGGAAGCGCCTGACCTCCAAGAAGGCCTGCTGTGGTGGAGTAAAAGTGTTTCATTATTCGACCGCCGTTTGTACGTCACATTTCAACATGGTGATGCCCAAATCCATCTGCAAGTAGAATGCAGAACGGCCGATATGCCAAATTGGGCGGAGTCGGTGTTTGGCTTGCTCAAAATGCAGTTGGAAATGCTTGAGCTAAGCGAATCAATACAGGTACAGGTTCACGCCAACAACCCACTCGCGGCCGATATTTTTCTAGGGGAAACGCGAGATTCTAAAACGAGTTCAAGCGTGTTTGACTTGGTGAAACATGTTTATTTGCTGCTTTCTCACCAGCCAATTGAACAACCAGAATTGCTGAGTGTTTTGAACGCCTTGTTCATCAAAAACAGCAATTACGCGCTCAAGTTAGAGCAAGCGGCAAGGCAACTGGGCGTCTCCAAACGCACCTTGCAACGTCGACTACAAGAAAAACAAATGAGCTACTCTCAATGCGTTGATTTCGCTAAAAGAAAGCAAGCACTCACTTTGCTCGCCGACACCCAACTCACGACGCAGCAAATCGCCTATCAACTTGGTTACGAAGAACCATCGAACTTTCACCGCACTTTTCGTCGTTGGTATCCGTTTTCACCCATGCAGTATCGCCAACAATGTTTGGATAACCGAACTCAGCTAAATCAGCAACCGATCCGCTTGTACTACGCCAAAGCCAATACCTTCGACGATAACCACATCGACCAACCTGTCGGCAAAATCTGGATGGAAGTGGACAATATTGCGTTTGAGAAAGTGGTCTCGGTAGAATGCCGTGACCGTGATGGCGCATGGCGGCGCTACCCCGCCTTCTTCGAGCGTTTTTTAAGTCATGGCACCGAACTCTGGGCAACGACCGAACTTCCGGTAGCGCATCCCCTTACCTTTCGCCTGTGTTATGAAGTCGATGGGGAACGTTACATTGAGAATAACCACCAGCGTGACTATGTGGTTTCTAAAGGGCTTTTAATTGGCGCAACGGAATACATTGTCCCGACTCGGCAGCTTATTATTATTGGGGCGCAATACACGCTCTTTATCGAACTGGCATGCCGACTTGAAAACGTTGCGAGGATTGACTGTTACGTCGATGATGACCCCACACCTCACGCGATGCGCTTGACCCAACACTCGCTACATTATGCTTGTTGGGTGCTGCAATTATCGCTCACTCAAACTGCAAAGCAGTGCCGTTTCCGCCTTTATGATGAATTCGACAACGAGCTCGCGAAAGAGCATTACCCGATACAATATCCTATTGTGCAACCGCTCAATTAAAACTGTCGGTCAGATCAAAATCGTCTCTTCGTGACATCATTCCACGTCTTTTTTGGCGTGAAATGACACTCTCAATTTCAAACCTTTGCTTTATCGTTTCTGCATTGCTGCATAACGGAGGCAAATACTGTGTTTGAAACTCTACCTAACCCAATGAATAAAATAAAAATACTTCCTTTCGCGATCGCTCTTGCCCTTTCTGGCTGTGGAAGCGACGAAACCACACCAGTCGATACAGGCAGCCACGTGGCATCCCCTGATTGGCAAGATCAAATCATTTACTTCCTGATGATCGACCGTTTTAACGACGGCGACAGCGCTCTTAATGATCAAGGGCAAAACGAATTCGATCCAACTTCGGATAAAAAATTCAGCGGCGGCGACCTCGTTGGCGTGAGTGATAAGTTAAGCTACATCGAAACTCTCGGTGCCACATCGATCTGGATTACTCCGCCAGTTGCTAACCAATGGTGGGATGCGGAGCAAAACTACGGCGGCTACCACGGGTACTGGGCGCGCGATTTCCAAAAAGTGGATGAGCACTTCGGCGACCTAGAAAGCTACCAAGCGTTAGCACGCGAAGTGCATGCGCGTAACATGTTCTTAATTCAGGACATCGTGACCAACCATGTAGGCAACTTCTTTACCTACGATGATCCTTACAGTTATGATCCAAGCCTACCTTGCCAAGGTTTCCGTTTGATTGAAAATGCACTACCCGCCGGGCAAGAGCTGCCGTACCCACTCAACATGAACGAGTGTAAAACAGACGGCACAGGCAGCTACCACTGGACGCCAACCATCACCGACCACAACGATCCGGTACAAGAAAAAACCTGGCAGCTCTCTGATTTGGATGACCTTAATACGTCCGATCCTGAAGTACGCGCTTATCTAAAAGAGAGCTACCGAAAATGGATTCGCGAAGTCGGCGTCGACGGATTCCGTATCGATACGGTGAAGTTTGTTGAACACGATTTCTGGAACGATTTCCTACACGCCGACGATGGTGTGATGACGCAAGCGGTTGATACCGGTCGTGACAACTTCCTCACTTTTGGTGAAGTATTCGAAACATCTACGCCATACAACACCGAAGGCGAAGAGAAGATGCTGACTTACATCGGTGAAAGTGGCTCACCGAAACAGCTAACCTCGGTACTGAACTTCCCATTGCAAGCGACCATGACGCGCGTATTTGCATCAGGACAACCGACCGACTATTTACGTTTCCGTCTTGAGAAAATGATGGAGATGTTCCCAAACCCATACATCATGCCGAACTTCATTGACAATCACGACATGCCGCGTTTTCTGTCGCAAGGTAGCGTGAATGACATGAAACAAGCACTGATCACCATGATGAGCGTGCCGGGTATTCCTGTGATTTACCAAGGTACAGAACAGGCGATGTCAGCGGCGCGTGATGCGATGTTCGCCGGAGGGTACCGTGAAGATGGCAACTACGTAGACTCGTTCGACCAAAACAGTGAGATGTACTTGTTTATTCAAGAACTGGCCAAGCTACGCACTGAAAACAAAGTCATGACACGTGGCGAAATAAAAGTGATTGGCAGCGATAAAGCGGGTGCGGGCGTGTTCGCCTTTACCCGAACGTTGGATAACGACGAAGTCTTGGTTGTGATGAACACATCCAACTCGCCGATGTTGATGAACCAACTCGATGTAGAACAAGTTGGCGGCACCGTCTTCCAACAACAAATCATGTCGAACTGGGCAGAAGCTCCAGAACAGTTAATCGCAGATGAAAATGGTCACGTAACCCTTGAGCTACCAGCCAAGTCTGCAGTGATTTACTCAAAAACAAGCAGCAATCAATCTGTAGATACGCCAGACCTCAACATCCAACTAGCGCAGGATTGGGAAGGACAAACCATCACTGGTGATATTGTTATCGCGGGTAGTGCGAACGCCAACGAGAAGTTGAACCTCGTCATCGATGGTAACTTGGAAACAGCGCAAACCATTACTGTAGGCGCTGATGGTCAGTTTAGAGTCACGCTGTCGACTCGTCACTTTGCTATTGGCGAACAACAGCACCGCTTCGCGATTTATTCCACCGAGAAAAAAGCAGGCATCGAGGACGTGAATTTTGTCTCGAACCCAAGCTGGTCAAGCTCGCCGGATGACACCATTGATGATGCGGGCGATGCACAAGACGGCATGGGCGGTCCTAACAGTAACTACTCATTACCAACCGATCCAACGTTCGACAAAGACAACAGCCAACTCGCAATCAACAAAGCAGAGGTGTTTACCGTTGGCAGTAACGTACGTTTGACCTTCACCATGGACAACATCACCGATACTTGGTTGCCGCCAAACGGCTTCGACCACGTGGGTTTCACCATCTTTATTGATTTACCTGAAGAAGCCGCAACTAACTTGTCTGAGCTACCGAAGATCAACGCTTCTATGCCAAGCGGAACCTGGAGTCGTAATGCGGTTGTTTTTGGCTGGCAAAGCTCGATTTACAACACCAAAGGAGCAAATGCGACGACATGGGGAGAAGCGGTCACGCCAGCACCAACAGTGACAGTAGACAAAGCCAATAACACTATTTCGATGGACTTTGCGAGTGACGCGCTGGGTCGACCTGATTCACTGGATGGCATTCGATTCTATGTGACAACTTGGGACTTGGATGGATTGTCTGCCACTTACCGTCCACTGGAACAAAACAAAGGCCCTTGGAACTTCTCCGGTGGCGCATCGGATGAGAGCAAGATTTGGGATGACTTACCAATCATCACCTTGTCTGAATAAACCGTTAAATAAGACACCGTCCAGCGTTTAGCTGGGCGGCCATCAACAAAAGAATGCAGAAAGACACTTCTGCTCGTTTTTATTCTAGTTAAAGAACGATTTCACCCACAGCACCAGACTGTCCCAAAGCTGACCGAACCACGAGCCCTCTTCTACCGCTTGGCTGCTGACCAAGGGATAACTCGCCACGGTACTGTCATCGCTTTTCCAAACGACCTTACCAATCTCATCTCCTTGCGCGAGCGGCGCAATCAACGGTTCATTTAACACCACACTCTTATCAAGCCCAGCCGTCATAGAACGAGGCAGAGTGAGATAAGCATCTTTGGCGAAGATCACCTCAACTTGATTGGCATTTCCCTTCCAAACGCGAACTTTAGACTCAACCTGCCCTTGTTTGGCAACTTGTTTGGTGTCATAAAAACGAAAACCATAACTGAGTAAATTCTTGGATTGGCTCGTTCGAGCCTGTTTACTTGGCGTGCCCATCACTACCGAAATCAACCGCATTTTCCCTTCTTTGGCGGAGCTCACCAAACTGTATCCCGCATTGCTGGTGTAACCGGTTTTGCCCCCGTCGACATCAATGGAATTGTCCCACAGTAATTTATTGCGGTTGTACTGCGTAATGTCGTTCCACTTGAAGACTTTCTCACTATATAGCGCATACACAGCGGGAACATCGTTGATGATCGACTGCATGAGTTTTGCCATATCGGTGGGTGAGGTTTGGATGCCTTCACTATCGAGACCATGGGAGTTTACAAAATAAGTGTCTTGCAGCCCTAACTTCTCAGCCCAACCATTCATCAAGGCGACAAAGCCGCGTTCACTGCCAGCAACGTGCTCAGCCAGTGCAACGCACGCGTCATTACCCGATTGGATGATCACGCCGCGCATTAAGTTCGCAACACTAATTTCATCTTTCGGTTTGATGAACATTTTAGAAGAACCGGGAAACTTGGCCGACCACGCGTTTTCGCTCACGGTGACAACATCATCCCATTTCAAACGCCCCGCTTTGATTTCTTGTCCAACGACGTAAGCGGTCATCAACTTGGTTAAACTAGCCGGAGCAAGGCCTGCTCGCCCGTTATGCTCGGCAATAATGGCACCGGATTGAAAGTCCATTAATACGTAACCTTTCGCCTTTAATTGAGGTGGGTTGGGCGTAACAACGGCAAAAGTAGGTACGCTTATTAAATAAGTCACAATAATCCATCGAGCCAGTGACACTTTCATCCGACTTCCTCCATGCTCTCACTTTGTCGCAACTCTATTGAGCATAGCTCACTCAACCAGTTGCACCAGTCGCTAATCGTTTCATTTTCTTGAACTTACATTGATTTGACCAAGGTATAGAACTGACGAAGCGATTTGGAAATAGAATTGGTTCTTCACGCCATTCGCAGTAAAGTAGCGCTATCCCTCAATAAGGAAATAAAGATAACAATGAACGCTCAATCATTTATCGACGCAGGATTGCATTACACTCCCCACAGTTTTACCGTTCCTCTGGATTACCAAAACGTGAGTAAAGGCACCATTGAAGTCTTCGCTCGTGCGGTTTGCCTAGTTGGCGATGAAGAATCGACCAAACCTTGGTTAGTTTACTTTCAGGGCGGGCCGGGCTTTCCCTCTCCGCGTCAAAACGGCAATAGCGGCTGGGTAAAACGCGCGCTGCAAGAGTACCGAGTTTTGCTTCTCGACCAGCGCGGTACGGGCAATAGTTCGATGGTTAATCATCAGACTCTGGCTCATTTCACGCCGCAACAACAGGCCGAGTACTTAAGCCACTTCCGAGCGGATAACATCGTGCGCGACGCGGAGTACATTCGTGAGCAATTTGGCGTCGAAAAATGGGCGATCTTAGGTCAAAGCTTTGGTGGTTTTTGCTCCCTCACCTATTTGTCTTTGTTCCCAGACAGCTTGCTGCAAAGCTACATCACGGGTGGCGTGCCATCAGTCTCGCGTCATGCCGACGATGTGTATGAAGCCACCTTCAAACGCACCATGGAGAAAAACCAAGCGTTCTTCCAGCAATTTCCAAAAGCGCAACAACTTTGCCAAAACATTGCGAATCACTTGCTGGAAAACGAAGAGTACCTACCAAATGGTCAACGCTTCACGGTGGAGCAATTTCAACAAATCGGCATCAACTTTGGTGTGAGTGATACTTTCTTGCCAACTTACTATTGGCTAGAAAGTGCATTGATTGAAGTGAACGGCAAACAACAACTTCGTTATGAGTTCTTGAACGATATGTTGGCGCAGCAAAACTTCCAAACCAACCCGATTTACGCCATTTTGCATGAATCGATTTATTGCCAAGGCTTTGCGTCGAATTGGAGTGCTCACCGTGTTCGCCAAAGCCGTTCAGAGTTTAATTATGAACCTGGCAAGCTATTTTACTTTACGGGGGAAATGGTCTTCCCATGGATGTTCGATCAATACGTCAACCTCAAGCCACTAAAAGATGCCGCTGAAATATTGGCCGCGAAAGAAGATTGGACTGCGCTGTACGATCAAACACAACTGGCTCAAAACAAAGTGCCTGTCAGTTGCGCCGTTTACGCCGATGATATGTTTGTTGAAATGGATATCAGCCGAGAGACGCTCGCGTTAATCCCAAATTCAAAAGCGTGGATCACCAACGAGTACGAGCACAACGGTTTACGTGCGGACGGTGAACGCATTCTCGACAGACTCATTGCCATGGGTAAACAGACCGCAGCTACGTTGAAGTAAGCACGGCAGACGTTAGAAATGCGCCTTTTCAGTATTTGGTGAAAAGGCGTTTTATAGCGGTTTATGAACAATGGCGATCAGTCTTTCACTCTTTGTCCCTCACCACTTTATGTCTAAAACTGCGACATGTCCTTTCCTTGTCAATAACTCCGGTGATTATTTGGTGCTTCTTGCGCCTAACTTTTTTGAAGGGCCTAAAACAGAATAACAGCATAAATTTAAACCAAAAGTATCGGCTCCAACCTACCTAACTCACTATAATTAATGCTTATAATTTGAACACATAGCGGCTTCACCTGCGGACATGCTCCCCCTATCAAAGACCGCCAGGCCCCGCCTACTCATAATATCCATATAATTTGTCCGTATTTCCGACTAATTTAGTCAGGTATACTTCGTGCCGCTAAAATTTTAAGGTCGTTGACCACCTGTATTTTTAAAGGAAACCTCATGAGTCAGTATGTAGTTTGTGCGCTGTACAAGTTTATTGAGCTGAATAACTATCAAGAACTACGCGAGCCATTACTTGCGTTGATGGAAAAACACCATATTCGCGGAACATTACTGCTGGCAAGTGAGGGCATCAACGGCACTGTTGCCTCTGATCGTGCAGGTATTGATACGCTACTGGAGTGGCTAAACAACGAGCCTCGTTTGACAGGCACCGTATACAAAGAGTCGTATTCTGAGACCCAGCCATTCAATCGCACCAAAGTAAAATTGAAAAAAGAGATCGTAACATTGGGTGTCGAAGGCATCGACCCTCGACACGTAGTGGGTACTTACGTGAAACCTCAAGAGTGGAACGATCTTATTGCTGATCCTGAAGTGTTTGTTGTCGATACACGTAATGATTACGAAATCGAGATCGGCACATTCAAAGGCGCTGTAAACCCAAATACTGAAACCTTTCGTGAATTCCCAGACTATGTAAAAGAAAACATGGACCCGGAAAAGCATAAGAAAGTGGCGATGTTCTGTACCGGTGGTATCCGCTGCGAAAAATCAACTGCTTACATGAAAGAACAGGGCTTTGATGAGGTCTACCACTTAGAAGGCGGCATTCTAAAGTACCTTGAAGAGGTACCAGAGGAAGAGAGTATGTGGGAAGGCGATTGTTACGTGTTTGATGGCCGTGTTGCAGTAAACCACCAGCTAGAAAAAGCAGATTACGATTTATGTAACGCTTGTCGCCTACCGATCACTGAAGAAGACAAACAGTCAGAATTGTTCGAGCAAGGCGTGAGCTGCCCGAAATGTCACGGCACACATTCAGAAGAACAAATTGCTCGATTCCGCGAACGTGAAAAACAAATTGTTCTTGCAGAACAGCGAGGCGAGCAGCATGTTGGTGGCGAAAGTGCCAAGCAAAGAGAAGCTCGACGTGCCGCTAAGTACGCACAAAAAGAAGCTCAGCGTAAACAAGACTAAGCTCGACTCTAATTCTATTTTAAGCGAGCTGCCGTAAGGTGGCTCGCTTTTACTATGCACCAACACTCTTTCAATACAGTTTTGTATCCCTCACCAAAACCTCTAGTTGATTGTCTCTTTTGCCTTCGGGTAGCCCCACCATCTCGTCATAAGCACTTTTATGTACTAAAACCTGCTTATTTGCTTTGATATTCTTGCACTTCTTTTGCATCTCGATAAGGGAATGAGCCCTCAAAAAGATACCGTTGTCATCAGTGATGAATTGCGCTTTCCCATCAACTACGACAGATGCTTGATACAATGCGAGATCAAGCGAGTGAATGATCAATTTATCTACGTAGAAGAACTTTTCTAACTTACTCAGTGGTATCGACATATCTCACCTCCTTGTGAGCAACCTCTACGTTTTAATGAACAAAACCGATCATTAGGTGAAATCTCTTCGGATCATTTGCGTACAACATCGGAAACAAAGAGGATTCCGATGCAAACAATCAATGTCGTGTGGTTAAAACGAGATTTAAGACTGACTGACCACCAGCCCTTAACACAAGCATTGTCGTCAAAGCACCCAACGGTACTTTTATATATTGTTGAACCGTTGCTGTTAAACAACCCTCACTATTCTGAGCGTCACTGGCGATTTATTTGGCAATCATTGCAAGACATGAATGAGACGCTCAAAGCCTATGGACACCGCATCACGGTTCTGTTTGGCGATGCCTTAGCATGTTTTCAATCAATTCAAATTCAATATCAAATCAACGCTGTGTTTTCTCATCAGGAAATAGGGCTCAACTGCACCTTTGAGCGCGATAAGCAAATTGCCGACTGGCTGCATGAGCAGAACATCACGTGGTTTGAGTTCGAGCACGGTGCTGTTATTAGAGGAGCAAAAGGCCGGCAGGGTTGGGACAAACATTGGGATTTGGTCATGAGAGCCTCCATAAGCCCTCTTGAGCTGCAGACCAACTTGTTGCATTCATTGGATGCAGAATCTCTCGGCTGCGCGTTTTCGCCACCTTCATCCTGGCTATCAAAATGCAAAGGAATGCAAACGGGAGGAAGCCAACTCGCTTGGAAAACACTGGAAGATTTTTTCAATCGACGAGGTCGCGATTATTATCGAAGCATCTCTAATCCTACAGCCTCACGTACAGCCTGTACTCGCCTTTCTCCATACCTCGCTTGGGGTAATATATCCTTGCGTGAAGTTTATCAGTACCTATTGAAATACTGGCAAGTTGCTGGGTTTCGTCGCAGCTTAATTGCGTTGTCTTCACGGCTGCATTGGCACTGTCACTTCATGCAGAAATTCGAGTCGGAATACGACATGGAGTTTTACTGTGTTAACCGGGCTTACGAACCGTTGATTAAACAAAGTAGCACTTTCGATGAAGAAAAGTTAGCAGCATGGAAATCCGGGCATACAGGCATACCTTTGATCGATGCCTGTATGCGCTGTTTGCATCAGACTGGCTATATAAACTTTCGCATGCGTGCCATGCTGGTTAGTTTTCTCACTCATCACATGAACATGGATTGGCGAACTGGCGTGACGCATTTAGCGCAACTATTCCTCGACTTTGAGCCTGGTATTCATTACCCACAATTCCAAATGCAAGCCGGGGTAACTGGGACCAATACAATCCGGATTTACAACCCGGTTAAGCAAGCCCAAGAACATGACCCTGATGGCGCGTTCATCTATAAATGGGTGCCTGAATTGCAAATGGTCCCCACCCCACTATTGTTCGAGCCCTGGACAATGACACAGATGGAAACCGTCATGTACCACTTGAAACCGGATAGCCGTTACCTAGCGCCTATTGTCGACCTAAATAGCGCAGCTAAAGACGCAAGGGAGCGTCTATGGACATGGCGCAAACGGGCCGATGTAAAACAAGAAGGCAAACGGATTTTAACGCGACACGTGAGACCATCGAAAGAAAGCAGGGCTCGTTGATCATCTCTTCATTTAGATACGTACAAACGGAGACATTCTCTAGGGAAACCGTTGTACCCTCAACTCGTAAGGAACACATTATGTTTAAACGTATCTTGGTTATCACGGCTACATTGATGGCGACTTTATCTTTTATGCTTCCCGTCAAGGCTCATGAGCATGGCATGATGAAGGCTGATATTGTCGACGTTGCCACTGAAAACGGCTCTTTCAATACACTTGTCGCTGCAGTGAAAGCGGCTGATCTAGTCGATACACTCAAAGGAGAAGGACCATTTACTGTTTTTGCACCAACGGATGACGCTTTTGCAAAACTGCCTGACGGTACAGTCGATATGCTCTTAATGCCGGAAAACAAAGACAAGTTAGTATCCATTTTGACTTATCACGTCGTCCCAGGGAAAGTAATGGCTGCCGATGTTGTTAAGCTGGACAAAGCGACTACGGTTCAGGGGCAAGACGTGATGATTAAAACCATGGGTGATAAAGTCATGGTCAACGATGCAAATGTAATGGCAACCGATGTGAAAGCTAAAAACGGCGTCATTCATGTTATTGATACCGTCATTATGCCTAATTAAATGATTCAGAGGGCGGTATATTCCGCCCTTTAAACGGTGCTTCTTCTATCCTTAATACTGCCCCTTCCCACATTCAACCCAACAACTAGCAACCCATTCACTCTAACTATAAAAAAGACAAAAACAACATTAAAACCAATACCTTAGAAGCAAAATAGCACAATATCAATGAGGCTGGCGTACCGTTACCTTTCAATTTGAGAACATGATTCCATGTCAGTGTCGTTTACTTTTCCACATGTAAATTCTTGAGCTAAATTTTGGCTGCTCAATCACATTTCGGCAAACCACTCGAAAGGGTGGGACGCAAAGCTTCCGGTCTGTCAGCATTCCATCATCAAAAGTAATGCTCATGATAGCGGGGTTGCCATGTTGCAACACTACATTATCCAAAGTATGGATTCATACAGCGTTGCTTCATGCTCAGCATGCGCCGAGGTGTGACATTAATTTGTCAGCCATAACAGAGGACATGTGATGAAATCCTTCCCAACCAAATCCGTACTTGCATTAGCACTTGCAAGCATTAGCTCAAGTGCTGCGGCTCACGGCTACGTATCAGAAACCAATGATGGTGTCGCTGCAAGTCGCGCGGCACTATGTAAGTATCCAACACCTGATACTAAAGAAAAAAATAATAACTGCGGTGCCATTCAATACGAGCCACAAAGTGTTGAAGGTCCTGATGGTTTTCCACAAACAGGGCCTCGCGATGGAAAAATATCAAGTGCCGAAACCGCTCTAGCTGCCGCTCTTGATGAACAAACTGCCGACCGCTGGGTTAAACGTCCTATTCAATCAGGTACACAGACTTTTGAATGGACATTTACCGCTAACCATGTGACGCGTGACTGGAAATATTACATCACCAAACCTGATTGGAACCCAAATGCCTCACTATCACGCGACTCGTTTGATCTGACTCCTTTCTGTGTAGTCGACGGCAATATGGTTCAACCTCCAAAACAGGTGAGCCATCAATGTAATGTGCCTACGCGAGAGGGGTATCACGTCATTCTGGCGGTATGGGATATTGGCGACACAGCGGCTTCATTTTATAACGTGATCGATGTGAAATTTGATGGTGACAGTCCAGTCATTCCAGATTGGACGCAAGGCGGTCAAATTATTCCGACGATGGATTTAAATGTTGGAGATTCGGTTTATACACGCGTATTTGATCAGGCGGGTGAAAACATAGCTTATCGAACCGAGCTAGAAATTACCGATGCAGTCATGGGCAAAGCGAAAAATTGGTCTTACGCTCTAGCAACGAAGATCAACCAAGAGCAAACTAAACTGCAAGCTGGACAGTATGCCGAGGATAAATTCACTCCTGTTTATGGTACTAACCCGGTGTACCTGCAAGCTAATAGCGGCCTTGAGCGTGTAGAAATCGGCTACAAGATAGAAACTCCCGCTCCAGAGTATTCACTCACAGTAGATGGCTTAGCAGACGAATATATTATTGAGTCAACACCGACAACGTTGGATCTGACACTCACTGCTGAAGGCGATTTAAACGCAGAACTCACCGTGTACAATCACCACCGTGAGCCACTTGCAAGCTGGGCAGATGAAATGAAAGACGGTTCGGTAGAGGCTGTATCGCTCGCTTTAACCAAATCAGAGCCTGGTCACCATATGCTCGTGACTCGTATTAAAGACAAAGATGGCAACTTGGTGGATCAGCAAACGCTCGACTTTCACTTAAAAGAAGAGTCAGTAACGCCACCACCATCTGGCGAGTACGATTTTGTCTTTCCTGAAGGGCTATCTAGCTACACGGCGGGCACAAAAGTGCTTGCAAGCGACGGTGCCATTTACCAATGTAAACCTTTCCCATACTCTGGTTACTGTGTACAGTGGAAAGAAAGCGCAAACCAATACGAACCAGGAACTGGTTCACACTGGGAAATGGCTTGGGATAAAGTCAACTAAATCGCCCTTTGAACGTTAAATAAAAAGAGCCTCGCTATGAGGCTCTTTCATTATCAAACGCAAAAATGGCAGTTTTCCCGATCTAAACCGTGAACACCTGACAAATTAGCCAAATGAGCCCGCCCTTCAATCAGCCCCATTTCATAACCTTCCAATAGAACGTTTTGTCGCATTGATAAGCGCTGAACAGGAAAATTATCTGGTGGTGCAATCACTCTGACATGCGTTCCCGGTGGAGGGTTACGAATAAATTCCAACGATTGATTGTAGTTATCTGCACGTCTTAACATCGCGTCCGCCATTTTAGGATGTTCGGCAAATAACTTCTTCATCAGCCATGTGGTTTTTACTGGCTTCTTGGCATAATTTAGCGGGTGAGAAAGCACAACGGTTATGTCTCGAGCCCCGCGACGATAAGCCTCACGCACCGGGATGGAATCTGCCACCCCGCCATCGGTATAGCAGCCTCCAGAAAAGCAAGGGGTATGCTTGTATGCAATGGGTAACGCTGTTGTCGCTTCAATCGCATGGTGAAAATTATCACGCGTCACGCGATAATAATCTGCCTGTCCTGTATCTACATTCGTCGTCGCTGCCAGAAAAGGAATGCCATTAAACAGTTTATTTTCATCGACGGGATACAAACGATTAGACTCTTCAAACAGCCACTTCACATCAATGAGGTCCCCACCTTTAACGAATCGAGTCGGATCAAAAAAGCGTTTACTCGTTGCCAGCTTAGTAATGACATTAATGCTGCGATGCGGATAGTCGGTCAAATAACCAATCAAGTTTGATGCGCCAGCAGATACACCAATGGCAAAGTCAAACGGTTTATAACTCTGCTCTAAAAACGCATCTAGCACTCCGCTTGCGAAGACACCTCGCATCGCGCCACCTTCCACTACAATTGCTTTTGTTGCCATATTTCCCCCATTATTCTTGCCAAAAGAGTAATGAAATTCGTGCAATCAAAACAATTGAATATTCTTATTATTGAAATAGGTGAAGTCTATTTATTTCTTTCTTAGAAAGTGAAAACTAAAGTTCAAAAAATCCACACCAGCTAGAAATGTAGGTGTGGATTTAGACGAGATGGAGACGCCTATGAGAAAACAGTTTTATAGGCTTCGCCCGCGCCATCAATAAACATTTGAGTACCGATAACCGCTAGGATTAAGCCCATCATTTTCGTCACGACGTTCAGAGCACTCGGTCCAACTGCTTTGACCAATTTGTCTCCAAATAAAAACAATATATAGGTAATAACACACAACACAGCAAAAGAAACGATGGTAATAATGGTTTGATCAAAACCACCCGCCGTAGCAAAGTTCATCGCGGTAGCAATCGTTCCAGGCCCTGCTAATATCGGCATTGCAAGTGGAGAAACGGCGATGCTCAACGCCGCCTGCTGCTGCGCTGGAGAATACGCTTTCTCTTTAGTTTTCTGATGCGTCGAATCACCTTGAAGCATATTAAAACCGATCAAAAACACCAAGATACCGCCCGTTATTCGCAAGGCGTACAGCGTGATACCAAACAAATCAAAAATTAATTTACCGGCGATCGAAAATATCGCAATGATGACAAATGCAATAAAAACAGAACGAAGCGCCATGGAACGCACGGTTTCTTTATCCTCATCTGCCGTTAAACTCAAAAAGATAGGAATATTGGCGATGGGGTTCATGATCGCAAAGAAGCCCATAAACACCGTGACTGTATGAACGATGAGTTCTTTCATATTTTCCACTGCAGTTAAATTGTTGATTCTAAAAACAGTATATACGCTCTCAAGCAGAACGAGTGATGTATTCTCTATTCATCTTCACACTTATGCGCTAAGCATTGTTTTTCTTTTGAGATAGTTTACCGACTCATCAAATATCGCTAAGGTGAGGCTTCAGCCTTTACATGTAACAGGGGATGTTAAGTCACCATGAACAGTACGATACAAACAATTCTCAATCACCGCTCAATTCGAAAGTTCACCTCGCAACCTATTGAAAGCGAACAATTAGAAACGATTCTACAAGCTGGCCTTGCGGCGTCTTCATCAAGTATGTTGCAAGTCGTCTCAATTATCCGCGTTACCGATAAAGAAAAGCGTACGCTATTGGCACAATATGCGGGGAATCAAGGGTACGTTGAAAGCGCTGCTGAGTTTTTGGTGTTTTGCATTGATTACCAGCGCCACGCCAGTATCAATCCTGATGTGCAAGCTGATTTCACCGAGTTAACACTTATCGGTGCTGTTGATTCTGGCATCATGGCACAAAACTGCTTACTTGCGGCAGAGTCTATGGGACTAGGAGGCGTGTATATTGGTGGCTTACGAAACAATGCTCAAAAAGTCGACGAGTTACTAGGCCTACCTAAAAATACAGCCATTTTATTTGGTATGTGTCTTGGTCATCCAGATCAAGCCCCTGAAGTTAAGCCACGTCTACCTGCTCATGTCGTGGTGCATGAAAATCAGTATCAAGACCTAAATTTGGATGATATTCAGGCTTATGACCAAACCATGCAAAACTACTATGCAAACCGTTCGAGCAATCAAAAACAAAGCACTTGGTCACAAGAAGTCACCAGTAAACTAGCTGGCGAATCACGTCCGCACATCCTGCCTTACTTAAACAGTAAAGGGCTCACTAAAAGGTGATGAACACAGTACAATAGGATCAAAAAAGGCCTCTGAAGAGGCCTTTTAATTATCAGTACAGTTAATTAGTTACCGCCTGAACCACCTGATGGCGGATCAACAGGATCAACTGGTTTGCCTGGCTTCGCATCTGGAATCGGTGGCACTACCGGTTTGAAATCATCTACAGGTTTTCCTGCTTCGATCTCTTTTTCAACCTGGTTAACTACATCTTTAGTATCTTCTTCAGATACCTCTACGTAAATAACATCACCAGAATCATTTTTAGGGTAATTTGGGTTCTTCTTAATTACCTCTTCAGTTACAGCTTTGGCTGCTACTGAAATTGCTTTCGGAGAAGCCGTAGGGTTCGCTTTAATGACATCTGAAACTACATTCGCTGTAGCAACCAGTTTAGTCGCTAATGCTTTTGTTGCAGCATCACCACTCTCATCTAACTGCTTAACTACACTTTCAGTATTGCGAAGCAAATCATTAACTGAAACGCCCATCGCATTGACATCAAGACCTAAATCAGCAAACACTTGCTCTGCAACCTCTGGCGTGTAAATTGCACCTTCTTCCAAAGTATCCGTTACTAGAGTAGTAAACGGTGAACCTGTTACAGGTGCATCTGCTTGCGCTAGACCTTTTGGAATTTTGTAATCAGTTGTAATACGTTTACCATTAGATGCATCTACACTCTTATCAGTGTGCTTTAATGTGAAAGTACACTCACTTGGAGCACTAACTACGTCTATGTGACTAATGCGCGCATAGCCAACCATACCTTTGTAGTTTGTTGTCAGTTCATCAGCCTTACCTTTTAAATCTCCACCACAGTCGTAAGAGACTTCCATGCCGATAACAGCTGGATCATAAGCCTGTACTGAGTATGTTTTTACCTCAGGATCGCTGTCACTACCACAACCTGCTAGTAGGACTGCAGCCACACTTGCCGTTAAAAGTTTGATTTTCAAAATTAGCTCCAATATTTGTTGTTATATCCGACCGCAACAGGAAGCATAACGGCAGTTGCATATGGTGTAAATAGGATGCATACAATTTTGGCATGAGTTTTTTCACATTCCTGCCTGTTTACATGTGCAAAATCATGCATTCATCTCAATAACGCTAAATAGACATAATTTTGTCATGTATTCGTCAGTATTTTTTTAAGTATGTAGTTGCCTTTATTGCAACCAGATGGATAATGGTTGACTATTTTTGTGGGGTAGATTTTTCACCTTCATAAATGAAACTAAGAGCTCTAAGTCGCTAGCAGCCATTTGGAGTGTTTATTACACAAATAATTCTGAATGGACTCGCTTTCTAAAGGCTTAAAACTGCAGTAAATCGTCAACATTGATGAAATGCAGTTCAATTAGAATGAATCAATTTCAGTCGGCAAACTTTCTTTCGGTAGTTATAAACCAATGAACACATTTAATAAATTTTTGGGGATATCAGTACTTCCTATCCTTCTTACAGGGTGTACTCTGCCTGGTAGCCACCTTTCGGTCAGTGACAAAACAGTAATGAGCACTGAATCGAGTGATATAGAATCGCAGGTTACGGTTTATCCTTTAACTTTGGAGCGAGTGACCTCTTTAAATTCAATAGATCCTTTTTCAAAGCCAAATCCAGAGTTAGATATTGAAATCGCCAAGTATGAATACGAAGTAGGACCTGGTGATATCTTAAATATTACTATTTGGGACCACCCAGAGCTCACGATCCCAGCTGGCTCATATCGTAGTTCAGCCGAAGCAGGTAACTGGGTGCATTCGGATGGCACGATCTTCTACCCTTACATTGGCGTTGTACACGTTGAAGGTAAAAACGTTCGCCAAATTCGTGCAGACATTGCCAACCGTCTTGCAAAATACATTGAGAGCCCGCAAGTCGATGTAAGCGTTGCAGCATTTCGCTCTAAAAAGACTTATGTGACTGGCGAAGTGAACAAGCCAGGGCAACAACCAATCACAAACATTCCTCTTACACTTCTTGATGCCGTGAATAGAGCAGGCGGACTGGCAGCCGAAGCCGATTGGCGTAATGCAACACTGACGCGAAACGGTGTCGTTGAAAATGTCTCTTTGTATGCTCTGATGCAACAAGGCGACTTAACTCAAAACCGTCTTCTAAAGCCAGGTGATATTGTTCATATTCCCCGTAACGATGCACAAAAAGTATTTGTTATGGGCGAAGTTAACGATCCGAAGCTACTCAAAATTGATCGCAGCGGTATGAGCCTTACTGAAGCTCTAAGTAGCGTTGGTGGTATTAATGAAATCTCCGCCGATGCTACTGGCGTCTTCGTCATCAGACGTTCAAAAGAAGAAGCTAAAATGGCGGACATTTATCAGTTGGATGTTTCTGATGCTTCTGCTTTGGTGATTGGAACAGAGTTTGATCTCAACCCATACGACATAGTCTATGTAACAGCCGCGCCTGTTAGCCGTTGGAACCGCGTTATTGCTCAACTTGTTCCAACCATTTCCGGCTTTAACGAATTAACCGAAGGTGTACTACGAGTACGCACTTGGCCGTAAAAACGACGTGCCGCAAGAAAGTTATCTCTTGCGGCATGCATTCAATAGTTACGTAGCTCAATTGTGCAATATAAAGAAGCAAGCAATTCAGTTGGGATCATAGGCATACAATTTAAAATAGGGTAAGCATTTGTTTTCTAATATTCTTGTCGTCTGTGTAGGTAATATTTGCCGCTCTCCAACAGGAGAGCGGCTTTTGCAGTCTTTACTACCAAACAAACATGTCGCGTCAGCGGGAATCGCGGTGGATAAAAGTCATTTAACAGGAAAAGCTGCTGATGATATGGCAACCACCATCGCGAATGAACATGGCGTAAGCTTAGATGGACACGAAGCACGACAATTAACACCTGAGCTTTGCGCTCAATACGATCTGATATTGGTTATGGAAAAAGGTCATTTAGAAGCCTTAACCAAAGTCGCTCCTGAGGCACGAGGCAAAACGATGCTGTTTGGACAATGGATAAGTGAAAAAAACATTCCTGATCCATACAGACAAAGTAGAGAAGCCTTCGAACATGCTTATACGCTTATAGAAAAAGCAGCAAAAGCGTGGTCTCAAAAACTATAAGCCGCAAGGCTAAATAAATAAACGCCAATGGCAAGGTATTTAAGAAGTTAAAGTAATGACAACACAAACTATTAAGCAATCACGTCAAGCCGACGATGAGATCGATTTGGGAAAGTTATTTGGGATCATTCTTGATGCCAAATGGCTCATTCTATGTACCGTAGTCCTATTTTCAATTATAGGCGTCGGCGTTGCCATTCTATCAACACCTATCTACAAAGCTGACGCTCTTATCCAAATTGAAAGTAAGAGCTCCGGTGGTATTTCAGCGATGGTTGGTGATATGGGAGAGCTGTTTTCAGCAGAGTCATCAGCGACAACAGAAATTGAGATCATTAAATCTCGTATGATTTTGGGTGGTACAGTTGATAAGTTCAACTTAACCACGGTCGTCTCTCCGAATTACATGCCTATCATCGGTAAGGGCTTAGCTCGACTGCAAGGCGAACAAATCAGTCTGAGCGTTTCACGATTTAATACCCCTTCTTACGCAGTTGGAATTCCTCTAACTCTCGAAGTTATTGATTCTGAAAAACAGACGTTCAAACTTATAGAAGATGACAATAACGTCATTTTAGAAGGTAAGGTTGGCGAGCTCATTGAAAAGAACGGCTATCAATTCTTAGCTACAGAAATGATAGCGCAAGACGGCGCATCGTTTACCGTGAGTAAAGTCAGCAAATTAGATGCAATCAATGCACTGCAACAAAACTTATCGATTAGCGAACGTGGTAAGCAAACCGGGATTATTTCTTTAAGCTTCTCTGGTGAAGATCGCGCTAAGATTCAAGCTATCTTGAACGACATTAGCCAGAACTACTTCTTGCAAAACGTTCAAAGAAACTCAGCAGAGGCAGAGCAAAGTCTCGAGTTCTTGAAAGGCCACCTTCCAGACATCAAAACAAAACTGACCGCTTCTGAAGACGTTTTAAATCGATTCCGTCAAGAAAATGAATCTATCGACTTAGGCCTTGAAGCTCAATCAACGCTGAAAGTGATGGTTGAATTAGAAGCGCAGTTAAATGAGCTTACATTCAAAGAGAGTGAAATCAGCCAGCGCTTTACACAAGATCACCCGGCTTATAAGTCTCTGCTTGATAAACGTGAGACGCTACTCAAAGAGAAAGAGCGTCTTAATAAACAAGTTCAAAAGTTACCGAAAACACAGCGTGAAGTTCTACGCATGACGCGCGATGTAGAAGTAAACCAACAAATCTACATACAGCTATTGAACAAGGTTCAAGAGCTCAACATCATTAAAGCAGGAACCGTTGGCAACGTTCGAATCTTAGATAACGCTCAATCGTTCTCTAAGCCAATCAAGCCGAAAAAAGCGCTTATCGTTGTGCTAGCAACACTGCTTGGCGGCATGGCAGGCGTGGCTTTCGTATTAATTCGTGCGGCATTCCACCGTGGTGTAGAAACACCAGATCAAATTGAGCAGATTGGTATGCCTGTTTACGCTAGCGTTCCAAAATCTATTCAACAACTGGAATTTGCAAACAAGCTTAAACGAAACAAAGGCAGCAACGATGAGCTAGTCCTTCTTGCTGAAGCTAACCCGGCCGATCTTTCCATCGAGGCCCTGCGTAGTCTTCGTACTAGCCTGCACTTTGCGATGATGGAAGCGAAGAACAATGTTCTTATGATTTCAGGTCCAGCACCATCTATCGGTAAAACGTTTGTATCGACAAACTTTGCAGCCGTCGCTGCAAAAACAGGTCAGAAAGTACTGCTTATCGATGCGGATATGCGTAAAGGTTATTTGCAGCAATGTTTTGGTTTACGTTGGGATAACGGTCTTTCTGATTATTTGAGCGGCAAGACATCCCATAGCAATATCATTAAATCAACATCCATCGACAATCTAGATGTGGTTACTCGTGGCCAAGTACCACCAAACCCGTCAGAGCTTTTGATGCATCCTCGCTTTAAGAGCTTTGTTGACGAAATGTCGGCGCAGTACGATCTTGTGATCATCGATACGCCGCCTGTACTCGCGGTTACCGACCCAAGCATTGTTGGTGCAATCGCAGGAACAACACTGATGGTAGCTCGTTTTGATCAAACGACTTTGAAGGAAATTGAAGTCGCACAAGGTCGCTTTGAACAATCCGGCGTGGAAGTAAAAGGCGTGATTCTAAACGCCGTAGAGAAGAAAGCGTCAAACTCATACGGATATGGTTACGGTTACTATAACTACGCTTACAAGAGCGAGTAATTAATATCTACATGTATTACAAAGCCCTGCTAGACCTAGCAGGGCTTTTTTATTACTGGATCCTGTAATGCATATCTACTAGAAAACGGATGGTTGTTAGCATCTACATAGGCATTGGCTGTCAAACTATTCAGCACTTCTTTAATGGGGCTGATATTTTGTGATGCAGCTCTCTCATGAATAGTTGCATGATGGATTGTGAAACTCTACTATCAGCCTGCTCACGCCTAAAGCCCCCAACACTCGCGGAAAGAACTTGGTTCACGGCAACTCTTCTACCCTACTCTGTGTAGCAGGCACAATCTGTTTTTACCTTCTTTTTAGCTTCTATTTAGGCGAGTGTGGAAGAGATAAGAAAGGTGAAAAATGAACTCTACAAATAGCTTCTTAATCAACATTAACCAACAAAAATCCGTTGCTAAAAAAAGGCTCAAAGCTATACGTCAACACGATGATGAGATGTTGGATCGAGTTAAGCGATTTCACTCCAAACCAGAATCATTAGCTCCCAATACAATTCAATTAGCTGACGTTCAACATTCGCTAGCCAGAGAATTAGGTTTACCCAGTTGGAGTAAATTAAAAGCGCATGTCCAAGAGTTAGAAGCTCACAAAGACGCCATCAAAAATCACTTCCCTCCTCTTGATAGCGAACTAAAAACGCTCCATGTCCGCTGTGGGCATGATATTCAGCAACGGCTTAAAGACAGCGGATTCAAGGGGAAATTTTTAGCCCTGATAGATCCGCTTTGTATGGGTCCAATCCCAGCAACACCACAAAACTTCCTTGCCATTCGTGCCCAATATGTCGTAGAGACTCTGCTGCCCGTGATGAAGCGTGAAGACTCAGTGCAAGATATTGTCAAATTTGAGCAAGCTAATATCGATACGCTGCTCAGTGATACATTTGAACGAATCGTCTTTTGGGTCGAACATGACAGCTATGACCAATTAATGCTGATTCGTGCCCTAACGTTGTTAGAGAATGTAGAAAACAAGGTGATAGAGATCATTGAATTGAACCAGTTCCCTGGCACTGAGCGATTCATCGGTTTAGGGCAGTTGCCTAAAGAGGCTATTCGCGCTTGTTGGCAATACCGTAAACCCGTGACAGCCAAATTATTCAGTCAGGCTAAACATTCCTGGCACGCTGTCACATCACCGACCCCCATCTCTATGGTTAATTTGATCGAGCAGCATGATCTAGATTGCTTACCCAATATGCTCAACGTGCTAATACGCCATATGCAAGAGTTACCTCATTCACAAACAGGATTAAGCTTGACTCAGCAGATTGCATTAGAGGTCCTAAGTTCTCAAAATCGTTCAATTCTCATCAAAGATTGGTTTGAGCAATATCAACAACGTGAACCTCTGCCTTACCTGGGCGATACGATGTTTTACGCCTTACTCCTCCCTCTAGCACAAGGTCAAACGCCTTTAATCACGATTGAGTCACGTGAAAGGGAGTGGTGGGAACAAAGCGTCCATATCACTGAGACTGGTCTGCATTGTTTGGAAGGCTTCATCCGAGCGAAGCAACGCTATTGGGTTGGGGGTATTAGCAATACCACTCAGAATAATTGGAGTTGGGATCACCTCCAATTATCTACATTGACCAACCTTCATTGATTCATCGGATAAATAACATAAGCAGGGGCATAGACGGCTCGTTAGCCCCTTGTGTTCAGCCCAATACAAAAACAATCAAAAAGAGACGGCTTCTAGCCTGAATAAAATCTAGATAGTTATGCAAGAGCAACATTCCTTAGAGATAATATGCACTCCATTTACTACTAAAAATAAATGTAAATACTCTTTCTTATCGGTTGTATGTTCGATAAAAGTGTTAAAATACAAACTTTTCGACCAGTCAAATAGTTAAGGTTTGGTTAAAACTCTATTTTTATTAGTGATAAAGTTCACATCTATTAACCATTTAGAGGATTATTCTTTCGTATTTTCTCACTCCACTGCTACTCTGCTCGCCGCTTTGAAGTGAACTCAAGGTGCATAACTATAAGGAGTGTTCTCATGAATACCAAGAAACCGATGTCGCTAACCAGCCGCGTAATTTTGGGTATGGTAGCGGGTATCTTGACAGGATTTGCAATTCGCACACTTTTTGCCGGCAACGGATTTGTCGACGCATACATTGTTAATGGATTATTTGAAGTTGGTGGACAGATCTTCGTCGCCAGCTTAAAAATGCTCGTAGTCCCTCTAGTGTTTGTTTCACTAGTTTGTGGTACTAGCTCCCTCAAAGACCTTTCTACACTGGGTCGCATGGGTGGTAAAACCCTCGCTTTCTACGTTACAACAACGGCTATCGCGATTACGCTTGCTCTAACTATGGGTACTCTGTTCCAGCCAGGTGCTGGCGCTGACCTAACCGCAGCAAGTTCATTCAAATCAGCAGAAGCACCATCTTTGGGTCAGGTGATCATCGATATGTTCCCAACCAACCCTATCAGTGCGATGGCTGAAGGTAAAACCCTGCAAGTTATTGTGTTCGCAGTGCTATTTGGTATCGCGATCAGCGCAGCAGGCAAACCTGGTGAACGTATTGCAGCGTTCTTCTCTGATCTGAATGAAGTGATCATGAAACTGGTTGCGATTTTGATGAACTTGGCGCCTTATGGTGTGTTCTTCTTAATGGCGAAGCTATTTACTGGTCTTGGTCTGGGCGCAATCGTCAATCTGGCAGAGTACTTCTTAGTACTGGCGGGTACGCTTGTCCTGCACGGCCTAGTCACTTACAGCTTAATGTTAAAAGGTTTCACTGGTCTAAATCCAATTACGTTCCTACGTAAGATGGAAGACGCGATCATGTTTGCTTTCTCGACCGCATCATCAAACGCGACGATTCCAGTGACAATGGAAACGGCTAAGCACCGTATGGGGGTTGAGAACCGCGTATCATCTTTCACAGTACCACTTGGTGCAACCGTGAACATGGACGGTACGGCGATCATGCAAGGTGTAGCAACCGCCTTTATTGCTCAAGCCTTCAATATTGATTTAACTATGGGCGATTACCTAATGGTAATCATGACAGCGACATTGGCATCTATCGGTACTGCGGGTGTCCCTGGTGTTGGCCTTGTAATGCTAGCCATGGTATTGAACCAAGTTGGTCTGCCGCTTGAAGGTATTGCGCTCATCATGGGTGTTGACCGTCTACTTGATATGATTCGTACTGCGGTAAACATCACTGGTGACAGTGCAGTTACCGTCATTGTCGCAAAATCAGAAGGCGCATTGGATGAAGCTCGCTTCAACGATCCAATGGCAGGCGTAGCCGAAGAAGAAGTGCATCTTAAACGCGCTGACGCCTAAATCGTTCTACGATTACCATTCTGAAATTATATAGTCCTGTCTAAAAGAAAGCCCCGATGGAAACATCGGGGCTTTTGTTTTCTCCGCGTCTAGAAATGCTTTTTCTAATCCGCCATCGAATTCAGTTTTTCTCTAGCTTGCTCTTCGTGTTCTTTAGTGATGGCATTGCCAACAGAGTTGGCGGCTAAGGTAAGCGCTGCCATGTCATCGGTAAAGCCGACGCCTGCGAGAACATCTGGCACCATATCGGTGGGTAATACGAAGTAAGCCAATGCGCCACCTAAAATCGCCTTATGGCGAACGGCGGTGTTGGAATCTGTCATCGCGAGCCATGATTTGATGCCCATAACGGCAATTTCTTCACCCGCTTTCTTAACCGACCCTTTCATTTTGCGCCAGAATGTTTTCTCATCTGGCGCTTGCATCGTTTGATCTTTGGCGTCTTTCGGCGCCGATTTTACAGACATTGTTGTGCTCATCGTTGCCTCCGAAATTTATGACTGTGGCCAACATATTAATAAATCGAACCTGAACGCAAGATTAATAACAAGAAATGATAGTAAAGTGAAACAAAAACACGGATAGAAAAATCCCCAAACCGAAGTCCGGGGATTATTGTCTTGGGAACCAAGCTTTAGAAGCAGAATGCCTTATTGAGCAATCTTCTCCAGTACACGCATCAGCATTTTGATACGTGGTTCGATAGACTCAAGCAACAAGTACTCTTGGTCACTGTGGAAACCTGCACCGATAGGTCCTAGACCATCCAAAGTTGGAACGCCAAGAATTGCCGTATTGTTTGCATCAGAGCCGCCACCCACTTCTTTCCAGTTGATGTCGATAGCCAGTTCACTTGCTGCGTCTTCAACTAATGCCATCAGGCTTTCGGTTTGCGCGCTTGGCACCATAGAAGGTTTGTAAGCTTCACGAACCAACTCGATGCTAACGCCATCAACGAATGGTGTTTCCAGCATGCCGTTTAGCTTGCTATCGACATCATCGTATTCTTCATTACTCCAGAAACGCACATCCACGATCGCTTCAGCGTGCTCAGGGACGATGTTTGCGCCGTTACCGCCAGACACAATACCCACGTTTAATGTGGTGCCAGATTCGAAGTTCGTCATGGCATTGATTGCGAGAATCCAGTTCGCCATCTCGGTAATTGCACTGCGGCCATTTTCTGGCTCGTTGCCAGCGTGGGCTGCAATGCCATTAAACGTGATTTTGTAACGCGCCATGCCTTTGCGCGCTTTGACTAAACCGCCGTCTGCACGTGCTGCTTCTGCCACCAATACGTTCTTCGCGTTTTTTGCAACAGATTGAATCCAGTCGACCGAATATAACGATCCGGTTTCTTCGTCTGGGTTCATGCAGATACAAATCGACAGTTTATCCAACACCGCTTGGTCGAGGTTACGCATCGCGTACACAATATTCAGCAAGCCAGATTTCATGTCCGAGACACCCGGACCGTACGCTTTTTCAGGGTCTTGAGACATAGGACGTAATCCAGCGGTACCGACAGGGAACACTGTATCCATGTGACCAATCAGCATCACGTCAACTTGCTCTGCTTCAGGCTTGTTTCGAACTTCAAGACCGATGCCCGCTCTGCCACAGTCGATGCGTTTTACGCTCCAACCTGACATCGCTTGGTACTTCTCTTCAAATTGAGAAGCGATGAACTCAATGCCATCAGTGGTGTACGTACCACAATCGACATTAATGAGAGGACGAAGTTCTTCGAGATATTCATTGAGAGAAAACTGCATGATTGCTCCTTAAACAAACAAGTTCATGACTAGCATTGCGCCAAATGCGTTCAATACGGAAATCGCAATCATGACTGGGATGTAACGACCTTCAGTACCGATAGGTCCCATAATTCGACCCATGTACTGAACCTGTGAGCCCATTAGGTAAATTGCAGGTGCAAGAATCGCGATGTGCGTACCATTCAAGATGCCTTGGTCAAACAATGTGATAACCACGCCAACTGCGCCGCCCATCGACATCCAAGCACCAATCAGCACCGCAGCTGCTTCACCTGGCAAACCAAAAACCGCCATTACTGGAGAAAATACCGAGCCCATCAAATCCAACGCGCCAGTAATCTGTAACGCTTTAATGATGACAAACGCCATAAGAACGTTAGGCACGGTTGATGTTGTCGCAATAACCCAGCCTTTTTTAGCGCCTTCAACGAAAATATCCGTCACCATCGGCTTACTTGCTTTTACGTCACTCATTACGCCGTCTCCTCTTTTAAGTTCTCAGATTTGTTTTGATCTTGCTTGTCTTCTTTACCTTCTGTGATGTTTAGGTAGATACGGAATAAGTTCGCGCCCACAATTTTAAATAAGAACATCACCACAACCGCCAAACCAATAGAAGACGTTACGGCAAGCGAACCATCCGCCATCGTCAGCGTAAACAGCACCGCCCCTGAGGAAAAAAAGTTAACAATGGTGGCACCAGCGGTGAACTGGAACATAGTGAACACATCGGTTTCGCGTTTGGTAAGATGGCCTTCATCTTTAAGCTGACGAGTCATCGCCGCACCTGCGTCGGTACTTTGCAGCGAAGCGATAAGAGCCAAACCAGAGTTACCTGGAATACCCATAGTTGGACGAAGAAGCGGCGTTAACAGTTTGCGTGCTGCTTCTAGTGCGCCATAGTGCTCAAGTACATTGATCATACCCAATGCGAACATAACGGTAGGAATCAAAGTAAGTGCAAAAATGAAACCGTCACGTGCACCGCTACCACCAGTACCACGAAGCGACGTTGTTGCAACTTGCACACCGTCAGCCGTTTCGGTAACACCATAAGCCACCTTGCCGAAAGAGCCATTCAACGTGGTGAAATCAAATACGCCATACCATTCGTTCGATTGCATGAGACCAGAAAAGAAGACGACCGCAAACGCCAGTGCAACGTAGCACCCCAGCGTAACTTTGCGCTCGGTTTGAACAGGATTTTTCATAACATTACCTACACATGTGGGACAGGACACATATGTTCACCCGAATAATGTGCTAGAGAGATGATCAAAATCAATCCGCCTGCCGAACATTCTGGCGACTCAGTTATGAAGTTTTGTTTTATGATTTTAATCACATTTGAAAGATAATAAAAATTTGTGCTAACAATTAGGTATATTAATCTATATCGATACCTCAGGAATTCTTCATCAATCCGACCAATGATTCTGACGAATATTGCTTTCTACAACATTCATGACGTACTTCATACTTTGGCATTGAGGCGATATCGATTAACTCGAAAGTAACATTCCATAATGAAATTTAGGTTAGGATTGTCCGGTCACATGCAAACGGCATAAACCAGAATCAACAGGACTAGGCAGCCCATTGTTACGCTCACAACCTAAAATAGCCAAGTGGACACTCGCCCTCGTATTTTGGGTGGTGATGGTATGTTTAAGCCAAAACTCCGGCTTCTCGAAAAGCTGCCCTAAGGCTCACCAGATACAGAGTCAGCAAGATGAAAGCGTGAATTTATCACCATCTTGCGACCTTTCAGAGAAGCTAGTTCAAGCGTACCAACACCAGTTGGATCATATTCTTATTCCATTTTTTCTGTTTGCTTTGATTGTGGCGCTGCCGATGGCATCCACAGCAATTCATTATCTGGAATACACTGAACCGATACCGGAAAAGTGTCGGGTTCACCTAAAACTTTGCGTGTTTAGAGAATAAACCTAGCAAGGCGAAAGACCTTATCGCCTGACTTTTGTACGTATTTTATTCACTTCACATAACAAACAACGAAATTTAAAAGTTTTAGGAAATATTATGACATTCACTCGTACACTTTTGACGTTAACGATGGCTATCGTACCTGCCGTATCTTTCGCATCAGAAAAGACCGCAGAACAAAAGCTGGAGGAAGTTACTCAGATACTAAAAGAGAATCCTCAAATTCTTGATTCATTGCACCAAAACCTTCAAGAGTACATTGCGTATCAACAGTCATTTGGCGACACCTTGAAGGAGGTTCGTCACTATCTAAGTGATGGCAAACATTCCTCTTTTGGTGCTGAAAACCCTGAGTTAACCATTATTAACGTAACGGACTACAGTTGCCCTTTTTGTAAACGTTTAGAAGGAGAACTGGTCAAAGTTGGTGAGGAATATCCGCAGATAAAAGTGCTTAACCTCAATGTCTCTTTTAAAGAACAATACGAGAAAAACGGCTACAACTCGGCAAGTTACGCATTAAATGTTTGGCAAAACCAGCGAGATAAGTACGAACAAGTGCATGAGTTACTGGTGAAAAAACCGGGCGCACATGATGCACGTTCGTTAAAACAAATCGCGAAAAAAACGGGGACAGAAGCGCAGCTTGTCGACGACAAAGAGACCAAAGCGCTGCTTGATAAGAACTATCAGTATTTCACGCAACTTGGTTTACGCGGCACGCCTGCGTTGATCATTAATGATCAAGTCATTCCTGGCTATGTGCCGTTTGACGAGCTAGAAAAAGTCATCGACCAAGAACTGGCGAACTAAAACAACAAAGCCCTTCCTTGATAACTCAAGGAAGGGCTTTTTATTTATCGACATAAAGAGCGTTTAGTTACTTATTACGTCCTACAAACGCCACGACGACTTTGTCATTGCCAAGCGAGCGAGAGAACACATACGCGCCTTCTTGTTCAATCACTTCGTGCTGACCCGCACCAATCGCTGGGTGCACTTTACGAAACTGACCAAGGGTTTGCCAATGTTTCAGCAGCGCTTGCTTCTCATCCGATAATTTCCATACCATGTCAGAGCGTGTGCCTTGGTGGAAATCATCCGCGTAAGGGCCAATGTTACGACCCACTTCATCACCATAATAAACCTGAACCGCACCTGGGCTAAGAAGCAATGCGTTCGCCGCGTTACGTTGCATGCCGTAATCTTTAAAACGTGAGAAAAACAACTCCGTATCGTGAGAAGACATGTAACTGACTGGGTTGAAGTCTTTCTCGTTCGCGATAGTTTCCGCATAGCTTTGGTAAGTGTCTGCCATTTGGCTAAAGCACGCCGCGCCTTTGTCTAGCTTCTTCTGCATATCGAAGTTGATCAACGCGTCAAAACCATCATCGAAATAAGGGCTGCGATACGCGGTGTGTCCCCAGACTTCGCCCATCATCCAGAACGGCTGACCTGATTTGCCATTTTCTTTACGCCACTGTTCAAGACTGCTTGATGCCTCTTCTTTCAAGCGTTTCCACACATCACCTTCAACGTGCTTCACCGTATCGACACGGTAGCCATCAATGCCAAAGCGTTTCACCCAATCAGTTTGCCACTCAATTAGATAATCCGAGACGGTGTAATTGTCACGAGCTTCTACGCGAGTGCCAGGGTTATCTAATAGCCACTGAGCTGGTTTTACAGCTTTGCCTTGTTCGGTGATAAAGTCAGGCAGCCCCGCCAATGACATGGTGATGTCGCTACTGCCCGGAGCTGAGTAACCTGGCAAGCCGGTTCTTACCCAATCGCCGCCCCACCACTTCGCCCAGTTAGGACTCTGATAATCAATATTCTGGTGATAGCTATGCCAATTTTCACCCGCTTTTGGTTGCCAGTCGCCCCATTTCTTGGGCAGATCGGCATTAGGCTTTAACACATCAATACCGTCGAACTGTAGATCCGCCAATGTTGAGTAACCAGAATGGTTGATAACCGCATCCATCAAGACTTTGAGGCCACGTTTGTGTGCCTCTTCCACCAGCGTTTTTAAATCTTGTTCATTACCGAAGTTCTCATCAATCTGGGTGAAGTCACGCGTCCAGTAGCCGTGGTATGCATAAAACGGAAATGAACCACTATCGCCACCACCGACAAAGCCGTGCACTTGCTCAACGATTGGCGACAACCAAATCGCGTCTGTACCTAGGCTTTTGATGTAATCAAGTTTCTCAATCACGCCTTTAAGGTCACCGCCGTGGAAGGTACCTATCTCTTCTTTGCCGTCTTTTTTGCGACCATAACTGTTGTCGTTACTTGCGTCTGCGTTGTTGAAACGGTCAACCATCACGAAGTAAATGTTCGCGTTTCGGTAATCAAATAGCACCGCTTCTTTGGTTTTCTGTACAGGCTCTAAAAGCACTAGGCCGCCAGAGTCTTTGCTTGGCGTCAGCGATACTTGCTGATCTTGCACTTCAACCATTTGCCCCGAGTAAGCATCTCGCAACTTGGTGCCATCCGGGAAACTGTCACCTAACGCAATGGTGACTTCTCCGCCTTGGTAAACCTCACATTGCACTTGTGGGATTGGGCGTTTGAATTCAGTTTTGGCGGCTTTCTTAGGTTCACGCTTAAAACGAAGTGTTTTGGCTTCTGCATCAAAAGCAAAAGAGTAATCGCCGGTAAAGCGGATTTTTAACGGCAGTTCCGTTGGTTTTCCGCAGTTCAGCGCAAGAGGTTTGTTGAACTTCACTTTCTGACCATCGGGTGCAACGCAATCACCTTCAACGCCCGTGATTTTAAGCGTGTATCCGTCTTTGGTTAGAGGCACAACCAAAGGCTGTTCTGCACTTAATGGGAAGTCACGGCTGTTGGTCGTGGTAGAAATGGTGATGTTAGGCTCGGCGATGGCACTTGCCGACGCAAGCAGTAAAGTAGTGGTAATCAGGTTCAGTTTCATCGTTCAGTCCATTGGTAGCACATGGTAACCATGCACATTTATTAGTTTTATTCACACTAATTGTGCCTAGGTAAGAAACTGAACACATCATTCTAACTGCCTACGCCCCAAAGGGTGTGACGCTTCACATTTTATTGATATAGGGGCGTAGTTCTATTTAAACACAATGGATTTAGGAACTTAAAGTTGCACGCTGCCAAGATTGCTCATTTGATTCATTGCCCATCTTGTGCGGCGAGCAGTGTAATCACTTTGTGGATAGACTTTGATTCGATATGGGTTTGGCAACACCACGGCTAAACGCGCTGCTTGCCACTTCGAGAGTTGCTTTGCACTGACACCAAAATAATTCTGCGCCGCCGCTTCAGCACCGTAAATACCGGGACCAAATTCAGCCACATTTAGATACACTTCGAGAATGCGCTCTTTACTCCACATCAGCTCCATCAGCAAAGCAAAGTAAAGCTCGTAAGCCTTGCGAGCGTAGGAGTGAGAAGGAAACAAAAACACATTTTTCGCGGCTTGTTGGGTAATCGTGCTCGCGCCTCTCGACGGGCCATTGTCACCTGCTTCGGCAATCACGTCGAATAGCGATTCGAAGTCCAATCCATAGTGATGAGGGAATTTTTGGTCTTCGGTCGCAATCACCGCTAACTGCATATTTTTTGAAATACGCGACAAGGGTACCCATTCGTGTTGGCTGCTATTTGGATAGTTCTTTGGTGGCGCAACAATGCGGCTTAACTTCCATCCCCATATTGGCGGATCGACATATTTCACCACACCAACCAAAACGACTGGGGCGATCAGAAATATCAACACCATTTTAAATAGAAATGACTTAAGCCTTTTCAACATGTGTGGCTCCCCAATGCATTAGCGATTGATGATAAACAAACCAGCGAGCTTGCCTGATTCAATCAGGAACAACAAGTTTTCGAGGTAAAAAATAGGTCAAAAAAAGCCCGATTTACATTGTAAAACGGGCTTAGAATTTGATTAGGTTGAATTATTTGTTCAGCTTGTAGAACACGGTTGAAAGAGGTGGTAAACGAAGCTCAAGTGATTGAGGCAGTGATTCACTTTCGACTTTTTCCGTTTTCACACTGGTCTGCACTTTAAAATCGCTGCCGCCGTATTTGCTGTCGTCCGTGTTCAGCAGTAGTTCGTATTGACCTGCATTTGGAACACCTAAACGGAAACGCTCGTGTGGTACGGGCGTAAAGTTGGTGATGATGAGAATACGCTCACCCTCTTTACTGATACGCTCGTGCGCTAGGATACTCGCATCCGCTTCGTCTTGTAGACGCCACTCAAAACCAGCAGGAACACAATCTTGATCGTGCATCGCCGCTTCATTTCGGTACAAGTGGTTCAAATCTCGCATCAGCTTTTGAACGCCTTGATGACGCTCATATTCCAGCAAGAACCATTGCAACTGATCATCGTGGTTCCACTCCGCCGTTTGGCCGATTTCCGCGCCCATGAAGTTCAGCTTTTTGCCCGGTTGACCATACATGTAACCGTAGTATGCACGTAGGTTTGCGGTTTGCTGCCATTCATCGCCCGGCATCTTGTTATGGATAGAGCCTTTGCCGTACACCACCTCATCGTGAGAGAGAGACAAGACGTAGTTTTCGCTGTGCGCATAAACCAACGGGAATGTGACGGTATTGTGGTGGTATTTGCGGTGAACAGGATCTTCTTTGATGTATGAAAGACTGTCGTGCATCCACCCCATATTCCACTTGAAGCCAAAACCTAAACCACCCATAAAGGTTGGCGCAGACACCCCCGGAAACGCCGTTGACTCTTCCGCAATCGTCATCGCATTCGGGAAGTGCTTGTACACTTCTTCGTTCATCCATTTTAAGGTTGCGATTGCGTCGTAGTTTTCGTTACCACCGTCGACGTTCGGTACCCACTGATCGTGACTACGTGAATAATCGAGATAGAGCATCGATGCGACTGCGTCCACGCGAATGCCATCAATATGGAATTGTTCAAACCAATACAGCGCATTCGATACAAGGAAGCGACGCACATGCTCACGGCCTAAATCATAGATGTATGAGTTCCAATCTTGGTGCCAACCGCGACGCGGATCCGGGTCGTGGAACAGAGGCGTACCATCAAAGTTCGCTAAGCCATGATCATCCGATGGGAAGTGCGCCGGAACCCAATCCAGCACTACACCGATACCAGCTTGGTGACACGCATCCACGAAGAATTTGAAATCATCAGGTGAGCCAAAACGGCTGGTTGGCGCAAACAAGCCAACGGGTTGATAGCCCCATGAACCGTAGAATGGATGCTCAGACACAGGCATCAGCTCAACGTGGGTGTAGCCCATATCCACAAGGTATGGCACCAACTGCTCCGCGAGTTCGCGGTAGTTGAGGAAATCGCCTTTCTCGTTGCGCTTCCATGACCCAGCATGCAGCTCATAAAACGATAACGCTTCATCACGCTTTTGTGTCACTGCGCGATTTTGCCATTTCGCATCTTGCCATTGGTAACGCTTGTGATCGTAAGTAATGGATGCGAACGATGGGTACTGCTCAGAGTAAAAACCCCAAGGGTCTTGTTTGTGTGGCAGCCCTTCCCCATTTGGCCCTTTGAGCTCAAATTTGTACTGAACGCCTTCTTCTAAGCCAGGAATGAACAAGCCCCAAATGCCATAATCTAAACGTTGCATTGGGTGACGACGACCGTCCCATTGGTTGAAGCAACCCACAAGGCTAACAGCCGATGCATGCGGTGCGTAGACAAGGAAGCGAACACCGGAGATGTTTTCACCGCCACGTTCTAGCGTGACAAAGTGTGCGCCCATATAGTGATACATGTCTTTGGGCGTATGCAGATGCTCGTACTCTTGGTAAATATTGTGGTACTGGTACGGGTCATCAATAATTTGTTCAACACCATTCCAATCGACCGCCAAACGGTAGTGGGTCAGGTGTAAATCGCGTTGCTCTTTTAAGATGAAACCGCTGTCGCCATCACGCTCAAGCGCCACGCGAGGTTCGCCATTAACAAGCAGTTCAACCTTGTTTGCGCCCGGCATCCACACTCGCAGCGATCCTTCGCCATCATCAATGAATGGCCCCAACGCCGAAAATGGGTCTGAGTAAGCCGCCTCAGCAAGCAGTTCGTATGCGCGTTCGTGTTGTTTCTTTATTTTCTTGGTTTTGGTGGTTTTCAAATCTTTCTCCCTAGAGCCAATATCCTTTTCAAGACCAGAAATCTGAATCAAACATCGGTTTCTCCACAGCCAACGTTGTGAACTCACAAAAGACTTCGCTTAAAACATGTATGCATCAAGCGATGTCAAAAACAAAAAATGCCCGCTATTGTCGCGGGCATAATAACGGTACTTCATCCTAACGGATTGTGTTTTCGGAATGAGTGACCTAGACGGAACTTTCGTACCTCTGAGCTAACAAAATTGGTAATCCGCTCATTCATCTACGTCACTCTACGCATCTTATTTGCTCGCCTGTGCGCGAACTTCAGTGAGGCGTTTGGAAATGCGATTCACATCTTCACGGCTGAAGATTTCATCTAGGTTCATCGACAATTTACGACGCCAGTTTGGATACTCATCCACCGTGCCAGGAATGTTGACCGGTTGATCCATTTCTAGCCAGTCTTCAAGCTGAACGCTAAGCAGTGCAGAGTCACCCGCAGCTACGTGCAGTTGCAGCGCTTCGCTTAGGTACGAGTCCATCGGTACGTACTGAGCATCATGACCAATGCCTTCTGGCAAATAGCCGTGCCAGCGAACGCTGTCTAAGATACCTTGCTTGCACTTCAAGCGATCAGCAAATAAGCCTTCCAACTGTTTTTCATCTGGGTAAAGGCCAATCTCACGACCCATTTTCAAATCATCGCAGTGCCAGAAACCACGCAGGGTTGGCATGTCATGCGTACACAGTGCCGCCATCGATTGCTCTGCGTAGTGCTTCGGAGAAATGAACCCACCGTCTTCTTTCGAAGTTTCGAAGAAGAATACTTTGTATGAGTGCACACCTGCATCGCGTAGGATATCGACGATTTCATCTGGCACAGTACCTAAGTCTTCACCAATCACAGAACACTGATGACGATGAGATTCTAGCGCTAGGATTGCGAGCATGTCTTCCACTGGGTAGTACAAGTAAGCGCCCTCTGTCGCCTTCTCGCCTTTTGGAATCCACCAAAGGCGAAGCAGGCCAAGTACGTGGTCGATACGCAGTGCACCACAGTGCTTCATGTTGGCACGTAACAACTTGATGTACGCGTCGTAACCAGTCGCTTCTAAAACTTGAGGGTTAAGCGGTGGCAGACCCCAGTTTTGACCCAGAGGACCAAGTACATCCGGCGGCGCACCGATGCTGGCGTCTAACACTAAGTTACCGTCGTCGGCCCAAGTTTCACTACCTGAGTCGGCAACACCGACAGCAAGGTCACGGTACAAGCCAACAGCCATGCCTTTTTCTTCTGCCAGTGACTGCGCTTCTTTGATTTGATCGTCTGCGATCCACTGTAGGTACATGTACAAGTGAACGCGGTCTTGGTTGTCTTTGATGTATTTCTGAGTACCGGCTGCGTCGAATGTGCGGTATTTCTCAGGGAATACAGGCCAACCCCACATGTTTGAATCTTCTGCGTGTAAATCAGCATGAAGCGCATCGAATGCAGCTTGGTGTAACAAGCTGTCGCCACCTTTTTCTACAAAGTCCAAGAATGCACGAGCGCGGTCGGTGTTTTTGTCTAAATGGCGAGCTTTAAACTCACTAAACAGCAGCGGAAGAACGCTCATTTTCAGTTGCGAAACTTCTGTGTAGTTCACCCAATGAGAGTCACGTGCTTTTTGTAGACGCTGTTGAAACTCTGCACTGCCAACACGTTGCTGAGCTTCAGCACTCAGTGCGAATTCAGGTACAGAACTTACGTCGATGTACATGATATTCAACCAACGACGAGAAGACGGGCTGTATGGGCTCGCGCCTTCTGGGTTCGCTGGGAACAGTGAGTGAATCGGGTTCAAACCAATGAAGTCACCGCCACGAGAAGCGATATCGCTCACCAACTGTTTTAGGTCACCAAAATCACCGATACCCCAGTTGTGCTGAGTACGCAGTGTGTAAAGCTGGATACTAGGACCCCATAGCTTTTTATGTTGGTTTAGATCGTCTTGTTTGAAACACGCTTTCGGCGTGATGATCAATGACATCTCGTAAGGCGTTTTACGACGCTTACGGCTGACAATCAATTTGTGATAACCCCAAGCCAAGTTCTTTGGCAATGCAAACACTAGAGGGCCACCCTCAGCACGCTCATCACGAACAATTTGGGACTGAAGATAGCCTTCAAGTACCTCTCCTTGTTCTGTTTCTAAACGCCAGCTGAATTCACTCTCACGAGCACTCGTACCTAGGTTTAGTTCCACTTCGACTGGTTCGCCGTCGCGTAAAACAAGAACAGGGGCTAGTACGTCTTTTTTATGTTTCTTTTCAGCAGAAGCCAATAGTTTTTCATCGCTGCTAGTATCGTAGCCAAGCGAAGCGAGCAAGCGGCGCAGCGTCTCCTCAGACACTTTTGCCTCATCTCCCCAAGCACTGACATAGCTATCAGCCAATCTCGCCATTTCCGCGACTTTCTTTAATGCTGTTTGTTCTTTCATCGCTTTCTCCGAAGGTAATACCAACACCTTCCGTGTAGGGTTTTATTGTTATCAATAACTTCTTTTGGAAAATGACCAAAGGTAGCGCTTGGCTACCTTGGTCTTAACTCTGTTCTATTAACGGTGAACCGCTTTTAGTTTCCAGATGTTGTTCACATAGTCGCGAATTGAGCGATCTGAGGTGAACTTGCCGACAAGAGCGGTATTAAGAATGGCTTTCTTCGCCCAGCCAGCTTGGTCTTTGTATTGTTCGCTCATGTCTTCGTGCGCTTTCACGTAAGATGCGAAGTCCGCAAGACATAAGTACGGGTCACCACCATCTAGTAGGCTGTCGTACGTTGCACGCAGTAAGCCTGGTTGACCTGGAGTGAATTCTTCACCCAGTAGTAGGTCCATAGACGCTTTGAGTAGGTGATCCGCATTGTAGTAATCAAATGGGTTGTAACCTTGAGCTTTCAGCGCTTTCACACCTTCAACGTCTAGACCGAAGATGTAGATGTTCTCATCGCCTACTTCTTCACGAATCTCAACGTTAGCACCATCCATCGTACCGATCGTTAGGGCACCGTTAAGCGCCATCTTCATGTTACCAGTACCTGATGCTTCTTTACCCGCAAGTGAAATTTGTTGTGATACGTCCGCCGCAGGAATAATAATTTCAGCCATGCTCACACGGTAATCAGGAATGAAGACCACTTTCAGCTTGTTGCCGATGCGAGGGTCGTTGTTCACTTTCTCAGCAATCTTGTTAATAGCGAAAATGATTTCTTTCGCTAGGTGGTAACCCGGTGCCGCTTTCGCTGCGAAGAACACAACGCGAGGCACACATTCGAAGCCTGGTTCGTGAATAATGCGATGGTACAGAGACAGTACGTGTAGAAGGTCTAAGTGCTGGCGCTTGTACTCGTGCAGACGCTTGATTTGAACATCGAAGATCGCATTAGTATCGAGTTCGATACCCATGTTCTCTTTCACCCAGTTAGCTAGGCGTTCTTTGTTCTCTTTCTTCACTGCCATGAATTCTTTCTGGAATTTCTCGTCAGTGGCGTACTTAGCGATGCCTTCTAGTTGCTCTAGTTTCGCTGGCCATTCTGGGCCGACTTTCTCTGTGATTAGCTTAGAAAGACCTGGGTTACAGAACTTCAACCAACGACGTGGCGTAATACCGTTCGTTACGTTGTGTAGACGTGTTGGGTACATTTCGTGGAACTCTGGGAATAGGTCTTTCTTAACCAATTCAGAGTGAAGTGCCGCTACACCGTTTACTGCGTAAGAGCCAATTACACATAGGTTTGCCATGCGGACCATGCGGTGGAAACCTTCTTCGATGATAGAAAGCTTCTGTTGTTTCGCGACATCACCCGGCCACATTGCACGTACGTCTTGTAGGAAACGGTGGTTGATCTCGTAAATGATCTCCATGTGACGTGGTAGTAGGTGCTGAATTAGCGACTCTGGCCATGTCTCTAGTGCTTCTGGAAGTAGCGTGTGGTTAGTGTACGCGAATGTTTGAGAGCTGATTTCCCAAGCCGCTTCCCAAGTTAGACCTTTTTCGTCCATCAGGATGCGCATTAGCTCAGGAATCGCAATCGTTGGGTGCGTATCGTTAAGCTGAATAGTCTCTTGCTTCGGTAGATCCGCTAGCGAGTAGCCCGCAGCTTCGTGGCGACGTAGGATGTCACGTACAGACGCAGCAGAGTGGAAGTACTGCTGCATAAGACGCAGTGTTTTACCTTTCTCGTGGTTGTCATTCGGGTAAAGCACTTTAGTGATGTTGCCTGCGTCGATCAGTGCGTGCTGCGCTTCGAAGTAGTCACCGTTGTTAAAACTTGCTAGCGAGAATGGTGCAATTGCCTGACATTCCCAAAGACGTAGCGGGTAAACCGTGTCTGATTCGTAACCCACAATTGGTAGATCCCAAGGCATTGCTCTTACAGACATGCCAGGAACCCATTTGCGAACTTCTTTACCGTTCTCGTTAACCACTTCAACGTGACCGTAGAAACCGATCTCTTGTGCAAGTTCTGGACGAGCAATTTCCCAAGGGTAGCCTTCTACACCACGCCATGCGTCAGGTGCTTCTTGCTGGCGACCATCTTTGAAAGACTGTTTGAACAAACCGTATTCGTAGTGCAAGCCGTAACCGACGGTTGGGAATTCTTGTGCCGCACATGAATCCATGAAACATGCCGCTAGACGACCAAGACCACCGTTACCCAATGATGGGTCACGTTCTTCTTCTAGCAGGTCAGTTAGGTTGTAACCCAGTTCAGCCATTGCTTCTGTTACTTGTTCGTACAGACCCATGCTGATTAGGTTGTTGCCCGTCAAACGACCGATAAGGAATTCTAGCGAAAGGTAGTTAACGCTCTTCGCACTTTTAATGCGTGGATCTTCTTCAGTAGCAAGCAAATCTAAAGTAGTGAACTCAGCCAGTGCATGACCCATTGCTAGGTACCAAGCTCGGCTGTCTGCGTTTTCAATCGTGTGAGCGTAAGTTACAGATAGGTGTTTCTTTACGCTTTCTTGGAACGACTTCTTGTCAAATTGTTTTTGTTGAGTAGGTTTCATTACGAAATTCTCACGTCTTTTGGTAATTCATCTGCCATACATCGTGCATTTACCTCTGTGAATAAACATCCTCCTAATTCTCCTCCTTTGAAGGAGGAGGGCTGAGGGCGTAGAGGGGGTACCATTGCTAGGTTAGTGATCCAAATCTCAACAAAGTGAGCTTTGCTCCAGTTCTTAGTGATTTTGATCACAATGGAATATGAGAAAGGTTAAAACCCGTTCATGACGCTTTTTATAGCCCACTCATCTGATGATGTGAAAATTGTAATATTGGTCACATTAACTTGGTTAACATGGAAAGATTTTTCATAATCGATGTGCAACGAGATCTTAATACGTTCGACACAAAAGATATTTAAGTGACAAGAATCACAAATAAAGGGCGTAGTTGATGGTAAATCCATCAACCCTTGAGAATTAGGAAGTGGATCAAAGTAACGGACATTTCTGATGTCGTACCATCCCACACGGCTCACAGGATTGTACGCTTTTTATACAAACTAGAATTAGGCGGTGTGAGTTATTTCTAGTTTTCGCTAGCTTTTATATCTAAGTGACCGTATGGAATGGTTTTTCAGACGGATGCAAGCCCCAACAAGAGGCGACATCAACCGGCATTCAAGCAGTTTTTGATGCCGGTGAAATCATTCAGTAAGACGAAGCTTTCGAGAGGGCCTTACTGAAATGATCACGTCGCAATCACTTGGGTATACATAAATAAGGACATAATTACTAATGTGGATTCCATCTAAGCTTACTCGACCAGGACGCCTGCACAATGCCATCGTGCGCCCACGAGTGTTGGACTTACTACAGCAAGCGCCTTACTACAAATTGGTTTTATTCCGCTCCCCAGCAGGTTACGGAAAAACCACCATGGCAGCGCAGTGGCTATCCGATAAACCAAACGTCGGTTGGTACAGCATTGATGACAGCGATAACGACGGCTTTCGTTTTGTGAACTACCTGCTTCAAGCATTAAACAAAGCCACCAACTTCAGTTGCTCTAACGCACAAAAACTGGCGGAAAAACGCCAGATCTCTTCTCTACGTTCTTTATTCAGCGAAGTGTTCGCGGAAATGGCTGATTTTCATCAAGAGTGCTACGTGGTGCTAGATGACTATCACTTGATTACCAACGATGAAATCCATGAATCCATGCGTTTCTTCTTAAAACACATGCCAGACAACCTCACCGTTGTGGTAACAAGTCGTGCAGCGCCGCCTCTGGGTACTGCAAACTTACGTGTTCGTGATTTAATGATCGAAATCGGCAACGAGATGTTGGCGTTCGATACCGAAGAAACGACTCGCTTCTTTAATCAGCGTATTGCCGATGGCATCGACGAAGACATGGCAAACAACCTCAGAACCTATGTGGAAGGTTGGCCATCGGCGATGCAGTTGATCGCGTTACAAGCGCAACATCAAAACCGTACATTGGCGCAAACCGTAGAGTCGGTATCGCAGTTCAATCACGCGCATTTGTGGGATTACCTGGTCGAAGAAGTATTTGACCTACTCGATCACGAAACTCGTCATTTCTTGATGCAAGTTTCCGTGCTTGACCACTTCAATGATGAGTTGGTGTTTGCCCTCACCCAACGCGAAGATGCGCTTGGTTTGATCGAATCATTAAACCGCTACGGCTTATTCATCTACCCACTCGAAGGGGAGCAAAACTGGTTCCGATTCCATAACTTATTTGGCGAGTTTTTGTCTCATGAGCGCCAAGCGCGTATTCCTCAGCAAGAAAAAGATCTTCACCGCAATGCAGCTGTTGCCTGGTTACAACAAAAAGCACCGCACCAAGCGATTCACCATGCACAAAAGTCGAACGATAAAGACTTGGTGGTAGAAATTCTAAACGAATTCGGCTGGAAGATGTTTAACCAAGGCGAGCTCAGCACACTGGAAAGCTCAATTAATAAGTTGGATGCTGAGCTTCTGTTCAGCCACCCAAAACTTACGATGCTCCGAGCTTGGTTGGCTCAAAGTCAGCATCGTTATAACCAAGTAGGCCACCTGCTTGAAGAAGCGGAAGAGGAGCATAAAAAGCGTAACATTGAGTTAGATATTCATTATCAAGGTCAAGCAAACGCGCTGCTTGCTCAAGTGGCTATCAACAGCAACCAACCAGAGAAAGCACTCGAATTAGCGGAGCTAGCACTTAGCCAACTTGATAACACGATTTACCGTAGCCGCATTGTGGCAACTTCGGTTGTTGGCGAAGTTAACCACGTGCTAGGTAAACTCGACCGCGCGTTACCGATGATGCAACAAACCGAAAAATTGGCGCGTCAGTACCAAGTTTACCACCAAGCGTTATGGGCGATTTTACAACAAAGCGAGATTTTGATTGCGCAAGGTTACGTACAAGCCGCCTTTGAGCTGCAAGATTCCGCATTCCGCCTGATTGAAGATCAGCAACTTCAACATGTTCCTCTGCACGAGTTTTTGCTGCGTATTCGAGCGCAAGTGCTTTGGTGCTGGAACCGACTTGATGAAGCAGAAGAATGTGCCTACCGAGGTCTACAAATTCTCGAAAACCATTCGCCAAGTAAGCACTTACACAGCTACTCGATGCTGGCGCGTATTGCGGTTGGCCGTGGCGAGCTAGACAAAGCCGGTAAATTCATTGAGCACATTCAACATTTGATGAAGCAGTCGACTTACCATGTAGACTGGACAGCAAACGCCTCACTATCGTTGATCCTGTTTTGGCAAGCGCGCGGGAATACCGATGCAATGCAAGAATGGCTCAACACTGCAGTTCGTCCTGAATCGGCATGCAACCACTTTTCACAATTGCAATGGCGCAACATTGCACGCGCGCACATCAACTTAGGTCAATATACCGAAGCGCGCGCAGCATTGGATTTCCTCCAAAGTGAAGCTCGTCGTACCAACCTAATCACAGATACTAATCGCAACTTAGTGGTCGAAGCAGTGTTTGCTGCTCGCCAAAAAGACGAAGAGCAAGCAAAAGCATTGCTAAAAGAAGCGTTAGTGATGACAAACCAGACGGGGATGGTAGGTAATTTCCTCATTGATGGCGCCACCATTGGCGGGCTACTGGAGAAGTTAAGCCTCCGCCATGAGTTAGGCGATCTAGAACGTCACCGCGCTCAACAATTGATGAAGGATATTTCCTCCAATCAGCGCAGCCGCTCTATTCACTTTGATGAAGACTTCATTGAGAAGCTGGTAAACCACCCTAACGTACCGGAACTAGTTCGCACAAGCCCACTGACTCAACGTGAGTGGCAGGTGCTTGGTTTGATTTATTCTGGTTTCAGTAATGAGCAAATCGCGCAAGAGCTTGATGTGGCAGGCACCACGATTAAAACCCACATTCGCAACTTGTACCAAAAGCTCAATATCGCCAATCGTAAAGAGGCCATTGTGACAGCTGAAAATTTACTCCAGTTGATGGGGTACTGATCAGTTCAAGAAAACAGATTAAAACCTAAAGTGAAATACAAGGGGTTGGCGTGATGCGTCAGCCCTTTTTTATGAGTCTAGAACGAGGAAAATGCAATTTGCAAAGCACGTAAGTAACGTTGTTCATATAAAAAAATAGCCAACCGCAATAATCGCGATTGGCTTATATTTAGTGTGAACAAATTGTATTCACTAACAACGTCAGTTGGCTAGGTGACCCTCGGCTTAAGAAGGGTCGAGCAGTATTATGCATTAATCATGCCAAAATGCAAAGACTTATTTTTGGGCACAGGATCTCATATAAAGTGAATTTGTCTATATAAAATATAGCAAAACGCAAATTCAATTATCAAATTGCATTTGCATAATGCAACAAACGTGGCCATTGATAGTACAGTTAATCATCTCAATAATGTAAACCAAATATTAAGATATCGTTGTATTTGAATCACCTCATTACCTGTAACAAAAATAAGCAATTACTTGGATATAAAACCCAGTAGCTACAGCACTATTTCATACTTTTTTCGTCGCAATGTTTGTATACTCTGTGCCATCGAAACGACTTAGCATTAGAGCAATGAACTACTTAATTACTTTCTTCAAAGGAATCGCCATGGGCGCAGCAGATGTTGTTCCTGGCGTATCAGGCGGCACCATCGCGTTTATCACCGGCATTTACGATACGCTGCTTGAGAGCATTCGACGCATTAACCCATCACTTTTCTCTATTTGGCGAAAAAAAGGGGTTAAAGCCGCCTTTAATCACATCAACGGTTTCTTCCTTATCGCTCTGTTTGCCGGTATTTTCACCAGCATTGCTACGCTAGCAAAGTTGATCACTTGGCTTCTTGACACACACCCGATCCCACTTTGGTCATTTTTCTTTGGTCTGATTTTGGTATCGGTCTATCACATTATTCGTCAAGTTGAACAACGTGATCTTATCCGCTTCGTGACTTTACTCGTTGGTGTCGGGTTTGCTTACAGCATCACCGTGCTTAAACCTCTGCACATGGAACCAACGGCCATTAACACATTGTTCGCTGGGGCTATCGCGATTTGCGCGATGATCTTACCGGGCATCTCTGGCAGCTTTATCTTGTTATTGATTGGGATGTATGCGCCAGTATTAGCCGCCGTGAAAGGCTTCCAAGTCGATACATTGGCGCTGTTTTTGTCAGGTTGTGTGATTGGTTTGCTGTCCTTTTCGCATCTATTGTCGTGGTTACTACGCAAGTTCCGCGATTTCACTCTGATGTTTTTGACAGGCTTAATGATTGGTACGTTACCAAAGATTTGGCCTTGGAAAGAAACCATCACTTGGCGCACCAATTCAAAGGGTGAGCAAGTGCCCTTGCTACAGCACAACCTATCACCGTTTGAATTTGAACACGTGACATCACAACCTTCTCAGTTAGTGCTTGCCGTTGTGATGATGCTTGCTGCCATTGCGCTGGTTTTGAGTCTCGAAAAATTCGCAGATTCAGACAAGTAACTGCGGTATCAAATCAATACGGAATCAACAAACAAGAACGGAGCCAATTGGCTTCGTTTTTGTTTGTTGGCTAAGAGAAAATCATCGCAATTGAAAATCTTTATGGGCTTGATTCAACACCCCCTACACCGCGCGGTTATTTTGATCTCTGGCATCGAGGCACAACGCACAATTTATCTAGGCCACGAGTTGGCGAATGACGCTTCTGTGCTACGATGCAGGTAATGTTAAGTGATAAATGCTGAACCTTAATGAAAGTGTTACAAATCGCCGCTGTTTCAGCCGCACTGGTTGCGGGGTTTTATGCCCCGACGTTACTAAAAAGCTTTTCTTCATCCACTCCGATCAAACCGATAGATGAGTATTGCGTTCTCTCTACTGCCTCGTGCGTTCAAGAGAATGTTACGATGACGCTCAACGCAGATACTGCTCAACCCTTGGTCCCTACTACTCTGAATGTTGAGTGGCACACAAGCGATGCTGAGCAACTCGTCCTCAGCCTTTCAGGAAGAGAAATGGAGATGGGAGAACCCAAGTTTTTACTGAAGCAAGTCGCTCCCGGTCGATATCAAGGTGACATCATTCTGCCGGTTTGCACTCAAGACGCCATGACCTGGGTTGGTGAACTCAGTGATGGGGAGAGTACCGTTTACCCTGCTATAAAAATGCAAAGATAAGGAATCATTATGAGCCGCAATTGGTCCCTATTTCTCGTAGTTGCTTTCGCCCTCGGGTTTGGCGTAAAGAGCTATTTAGATAATCAGAAAACGAAGCCAGAGCAAGTGGATAGTTCCACCTCTCAACAAACGGTATTGTTTGGGGAAAATAACCAAGCCGTCAATATCTTCGATGTGAATGACCCTCGCATTCGAGTCGTCTATTTTGGCTTTACTCGCTGCCCAGATGTTTGCCCAACTTCGCTTGCTATGCTAGCAGGAGCCCTAAATCAGATCGATGAAGCGCAAAAAGCGCAACTGCGCCCAATGTTCATTTCTTTAGATCCAGAGCGTGATGAGGCCGATGCCTCGGCGAAATATGCCCATTACTTCCATCCAATGATTGAAGGCCTATCGGCACCTCTTGATGTAACCACACCTTTGGCACACAACTATGGTGTTATTTTCCGCAAAACCGAATTGGAAGGCTCGGAGCTCAAATACACGCTTGATCACAGCTCTTACTTTTACTTCTTGAAGCCGGATGGCACGTTAATCACCAAGGTACCGCATACACTCTCGCCGGCACCGATTGTTGAAGCCATTTCAAAACTGACGACTGAAGGCTCCTCAAATGACAGTTAAGTCAGTGCTGAAACAGTTTTTCAGTTTCCTAACTCAAACCAACCCCAATGTCGAACAAGACGTCGATACGATCATTGACGCCATTGGGGGGATAGAAAACCTGCTAGAAACCGGAGCATGCGCGACTCGGCTGCGTCTTACCCTCAGAACGACGTCCATCATAGATAAAAATGCACTCAAAAATCATGGCGCACATGGCATCGTGATATTGGATGAGCGTCATGTCCAAATCATATACGGCTTAAAAGCCAACACGTATTCGCAGATTATGGAAGAGCGCATCAACAAACAAAGCTAATATTTTCGCAGTATAGCTACCCTCTAAGAAAAAGGGCGGCTATACTCTCTTGGCTTAATTAATTCACTTATTTATTAACCAACGAAGAGGACACATGATGATTGTATTGAATAACACTAACTGGGCATCGCAAGGGTAACCCTAACCGCACCAATTGCGTGGCATAGCCACAACTCCCCTTCTCTGCCCGGTCTTCACCGGGGTCAACTCTATCCGAATTAGACCCTAATGCGATTTGTATTAAGGCGCTTTTTTGCGTCTGGGATAATTCAACAATGAATCAAACACATACTTTTTGTGACACATTAATTTCAACTTCAAACCCACTAAAACGATTGGGTTGGAAACCATTTTTTCAGCAACAACTGACACTAGACGATTACGACGACACTATCTTTGCACGTGTGATTGCGCATCACCGAAGTGGTTACCTATTGGCGACAGAAACGGGGCAAGTCCACCTCAATGCCCACCACTCTCTACCCAATATGACCGTCGGAGACTGGGTTATCTTAAATGACGATCAGCAATTTGTTCGCTTACTGGATCGCTTGAGCCTCTTTAGCCGCAAAGCAGCAGGTAGCAAAGTGGCAGAGCAACTCATCGCCGCAAATGTGGATACCGTTTTTATCGTCTGTTCCCTTAACGACGACTTCAATTTAAGTCGTATTGAACGCTATCTCGCCTTGGCTCATGAAGCCGAAGTCGAACCCGTCATCGTGCTTTCCAAAGCCGATTTGTGTGGCAACATTGATGAACTAAAAAGCCAAGTACAGAAGCTCGATCCTCTATTAGTCATAGAGACAGTCAACGGCTTAGAAGCAGAGAGTGCTTCCAAACTCATGAGCTGGTGCGAAGAAGGACAAACCGTCGCTTTTATCGGTTCTTCAGGCGTTGGCAAATCAACTCTTGTGAATGCATTACTCGGGCAGCAAGAACAGGCGACCGGGCATATTCGTGAAGACGATAGTAAAGGGCGACATACAACCACATCGCGCTCTATCCATCTATTACCTGATGGCGGCATCTTGATTGATACTCCGGGAATGCGCGAGCTTCAACTAGCAGACTGCGAAGTGGGCGTCAGTGAGGCATTTTCTGACATTGAGGCTCTCGCTCAGCGTTGTCGCTTTGGTGATTGCCAGCATCAAACTGAGCCGGGTTGCGCAGTTCAAGCTGCGATTGAAAATGGCAAACTGGAGGTTCGTCGTTTCAATAACTATCAAAAACTATTGCGAGAACAAGCCTTTAACGGCGCGACTTTGGCAGAACAACGAGCTCAAAGTCGACAGTTCGGGAAACTCACTCGAAATGCCATGAGTGATAAGCGCAGGCGCCAACAAAGTTATTGATTTGTTACGTTTGAGTTGTCAATAAAATCAAAGGAGACGAAAGTCTCCTTTTTAACAACTTTATTAAAAACCATTACTCATAACTAATGATAATTTTCAACATAAAAATCTTATTTAAATAACATTGAGCAAACATTTAATCCAAAAACAAACTAAAACTAGACACAAAATATTACCAAGCTAAGATATGTGATATTCAGCAAGAAAATGGCTGAATTTATAAAAACAGGATAATTGATAATCATGTGTCTTAGTGACCAGAAGCAATGCTCACCCCTTGCAATACAAGGGCATTATCGCCGTGTAATGATGGACTATTGCCCTGCTCGCTCTGGCATAAAATTGCAGGAATGATGTATGCAACACAACAGCCTCGTTGCCCGATTTGCTCGTGGTAACCTCGTCGTCCAGATCCTTGTCGGTATTGTCTTTGGTATTTTGCTCGCCACAATTTCCCCAAGCCATGCCGAAAGTGCAGGATTAATTGGTAGCCTTTTTGTTGGTGCTCTTAAAGCGATCGCGCCAATCCTTGTGTTTATTTTGGTTGCCGCTTCAATTGCGAACCAAAAGAAAAACCAGCACACGTACATGCGTCCAATCGTTGTACTGTACCTGATGGGTACGTTCTTCGCGGCGCTATCAGCAGTGGTTCTAAGCTTCCTTTTCCCGACCAATTTAACGCTTGTCACCGGCGCTGAAGGTGCAACGCCGCCTCAAGGTATTGCTGAAATTCTACGCACACTGTTGTTTAAACTGGTCGACAACCCAGTAAATGCACTAGTAGAAGCAAACTACATCGGCATTCTTGCTTGGGGTGTGGGTCTGGGTCTTGCGCTACACCACGCATCTGCAACAACGAAAGCCGTGTTTGAAGATCTCAGCCACAGCGTGTCTCACATTGTTCGCTTTATCATTCGTCTTGCACCATTTGGTATCTTTGGTCTGGTTGCTTCAACGTTCGCAACAACAGGCTTTAGCGCACTAGCAAGCTACGCACACCTTCTGGCGGTTCTTCTTGGCGCAATGATGATCATCGCACTCGTTGTAAACCCGGCGATCGTGTTCGTTAAAACTAAGCAAAACCCTTACCCACTTGTATTCCGTTGCCTACGTGAAAGTGGTGTAACCGCGTTCTTCACTCGTTCAAGTGCGGCGAATATCCCAGTAAACATGGCACTATGTGAGAAGCTAAAACTGGACGAAGATACGTACTCAGTATCTATCCCACTAGGTGCGACCATTAACATGGCTGGTGCTGCAATCACTATCACAACGCTAACGCTTGCAGCTGTGCACACTATGGGTATCGAAGTTGATCTACTGACTGCGCTACTGCTCAGTATTGTGGCTGCGGTTTCTGCATGTGGCGCATCAGGTGTTGCAGGTGGCTCGCTACTACTTATCCCACTTGCGTGTGGTCTGTTTGGTATCTCAAACGACGTAGCAATGCAGGTTGTAGCGGTTGGCTTCATCATCGGCGTGATTCAAGACTCTGCTGAAACTGCACTAAACAGTTCAACAGACGTTGTCTTCACTGCAGCAGTTTGTAAATCAGAACAGCAAAAAGCTCAGTAAGACTGACAGAACAAATAGAAAGGGGAGCCGATGATGGCTCCCCTTTTTTGTTTAAGTACGGATGCTTTGCGCTCAATTACGCGGTGGCCAGAGCCACCTCTTCAATTGAGAAATGCTTACTTGGCTCAACAAATTCTTGCTGTGCCGCGATAGTTTGCAGCTCCCACTCCCCAGCATGGTAAGTGGCGCTTAATACCCCGTAGCATGCGTCATGGCAGTGTTGGAAAGCTTGCTTAGGAGACCACCCCTTCAATAATCCAGCGGTGAAGATAGCCGAAATAAGATCACCCACACCCACAGGCTGTTTGGCAAACTCAAACTGAGGACGCTTCGCTAAGTAAATGCCTTCTTGCGTTGCCAGTAACATGTTGAAGCTGCCATTCTCTAGGCAGTAAAGGTGCTTCACTAGCACTATTTTTGGACCTTTCGCTAGTGCACGTTGGCATGCCGTGATCGCATCGTCTAACGAGTGGATTTCCATCTCTGCAAATTGGCTTAGCTCGAACTGGTTAGGCACGATCACATCTGCCATTGGCATCAGACGGTTTAACAAGTTTTCTGCAATACCCGGCGCCACAATACAGCCTTTGTCTGGCGCGCCCATCACAGGGTCGCAAACATAAAGTGCCTTCGGATTCGCTTGCTTCACTTTCGTCACGGTATCTTCAACAGCAAGGCACTGCTCTGCGCTGCCTTGGTAACCTGTCAACACCGCTTGGCATTTTTCCAATGCACCGATGTTTCCAAGACCACGAACTAACTCGCTGATGTCTTCAGCCGCAAACGCTCGCCCAGTCCAGCCTTCTTGATACTGCGTGTGGTTAGAAAATTGAACGGTATGAATCGGCCATACTTCGAAGCCCATGCGTTGCATTGGGAAAACGGCACTGCTGTTACCAGCATGACCAAAAGAAACATGAGATTGTATAGAGAGGATACCTTGCATAGTACCTTACCTCTTATTGTTGTTATCGATAGTTCAAAGACAGCGGCAAGCGCCAGTTTTGCGAAACCAGTAGTGTATCCGACAAACCAAGATTCTCTAACTCAATTCTCGTTAACTTCTTCAGAGTAAGTTGGAGCGCTGGTTTTCAACACCATCTTCTTGATTTCCATTTTGTCTTTATTCAGTGCGATTTCTAGGGTATCTCCTTCCCTTATCCCGAGTTGAGTCAGGATTACGCTTGGAATGACTACGGCGGTATCGTCACCGATTTTAACAGGTTGACTTATCATCTTTCGTCCTCCAAATGTCGAAAATGAGTTTTCACATCATTGGATATTTATTCCCAAGAGCCTTGTTCTGACTTGGGCTTGGCATAAGCGCCTAAAAACAAAGAGCCTTCCACACCGCGTTTGGGAAGGCTCTTTCATTATTATTTTTTAATTTGCTAAAGGCTCATGCTTGGCAGCAATCAGACCGTAAGCACTCCAGCCTAGGAAGGTGACGATTGAGCCCCACATCATCGCTTCGTAGCCAGAACCATATAGCGCGTAGAAGCTGTATAGGGAACCAATCAGAGCGATAATGTTGGTGGTTTTCATCTCGCGCTCTGGCACGTGCGCCACTTGCTGCATGATGAAAATTGCGCCCATACATAGGATGTAAGGAATAACGTTCGTTACTACCGCTAGGTTAACCAGCGCTTCGAACTGCTCGTTCAGCGTTGGAGAAATAGTCATTAAAGACAGCACCGATTGGATAACCGTAATGGCCACCATACCTTTGATTGGCGTACCACGTTTGTCCACTTGAGAGAACAATTTAGGGAAGAAGCCCGCATCAGAAGATGATTTGAACACTGACGCGATAGTGAACTGCCAGCCTAATAGAGAACCCGCACAAGCCAATACCGCCATACCAGCAACCGCTTTACCTGCTGCTGAGCCAAGCATCACAGACCATACGGTTGAGAATGGTGCGGTAGAAGCGGCAAGCTCAGAGTTTGCAACGATACCAGAACAGATGTTTGTCGATACAATGTAAACCACCGCAGCAATCAACGTACCGCCCAATACTGCGATTGGTACGTTCTTCTCTGGGTTTTCTACCGCTTCAGAGTTCGCACAAGCCGATTCAAGACCAAGAAACGCCCATAGTGTCATGGCAATAGAAGCACTCACAGCTTCACCAAATGGTAGGTGGTGTGGGTTCCAAGCTTCTATGTACATGGTTGGGTTAAACCAGAACCAACCAACAATACCTAGCGAACATACCGGTAGGATCACACCCCATACCGTGAAGGTACCGATTTGACCTGTGATTTTCGCACCACCGAAGTTAGCGAAAGTACAAATCCAAAGAATGGCGATGGTGTACAAACAGGTTTCGACCGGAGATAGGGTCACTTCAAAAAATGCCGAGCCGTAACCCACACAGGTAATCGCGATCGCAATATTCGCAATAAGGAGCGACAAACCGTAAGTCCAGCCCGCCATAAACGCACCAGATTTACCGAATGCGTAAGACGCGTAACCGTTCATACCGCCGTCACGTTTACTAAAGCGACCACATTTTGCAAACACATAAGCCAACGCCAAAGAGCCCGCTGCCGTGATCAGCCAAGACAACACAGAAATGGTGCCCACTTGCGCCAGTTTACTTGGCAGCATGATGATACCGGAGCCAGCCATGTTGATGAACGTCAGAATGGTTAACTGCACCACCGACATTTTTTTAGTTTCAGTACTCATAAATTATTCTCCACGAATAAGCGGTTCGCACCGACGCCGGAGCGTGGTGCGAACGGGTAGATTAATCTTTTAGGACATAGCAATGTGCGGTAGTGCGACCGTCGACATCTTCAAGGTACACACCTTGAATTTCTGGCGCGAAGCCTGGGAATCGGTTGATGCCTTCTTCTAGAGATAAGAAGTAATCCACCACCTGTTGAGTCCAGATTTCACCAGTGATCACACAGATAATGCCTGGAGGGTAAGGCAGTGCACCTTCGGCGGCTACGCGGCCGACGGCCTCTTTAAGTGGTAGGTAATCGCATTCACCGCGGAAGTATTTACGTGTTGCCACGTCTGGTTTGTGAACCATTTGTGGGAAGTATTCACTGCGGAACATCGCTTTTTGTAGCTGTTTCACGTTCAGCTCTTTGTACATGTCATGCATTTCCTGACATAGCTGACGGATGGTGTAACCACGGTAGCGCTCTTTGTTCGCTTCGTAGACGCCTGGTAGCACAATACTGAGAGGTGCATCATCACGAATGAATTTTTCAAATCGGTTGATTTGCGCGACAAGGTGACGGATCTTACCCATATCTTCGGCAGGAGTGAGTAGGAACAAGATGGAGTTCAAGTCACACTTCTCAGGGATGATGCCGTTTTCGCGAAGGAAGTTCGCCAATAGCGTTGCCGGAATACCGAAATCTGCGTAGCTGCCGTCTTCGGCAATTCCTGCCGTGGTTAGCAACAATTTACATGGGTCAACAAAGTATTGACCTTCGCCATAACCTTCAAACTTGTGCCAGTTTGCATCTGGCTCGAACATGAAGAACTTCTTGTTGGTCGCGATCACATCAGTGTCGTAACTGCCCCAAGGTTGACCTTCAATTTCATTTGGAATGAACGGACGAATTAACTCACAACTTTTGAGAATTTCTTTACGCGCTTCGATACCTGTCTTAACCGCGTCGCTCCATAAACGTAAGCCTGCTTCACCATCGTGGATCTTCGCGTTCACATCCAATGCTGCAAACAACGCATAGAACGGAGATGTCGATGCGTGCATCATAAACGCGTTGTTAAAGCGTTTGTGATTGCAGTAACGAGCTTGGCCTTTGATATGGCGGTCTTTTTTGTGGATTTGCGACGTTTGAGAGAAACCAGCTTGTTGCTTGTGAACAGACTGGGTCACGATCACACCCGCATCTTCTGGTTTCAGATCCAGTAGCAGTGGCGAACAATCTTTCATCATAGGGATGAACTGCTCATAGCCTACCCATGCCGAGTCAAACAAGATGTAGTCACAAAGGTGGCCAATCTTATCCATGACGTAACGAGCGTTATAAATTGTACCGTCGTAAGTACCCAACTGGATGATGGCCAAGCGGAACGGACGTTCATCTCGTGCACGCTCTGGAGATACTTTCGCGATTTGAGCACGAATGTACTCTTCATCGAAACAGTGCTCATCCATACCACCAATGAAGCCCCAAGGGTTACGCGCCGTTTCTAGATAAACTGGCATACCACCCGCTTGGATTAACGCGCCGTGGTGATTTGACTTGTGGTTATTGCGGTCGAACAATACCAAATCGCCTTCAGTTACTAGCGCGTTACACACCACTTTGTTTGAAGCAGAAGTGCCGTTGAGTACGAAGTAAGTTTTGTCAGCGTTAAATACTTTTGCAGCGTGTGCTTGCGCTTGGTGTGCAGAACCTTCGTGGATCAGTAAGTCACCTAAGTCCACGTCCGCGTTACACAAGTCGCTACGGAATAGGTTTTCGCCAAAGAAATCGTAGAATTGTTTACCAGCAGGGTGTTTTTTGAAGAACTGACCACCTTGGTGCCCTGGACAGTCAAACGCCGAGTTACCCATCTCAACGTAGTGCGTTAATTGCTTGAAGAAAGGAGGGAGCAGACGACACTCATATTTAGTCACAGCTTCATTAATTTGACGGCAGTAGTAATCGATAGATTGTCTTTCTAAATCAATAACCCCCGTTAACCAAACGTAATCTTCTGCCGAAACTGGAGTTTCATCGGTCACTAAGAAAACAGGAATTCCGTACCCTGTTTCCGAAATCATTCTGTGCAGACCCGCTTTAATGTCTGCTGACGTAATAATAGCCGCACCAACGTCGGTTAATTCAACTTGTTCTAAAGGCAGTAAGTGACGATTAAATTGTTCATCTAAAGATTCAGCTAATAAGCTAAAGTCTTCAGGCATGTAATTACTAACACCTATAATTAAACGTTTCATTTGAAATATCTCTTTTTGTTCTTTAAAAATGACAAGGACAGATATTACAAACGAAATATTTATTTAAAATTCAAATTACAAATTTCGTGATTAAATTTTCATATTTAAAAGACTTATTTTATCGAATTAAAATTTAGAGACTTTCATCACTTTCCAGCTTCTATCTCAATGATATTGAAACGCACCTAAAAGGAAAGAACCTTCAATAATTATGTGACAACGCCCATTATTAAAAAGAAGGTTATTATAAGAAAATAAAGTTTTGAGATTTCCATCACTATATAATAAGTTAAATTATATTATTGCAGTTTAAAACACTCCACTTTTAACCAAATTTAAACACATAATAAAAGAGCCATCAACACATGTATTGATGGCTCTTTACTTTGGATATAAAGAAAAAACAACTTAATTGAATAAATGACTATCTAGCTTGACTCCACCATTCGACCATTGCTGATAACGCTTTACAGACATGCCTGACGAGTACATGGTATGTTTACAATCCATACACTCAACAAAATACAACCCACTCATTCCTGCCATAACGTGCAGCCTTCGGCTATCGCAGCGCTTGCAGGACAGGCGCTTTACTTTGGTGTTGACGTCAATACGCCGAGCAAAGTTTAACGTTTCGTGAGAGCATAAAGCGTCAACAGCACTATCTTTAAAAGGATGCTCACTAAGTAAATAATTAATGGCGTAATCGTACACCGGGGGGATTGAAGATTTTCCACTTTCAATATTACTTATCTTAGCAACGGAAACGCCTAATAAAGAAGCGAACTCAGCCTTACTGTACTCTAAGATAAATCTTGAAGAGATGAATTTATCTGCACTAATGATTCTCAACATACACAAATCTCTAATAGAAATAAAAACAGAGCAAACTAATTCGCTCCATTTCTGCTGAAACATGTAATGAAAAAGTTACTTCCTAGTGTAATTCTGCATATTATCTATGCTATTTTATTTTGTACGTCATCTTGCGCCTAATTAATTATAAAATCAATAATCCATGCCTAAATATAAAAACACAATTTAAGATTTATAATACAATTTTTAATTTAAATTATTAGATAAAGTAATGAATACTATTCACCTATTACTCTGGGCATCAAGTATTGCTCTTCAATCATTATTACTATCAATTGAAGAGACTTGATTTGAGCCCAACAGGAGAAGTAGATAAAGAGGGAAATCCCTCTATTTGAAGATAAACATATCTCGCCTTAGCGAAGTACTAAAAATGTGTTGAAAAATCGAATAAATAGTATGCAATCCAGTAAATAAATCGCTTAGATAAGTTTACAGTCTGTAATTGTGATCGACAGAGATACTGAGACAGAAAGGCAAAAGAAAAGCCTCAATTATGAGGCTTATGGATAAGATAAATTATGGTTGAAGGAAATTCTGCGTGAAATCGAGCGCCTCTTTAGAGAGCTTTTTTTCGGTAGACGATGTGGTTGTCTGCCCTTCCGTCGTTGCTGTGGTCATGTCTGGCTGGAAGTTCGGCGCCGATGCTTCATCCCATGCGTTAGCATCGTCTTTATTTTCGTCACTCAACACCGCGTTAAGTTCCTCCTCTGCAGGAAAATACGCTTCGCGTTTGTACACCTTGTTCAGCGCCCGAATAATGGAATGCTTTCTTACCATCCCTGACGCCAGCTTTCTTTGCAACGGTTTCGCTATGGATTGCAATCCAACGACGACATCAACACCAATATTGGTTGCCACTTCGTCACGCAACGTACGCGCTGGCTGATACCCCATATTGGCAGCAAGAAACAACCAAACATAAGCAATCGCATTGCCTGTTTTACCTTTGTCCTTCCACGCTTCGCCAGCATGATACATCGCCTCGGCGCTGCCACCTTCTGCGGCCCTTTCAAGCCAATAGCAGCCTTTGACCATGCTTTTTTCTGTACCAACACCATTTAGGTAACATAAGCCAACTTGGATCTTTCCGTCCGCACTGTCTTTTTCAGCCGCTTTCATAAACCAATAAAGCGCATCTGCACTGCGTCCTGCACTATTGTCTGGTGAAAGTTGCCATTCACCCATGTAAAGCATGGCATCAATGCAGCCTTCTTCGGCTGCGGTTTCAATCAGTTGGTTACCTTTGGGAATATTTTTTTCCGTTCCGCGACCAAAAACCAACGCTTTGCCTGTCGCAAATTTCGCTTCGGTATCCCCTTCCATTCCGGCAATGGCGGTACGCCAAAAGTTTGCCTGCTCTTTTAAAATCACATCTTCACGCATGCGCTCACTCAAGCGAACAATACCGTACATTCCCGTCACGTTGTCCAACTTAGCGGCTTTATCATACCAATACAGCGCTTGACGAATGTTGTCCTTCTCGGCTTCTTTCGCTAGAAATAAAATGGTGGGGATATGCCCGGTTTCTGCTTTGAACTCACGCTCTTTACGCTCTTGCTCTCGCGCTTTTTGCATCGCCTTTCGATAAGCGGCTTCGCGAGCTTTCCTCTCTGCCTCGAGTCTCTGTTTCCGCATCGACAACGAGATCATCCACACAAATATCAGGACGAGTGAAAGGCCAGTTGCCGCAATGGCAATGCCCATACTACTCATAAATAGCCTCTTTTGGTTTCAGGGCCCAATTCATCTCCCTCTCAGGGAAATATTAAGATTACGCGCCGACATAACGCCGACTACCTTCATTATATAACGACCACTTAGCGAAAATCTGAAGCTTGCCAAGACTTAATGGCGGTATTTTATGCAATATCACTGCAACTTATTTTTAATTAAAAAATATCACTGCGATTTTTATAGAACTTAATCACGGTTTTGGGGCTGAGATATTCTCCTCCCCTATCATCCCCCCTTGCTCCTCCTATAAAAATTTACATTTTAATGATGTGCAGAAGCTCTCACTATGCGTCTGTTTTATTATTTAATTTGTGAACAAAATCGACTGTGACAGAAAATTTTCACTTGTAAAAAACTTAACTGCCTGCTCTCACATTTTGCTGATGATTCAGTGTATTAGCATCTAGTTGAACATTTCCTTTTTCGGCATCTGCCTTTCTAGCGTGTGCGAAACCTTCTTGATGACTGAGTCAGCGAAGGCAGCGCGCAGCTCAATATCAATTCAATAACAATGGATTTGTAAACGTGGACAATAAGACATTTAAATTATCAACAATTGCCAAAACCGTACTGCCTTTGATTTCCGTCGCAGTCATCAGCGGTTGTGGTAGTGATAGCACGAACGAAGATACGACGAACCCAGGCTCAGGCTTGTACCCTGCGGGAGAGAACGAGGTCGTCATTTATTACAAACGCGACGTGGCGTCCGCTTCAACGGCCAGCGACTACGAAGGTTGGGGCTTGCACCTGTGGAACGGTGAAGGCTGTACCAGCACAGATTTAGACGCAATGGGCATTCCTGGCACAGGAACGGATTGGTCGGCACCGCATCCATTCGATGGCATCAACGACACCTACGGTGCTTACTACGTACTGAAAGTGAACCCAGATGCCTCTGACCCACACGAATGCATGAACTTCATTCTGCACAAAGGTGATGAGAAAGCATTCGGCAGTGCAAACTCAAAAGTGGAGCTGACGAAAATCGGCGAATCTAAAGGGTTGTTTGGCTTCCACGGCAGCAGTGAGCTTTACTACGAGCCAATCGAAGAACGCCCTGTTGATATTGATGGTCAAAAAGCGCATTGGCTAGATGCCAACACCATCGCGTGGGAAGCGGCGGCCAATGCGGATTCCATGAAGCTGTTCTACAGCCTCAGCAACGACATTAAAATGGATGAAGACAAGCAAATCTCCGGTGGCACAGCGGTTGAGTTGACGAAAGCAGGTGATTTATCTGAAGGTCTGAAATCACGCTTCCGTCACCTTGCTAGCCTCCAAGCTGCAGGCATTGATATCGATGACGCGACCCTACGCACGATCCTGAAATCACAAATCGTTATGGTAGCTTACAACGCAAATGGTGACGTCATTTCTGCAACTGAAGTGCAAAAGCCAGGCGTTTTGGATGCGGTGTTTGCCGACTCCAAGGCAGGTAACGCGATTGGTCAAGAACTCGGCGCGATTGTGGAAGGCGGTGCTGCAACCTTCAAGCTATGGGCGCCAACTGCTCAAGATGTTGATCTTATTATCTACGATGAAAACTTAGCGGAAGAAGCTACCGTTGCAATGACAGAAGATCCAGCAACAGGTATCTGGGCTTCTGAGGCACAAAGCAATGTTGTTAACAAATACTATCGCTACCAAGTTAAGGTATACCACCCTACAACTGGGGTCGTTGAAACGCGTTTGGTAACAGACCCATATTCAATGAGCTTGTCTAAAAACTCGCGATACTCGCAAGTGGTTGATTTAGATGACCCAAGCTTAATGCCTCAAGATTGGAATAACTACGCGCGCCCAACGGTTAAAAAAGACGAAGACCATGTCCTTTACGAGTCACACATTCGTGATTTCAGCTTTAATGACAGCAAAGGCACGCCAAGTCTTGATGGCAAATATCTTGCCCTTACAGAACCTGAGCGTGAGTCTGTTTCTCACTTACAAGCCTTAAAAGATGCAGGCCTAACAACGCTGCATATCCTACCAGCATTTGATATTGCAACCGTGGATGAAGACGCCGACAAACGAGTCGATATCACCGACACCGTGGGTAAACTTTGTGGCATCAAGCCAGAAGCGTCCATCTGTGAGACCGAAGACGACGGCAAAGTGATTGAAGAGGTATTAAACAGCTACGACCCAACAACGGGCAAAGCACAAGCGTTGATGAACGATCTTCGCATGCTAGACAGCTTCAACTGGGGTTACGACCCATACCACTACACCGTGCCAGAAGGCAGTTATGCGACCGATCCTAACGGTTCTAAACGTATCCTTGAGTTCCGCGAAATGGTTCAAGCGACGCATAAAATGGATCTGAAACTGGTCATGGACGTGGTGTACAACCACACGAATGCATCCGGTGTGAACGAAAAATCAGTACTGGATAAAATTGTCCCTGGGTACTACCACCGCCTAAACGTCAACACTGGCGGCGTAGAAAACTCAACCTGTTGTGATAATACCGCCACCGAAAACCTAATGATGGGTAAACTGATGGTTGACTCATTGATGGTGTGGGCGGATGACTATAAAGTCGATGGTTTCCGTTTTGACCTTATGGGCCACCAGCCGAAAGATGTCATGGTTTACGCACTTGAAAAAGTCCGTGAAATTGATCCGAATACTTTATTCTACGGCGAAGGCTGGGACTTCGGTGAAGTCGCGCAAAACGCTCGCTTCGATCAAGCAACACAAGTCAACATGGCGGGGACAGAAATCGGTACTTTCTCTGATCGTCTGCGTGACGCAGTTCGTGGCGGAAGCCCGTTTGATGGCGGTGTAGATTCCGAAGGTAAGCACCCACTTCGCTTCAACCAAGGCTTTGGTAACGCCGCTTACCCGAACGAAGAAACTAAAACTGATGCAGAATCTGTGAATGGCCGCCTACACAACCAAGATCTGGTTCGTCTAGGTATGGCTGGTAACTTAGCTGACTACGTCCTTCTGGATTACAAAGGCGAAACCAAACTTGGTAAGAATGTTGATTACAATGGTGCTCCAGCAGGCTACACAAAAGTGCCATCAGAGAACATTTCCTACGTGTCTAAGCACGATAACCAAACGCTGTGGGACAACAACGCTTACAAGATTGCGACAGGTACTTCATCTGCTGAACGCGCACGAATGCAGTCTGTATCACTATCAACGGTGATGCTAGGTCAAGGTATTCCGTTCATTCACATGGGTTCTGAGCTATTGCGCTCTAAGTCAATGCAGCGTGACTCGTACGATTCTGGTGACTGGTTCAACCGTGTATTCTTCGATGGAAGCGACAATAACTGGAACGTTGGTCTACCACGTGAAGACAAAGACGGTGCAAACTGGGAGTTGATCAAAACCATCGTCGGTGACAGCACGGCGAAACCAGACTCAACGGACATCGAGCTGACGAAGCAACAATTCCTAGAGCTACTAAAAATCCGTAGTACAAGCGAACTGTTCCGCTTAGACACCGCGCAAGAAGTGATGAATCGTGTTGATTTCCGCAACGTGGGCCAAGACCAAGTAGAAGGCTTGATTGTGATGTCTATCGACGATGGCACATCAGCAGGTGCCGATTTGGATTCGAACTACGATGCTATCGTGGCCGTTGTTAACTCAACATCAACTGAGAAATCTTTCAAAGTTGCTGGCGCAACTGGTTTCGAGCTGCATGAAGTTCAACAAAACTCTGCGGATGACATCGTGAAAGGTGCAAGCTTCGCCAATGAAACATTCACAGTACCAGCACTGACAACAGCGGTATTCGTACAGCCACAAGACGGCGCGCAAGGTGCTGGCCTACCAGTAAACACGGACAATAAAGACGTATCGAGCATTCCTCCTTACGGCGAAACTGTGGTTTACGTCAAAGGCACCATGAACGAGTGGTCAGATAGCAGTGACTGGGCGATGACCTTTATTGGCAACGGCATGTACTCTGTAACTGGCGTTCTTGAAGCAGGTGAACACGAGTTCAAATTTGCGGACTCAGGATGGGCAAATCCAAACATCGGTTGTGATGCTGCGGATTTGGCTTCTGGCTCACTAGACTTAGGCTCTGCGGGGAACTGTACGTTGTCTGTCGCTGAAACTGGTAAGTACAACTTCACTCTGAACGCGTTACACGTTCAAGATGAAAGCGTAGAAAAACCTGTCGTTTCAGTGACGAAGTCAGCAGATGCACCAACATTCGGTGAAACAGCACTTTACCTACGTGGCACTATCACCACATGGGATACTCCAGCGCAAGACTCAACTGCGAAGTTCAGCTATGTAGCAAATGACGTTTACTCGCTAGACATTGACCTAGCGGCGGGCAACTACGAGATGAAAGTTGCGAGCGCAGACTGGGCAGCAGACACCAACTTCGGTGGCGAAGGCAGTGTTGAGCTTGGTAAAGCGCTAACGATGGAAGTCGGTGGCGGTAGTGCAAACCTGAAAATTGCGATTGCAGAAGCGGGAAATTACAACTTCCACTTCAACGCGGCTGACAAGTCGGCGCCAATCGTGACGGTAACGAAAAACTAGTTTCATTTAAAAACATCCATAATGAAAAAAGGGAAGCATCACGCTTCCCCTTTGTTTTTTTGGCGTCACTAAATGGTGGATACCAAAATCAAGAAGGTGTTAGTTTCCCCAAATCTGTTCAACAAACTCAGGGTGATCAATGAATGGATTGCGATTGCCCTGAAACTCAAACACTTGTTGATTGCGGTTTTGTTCTTTTTCACTAACCGGATCATTTTTGTGCCAACGTTTCAGCATGTTTAACATCCAAGGTTCAAAAACCGTTGAACTTGAACCATCAAGGACAGCATCCGCATTACTTGAGTTACCTTCCCAGTTACCTACAACATTTTCATAGCGGGTTGCCATGTAGAAATAGGCACGAGCAAAGTCGCCTTTGAACTCATCGATCGGCTCAAACACCGTACCGGAATAACCTAGGCTAGTACTTGCTTGACCAAGTTTAGAACCATTACTAGACACGTACGTCGCGGTGGCAACTTCACCAAATGGCCAGTTACTGCGCTTCGCATTCACATAGCCATCGGTCGCAAACAAATGGTGACCATCTGAGTTCATCGGCTCAACTTTGCCGCCAAACCAGCTTTTCGGGAACGAGTGTTCACGGTTGTAGCAATCCCCTTCTTGTCTGTATTGACCACATTGGTCTGTCACTTTCGTGAAGCTGATAGCATCAGTGCCCGCAGGTTTCTCTGAATACATATCGAGAATAGAGCCATCATTTTCGTAATAACGATCAATATCGGCATCTTTTACCAAGGTCCACACCGCAGAATAACCTCGGCTAGTGTGGTTGTTGATGATGTTAAACAGCGCTGTTTTTAGAGCGTAGCCCGTCTTACCAGATGCCGCTTGATAGTAACCATCAACCACTGGTGGGGTCGTGGTTGAGTCACCTAACGTAAAATCGGTGGTTTCACTTTTCGAGAATTCAGCGCCAGAAGCAAGAGTCTTATCTCCCACCTTCAACGCGTAAGACCCCGAACCATTGCCACAGCAAATGCCGTCGCCATAGCTGTCTTGAATCGTAAATTGGTAGTTACCATCGGCCAAACACATGGTCTTTTCAACAGAGGTTGACGACTCATACCCCTGACCAGAGAAAAGCACTTGCGCTTGGCTATTTTTCAACTCCCAGCTAGTTTCTGAGCCATAGTTGTCCGTCGTGAGTGTAAGAAGCACTTCATGATCACTACAACTTTCTACAGGAGGTTGTGTACTTGTCTCGGTAGGTTGAAAATTATCGATGTAGACAACTTCTGAGCCGTCAAAACCGGCCTCATCATAAAAACGCAACCCGACATTGATGGTCTTGTTCGAACTCGCAGTATAGTTATGCGCCAGCTCTTGCCACTGGTTTACCTGCTGCGGATCTGAGTAATTGTGATAACCATCAACCACCAGACGTGCTTTTACATTTCCTTCGGTGTGATAAACCGAGACAGAAAACGGATAGGTTTTCCCTTGCTCCACATTAATGGTTTGCAAAAGGTCAGTGTTGCTTTGGGTACCTGTATTCACGACGACTTGAGCAGCCAGGCCGCCCGATTTGATTTGTTCGCTGCTTGGCGACACCGCGATGCCAGCGTCAATCACTGACCACTGCGTAGGCGCACTGCCATTCCACTGTTCAAAGTCACCATTGAGAATTTGGCTATATGCAAGCGGAGAGCTAATAACAGCAAGAAGACAGAGGGGTTTCGTTATGGATTTCATTATACTTTTCCATTAGTTATGTAAATCCCAAACACGATAAACATATTAGTAAGGAATAAGTAATCCTTCAGTCACATTTTTACGTTGCACAAGTGTTAATTTACTTTTTAATGTGCAGCTTATCTCACAAATATCCATCTGCTGAAAACAAATGCCAATACAAAAAGCGAAGCAACTTGTTGGCTACATCGTTGGAAAACCATTAAGGGAAAAGTAAAACGGACGGAAAAAAGCCAAGTGTGCGCCTATGGGGGTCAGCAACAACACTTGGCTTGTGTATGAGAAAAGCTTCTGGTCAGCTCAACTGATGAGCGGTGATTCTGGATACTTCCTTAGGGTGTAACCGCAAAGAATCGACCTTGTAATGGCGACATCGGAATTTGATATTGACCATTGCTCGGCGTAATTTTTTCATTCGTGAGCAAATCCACCAACTCACCTGTGCCAACATTCTCCTGAGCAAGAGTGACGCTTTTAGAGCTCTCTAAGGTATTTAGCGCAAACAGTACTTTGTCTGTACCAGATTGTTTCAAGTCCACATAACTGCTGTTACTCGCAACTAAATTCGTGCGTGACCCCTGATACAATGCTGGGTGCGCACTGCGCATCGTCATCAGCGATTTCACGTAAGCTTTGAGATCGGCTTGATTTGCGTCAAGTGTCGCCGTCACACCTTCAATTTTTGCACTGCTGCGCGCAACGTGATCATCGCACAAACCTTGAATGGCGCAGGTGTTGTTGTCTTCTTTTGCGGCAAAACCATCCACTTGATCCCCGATTTCATCGCCGTAGTACAGCGTGATTGGCCCAGTGTAGGCCGCTTGGAAGGCAAACGCAGCTTTATGGCGTAACCAATATTCTGCATCATTCACATCCGCCAAGTTTCCGCGTTGCAACAAGTCACCAAAGCGCACTAAATCATGGTTGCCGATCATCAAATTCGGTTGCGCATGCGTTGGATATTGGTTGTGTGTGCTATAGCCGTTGTCTAGCCAATCCACACCGCGACCACCCACGCCGCTCTCATTCACGGCCAAAGTTTCTACGATGCGATAGCGCATCGGGAAGTCAAATGCAGAGCACAATGCTGGATCGCTGTTCGATCCATACGCCTCATTCGCGATCTCAGACTCCCCTTTCCAAATCTCTGCCACCATGTAACCCAACGGATTCACTTGTTCACCTTTGCTATTGGTGTACGTCACACTTTGTGAGGCTTCATCGACAGCTTTACGAAGTTGTGTCCAAGCGTCTGTCGGAACTTGATAGGCTTGATCTAAACGCCAACCGTCAATTTTGAGTTCTTTGATCCAATACGTCGCCACCTCTTTGTAGAAATCGAGACTGGCCGGATAATCAACCGGGTTGCTTGATCCAGATGGCAGCAAACCGGAAGGTGAGGGTTTGATCAAGCCATCTTTGTGATGACCAAATACGCCATCAAAAAATACGTACAAACCACGTTTGTGTGCTTCTTCAACTAGGGTTTTCGCGGTCGCTAAATCACCAAATTTTGGGTCGATCTTAAAGTAATCTGTAGCAAAATAGCCCGTGGCATCCAAACGATCGGCCCAGTGATCTTGTCCTGCGATCGCTTCAGACTCAAAAACAGGCGTCAACCAAATCGCGTTCATCCCTAAATCTTGGATGTAATCAAGTGAATCAATCACCCCTTGCAAATCGCCATTATGATGACTGGTGCCATAGCCCGTACCGTGACCACTACTCGCATCGCCATCCACAAAACTCTCGACCATGATTTGATAAGTACGAAGTTGGTTACTTTGCGCCATGACATTGGCTTGGCAAGCATAACTGGTATCCGGTAGCGGAGTGCTGCTATTAGTATCGCCACCACCAGAAGAATTACACGCAGATAAAGCACCAATCACACTTAATGCAAGCAGAGATCGATACAGGCGATGGTTACGTCGGACGTTACGCATTTTACTCTCCCTAACTTACTCAAATAACCTACAAACATTTGAGTAATAAAATTAACCCCAACATGCTTCCCATGTAGGGGTTAATAAATAAAAACAGATTTTAAATAACTGAATGGAATACTATTGACACTTATTTACCATAACATGAAGCGGTTTGCCTTTTCCTTCAAATTGAAGGCTCCAAACATATTTCCCGTCTTCTTTAATATCAACTGAAGTATCTGTACCGTAACCACCAAATGTTAGTGGTGTTAATTCACCAACGTTCATTCGATTCCCTTTAGCGGTAAATTGTGGGAACCACAACTCGGTCGCATACTGCATTTTGTAGGAACCTACTTTTTCTTGAACTACAGCTTGGTAGAAGTTATTGCCTTTGTAGGTGTATTGACGTTGAGGCACGTGTTTCCAGTCGGAATCCGCAAACGTACCCACCACAAACAGTGGTTTAGAAATTGGTCCTTTCGCCGTACTATCTGGGTTGTCACACGCTTTCATGAAAGCAACCACTTCGTCTTGAGACATATTCACAACGGGCTCTGCGGCCGCTTCTGGTTCTGCAGTCGATTGACAACCCACTAAGGCAACAAGTAGGGCAGCAGCAAGAGAGGTCTTCATCATGTTCATTTCACGTAATTCCTTTTTAGTATATCCAAAGCAAAATAAACTCAACGTTTAAAAGAAATATTAATCGTTATTAAAATGGAAATATCAAACGCTAAATAAATATCGTCGGATTGCGAATTTAAATCACTTCGAGAAGTTTATTTATTTCCTAAGTACAAAAAATAAGTTAGGAACTGTCAATAATTATTGATCTAACCAATATAAAAAACAAAACAATAAAAATAATTATGTGAATAAGATAACTCTATGTAGGGGTATTTTTTATTGGTTTATATTCTATGAAAAAAGGCCAGCATTTTGCTGGCCTTTTATATTCAGTTATTTTTTATTTACGGCTTTCACAAACACTTGTTGCGCACCTTCAATACCCAGTTCTTTTGCTTCATCGAGCAAGGTGAGTGCTTTCGGAATATCGTTCGCTGCCACTGCCGCTTCAATTGAGCTGTGGTAGTAGCTAGTGAGATCCGTACCTTGAGGAAGGTTGTCGTTTTTCGCAACAATCTTGGTATTCACGATATCATTTGCGGATACCGACAAACGGAACTGACCCAGTGGGCTGTGTTTCGCTAAAGGGTCTGCAATATCTGGCGGCTGAGTGTGGCGCGCCATGGCGAAGGCTTTTGCAGGATGCAGAACTTGCGTACTGCCTTTTAGATCAGCGGAAGTCGTGTACACCAATACATGCAGATCGTTACCTGTCATGTCTGGAATCACATTGAGATCAAGTACGAATTTATCATTGTCCAACAGTTTTGCTGGTTCGTACTTAAACTTTGAGAAATCTGCTTGGTAAATGGTTTCTCCTGCCGAGTTCATCACTGCGACATTAGGAGCATAAAATTGAAGTTCTTTACTTACGAATGTCTCTAATTTGATATCGAGACTGCCACGGTTGCCCGGAAGAGCAAACGCTGCAATAGCGCCAGCACTGTTACCATCCAACAGCATTTGGCTTTTATCAGTCAAAGCGAATTCAGTAACCACAGGTACATCAACCGTTACCCATTGAATATCACCCGATTGAGTGATCACTTGTTGCTGACCTTTTGGACTCATCTCTACTTGTTCTACGGACGCACAACCAGTAGCCAACATGCCCAGCAGTACGGGAGCAAGCCATTTTTTCATTACTGTCTACCTCGACTCTTTATTGTTTTTTAAATAAATACAGCCAGATAAGTTCTGGCTGTATCATTCTAGGACAATTTAGGACTTAGTGGTTAGATGATTACCACCAAGCTTCAGCTTGTACACCGAATTGGAACGTATCGTCTGAACGACCGTTGTCAAATGTGTTAGAGTTGTCTTCTTTGTCAGCCGTTAGGTAAGAAGCGTAAACACGGATTTCAGGACGAGCCCAGAAGCTAGAACCAGCAGACCATGCTTGAGCAACAGTTAGCTTACCGTATTTGTTTTCGTCGCCGTCGTTATCATCGATAGCGTAACCAGCTTCGAAGATAGTTTTGTGGTTGTCATCCCATTTGTACATTGGACGAACTACAACAGACATTGTTTCCCACTTGTCTTGGCCAGCCCACATGTCTTCACCAACACCGTAAACTAACTGGTGACCCATTTCCCAGCTGTCACCCATGCCGATTACACCCCAGTTGATTAGGCGGTAACCAGATGCACCGTTATCAGCTTCTGCACCGTACCAGCTACCGTCGCCGTAGAATGCCATTGTTTTTGAGTAGCCTTCAGTACCGTACTGAAGCACTGTTTTGTTGAAACCAGCGTCTAGACCTTGAGTCAATTCTGCTGTGAACATTACGCCGTTTTTCGCATCTTTAGTGCCGTTTGGCGCAGCGTCAGTTTCGTTAAGGATTGCGTAGTTCAAGCCCATTTCTAGAGAACCGTTGTCCCATAGAGGAAGACCTGCATAACGTACGTCTAGAGTGTTAACGTTTGTATCGCCGCCATCGTTACCTGGATCTGCGATATCGCCACGGTCATTACGAACCCAAGCGAAAGAAACTTTACCTGGACCAGCTTCGATACCTTCAACACCAGCGCCCGCGCCAGAGATGTTCCAGTAGTAGAAGTCAGAGATATGAATGTCGTGACGTTGGTAGTAGCGCTTACCAGCCCAAAGTGTTGCTTCTGGAGCAAAGTTTAGTAGGCCTTTAGCTTGAACGTTGAATTGACGTAGTGCGAATTGTGCATCGTCAACACATTTCACTTCGCCGTTATCCAAACCACAGTTAGCAGAAGTGCTTTCCCAGTCGTTTGAACCATTAGAAGTCATTGCAACCATAGAGTCTACGTAGAACGTTTTGCCGTTGTTGTTGTAAACTTCTTTACCTAGTTGAATCTCGCCGTAGATATCGCTTTCATTACCTAGACGACCGATCTTGTTCTTTTCGAATGTTAATTGTTGACCACCGTCAGCGTTCACGCCAACGCCAGCACGCATGTAACCGTGGAAATCCACTGCGAACGCAGAACCAGCAGCTAAAGTTGCAGCCACAGCAGCAGCAATTGCACTTACTTTTTTCATTCTTAACTCCATTAAGGGTATTTATAATTCTGTCTTCCCTGCTCACTCTTTTAGGTGAATATAGGCAGTAAAAACACACCTAAAGAAAGAGAGGTAAGATGGGAACGAATCCCCGTTTGTTTCAACAGTTATGAGATTACCCGAGGCGTACAAGGATGACTTCCTCCGCCCCAAACTAATTTAGGGGGGATGAGAAGGGAGTAGAAAATTTACCGAATGGTGTTTTTTCGAGTCAGATCACCAATCTAGGGAGGAATTAGTAAGTTTATTCGGTTTTGAGCCGCTACAAAGTGATAGCCATTTCATATTTTTGACTCTAAGCCGTCACATAAAGTAATTAAATTACATGAATATTTTTATATTTAGGGTGGTTGACCTTAGTAAGACAAAGTTTTTAACTTATAGTTTCCTAAAGGTAGCAATAAATATTAAATAAAGTATCTCCGATGACACGACTTCTCTCTCGCCCATACCCCTTGGGTGCAACTGTAAATAAAGAAGGTTGTAACTTCTCTATTCACGCACCAGGGAATAAAGACATAAAACTCGCCCTGTTTGCAGACGATGGCAGTTACGCGCTTCATGATTTACCGAATGAATACGCTGGCATACGTCATACTTTTATTCCGGATATTAAGCCGGGGCAAAAATACGGTTACCTTGTCTCCCACAAGGAAGAGCCACTATTAATTTCTGACCCTTACGCAAAGTCAATTGATAAAGCCCTCCACTACCACCCTCCCTACTCTCCAGCCAAAAGTTTCGATATGCCGAAGTGCATCGTTATCGAAGATAATTTTGACTGGCAAGATACGGATCATCCGCGTATACCAAGAGAAGAGATGGTGTTGTTTGAGACACACGTCAAAGGGCTTACCCAACTCCACCCAGAAGTTGAGGACAAACTGAAGGGGCGCTATTTAGGTCTTGCATCACCTGAAATGCTGGCCTTTTATGAACAGCAAAACATCAACACGCTGCAATTGCTACCTGTCGCAGCGTGTATGCATGAGCCTCACCTACTAGAGATGGAAAAGGTCAATTATTGGGGATACAACCCTTATCTCTTTATGGTGCCTGATCCGCGCTATGCAGAAAAAGACGCCGTCACAGAGCTCAAAACAACGATTCGAGAACTGCACAAAAACGGCATCGAAGTGATTCTCGACGTAGTTTACAACCACACCGCAGAGGGGGGGGAAGGGCCTACAATTTTCAACCTGAAAGCGCTCGATTCCCGTTTTTACATCAAACATGGCAACCACTTCGCAAATTACACTGGTTGTGGCAACACGGTCGATCTCACCTATCAACCCGCTTTAAACCTTGTAATGGATACATTGCGCTACTGGGTTAGCGAATTTAAAATCGATGGCTTCCGTTTTGACTTGGCTGCAACGTTAGGTCGACAGGGCGATGATTACAACCCAGAAGCAGCTTTCTTTAAAGCCGTCGCGCAAGACCCAATTTTGCGTGAAACCAAATTGATTGCCGAACCTTGGGATATTGGTCCAAATGGCTATCAAGTGGGTAACTTTCCATTTGGTTGGAACGAGTGTAATGACAAACTGCGTGATATTTCCCGCAGTTTTTGGCGCGGTGATCAAGGCTATTTAAAAGAGTTTGCCACTCGATTAATGGGCTCTCGTGATATTTATAGTGCAGCGAACTGGCCATACAAACTCACGGTGAATTACATCACGTATCACGATGGCTTCACACTGCAAGATTTAGTGTCTTACAAGCACAAACACAATGAAGCTAATGGCGAAGAAAATCGCGACGGCCACGGTGACAATCGCTCAGAAAACTACGGTGTCGAAGGCGAGACAGAAAATCTGATGATCATCGCCACGCGTGAGAAGCAAAAACGCAACCTTATTGCCAGCTTGCTGTTTGCTTTTGGAATCCCACACATCCTCACTGCTGACGTGCTGTCTCACACCCAAGGCGGTAACAATAATGCCTATTGCCAAGATAACGAAACCAGTTGGCTTAACTGGGGAGAAACGGAGCGTAAGCAACATTTCAAAACGTGGATGTCACAAATGGTCGCCAACCGAAATCAATACATGGTGCCATTTATCCGAGCTTTCAGTGGCGAAAACCGCAATAACAACCGCATTTTCTGGCGCCGAACAGACGGTCGCTTAATGGAGCATGATGATTGGAACCGTTTAAGCTCTGTCGCACTTCACCTTGGCATCGGTAAAGAAGGACAAGAGCTGGTCTATCTCATCAACCAAACTAACGCTACAGCGCGCTTTAAGCTCCCTAATGAGCGAAAGCAAGAATGGGTAACGATCTGCGACACAAACGTACGTAACCTCAACCCAGGGCATGCTGAAGGCGAGGTTTTGCTATCACCTACTTCGATGGTGATTTTGCATTACCAGCCGAAATTGGAGCAATCATAGAGCAATAGCCCTGAAAGCTTATATACACGACTTTAATAGTAAAAGACCCGAAGTCCGTTAACGGCTTCGGGTCCATTTAGTGTTGTAAGCATTAATGAACCTCTGTATATTTATGAGCCATTACAGTATATGAACCAAATTAAAAAGGCGTATAGTCCATATGGCTACTTATCTTTACACACGTTATTCGCCAAAAAATCGAGCTTACCAAGAGCACCTTAATACTCTAAAAGCTTTTGCGCCCGAAGCTCAGCATTTTGAGGATAAGGTTCGTGGTTGCATGCCTCCAACCGAGAGAGAGGCATTCTTACAACTGCTCGATTCCGTCAGAGCAGGTGATACGATTGTGCTCTGGTGGCTAACGGCATTTGGTCGAGATTTTAGTCAGGCGTTAAATACAATAAAAGTATTACTAGCAAAAGGGGTCACACTGAAAACCGTTTGTGAACCACTCACATTTGAACCGGATTCTGTTCAAACTCAAACGCTACTCACCGTGCTATCTGGATATGGAAAAGTGCAGACTGAACATCGCCTGTTTGCAGCAGAGCAAGGACGGCAAGCCATTAAAGATCAACCAGATTTGTGGAAACAGAAATTTCGCGGACGCCCAGCAGACAAAACTAAACACCAACAGATCGCAACGTTGCTGTTAGAAGGCTATACGTTGAAGAGTGTTTCGGAGCAGTGTGATGTCAGCCTATCTACCGTAAAACGCGTCAAATCTAAGTTAAATGAAGTGGATGATGAAGGCTGCCTCAGAACACGAAAGCAAAGAGGTTATTCTGATGGTGATCCATCATGAGTCGCCCAATCAACTTTCGCATTATCTTACTCGCCTGTCTTATTATCAGTGTTGGCCAATTGAGCATGGGGCTTGTTATGCCCTCTTTGCCATGGATCGCAAAAGACTTTTCTATCTCCCTTGATCAAGCCCAACTGCTTGTGAGTATTTACTTACTCGGTTTTGGTCCCTCTCAGTTCATTTACGGTCCGGTATCGGATGCTTTGGGTCGAAAAAAAGTACTATTGACGGGTTTGCTCATCGCGATGTCTGGTCTATTAATGATCATTTTCCTCAGTGACACCTTCACAGGCATGGTGATGGGGCGTTTTCTACAAGGCTTAGGAACTGGGTGCTGCGCGGTACTCGCGAGAGCATCGACTCGAGATAGATTTAGTGGCGATGAGCTCCCTGTCGCCATGTCTTATATCGCTATGGCAGCTTCGATCACGCCACTCATTGCGCCTGTGATTGGCGGTTTTATCAACTTCCACTTTGGTTGGAGTATGGTGTTCATTTCACTGTTAGGTTATGTCTCACTCGCTTGGGTAATCATCGCCTTTAAGTTTACAGAAACCATTGCAAAACGATCTGTTATCCCGTCACCACGCAACATGCTTTTCCAGTATCGAGACTTGGTGACGTCACGTTACTTTATGAGTTTTGCCAGCATCAGTTGGTTAAACTTCAGCCTGATGATAACGACCGTGTCCGTGATGCCATTTATCATGCAAGACCAAATTGGCATGACATCCGCTCAATACGCAATGTGGGCACTCATTCCCGCTTTAGGTATGTTAGGCGGCACCACGATTTGTAACCGAGTAAGGCCAATTATCGGCAACAAAAGAATGCTACTTTGTAGTCCATTCTTGCATCTCAGTGCTGCAATATGGTTGTTATTCTGCCCGGTAGAACCGCTGTATTTAATGTTGGGGCAACTATTAATGATCTTAGGTAACGGCATTGCCCTACCTTGCGCGCAAGCCATGGTAATGCAACCCTACAAAAAGCAGGCTGGTGCTGCAGCAGCCATGTCTGGAGGTGGACAAATGATCGTATCCTCATTGGTCAGCTTAACATTGGTACAGCTTGGTTTAAGCCAAGCCTGGCATCTATCAATCGTTATTGTGGTGTTTGCAGCAATAACGCTCACCAACATTCTACGAGGTTTTGGAGCAGAGCAACCTTCAGAACAGTAACGAAAAGACTTACTATTGTTCTTACAATTAAGAACACATCGTATAAGCTTTAACTATGGATAAGTTGGCGGGTACTAACATGATGTTGCATTTACGAATTGGCGCACTACTAGTCGCCACTTTTATATCCGCTGGCACCACCGCGAAAGCCAACGAGTACTGGCAATTTGATAGTGACGATAACGGAATCACTATCTACTCTCGAGAGCATACCGGCGGTTTAGTTGAGATTCGTGCTCGGATGTTCACACCCACCAGCTATGGCGCATTTTTAACGCTATTGGAAGATAGTGACAATATCCCGAACTGGATTGACAATGCCAGTCATAGCAGAGTTTTAAATCAAATATCAGCCACCGAAAACATCGTTTATACCCAATTTACGGCGCCATGGCCTGCAAAAAATCGTGATATGCTCACCTACTCTAAATATTGGGTCGATGAACTTGGGTTCACGATAAAAATCAAAAGCGCACCAGACTCATATCTTGCTGAACAAAAGGGCTATGTTCGCATTCGTTCGGTTGATGCAACTTGGGAATTACAAAAGCTCACTAATGGCACGACACTCATTGACTACAAAGCGTTTGCTGACCCCGGAGGCCTTTTGCCAATCTGGCTAATCAACAAACTATCAAAACAAAGTGCACGAGCAACATTTAGTAACCTAAGAAAAGAGTTACCAAAATATCAGCAATACTCCCATCCTCAGATAAAGGAGTAAACTTCACGTTTGCTCTTTAATTACGATTACGGTGTTTGAAAAAAGTGCCCACAAAAGAGGCGAAGGCTAACCCCAAAAAGAGCCAAAACAAAGGGATAAACCCAAATGACTCTACTAATAAGCCATTTTCATCTACGTAAGAGCCCTGAGCGTGGTACGCAATTAAACATGCCACACCACTCAAAAACAAAACTATGCTCAGTTTATATTTACGAATAAACCCCATCTAAACCTCAAGCAATCAATTGATATGTCTTCGACATATTGCCACCGCATATAGTTCACTCAAAAAACATAGTGTCTCTATGTTTGCTCCAATCTTTATTAAAGGCCTTTTAGTCAGAGACAAGATAAAAACCCAAGCATAAAGAATAAAAAGTCAAATTTAACTCAAAATATTATATGCGTTCTCAGAACTATCTTGACCTTTTTTCTCACATATACAGTGTAATTGTTATCATTTTGTTTGCTCAATGCTGCCAAAAATCGTTCACATCTCTCCCAAAATAATTAGTGTTCTAAATATTTTTATTACTCTATACAAAAACGAATCAAACAACAAAAGACCTTTAAAATCAAAACTTAAGATTCAGAAATCAATTGTAAAACAATAATAGAAACGAGTTGACCTCTTCATTTCTTTCGCTTTTTTAATTGAACGTCTAATCAAGTTAACGCACAATGCCATCGACAACTCACATAATAAATCATGAAAAAAAGGAAGTGTCTTCATGCATAATTTTTCAAAAAGTGCAGTGGCAACTTTAATCTCTGGCCTTTTGCTTGGAACTTCAGCGAATGCGGGAGTGAGTATCACACAAGGAAAGACCACGATCCCCGATGGCGAAGCAACACACGCTCAAGACATTACCGTTCAAAACGAACATGTCGCCTTCGCTCTCGCTGTTGAATCCGCACCACCATGGGGCGTACCGCGAGGAACATTGGTCGATTTGGCAGCAGTAAAGAATGGCAAAGTAGACCTTGACCGGGTTGCCTTTGCTGACTTCATTCCTAACAGCTGGTCCGCGTGGCCGAATGATCGCAAATCCATTGAAATTATCGAAGACAGCGACAATAAAGCGGTCATCAAAGTGAGCCGCAACTTCGATGACGTTGATATCACAACGTGGTATACGCTCGCTTCTGGATCTGACTCAATTGCGCTTAAAACGGTCATGACCAACCAAGGTAAAAAAGATCTTGCATTAGAATCAGGGCACACCATTTGGCCAGACACTGGCTACCAATTTGCCGTGCCCGGGCTGGAAGGGAAAGAAGAATCCATGGCCGACCATGCCCTCGCCGATCGCATGGTCGCTTATGATCGAGACTGGGCCTTTGCACTTCATGCTCCTTATTTTGATCGCGTCAAATACAATGGTCGTGACATGTACCTAGGACATACCTTGAAAGCAGGTGAAAGCCGCACTTTCCAATCCCGATTACAAGTGGTTCCAAATGGAGACATGGCCCCCATTGTCAAGGCAGAAGCTGACCGACTAGGACAAGCGACAGGCACCATCAACGGCCAATTACGCGCAGATAATGGTCGTGTTCCTGAAGATGCTATCGTGATGATCGAAAAAGAAGGACAACCCTATGCCTGGACATTGGCCAAAGATGGCCAGTACAGCATGGCGCTGCCTGAGGGTGAGTACCAAATCTACGGCACAGCGGCTGGTCACGCAAACAGCAAGCTGCAATCGATTAAAGTGGCGAGAAATAGCGAGCAAACACTCGATTTTACGTCTCTAAAACGCCCAGCAACTCTCTCACTTCAAGTTGAAGAGGCAACATCAGGTCTGGCCAAAGATGCGAGAATCACCATCCTTGAAGGTCAAGCACCACCGGTTGAATTTTTGGGTAAACGCACCTTCTTTACCGATCTGCTGCCTGCAGGTCATGCGGAGCTAAAACTGGCACCCGGTCAATACAAATTAGGTATCAACTCTGGTGGAGGTTTTACAGCTAAAACCCAAACATTAGACGTAACCCTAACGTCCGGTAAAACGACGAAGCAACGAGTAGAAGTGCCTCAAGTGACGTTTCCTAACCGTCAGCATTGGTATGGCGCAGATTTACACCATCATGGCAACGTGTTGGAAGGCGTTACCCCGCCAGAAATTGTTGTGCGTGCTCAATTGGCAACGGATCTTGATCTGACTTTCATTAGCGATCATGACTCAACCATTAACCACCAGAAGTTTGCAGAACTATCTGCGAAACGTGGCGTGCCTTTCATCCCGTCGATCGAAGTTTCGCCATCATGGGGACATATGAACCCATTTCCTATCGACAATGGCGCCGAGCTAACGGTCGATCCTGGCACCGCTGACGTTCACACGTTACTTGACGCCGTACAAGAGATGGGGGCTGAAGTCGTACCGATGAACCATCCATACAACGATTATGGCTACTTTACGAACATCGCTAAAAATGCAGTCCCTGGTGGTAAAACGGATCGCTTCGACCTTATGGAGCTTAATGCGCGCGTAGACAATGAACCAACGTTGAAGAAAGCGCATAAACTCTGGGATCAAGGTGAAGCAATGTACTTTACGGCGGGAACCGACACCCACGATGCGTGGAACCAACTCACGGGGCAGATTCGAATGATGGCGAGAGTCGATGGAGAGCTAACGCCGTCGAAGTTTGCGCAAGCACTTAAAGCCGGCCATGGCTACGCAACACAAGGCCCTATTCTTTATCCGCAAAACATTATGTTTGGTGAAACAGCAACAGCTGGCGATACGTGGGATATCCACGTCGTTGCAGCCGATAGTCTAAAAGAAATTCGATTGATCGGTAAAGGCGGCAAAGTGCTGAATACCCTGACGATTAACCCGAAAGTTGATACTCAAAGCATAGAGCTGTCGCTACCTATACCTAGCGACGCAGAGGGATGGATAAGTTTAGAAGTCGAAGATAAAGACGGCAGCACGGCCTGGAGTAACCCTGTTTGGTTGCAGTCATAGTCTTGATGAATGTCCGACTCGATGGTAAACAAACCTGAGTTCGACGATGAAATAAAGGCGGCACACTGTGCCGCCTTTTTCTACTCGATGTTTTACTGCTGTGCAACCGTCACGGGTTTGGTCGCACCACGGTAATCAAACTCAAAACCAATACCTTGATCTGTTACATCCATCGTCATACCACCAACAAGCTCACCTTGTAAGCTTTTCATAACATCATCAGGTAACGGCTCACCAGTCACGGCTGACGCACTTTCCAACACTTCCAAAATGCGTTCTGAATCGAAGTCAAAACTGAACAAGCCATTTGGAGAAAGTGGTTGTGCCATCACTTCTTTGCTCGCGTCTTCGGCATTCTCACCACTGTAGAGCGTAAAATGGTTTTCGTTTAAGCGAGCAAACACATCCATCTTCAAGCCTGTGTGCATTTCTAGCAGATCACTGACATTAACTGGCTGGTTATCCGGCTGAATTTGTAATTGAGCAAGTTCAGGGACAAACATTTGCGCGGTTTGAATCAGCATCATTGGATCATTGGCAGATAGAGACAACATACCATCTAGCTGGCTAAATACTTCACCGTGCTGAGCATTAGTGTCAACGTGGATATCAAACATTTGCAGGCTTAATCCTTTCAGGCCGTTAACCATGCCGGAGCCCATGCTCACAGCTGCGGCTGGGTTTTGGCCACCCATCTCTTGCTGCATTTGAGTCAATAAAGAACATTGGTACTGAGGCTGAGTCAAGTCGCTCCAAATCTGACCAATCGATGGCGCTAGCGTATTAATGTCTAAACCAAGCGCCATGCTAAAGAAGCTCTTATCATTGTTCGATTCTGCCAAAACGCCACGAATCGACTTAAGCGCATCTAGAATCACTTTATTTTTCGATTCAACAACAAAAGCACCTTTAATGAATGCCTGCTCGCCTTTCAACTTGTATTCCGCAAATACGACGGATTGAGGCCAGTTTTCTGCAACTTGAGTAAGTTCAGTATGACAGGCTGGTGAACGCATCTCCTGAATAGTCGGCTCAGGATCAATGGCATCCAGCATGCTGACTTGACGCGCAAAGATATTGCCATCTTTCGTCGTCAAACCTTTAACCAATTCACGGTGATCAAAGTAACCGAAAGAGTTATTGTTTTCGCCGTATTTAGCCTGCAACGCCGCTAGGCGTCCACTCTCCGCAATGTTTTGACTTGGTGACTCAAGTCCCAATGCCATTTTAAGCGGGTTTTGAACACCCAGTTGCGGAATATCAACCGTTAACGTAAGTACGTTGTCAACCACGGCAACAACCAAGCCAATGCCATCTTGCGGGTCAACCGAATCTGTCATCTCGTAACGACGAAACTCCACTTCACCAAGTTTAACCAGCTCGTGCTTAGCACCGCTCATCTGCTCTTCGTGATCCAATGTTTTCCATAACGCGGCAGGGTCTTCAATCTTCAATTTGTACACTGGTACCATACCGATTGTGTACAACACAGGGTTAATGTTTTCTCCGGTACCTAAGTAGGCTTTTAACGTTTCTGGCGATGCAGCGCTCTCCAGATATCCATCAAACAAGTTAACGGCAAACTGTTGCTGTGGAGAAAGTGGTTCATCGGCAAAAAGTTCAGCAATCGAGCCTTGGTTAGCCGTGCCAAATGCATTCATGTATTTATAATGATTAAAAGGTTCCGCCTGATACGTCACCATAAGCGAATCCGCAGGAACTTGCGAAAGTAGTGATACTGAATCACTCGGGGTAGTATTGTTTTGGTACAGGTAGCCAGCGCCCCCTGCAGCTGCGACCACTGCTGTAGCCAATAGTAGTTTTTTCACGACCAACTCCGTTGTCATAGTTATGTGTTCCTAAGCGAAAGATCACGCTTAGGTTTAAAGCCTTTGAATAGCACTTTTATATCGACCGCTATCATAAACAAGTTATCGATATAATGAATGTCGGTTTGATAAATTATCCAACATTTATAAGGTAAACCGTGAAGTAAGTTGAATTGCGTGAGGATGCTATTGGCAATATTCACAATCTAATTTCTCGGATAACCACCTTACAAATCAAAATCTTCAGTTCAATAAAGCGATTTGGAGTAACTACGACCAAAAGCGCTAAGATATTAAATCTTTATTGAGTCTTTTATCTAATATCTGAAAACGCCTCACGGCCTGACACTTCTTTCCAGTTTGCCTCTAGCGGTCCCCGTTCGTTTTCCTTACATTCCCATTAACTCAGTGACGAGACGTATACCAGATACGAGCAGTAGAAGACGATGAAAGACCAGTTGACGATCTCTATATCAACCATCAATGGCTCCAGACATTGGTACTTCAGTAAAAGGATGCAACGCAATCTAAAAACGTTTTTATGCTTTTTTGTCATTGCTCTGGCCGCAACCGCGATCTTAATTCATCACTTGTACACTCGCGTCGATAATGCCGCGTTAAAACAAGCTGAATTGACAGAACATTCGCGCACTATGGGTGAAGAGCTCAGCACACTGAAAGCATTAAAATCCGAGCTGGAAAGTGATCTCTCAGAGCGAGAAGAGCGAGTACAACTTGTTTCGGAGCGTTTGGGAGAGTTAGAGAAAGTCCTTGGAGTTGGAGAACATACTACCACGGATAATTTGGATGCCCGACTTGATGCGGCGGCGATTACGTCGAACGTTCGCATGGTGTTGTTAAACCAAATACCAAGCGGGTCTCCGGTCGGTAAAGCGCGGCTCTCTTCTCGCTTCGGTAAACGCATTCATCCGGTGACAAAAGTCGCTAAGATGCATCGCGGGCTCGATTTTGCCGTGAATACCGGTACTAAGGTTTATGCCCCAGCAGATGGGGTTGTGGAAGTCACCCGCCGCAGCAATAAAGGCTCTGGTAACTTCCTCAGGCTGCAACATTCTTTCGGTTTTTCGAGTTCTTATTCGCACTTGAAAAAGTTCAAAGTAAAAAGCGGTCAGTTCGTCAAAAAAGGGCAACTGATTGCAATTTCCGGCAACAGTGGGCTCTCTTCTGGCCCTCACCTTCACTACGAGGTGCGTTTTGTTGGGCGAGCACTGAATCCGAAGCCATTTGTCGATTGGAGCCTCAATGATTTCGAAGACATTTTTACTAAGGAGCGAAGAATACGATGGGAATCTTTAATCAAAACCGTGGAACAACGAGTAGCTCAGCAGCTTCAACTCTCATCGCCAAAGGCTGTGCTGTTAGCGGAGAACTCAAAGTAGAAAACGATGTCCAGATTGATGGCATCGTCGATGGTCAAATTAATGTAGAAGGCACTCTCGTCGTTGCAGAAAGCGGCCGAGTAAACGGTGAGATCTACGCTAAACAACTGATCATCAATGGCATGATGGATGGTAACTGTCACGCAGAACACATTCAAGTACTTGCCAAGGGACGTGTAAGTGGGAGGATCTGGAGTAATAACCTCAGCATCGAACCTGGTGGTAAATTCTTTGGTGAAGCGGCCGAATTACCTGAAAAAGAAGTGGTGACACTGAAAGGAAAGGCTCAAGAAAACGCCAGCACGAAAGAAAACAACACCAACAATGAAAAGCGACCTGCGCGTAAATCAGCATAAACTCTTTGGTTAAAGTGCATAAAAAAGACGGCTTTCACGCCGTCTTTTTTATTACTAGAGACACGAGCTTCGTCAGAAGCCACAGTGATTATTCGGCCGGGTTTAAAATCATCACCGAGCGCTTTGCTTGTGGACCAAAAGCCGCTCTCGCATGCGCTTTCACTTCTTCTAATGTCACACTCTTAGCCGCTTTTTCAACGTCAAGTAACACATCGACGCCGTAATCATGCACTAAGTAGCGAGTATACGACCATGCGCGCTGAGCAGGGTTATCATCTAATCCTTGCATCGCTACCGCCAATTGCTTCGCTGCCGTATCCACTTCTTTTTGCGTGATGTTCGAAGCTAAGTCATCAAACATTTTGCCTAGCTTGCTATCTAAAACTGCCACGTCTTCGGGCTCAACTTGAGATTCCAAGAGCCAATCAGAGATTGGTTCGCGATCTTGCGTCACGGTGTAAATATTTGGGCTGTAATCAAGGCTAGACTCTTCTCGCACAATATCCAAGACACGCGCGTTACTGATACGTTGCAAAATATCTTCGATAACCGTATCCCTTGCCGTACGTTGGTAATCGTTCGTGTTAGTCAAACGCATTACATACAACGATGAAGGTTCATGACCATCCGCAACGACTGTTCGCGCCGGCACGTCGGTGTTGAACGCAACATGGTAATCAATCGAACGACTCGGTTGCATCTCGATGGAGGCCACATACTTACGCAAGAGTGGCGTAATTTCTTCCGGCTCGACATTGGCCACAATGACCATCTTAAAACCATCGTTGGTTTTGAAAAGTTGCTCATGCACCGCTAGTATCTGCTCGGAAGTCACTTGTTCAACATCATCACTGGACACTATACGATGACGACTACCTGGCAAATAAGAATTGCCGTTTGCTTTTTGAATCAGTTTTCCCATCGGTGATTCAAAAAAAGCACCGCTCTGCTGCTTAAACTCTTGCTTCGCTGCCGCCATCTGGCGCTCGTCGACTTTAATCTCCGTCGCTAGATTGTATAGTCCATTCAACGCGTAAGTTAAATGCGTTGTTGGCGCGGTAATTTGTGAACCGTGACTGGTCGCATCAAGAATCGCGCTAAGCGCAATGTTATTTTTGCGTAAGTAACTGTCTAACTCTGAACCAGAAAATGCCCCTAACCCACTGCGTATCGCCGTCGTTGCAGCGATTTCATACGCAGCATATAACGCTGGATCAACGGCGGCTTTACCACCTTGGCTCGCATAGTAAATATAAGCTCGACCACCCGCTTTGGCATCTTTTTGGAACCACACTTCGACACCGTTTGATAGCGTATAAACTTGAAAGCCACCCGCTTCCTGACGCATGCTGGTGATGGTACCTTCTTGAGTAGGCTGTAAGAATCCATCCACTTTGTCATACATCTCTAACGGTTTTTCGCCAGTTTGGAGGTAGGCGCTGTATAGATCGGTAAATACATCATTGAACTGAGCTAACGTTTCACTTTTCCCCAACCCAATCACAAAGATTGGTTGCTCAGACAACAAGGCATTCAATTGCGTGTTAATGCTCTCTAGATTCTCGTTGTTGATGAATTCAGACAAACTCTGGGCGTAACTCTCTTTTGATTGACTCACACTGCCTTGGTCAATTTGGAAAACGCGCGCTTCTGCATAACTGTTTGGCTTACGTTGGTCCCAGTCTGAATCAATATTTGCGAGCTCACCTTGCCAATTTGACATGATGCTCTCTAACTCAGATTGCGTCGCACCATAATCTCTCAGTGACGCCAACGTGCTGATGAAAGTTTGATGCATTTGTTCACGACGCTCAGGCGCAAACGAAATACCTGCCGACATCATGCGCTGGTAGTTGGAGTAGTAAGGCTGGGCATAAGCATACTGAAAAGGTTCAGCGGCATCATTAAGTACACGAATCAGACGTTGTTGAATTAGCTGTGTTGCGACTTCATCACGCCACACTTGATGCTGTTGTTCAATCGTAGTGCTGCCACTTAGACCACGCTCAATCACTAAATGAAGGCTTGGTGATTCCATCGTGTTACTTGGCAAGATTCGGTTTTGGTTGTTCACTCGAATATCGCGGCGCTTCTCTATTACGGTATCCGAGGTGCTTTCCCAGTTCGAGAATTTGTTTTTGATAATATTGGACAGTGAATCCACGTCGATATTACCGCTCACAACCAACTCGGCATTTTGTGGTTGGTACCACTTGTCGTAAAACGCTTTTAGCTTGCTTGATGAGGCATTTTGAATCGCTTCGCGAGTACCAATTGGGTCGTGTTCACCATACATAGTGCCTTCAATCGACGCTTGATAAGCATGCATAGAAAAGGACTTATCATCCGGGTTAGCACGTCGCCATTCACCAAGGATCACCCCTTTTTCTTTCTCTACTTGTTCAGGAGCAAACTCAAGTCCGTTTCCGATATCTCTCATCCACTTCAGGGCATCTTCCAGCTTTGTATTATTGGCAAGATCAAGTTGGTAAGAAGTTTGCTGATAAGTGGTAAAGGCGTTGATATCGGCACCAAAGCTACCACCAGATTGCTCGAAAAGTTTAACAACGTCGTTGCCGGTAAAATGCGTGCTGCCATTAAACGCCATGTGCTCAACAAAGTGAGCGTAACCTTTTTGATTGGTTTCTTCTTGGAATGAGCCGACATTCAGAACCAAACGGACCGATACTTCTTGGTCTTTTGTTGGGTAAAGATGGTATTTCATACCGTTCGATAACTGGTCGACATGCCAATTGGCGTCAGGCTGAATCGGCGTCGATTGTTGTGTCAGAGCACACCCTGACAGTAATAACGCGGGGACTAACAATATACTGCGCATAACTATTGCCCATAACAATGATTAAGCCGATCAATATAATCCTCGTTCCATGACCTTCACATTTTTAATGGATTATTTACTACTCAAATGTGACGTAAATCACCTTTTAATGAAATCAATTATCATTTACAAAAATAGACATATCCTTACTTTACAAATAGATAAATAACACAACTTAAAAGCCTTTTTCTTATTTGATGTAAAACTCAAAATCGCGACATGGAGTCAGTATTTATTTTGAGCAATAAAATATAATTATTGAACAGATTCGAATCTGACTTTCTGCTGCATATTCAACGGCTCGGTGAGTCCTGATGAGAATAAAAACACAACAACTATTATTCAAAGATCTATTATTCGCTTTATGTTCAAAAATCTATCATTAAAAAACAAACTGGCAATCTCTGCCAGTGCTGCCATCATTCTCGGGGGAGTGCTGGTAGAAGGGCTGTCTTTTCGAGATTCATTAAACAGACTGGATGTCGAAGTCGCGCAACGACTAGAAAGCACCAGCGCATCTTACAATCAATACGTAAAGGACTGGTTACTCTCAAAAGAGCGTGCACTGACGTCACTCTCTTCCGATTCAGAGAAGCGTTCTCTGGTTACGCACTTGAAACAAGTCCGAGACTCTGGCGCGTTTGATAACGTCTTTCTCGCTTACCCAGACGGCTCACAAGACAACGCTAATGGGGTGGTTTTGCCACCAGGTAATAACGACCCTCGCAAATGGGGTTGGTACACCAACGCCATTGCCAATCCATCGAAAGTCTTTATGGATAACCCAACCGTCGCAGCGGCCACGGGGGCCAACGTCGTGTCGCTTGGTAAAGCACTGCAACTACATGGTCAAACCGTCGTTCTGGGTGCTGACGTCGAGATCGGTGATATTCTGAACAGCCTCAACCAAGTGATCCTACCGGGTGAAGGCTATATGTTTATTGCCAATGAACAAGGCAATATTTTCACCCATAACGACGGTAAGCTGCTGAACCAACCTGTTAGTAAGCTAGGCCTAAACAACAGCGATATTACCTCTGCCGCACGTTCCGGTACAGAGCGTCGCGTCTCGATTAACAACACCGAATATGTGGTTTACGCGCGCCATATTGAGGGCACCAAACTCACAACGGTCACAGTGTTAGATCAAAACTCGTTAGTTGCCCCACTTTACGATGCTGTTTGGGATCAGATCATCGCAACCACTATCGTCGTCGTTATCTGTGTAGCTTTGTTTAATCTGCTATGTAACATCTTGTTCCGTCCACTCTACAACGTTTCGAATGCGCTTGCGCAAATCGCCAACGGTAGCGGCGATCTGACTCAACGCATCAAAGTAGAAAACCGTGACGAAGTTGGTGAACTGGCTGAAAACTTCAACCAGTTTGTTGAAAGTTTACAGCAGCTTATTGGTCATATTCGTCACCAAGCGGAAGAACTAAGCCAGCAATCAGAACTGAGCACGACTCGCGCGAATCAGTCGGTTTCTGATCTGAACCATCAGCAACAAGAAATCACTATGGTGGCGACCGCTGTGACCGAAATGGCATCGGCAACGCAAGAGATTGCAGCGCATGCAGAGCAGACGGCTAAAGCCGCTCAAGACTCTTCAGCGAGCACACAAAATGGTCATGAACTGGTGATCAATTCCAAATCGTCCATCAACAATTTGTCTTCTGAAGTCAACCAAGCGAGCGTTGTTATCGGCGAGCTCAACCAGCACGCGCAAGACATCTCAACCGTGCTATCAACGATTCGAGACATCGCAGAGCAAACCAACCTACTTGCTCTCAATGCGGCGATTGAAGCGGCGCGTGCAGGTGAACAAGGTCGCGGTTTTGCCGTTGTTGCAGACGAGGTTCGCGTGCTATCACAACGCACACACACCTCAACCGAAGAGATTCGCTCGACGATCGAGACCTTGCAGCAAACCACACAACGCGCAGTGACCATCATGGATACAAGCTCTCAGCTCGCGCAAGGTTCGGTGGAAGATGCTGATCGCGCAGCACTGGCTCTGGATGAAATCAACGCGGCCGTTGCGCTGATCAGCGATATGGCAACGCAAATTGCGACCGCCGCCGAAGAGCAAACGCACGTAACCAATGAAATCACACAAAACGTCACGTCAATTAAAGATGTGACCGATCACTTGGTAGTTGGTGCCGAAGAATCGATGAATCAATCTGCTGAGCTGAAATCGCAAGCCGAGGATCTCAACTCGAAAGTGGCAACATTTAAACTGGCTTAAACGCCACGTTAAGAACGCTCTTAAAAACAACAACCCCGCTAGCAACTTTGTTACTAGCGGGGTTTGTTTTTATGGATCGACGTTTTTATTGCAGATAGCTTTCGAAAGACGTAAACCTACACCGCCACACACATCGGTGTGCCTGAGATTGGGTCGTTAAATACTCTCGCTTGTAAATCAAACACCGATGACAACATGCCTTCTGTCATTACCTCTTGCGGCGTTCCCTGCGTGACTAACTGACCTTTTTCCAACACCACCAAATGATCGCAGTAACGGCACGCTTGGTTTAGATCGTGCAGCACTACCACCACAGTTTTGCCTTTGTCGTTCATCTGCCTCATGAGTTTCATCAGCTCAACTTGGTGAGAAAGATCCAAGTAAGTGGTTGGCTCATCAAGCATCACTACGTCGGTATCTTGCGCCATTACCATCGCAATCCACGCCCTTTGCCTTTGACCGCCAGACAGCGATTCAACTGGCTTGTCAGCAAACTCAATCACGCCAGTATCTTGCATTGCTTGCTCGACTAAGGTCTTGTCTTGTTGACTTAACCGGCCCCAATGAGAGAGGTAAGGCGAGCGGCCATATTCGACCAGTTTTCTGACGGTAATGCCTTCAGGGCTGACAAGAATCTGCGGCAGCAAAGACAACGAACGCGCCAAGCGTTTATCACCGTAGCTGCTTAGTGGTTTGTCGTCATACAACACTTGGCCAGAAGCGGGTTTATTGATGCGTACCAAGGTTTTTAATAGTGTCGATTTCCCGCAACCATTTGGACCAACTAGTGCGGTAATTTTACCTTGAGGAATCGACAAAGAGAGATCTGGAATGATGGTCTGTTTGCCGTACGCGACGGATAAGTTCTGCGTTCGCAACATGCTTACCAACCTCTATAACGATACAAAAGAAAAATGAAATATGGTGCGCCAATAACAGATGTCAGCACTCCCGCTGGTAGCTCAATTGGCGGCTGTAAGCCTCTCGCTAAACCATCGGCGCAAATCACCAACAAAGCGCCAAGGGTTGCAGCGGCTGGAATCAACAACTTGTGGTTGTGGCCAAACAGCAAACGCGCAAGATGCGGCGCAAGCAGGCCAACAAAGCTGATCGTGCCTGCCACAGACACACTGATGCTCGCCAATAGCACGGCAGCAATCAGCGCAAGAATTTGGATCTGTCTTGGTTTCGTGCCAAGTGTAGTGGCGCTTTCTTCTCCCAGTCCCATCACATCTAACCTCCATGCCAACCAAAACGCCAATGGCAGTAGCAGCAATAGAGCACTCCAAATAAACGGCACTTGTTGCCAGTTTCGTCCCCACAAACTGCCGGTTAGCCATACCATCGCCGTGTTGATTTCGATAGGGTGCACAATCAGAAGAAAATCGATACCGCTGGCTAAAAATGCGCTGACAGCAACACCAATCAGCGCCAAACGTGCTGGTGTTGGTTTCGACCAGTAAGCCAGCACAGCAATAAAGCCAGCAGCAAGCAAGCCTCCCGCCATGGCGACCATCGGCAACATTGCCACTGGCGCATTCGGATACAGCACCAAACAAGCGGTAGCCGCCAGTCCTGCTCCGGCGCTTATCCCCATTAAATCTGGTGAGGCAAGTGGATTACGGATGACGCCTTGAACTAAAACGCCTGACAGCCCCAACCCAGCGCCCACGCCAATGGCGAGCAACATTCTCGGTAATCGATATTGGTGAATCACAAAGTCCGAGCCAGAGAAAGAAAACAGTAATGCAAAAACCTGTTGAGCCGACATGTTCGCCGCGCCAACAAACAGCGTGAGAGAAGACGCAATCAGCAACAATCCAACTAATGCAAACAGTTTGGTTTGATTCATCATGATGATTTCCTCATTGCAATCGCGATAAAGCAAGGTGTGCCCAACAGCGCGGTAATCACGCCCACTGGCGTTTCAGCCGGAAAGGCAATCGCTCGTGATAAAGCATCTGACCACGTCACCAATGCCGCGCCACACAAGGCGGAAACCGGAATGAGAATGTGATAGTTGTGACCAACAATCGGGCGTACCAAGTGCGGCACTAACAACCCGACAAAGCCAATTGGCCCAGCAATCGCTACGCTAGTTCCTGCCAACAGCACAACCGCTAAACCACTGATAAATCGCGTAAGACGAATGTTACCACCTAGCCCAACAGCAACTTCGTCCCCCAACGCGAGTAAATTTAAGTTTCGCGCTAAGCCCATGGCGAGCACCAAACCTAAAGTCGCAAAAGGCCACAGTTGCTGCCACTGCTCAGAATCTACCGCAGAGAGTGAACCCGTTAACCAATGCAACACGCTGTAAGCCATGTCATCCGCCAAAATTACCGACGCACGAGTTAACCCTATCAGCAGTGCACTGATGGCAATGCCCGCTAGCACTAAACGCAATGGGTGAGAACGCGCGGAGAAAAAACCGCCCAACAACATGACCGCACCACCACTTAGTAGCGCGCCGAGTACTGCGTTGATGATTGGGTTCAATTGACTAAAGAATGGTACGCCGATGGACGCCAAGGCCATAAAACACGCCGCACCGGCATTAATGCCGAGAATGGATGGCGACGCCAAAGGGTTACGAGTTAATCCTTGCATCAGCACTCCGGATACCGCAAGCGAAGCGCCAATTAATAACCCAGCATAGGCACGAGGCGCACGCAGCGTCGCGAGGATTTGATGCAGCATATTGCCCTCATCAAACGCAAACCAATAGCTTGTCAGATCATTAACGCTCAAAGAAAAGTTGGACCAGCCAATCATTGAGGCTGCATAGCCTGAGAGCGTACACAACGCCATAGCACAGACAAACAAGCTCGCTTTCCAATGCGATTTGCTAACCGAAGACGCGCTTTCCGAGCTTATCGCCGCACTCATGAGCGCTCCAATAACGCTTCAAGATTGCGGGCAATTTCTTCCGCAGCCAACATGCCGCGATTTAACGACCACAGTTCAGGAGAAACCTCAACAAGTTGCTGTTTTTTCGCAGCAGTTAGCAACCTAAACAATGGGTTTTTGCGCCACTCATCCACAATATTTGGTTGAGAGTAAAGTCCAACTAACAACCAATCAGGGTTGGTTTTTAGTAAAAGTTCGAAACTGGTTGGGATATACGCTTTTTGCTCAGATGGAGCCAGCGGGCTTTGGATGTCCAGCGTACTCAAAACGCCCCCAGCGTAAGAAACCGGGCTATGCAGCCACATCCCTTTGTCAGAAACCACACCAAACTGAATGGTTTCTTGTGTCGCAAAATGCTGTTTGAACTCCGCCATTGTCTGTTTGTGCTGCTCAATTCGTTGTGTCATTTTCGCTTGTTTGCCAATTGCCACGCCGATTTTGTGTGCGGATTCGAGATTTTCTTGATATGTCTCACCACGGCTTTTTAGCAGCAAGGTTGGCGCAATTCGCTGCAAATCTTGATAAATCGCACGATGACGTTCTGCATCAGCAATGATCAAATCCGGCTTGAGCACCGCAATCGCCTCTAAACTCGGTTGTGAGCGCATGCCGACCGATTGCCAAGGTTCAATCTTGGCTCGAACAGCAGGGATAACTCGTGTGGCATCGTTGTCATCGGCAACGCCTACCGGTGAGACATCGACTGCCGCTAATGCATCGACAAACGAAAACTCTAAAACCACAATACGTTGAGGTATCGCTTCTAACTCAAACGTGCCTTGCTCATCTTGCACGCTGCGCGCCTGAGAAAATGCGCTAAATGACATCAAAGCTGAGCTCAGTAGCATCAGCAAAACGGTTGAAAAGTGTTTGATCGTAAATTGTTTTTTATTTTTCATCTTGCTTTTTTCCAGTGCTAAGAGTTTTCCAGTACCTAAGATCGGCAAAGTCGCCAAGGTAAATTGGCGACTTTTCTTTTCAAACTCGGTGAACTAAACGCTTAAAACTGATAGTTCAGATCCAGTGTGTAAGAGCGTCCCGGAGCTGGGTACCGACCAACTGGGCTTGTATCAATCCCGCGGAAGTAATACTCCTCGTCAAACAAGTTGTTCACCGCAACATTCATGCGTAACTTGCCTTTGTCGTCTTTGTATAAATCCGTCCCCAAGTTGAAATTCCACACCATGTAAGATGGTACTTTACCCGTTGCGCCTGTTGCATCTTCGGCACTGGTGTTGGCGTTATCGGTATACGAGTCACTGAAGTAGAAGCCCGATAGCGTGGTGTCCATGCCGTAAAATGCGTAGGTTGCATCCCAACCAAGCTGATGCTTAGAGGTGTAAGGCAGTTGATTACCTTTATTCTCACCTTCTTCTTCAAGCGTAGCGTCTAGATAGTTATAGCTTGCGCCTAAACTCAGTGCAGGTAGTGCTTCAGGCACGTAACGAGCAGAAAGCTCTATGCCTTGGTGAAGTGTTTTTCCGATGTTATCGAAGGTCTGCGTTGAGCTTTGCCATTGCAATTGATCTTCAAAGTCGATGCGATAAAGTGCAGCGTTAAAGCTGGTCGCATCTTGGGTGTAACGCGCGCCGACTTCGTAGTTCCAAGCCAGTTCGCTACCTTCTTCACCCAAACCTCGGATGTAGGCAATTTGTGGCGCACGAAGTGATTTTTGCGCGTTCGCATACGTCACCCACTGGTCAGTTAAGTTGTATGCCACCGTCAAACCTGGCAACCATTCCGTCACGGTGTTGTCTGCCGTTTGTTTTTTACCACGATCGGTAAACGTCATTCGAACCGACTCAACACGCAACCCAGGCGTTACCTTCAATGTATCATTGAACAAACCAATTTCGTTGCTAACGTATCCAGCAAACGCGTCCGTATCTAGATGCCAATCACGCGGAACGCTGGTTGCACCACCGGCGATTGGAGTCTGAGTGAGTTTGTAGTCAATGTCTTCGTTAACATAACGGGTACCCACGATCCAGTTTTGAGTAACGGATTTACCTTCGCCAAAGTACATCGCCATTTTTGGCTCTATACCATACACGGTAAATTCACGTGGAGAGGTACGAACGTCCGTCGCTGGCAAAGCCGGATCTGCCCAATGGCCACCCGCGCTGTTAAAGCCCCACTTGAAAAGACGCTCTGACTTATGGCCAAACGTTAGCACTTCTAGCTCGGCACTGTTGGCAAATGGCAAATCGTGGATGTACTTAACACTCCAGCGCGTCGACTTACCTTCATAATCATCGTAAGGACGTTTCGATTGATGACGATCTTGCTCGTAATCTTGTGGCGAAAGTGCGCCCGGCATTTGCGTTTCAGCATCGTAACGTTGCAGGAATGCTTGAATCTCTTGAGTATCACTCAGTAGCCACTGTGCTTTAGCTTGAAAGTTCTTCACGTCCGTATCGGAATGTTCACGGAAGCTTTCGCCTTTTAGGAAGTTACCCTCCAACTGCAGCGCGAATGTGTCGCTTAACCAACCGCCCGTGCGTAGGTAAAAATCATTCAGCGGCGCATCACCGCCATCAAACACGGTAAGGCGGTTACTGATTTCAGTTTGCCAAGTGTGTGGAATCGGTTTGGTCACTAGGTTGATCACACCACCGACGTTGTTTGGACCGTACTGCACTGCGGCACCGCCGCGTACAATGTCAATACGATCAAGCATCGACAGCGTTGCTGGGAAGATAGACTGACCAGTATGGCCGTATGGCGCGAGCGTTAGCGGCACACCATCCATCAAGAACTGCGCATGACCACTGCGGCTTGCTTTCAAACCACGTACGGAAATGTTAGGCAATACGCCCGTTCCGCTTTCATCCTGAACTTTAATACCCGGAACACGCTGTAGCGCATTATCGATCGAACCAGCTGCAGTTTTCTCAATTTGATCACGGGTAATGACGGTACGAGCACCTGGGTACTCTTTGACATCTTCAATTTCAGAGTTACCAATCACGCTACCAGTGACAACGACGGTTTCCATCGCGGTAGTTTGTTCTTTTTTAGCAGGAGCGGCAACTGCGCTCATGGAGGTGGCAGAAGCGATAGCAATAGCGAGCACACTGTAAGTGGTAGACAAACCAGCACGTACACGCACTTTACCATCCAAATTCTGGTAAGACATTAAGGTCTCCTTTGCGAGAAATTGAGCCTCGGGCAAAACATTTCCCGTAGGCTCTCGGGGCTAAACATCCTCAATAAGAGGCAAAAAATCGGCTAACGTGCGCCAAATACGCACAACAAGCCTAGAACTGGTATCCGTAGCTAAGCATGAACTCGGCTGGTGCGCCGTAGCCAATCTGGTTTAGGCCAGACGTGCCGTTTGTTGCGCCAAGAATGTATTTCTCATCCAAAATGTTGTAAGCGTTCGCTTGGATCTTGTGACGACCAGTGGTGTACGCCGCCATCAAATCCACCGTGGTGTAATCGCCAAGTGCGACGGCTTCGTCGTTCCCTGCATAACGGTCGCCCACGTATTTCACGCCGCCACCCAAACGCCAGTTGTCATCCAATTGGTAAGTGCTCCAAAGGGAGAACAAGTGGTCTGACACATCATTCGGCTTTTTACCTGTGGCTTTGTCTTCTGCGTCCAAGTAGCTGTAACCAACAGAGATATCCCACTGTTTGGTGATTTGGCCACGAGCTTCTAGCTCAATGCCTTGGTGACGTACTTCAATTTTGTCGATGACATCGCCGTCTACGTTAGTTTGTGGCTGCTCTTGGTCGATCTGGAACAGTGCCGCATTCAACATTAATGCGTTATCCAAAAGGTACGCTTTCGCACCCACCTCTTTTAAGTCGGTGTGGAAGAACTCCGCCAATTTTGGATTGATGTAGATACCAGCGTACGGTAACTGCCAAGAGCGCGCTAAACTCGCGTATACGGATGTGTCGGAATTGATGCGGTATACCAAACCAGCACGGTAGCTGAATTTGTCATCATCCAATTTTTCCTTATCTGAGCCCGCTTTTTGTTGTTCGAGCTCCATCGAGTCGTAACGCACGTTACCGATCAAAGAAAGGTCGCCCCACGTATAGACGTCTTGCACATACAAACCTGTCGTGGTGGTGGTATTGTCACGAAATGGCTTAAAGCCCGGATCAGGCGTTGGGCCAATGACTGGGTTGTAGATATTTTGCGGAGGAAGCGTTTTGTCACTTGCCAACGTTAGGTCGATATCGATCTGGTTGAAATCTGCACCCACCATCAATTGATTGTCCCTGGTTTCCCAAACCAACTCAGATTGCAAAGTGGTTGTAGTACGAGGATCGTAACCAAAATTGTTCACGGTTTGAGACACTTCATTGCCCGTCACTTTGCCCTGACGCGTGCCTTTTTGCTCAAGTTCAATATGGTTGAACGCCGCTCGGTTGTTCCATACCCATTGATCATTCAGACGCCATTCGTAGTCCACTGCAACGCGAAGACTGTCTGACTCCTGATAGTCGTTTGTGCCGCCAAAGTAAGTGCTTACTGGCAAATCAACTGGCTTGCCATTTTTTGATGGCACACCACGATATGGCACTAGTTCTTGATGGGCGTATTCCACGTCAATATCAATGGTGTGACCATCCGCTGGTAACACACGAATGGTCGGTGCAATGAAGAAATCGTTTGAATCAACATGATCAACGTACGAGTCGGCTTGACGGTATTCCAAGTTAATACGCCCGTTGACCTTATCTGTAAACGCCATTGAGCTGTCGACCTGACCGACATACTGGTTGTTGCTGCCTACACTGCCGTTTACGTGAGTAAAATTCTCACCGTTAGCGCGTTTCGTCACCAAGTTGATGATGCCCCCAGCCGAGCCACGGCCATACAATGCGCCCGCAGGGCCTTTCACAATTTCAACGCGTTCAACGTTCGCTAAGCTGCGGTAAGACTGCAACGTACCGTCATCTCGCAAGCCATCACGGTACATATCGTTGAGTGAATCAAAACCACGGATCATGAACTGATCGCGGCTGCCTTCGCCCAAGGTGTTATTGACCCCGGCTACCCCATCTAGCGCATCCACTAAACGCACCGCGCCTCGGTCTTGCATTTCTGTTTTCGTTACTACAGATACCGCTTGTGGCACATCAAGCCATTCCACATCGGTTTTGGTGCCTGATTGAGGCATGTGCTCAGCATAACCTTCGTACTGATGACCGAAGACTTGAATCGTTTCAGTTGCTGATGAGGTTGAGTTCGTCTCTTCTGAAGCCACTGCGCTTGGTGCTACTAGTGAAGAACCAATCGCGACCGCCAAGGGGGGCAGGGTCAATAATTTATTCATTCCATAATTCCGTTTAGTTGTTATAAAGCCAACGGATGGAAATAAGAACAAATATTATTTCTATTTGCAATATTAATTTTATGCTCTATATTTATTTACCCTAAAAACACAACTAACAACAAAAAAACCAAACATAATAACAATAAACACTAAAACTTCTGCCCTCCGTCTCGCGAGAGGCACATTGGAAGACGACCGTGAGCGACTTTATCAACGTTAGAAGAAAATGTTAGAAAATTAGGAAAGCTCATGAAATCTACGATGATTATCGTAAGTCATGTCGTTAACGATGCAGTCACTCACGGCTTCGTGCCTGCAGCTAAAGCGATGGACCTTCACGTCGTTCTTATCACCGACCACAAGATCAGCCATTTAGAGCTGGCGAGTCGTGATAGTCACTTTAATCCGGATACCATTCTAGAATGTGATGTCTTCAACCCATTAGAACTCATCGAAACCATCACGGAGCATGAATTAAATCCAGACGCTATTTTTAGCAATAGTGATCACTTACAAACTTCCACCGCCATCTGCGCGCAATTTTTTGGCCTCCCATCCAAAGATTGGTCTGTCACGTTAAAAGCCAAAAACAAACACTTAACTCGACAAGTGTTAAATGAAAAAGCCCTACCCAACACAAAAAGCTGTTTGCTGCACCGCCATTCGAATGTGGCATTAGGCATGGCCTTTCCTGTCGTGGCAAAACCCAAAGAAGGCGTGGCAAGTTTAGATGTGCAGCGCTGTGACTCCCAAAGCGAGCTCGATGCTTACTGCGATGCGTTTTGGCAAAAACACCCAAACGCCGCCATTCTGGTGGAGCAATTCCTTCAAGGGCCTTTGGTTACGCTCGAAACTCTGGGAGATGGTGAGCGCCTTATCGCCGTGGGCGGTTTTGATGTGTCGCTCTCAGAGCCGCCTTACTTTATCGAAACAGCCGCAGACTGGAACGGACCAAACGGCATTGCTCACCGAGAAGCTTGCTTGGCTCAACTGAAAGCGTTCGGCGTTGGTTTTGGAGTTTGCCACAGCGAGTTTATCATTACGGAAAATGGCCCGGTTCTGGTGGAAATTAACTACCGCAGTATTGGAGATGGTCGCGAATTCTTGCTCAACAATCTCGCTCACTTCGGCTGGTTTAGCACGATTTTGGGTCTGCATCTGGGTCGAAGATTGGACGGCGATTACCAAATTCATGGGTCAGCGCACGTGCACTACGTAGTTGCGGAACACAGTGGTGTGATCGACGGAGGTTCGACGTCGTTCATCCAACACGATGACGATATCATCACCCAGCAACAGGTACTAAAAGCCGCTGGAGAACACTTCCAGCAGAGTTATTCCAATAAGGATTATCTCGCCCGAATTTCGATTGTCTCACCATCAGGGCGAAACCTCGACCAAGCGCTGCAGAACGCGCTTAGCAATTTCGATCTAGCTCCGACTCGTGAGGTGGCAGCATGAACGACAACGCTTTGTATCTAACGCAACGATTGATCGACACTTGCTTACGCGAAGACATGTTTGGCATTTTGTCGAAAGCCAAGTTCAGTAGCGACGCGCCAAAAGGGGTAATTGTTCCTCAAGGCGAGCAAGTCTGGCTGATATTTGCCAACTCTTATTTCACGTTGTATTTACCCGTTGCGCCAACGTATTACATGCAGCACTGGCGCTACGGTCACGCCAATGACGAAACACCACAAGGTTGGTGGGTGGAGAAAAATGGCCAAGTCGAGCATCAGCAGCATTATCAAGAGTGGATTGCGCTGCTAACGACACTGGCGCATGAGAGCTCTCACGAATTGTTGGCGGGGTATCTTCAAGAACTGGAATGTGCAGAGAAACACAAAGCGCTGTGTGACCAAGCATTTCATCATCACGCAGACCACATTTCTCAACCAATATCCAAGCTTGGTTCTTGGCATCAAAAACTGCTGCTAGCCGACCAGATCGCTTCTTACCTTGACCACCCGTACTATCCAACTGCGCGTGCGAAGTTTGGTCTGAGCGATGAAGACCTTGCTAAGTACGCGCCCGAGTTCGCACAAAGCTTTGCTCTGCATTGGATTGCGATTGAAAAATCACTGGTGACATTAACCAGCGAACAACCTGATTGCTGGCCAACAATGGAACAAGTCGGGCTTCCTGCTGATTTTGCACTGAGCCACGTACTGTTCCCTGCGCATCCGCTCACCCTTCGCTCTTTGGAGGCCTTACCTGAAGGCATGATAGAAGCGCCGTTTACGTACCTAGACGTGACGCCAACGCTTTCCGTTCGTACTGTGGTAGTCAACGACGCGCCGCATATTCACATTAAAGTTCCGCTCATCATGCGTTCGCTAGGCACGAAAAACATTCGCTTAATCAAGCCTTCGACACTGTATGACGGCCACTGGTTTGAACGCCTACTCTGCCACCTTGAACAAACGGACGCCGACTTAAACACGCGATTGTTCCATTGCAACGAAAAACACGGTGGACACGTCGGCGAGGATAAAACCTTCGCGTACATCGTCCGTGAGTACCCACTTACTCATTGCCAAGACAAAGCGTTAGTTCCGGTTGCAGCACTGGCAAGCCCAATGCCTGACGACCGCTTGTTCTTAGAACATTTGGCAGAGCAGTATTATCAACAAGATACGCTGGCGTGGTTCCAAGATTACGTCGACTTATTATGCCAAGTGCACCTCACCTTGTGGCTTCGTTATGGCATCGCATTGGAGTCTAACCAGCAAAACGCCATCGTTGCATTTAATCAACAGGGCAAAATGACGCTCGCGATGAAAGATAACGACGCGGCGCGAATTTGGCCAGAGCGCTTCCACTTCGCAACAGAGCATGCCGCCCAAAAACACGGTGCAAAAACACTTCCAGTGGATTGCGATGAACTGCTCGACCAACGCATCAAAGTCGACAACGAGTTGGCGCTCGGTCAGATGTTTACCACCATCACATTGCAACTGGATATCGCGGCGATTGTAGAAGCCATGGCAGCGAAGGGCATTGCCTCTTCAGCATCGCTTTACGCCATCGTGGCCAAAAGCATTGCAGAGCAACTCAACCGATTGGAAGGCGAAGGGTTAGAAACAAAACTGGCACGCGAGTTACTGCAAGAGGCACCTGATTTGTACGCCAAGTACTTGTTGAGCTCTGGCAGTTTGCTCTCGAAAGAAGCCTCCGGCGCGAGCGACATCAATAAGTTCTATGGTTTGTCGGCTCCGAACTTCTTGCTGCTTTCTAGCGAAGAAGCGCAACGCGCCTACTTAGAAGCCATCAAAAAAAGCGTACGTTAAACGATTATGACCAAACTCATCTACAGTGTGTTGTTGTGCCACTTTATCGCTGCGTTTGCCGCGTTAGGTATGCCGCTATTTCTACCCGTCGTGTTGCCAACGTTAGGCGCAAGCATTGATGCAGACTGGGCAGGTGTATTGTTTATCCTACCCACGTTTTGTACTGCGTTGGCGGCGCGATTTTGGGGCAACTTTGCCGATCGCTACGGTCGCCGCCGCTCACTCTTACGTGCGCAACTTGGCCTTGCAGCAGGGTTTGCGCTGTGCGGCTTGGCAGACAGCCTCGCCATGTTTGTGTTTGGTCTTATTGTTCAAGGAACCTTTGGTGGCACCATGGCCGCCTCGAACAGCTACTTATCTAGTCAAATTAAAGAAGCCAAAACACTCGGCAAGTCACTCAATAAAACCCAACTATCTGCTCGCTTGGCGCTGATCGTTGCGCCCATAGGGCTCGGCTGGAGCTTGTCAGAGACCGACCCACTCAACGCGTACCTGTGGTTATGCGTTTTGCCTTTGATTGCTATGGGCATCACGCTAACACTGCCAGCGGATAAACCCGCCGACCAAAACCTCGAAAAGCCAAACTCAGAATCTCAGCAAGAACAACCTGTTGCAAAGAAAAACGCAATGCATGCCATTCGCTGGATCTTCTTTGCTCAGTTCGGGTTTGCGTTTTCTATGGTGGTGACCTTTCCTTATTTCTCGCCGTTTGTGCAGCAATATGGCATCACTCACCACGCATGGATCGGTTTTTTGTACGCACTGCCGCATGGCGTCTATCTGTTGCTGGCAGGCAAAATCCACGTGTTGTCAGATGGGTTGAATCGCCATCAACCGCTGCGCACGTTGTGGCTCGGGTTTGCATTGCTTGCCGTGAGCTCTGCCTTGCATTTGATTGCGTCCGAAACCGCACTCATTGCTGTGAGAATTATCTTCGGCATCGCGATGGTGTGTTGCTATCACGGATTGCATCAGCATCTTGCGAGCAATCTGGATCGCAAACTCAGTGGCAAAGTATTTTCTCGCTTTGATGCCATGTCCAAATGGGGTGGCGTGGCAGCGGGATTTTGCGCTTCTTTCATTTCTAGCTTGGGGCTACTTGAGGTTCCTTTCCTACTTTCTGCGATAGTCAGCGTAATCACCTTGATCGCGCTGGTTCTCCATTCAAAATTTGGAAATCAACATGTTACAAACTCAATCCTCTCAGACTAGCGAGTTGCGCGCGCATGATGTGCAGCTCAATCGGGAGAAGGCCCAACTCAACACGATTATGGGTGTTCTTAATTGTTACTTACGTGAATTTGCACTGCCGAATCAACAAGTAGAATGGCACTACCAATCAACATCGCTACCCCAAACGTTAAAACGCAACTATTCCGCCAAGCAACGGGTAGCCGTTCATCTGTCTCAACAAAATGGCGTGCTGGTTTTGCCGATTCACTACGCGAGTAAACTGGGCAAAATCAAATTGGCAGAACTGCCTTGGGCGAAAATGCCGGGATCTGGTTGGGCAAAATTGGATGCCACGCAAACTCTTACGCTTTTGCTTAACTATCTCAAGCAGGTATTGGCGATCCCGTTTAACCATGAGCTGATCGAACAACTGGAAAATAGCGTGCTGGTTACCGAGCAGTTTCTCAACGTCGCGCCCAAATCGCATCACAACGAATTTATCGCTTCGGAACAATCTCTGATTTGGGGGCATACTTTCCATCCGACCCCGAAAAGTCGTTCGGGCGTCACCATGGATGATCTCTTGGCGTTTTCTCCAGAAGTCGGCGCGCAAGTCCCGTTGTACTGGTTTGAAGTGGATACGTCCTTACTTGATGTGCTGAATTCAGACGGAGACGCTAACCCTGCGCAGCGCATGCTACAACAGCTCGCGCCACAACACACCACCAGCAATGAGAAGACCCTCTACCCTTGCCATCCTTGGGAAAGCTACACCATTTTGAGCAACCCAAGCGTGAAGCGTGCCATTGAGCAAGGCAAGATCACACCACTGGGTTTAGGTGGTGAAAAGATGCAGCCGACCTCTTCAGTTCGTACCCTCTACCACCCAGACATGGATTGGTTTGCGAAATTCTCCATCAACGTACGATTAACCAATTGCGTGCGCAAAAACGCGTGGTACGAACTCGACAGCGCCGTGCAGCTCACGTCGATTCTCAAACCAATTAGAGAAAACGAACAGCTGCACAACCCCGTATTTAAAGTGATGACAGAGCCTTACGCCACCACATTGAATCTAGAAAGTGTCGCTGAGCGTAATTGGGATGACAACACCAAAGCGCGCGAATCGTTTGGGATTTTGTATCGCGAAAATTTCTCGTTGAGCGAAGTCGATATCTTAAAACCAACCCTCGCTGGCGCTCTGTTTGCTTACGACAAAAACGGCAACAGTTGCATTGCTCAACGCCTTAAAAACAAAGCGCGTACTACGCAAAATCGCTATTCCGACATCGCGACACTGTGGTTTGAACGCTATTTGCATGGCCTAATTCCGGGTGTGTTTAACTACTACTTCAAACACGGTGTGGCGTTTGAGCCGCATTTGCAAAACACCTTGATTGGCTTTGAGCAAGAGATGCCGTGTTGTGTTTGGATTCGTGATTTGGAAGGCACTAAATTACTGCCGGAGTTCTGGCCAGCAGAAACATTAACTGATTTGTCTGAACGCGCGCGACAATCGGTTTACTACAGTCGCGAACAAGGCTGGAATCGCATCGGATACTGCACCTTTATCAATAACATCAGCGAAGCGATTTTCTTCATCGCAGAAGGTGATGAGCCACTAGAGCAAACGCTGTGGAATGCGGTGCAAAGTGCCATTGTGCGTTGGCAATCCGTGAATGGAAAACAGCCGGAACTAGAAGCGTTGCTGAATGGCGGTCACTTCCCAAGCAAAAATAATTTCACCACGCGTTTGATGCAAAAAGCCGATAAGGAGTCGGGCTATACCCAAGTCGCCGCGCCTTGGCAGCAACACGAAAAAGGAGCGCAACATGTCTAATTTACTCTCTCTACCGACACGCGTTAGCCAGCAAGTTCACACGCTCGCACAGCAGCAAAATCAACCCTTGTGCGCGTACGTGTATGACCTAAACGCCTTAGAAGAACACATCAAACAACTGCGTCACGTTTTGCCGAAAAATGTCGAGCTATTTTACGCAGCCAAAGCCAATCCATCGGGCCCGATTCTCAAAACGCTCGCGCCGTATGTCGATGGTTTTGAAGCGGCATCTGGCGGGGAGTTGGCACACCTCCACCAGCAGCAACTCGATAAGCCATTGATCTTCGGTGGCCCAGGAAAAATGCCAAGTGAATTGCAACAAGCGATTGATCTTGATGTTGATGCAATTCATGTCGAAAGCCTCACCGAGCTGCAACGCATTGGTGCGCTAACCGAGCGCCTCAACCGCCCTGCTTCGATCTTTTTGCGTATGAACATTGATATTGGCGACATCACGCTCAGCAAGTTGGCGATGGGCGGCAAGCCGACTCCTTTTGGTTTGGACGAGTCCGAACTGAGTAATGCTTTGATGTTGCTGCGCGATTTCCCGCAAGTGTCACTCAAAGGCTTCCATTTTCACTTGATGTCGCATCAGCTCGATGTTGAACGTCACTTAGCGTTAATGCAGCGCTATTTCCAAGTCGTGAAGGCGTGGCAACAAGAGTTTGAACTCGGTGAGCTGATGATCAACTTGGGTGGAGGCATGGGGATTAACTACCAAAACCCTGAGCAACACTTTCCGTGGATGGAGTTTTGCGACAAGTTGGAATTCCTCATCGCCAAAGAGCAAGTGCAAGACTGGACACTGCGTTTTGAATGCGGACGTTTCATCACGGCGGCATGCGGTTATTACGTAATGGAAGTGCTGGATATTAAGCAAAATCTTGGCGAAAACTTTGTCATCGCGCGCGGAGGAACCCACCATTTCCGCACGCCAGCAGCGCAGAGCCATAATCATCCATTCATCATCCTGAAAAGCGAGCAACACCATGAGATTTCTCACCCAATTCAGCATGCACAAGCGACCTTTGTCGGCCAGCTTTGTACGCCCAAAGATGTGCTGGCACGCGATCAACACGTCGCCCACGTCGATATTGGTGATTACGTTGTGTTTACCTTAGCTGGCGCCTATGCGTGGAACATCTCCCATCAAAACTTCTTGATGCATGAACCGCCGATCTTCCATTATTTCTAAACGGCATACTTCGCTTCACTCAAGCCCCAATCATTGGGGCTTTTTTATTCCACTCGGCACAGATTCATTGCCATTAACCGCTTTTCGAAATTGCCATTAACCGCTTTTCGAAATCGCAATAATGCGTTTTATCAGCTCGTCGGGTTCCATCTTGGGATTGCGGTAAAAACGGAAGATTTCCGAGTTTATCGCTTGCTGAGCAACCGGATTGACCGCCATCGAATCAATCATACTCGGCACAGCGAGGTTGTGTTTAACGCCGTAGTGAAAGTCTTGATATGACTGGACCTGACACGGATTAAAATCGCTGATGTCGATATCGGTACGCACCGGAATCGAGCCTTTTACCTTATTGAACTTGGCTTGAAACTCGACGTCTGCCAGCGCGCTTGCGGTTTGCTGAGCCGCCTCGGAAGAAAACGACTTGCTCGACATAAACACCAAGCTGTCCATGTTGTAGAGGAATACACCATCGCTGTCAGGCGTTGGGTAACAGCCGACCTCTTGCGGAACCGAGACTTGATTGGCGAGCAGCTCACCTAAAATCCAATCTCCACCGATTTGAAACAGCGCTTGACCGTCGGCTAGCGCTTGGGTCGCCGTATCCCACTTACTGTCGGGCAATTGGTTGTCGATCAACAAACTCAGGCGACGAAATTGCGTCAGCGCTTGGCGCAGTTTTTCGCTGTCGATGCTGTCTCGCTCAAGCTTAACCATTGCATTGGTGTAGAACTCAACGCCGCCAGTGGAGATCACTAAGTTCTCGAAAAGTTGGGCGACTTGCCACGGCTGCTCACCGACCGCGATCGGTACGATACCATTTTGCTGAGCAAGCTCCATGGCAGCGAACATCTCTTGCCAGTTTTTCGGCGCGGACAGATTCAGTTGTTTAAGCAGCTTGTGGTTGACCCACAGCCAGTTCAAACGGTGCAGCGTAAGTGGCAGGGCGATATAGCCGTTTTGTGTTTTATTGATTTCGATAGACAGCGGGTAGAGCACCTCGTCCCAGCGCTGCTCATCCGCTACCGCGTTGACGTTGTGCAAAATACCGATGGCATCCCACGCTTTAATACTTGGCCCTTCGATTTGCGCGAAGCTCGGTGGATTGCCCGCCAGCGCGCGAGCTTGCAGTACCGTCATCGCGCTGTCGCCACCACCGCCTAACACCGGGCTTTGCAGCAGCTCGATATCATGCTGTTTTAGCTGAGCTTTGAGTGTTTGCAGCGCTTGCTGCTCGCCGTCAGAAGTCCACCAATGTAAAAACTCTACCCCTTGTGGTGACTCAGCGTGAGCGACGCAAGGGGCGAGCAACAGTGGGAACAAGAATGCCAGTTTGTTCATAGTCAGTCTCTCGGGAAAGTCAGTGTGGCGCAGAGGCCGCCAAACTGAGAATGGCTCAGCGACAAACTGCCGCCGTGAGCCTTTGCAATGCTCTGTGAAATGGTTAACCCCAGCCCACTGCCTTCTTTGTCGTTGCTAGCGCGGAAGTATGGCTGGCAGAGCTTTTCAAGTAATAAATCGTCAACACCATCACCGTGATCTTCAATTTCAATCTGGATCGACTCTGGGCTTTCACTCAGCGTAATGTCCGCTTGATGGCCGTATTTGAGCGCGTTATCGACCAGATTCTGAATGCAGCGCTTAATCGCTAACGGTTTACCAGCAAAGTGAGTGCGGATTTCGCCGTGGATGCGAATTGTGTCCGGCGCATCGGCGATATTGGAGGAAATGTGCTGAATCAGTTGGGTGAAATTGATCGGCTCGATTTCCTCGTGGATATCGGTCTCTTTAATGCATTGCAATGCGCCTTTGACCATCAAATCTAGGTCGTTACTCAGGCGGATAAAGCGTTCTCGGTCGGCGTCGTCATCTAGCATTTCCGCCCGCAGTTTTAGGCAGGCTATTGGCGTTTTTAGATCGTGGGAGATGGCGCTGAACAGCATCTCGCGGTCTTTAATATGGCTGTCGATGCGTCGATTCATCTTGTTAAACGCACGTACCGCCGCTTTCAGTTCGTTACTGCCGCGTTCAGAGACTTCGGGCACGTCTAATCGGCTCGACATCAGGGTTGCGGCTTTTGCCAGCTCTCGAATGGGTTGAATTTCTTTGCGAACGATAAACCAGGTACACAGCAACAGCATTAGCGCGGACACCAATAGCGTCAGCCATTGGCGCAGCTCAAAATAGTTAGTCTCTAGGTTGATGTAAGGCGCGGGTAGCACCGCCGCGAGATAAAACCATTCGTTTTGCGCGACTTCGACCTGCATCACCAGAATAGGCGGATTGAGGTCACCAAACGAAAGCGAATAATGCGCCCACAATAGCGGCAGTTCGTCGATAGGTAGCTCGTTGTTGAACACTTTGAGTTTGTCACGCTGGGTAAACTCCACCTCGATATTAGGAATGCCGCTCAGCTCGCTTTCCAAAACCTCGCGAACTTGGTTGATGACCAACGTTTTGCGCTCGCTCTCTGGCAGTGGGTCGACATCAATCTGGTGATTGTTGAGTGAGACGAAAAAGCGCGTACCGCCCATATTGCGCAGTTGATTGAGCACCAAGTGGCGATATTCAGAAGGGAGGGTTTGAAAGAAAGCGATGGTGGAAGAAGCGCTCAGTGCTAAGCTTTTGACTGTGGTGGTCAGGCCCTCTTTATCGCGTTCGCTGGCGTGTTGATACCAGATAATCCCGGATAATACCTGCGCCAGAATGATCACCAGCAACAGGAACACACTGGTGCGAACGACCAGTGATCCCGTCCAGCGTTTAATTCTCATAATGCACGTCCGTGGTCAGCATGTAGCCTTTGTTACGCACCGTTAGGATCAGCGAGCGGTCTTTATCTTCAAGGTGATGACGCAAGCGGCTGATCTGCACGTCGATGCCGCGTTCAAACGGGTCGGCATCGCGTCCCCAGATCTCGCGCGCAATGTCATCGCGAGACAATATTGATTGCGCGTGGTTGACGAACAAACCGAGCAGCGACAAATCCGCGCCACTAAGTTGCTTGACCTCGCGGCTAGCAACGTGGGTCAGTTGCCGGGTTACGGTATCTAATAACCAATCGTCAAAACGCACTTTACGCGTCAGTTTGCTATTGGCGGTCGATTGGCTGCGTCTCAGAATCGTTTTGATGCGCGCGAGCAGTTCTCGCGGGCTGAATGATTTGGTGATGTAGTCATCAGCGCCCATTTCTAGCCCTGCGACTCGGTCGGCTTCTTCAGTGACGGCGGTCAGCATGATGATCGGGATATCGGAGTTTTTGCGTAGTTTCTGGCACAGGGTAAAGCCGTCTTCACCGGGCATCATAATATCGAGGATGATCAAATCGGGATGGTGATCGTTGAGCAGTTGCCACATCACGCCGCCGTTTTCCGCGCAAAGCACTTCAAATCCAGCGCGACCAAGGTAATCTGACAATGCTTCGCGAAGGTCGAGGTTGTCATCGACGACCAGTATCTGCTTGTTTTCCATCCTACTTTCCCTGTGTCCGTCCCTGTGCCAGCCCCTGAGTTTGGCGCTGGCCAATATGATGCATTCTTAAACGCCCATGCACAATCGAGCCGATTACAATTTTCACTTCTCAGTGTAAGAGATTTGTAAGCGGCCACTTACAAACTGATTGCCTTTTGTAACCTTAGGCGCCGCCTTGCTCGCTATGATCATCCTGACCTTACGTGAAACAACATGACCTGAAGGAATCAGGTCCTACAACACTGGCATTCGTCAGGAGGAAACCATGTTTGCAAGTATATTTGGACAACTACAAAAAATAGGGCGGTCGTTGATGCTGCCTGTGGCGGTGTTACCGGTGGCTGGCTTGATGCTGGGTATTGGTAACGCGGGGTTTGCGTTTATTCCAGACGCGGTCAACAAAGTGATGCTCGCCGCCGGTGAAGGCGTGTTCGGCAACATGCAGTTGATGTTTGCGGTCGGTGTGGCGCTCGGGTTGTCAAAAGGCAATGACGGTGCCGCTGCGCTCGCAGGCTTAGTTGGCCTAATTATTATGAACGCATCGCTCGGTATTGTGACAGGTCTGCGCGGCTTAGAAACTGATGCTACCATCATGGGCGTTGAGACGCTGCAAACCGGGGTGTTTGGCGGCATCTTTATCGGTGCGGTCGCGGCAATCATGTACAACCGCTTCTACAACATCAAGCTGCCGGAATATTTGGGCTTTTTCGCGGGTAAGCGATTTGTGCCCATTGTCACCGGTTTATCGGCGATCGTCGTGGGTGCGATTCTCGCGTTTGCATGGCCACCTGTCGGACAACTTCTTGATGCATTTTCTCATTGGGCAGCGTACCAAAACCCTGTACTCGCGTGGGCGGTTTATGGCGCGGGCGAACGTTCATTACTCCCGGTTGGTTTGCATCACATCTGGAATGCGCCGTTCTTCTTTGAAGTCGGCAGCTATGTAGACCCAGAAACAGGCAAAGAGTTTACTGGTGAGCTCACTCGCTTCTTCGCAGGCGATAAAACCGCGGGTTATCTGTCTGGTGGCTTTATGTACTCCATGTGGGCGCTCCCTGCAGCGGCACTGGCGATTTACCACTGCGCGTCTCCAGAGCGTAAGAAAATCGTCGGCGGTTTGATGATGTCTGCGGCGTTGACCTCTTGGTTAACTGGTATCACAGAGCCAATCGAATTTACCTTCCTATTCGTCGCGCCAGTGCTGTATGTGATCCATATTTTCCTTACCGGTATTGCGTTTGCGATCACCGCATTTTTGGAAATCAAACACAGTACTGACTTTGCGCACGGTGCGATCCAGTTCTTCCTTTACTACCCAATGTCGACCAACGCGTGGATGTTCATCATTATCGGTCCGATCTGGGCGACGCTGTACTACGGCTTGTTCCGCTTCCTAATTGTGAAGTTGGATCTGAAAACGCCGGGCCGTGAAACCGACATTGCAGAAGTGAAGATTGCCGGACAACCTGATGAAATTGCGGTGGATGTAGTAGCTGCATTGGGCGGCAAAGCCAATATTAAGTCAGTCGATGCGTGTATCACCCGTCTGCGTGTCTCGGTAAAAGACATTGCCAACGTTGATGTTGCTAAGCTAAAAGCGCTCGGCGCGCGAGATGTGTTAGTGATTGGCGACAGTTTACAAGCGATTTTCGGTACGCAGTCTGACTCAATTAAGTCAGAAGTGCACAGCGTACTCGCCACCTCCTGATCTTACCTCCCCCAATCTAGGTAAGATTTGCCAACCTCCCAGCGAGGTTGGCTTTTTCGTTTTCGGAGTAAAAAAAGCGAAGCCAATAACCAGCCCTACTTCGCCGCCGCGTGGGTTAAATTGCCCAGCACGCCGCTGATTTTGTTCAATACCTCGTCACAGCCTTCAATATGATGGCGCTGCTTTAAATACATAGGATCGTTGTAAGCTAACCACGTTTTGCCTTCAGCATCTTCATACACCAACACTTTTTGGGGTAAATCGAGCGCCACTTCCTGCGCACAGCTCATCAGTGGCGTGCCCACTTTAGGGTTCCCAAACACGATAACTTCGGTTGGTCGCAACGTCATATCGACTTTCGTGGCGTTCTCTTGATGGTTAATGCGCGCAAAGACGTTCAACCCTTTTTCTTGCGCGATAGCGACAAATTTATCCGCCGTATCTTTTGCTGAATGCGCGCTCGCAACGGTTACCACACCCTCCCCAGCCAACGCACTCAATGACGTCAACGCCACGACCAACCCGATGATTACTTTTTTCATTTGTCGTCCCTTCCTCTCTCTGAGTCGAAAACTAAATATAGAAAAACCAAGTGTAGGAAAACTATAGAAGTCAGATTCCGCTATCGCGAATTGCACTCTACCCACTCAAGAGTCGACCGTGTAACACGGATTAATTGATTCAGATTAATAAAGCATTAACTAGCTGAGCATCAAAAGCGTGAAATACGTAACATTTGCAGCCTATTTTAGTAAGAAAGAGAAAAGTAGTGACACGCGATCAATTTGAGTTATTAGCACCCGGTGGTGATTTAGATTCCATCAAAGCCGCCATTGCCGCTGGCGCCGATGCAATTTACTGTGGGCTCGACCGCTTCAATGCTCGTAACCGAGCGACCAACCTCACCTTAGATAACTTAAATGGCGTGTTAACGTTGGCCCATCAGCACAGCTGTAAGATTTTCCTAACGTTGAATGTGCTGATTTTAGAAAGTGAAATTCCAGCGATTGTTCGCTTACTCAGCCAACTGAACACCACCAAAATCGATGGCGTGATCGTGCAAGATCTCGGTCTGGCCTACATTCTCAAACATCACTTCCCCGATTTGGATGTGCACGCTTCAACGCAACTGAACACGCATAACGAAGGCCAGATCTTCTTTCTCAACCAGCTCACCGCAAGCCGAGTAAACTTATCTCGCGAACTTAACATCGATGAAATAAAACATCTGGCGCAATTTGGTCGCGAGCACAACGTAATGATGGAAGTGTTTGTCCACGGCTCATACTGCATCGGATTCTCCGGAATTTGCTACATCAGTTCCGCTCGCAATGGTGCATCAGGTAACCGTGGACGTTGCAGTCAACCTTGTCGCGAACAGTACGAAACGACCAAAACGGGCAACAATTACCCACTCAATATGAAAGACAATTCCGCCTTTGGGGACTTGAAAGCGCTTGCCGATGCTGGCGTGTATTCATTAAAAGTGGAAGGACGAATCAAGAAATCGCACTACGTCTATACCGTGGTCGACAATTGGCGTCAGCAAATCGATCGCTTGTGCGAGGGTTTGGAACTCTCTGAAGACACCACCGAGTTATACACGGTGTTCAACCGCGATTTCTCCAACGCATTTTTGCAAGGTGATTTCGGCAAGGCGATGTACATCGACAACCCGCGCGACCACGCTGTAAAGCATTTTTCGAAGGTTTATCAATGCCAGTCTGCTGATGATGTGCAAGCGGTGAAAAAGAAACTCTACGACGACAAAACCGCGATCATTGAGAAAGTGGCAGAGCAAACTAAGTCGTTCGATGTCACTTCAACACAAGTATCCGGCAGCAGCTTGAAAGGGTCGATTGATGTGCCAACTCTGCCAGCGTTACCTCAACCAGACCCTCGCCAAGGTGCGCCAAAATTATCGGTTCTGATCTCGTCAGCACAAGAAGCCATGCTGTGCGAATACCGCGACATTGATGTTTACTATCAGTTGCCAATGGGATTGTCTGGTGAACTGAGCGCGATGATTGAATTGTTCCAAGCCAACCCAATGCTCAAACCTTGGTTCCCTGCCATTTTGATTGGCGAAGACTACCAAGCCGCGCGCGTATTTTTGGAAACCATCCAACCTGAGTTGTTGATCACCAACAACTCAGGCGTCGGCATGATCGCAAAAGAGCTCGGCTTAGGCTGGGTGGCAGGCCCACAAATGAACACGGTGAACTCATACGCGTTTAAATGCCTTCAAGACGAGTTCGCGGCAAGTGGCGCGTTTGTTTCTAACGAGCTGAATATGAAGCAGATGCGCCATATCAAGCGTCCGAAAAACATGCGCAGCTTCTACAGCATTTATCATCCAAATACCCTACTCACGAGCCGCCAATGTTTGTTCCAACAAACCGAAGGATGCCGTAAGGTGAAGGTCAACAAAGGTTGTTTGAAACGCTGTGATAAACGCACGTCCATCATCAACTTAAAAGACAGTCCTTACGTGGTGCAAAAACAGAAAGGCAGCCACAATTCAATCTACAGCGAGCACAACGTCTTAAACCTGCAAGTGCTGCACGATCTGCCGCAATTGTTTACCGATGTGTTGATCGATCTGCGTGATATCCAGACCGAAACTAAAGTCTCAGCAAGCAAACCTGAGTTGATTGACTCGTTCTTAGCTCTACTTGAAGAACACAGCGAACAAACCGTCCAAACGCTGAATGCCATGATTCACCCAACAGCCAACGCGCAGTATTTGAAGGGGTTGTAGAATTTTTCTAACGAGGCAAACAAAACAATAAATTATCCTACACTCTACTAGAGGGAAGCGTAACGCTTTGTAAGTCAGATGGTTGACTGAAGAACATAGTTCATCAATAGAAGAACTTCCTGGCCATTTGAGATAATTTATTTGAGTACGCCATGAAAATATCTAAAGGTATCGAAGAGCAGGGGATCCCTGTCGGAAACTATTACGACAAATACAATACTCAGAACCCCATCGCCAGAAAAATGATGAGCAATTTCGATCATCATTTATCGCAACTGGTCGATATGGTCACACCAAAGTCGATACACGAGATCGGCTGCGGAGAAGGAGTCTGGGCACTTAAATGGCATCAACAAGGGATCCGTGTGAAAGGGAGTGACTTCTCCCAACAAGTGATTCAACTAGCAAGAGACAATGCCCAAGCACACAACTTGGAAGACATTTTGTTTGAACAAAAAAGTGTGTATGACGTTGCTAGAAAGACTGATTCTGCTGACCTTGTTGTTTGTTGTGAGGTCTTGGAACACTTGGAGCATCCCGAGCAAGCACTAGCAACATTGCAAGATCTCGATACTGACTATTACATTTTTAGTGTTCCAAGAGAGCCGTTGTGGTGTGCGTTAAACATGGCAAGAGGTAAATATTTAAACAGTTGGGGCAATACTCCCGGACATATCCAACACTGGTCCAAGAATGCCTTTCTGACTTTGCTCAAGCAGCACTTTGAGATTCTCGAAGTACGCTCTCCCATTCCTTGGACCATGGTTTTATGCCAGCGTGTGAATCATGAAACATAATAAGAGTAAATTCATATTACGCTGGGTTGGGCGAATCATTACTATTTTTTCCATCGCCTTTGTATTAATCAAGCTCTCTACATACTCGCAGCAACTGAATATTCAGGATATTCCCTCTTACTCCTATCTGGTATTTATTTTTTGCATAGGCCTCTACGCCTTTGGCAATTATGTTCTTTCTATGGCGTGGCGGCTTTTAGTCGCGAACAGTGAATATACTTTGTCTGCATCAACTGCCATTTGGGTGTTTGGCGGATCTCAAATTGCTAAGTATCTACCTGGAAACATTTTCCAATTCGCTAGCCGACAAGTAATTGGCGTACAACACGGAATTAAGAATAATGTATTACTGAAATCGACCTTATGGGAAATAGGGTTGATGGGTATTGCGGCTGGTTCGTTTGGCGTCTTTCTGCTGAATGAGTACTTCCCTAGTTTAATGGGGTACGAGATGACTTTATTCGCTGGACTTATCGTGATCACCGGATCAATATTAAGCTTGATAGCCAGTCGCAATTACCTAAAAGCTTGTGGGCTTTATCTCTGCTTTTTTTTGGTATCGGGCGGCATTTTCTCACTCATATTTTTTACGCTAAACGACAATCTAACTCCAACTTTAGAGACATTTTTACAAACATCTTGTTACTTCATCATCGCATGGTTAATAGGGTTTGCCACCCCAGGTTCTCCTGCAGGGTTGGGTGTCCGAGAGGCTGTTTTAATCACACTTCTAGATTCGCCGAGTATTGAAGATACACTTTTAGTTGCCGTCCTTGTTTCCAGAATCGTCACGGTTCTAGGGGATATGTTGTTCTTCGCTATCTCGAGTTTATTTAGGCCTAAGCAAGCCGTATCAAATAACTCACTTCTTTAAAGTATCGAGGTAACTCGCTATTACTCTCCAGATCGTTTTCGCTTGGTTTCAAACTGATAAGTGGGCAACTTTTCCTGATGCTCCAGCTTTTCTTCCAATACCTCAATTCGGTGCAATACTTTTTCGGTCAGCTTTCGATTGAACCCTATTAGATCGGCCACCAACCCCATCAATAAAGTGATGAAACCCAAGATAAGTAGCGTTGACCCCAAGACCAATGACTGAATATGGCCTTCTCCCGCTCCATTTAAAAAGAAATACAGGAATCGCATAATGGGAATCACACCACAAATCATCGCCACCGAGCCAATAAACAAAAACACTTGCAGAGGTCGATACATGGTATAAACCCTGACCAAGGTAGAGAGCGACATTTTTAGAAACTGCGGAATGCTCTTAAACAGACGGGACTCTCGCGTTTTTTCATTAGTTCGGATTGGCACCGAAACCACACCAATCCTTTTTGCACTTGCTTGAATCAACATTTCTATTGTGTAGCTAAAATCCGATACGATATTAAGTTGTTGTGCCGCACTTCTCGATATTGCGCGAAAACCACTCACAGCATCTTTAACATCCAATCCCGTCGCTTTGGCAATAATAAAGCTCCCCGACACTTGTAAACATCGTTTAAATACAGAGAAATGTGTATTGCTATACCCTCCTCGGTCACCAACAACAATTTCTGCTTTGTGCTCGATAATAGGCTTAACCAAGTGCGGAATATCGGCCCCATTATATTGATTATCGCCATCGGTGTTCACAATGATATCAGCATGAAGACGAAGGCACTCCTCAATCCCTCTTCGAAATGAGTAAGCAAGCCCCTTATTGCCCTGGTTAGTAATAATGTGCTCAACACCACACTTGCGTGCGACTTCTGAAGTACCATCCGTAGAACCATCATCGATGATTAGAATCTCTATCTTAGCGATACCATCAACGCGCTTTGGTATTGAGCGAATAACATCAGCAATATTGTCCGCTTCGTTAAAGCACGGAATTTGAACAATTAACTTCATGCTTGCTCCTCATGTTCTGAATCAACATTACTGTGCGTATTAGAAGCCGGTAAATAACCTCTGCTTCTCTTCAAGATTGCGAGGTCGGTACAGGTTATCTCCCCAACGCAGAACGACTTTACCTGGCTCTTTCGACACTAATTCATAGCCCCCCCGCGCCAAGTACCGTGCTTGACCTGCCAACCAAACCTTGCCATTAATCAGAAGACTATTGCTAGCTTCAAGCGTATATACGCCCTCGATGTTGACCTTAACTTCCCGACTAAGAGAGTTGGGCGTCAGTTCAAACGTCTTTCCTGCAACATACAGATGCGACCAATGATGAATGTAGTTCTGCCTTAACGCTTGAATATCTTGCCTTAATAGCCCTTTATCGGTTTTGTCAGGGCCAAACACATCTAAATAGTGCGAATTAACCAGTACAAAAGCCGGATTGTCTTGCTCTATTGCATTGCGAATAACGGGGATGTTTCTCGCAATATAATCTTCGTAACCCCACGTACTCATGAAAAAACCTTGTTTTGAAAAAGTCGGAACCATGGAGCATCGATCAATATAAGCAACAGGCTGAGGAAAGATTTTATGTACTTCATCAAGAAACTGACGCTGGTAGGCCAAGTTGCTTTTTATCGGTAAAACAAAACCATTCACCACAATGGATACCGCAAACAAGCAAGGAACAATAAAATTAAAAAATTGTGCAACTCTTGCGTTAGTGAAATTCTGGATACCAACCCAAGCCACAGCAAATAAAGCACTCACTGGAGCAAGCATAAAAGCGTAATAGTATGGGAAAGCGTTGCGATAAAAGAGCAAAGTGAAGAGTAATAAACTTAGGCACAAAAACTTAATCGATGACTCCCGGCTTAATAGCTTTTGCGAAAAACACGCATAAACAGCAGTACCAATACCAATGAAAAGAGCTAACCAATACCATGAGTTCGTCGAAACTGAATGAACAAAGTAAAACAATCGAGGAAAAAGCTCGCGCTGGTTTAGTGTCTTATCCGCAGCACCGAACATCGTTCCTGCATCACCAACCGAACTCGCTCCATGTATAGAGAAGTAATGCCAACTGTATAGCATCGCAAAGGCAACCAGTATTGCGACTCCATACATGAGAACTTGCCTAAAATAACGCTTACGATTTCGCGACCAATAAAGCGAGGTTAAAACTATGCCTATAAAAGTCGGGATATACAGAGCGGTCTTTAAAGTGACGAGCAAGGCGACAGCCGTAAGGACACCAGCAAGAATGGATACACGCCAAGAAAATGTTGTACTAAACACATAATACAGCGCCGCCATAATCATACATGTCGCGATAGGATCAGTACGAAAACTGGCCCCCATACGAACATTATAAACAAAAGAAAAATAGGCAAGCACCGCAAAAAGTGCCGCCGATTTGTTGCAGTACAATCGACATAACTTGTATAGATAAAATCCCGTGAGTAATTGAAAGAACACCATAACGACTCTCGCCACAATGATCTGGTCAACATCGTTATCTGATACACCACTCAGCCAAGTAAAGAAGTGAATGTGAAAGGTTTGGAAACTATTAATCACCTCGCCGTTAATAAACCGATGCACAAAAGATAGGTAATAAAACGCGTCCCAATTTACTTCGTAATTAAACGCAACAAAAAACCGAGCGATTACAGCTACTACGATTAGAATACAAAGAAAAATAGAAGTGCTAGAGGTAGTATCTCTATCCGATAAATGACGTTTATTAACCTGTTCAACAGTTTCCATTCACCCTTCCTTGTTAATCGTTTCTCGACTAGTGGCCTGCTCTGAGACATTAAGTTGTATGAATAAGGTTAGAACCGCCAGTAATGAGTATAGTCATGATTCAAAACCAAATAAGGGGTGGCAGGAGAAGTTTCGAGAGCAAAACACCTTTGAGCAACGAGACCGTGTTTTTATTCCACACTTTGAAAGCGGGAAACTTTGCATTATTTCAAAAGGCTTTAGTATTAAGTCTCTCAACATATCTTGAACACTCACTGTGCACTGACTACAATGGCGCACTTTTTACGGAATTTAGGTCACAAACATGACAGATACAGCTAAACCAGCTCTACCAGATCGCCTAGCAGGTAACCCACGTAGCCCATTCTTCATCAAAGAATGTTTCGATCACCAAATCGGTATCCGTTTTAACGGCAAAGAGCGCACAGACGTAGAAGAATACTGCGTGAGCGAAGGTTGGGTGAAAATTGCTTCTCCTAAAGCAAAAGACCGTTTTGGTAACCCAATGCTGATCAAACTTAAAGGCGAAGTTGAAGCGTACTACGTATAAGCTGACCAAGCTGAATTTCTTTGAAAGCTCGAGTTTGACTCGGGCTTTTTTAACGCCTGTTATATCCCTTTCTCGATTAATCTATTCCCTCCTCTATTCAGTACAAGTTATTAAGAAATCGATGTAAATCGCTGTTTTTATCTGATTGTTGGCTAAAGTTTCTATAGAACTTACTGTAATAACCATTGCCAAAAGAAACGACACCTTTTGAATACAGGGAGAGGAAATGGAAAGCCCACTTGTCACACTCAAACACGCCAGAAAAAGCTTTGTCGATGGCAAAGAGAGCCATCGTGTGCTGGAAGGCGTCGACTTCACCCTGAATTCAGGAGCGAGTGTCGCACTGACGGGCGCAAGTGGCAGCGGCAAAAGTACCTTACTCAATGTCATCGCTGGCTTTGAGCCACTTTCCGAAGGTGAGTTGTGGTTAGATGGCGATAACACAGCGGCTTGGAAAGACCCACAATGGAGCCGCTTCCGACATCAAAAACTCGGGGTTATTTTTCAGCAATTCAACCTCTTAACACCTCTTAACGTAAAGAAAAACATCGCCTTTCCTCTCAATTTGAATCAACAGAAATGGAATGACTGGTGCGATTATCTGGTCGAAACGTTAGGCATCAGCCAGCTTCTCGACAGGCATATTTCTGCTCTTTCAGGCGGTCAACAACAACGCGTCGCGATTGCACGAGCATTGGCACACAAACCCAAACTTCTGCTTGCCGATGAACCCACAGGCAACCTTGACCAAAAAGCGGGCTTAGAAGTGATGAAACTGTTGAATGAAATCACCACCCAAGGCAATACCGCTGTGCTCTTGGTGACGCATAGCCCTGAGTGTGCCGAGTTTATGCAAACCCAATTACGTTTAAAGGATGGGCGTTTAAAGGATGGTCGTTTGCAAAGCGGACTGACGCAAAATCAGCGCGATGTAAATGAGCAACATCATGAAGCAAGCTAAGCAACCAAACACCAGATTCACTCATACTCGACTCGCCCTGAATCTGTTTGCGGCGCACTATCGGCAGGCACCACTGCAAGCCGCCGCAATTCTGATCGGTATCGTGCTGGCTGTGACCTTGTTTGTTGCAGTGCAAGCCATCAACCTCAATGCCAAGCGCAGTTATGCTGAGTCTACCGAGCAGCTTAGCGCACAAGCTCAGAACTTAATTATTCCACCAGCAGGGCAAAACTATCTGCCCGAATCGCTCTACTTCACCCTGAGACAAAACGGACTCAGTGCAGCACTACCGGTAATCGAAGGGCGAGTGAGAGACGAACAAGGGCGTCGCTGGTCAGTACAAGGTAGCGAGTTGATTGCCGCCATCTCTTCACGTTCTCGCTATTCATCAGAAAACCAGCAGAACGTATCTTTGTTCGACAGTGCTTTACCTTTACCAGAGCTTTTGGCTGGCAAGCCGATCGTGATGATGAGCCAATCTCAACATCAAAACTTAGGAGAGGTAGAAACCCTAACTTTAGACGACATTCCAACCCAAGTGGTGGTATTACCCGATGATTGGCAGTTAGGTAGCCGAATGTTGATGGACATAGGCTTCGCCCAGCAACTGCTCAATAAACAAGGACAGCTCAGTTACATTGCGGTTTTCCATTCCGGCGATAAAGGGAATAAAGACACGCAAGCAAATTGGCAAAGCATCATTGGTGAGCAAGGACAATGGATTTCCAATAATCAAAGTACAGACCTTGGCTCGCTGACCGATAGCTTTCACCTCAACCTCACGGCAATGAGCTTACTCGCGTTTTTAGTCGGGTTGTTCATCGCTTACAACGGCGTAAAGTACAGCTTGCTTAAACGCAATCGGCTGTTAGTGCAGATTCAACAGGCGGGTGTTGCGCCGAGCATTGTGTTCTCTGCGCTGTTAGTTGAACTCACTACTCTCGTTACCATCGGCGCTTCCCTCGGTTTTGTATTGGGCATGCAGCTTAGCCACTGGTTACATCCGACCGTGGCACTGACTTTAGAACAACTTTATGGCGCGACACTTCTGCCCGGAACTTGGCAGTGGCAATGGTGGGCGCAAGCACTGCTGCTCACGTTAGCCGCAACCCTGTTGGCGTGTTGGCAGCACTTTAAACAGCGAGTGCGCCAGCCGCTCTCTTCTCATGGTGGATTTTATCAAGCGCCTGAAGCCTCTAACGAAAACCAATTGTTCGTGATAGGTGCCGCGTTGACGACTCTCGCACTCGCAGGGTTATGGCTGAGTGAGCATCACCGCTTCACCATGGCATGGCTCGGCGTGCTTGTGGTGTCGATTCCTTTGTATCTACCCAAAACACTCAGCGTCTTAGCCAATTGGTGTGAAAAGCGCACCAGTTCTGGTTTGATGCAATATCTGTTTGCTGAGTTGCGCGAGCTGATTTCTCCGCTTTCTCTCGCCATGATGGCACTGCTACTCGCCGTTACAGCCAATATGGGGATGAATACCTTAGTTGGTAGCTTTGAGTCCACCTTAAAACAGTGGTTAGAACAAAGGCTACACGCCGATATTTACGTCAGCCCTGCGCAAGGAGAAATCGCAGATGTAGAGCGCGCATTAGGACAGTTCGACAAGGTTGAGACCGTCTACAAGCAATACTACGTCGACGATAACCTGCAAGGGTTACCGATTTTGCTTGGCACAAAAGACAAAGACACCTTAGAACAAACCATGGTGTTCAAATCGCACTTGGAGAACTTCTGGCAACGCTTTTACCGAGGTGAACTGGTCGCCATCAGTGAACCTACTGCGGTCAAACTGGGTTTATCACTGGGTAGCGAACTCACACTTGATGCCATTCCAAATAAGAACCTGCTTGTGGGCGCGATATTCCATGATTACGGCTCACCCAATGGTGAAGTGTTATTGGCACCAAAATTATGGCAAGAGAGCGGATTTACCGACCTGCCGACAAGCCTTGGCATTAAAGTCTCGGGGGACCCACAAATCGTCTACGAGCAACTGCGCGAGCAATTGAATCTGCATCCAAGTCAGCTCTACGATCAGGCGCAAATCAAATCCATCGCGTTGGATATTTTCTCGCAGACCTTCGCCATTACGCGCGCACTCAACAGCGTGACTTTGATGGTCGCCGTGATTGGTTTGTTCAGTGCTTGCTTCATGTTGCTTGACGCGCGCAAAGCCGCCATTGCAAGGCTGTATGCACTTGGCGTCAGCCGTCGTAAATTAATGACCATGGTGGTCGGACAGATCGTCGCTCTGGTCAGTTTTACTCTGGTTATCGCCCTACCTTTAGGAGCCATGGTGGGTTATGTGCTGACAGACATCGTCACCTTGCGCGCTTTTGGTTGGAGCTTAAATTATCTGTGGAATTGGAGTGATGCCCTCAGCATCGCGGCGATCACCATCTTGGTAGCGGTGATCGCAACCTTGATTCCGCTGTGGCGATTGGTCAGTAAGCCTGTCGTCTCCAGTTTGCAAAGCGAGGTGTTGTGATGGTTCGATTAGCAAGCAAACTTACTCTACTCATAAGCAGTCTGTTCCTGTTCGGTTGTGAAGATCCCCAACAAAAAAATATGGGCACACAAAATATGGGAGCATTGTTGGGCAATGGAGATACGCAAAGCGAGAGCAACCCATTCACACCCGTGGAAAAAGGGGTTGAACTCACCTTTCCTGCCGATCATCAAGCGCACCCAAACTTTCGTCATGAATGGTGGTACTTAACCGCTAACTTAATTGATGAAGACGGCAATCCACTTGGCGTTCAATGGACACAATTTCGCTTTGCTGCTGCGCCGCCAACGGGCGAAGATGACGTGAAGAAAACCGAATGGCAAACTCAGCAAATCTACATGGCGCACAGCGCGGTTACAACGCAAGACAAACATTATGCTGATGAAAAATGGTCACGTGACCAAGCCTCTCTAGCTGGCGTCGACACTTCGCCATTTCGGGTTTATCTCGATGATTGGCAGTGGACTTCTTCAACCACCGATCTCTTCCCTGCCACATTGAATGCAAACTCCGAACAATTTGGCTATTCGCTGACGCTTAACAGCCACGTGCCTTATCAAAAGCAAGGCGAACAAGGTTACAGCACCAAAAGTGCCGATGGCCGTGTGGCTTCCTATTACTACAGCCAACCGTTTATTGATGTCTCCGGTAAAGTCACGATCGATGGCAAAACCCATCAAGTATCCGGCAAAGGTTGGATAGACCGAGAGTGGAGCTCGCAATTCTTACTCGACTCACAACAAGGCTGGGACTGGTTTGCCCTAAGGTTGAGTGACGACACCAGTTTGGTGGTGTTCCAATTGCGGGATTCCAAAACCGGAGCAGCCAGTTACGCCAGCGCAAGGCTGATGCAGCAAGATGGTTCTGGCATCGCTATCCCACAAAAAGACATTCAGTTAGAGGCGACCAAGCAAACAGAAATCCAAGGGCGAAAGTATCCAACCCAGTGGCAAGTGTCGATTCCTAACCAGCAAGTTGATCTTACCGTTTCTGCACTCAACCCGAACGCGAAAATGCCCCTTTCTGTGCCTTATTGGGAAGGCCCTGTGCGTATTGAGGGCTCTCATTCTGGGACTGGTTATATGGAGCTGACGGGATATTAAGCGCTCTGAGCGGATTTCAATTACCGTTGAGAAGCCATCTTAAGAACCATCTCCTACCCGCAACAGAATGCATCATAATCAGAAATAAATGACTACGACGCATTTATTCGATACTAGCCTTGAATCCTTGCTTCGTTGCGGTACGCTTTGAGCAAATCAAACAAGGGTGGCCCCTCTCATGCGTGTCGATTATCACCAACGACTCGTTCCTGTTATTCGCTATCTGGAACAGCACTTTAACGCTCCTCTCAATTTGCTCGAAGTGGCAGCGCTAGCCAACCTCTCTCCCTATCACTTTCACCGTACCTTCAAGGCGGTACAAGGCGAAACATTAGCCGACTTCATTCGACGTTTACGGCTAGAGGCGGCAGCAGACGATCTTTTCAAATCAAAGCAACCAGTGCTGAACATCGCGTTAGAGTACGGTTTTTCTAGTTCGCAAAGCCTAGCTAAAGCGTTTAAGCAGCATTATGGCGTAACACCAACCGCCTTTCGCGACTGTAAAAACTACCAGCAATTTTCTGAACTCGCGCGAAACAGCAAGATTGGACACGCACTGCGCAAGAATGGAAACGAACGAACCCTAAGCGATTCATATACTGACTCTGAACTCACAACATGGAGCAACAATATGGAAACGCAAAACTTTGATAAAGCAAAATTGGCTTACATTCGCGTTAACGGCCCTTATGGCCGAGGTTATGAAGAACCATCAGGTCGCTTGTATAAATGGGCAGGAATGAAAGGTTTGGCGGGCAATACCTGTATCTTCATTTATCACGATAACCCAGAAATCACGCCAGACGAGAAGTGTCGTACTGACATCTGTCTAATGGTGCCAGAAGATACCGAAGTACCAAAAGGCATTGAGCTGCAAGACTTCCCCGGCGGTCAATATGCGGTGATGCGCCAGCAAATTACCGAATTCAGCCAATACCCTAAAGCATGGGATGATTTGATGAGCAAAGTGGTTGAATCTGGTATTGAGAACGACTGTCGACCTTGCTTCGAACTTTATCATAGCTACGATCCACAAACGCACCATGCAGACGTCAGCTTCTGCACTGCCATCAAATAATCGAAAAAAGCCTGCACGTTCGCAGGCTTTCCTTCTATTAGAAATAATGTCTAAATCGATTAGATCGCTTCGCCGTTTACTGTAACAGCAACATCAATATTGCCACGAACGGCGTTTGAGTATGGGCAAACTTGGTGTGCAATGCGCGTTAGCTCTAATGCTTGTTCTTGTGGCATATCTAGCTCTACCGCTAAGCTCACTGTTAGTGCAAAGCCGCCGTTATCGTTCGGACCAATGCCCACTTCCGCTGTTACGGGTGCACTTTTCAGGTTTACTTTACCTTCACGTGCTACGTGCAGAATAGCGTTAGAAAAACATGCTGAATAGCCCGCTGCGAAAAGCTGCTCAGGGTTAGTTGCCGCACCTGTGCCGCCCATTTCCTTCGGGTATGACAGCTCTAGATCGAGAAGACCGTCATCTGTTTTTACTTGACCATTACGACCAGCCAAAGCAGTAGCTTGAGTTTTGTATAGAGTAGTCATGCGAGTGTCCTTCTTAATTTAAGTTGTGCACAATTCAATTGCTTGCAATCTTATATCGAAGTAAAGATCGTTTGCAACTATATTGTGCACAATTTATTTTGTTACTCTCTTTCTCTGTGAGCAGGTAGGCAACGCCAATGAGCCAGTGTTACACCGACAACACCATGACCGACGACGATAAACTCTTACTCGAAAACCAAGTTTGCTTCCCGCTATACAGCGCTGCTAACGCTGTGATTCGTGCGTACCGACCGTTGTTGGACGCACTTGATCTCACCTACTCGCAGTACTTGGTAATGATGGTATTGTGGGAAAAAGATGGCACGAGCGTAAAACAGCTGGGATCACAGCTTCACCTCGATTCAGGCACGCTCACGCCGCTGCTTAAACGATTAGAAACAAAGGGCTATGTAGAACGTGGTCGCAGTGACACCGATGAGCGCGTACGCGTACTCAACCTTACAGAGCAAGGTCGTGACCTCAAAGAGCAAGCCAAGTCAGTGCCAAACGCCATGATGTGTAAAATCACGTTGGAGCTGGATGAAATGATCATGCTGAAGAAGTTGTGCGGCAAAGTGCTCGACAATCTGAACTAAAAAATAAAAGCATCCGCTTCCTCACTTCCTATTAGAAAGAGCCTGCCGAGATGCAGGTTCTTTCGATCTTAGCCGGACGATCTCTTAAAGGTCATCATCGGTATTCTCTATTACCACTCGGCCTTCATCTTCAATAAAACCTATCAAAGCAAACTCACTTACATCGGGCTTCCCTATTAATAAAGATAGGAAATGACTATCAATAGGATAGTTACAAGCGATTTTCCTTAAACACAATCCAATGCGAATATACTTTCCGAAAGCAAGAACTGCTCACCCTAAAACATTCTGAGGAAAGTAAAAATGATTAATACAAAGATCAAACCATTTGCAGCTACAGCATACAAAAACGGCGAATTCGTTGAAGTAACAGAACAAGACGTTCTAGGCAAATGGGCTGTATTCTTCTTCTACCCAGCAGACTTCACATTCGTATGTCCGACAGAACTAGGTGACCTAGCAGACCACTACGAAGAGCTACAAAAACGCGGCGTTGAAGTGTACTCAGTATCAACAGACACACACTTCACTCACAAAGCTTGGCACGATAGTTCAGAAACAATCGGCAAGATCCAGTACTACATGCTTGGCGACCAAACAGGCAACATCACAAACAACTTCGGTGTGATGCGTGAAGGCCAAGGTCTTGCAGACCGTGCAACGTTCCTAATCGACCCAGAAGGTACTATCCAAGCAATGGAAATCACTGCTGAAGGTATCGGTCGTGACGCAGAAGACCTACTACGCAAAGTGAAAGCAGCTCAGTACGTAGCAGCACACCCAGGTGAAGTTTGCCCAGCGAAATGGAAAGAAGGCGAAGAGACGCTAGCTCCTTCTCTAGACCTAGTAGGCAAAATCTAAGCCACTGAATTTAAGCTCAATTTGACATGCTAATTGACGCTTAACTTAGAGAGCATTCCAGGTTAGATACCTTGACGACCTTCTGCCTGGTTTGCTCTCTCCCTACTGATTTTATCCAGAGTAACCACTCTTTTGTTTATTTAAGGTAACAACAACTATGTTAGACCAAGCGATCCAACAACAACTCAAACAATATCTGGCTAATGTAAAAGAAGACGTTCGTCTAGTGGTTAGTCTAGATGAAAGCAAAGCATCGAATGACATTCTGTCTCTGGCGAACCAAATCGCAGAGATGAGCGACTTTATCACCGTTGAACGTGACGACAACGCAAGCGCACGTAAACCAGTGATGACGGTGACCAACCCAGTAAAAGGCACAGCACTTCGCTTTGCTGGCCTACCAATGGGTCACGAATTTACCTCTCTGGTATTGGCATTGCTGCACTCTGGTGGTCACCCAATTAAACTAGATCCAGAAGTGATTGAACAAATCGCAGCGCTAGATAAAGAATTGGATGTTGAAGTGTTCATTTCACTGTCGTGCCAAAACTGCCCAGACGTTGTTCAAGCGTTCAACATGATGGCGGCGATCAACCCGAAAGTGAAAGCAACCATGATCGACGGTGCACTATTCCAAGATGAAGTGAAACAACGCGACATCATGGCAGTACCAAGCGTATTCGTGAACGGTGAGCTATTCGGTCAAGGCCGTATGTCTTTGACTGAAATCCTAAACAAAGTAGATGACGGCGCGAACGAGAAAGCCGCCAAAGCACTGAGCGAAAAAGACCCATACGACGTGCTAGTTGTCGGCGGTGGCCCTGGTGGTAGTGCAGCAGCACTATACGCAGCGCGTAAAGGTATTCGCACTGGCGTTGTCGCTAAACGCTTCGGTGGTCAGGTGATGGACACCATGGCAATCGAGAACTTTATCTCGGTAAAACGTACTGAAGGTCCAAAACTGGCAACTGACCTAGCCGAGCACCTAAAAGAATACGACGTAGACGTCGTGACTGAGCAACAAGCTGAGAAGCTAATGGGTGCAGCACACACAGAAGATGGCTTGATTCATATCCAACTTGAAAGCGGCGCAACGCTGAAAAGTAAGAGTGTCATCCTAAGCCCTGGTGCACGCTGGCGTGAAATGAACGTTCCGGGCGAGCAAGAGTACCGCAACAAAGGCGTCGCGTACTGCCCTCACTGTGACGGTCCACTGTTCAAAGGTAAGAAAACTGCGGTTATCGGTGGTGGTAACTCAGGCATCGAAGCAGCTATCGACCTTGCTGGTATCGTAGAACACGTAACGGTTCTTGAATTCGCAGACGTACTTCGCGCAGACCAAGTGCTTATCGACAAAGCGAACTCACTACCAAACGTAGACATCATCACGATGGCGCAAACTACTGAAGTTGTGGGCGACGGTACTCGCGTAACAAGCTTGAAGTACAAAGACCGCAACACAGATGAAATCAAAGAGATTGAACTGTCAGGTATCTTTGTCCAAATCGGTCTAGTACCAAACACAGAATGGCTGAAAGATTCAGAAGTAGCGCTTTCTGAGCGCGGCGAAATTGAAGTTGGTAGCCGTGGTGAAACCAGCCTAGAAGGTGTCTTCGCAGCGGGTGACGCAACGACGGTTCCTTACAAACAGATCATCATTGCGATGGGTGAAGGTGCAAAAGCAAGCTTAGGCGCGTTTGACTACCTAATCCGTAAGCAAGGTTAATCTCCAATTTCTTGAGCACAAAGCGCACGGTGCGGTGTTTTCTTCCCCGGAAAACCAATCGGGGCACCGTGACAGCGATGAGTAACAAGAAATAAAATCAAAAAACCTAGAAGCCCAAAGACTTTGCCAGCAGATATTAACTGCTGGCTTTTTTGGTTTTTGGGGAGGGGTGTAAGTACATCCCCCAGCACTCCGTGCTTAAGGTGGCAAGTTCTACAGTCACGGATAATTCAGTTCACTCCACTAGCATCACAACGCGCTGCAAATAGATTCTGAATACTCGCTTAGGCTCCTTCAGAATGACGCTGTTCGTTAAGCGCTCTCTTCACGTCATTCCCGAGAACCTAGGTGAGACTGGGAATCTACCCACCGCAAGCTTGAACGAAAGAAATTCACACATATATACGTGAAGCATCAACGGTTAGAGGGTTCATGAGCATGATCCTTCTCTCAACCTCAAACCACCAATCCCACCTAACCTTCTCTTGTATCAAACTCTAAAGATCTCAGCACTCCGGACTAAAAGTGGGGCTGGTTCTGCAATCGCGGATAATTCAGTTCACTCCACTAGCATCACAACGCGCTGCGAATAGATTCTGAATACTCGCTTAGGCTCCTTCAGAATGACACTGTTCGTGTAGCGCTCTCTTCACGTCATTCCCGCGAACCTAGGTGAGACAGGGAATCTACTCACCACAAACTCGCTCGAAAATGATTAGCACGAACAAACAAAAGATGAAAGAGGGTTGCAAGCACCTAACCCAACTCGCAGATTCAAAGTACCACCCCACCGAATCTCTCCATGTATCAAGATCCAAAGATATCAACCCTAAAAAATTTTAAAAAAGCTCTTTACCTCAACTTAACTTGAGGTTTTAGCATGTTCATCGTTGGCTAGGAAATGACAAAAAGGAGCACATCATGATCCAACTAGAACATATTAATTTAGTCGTGAAAAACATCCCTGAAATGCTGAAGTTTTATCAAACTGCATTTCCACATTGGTACGTGCGTGATGAGGGGAAAGGCGAATGGAGTGGTAAGCCAAGAAACTGGCTACATTTTGGCGACGAGTATCAATACATTGCTATGAGTGACCACGGTGAAGGAGAGAACCGCGAGTTGGGCGGCCACCAAGTAGGGCTAGCGCATTTTGCTTATGTGACCAACAACGTCGATGCCATCATAAAAAGACTGACCGATGCCGGTTATCCGATTGCCCAACCTGGGGCTGAGGAGCCATATCGCAAGAATGTGTATTTTGTTGACCCTGCAGGTTTTGAGATCGAATTCGTTGAATACCTGACGGATGATCCAAAACTTCGTAACCTGACAAGCTAAAAGAGACGTAAATAATAAAACGCCAGCAGATGGTGACTGCTGGCGTTTTAGTTTATCTATCAGGTTTCTTTACCGCATTAGCGCTGTTTGGCAAAAACCTGCGTCCAGTAATACCCGTAGCTTGCCGAGTGATTTTCGACAAGCGACGCGCCCATCTGATCGAAATCCGAACTCATGATATTTAGGCAGTGACCTTCGCTCGATAACCAAGCATTAACGACGGCGTTAATGGAACTTTGCCCTACGGCGACATTCTCACCAATAGCGCTCCAAGCATAGCCCGTTGCGTTGACTCGATCTGACATATTGCTGCCATCGGAGCCTGTGTGACTCATGAAATCGCTGTTCGCCATGTCGCTTGAGTGTCGATAAGCGGCGCTTTCCAAAGCGTAGCTCCAAGTCAGGGCCCCAACAGGTGGCATGGTGGTTGCGCCACACTGTTGTGTAGTAGAGCGAGCGCTGTTCACCGCTGCGAGCATCTGCTCGGCAAATGTGCCTTGTGATGATGTGGAACCTGTGTTTTGTGAGCCGTTTTCTACAGGAGCTGACGACTCCCCATCGCCGCCACATGCGCTGAGAAGTAGGGCCAAAGCAGGCACTAAGATCTTAGTTGGCATTGTCTTTCCTTTATGAGTGACGAAGAGCAAACTGCGCTTGTCGATAATAACGCCCAATAACCTAACAAAAACCCATAAAAGCACCATATGGCTTGGAGTGTTTTAACCAAAGACTCACATGAAGTTTTCAATCGCCTTGGTTCGGTTGGTAAATCGGCAACGTTTCAGCCCACGTATGGAATGGCGTTTCATCCATCTCCTGTATCGATTGAGTAATAAAATCGATGAACACCCTTACTCGAGCAGGCACATATTCCCGGTTGGCATAGAGCAGATACACGCCATTTCCTGCTTGGCGCATACTCGGAAATATCGGCACTAAACGCCCCGCTTTGAGCCAGTCTCTCGCGATAAAATGAGGAATCTGAGTTAACCCTAAGCCTTCTGCGCAAAGCTCTGCCATGGATTCGCCGTCGTTTACAATAAAATTTCTCTCGGGGTTATACTCACTTGCACCGTCTGGTTCTGGCATCCGAATCGGCAACAGTTTCCCCGTTTGTTTAAAGCGAAAGCGAACCCAAGAATGGTCATTGAATACATCCGGGCCACTCGGAACACCATGCCGCGCTAAGTAATCCTTACTGCCACAAATAATAAAATCGATAGGACTCAGCTGGCGCACAATCAACTGGCTGTCCTGAACGACACCAGATCTAATCGACACATCAATCCCTTGCTCAATAATATCAACGTAGGCGTCATCGTAATGAATATCGATCGTGATGCTGGGGTAGCGGCGACAAAACTCTTTTAATAAAGGGCGAATGTAAAGGCGACCGTAGGAGACTGGCACGTTAATCTTAAGCAGCCCTGAAAGCGCATCATTGTGGCTTTTCAATGAATCCTCACACGCCGTCAGTTCGTCCAGTACAAACCTAGCGGTATTTGCGTATCGACGACCGGCTTCTGTCAGACGGATCTGTCGCGTAGAACGTTGGAAAAGCTGTATTCCCAAGTCGCTTTCAAGACGATGGATGGCCTTACTCACCGTAGAAGGGTCTGTGCCATACGCTTTGGCGGCCGCAGCAAAACTGCCACCTTCTAAAGTGGCAATAAAAAATCGTAGGGACCGTATCTTATCCATAAAACTCGTGCATTCCATTCGTGAACTTTATTCACTTTAGTAAAGACAAAGTGGCTCTTCAATCACCAATCAGCCCAAATATAATGAATCTCAATAACTTGATGCTCTGTTAGCGAGGAAAAAACAATGGGTAAAAATGGATTAAAGAATGCACTACAACTATTGATAGCGACCTTAGTTCTATTCTTTGGGATGCTTCAAACGGCACATGCGGCGGATAAACGCATTGGCATTCTGGTTTATGACGGCGTATTGACCTCTGATGTTACTGCGCCTTTAGAGGTCTTTGGTGTCGCAAGTCGGCTGACTTGGTTTAGTGATTATGAAGTGCTCACTATTTCCGTCTCTGAGCAGAAAACCATCACCACTGAAGAGGGATTAAAAATTGGTGTGGATGCTTGGATTGGCGATCAGCCGGAGCTCGACGTGCTGGTTTTAACATCCAGCTACGACATGGATGCGCTAATCGAAAACAAGGATCTCATTCACTTTATTCAAACCACATCAAAGGCGGCAGATTGGATGGCAAGTAATTGCTCTGGTGCGTATCTATTGGCCGAGGCTGGCCTGTTAAACGGTAAGAAAGCGACGACATGGGCAGGAGGTGAAAACGGATTACAAAAAGACTATCCAGCAGTTGATGTACAGGTCGACCAGAATTTTGTTGTTGATGAGGGTGTCATCACCTCAAACGGCAGCCTAGTTAGCTATCAAGCCGCCCTTAAATTGCTGCATCTCATGACTTCAGAATCTAAAGCTCAAGAAGTCGCAGACGCCCTTCAATACTCACGTTTTTCTACCCAGCCATTTTAAGCGGGCAAGAATGAAACCGCAGGTAACCTTTGAGCTTCAGAGGTTACCTTGCTACTCAGCTCTACACTTCTGATCTTAATGCTATGGAAAAACACAAACGATACGAAGCACTGACGAAGGAGCGATACCAAGATATCTATCGTCTCGCATATTGGCTATGCAAAGATCATCACCTTGCTGAAGATTTGGCGCAAGACACCTTCCTGAAAGCGTGGCGATTCTTTGATAACTTAAATGATCCCAATGCCGCGAAGCCTTGGCTCATCACCATTTTGCGTCGTGAGAATGCTCGGCGCTTTGATAAAAAGCAGTACGATTTTGTCGATATTGATGAGTGTGTAATACAGGCAAAAACCTACCCTGGCAGTGACCACGACATGGCACAAGATTGGCTTCAAAAACAAATGATGATTCTCGAACCCAAATACCGAGAGCCATTGGTCTTAAAACTCGTAGTCGGGTTTAATCATAATGAAATTGCTCAAGTATTAGAGCTTAATCACAACACCGTGGCGACTCGATTATTCAGAGCACGCAATCAGATCATTGCGCAGAGGGAGAGCGATTAAGACACAAAAAAAGTAGTCAATCATGTCAACTAACTGGCTATGCTCCGGTCTATTTCATAAGTCGTTACACAACTCGGCGCTTTAACGCTTTACATCAAGCGCGACTAGATGAACACTTCTCGTCAAAGTACAATAACAGCCGACATAGAGTAGAGTCAGTAAAACATTATGAGTAACACAACGGCGAAAAAGCCGAATCCCCTATTCGAGATTCTTTTTAACGTATTCATCCCTTCCTTTATCTTGATGAAGTTTAGCGGCGATGAACACCTAGGAACAGCAATGGCGCTGGTTGTCGCTTTGCTATTTCCTATCATTTACGGCGGTATGGACCTTGTCCGGAACAAGAAATTTAACTTTATTTCTGCACTTGGCTTTATCAGTGTTTTATTAACTGGCGGCATTGGCTTGTTAGAGCTCGATACACGTTGGTTAGCCTTGAAAGAAGCCCTGATCCCTGGCCTGATCGGTTTAGCGGTTTTGGGCTCAACGTTTACCCGCTACCCACTGATGCAGAAGTTAGTACTGAATGACACGGTATTGAATTTATCGCTGATTAACGAACGCTTGAAAGAGAACGGCCAATCAGAGGCATTTGAACGTTGTCTAATGTCATCAAACTATCTGTTTGCGAGTACTTTTGCGTTCTCATCCGCGATGAACTACTTCCTTGCGACTTGGATCGTGACCAGTCCTTCGGGCACGGCTGCCTTTAATGAAGAGTTGGGTAAGATGACGCTTTACAGTTACCCAATGATTGCCATCCCAAGTATGTTGATGATGTTCGGTATTTTTTATTACATTTGGCGTCAAGTACGTACGATGACATCGCTCGAGACAGAGCAAATTTTCCATCTAAAATAGTCCCATCATCACAAATAACCCATCAAAAAGGGAGGATTTTATCCTCCCTTTTCTCAACAGACTCACTATAATTCATAGCGTCAAAATGATTTTTCCTGACACCGCCGATGAGCGTTGCTCAACCATTTCAATCGCAGTTTGAAAATCCTCTAGAGGCAGCTCAGACGCTACATTTAACTTTATATCGTTGGCAATAAAGTGGTCTAGCATTTCAGCGAATACCGCCTTTCTCCCGCCTTTACCTACCGATTCTTCCCAATACCGCAAAAAGAAGGTGCTAAAGTCGATGTTGTTGGTCTTCACGGACTCAAAAAACACTGGCGTATAAGGCGCTAACGACAATGTTCCGTAGTTGATGTATTGGCCATTTTCTTTCAAGGTACGAATGAGATCCGTGCCAGCCTCACCGCCTATCGCATCCAAAGCGACCGTTGGTTGTGGCAGTTTGCGCGTTTGCAGTTGCGCGTGTAAGTCTTGCTTCGCGTCCAACACTGAAATCGTATCGTACGGATACTCTTCTGGCTTTGAAGTCACAGCAATCAGTGTAAAACCCAGTGAATGAGCGAGCTGGGCAAATATCTTACCGATCGCTGACCCTGCCGCATTGATGATCACCACATCCTCTTTGTTCAACTTAGCCACTTTAGTGGTGATAACCCACGCGGTTAACGCGTTGATGTACAACTGGCAGGCATAGCCGTTATCCAAAATCTCAGGTAGCGGAAAAAGATTCTCAGGCGAAGCATCTATGTAGTATTGCCAAGTACCACTCATCGCCACCAACACTTTTTGCCCAACTTGAAGGTCAGTGTGACCGACTGCACTGACTTCCACCACACGCCCAACCGCTTCAAATCCCGGCACGCGAGGTGGTACGTGAACGCGACGGTATTGCCCAACACCATGAATGGAAAGCAAGTCACTTGGGTTAATATTGGTGGCTTCCAGTCGCACCCGAACCTTGCCCTGAGCAAGCGGTTTGAGGGGCTCTTTTTCCAACGACAGCGACGTTTTTGGCTGACCAAAGCAGAATTGGTTCACTCGAGTATTCATCGTTGGTGCCATTGTTATTCATACCATGTAATTGAAATTCAAAAAGGAAGTTTCGCGACTTCTACTCAAAAGCATTAAGTGAAGTCGAAGCTCTGTGTTTCTACCTGCGCGATGCGCCGTTCACTCTAAACTGTTGTGGCGTCATATCAAAATAGGCTTTAAATGCTTTGATGTAGGATGAGTCGTTTTGATAACCCACTAGGTCTGCAATGGCTTGGATTGGCAACGATTCATCTAACAAAGAAAGCGAGTAAATCAGCCGAATTTGTTGCCGCCAAAGCAGAAATGAAGTGTTGAATTCCTTGGCGAACAACCGTGATAAAGTGCGCTCAGACGCCCCAATTTTCTCCCCCCACTCTTTTAGCGAACAGCTCAACGCGGGCTCGTCAGTCAGTTGCTCGAAAATCAGTTTTAGTCGGCGATCTTGTGGCAGTAATAACTGAAATGTCTGCACGTTGCTTTTCAAAATTTGATCATGCAACACCGCCAGCAAATGCAGCACTTCTTCATGGCTTGTCTCATTTTCACACTGTCTGCGGATCTCTTGTAAAAGCTCATTTAAAAACGGCGTTAGAGCAATGGTTCTCACTTGTGGCTCGTACATTGCGCCAAACGCAGGGTTAAGGTAAATGCCAACAAAGATCGTGTTACTCAGAGCAATCGACTCGTGTTGAACACCCGCAGGAACAAATAACGCAGAAGTGTGCGGAACCAAATGCTGATAATGCTCCGTTTGTGTTTGCAATAACCCTTTGATAGGAAAGATGATTTGATGCCAAGTGTGTTGGTGCAGCGCATCAATGTAACCTTTTGGCATGTCGATGGTTTTCACCAAAACAGGAGAATGGGGATTAGCGACCATCATCTCATTGGAGGTCATGACGCCTGACTTCGAATCAATTTGGCGAGTTAGCATTGTTGATTGTCTTTTCATCCCTATTCCGACACAAGTTCACTAGGCTATCATGCTCCGCATCGCGAATGAAGGTAAACACTTTATCTCTCATTCAAATAATAAGGAGGTTACATGAAGAAAATCGGCGTCGTAAAAGCTGTGCTAGCAGGGAAAACTGTCCCTTATGCTCATGGAGCGCAAAGCGCAATCAACAAACAAGTGTTGCCCGAGCGCCAGCACGCAACAGAGCTTGGTTTTATCAGTGATGAGCAAGGCGATCCACGCTTTCATGGTGGAATTCAAAAAGCGCTTCATATTTACCCAAGCGAGCACTACCCAATCTGGCAACAACAATTAGGCGAAAGAACTATTTTCCAATCCGCTGGCGGCTTTGGCGAAAACATCAGCTCCGAGGGCGTCACCGAATCCACGATTTGCTTGAAAGATAAAATCCGTATCGGCTCAACACTACTTGAAGTGTCGCAAGGTCGCATGCCTTGTTGGAAACTTAACGTACGATTTGACCAACACGACATGGCGAGAAGACTGCAAGACACGCTTCGAACAGGCTGGTATTTCCGAGTATTGGAAGAAGGCGATATCGGTGCAGGTGACGAGATTATTCTGTGTGAAAGACCTTATCCAGAATGGCCACTGGCTCGCATCATGGGCGCGGTTTTCACTGGCTGTTTAGATAGAGAAGAACTCACTAAGCTGTCTGAACTGCCGTTAGTCGAATCTTGGGGCAAGTTGGTCGAGCGCCGTCTAGAAACTGGCGAAGTCGAGGATTGGGAAATGCGCTTGGTTGGCCCAACAAGACAATAAAAAACGCAGAGTAAAAGCTCTGCGCTCACTATAAAAACGTGGCCTTGGTTATTACTGTCCTGCTGCATACTGACCATCGGTGACTTGCTCTTTCCAGATAACGTTTTCACCGTCTTTTGACGCCGTAACCACTAGGTGAGTCATTGGCGCATTTGGTGTTGCACCGTGCCAATGGTCGATACCAGGAGGACACCAGACACTATCACCAGCAGCAAATCGAATTACATGCCCATCACGCGTTCCTGTAAGTGCGGTACCAGAAGTGACGATCATGTGTTGTCCTGCAGGGTGAGTATGCCAAGCGGTTCGAGCTCCTGCATCAAAAGTGACATAGGCGGCGCTGTAGTTTGCAACTTCGTTTTCAGGAAACAACATCTCGACATTAACTTTCCCGGTAAATAGGTTTTCAGGTCCTTGAAACGATTTCTGATCAGCAGAGCGATAAACTTGCTGCGAAGATGAGTTACCATCGGCTGCTTGAGCGATTGGAAGCATAAATCCCGTCGACAACAGCACAGACCAAATAAGCAATGATGATTTATTTTTCATAAAACGAATTCCTTTCTAATTGATATGATTGGCCAAATAATATTTATTTTTCCAAAACTGTTTTTAGGACCGATTGAGCATTGTTAGACACACTTTCACCACAGCACTCACTTAATACAACAATAAATTCCTCTAACTCTTGAATAGAAACATTGTTATTCATACTGATATTATAGTGAGCTGCTAATTGGCTATTAACACCGTTCATATTTGCTAATGCTGCAATCGTAGCAATTTCACGCTCTTTCCAAGTGAGCACATCGCGTTCAAAAATATCACCAAACAAATGTGCTTTTAGGTATTCATCAATTTGCGGAGAAAAATCGAATAGCGCGCCTTTTACTTCTGCACCAACAAGTTGTGTTTGGTTTTCAGCGCCAAATTCTAAGCTGGTTTTATCGTTAGGTAACGCTCTTGATTCTCGCCCTAAGATATCGGTAATACCTCGGCTTTTGCGTTCCTCCAACACCGTCATAAATGTTGCTAGTCCATTCAAACTGCGCGGAAATCCAGCATACGCATACAACTGAGCCAGCAGTTCTTTTATCTCGTTGACCGTTAGGCCTGCGTCTAACCCATCATTAAGGCTTTGTGTTAGTTTTTCTATTTCACCACTCGCAGTAAAAGCAGAAATAGGAATAATAGCTCGCTCTTTGTCACTGAATATTTCTGATGCTGAAGCGATATTCGTTGTGCATAGCGTTGTCATAGTGAGCACCAATATTAATATTGATTTAACAGATTTGTTTAATGCTTTCATATCAAAATTCCATTATGTAACGGTGTTCTAATCCATAGAAGTTCTAGAAATATATTTATTAGCGTTCTGATTTCTACATTAATAATTCACATTGTTAACTAGGTCATTAATTTACTTTTTCGATCGTGACACTGTTTGTTTCTTTCGAAATAAAGCAATGAATACCATCATCGATTTGACCTAATTTAATTAGCCCAGACGCGTAACCAAAGTCCTTATAAAAGATAACTAAATTTCCCCAAGGGGCGTAATAAGAGATGTCACCCGTTTTTGATTGAGTTCCAGAAGGTGCGCCTTCGCGAGTTAACTTATTCGGTAAGTAAGCAATTTTCTCTGTATTTGCGTAGTCTTGTAGATCTAATGTTAGAGGCAATTGACGAACAAAATCGTCTGTACTCGCACTGCTCTTCAATGTGCCTAAAACACTGCAATCATCGAAAATAAAACGAATTTTCACTATATTTTCCTCCAATCCAGCGCTATTAACTTCTGCGTTTACAATGCAGGGGAACATCCAGGCACTACTCACCAAAACGCATCTCACCCACTGATTGAAACGGTATGCTTGTCTCATCGAGATTCCCTTTTCTCACTGAAAACTTGCTCGGGCTACTTTAGTTGCATGTACTCTTGATCAGAGACTGGTTCGCACCATTCATTACTTGCGCCTTCAGCCGGTATTTCTATTGCTACATGTGAGAACCAACTGTCTTTAGCTGCGCCATGCCAATGCTTAGTACCTGGCGCGATATGCACGACATCGCCAACATTCAACTCTTTTGCTGGTTGGCCAAATTCTTGATACCAACCTCGCCCTCCTGTCGCTAACAGAATCTGCCCACCTTCATGATGAATATGCCAAAAATTGCGACACCCTGGTTCAAACGTTACGTTCGCCACGATAAGACCAGGCTGATTGAGCAACGCCAGATAACTCGTACCGGTAAAGTAATCCGCATACGCTTCATTCTTTTCACCAAACTCGAAAATGCCTCGACCTTGAAATACACCGGCTTGCAGTACGTCAGGGATTTGAGTATTGCTTTTGTTATTCATCATGACTCCAAATAGTGTTCTTGAGTACTTACAACTCACCAAACCATGGGTTCACTGTATTGCGCTTTGATAGATGACCGTTAGCCTATTCATTGCTAATACTTGCCCAATATTCCAAACCAATACAAAAGACAACCATACTTGAGACCGGTTAGAAAAAACGGAATAAAAACTCAGAAATACATAATAATTTGATTTTTAAAGAATAAACTCATGGAAGACAATTAGCCCGCTCAACAATCAAGCAGAAAGATCAATCTTCGATCGCTTAACCTCGAAATAGACACTTGCCCAATATTCTTTACTTAAAGAAATGAACTGTTATAACTATGCTTAATGAAGTCGCTTAATTGACTCCGAAGAGGCGTTAACTACAAAGGCAGAAATCGCATGCCGTTAACACCGAACCTGAGGCCAACCAGAGGAGAGCACTGACCTATGCAAGAGGTACCGTCAAACACTTCGTCAACCCTGGCCAGTGCAATAGAAAAGCTTGCCAAGCACATTGAGAAATGGGCAAATGGCGCGAACCAATATGACACAGAAATTCCAGGATTAAGGTTCAGTCGTTGGGCAACCCCAACACCACCAACAAGCTACACCCACAACCCAAGTATTTGCTTAATTGCTCAAGGGAGAAAGCGCGTGTTGTTGGGTGAAGATAGCTTTGTTTACGATGCTAACCACTTTTTGATCTCCTCTGTCGACTTGCCGATTATCGCCAATATCATTGAAGCCAGTGAAGATAAACCTTATTTAGGGGTGATTATGGAGCTGGATCTGACTGAAATATCTCAACTTATTGTCGATAGTGAGCTGACGTTTAATCAAAGCAAAGAAGCACAAAAAGGCATAGCGGTTGGAGAGTTGTCGGAGCCATTACTTGACGCCTTTCTGCGTTTAATAGAGGTGCTGGATGAAGGACAAAGCATCAAAATTTTAGCGCCTATTATTAAACGAGAGATTTTTTATCGACTGTTAATCACCGAACAGGGCGCTCGTCTTAATCAAATCGTGACTGCAGGAAGTCACAGCCATCAAATCGCGAAGGCCATTGATTGGTTGAAGAATAATTTCGTAAAGCCGTTAAGTGTCAATGAGTTAGCCGCCTACAGTGGCATGAGTAAATCGGCGTTTTATACCCACTTTCGTTCTATGACATCTATGACGCCACTGCAATTTCAAAAGAAATTAAGACTCAGCGAAGCTCGGCGTTTAATGCTGACAGAAAACCTCGATGCCATGGCGACTACGTTTAAAGTGGGTTACGAAAGCCCTTCTCAATTTAGCCGTGAATACAGCCGTTTATTTGGTGCGCCACCATCCAAAGACATCAAGTCTTTGCGCGAGAGTATGGGTTAAGCTCGGAATATCCTAGGAAGAAGCTAGAAAGTGAAACCGTCAGTCTCGTACTGCCTCGAGGCTAACGGTTTTATTATTTGGGAGAGAATGAACGTCACCTGCATTTGCAAGCAAAACTGCGCAATATTGTTTATAACACCGCTTGTCGACTAGGCAAAAATACCTCACCCAACATACAGCGAACCGAGCCACCACCAATAGATTCTATGGTAGAAACATCGAATGGCAGCAATTTACCGTGCGTCGCAAGTTGATTTCTTTGTGCAGGAGAGAAAGCATCGTATGCCGATTGCGACATCGCAATGACTTTATCTCCATTGATGGTTTCCAACTGAAGAATGTTGCCACAGAAGTGGTTCATTTGCTCAATCGAAATAGAGATCACTTGCTTATCTTTGGCGAGTGATTTCAGAACAAAACGACGCTCAAATTCTGGGATCACTTCGTCACAAATCACGCAGAACTGCTCACCCACGGCCATCATCACGTTGGTATGGTAAATAGGCGCACCAGATGGCAAACGAGTTTGGAAAGAGATCACTCGTTCATAGCCAATACGATCGGCGTAATCTTCTAAAACCAGACGATCACAACGTTGTGAGAGTGCGGCATAGACCGTTTTATTTAAGTGGTCAAAGACCATCACACCCGTGCTTTCTAAATACGCTTGCTCATCAAGATATTCAGTTAGGCTGCTACGTCGATGAACTTCTCGCCCAGCTTGCGCTAGTGCCGCCACAAGCGCATCGGGACGCACTTCTTTTTGACGGTTTTCACAGGCCATTGGAAAGGTGTACAACGTGCCATCTGGCGTAGTGCTAAACCAATTGTTTGGAAATACCGCGTCTGGCGTCGAAACATCTGAAGCTGGATAATCAAACTCAACAACTTGAACGCCCTCTTGACGCAGCGTTGCAACCATACTCGCGAACTCGGCCATCACTCTACGCGAGACTTCTTCTTGGCTGAGTGACACTTTATGTTGGAACTCATTATCTTGTGCGGTTTCTTCATTAAAACGAAACTCTTTCGGTGGCACCATCACTACGCAGTTTGCGGTTTGGCGCTGAGCACTTTGCGTGCTTTCTTCTTTCCCATTAGCAAATTGGGTCACTGATTCGTGTAATAGCATCCAATACATTCCTTATCACTAGAATGAGGAGATTGTAAATTTATTGTTAACTTCAGTTTTGCTGTTTTCACAATTAATTTAATTACCTAGAAGTGATTTTCACTGCACTTAGCTTATTTCTCCCGAAATTTTATTGTCACTATGCAGGTTTAAGGTTTTATGGCATCGCGATGAACATGCGAAGAATTCATCATAAGAATCAGAACCATAGACAACCACACCCATAACCAACTAGTTACATTTAAAACACAATCGGTTAGACTATTTTTTCGCCCCTCTCGTCAATCCGTCTGCTTTCTCGAGAGCAGCCAAAAACTCTTATACACGCGGCTTCGTCCAAAGCAACGTGAATCGATGGATTTAGCCACCCCAAATGGCACTGTTTTAACTTTAGGATGAGTTATGTTTAAACAATTTGAAGGCTTTACAGAGCCGTTCCCCAAATCCACACCAGATCAGCCTCCTTCAGGGATGCTCGCTTTTTTACGTTATTACACCCGCGGCTACGAAAAGCCTTTGATCATCATGTCTTTGATGGCCACGATTGTTGCTGTCGTTGAAGTTATGTTGTTTGGCGCGATGGGACAATTGGTTGATTGGTTGTCCACCAGCAATCCAGAAACGTTCTTGCAAGACAATAAAGCAGATTTAATTTTCTACGGAACCTTATTGTTGGTTGTCATGCCCATTTTGGTGATCGTGTATTCGTTGCTCGTTCACCAAACATTATTGGGCAACTATCCAATGTCTATCCGCTGGCTTGCACACCGGTATTTGCTCAATCAAAGCTTAAACTTCTATCAAGATGATTTTGCAGGCCGAGTTGCAACTAAAGTCATGCAAACCTCATTAGCTGTGCGCGAAACCGTCATGAAAGCTATGGATGTGTTTGTTTATGTTACGGTTTACTTCACCAGCATGATCATTATGTTAGCGACGGCAGACTGGCGTTTGATGATCCCAATGATCGTCTGGCTGCTCGCTTACATCGCTATCCAAATCTATTTTGTCCCTAAGCTCAAAGACGTCGCTTCAGCGCAGGCCGATGCACGTTCGACAATGACAGGACGCATCGTCGACAGCTATACCAATATTCAAACCGTCAAACTGTTTTCTCATAGCCAGCGCGAAACCCAATATGCTGAGCAAGGCATGAAGGGATTTTTGAATACGGTCTATCGTCAAATGCGCCTAGTAACCGGCTTTGACGTTGCTGTAGAGATCTCAAACTATATTTTGGTCTTTTCCGTTGCTGCTTTATCGATTTACCTGTGGTTGGATAGTGCCATCAGCGTTGGCGCGATTGCGATTGCTGTTAGCCTTGCATTACGCGTAAATGGTATGTCGATGTGGATCATGTGGGAAGTTGGCGCCCTCTTTGAAAATATGGGAACCGTAGTCGATGGAATGAAAACGCTCTCTAAGCCAATTGATATTAAAGATAAACCAGGCGCAAAAGACTTAGTTGTCACTGAAGGTGGCATTCACTTTGATAACGTCAGCTTCCATTACGGTGAGAACAAAGGCGTGATTAGCCACCTCGATCTCAACATCAAACCAGGAGAGAAAGTCGGCTTGGTTGGGCGCTCCGGCGCCGGAAAATCAACTCTGGTGAACTTGTTACTTCGTTTCCACGATGTCGAAGACGGCAGCATTAAGATCGATGGACAGAACATCTCTGAAGTCACACAAGACTCTTTGCGTTCAAAGATCGGTATGGTGACCCAAGATACTTCTCTGCTGCACCGCTCTATTCGCGACAATATTTTGTATGGCAACCCAGATGCGACAGAAGAAGATTTGCTGAAAGCCACTAAGCAAGCGCATGCCCATGAGTTTATTGAAACTCTGACCGACCCATTTGGTAATGTCGGATACGATGCGCAAGTTGGTGAACGTGGTGTGAAACTGTCTGGCGGCCAACGTCAGCGTATCGCAATATCTCGTGTGCTACTCAAAGATGCACCATTGTTGGTACTGGATGAAGCAACATCGGCTCTGGATTCAGAAGTCGAAGCAGCCATCCAGGAAAGCTTGAATGAGTTAATGCAAGGAAAAACCGTTATTGCGATTGCGCACCGATTGTCGACCATCGCACAAATGGATCGCCTCATCGTGCTAGATAAAGGCAGTATTGTTGAGCAAGGTTCTCACCAAGAGCTCATCGCGAACAACGGTATTTATGCCCAGCTTTGGGCGCATCAAACTGGCGGATTTATCGCTGAAGAGTTAGAAAATCAACACGTTTCTTAATTAGCGAGAAACCCAATAAAAACGGCGCATGAAGCGCCGTTTTTCATTTTTATTGATAACCCTATACTCATATAGCCATTATAGTTTCTCATATATGAAACACCCTCCATGATAAAGCTCACATTTTTTCTGCTAATATACCGCCTCGTTGCGTATCCATTGCAATGAACACAATACAGAGTTTTGAGCCGTCTTCATTTGTCATTTCACTTTTTGAGAAACAGCTATACTCAATAGATGGCTTAGTTATTAGATTAACAATAAGGTAATTAGCTTATGTGTAAATGTGGTTCAATGCAGATCGTACAACTCAAACCAAGTTGGGCTGACAAGCTATTCGGCTACTCAGAAAGATGGAAATGCCAACTTTGTTGTAAGATCTACCGCATCTAAAATTAAAAATAGAATCTTAGTTTTTCTAAGAAAAAGCGGTGGCCCGACAGTAATTGTCGGGTTTTGTTTTTCTGCACATCCATTTTTATCCCTTCGCAACACGGTCACTCATCACGGCAAAACCTAGCATCTCAATGTGACTTAGGTATAGAATCAGGCCCACTTATTTATTCCGATATTCACATATAACTGGTCACTATGAACAAAAGTTTGCTAACGAATGTCCTCGCTATCGCTTTGATGGCTGGAGGTCATCAATTACAAAACGACTACCTTTGGTATGCGGGGCTGTTTGCGTTCTCAGGCGCCATCACTAACTGGCTTGCCATCCACATGCTGTTTGAAAAAGTGCCTGGATTATACGGTTCTGGCGTGATCCCCGCGCGATTTGAAGAGTTTAAACTGGCTATCAAAAACTTGATGATGGAGCAGTTCTTTACCGAAGCGAACATCGATCGATTCTTGAACAAAGAAATGGCGGGCGGTGTAAACATAGATCTTCAACCTGTGATTGAGAAAGTGGATTTAAACCCAGCCTTTGACTCTTTGGTAGAAGTGATCGAAGGCTCTCAATTTGGCGGCATGCTAGCGATGTTTGGCGGAGCGGAGGCATTACAACCTATGCGGCAGCCTTTCGTCGAAAAGATGCAAGAATCCATTATTGAGTTGAGCAAGAGCGATAACATCAAAGAAGCACTGAAAGAGCAGTTCGAATCTCCTGCTATGATGGATGAGATAAAGCAAAACATTGAAGGCATCATTGATCAGCGCTTGAGCGAGTTAACACCCGCACTGGTCAAAGAAATGGTGCAAAAAATGATTAAAGAACACCTTGGCTGGCTAGTCGTTTGGGGTGGCGTATTTGGTGGTTTGATTGGTGTTATCAGCACCTTTATCGGCGCATAGTCGCTCACCGATTTATCAAAAAGGAGCTTCGGCTCCTTTTTTGATCTTGAAAAAGTAATATGCCAAGCCACGCTAAATAACGGGGCTCAACGCATAAGCGCTGCGGTCATAGACATCAGCCTCGCCTAACCAAGGAGCTCCGGGTTTACGCCAAATCCTGTTTTATGTTCTTCAATTACCACTTCACTGCGAGTCTGGATTACGCCTGGAAGCGTGCCTAACTTACTCGACATAAACTCCTGATACGCTTTCATGCTCTTAACACGAACCTTTATCATGGTATCGAAGTCCCCAGAGAGCGAATAACACTCTTCAATTTCCGGCATCAATTCGACGGCTTTCGCAAACTTTTCAAAAATGGAAAAACTGGTTTGGTCTAAGCGAATATGGATGAATACTTGCACATCCAACCCTAATTTTTCCGCATTCAGCTCAGCATGGTAGCCATTGATATACCCCTCTTTTTCTAGTCGCTTCACGCGGTCAGAACACGGCGAGGTCGTTAAGTTGATCTGCTTTGCGAGTTCAACAACTGGAATTCTGCCTCTTGAATGAAGCACTCTCAAAATGTGTAAATCAATCCGGTCCAATTGGTAACTCATTAACCACATCCTTGTAACCACTCAGGAAGCATCACATTAATCGTTGCTTAAACAATTGCAAACCATCAAATGCACAGCATGTGAAATTCAGCAGAGAATAATTAGAAAATAACTAAGGAAGGAAAGGGCTGCGATTACTGCCGCTCTCTCCATAACCGAGTATGAAGAACAAAAGTAATCTAGCGGCTCCCGTAGAGTCGCAAATTTGAAAGCGTGTGATACGCCTTTATAGATCTGGCGTGCGGGGCAAGCAAGCCGCCCTGTTTAGCTATTAATCATAGCTATCGCTCTGAATTAGAGAGCTGCCGACGTATGCCTGGTAGGATGAGGAATCACTTCTCCAATTGCACGATGATTACAGCATCGGCAGTAGTATTGTGGTTCCATCTCGTAGTAGTGTTCACCTGATACAAATTTCGCCATCAGCTGTGTAAAACTCACCACTTTACCTGTCAACGAATCAACGGGCTGTGGCTCGCAACGCTTCATGATCACTTTATGTTGCGTTGATTTTCTACAAGCTGCGCAATATATATCCGGCATTTCTCTTCTCCCTGTTTTTCAGTACTACTGACAATTGACATATTTTGTTCAAAATAATTCCACAATAAAAAAGCCCCTTTAATTTTTTGTGTCCTATCTTCAAAAAATTGGACGAAAGTATCAAAAAATTGAGACATTGGTCAGACCTCAACTTTTGTACCATTATTATGAACGAACGCGCTTATGTGTGTAATAATACGACACATAACACATAAGCAATTGTTGCTACTCGCTATTTCAATCTGCAATGATCATTTTTATGGCGTTTTAAATATGGCTTTCACTCACATTTTCGATTCAGGCATTACTTGGTTGTTTAAACATGCCTGATTTACAGTGTGAATCTGCAATTTCCACGATACTGACTCATCTCAAGGACGCACGATGACGCTTCAACCAACGCTCACGACACAAAGGCTTATTCTTCGCCCATTTCATCCGACAGACAGCGCAACAGTCGCACGACTCGCAGGAGACAAGAGCATTGCAGATATGACGGCAAATATTCCTCATCCCTATGAAGAGCCGATGGCACAAGTTTGGATTAAGAGCCATGTTGGCGTATATCAAAAGCGTAGCGGGGTCATATATGCTATTACCCTGCGTCAAGACGAAGCGTTAATTGGTGCTGTTAGTCTGCTAAACATCTCGGAGGGAGTCGGCACATTAGGGTATTGGCTTGGCGTCGATTATTGGGGGAATGGGTTTGCTCAAGAAGCGTCAATGGCTTTAATTCAGTTTGCCAGACCACATTTTGAGTTATCGGGCCTAAAAGCGATGCACTTGGTCGAAAACAGACAATCCCAATCAGTCATTCAAAAGTTGGGCATGACGTATATCGACAATCACATCATCAAAATGCAGGGAAAAGAACGAGAAGTCTGCGTATACCAGCAAATATTTTCGCCTCAAGTAACCGTAGCAACCTCTCAAAATTAAGGCACTAAAAAACCAGCCTCTCAGCTGGTTTTATCTTTCACCTTGAAAGGCAAAAATACTAGTCTTGTGCGACTTTCACACGAATCTTGCTCTTATGTACTGAAGACAGGTTTAGTGCCTCCAACGCCGCAACGGCTTCGGCTTCATCCGGCATGATCACAAAACCAAACCCTTTTGATAAACCCGTCTCTTGATCAAGCACGACGGTGCAAAGCTCAACTTTGCCGTAGTTTGAGAACAGAGTACGGATGTCTTGCTCTGTCGTCTCACGAGCTAAGTTTCTTACTAGAAGTTTCATATTAAACCATTTTATGTTTATAACGCCTCAATTCTCTCAGCTTCTCCCTTACAAACCAAGTGAATAATGTTGTTGCGAAGGCTAGATGTCTCTAAGTGTTTCTGTTTAAATGATTTTTAGTGATAACGCTCTGAATCCTGCATTACGAGACGATTGGAGTATAAAAGCCTAGGAGATTCGACATGGAAACCAAACGTTTAAAGCTCATCCCAGCTTGCTTGGAACGTGCAGAAGAAGCACATCAGGCCGTTGTTCGTAGCCAAAAAACGCTTGAAGTTTACCTGCCATGGGTACCTCACGTGCTCACTTTAGAAGCGATGATTGCAGGGACAGAGAAAGCCATCGCAAACTTTGAAAACTTCGAAGAAGAGTTGCGCTACTACCTAATCGACAAGGAAAGCGATCGTTTACTCGGTGCCATTGGGTTAATGATCCATGATCAAGAGATACCGGCATTTGAGATTGGCTATTGGCTTGATGATCGCGCGGTAGGCTACGGTTATATCTCTGAGGCGGTAGCGGCGATTGAAAACTATGCATTCGAAGCGTTGGACGCGAAAAGAATCGCGATTTTAGCCGATGCGAATAACCGCAAAAGCCGTGCGGTTGCTGAGCGCTGTGGGTATGAGTTTGAAGGTGAGCTACGCAATGCTCGGCGTGCGTCTTCTGGCGAGCTGAGTAACACCGTCATTTACGCCAAAGTTCGTCGTGACTAACACACTCACAAAGAATAAAGCGACGTGAAAATCTGGCCTCAAGCAATCACCATTAACGTTTATTAAATTCAGATAAAACAAAGCCCGCTGTATAAGCGGGCTTTGTGTTCGTAAAGGAAGTAATTAGTCTAGTTCAACTAGTTTCTTCTCGTACGATTGATGTTGGTCTAATACGTCTTGCGCAGCACCGCCCGTTGCTTTACTTACCACAATGATAGCAAGCGTAGAGAAGATGATGCCCGGTACGATTTCATACACATCAAACCAACCGCCAGTTAGCTGCTTCCAAACTACGATAGTGATACCACCAACAAGGATACCTGCTAGTGCGCCGTTACGGTTCATACCGCTCCAGTAAAGGCTAAGTACAACCGCAGGACCAAATGCAGCACCGAAGCCAGCCCAAGCGTAAGAAACAAGACCAAGTACTGAACTATCTGGTGTCATTGCTAGGAATAGCGCAACAAGAGAAATCACGATAACGCCGATACGGCCAATCATTACAATTTCTTCAGAAGAGGCTTCTGGCTTGAATACTTGCTTGTAGAAATCTTCTGCAAGCGCTGAAGATGAAACAAGAAGCTGTGAGTCTGCTGTACTCATTACCGCCGCGAGGATTGCTGCTAACAACATACCCGCAACGACAGGGTGGAATACTGCGTTAACCAATAGCATGAAGATCTTCTCGCCATCTTCTAGTTGAGTGCCCGGATGACCCGTAACCCAAACCAGACCGACAAGACCAACAAGCATTGCACCAACCATAGATAGTGCAGTCCAAATCACAGCGATACGACGTGCAGTCGTTAGATCTTTGTTTGAACGAGACGCTTTAAAACGCGCTAGGATGTGTGGCTGACCAAAGTAACCAAGACCCCATGCCGCTAAAGAGATGATAGCAATCGCAGACAGTGGTTCGCCTTTGGCGTCATTCCATAGCGTTGCAAGTTCTGGGTTGATGTCATGCAGATCAGAAGTTAGCTGACCTAGACCACCGTCCATAACAGCAACAGGAACAATCATTAGCGCAGCCGCCATTAGCAGACCTTGCACTAAGTCAGTCCAAGATACCGCAAGGAAACCACCGAATAGTGTGTAAGAAACCACACACACCGTACCGATGATAACAGCGTAGGTGTAATCTAGACCGAATACCGTCTCAAACAGTTTGCCCCCTGCGACCAAACCTGAGCTGGTGTAGAAAAGGAAAAATAGAAGAATGAAAAACGCAGAGATTGTCTGGATCAGTTTCGACTTATCGTTGAAGCGACGTGACAGGAACTCTGGCAACGTTAACGCGTCAGTTTGGATACTGTAGGTACGTAGGCGTTTTGCACTGATGAGCCAGTTTGCCCATGTACCAAGAAGTAGACCGCCGGCTAACCAGAAGGCCTCGATACCCGCAGCGTACGCATAGCCAGGCAAGCCTAGCAGCAACCAACCACTCATGTCTGAAGCACCTGCAGATAATGCAGCAGGCCACGGACCTAGGCTACGGCCACCTAGGAAGTAATCAGATGAATTGGAAGTCCTCTTATACGCGTAAACGCCAATAGCAACCATAATCAGTAAATACGCCACAAAAGTGGACGTGATAGCAAAGCTATTTTCTATCATTAGATAGTCCTCGTTATAATTATTTCCTTCCTTGCCTGCCCTGATATTTTACCGTCTCAGCAATACATCAGAGTATAAGAAACCAATCTGGACCGGCTCTCAGTCCAGTTACTCCAGATTGGTATCACAAGTCAGGTTAGTGAGTTTCGTTCCCCAACTCGAGTAGAGTCGCGTTACCACCCACCGCGGTAATATTTATCGTTCGAGTGCGCTCGGTAATGAAGCGCAACGAGAGATGAGGATCATGAGCCAATTTCGGTGACTCTAAATCCGTTTCAGAAACTAAGCCGACGATTGCACCGTCACGCTTAGCTAGTTGAAGATTGAGCGCATGCTCAACCTGTGAACGCCCAACATAACCCACACTACGTACATCGCTCTCAAGCAACGGGGCAGACGCATCGTACGCAACAACCTGGACTAAGTTAGATGGGAAGTTTGCCAACGCTACAGCTTGCTTAACCAGTTGGTTTAGCTCTGCATTGTCACTGCAAACGACCACGCTGTTGCCTGCAATTAAGGCACAGGTGATCATTGCAAAAGCACTGTATAACGCATTATCAGCAGGCTCGATGTTGTTTTCACAAATCACCAAAGCCACACCGCGTCCTGCGGCATACAGTTCGTTAGTTTCCCCTGTAGGGCCAACTAACTGGTGAGTTTCTGCAAGAAGAGTTGATGCTTGTTGCAAGTGGTAAGAAACCACTTTGGCAACGGTAGACTGCTGCCCTTCTAATGCAGATTTAAATGCCAGAACATGCTCGCATTTGTAATCAAAATCAGTCAGATTCCACTGCTCCCACGCAGAGAATGCATCTTTAAAATAGGTGATCTGATGAACCATAATGCGACTCCTTATGCGTTTTCTGCTTGAGCAAGAAGATGTTGAGTAAAGCGGAATAGGTAGTGTGGACCACCAGCTTTCGGGCCAGTACCCGACAAGCCTTGACCACCAAACGGCTGTACACCAACCACAGCACCAACTTGGTCTCGGTTGATGTAGCAGTTACCTACTCGAGCATGTTTCTCAATCCAACGGTACGTGGTTTCGTTACGGCTATGGATACCCATCGTCAAGCCAAAACCCGTCTTGTTGATCTGCGCAACCACGTTCGGTAATTCAGACGCTTTAAAGCGAACAATGTGCAAGATTGGACCAAATTGTTCTTCTTTCAGCACATCGATGCCCGAGATTTCAAACGCACTTGGTGAGACAAAGTCACCATGCTGGCACGATTCATCCAGCTGTAGCTGAGCGACTTTAGTCTGTGTTTTGCTCATTTGCTCAAGGTGAGCAAGGAGTTTTTGTTTTGCATTGCTGTCGATAACCGGACCAACATCCGTTTTGTGTAGGTAAGGTAAACCAACATGCAGCTCATTCATCGCACCTTGAATCAGGTTGATCATACGGTCTGCTACATCTTCTTGTACAAATAGAACACGAAGGGCAGAACAACGCTGACCGGCAGATGCAAACGCTGAACGAATCACATCACGCACCACCTGCTCTGGCAATGCAGTACTGTCCACGATCATTGCGTTTTGACCACCTGTTTCCGCAATAAACGGAACCGGTTTCGCGCTGCGCTCCGCAAGCGTGACGTTAATGCGTTGCGCAGTTGCCGTTGAACCAGTGAATGCCACACCAGCAATGGCATCATGAGAAGTCAGTGCATGGCCGATCTCAGCGCCGCGACCAGTAAGTAACTGAATCACACCAGCAGGGAAACCCGCATCAAGCATTAATTCAATAGCGCGAGCGGCAATTAAGCTTGTTTGCTCAGCAGGTTTTGCAACCACTGTGTTACCTGCAATCAGTGCTGCCGTTACCTGACCAAGGAAAATAGCCAGAGGGAAGTTCCAAGGGCTAATACATACAAACACACCAAGACCTTCACGGCTAGAAATGCGTTTCACACCGTCAAAACCCTCTAGCTCAAATGGCTGTAGGTTTTGCGCTTGTTTCGCGTAATAACGACAGAAATCCACTGCTTCACGAACTTCATCAATACTATCGTGAATCGTCTTGCCCGCTTCTTTGTGACAAATCGCCACCAGCTCAGCCAGATTTTCTTCCATTAAGTCAGCAAGCTTTTCTAAACAAGCCGCTTTTTGCTCAACAGGAACGCCTTTCCAATCAGAGAAAGCAGTTTGCGCCGCATCAATTGCAGCGGAAACATGATCAAGTGTTGCAAATGCCACCTTGCCGACTTCAATTCGGCGATCGTACGGTGCGGTGATGATCTCAGCCGCATTTTCCTTGATCATGCTTTCGGCAAAACGCTCACCATTGATCATCGGGCCTGCAACCCACTGATTGTCCATGAAGCTTTCTACTTGCGCTTCAAATGGCTTTGCCTCACTGTCGATATCAATGTTGACGCCGTATGAGTTCTTACGCTCAGGGAAGATGTCGGCAGGTAATGGGATCTTGTCGTTGTGTAGCGTGTCAAACCCCGTCAACACATCAACAGGGTGATGAGTCAACTCGTAAATCGGACAACGCGCATCAACCAATCGATGTACAAACGAGCTGTTTGCGCCATTTTCCAGCAGACGACGAACCAAGTACGGAAGAAGATCAGCATGGCTACCGACAGGAGCGTAAATACGTACTGGCTGACCATACATTTCCATAACATGGTTATACAGTGAATCACCCATACCATGTAGACGCTGGAACTCGTACTCTTTGTGCTCAGCCATAACGGCGATTGCCGTCACCGTGTGGGCATTGTGGCTTGCAAATTGCGGGTAGATATTACCGCGAACACCTTCGCTAAGTAGGAAACGAGCACAAGCTAGGTACGCAACGTCCGTCGCTTCTTTGCGAGTGTATACCGGGTAATTAGCGTAACCCGCTTGTTGAGACCACTTGATTTCGCTGTCCCAGTACGCGCCTTTAACCAAACGCAGCGGAATAAGGTCACCCTGCTCTTTTGCGAGTGCGTTTAGCCACACCAAGACTGGTAGAGCACGTTTTGAGTAGGCTTGAATAACCAAACCAAACTTGCCCCAACCTTTCACAAGATCGCTACGGTACACTTTCTCAAATAGCTTCAGAGAAAGCTCAAGGCGATCCGCTTCTTCTGCATCGATTGTGATTGCAACGTCGACTTCAATTGCACGTTTCAATAGCTGCATTAGTGAGTCATACAACTCTGTCATTACACGTTCTTCATTTGCGACTTCGTAGCGCGGGTGTAATGCAGAAAGCTTGATGGAAATCGAAGGCGCAGGACTGGTGTCATTGCCGTAAGTCTCTCGACCTACCGCTTCGATCGCCATTAGGTAATCTTTGAAGTACTTGTTCGCGTCGGCTGTGGTTAACGCCGCCTCACCTAACATATCGAATGAGTAGGTGAAACCTTTGTCGCGCATTGGGCGACCATTCTTTTGCGCTTCTTCGATCGTACGACCACGAACAAACTGGTGACCCATGATCTTCATTGCCTGATACATGGCTTTACGAATCACAGGCTCAGAGAATTTATTTACCAGACGGTTTACAGCCTGACCTGGGCTCTGGGTGCCTTGCTCACCAAGACCAACCACTTTACCTGTTAGCATGAGGCCCCATGTTGATGCGTTAACAAACACAGAGTCAGAGTTTTTCAGGTGAGATTTCCAGTCTGCGACGCTCAACTTATCTTTAATCAAAGAATCTGCTGTCGCGGCATCTGGGATGCGCATTAATGCTTCTGCAAGACACATCAGCAAGATACCTTCTTGAGTATCTAAGCTGTATTCCAACAATAGAGCATCAATCATCTGGATTGACTTCTTATCGGCACGAATGGCTTCGATAAGTTGGGTCGTTTGGGTAGTGATCGCCGATTTTTCATCCTCTGTCGGCGTCGCTAGTGGCAATAGTTGCTCTAGCCATTGAGACTCGTCCACCATATACAATGGCGAGATCAGTGACCACAACTTATCAAGCGGCTGCCCGATAAATTCCGGTGTCAACACGTTCGTAGCTGTAAACATGTGTGTTCCTCAATCTCACTCCTCGAAAACCGCTTCGAGGATTATCAATGGCTGGCAGTGTATTTTGAGGCCGATAAGAATACTTGTCAAAAACTACGACATTTTTGCCAAAAACTCGCTTTTATAACAAAACATCCACATAGTCACATTCAAATAGGTAATATTTTGTGTTGTAAATTTTAATTTTTTCATTGCAATCACAACAAAATGTCAAGAATATCAATAAGATTTTTGTGAAGCGTCCGTTCTAAGAGAAAATGTAGGATCAAGTGGCATATCAGTCACACCAAAGGACAGAGAATTTAACAAAACGAGAGATAGGTCACGTGAATAAAACACAAAAAAACCATGCATATTGCATGGTTTTGTTCTGATTGCTGCTAATTTGACCTAAAAATACGCGTTGTTATCCAACTTGTTTTTTATAGCGGGATGGCGATATTCCCTGTAAGCGAGTAAAAGTATGAGTAAACGTACTCTGGCTTGAGAAACCAGTGAATTCGGCAATTTGCCCTAAAGAAAGGTGGCCTTGCTCGATTAATTCACGAGCCATGTCGATACGCTTTCCGAGAACATATTGATGAGGTGTAATCCCCATCTGCTCCTTAAACAAGCAATGGAACTGACTTTCCCCAAGAAACACTCGTCCCGCTAACTGAGCCACACTGATTTTATGGCTAAGGTGCTGCTCGATGTAGCGATCAATCGCCTCCAAATCAAAGCGTGACTCTTTTCGGCTAGTCTCAAATGCCGAGATATGGCGCTGCATCAGTGCAATCACAGTGTCGTTGCACGCGCGACTTAACAGCAGATCATCCGGATGGTTTCGCATTTCCTGAACCAACATCTGTATCAGCTTCTGAATTTGACCGTCTAACTGAAAGTAGACATGGTCTCTCTCCAGATTATTGATTTTCTGCAGCATTTCAGGATCATCATTTGTCGGTTTTGGCATATTCAACACCAAAATATCCGATTGGTTAATAACGCCACCGAAAGCATGATCAGAGCATGCGGTTACCACACAACCTTGGCCAGGACCGACAAGATTACCTCGTCCACGCACTTCAAATTCGGCTTGTCCTTTTAAACCAATCACGATCTGTGTGTAAGAATGATCATGGCAATCCATATAAGACGGAAGTGTGATCAGTTCTGCTGGCTTAGGCAGCATAATCTCTTGATATGGCAGGGCTTTGGGGTTATCTGAATCACTCATTTTAAACAGTCGTCTTTACACGGTCAGCTTACGTCTTGGCATCATATACCTTCCTTGTTGGGTTGCAACTTTTCCCCAACTCAATCGCACAAGATCAAAACAGCATGATCAAGTTCGTTTACATGATCATAGTTCCGGAACGATGATCATGCGAGGTTAACTTACGGTCAATGAGCAACCAATTTTATTAACAAAAACGGATAGATAGAAGCACCTTACGTATACATAACCAATAGATATAAAGATCCTTGTTACCGAACAATCCGTTATTTGGTAGAACACTGCGGTTCAAAATAGATAAATCGCCTCATAAACAGATCAAAGCCACCTCTTGAAATCAACATAGAGGGATTTCCCCCCTTACTAATATGCTTCTGATTCAATACATTAGTCCTCGAGCTTTAAGATGCATACGATCTAAAGCTCTCGGTATCTCATTGATACCTCTAACTTACTTAGCAGACCCTCGCTAGGTAATTTAGAACCTCTTCTACACGTCGACAAGATTATATCTTGTGTTGCCAGCCCGTCTTCAGGCTGGCTTTTTTTTCGCTTCTCAACAATGAAAACAATGGCATAAGCTGATATTATAGCTTTCGTCTCACTGTCCCTCTCATATGACTTAGGCGCCGTTCTCCCTCTCGATGATGAACGCCAACTAAATTACAACTGAGTTGTAGGAAGCATGATCAAGGACGATACGAGTTGTAAGCCGAACATCAGGCGGACATCCGTGAGCGCACATATCTGTAATGAAACAGACCATTTTCCCAATTAAATTCTTCGTTCAATTTCGTTGTTGTTTATCACTGTGTGACGAAAATATCGAACACCATGAACTTAATTGGATTGAGCGCCAATCAACGAACGTGTTCTAGCAACGTGACTGCCTACTTGGCAATGTCAATATTAACAACGCAACACGGACGTCTCTGTATTGGTAAAAGCAGTATGTAGTGAGTCCTTTTGTGAATATTTCAGTCGATACCATAGAACAATCCCTCCTTAAACAGCTTCCAGGTTGTTGGGGATGCAAAGATAAAGATTCGGTATTCCGCTACGTAAATCAGGAATACGCAGAACTGTTGGGACACACGTCGCCCGAGGAGTGCGTCGGTAAAACTGATTTTGAGATGGCAAGTCCAACCACTGAATGTGCACAAGAATTTCAACGCCAAGATAAACACGTCATCGAAACTGGTGAGTCACTCAAAATTCTTGATATCCACCCTTATCCAGATGGCCGCTGGCGAGCGCATATCTTTACTAAAACACCGTGGCGAGATGACAATGGTAACATCGTAGGGACCATTTTCTACGGAAGAGAGCTCACCGACACCGCCGTGATTGAAGTTGGGTATTGGGTTTGTCGTGCAATCAGCACCAACCCTAATCAGCAATCCATCTTTCGTTTCTCTGATTTACAACCAAAACCTGAGAAGCTCACATGTCGCGAGCAAGAAACGCTTTTCCTCTTGCTCTACGGCAAGAAGCCACAATTCATCTCTCAGGTCATGGGCATATCAACAAAAACCGTTGAAGGTCACGTCGCACGCTTACGTAATAAGTTTGCAGCGAACAGCAAGAACGAACTAATAGATAAAGCAATGGAAGCTGGCTACGGCTCTGTTGTACCCAAAACTCTGCTTAAGCATCAATTATCGGTAGTGTTGAATGGAGAGCGATAATTCACGCCACTTTCCACCTACAAAAACACCGCCCAAGTGGGCGGTGTTCGTTTATTCATGAGGCAAGAGAGTTTATGGCGCAAGACGGTCAATGTCCCAACTTCCATCATGTTGGGAGAAAAGAAAGCGGTCATGAAGACGGTGTTCACCACCCTGCCAAAACTCAATACTCTGTGGTTTTACGCGAAAACCACCCCAAAAGGTTGGAACCGGTATTTCACCCTTAGCAAATTTCTGTTTTAGCTCTAAAAACTTACCTTCTAATACGCCTCGAGCAGAAATACGGCTACTTTGCTTGCTCGCGATTGCGGCTAATTGGCTCTCTTTTGGACGAGAAGTAAAGTATTTCATATTTTCTACTGCGGTGAGCTTTTCCGCCACACCAGTAATATGAACCTGGCGCTCTAACGGATGCCAAGGGAAGTGCAAACTAATATTGCAGTTATGCTCAAGCTGCTGGGCCTTGCGACTGCCTAGGTTGGTGTAAAATACAAAGCCATTTTTGTCGACGTTTTTCAATAGAACAATGCGTTGAAACGGCATGCCATTTTCATCAACCGTTGCAACTGTCATCGCAGTCGGATCCGTTAAACCCGCTTCAACTGCTTGCTCTAGCCACAGATTAAATTGATCAATAGGATCAGCTTTCAAATCTTTACGACGTAGCCCACCTTTGGTGTACTCACGACGAATATCAGCAAGTTCCATCTTTACTCCTTCACTCGTTTTTGTCGATTGTGCTCCCGATACTGAGGAAATACAAGGACATCATTGTGCTTGTTATCGTTGCCGCTCACAGCATCACAGTGTGTCATTTGATACCATGACACAAAAAACCAGTGAGCTGATCGTGAACTTACTCAACCCTAAAGCCCTACGCCATTTTCTATTGCTACTGTGTGCCGTTGGCATTTCAGGGCTCGCGCTTACTCATCATTACGCAACTCAATACCAACATGATCAGTGGCAACAAAAGCTAGAGAGACAAGCAGCGCAAGTGTCGCAAGAAGTCGACTACGAGCTGGCAAAGTTTGAACAGATACCAAACCTATTAAGTCACGATCCGAGATTACTCAAAGCAGTAGAACGCGGAGCGCCCTCTCACGAGCTCAACCTATTGTTAGCAGATTGGTTGAAACAAAGTTTGGCCGATACGATTTACGTTCATGACCGCACAGGGTTGGTCATTGCCTCAAGTAACTTTCAGCAAGAAGATACGTTTGTTGGTTCCAGCTTTAGCTATCGTCCCTATTTTAAAAATGCGCGACGCGGTGAACCTGCTCAATATGTCGGGTTAGGCGTTCGTTCAAATAAACGTGGGTACTTCTTCTCATCTCCGCTTTGGGTAAATGAGGAAGTCGTTGGCGTGATCACGGTAAAAGTGAATTTGGAGCAGTTAGAACAGCGTCTTTCGCAAACCACGACGGACGTACTCATCACGGATAAACACAATGTCGTGTTTATGAGCAATTTGCCTAACTGGCGCTATCGTGCACTCTTCCCGCTGTCACCGAGTGCGATAAACGAGCTTACCGAAACGCGTCAGTATGGCGATACCTTACCAGAGTATTTTGGTCAGCTTACCGCACAAAGTGGCGTCAGCGAGTTTGCTGATAATCAATTGCTCCTCTCACCCAATTACCTCGCATACGCGACACATTTATTGGATAAAGGATTTCGCGTCGTTGCCTTGATAAACCACAACACCGTCCTTGCCGCCGTTTTACAGGCTGATATCGTCTTCCTGATTCTATATGCGCTCATTGCGCTGATTGCGTTGGCGTGGTTCCAAACACTCGTGAACAAGGCACGCCTAGCCGACCTTAATGTGAGCCTAGAAGAAAAAGTGGTGCAACGGACACTAGTGCTGAGTGAAGCCAACCAAAAGCTACAACAGACCATCCGCCAATATGAGCAAAGCCAGCAAGAGCTCAAACAAACGCAACAAGAGTTGACCCAAGCCGCGAAATTAGCATTATTGGGTGAGCTGTCTGCCAGTATTAATCATGAGATAAATCAGCCACTTTCCGCACTAAGAACCTATACCGAAAACTCGCAGCGTTTGTTGGCAATGGAAAAATACCCAATGGTCGCCGACAACTTGGGCAAAATGCTAACACTCAATGACACCATTTCGGAAGTGATCGCACGCTTAAAAGTCTTCACTCGGAAAGCCACGCACGATTCACACAATGAAATCGCGGTACTGCACGACGCAGTACATACTGCCACCAGCATTTTGAGCAACAAACTCATTAAACAAGGGGTGACATTAAAAGTCCCAGCTATCGATTATAATGTGAAGCTAGCAATTCACAGCGTTGAGTTAGAGCAAGTTCTGATCAATCTCTTCCATAATGCTGCACAAGCGATGGAAAACTACTGCATTGATCCGCAAATATCTATTGCCGTTCAGTGTCATGATGACAGCTGTGACATTCTTGTTTCTGACAACGGGCCCGGCATGTCGGACGAAGCCCTAGCAAAAGTCTTTGACCCATTTTTTACGACTAAGCCAGAGGGCTTAGGATTAGGTTTGACCATCTCCAAACGCATTTTAGAAAGCTATCACGGTTCACTCAGTGCTTATAAACATCAGAACACGGAACAACAAGCAGGAGGCATGACCTTTATCGTGACGCTGCCAATCGCTATCCAAAACCAACGCAACCCAGAAGTGGAAAACAACCATGAATAATCCCGTTTTCTTTGTTGATGATGAACCACATATTCGTGATGCCGTCGCTCAAGCACTGCTTATTGAAGGGATAGACGTCACCTGCTTACCAAACGCCGTGGAAGCCTTACGCGTTATCGACCCAAATACGCCAGCGATCATCATCACCGATATCCATATGCCCGTGATGGATGGATTGGAGTTCATGCGAACGTTGCGAAGTAAAAACGATCACTTTCAATTTATCGTACTTACCGGACATGGAGATGTGAAAACCGCGGTAGATGCGATGAAAAGCGGCGCGTACGACTTTCTCGAAAAGCCTTTTTCAACGGAACAACTTATGAAGTCGCTCAATAACGCTGGCGATAAGTTGAATCTATTGCAGGAAAACATCTGGCTTAAAAAAGAGCTCGACATGCAAACTCACGTTGGTCCGAAAATGATTGGTCACAGTAAAGCCATGGTGAGCATTCGTCGCGCTTTGATCAGCGCACCAACGAACCAACCGCTCATTTTTGTTGGTCAAGATGGCACAGGTCGCCGGCTCGCCGCACAATTTGCCCACGACATACATGCAACGCCAGACAGCGAGTTAATCGCCGCTTCTGGTGAGGATCTCTATGAGCTTTCATTAGAAGCCCTCGATAAAGCCATACATCGCTTGATTGAAGGAAAAAGCCATTGCAGCTTGTACTTACATAGTGCTGAGCATGTGTCATATGAACAATGGCAATGCTTATTTAACCACCCGAAACTTGAGCGTGTTTTTGGTGCAACAACCCAAGTCGATCCGTCTATCAAAGCCCTGGCTACTCTAATTCACTTGCCGACACTCGATGAAAGAAAAGAAGACATTGGACCTTTATACAAGCATTTTGTACGCCACGCAGCGAGCCGTTATCAGCTTCAACCGCCACACATTAGCTTAGAAGAAGTCAAACATCTGACCGATTTAGAATGGCCAGAGAATATAAAGCAGCTGCGCCAATTTGCAGAACTTCGCGCACTCAAGCCAGATACCTTCCGAATGGAAGATTGGAACAGTGAAAAAAGTATCGAAATTCAGAGTATGACTCAGCGCACAGAATACTTTGAATATTGCTTATTATTCGATGCACTACAAAGACACCGAGGCAGACTCAAAGAGGTTCAACTAGAATTACAGGTATCACGCAAAACCTTGTACGACAAACTAAAAAAACATCAGTTGGATAAAACCAAGTTCAAGGCGCAATAGCCATACTCTGACGGTATCTCCACTTTTCTTTTGCTAGAGAAGCATTGAAAACGCTCATTCGGAGAGAGAATGGTCTTCGTCTCATATTTTTATTCGCCGAGCATACTGACATGATCGGTTAATAATAATAAGATCAAAAAGATAATCAGCATTTATATAAGCAGGGACTGTGATGAGCCGAGATAACTACAACAAACTCAACAATGAAGAGTTGGATTTTGTTGACGACAAAACTGCAGCATTGCTCCTCAACACCCCCAACAGCGCACGTTTGATGCTCTGGGTGATGGTGTTGTTTTTTATTGCTGCAATAGGCTGGGCGTCTTGGGCTGAAATAGACCAGGTCACTGTTGGTCAGGGAAAAGTCATTCCCTCTTCACAGATTCAAGTTGTCCAAAACTTAGAAGGTGGCTTAGTCAAAGAAATTTTAGTCAAAGAAGGTCAGTTGGTTGAAAAAGGTCAGCAGTTACTTCTTATCGATGACACTCGCTTTCGCTCTGATTTTCGTGAGCGTGAACAACAAGTTGCCAACCTAACTGCGTCTGTGCTGCAACTCTCAGCTTCAATCAACAGTGTTGCCGTGAATCGTGATTTTGAAACGGAAAACTGGCGCCAAAGCGTAGTACTCGATTATGGCAAACTGACCTTTCCACCAATTTTAGAAGAAACTCAGCCGAAACTCACTCAGCGCCAGAAAGCAGAATACCGCGAAGATTTAGACAATTTACGCAACCAACTTTCGGTGATTGACCAACAAGTTCAGCAAAAGCAGCAGGACTTAGTAGAGATTGAAGCGCGAGTAAGGAACTTACGTCAAAGCTATCAATATGCGAAGAAAGAATTAGACATCACCAAACCGTTGGCTGATGAAGGTGTTGTGCCTCGTATTGAATTACTCAAGTTACAACGCCAAGTCAACGACACCCGCCGCGAAATGACTTCCAGTGAGCTCAAAATCCCGGTATTAAAGTCAGCGATTCGAGAATCCATGCTTAATCGCATTGATGTTGCGCTCAAATTCCGCTCTGAACAGCAAGAGAAACTCAACAGCGCCCAAGACCAGTTATCTGCCTTGGTTGAATCAGCTGTGGGTTTAGAAGATAGAGTCAATCGAACCGTTGTGAACTCGCCAGTAACAGGCAAAATCAAAACGCTGAACATCAACACCGTTGGGGGTGTTATCCAGCCAGGCATGGATATCGTCGAAATTGTACCAACTGAAGATACGTTATTAGTAGAAGCGAAAATTGCGCCAAAAGACATTGCATTTTTGCGCCCAGACCTACACGCCATCGTGAAGTTTACGGCTTACGACTTCACTAAGTACGGCGGCTTAGAGGGTGAATTGGAGCACATCAGCGCAGATACAACCCAAGATGAAGAAGGAAATAGCTTTTACATCGTTCGTGTCCGCACCGATAAAACGAATTTTGGTCAAGATGCAGATTTACCAATCATTCCAGGAATGACGGCATCGGTCGATATCATCACAGGGAAGCGAACCGTTTTGGAATATCTACTTAAACCGATTTTAAGTGCCAAAACGAACGCCTTGAAGGAGTAAATCACACCAAGGTACTCACAACGGCGAGTATTGAGCGATAAGTGATTAAATAAAAAGCACTTGTTTCTCACTGACGAACCCTTTAGAAGAGTATACTTGTGATATGAGTCGAATATGCGATCCAATTTGAAGCGTAAAGTTACATTATTAATCAGTTTAAGTTGTTTTTCGTTCCAAATTGGTGCGTTAAGCAGTAAAGAACAACAATGGGTCAATACGGTCACAGCGGTGTACGGCGAACGTGCGGGATTGCGCGTAAATACATGGCGAAAAAACCTCGACTTATTTAAACAATTAGAGACACATGAACAGCTCGCTGGCGTCAACGACTTTTTTAACCAGCTGTATTTTGTTGACGACATAAAACTGTGGGGAAAGACAGATTATTGGGCTACGCCACTCGAATTTTTAGGGAGTAATGCAGGGGATTGTGAGGATTTCACCATCGCCAAGTACTTCTCGTTACTCGAGCTAGGAATACCAGATTCTAAGATGCGTTTGATCTACGTAAAAGCCATCGAACTGAATCAGTTTCACATGGTATTAGCTTACTACCCAACCCCAAGCTCTGAGCCGCTCATTCTCGACAATATCAACCCTGATATTGTCCGAGCCTCTAAACGTAGCGACTTGCTACCGATATACAGTTTTAATGGTACAAACCTGTGGTTGATGAAGTCTTCTGCTAGCACTGGAGAGCTGGCAGGGAAAGCATCACGGTTGAGCCTTTGGAATGACTTACGCTCGCGCGAACGTAAGTTGCAGTTAAATAAACCTAAAATTAACTATGACGAGTGAGAAACATGACCCTATATAAGAAGCTTGTAGTGGGAATGGTTACGGTCTTTATACTCTTGTTGGCATCAGTATTCGTAATCCAATTCAACACGACTCGAGACAGCTTGGAACAACAGCAACGTTCAGAGGTCAACAACACCATTAACACCGTAGGTTTGGCATTGGCTCCTTACCTTAAAGACAAAGATAAAGTCGCGGTAGAATCCGTGATTAATGCTCTGTTTGACGGCAGCACCTACTCGGTTGTTCGCCTTACCGCTTTAGATTCTGACTACCAAATCGTGCGCACTTACCCGGTTAAACCAAGTACGGTGCCACAATGGTTTATCGACATGAATCTATTCAAAGCCATTCACGATAAGCGCGTAGTAACCAGTGGTTGGATGCAACTTGCTGAAGTGGAAATCATTAGCCACCCAGGAGCAGCTTACGAGCAGCTCTGGCAAGGCTTTATTGGTTTGTTATCTGCATTCAGTGTCATTTTCCTGGCTGGTTTAATTGCGATTTCGTACATCCTCCGTCGCTCACTAAAACCATTAGCGGCCATCGTGAAGAAAATGCATGAAATCGCTAATAACCAATTTGGTGAACCACTTGCTCGTCCAAGAACTAAAGATCTGATCGCGGTGGTAGATGGCATTAACATGATGTCTGCTCAAATTGAGCTGTCATTCAAAGAGCAAGCGAAAGAGGCACAACGACTGCGTGCTCAAGCTTACCTCGACCCTATCTCCAAACTGGGTAATCGCTCGTTCTACATCAACCAAATAGACCAATGGCTTGCAGAGCAAACGCAAGGGGGTATCGCGCTACTCCATGCAGAATACATTGGTGACATTTACGAGACAAAAGACTACCAACGCGCCGATGCCCACGTAAAAGAACTGTCTCAACGTCTGAAGAACACCATTGATGTGCCGGGAGCTACCATTGCGCGCCTGTCTAGTGATGAGTTTGGCCTGCTTTTCCCACACATGGATGAAAGCGAACTACGCATTTTGGCGGACAGCATCGTGAACTGCGTTAACGGGTTGAACACTGACCCAACCGGTCTAGCCAAACCAAAAGCAGCCTTAGGTGTTGCGCATAGTAAAGACCAAAAAACGCGCTCTGAAATCTTATCTATGGTGGATAATGCGCTCTCGAAAGCCAAAGCTCAACCAGACAAAGCTTACGGCTTTATCGGCAGTGACACACCTTCTAACTTAATGGGTAAACAGCAGTGGAAAGCGCTGGTTGAAGAAGCGATTCATAGCGATTGGGTTAAATTCCGCTTCCAAGCAGCGAAGAACACTTGGGGTAAAGTGTTCCATAACGAAGTGTTCTCAAGCATCGAAAAAGAGGGCGAAACGTTCCGTGCCAACCAATATTTATTCGCACTAGAGCAGCTAGACGCCACCAATATTTTCGACCAATACGTTATTGAGTCGATGATTAAGATGCTGGAAAGTGGCGAGCTAACCGATCCTGTCGCGATCAATATTGCGCAAAGCAGCTTGTCTCAGCCATCGTTCATTCGCTGGACCACCAGCATGTTGGAAAAACACGCAAAAGTGGCCTCTAAGCTACACTTTGAAATTCCAGAAGAGTGTTTTATTGATCAGCCTCACCACACGGCGCTGTTATGTAATGCCATTCGCCAATCCGGGGCTGAGTTTGGCGTAGATAACTATGGACGTAACTTCCAATCATTGGAGTACATCCAAGAGTTCCGCCCTAACTATGTGAAGCTCGATTACCTATTCACACACAACTTACACGACGAAAAACAGAAATTCACGCTAACGTCGATTTCTCGTACTGCCCATAACCTAGGCATTACGACTATCGCGTCGCGTATTGAAACTCAAATCCAGTTGGACTTCCTCACCGAGCATTTTGTTGAGGTATTCCAAGGATTCATCGTCGACAAGGAATAAAAAGGTTTACCACAGATGAAAGACCCTTTACTGAATTCGCTCATCTACGTTAGCCGTTACTATGGGTTAGCTAACTCGCCAGAAGCGCTGGTCAATGGCCTTCCGCTTTCAGACGGCAAGCTAACTCCATTTTTGCTACCAAGAGCAGCGGAAAGGGCCGGATTGGTTGCCAAGGAAAACCGTGCAGAGCTGGAGAACATCTCCAGCCTGATTCTGCCGGCAATCTTAGTTCTTAAAGGCGGTGACTCATGCGTTCTCAACAGCATTAACGCGGAGACACGCGAAGCCGAAGTCACCACCTTAGAAAGTGGAATGGTGCCAATCTCCATTCCATTAGAAGACCTACTTGAGCAGTACACTGGTCGCTACTTTTTAGTTAAAAAGCAATTCCGTTTCGATGAGCGCTCTCCCGAGGTGCTCAAAACCAACGAAGGTCACTGGTTTTGGTCAACCTTGTGGCAGTCAAAACGTATCTACCGCGATGTTTTAATCGCCTCACTTCTCATCAACCTCTTTGCCGTTGCCGCCCCGCTGTTCACTCGCTTGGTGTACGACAAAGTGGTACCGAATCTCGCGTTTGAAACCTTATGGGTATTGGCAAGCGGCATCTTTGTTGTCTTTCTATTCGATTTCATACTCAAATCGTTGAGAAACTACTTTATTGATGTCGCAGGAAAAAAGTCTGACATTCTGATTTCCTCCAAACTGTTCAGCAAAGTGATGGGCATCCGAATGGAGTCCAAGCCGCCTTCAGTCGGCGCATTCGCTCGCCATCTTCAAGAGTTTGAATCTATTCGAGAATTCTTCACGTCTGCAACCGTCAGTGCCCTAATTGACCTGCCTTTTGCCATTCTGTTCTTGGTGATTATATGGCTAATGGCTGGCGATCTTGTGTATGTTCCAATGGTCGGCGTAGTCATTTTGATTGTTCATTCACTACTGATTCAAGGACCGCTACGTCGCTCTATAGAGGAGGGGTCACGCTTAGCATCGCAAAAATACGCCAACTTAATTGAGAGTCTAGCGGGGCTAGAAACCGTAAAAATGCTCAGCGCGCAAAGCCAATTCCAATACCGTTGGGAAGAAGCGGTGGCGCACATGGCGAACTGGAACATCAAAAGCCGCCGCATTACCGACAGCATCCAGAATGCGGCAGGCTTCGTGCAGCAAAGTAGTAACGTTGGGATGATCATTCTCGGTGTTTATCTGATTGCAGAGGGCGAGCTCACTATGGGTGGCTTAATCGCCGCAACCATGTTGAGTGGTCGCGCCATAGGGCCTTTGGTTCAGCTGTCTCTGCTCTCAACGCGCTACAACCAAGCGAAGTCTTCTATGACGATTATCAATCAAGTCATGGAAATGCCAGACGAGCAAGAAGAAGGGAAACGCTACATCCATCGCCCAATCATCCAAGGTAAGATTGAAATTGATCGCGTAACGTTTCATTACCCAGACTCTCCTGTCGCGTCTATACGTAACATTTCTCTCACGATAAATCCTGGAGAAAAAGTCGCGATAATCGGTCGGATTGGTTCGGGTAAGACAACGTTAGAGCGCTTGATTATGGGCTTGTATAAGCCAACAGAGGGGCACGTACGTATCGATGATACTGATATTGCACAGCTTCACCACGTTGATGTTCGACGTAACATCGGCTGTGTGCCTCAAGATTCGAATCTATTCTTCGGTTCGATTCGCGACAATATTACCTTGGGTCGTCCACTAACCGATGACCGAGACGTGCTTGATGCAGCAAACCGTGCAGGCGTGACCGCATTTACACAATCGGATCCAGCTGGTTTAGAACGTCAAGTAGGTGAAGGTGGTGCGATGCTTTCTGGTGGTCAACGTCAAGCCGTCACGATCGCTCGTGCATTTTTGGGCCGTCCTCCCGTCCTACTTATGGATGAACCAACCAGCGCGATGGATAACCGCTCTGAAATGCATATTAAGCACCAGCTATCTCAGCTCAAACCGAGCGAAACATTGATACTGATTACGCATAAAACGTCGATGCTCGACATCGTTGATCGAGTAATTGTGATGGAGAAAGGCAGCATCATTGCTGATGGTCCTAAAGCGCAAGTGCTGAATGACCTAAAGCAAGGCAAAGTACGTGCGGTTAGCTAACCGAAATTAGCATTTAGAAAAGAGAAAGGCCCCGTTTGACTCATGTTTAACGGGGCTTATTTTATTGAGAATCCAAGATAGTTAAGCTCTTCAAGCGCTATCCAAACGAACACTAGCCCCACAATCACGACCAACATCATAATCGCCTTTTCATCTTCTTCCATTTGATAGATATCCTAGCAAGCCATTTCACTCAACACGTCTTAGGTTATCAGGACAAAAATCATATTCAGCACGTTTATACGCTCCTAGCCTCATACAATACCGGATATGAGATACAGCTCAAACATTAAACACTTTAAAACCGCATCAACTTTGGTTGAATATATGCGGTGAGCGCAAACAGAAGCAAAGCTCTGCACACTATTGATAAAACTCTACAACTCTCCGTAGGCTCTAGGGCGAAGTTCCTAGGTAGAGAGACGAAAAATGGAGAGAGAAAATTTGTGATTACTTACATCAGAAAATCAGCTATAACAGCGGTTTTCTTAATATCGTCGAGTTGAAGAAATGAATGATTGGATCCATCTAGATCAAGTGAGCCAGTATTTCACCGCAGGCTCTCTCGGGTACAAAGTCTTAATGGGCATTATTGTCCTGATTGCTTATCGCATTCTGAAGAGAATCGTCAATCGAGCCATTTTAAACTTAGCGACCTCAAAAGGTGTAAAAAAGGCCCGCCTGAGTTTTATTCAGCGTTGTTTTAACGTCGTGCTTTTATTTTTAACCGCGTCTGTTTTTGCCATTATCACCGGGATTGGCTATGGCGATGTGTCATTGTTCCTATCGTCCATTTTTGCCGTATTGGGTGTGGCGTTTATTGCGCAGTGGTCAATTCTGAGCAACATCACTGCCAGCTTTTTGATCTTTTTTGTCTTCCCATACCGAGTGGGTGACCGAATTAAAGTCGTAGACAAAGATGAAGACATCTGCGGTGAGATTCAAGAAATCAGCATGTTTCACGTGTTAATTAAGCACGACAACGGTAACTTGATCACTTACCCAAACAACCAGATTTTGCAAAAAGCAGTGCTAAAGCTGGCAAAAAACAAGCCAGAGCCAAGTAAAGCAAAATCTCGGATTTATACTCGCAGAAAGAAATAACCCACTAAAAAGCCGATGTATCTACATCGGCTTTTTAATATCACTTGGTAGTCACAAATAACCCAAAGTTAATGGAGAACAACAGTGAAGAGACAAAACGTATAAACTGAAAGGTCACCGCTGTATTCTTTCATGATAAACACATGACACATCGCCGAAACCAAAAGCGCCACTTTAACCAAAGTAAGCTTCTTCTTTACGAACCTTAAATAAATACAAAAAATAGAGATGGTGCAAGCAAAGAAAAAATCGTCACTAGTTCCATCTTCCTTAAAATACAAGGACATGGTTTTAGTTAAGCTTATATTTTTAGCTTCATTATGAGCCACCCACTAATATTTAGCGAGATAAGGGCAGAAAAGAGGTAAAAAACAAGACTGACCGAAACAAAAAGTAGTGCATGCACTTTTTCTTCTAAGCTCTCTGGATGAACATTCATATCCACATCAAACATCCCCCCTATAAAGTGTGCAAATACCGTGGAAGAGGCTGTAGAAAGGCCTCCTACCATAATGATAATAATCCCTCGCCTTAAGAAACGATGAAATGTACTTTTCCCGCCTTGGATCAGGTCTGAGTTTACATATTTTAATCTATTTTTCCGCCTATTAATCATCACTAGCATCGGTACCTTTATCATTGTTTCCAAGAGAGTTTTCTACATCTTTAAGATCTTCCTTTAACGCTTTTATACACGACATTCATCGTCGTTGCATTCACTGTAGTTATGCCGTCGACTTACCCTATAAGAAAGCTCTTTAGATACCAATTCGTACTTTATCTATCTCAAATCTCTTCTTGACCTCAACTTAGCTTGAGGTTTTAGCCTTAGTCGCACGATTAAAAATCAACAATGAAAAAAGGAACCATTGTGTCCAAAATTGCGATTATTTATTTCTCTAAAACCGACGTTACTGGTCAGCTTGCTCGCGCGATTGCCGCAGGCGTTGAACAACAAGGCATTAAGCAGCAAGATGAATGTGAAATCCTCTCTCACCGAATTGAAGGCAGTGAGATTATTGAGGGACGTTTTGTGAACCCTAAACTAATGGATGAACTTGCTGAGTGTGATGCGATTATCTTTGGCTCACCGACCTATATGGGCGGTGTAGCAGCGCAGTTTAAAGCATTTGCAGATGCAAGCAGTGAATCTTGGTATTACCAAAAATGGGCGAGCAAAATCGCGGCTGGCTTTACCAGTGGTGGGGCAATGAATGGCGACCAATCTTGCACATTACAATATCTACAAACCTTCGCTTACCAGCACGGTATGATGTGGGTCGGATTGGATAAGATCAGCAATTCTGGGGAGCGAAACCTGAATCGTTATGGTGTACAAGGTGGTATTGTTGCACAAGGTGGTGAAGATGGTAAGTTGCATGCCTCTGATGTTGCAACGGCGGAGTATCTTGGCAAACGAGTCGCAATGCTAGTGGACAAGCTCTCCGCTCGCTAACAATAAAAAGAAGCCCCGTAAGACACATCTTCGGGGCTTCTGTTTATCGCTTGTTTTGAGCGCTACTTCTTGATGTAGAGATCTTTCGAGTAGATGCGCCCTTCTACGTTATTCTTTGCAAAGCCACCCACGGTTGGACGAACCAAACGTGCTTGCATGTAGTAATAGATTGGCGCGATAGGCATATCTGTCGCCAGCAACTGTTCAGCTTGATCGTAAAATCCTTGGCGCGCTTTCTCATTAGTTGCAGCCAATGCACTGTTCATCGCGTTGTCGTACGCTGCATTGCTGTAACGTGCAAAGTTACCCGAAGAACCTGAGCGAAGTAAGCTCAGGAAAGTAGACGCTTCATTGTAATCACCGCACCAGGAAGCACGCATCACATCGAAATTGCCTTGTTTACGCGCCACTAAGTACGACTTCCACTCTTGGTTTTCTAACTCCACGTTTGCACCGAGATTTTTTTGTAGCATCGACGCTATCGCAACCGCGATCGATTTGTTTGCCTCACTGGTGTTGTACAGCAATTTAAAATCGAGCGGCTTGTCTTTGCTGTAACCCGCTTCTTTTAACAACTGACGCGCTTTCTCGTCACGTTGTTGCTGACTCCACTTACTGTATTCAGGCGGCGTCGCATCAAACCCGGCGGTGTACTGATGCGCAAAGGTATAAGCAGGAAGGTTGCCCACTTGCGTGACACCATTCGTAATCACATCACGCATGATGGAGTACGACACCGCTTGACGCACTCGCGCATCATCAAATGGCGGACGAGTGGTATTGAACGCGTAGTAATACGTGCACAGTAATGGCACCACCGTGTAAGCCTGCTTGTAATCTTGTTTAAGCTTCTGCGCCATATGAGTCGGCACATCTGACGTGATATCCAGCTCTCCTGCCGCATAACGATTGATCGACGCGTTTTGGTTTTCAAACGGAATGTAAGTCACTCTGTTTAAATGCGTATCTGCGCTGTCCCAGTAACTTGGATTCTTAACCAGTTCAATGCGCTCATTCACGACCCACTTATCCAATGTGAATGAACCATTGCCAACAAATTGGTCTGGATCGCTCCACGGCTTGTCGCGGTTTTCCACTGTCGCTTGATGCACTGGCATCATGGACGTGTGCCCAGTCATGGCAACAAAGTACGGCACTTGAATGTCCAACTCAAAACGTAGGGTGTATTTATCTACCGCCTTGATACCGAGCTCGTCCAAAGGCTTTTTGCCCTCTGCTACATCGGTGATGTTTTTGATCTTGGTGAGTTTGAGATACCAAACATTTGGAGAAGCGGTTTTCGGATCTACCGCTCGGCGCAGTGAATAGACAAAATCATCCGCCGTCACAGGCTCGCCATTCGACCATTTTGCGTCTTTGCGTAAGTGAAAAACAAAGGTTTGGTTGTCCTTGGTTTCCCATGATTCTGCCACACCGGGAATGATATTTCCGTCACGATCTTGAATCACAAGCCCTTCAAATAAGTCACGAATCACATGCATTTCTGGCAGACCTTCGGCTTTCGCTGGGTCAAGCGTCGCCGCCTCTGCGTCATTCGCACGTACTAAATGCTGTTCTGCGGCAAGTTGAATGCCTTTAGGTAAGGTCTCCGCAGCAACCGATGTAGCAAGAAAAGGGGTGAATAAAGAGGAAATCAGCAACGCCGTTGAATGTTTTTTAAAATCCATATCGTTTTTCGTTCTCCTAACGCGTCTTGTGAAGCAAGTGCCACAATTAACATTTCAACCGTTGACGAGTTTAAACGGTTCGGTTTAGCTAGGTTTAATTAGCTTAGATATTGATACTACTTCATCAATCAGGAGATTACGGTGAGTCTAATTCCAAGAACGGAAAGAGCGGCATTTTTAATTCGGCCAACAATATACGGTCAATCCGTGCTTGGTGCGCCATTACTGTATTTTCCGGCACAAGTCGAAAGTGCTTCGCGAGGTTTGATTTTAGCAGGCACTCACGGGGATGAGACGGCCTCGATTGCAGGTTTGTCCTGCGCGCTAAGAAGCTTGCCTGCTGAAAACTTACGACATGATGTGATTCTGTCACTGAATCCGGACGGCAACCAGCTAGGCACACGCGCAAATGCAAACCAAGTGGACCTCAATCGCGCGTTTCCAACCCAAAATTGGACTGAGCATGGCACAGTGTATCGATGGAGTTCTCACACACCCGTTCGAGACGTAAAAGTGAAAACTGGCACTAAAAACCAGCTAGAGCCAGAAGTTAGCGCATTAATTAACTTGATTGAACTGCGCAAGCCAAAGTTTGTGGTGTCGTTTCATGAACCGCTTGCGTTTGTAGATGATCCCAAACATTCCAACCTTGCCAAATGGCTCCACGAGCAGTTCCAACTGCCAATCGTTGACGATGTCGACTACGAAACACCCGGCTCATTCGGCACTTGGTGTAGTGAACGTGATTTACCTTGCATCACGTTGGAATTGCCCGCGATTTCTGCCGATCTCACCATTGAAAAACATCTCTCTGCTTTTATTGCTTTGCTGAGGCACGATCCGGATCTCTAGTCCGCTGTTAAACAAGCGATCATGTGAGGATCTGTTTGATGTCGGTACTGATATCGCTGATCAACTGACGGGCACTGTCGTCTCTTTGCTGAACCAAGATGATAAACAGCAAATCGGTGATCACGTTTTGCGCGGTGCGTGAAGCAATGGATGAGCTGCGATGTTCCGTTTCATTGGCAATCGTATCAAACGTAATATCGGCAATACCGCGCAAGCGGCTTCTCCCAGGAGCAGATAACGCAATCACCTTCGCGCCCTGCTCTTTTGCCGCTTCTGCCGCGACGAGAATTTCTTTGCGCTCACCCGAAAACGAGATTGCGATCTGAACATCTTCTGGAGAGAGCGTGCGGGCAACAGCAATCTGCACGTGGCTGTCTTGTTCAGAAAGCGCCGTAATACCAAGTTTAAGCAGTTTAAAGCTTAAATCCTTCGCGGTCAGTGCAGAGCCCCCAATCCCGACCACTTGCACTCGACGCGCTTCACTCAACCATTTCACCGCTTGGTGACACGCTTCGTAAGACAGCGTATTGGTGGTTTGAAACATAGCATCGGTTTTCGCTTTCACCAGTTTCTGTGAAATAACCGCAATGGGGTCGTCAGCCAAAATATCACTGTGCAGCGGTGTCGACTGCATCGCATGCTTACGGCCAATCTCTTCATTCAGAGCTAATTTAAACTCGCTGTAACCTTTAAAGCCGATACGCTGAGTAAATTTCACAATGCTCGATTGACTCACTTTTACTTGCGCCGCAAGTTCTTGGCTGGTGAGCAGCGCCGCCTTTTCTGCGTTTTCAACAATCCAATCGCCGACCAAACGACCACTTTGCGAAAGCTGAGTACGCCTCGCGACTATCTTATTGATAACTGACACAACAAAAACCTCAAAAATTTTAAATAAATTATTCCAAAACAAAAATAATTGGAGTTTGATTTAACTCCATGATTATTCTAACCAAGCCAGTTTATACCGGATGTAATGGACGTATATTTTCTCTCATTATTCCAAATTTCGCCTGCACAAAGAATAACCTCAAGTGTGATTTTTATCACCAAAACAGAATATTTTATTCCATAGAATCGCCCTCAGATTGAACATTACGAAGAGTGTAAAACATGAAAATTGATTTAAGCCGATTGGTGACAGAAAGCCGTAATCCAGCCAGTGCCGAGATTGATACGCTTTCGACCATCGAGATGCTGCAAGTCATTAATGAAGAGGATCAAAAAGTCCCGCTCGCGGTAAAAGCGGTGCTACCACAAATTGCAGAGACAGTTGATGCAATTACCCAAGCTTTTGCAAATGGTGGCCGTTTAATTTACATGGGAGCTGGCACATCAGGCCGCTTAGGAATTCTTGATGCGAGCGAGTGTCCTCCTACCTACGGAACGCATCCAGATATGGTAATTGGCTTAATTGCAGGTGGACACCAAGCGATTTTGAAAGCGGTAGAAAACGCAGAAGACAACGCGAAAATGGGTCAAGACGACTTAAAAGCACTTCACCTCACCAAGCATGACGTGGTTGTAGGCATTGCAGCGAGTGGCCGCACGCCTTATGTGCTAGGTGGTTTGGAGTACGCTAAATCCATCGGAGCTACGACCGCATCTATCGCCTGTAATCCAGAATGTGCCATGGCAAAAGCGGCCGACATCGCGATTCTGCCGATTGTTGGCGCAGAGGTTGTCACTGGCTCTTCTCGCATGAAAGCCGGCACCGCACAAAAACTGGTGTTAAACATGCTCACGACAGGTGCAATGATTCGTAGCGGTAAGGTATTTGGCAACTTAATGGTGGATGTAGAGGCCACCAACGCCAAGCTCATCCAACGCCAAACCAACATTGTTGTCGAAGCAACCGGCGCATCAAAAGAAGAAGCAGAGCGAGCATTAAATGCCTGCGATCGACACTGCAAAACTGCCATCTTAATAATTTTGGCCGATTTGGATGCCGAACAAGCCAAATCACGCCTCGCCGCGCACAACGGTTTTATTCGCGCAGCACTAAATAATAACTAAATAATCCGAGTTCTGAAGGATAGACCCTATGGCAAAAATAACTTCAAACACAGTATCGCAGTTGCTGTCCGCAGTGGGTGGCAGCAGCAACGTAAGCAAATGTGGTAACTGTATGACGCGTTTGCGTTTATCGCTCGCCAACAATGGCTTGGCTGACCAGTCTGTTATCAAGCAAATTCCCGGCGTAATGGGTGTGGTGGAAAGCGATGAGCAGTTTCAGATCATTCTCGGTCCCGGAAAAGCTCAACAAGCGGCTGAGATGATGAATCAATTGATCGACAGCTTAACCTCTGGTGACAGTGAAGAACCAGATATGCCGCAACAAGATCTTTCTGCCGTCGCGGCCGAGCAGAAAAAACAGATGAAGAGTAAGCAAACCAGTGCGGTTCAGCGTTTTTTAAGCAAGTTTGCTACCATCTTTACGCCGTTGATCCCTGGCTTTATTGCCGCTGGTTTGTTGCTAGGTTTTGCGACGTTATTGGAACAGATGTTTGTTCTCGACCAGACACCAAGCCAGTTTATGCTGGATTTGATCGCCTACATGAAAGTCTTTGGTAAGGGTCTGTTTGCTTTCTTAAGTATTCTGATTGGTTACAACGCGCAGCAAGCGTTTGGCGGCTCTGGTGTTAATGGTGCCATTCTCGCCTCTTTGTTTGTGCTGGGTTACAACCCAGAGGCTACATCCGGCATTTACTCTGGCATGAACGAGTTTTTCGGCTTTGCGATTGATCCGCGCGGCAACATTATCGGCGTACTTTTGGCGGCGATCATCGGTGCGCAAGTCGAGCGTAAGGTTCGTCAATACATGCCAGATGATCTGGACATGATCTTAACGTCCGTTATCACTCTGTTGATCATGGGTGCGGTAACCTTCTTGATCATCATGCCAATCGGCGGCGAGCTGTTTAAAGGGATGTCTTGGTTGTTCCTCAACTTGAACGATAACCCATTAGGCGCTGCAATCTTGGCAGGTTTGTTCTTAATTTCTGTGGTATTTGGCATCCACCAGGGTTTTGTTCCAGTGTACTTCGCATTGATGGAAGCACAGGGCTTTAACTCGCTATTCCCTATCCTAGCGATGGCTGGTGGCGGTCAGGTTGGCGCGTCAATGGCGCTGTATTTCAAAGCCAAAAAAGACGCTCTACTGCGCACTCAAGTTAAAGGCGCTATTATTCCGGGTCTTCTAGGCATTGGCGAACCATTGATTTACGGCGTGACATTACCACGCGTAAAACCATTCGTTACCGCTTGTATTGGTGGTGCTGCGGGCGGCTTCTTTATCGGCTTAGTTTCTTACCTTGGCTTGCCAGTTGGTCTTAATACGGTGTTTGGCCCGTCCGGTATCGTGGCGATTCCTCTCATGACATCAGAAAATGGCATCTTCCCGGGCATGATGGTGTTTGTTGCTGGCCTGCTTATCTCTTACATCGTCGGCTTCCTCGCGACTTACTTCTTTGGCTGCAAAGACGTCGATTTAAGCTAAATCATTCTTCCCCTATAGGAATGGACTAGCTCGCGCCCTTGGCAAACAAGGGCGCACCCTCTCTCTACTTCACGACAATTTTTCTTATTCCGTTACTCGGAAGGGGCTTTGTCGTATCTAAAACAATAGAAATGAAAGGTCGTTAATCATGAAAAAGCACATTTTGACTCTACTTCTCCCAACATTGATGGCATCAAACGCAATGGCAGCGCAGCTGTATCAAGCGGAAGATGGGTCAGTTTTAAATATTTACTCTCGTCTTGGTTTCAACGTCACCAGTAAAAATGATGAGAACGGCGATGCAAATGGCGAGTTTGATGGCCGTATTGGTTTAAACGGTTCACAAACCATCAACGAGTACGCGTCGATCATCGGCCAAGCGCAATACCAAGTGGGTGCCGCTGAATACGCAAACCAAGTAAACGACAAACCGTCTCTGACCGCACGTTATGTATGGGCGGGTATTGATGCGAAAGATTATGGTCGCATTACTGGTGGTCGCGTGGCATCTGGATTGATTATGTTTACCGACATTGGTGATGTGTTCGCCTCTTCCGATGTATCTATGGCGCGCCAAGCGAATAAAGTCGACAAAACCGCGACGCAAGTTTTCCGTCAAGATGGCACGCTGCAATACCAAAACAGCCTAGGTAATTTCGATTTTTCTGTCGCGTACATTTTAGGAAACAACACTTCTGAACTCGACTACGGTTACAACACTGCACTGCGTTATACGCTAGACATGGGGAACTTGGGTACCTTGGCACCAGTGGTAGCGATACAGAGAAATAAAGGTGATGCACGTGAAAGCAACGACACCGATTACACATTCTGGGGCGCAGGTACGCGTTACTACCTAGGTGATTTGATGTTGGGTGCGTTGTACTCGGAAGATGAACTAGAGGGCTATTACTCACAAACCAGTACCGACAAAGTGATGGAACTAACGGCGGTTTACAGTGTAAATGACAAATGGGTACTGCGTGCTGGTTATCGTTCTTTAGAAAACAGTGATGGTGACGAGCTAGAGCTGAAAGATACAACGCTAGAAGTGCAATACAAACTGACGCCTCGTTCTTCTATCTACACAAACTACGTTGATCGTAACGGCTCGCGTGGTTACAGCAATGGACAAGAAGTCTCGTTTGGCGGTGCGCACGCAGACGAAAGCTACTACCACTTAGGTCTGCGTTACGAGCTGTAAGCACGATACTTAATGTAAGTTAGCTGAATCCAATGAGCTTCTTCTGTGTCCGGTCAGTAGTTATTGCCTTTAATGCTGATTTGAAGAAGCTCACCCTCGTAATATGTTTTCTTCGTTACCTGTTTTGACCAACACGCCTACATCAGGAAAGCTGGTGACAGTGTTTTCGCATTCCTTTGCTTCCTCAATTGTTGCTAAGTTTGTTGTCGCTATTCGCCGACAGAATATATGTTCCTAAAGTGATCAATGAACGCTCGCGTTCTTCTTGGTAAGTGCTTACGTTTTGGGTAAAGCAGATAAAGCGGCAAAATCGCATCCGTTTGCCATTCTGGCAGCAAACTCACGAGTTGTTCTTTTTGTGCTGGTTCAAGCTTGGCCAGTGCAAATTCATCTAACATGGCAACACCACAGCCAGCCAAAGTAGCATCCAACATGGACTGGACAAGATTAAAACTCAGCGTACTTTCTAACTCAATGCTGCACTGCTGCTGAGTTTGCTTATGCGTAAACGTCCATTTATCTAACACCAAGTCGCGACTTTTATAAAGGATGTGCTTTAAGTCACCAAGATCCTCTGGCGTACTTACATTTGGTTTATCAGCTAAATACGAGCGATGAGCGATCGGTTTACAGTGTAAAGTGCGTAGCTGATGGCCGACGTATCCCTCTGGAGGATTATCGGTAAAGTAGAATGCGATATCAAACCCAGCCTCAATCAAGTCGAGAGGTGTCTCTGTGAAGATCACTTCGACGCTCACTTGTGGATGTTGCAATCGAAACTCGATCAATGTTTGGCTGAGTAACGCGGCTCCGAAAGAAGCAGACGCCGCTATTCTCAATTTTCCCGATACGATCTCGTTTGCCATGACTTGCTCATTGATCTGCTCAGCGCCTTCGAGCAGTTGCTTTACCTGCTGATAAAACCGCAAACCATCGTAGGTCAAATTAAACTGGCGCGTAGTTCGCTGAATAAGCTGCACCGACAATATGTCTTCAAGCTGTTTAAGTTGCCGACTTACATGCGCATTCGAACAATTCAGGCGCTTTGCTGCGCCAGCAATACTTCGCTCCTCGCACAAAGCGACGTAAAGTGGTACGTAGCTGAGCCATTTTATTTCCATACAGTAACTCTGAATCTCTAAAATCAAACTACTGGAAATAATAGAAAGCCTCTAAACTCTGTACAACCTAAATTTGAAAGGATGAGTTATGAGTGTTTTCGACACGTGGTTAAAAGGTCAAGTCATTAAAGATCACATCACTAATCCCAATATCATCGTTGGCGATTACAGCTATTACTCGGGCTTCTATCATCAAAAAAGCTTCGAAGAGCAAGCGGTACGCTACTTGTTGGGTGACCCCGTCACACTTCAAGAATGGCAAAGTAGAGAACCCGATAGCATCGACAAATTAATCATTGGCAAGTTTTGTTCCATCGCTTCTGGAGCCACCTTCATGATGGCAGGAAACCAAGGTCATCGCATTGACTGGATTTCGACCTTCCCCTTCTCTCCTGAAGAATTTGGAGAAGGCGTACAAGACGGTTTCGAGCGTGCCGGAGACACGGTGGTGGGGAACGATGTTTGGATTGGCAGCGAGGCGATGATCATGCCCGGAGTAAACATCGGCGATGGAGCCGTCATCGGAGCACGCGCCGTAGTGACGAAAGACGTCCAACCTTATTCGGTGGTGGTTGGAAACAACCAAGTCGTACGTCAACGATTTAGCGATAAAGAGATTGAAACTCTACTCAATATCCAATGGTGGAACTGGCCAATAGAACACATTAAACAAGCAATGAACGTAATGTGTAGCAGCCAAGTCGGTGCGCTTGCGGACTACTATCAAGAGCACATTGTCGATTTGTAGATAAACAAAAGCCCACACATCTTGTTGCGACGTGTGGGCTCAGTGAATAAGAAAGCTTAAACCGCAGCGACGTCCTCTTCTTCCAAGTTCGCCGAGACTTTAATTTCGTATTGATTGAAACGGAACGAACAACCGCCATGAGTGCGCTTTGTCGTTACTTGCTCGTCGCCAAACTGCACCGTCACGCGAGTGAAGACACGCTCTTTGGCTTCGACAATATTTTCTTCTAACGCGACTTCAAAGTCATGTTCCGTTTGTTCTAGCTTTTGCTTTATCGCTTCAAGCTGCTCGTTGTTTTGTGTTTTCATCACATCAATCTGAGCTTGTTCTTCGTCGGTACGTTCGGCTTTAGGACGTTTCTTAAATTCGAGCTCTTTACGAATCACATCCATCGTTCCTTCTTGAGCTCGTTTGTATTGATCTTTGAGCTCTGCTAATCGCTCCTTAAATGCAGAATAGCGCGCGAACGCTTCTACCTTAGTGGCGGTGTCGCCTTCTACGCCCAATTGTAAGCACACCACTTTGTCACCGACTTTTGCATCTCCTCCGCTGAGCGTGCCGTTCCTACCGTTAGCATCCAGCACCATCAGATTGCGCCCACAAACAATATCGTTATTCATGCTGTGCACCGCCAACTCAATATCTTCGCCGGCTTGCAAATCACAATATTGGGCGTAGCTGGCACGAATCGAACCTTTGGCTTTGACGTGACAACTCTTTGGCTGGCCATCACTCACGGTGTGGCCAATGATCCCTTTACCAACTTGAATGTCGTCTTGCGCTTGTACGTCAGCCGATTCAATGAAGCCGCCTACAGTAATAGAGCCCGTCGCTTTAACAATCATTCCGGATTCAATGTTGCCACCGATAATCACATTCCCTTTAAATTTCACGTGACCTGTATTCACGCCAACGCTATTGAGACAGAGTGCGTTATCAACTTCAATGGTTTTGTCTTTAATTAGAGGCGTACCGGATACCGATGCAATCAATAGGTTTGGGTCGTGCTTGCTTATCTCGGTGCCCTTGCCTGGCTTCATTGGGCTGTCTTTTCCAGCTTGTGGAGGAATCACTCGCCCTTGAACAGTAAAACCTGGCGTACCTTTGGTCGCAGGCGTGCGGCGCATCACCTCATCGCCTACATCAACCGCGATAGTTTCACCGAGGTTACGTAAATCAATTTTATCGCTAGCAGATTGGCCGTCTTTGGGTTTGAGGATGCGTTTGGTGATGTCTTTAACGAGAGGAGTAAAACGAGCGTCTTTGCCTTTGATAGGTTGCTTACCAACCGCTACAGGTTGAGAAAAAGTTTCGCCTGGTTTGAGCTGAGTGCTGACAACCAACACTTTCTTCAAAGCCAGTTTGTTGATGCCTTTCGAAACTCGCGCTTGAGCAAGGGCTTGAACAATCTCGGGGCCACGTAAACCTCGGCCTCCGTACGCGCCGACAACGTTCATACTGGCGAGCATGTCATTATTCGACAATTCAACCTCAACTTGCGCGTTGCGTTTTTCCGCAATGACGATGCCTTCGTAGGCCTCGGCTTTACGTTCTTTGGCGCAGTTAATGAATCTCACGACTTCCCCCTCAACAACAAACATCTTTTCAGCGTTCATTGCGACGAGCTGCTCGTTTAATTCATTTTGATTTAGCTCACCACCGAGGTCCACTTCTCCCGGAAGACGGGCTATCACCTTGGTCTTATCTTCAGATAACTCAAGACACAGCTTCCACATACCCTTACCACTTTGCTTCCCATCAACACTTTCAGTCTACCCAAATCCGTTTTCTGAACAAACCTCGCATTTCTTATTATAAGGCTCACGTCACTAAAGAAAGTAATCCATCAATAACGGTTAAACAGATATTAAGAGAGCATTTCGATTTAACCTAAAGCTCAATCAAAATACACACTGAAATAAAAAGGAGCTGGATTTACAGTGTAAAATCAGCTCCTAGTAATTTCATTTACAGTGTAAATCTCACCTTATTGTTTACAGTGTAAATCGTTCCAAATGTGCTTTACTTCGTCCCTTAGCTGCTGCTCAACTTGCTTTCTTCCAGGTAGCCCAAATTGCTGAGCACATTCAGTCCAACTACGGTTAAGAAAAAGCTTACTGATCATCAAGTCGGAAGCGGAGTTCAAACCTAAGTTAAGTAACCACTGCTGAAGCCAAGCAGACACGGACTCATAACTGTTACCACCATCAGCATAGCATTCAATTAGTAATAACTTCGCGGGATGAAGTGGACTCATTCCCAAAGGTTGCGGTAATAGAGCTCGAAAAATTGAGGCTTCTAATTTTGGATAGACGTCAGCCACATTGTTAGACAACATTTCTTCAAATAGCGCCTGAGATTCATCGACCCAAGCCGTCTGTTTGGAATCACAAGCTTTGACCATTAAGACTGAATAACAACCGCTAGCAGCATCGCGCATTGAGCCTAAGCGAATTGCACGGAAGTTTGATTGTCGCCAGAAATAGACCAACTCTTCCGTCGCACCGAAACTCGTGGATAAGTAAGCAATGTGTTTAGCCGCCATTTGCTCAAGTTTCTGCAGCATTTTTTGACCGATGCCTCTTCCTTGCAATGCCGGATTAACAGCAATTCTCATGACTCGCAGCGTCGATAGCTTCGCAACATTGGGGAATCCAAGGTGGTTTGCAATCGTAACTGGGGCTACGTGTCCTTTAGGACGACGCTTACCAAGCTGAATTTCTTCAACCAATTCGGCGTCAAGCCCACCCTCTTCGACCGCTAATATTACCCCCACAACCGCATTATCTTGCTTAGCAAAATAGAGCTGACTGTTGTCGTCTTGCAAAAGGTGAATCAAATCATTCGGCGAGGTCTGATAATGAGCATTAACCAAAAGAGCAAAGCACTCGCGCAGCAAACTAGGCTGCGATATCAAATCGTTCTTATCGGCTTTAGAAAGGGGAGTTGAGTCGACCTGGTTAAGTTGATGGTACGTTAACTCCGCATCCAACAAAAACGCGTCATAGAGCCATGATTCGAGCGCATCATTCATGCTCCAGCGGATGGGCTGTGTCATGTGCCATGTTTTCATTCCCGAACGCTGTTTCTGAAGCCAATCAACAAATTTAATCGTAAAGCCCCGGCCACAACCTTCATAACCGTGAATAGTCGTAGAAAAAACGAGTCGATGATAATGTTCGGTAATGCTTTTGAGCATAGGAACTGGAATTGCAGCCGCTTCATCGACAAGTAACAAATCACATTCAGGTCGGCTCGATAGAAGTTCGTCAGGAGCAATGAATTGAATGGCTCCCTGCCCTGATTCTAATCTGTCCTTCCTAATACGCTGCGCATTAGGAAGTAACCGCAAAGCATGTTGGTAAACAGGCTCAACAGCTTTTATAGATGGTGCCGTAATTAAGATTCTAAGTGGCTTCTGCTGTAATAAGTTCGCACACGCAATGCCGAGAGCACTTGTTTTTCCGCGCCCACGATCAGCGGTCAAAACTAACGGTCGCTTTCGATGTCCTGTCACCACCTTTTCAATTAGAGAAATGGCATGTTCTTGTTCCGTGTAGTGGCTTTCTTTTTCTGCTTGCTTGAAGTCTGGAGCCGTTGGCAATGGTTTGTCTTGCTCAATAACAACGAGCTTCTCCCATTGTTTGTGCATCCATTGCTGAGCAAAGTTCGTAGGCTGTCGCGGCTCAGTAATGATAATAAGAAGGCCACCGCCAACCAATGAGCCAAGCGCGGCGGTAAAGCTATTTGCGTCAAAACCATTTCGAGCATCAAACAATAGAACGTCACACTCTCTGCCTAACAACATGTGCCCTTGTTTAGGCGAAACACTGTATGCGTTTTCCAAACCAAAATCGCCGACACAAAACCAACGTTGATACATCTGTGTTTTATGGAACTCTGACACCAATGCATCTTGCCAAGAAGACTCGCCTTGAATAACGATGCCGAATCTTTGGAAAGATTGGTGAGCTTGTTGTTGAAGTGATGAAAGGAAATCAGATTGTGTCTGCATTTTGTCTATCCAACGTTGAACTGACGCAATGGTATCACATCTTTAATTTGACGCTTCTCAGATATAAAAAAACCGCCCGGAGGCGGTTGATTCAATCATCTTTTGTTATTGCAGCTTGTTTTGCACAAAGGCAAGAATCTCTTCCATCAAGCTGTCGTCAACTTTCTTCAAGTTCAACGCCAGACTGCTACCTTTTCGGCTGTAGCTTGCTCGACCTTTTACTAAGTCGACTTTTTCGGTCTTCTTGCCAGGTTTTGCTGGTGCAAGCTCAGCAATCCAGTTTTCGATGCTTTCCGTGACTTCTTTTGTCAGACGAGCAACGCCTTGAGCTGTGCTTCGCTGCCATAAAAAGCCTTCGCTAGAGCGACACTTATCTAACAGCTCTTGCTGCTGCTCTGGCGTCAACGTTGAAAACTGTTTGTGCAGTTTCACGATAGTTGGACGACCAAGATCGCCGACATTGGGATACGCTTGAAGCAGTTCTAACGGTAATGCCGCCGCTTTTAAAGCGCCACTTACTAACGCTTCACTACACTGGAACATTTTCGCCAATGCTTTCTGATCTTCAGCTTCACCACTATCTATTTTAGCCTGCATCTCTTTACCTTTTTCGTACAAAGAGAGCGGCTTGTGAGCATTTGCCACATCAGACAAAAACTTTGCATGGTCAGTATTGATGTTATCAGCAACATAAACCAAAAAATCTTGTTCAGCGAGGATACAAGACATGCGACGACGGCTACCGTCTAGCACTTCAATTTTGCCATCGTCAGTGCGACGACCCACAGCAGGATATTGTTGGCCACGCTCTTTGAGCGTGACTAAAACATCAGATAAAGCATGTTCGTTTAAGAACGATTGCTCACGAGCGTTATCAACAAACACCGTTGTTTCTGTCGCGACTTTCTCTGCAGGAATACGAACAAGTTCAAACTGAACAATGTTTTCACCTGCGACAGCTAGCTCAATCGTTTGAGCTTTTTCTTTTGCCGCGGTTTGCGCCTCTTGTGGAGTCACAACACGACGTTTATTCGTTTTGCCAAATAATTTCGCGTTTAATTCAGACGTTTTCAAAGCCATTTACTTATTACCCCTGATTCAATGACGGCCAATTAGAATGCAGCACACGCTCTAATTCCAGTGCGCTTTTATGAACAGCGTCTTGTGCGGTGGCTAGCGTCTTCTTACCGCCTTCAAAATCGCTTACTGTCAGATCAAATACTGTGCTGTAGGTATCGGCACAGGTTTCAAACGCACGGCTACGCGGGATAGTAGCCATCATAACTTGGTCACCTAGAAGATAGTTCATTTCAGTTAAAACAGAAACTTGCTTCTTATTGTCGTCCTCAAACATGGTTGGCATCAAGCGAACAAACTCAAGACCATTCCAGTCTTCCGGAAACATTTCATATACCGTAGGCAAATGCTGGAAGAAGTTTACTGTTGAAGCCCAGTCCAGACGCTTAGCCGCACAAGGGATTAACAACGCATTTGATGCATACATCGCATTCCATACTAGTGGGTCAACGTGTGGGCCGGTATCAATCATGATGATATCGAAGTCATCAGCAATTTTATCAATCAGTTGCTCTTTTAGCAGACGAACGATATCGAGTGATGGATCTTCAGATAGCGTTTGCCATGCTTCAGCATTAAACATTGCGTCTTCTGGAAACGCTGAAATCGACTTTAAGTTCGGGTATTGCGTTGGCAGCAATACGTTTTTACGCAAAAATTCACTGTCAATTTCCACACCATCAGGCACGTTACCCAACATAATGTCTACCGCAGAATAGATATTATCATGCTCTGCCATGCTGATTTGCGGGTTGAGGAATAAACGTAGTGAGCCTTGTGGGTCTAAGTCGATTAAACAAATACGGTAGCGTTTATCCAAATTTAGCGCTAAACATGCCGCTAAATGGACCGCTGTCATTGATTTACCTGTACCACCCTTCTGGTTCTGCACGTTAATAATCCAAGGTTTGTTACCTGAATTCTTCTTACGCTCATGAAATTTAGGCACTTCAGCCGCATCCATAAGCATATGTGCTTCTTCTAACGTAATTGAATAATGATTCGCGTTATTTTTAGTAAATTGATGGCCAGCGGCTTCCATCTTACCAATCGCGTCATCGAGCTTACGACGAGTTAAACCTGAACGGGTTTCCATCATCGCCTTAGACATTGGTGGGAAGTAGTTATCGCTTCGCTCTTCTAAAACAATTTCAATACGGTCAGCTTGAACCTGCTGAGTCAGCTCCGCCAACTCAAGAAGGTTTTCAATCGTTTTTTCTCTTTTCATGCCAAATTCCGTTGGAAGGATTTATGCTTGCAATTGTACAGCAGTAAAGACCAAAAACAACAAAAAGGTGCACGAACATTTTGAATAACCATCACATAAAAAAACACTCAAATCGACGCTTTTATGATTTATGGTAAAAAACATAACTATTTTTAATTAAATAATCTTCGAATAAATGGACACCTTAAACTTAAAAATAAAAGTGTTACAGCGTCACTCATTTACAATGTAAATCAATTTTCTACCGGAACGATTATATTCTTAAGCTAAATTACGGATTATGTTAGGCCAACCTAATTTAAACAAAAAATAGAAAGCAATCTTTCAAAATGAACGCTAATAACAACCTTGATCATGTATCCGAGCCAAAAAGGGCAGTTCAAGTGATGTCCCTATGGAAGTATGATCAAGGTATGCTTATGATCATGCTTCCATGATAAAACACAAATACGAAAGCATGATCATGGAAAAATAGAGTAGACGAGGGTGTAAACACGCGGATTAAATAAGATCCATCAATCGGAAATATGATCAAGCTATAGAATCTCTCGGAAGCATGAGTTTTTGTCTCTAATTTACGGTTGAATGCAGTCAGAATGGGGGATGGAGAAGAAATTAGTGGATAGAGAAGCCGGAACAATGAAATTGTTCAAGTTACTATGATAAATCTTACTCTCATGATCATGCTTCCTAAGAATAGTCCGAAACTAGGTTTTACTGCGGAATAAGAGCTACTTGGATGCATTTTCATCACATGAGTAATTTATCATCAATATTGTCTCCAGAACGATAGCTATCTCAGCTCTTGATCATCGATCCGAGTATCAATAACATCGACAATGCTCAATAAAATCCTCATTAAGATCATTATTAAACACAGCATCTGTGGATAACCTGTAAAAACATCATGATCATCGTTTCAAGACTCTTTTGATCATCTTTTCATAAACTTAATGATCATGCTTACGAGCAAATGTGATCATGCTTTCAGGCTATTGTTGATCATAGTTTCAGAATTAACATGATCATAGTTCCGACATGCATAAAAATAATCACTTTATAGAACATGCACTTAGCGGCAAAACGATAGCCAGATCATTAGATCATATAATCAATTAAGATCAGATTAATCAAAAAGATCAGTTATTTAAAAAACAATCTTTTTTCTTTATTTATGATCTGTTTTTCTTTATTCTTCGGAACCATAGCACAACTACGGCTAGTGTGATCTGGATCTAAAATGACGGCTGATGAAAAAATTCTGATTAAAGCACCTAGAAGCCATAAGGATGGCCATCTTTTTGAGGTACATGAATCCTCTGCAGATTGGGTAGAGCAGTACCAACATTTCAAAGGGGTGACCAAAAGCATCTTAGAGTTGCTTAATCTGATCTCATTGCGAGGTTTCAGCAGCAAAGATGGATTGGTTTCAACCACAGAGATTGTGGAAGCGACGGACGGACAACTCACTCGTGCAGCTCTGCAACAACGCTTACGTGCAGCAGTAAACATTGGTTTGTTTACTCAAACTCCAGTGCGGTTTGAAGAAGGACTTGCTGGTAAGACGATGTTACATAAGTTTGTTAATCCTAATCAGCTTATTTCAGTGTTGGGTGCAACAAGTCTTGTTACAGACAAAGTACGCCAAAACGAAAAGCAAAAACGTTCAAAAGCATTGGCTCAAACCCAAGTCAACAAGCGTTTGTTGAATGAACATGGGTTGAATACCCCTCCAACGATGAAAGATGAAGCCGATCAATTTGTCGTGTCTCCAACGAATTGGGCTGGGATCATTGACCAAGCACTTGCACCACCAAGAACTCGAAAAAGTTATCAGAAATCCATGGTGTCGATCTCTGGTACCAAAGCGGTTATTGAAACGCGATCATCCAAAAATATCATGACTGTGGATGATCTGATGACCTTGTTTGCTCTGTTCACGTTGACCGTGCAATACCATGATCATCACAAAGATCAGTATCAACTCGACGCAGCACACGTGCCGAACAAGACGCCGTTATACATTACTGATATTTTGTCGCTTCGAGGCAAAAAAGACAGTGGTCCAGCACGTGATTCTATTCGCGACAGCATTGATCGTATTGAGTTTACCGATTTCCAGCTGCATGAACTTACTGGTCGTTGGCTAAGTGAAAACATGCCAGAAGGATTCAAAAGTGATCGTTTTCGTTTTCTTGCTCGAACCATCACTGCGTCTGAAGAAGCGCCTGTAGAGGGAAGCGATGGTGAAATTCGTATCAAGCCAAACTTGTACATTTTGGTTTGGGAGCCTTCGTTTTATGAAGAACTATTAACGCGTGATTATTTCTTCTTGTTCCCACCAGAGATCTTGAAGCAACATACTTTGGTATTCCAACTGTATTCTTTCTTCCGTAGCCGCATGGTGCGTCGTCATACTGACTGCATGCTGCTGAGTGAATTAAACCAGAAGCTGGCACGTAACATCGAATGGCGACGATTCTCGATGGATTTGATCCGAGAGCTGAAGCGTTTATCGGATGGTAAGGGAACGGATGAGCTGTTTGTCGTGAATTTGTGGGGTTATCACCTGACAATCGAAACTATGATCGAGAATGACAAAGTGATGGACTACCAGATCGATATTAAATGCGATGTGGAAGAAGTCTTACGTTATTCACGTGCGCGAACAACCAACGCAGGAAAGCGTAACATGGCGCCTACGCTGCCAAATCCACTTCGTAATGAGATGGTTACCCGACAACAGCTTGAAGAGCTTTCAGGCATCATAGACGGCGAATTTGAGCCTATCCAACGCAAAGCGCCATCTCCAAGAGGGAATTTAGGCCGCCGCGTGAAGCAAAGAAAACACCTGGTAGAGATCAATGCAGACGAGATCACCATTACTTTATCTAAATATACCTCACCAGAGGCTCTAGAACGCAGTATAACGGCTTTATCTGCGATGACAGGGCACTCGTATGCCTCAATCAAAGAAGAGTGTTCTGATTACATAGAGAAGCTTGATTGGCTAAGGGTAGGGGATGAGCCAATTCCTTATGAGACATTAAGCAAAACCGTCGAGCTGTTTAACACTCAAAATGATATCAAGCATCTTACCATTGAGCGCTTGATTGCTGGATTAGCGGTACGTCGGAAGGTGTGCCGTCAAATCTTCGATGGCCACATGGATGAAATGGTATTCCGCGCTCTGGATGAAATGGCGATTTAAAAGCGTTGCTTGATACACATCAAGCAATAGGCGTGGCGTATTGATTTGAAATGTAACAATGTCTTTCGATGATAAAAAACAGACTTAACTCTAACAAATCACTGACATTAGGAGCCAAGCCTGAGACTACTATTTATCTCGAATAGACAACCTTTTGTCCTTTCTGATGATTAATAGATTGGCTCATATTGTTACATTCATTCTGAATAGACTTCGCGAGTTTCTCCTCAGGAAACTCGCTTTTTTTTACCTCAAATTCCTCAAAGTAAGCCTTGATCATTTTTCCAGATTAATGAGATAAACCTTGATCATGCTTCTTGGCTTCATTCCAGTGTAAAGAACGCATCAAAGCAACATGCGACTCGATCAAGTTATGTGCTTGTTGTTGCCACTCATTTTGATCGCATTGCTGATTACAAAACTCTAACGCTAAAACGGTAAGGTGCTGAAGTCGCTTTAAACACCAATCTTTGATCAGAATATCGGTCGATACCTGACATGCCGCTTGCTCGAGCTTTGCGCTCATGTAAAGCAAGGTTTGATACGCTTTTTGAGGATCTCGGTACCTAGCATGTTGAAACACACGTAAACAACCGTCTAGCCAGCAAGCAATCGCTTTGCTTTGAACTTCGTTCAGTTCTGGGCCAAACACGCCGTCGGGCGCTTGATATAAGATCGTTTCCAGTTTTTCAACTTGATCATGCTTCCGATGTTCATACCACATGGCGATCTGATCTTGCCAAGTCCTCAATTCCATTACGCAGCCTCAGTCCATTGTTTTACATAGTGATTGGGTCCTATTTGATCAAATTCGTCGACAATGATGCTGCTACGACTACGAATTTCATCGGCATCTATCGAATAGTTTGGTTCACTTTTCACTAAGTTACCAAAAGGAAGATCTGGATCGGGAACGCCTGAAATCAATAGTTTGGTGTACGGGTGCTGCGGATTCTTCAGTATTGAGTGTGTATCACCCCATTCAACGATTTGCCCTTTGTACATCACAGCTGTTTCTTCCGCGATGTAGTGTGCGGTCGCCAAATCATGAGTAATGTACAAAAAGCCGATTCCTAGCTCTTGCTTCATGCGCTGCATTAGATTCAGTACCCCGAGGCGAATGGAGACATCCAGCATCGATGTTGGCTCATCCGCAAGAATGATTTGCGAACCGACGGCGAGAGCACGTGCTAAGTTTACTCGCTGACGTTGTCCACCACTAAGCTCGTGAGGAAACTTATTTAATGTCTCTTCAGGTAGTTCCACCAGCTTTAAAAGCGCTTCCAAGCGGGCAGGAATGTCACGCTCGCTTTTGATTTGCTTATGAATCTTTAAAGGGCGTGTGAGATGATGGCGAATGGTATGAGTTGGATTGAGTGAACCAAACGGATCTTGAAACACCATTTGTACTTTACTGCGATACTCTTGGAGCGCTGAGCGTGACGTAATCTCATTGATATTAGTGCCATTGAAAAGGATCTCGCCTTCTGTTGCCGGATAGACTTTAGTGATCAAGCGAGCACACGTACTTTTACCGCAGCCTGATTCTCCAACCAAAGCCAGCGTTTTTCCTGCATACAGATCAAAGCTCACGCCTTGGAGCGCACGGAAGGTTTCTTCTTTCGCTAAACCACCGCCTACTCTGAATTCTTTAATCACGTTTTTCATTTGGATGATAGGCTGATTCATGATTACGCTCCTGGTCGCTCTGGTTGTTTGTGGACGTCGTGGATGTTTGGAAAAGAAGCCCATAGCTTTTGTGTGTAGGGATGTTGAGGATTATTGCGAATTTCGTATGCCTGATTGACTTCGACGATTTCTCCATGCCGCATGATGGCAATGCGATCACACAATTGGCTCATCAGCGCCAAGTCGTGCGTAATAAAGAGTACTGAGAAGCCAAATTCATCTCTAAGCTGATAGATTTGCTGTAAAATCTCCCTTTGTACCACCACATCTAAAGCGGTTGTGGGCTCATCCATAATGATCAGCTTAGGGTTCAAAGACAAAGCAATAGCAATCACCAAGCGCTGACGCATTCCACCTGAAAATTGGTGAGGGTATTCCGTTAACCGTTCTCGTGGAATATTGACCAAGTCCAATAGTTTTTCTGCTCGATCTTTCGCTTGAGCGTTGGTGAGTCCTTGGTGATGACGCAATACATCTGCGAATTGCTCTTGGATCGTTAAGACAGGGTTGAGTGAGTTCATCGCGCTTTGAAACACCATGGCGATTTCACTCCACCTCAGAGCGGTTAGCTCAGAATCTGAGAGGCTAAGAATGTCTTTGCCATCAAACAATATTTTACCGCCAGAAATGAACGCTGGCGGCTTATGGAGACGGTTGATCGAGAATGCGATCGTGCTTTTGCCACATCCCGATTCACCAGCAAGCCCAAATACTTCCCCTTTGCCGATATCGAAGCTGACGGATTTTACCGCATTGAAATCACCATTATCGGTGATGTAATCGACGCATAAATCTCGGATCTGGATGACCGGATTATTGTGGTATGCATGATTTAAGTTAATACCATCCATATAAACACCTTACCAATATAAAAGATAATTATTATCATTATCAGGTGTGATGGTTTTTAGAAAGTGGCAAGCGGCGAATCAGTGAAGTGACTCGAAAGTTAGGCGAAATAAAAAGTGGTATCCGGCGTTGTTAATGAGGTCAAGGAAGACGAGAATTGAGAGCTGGATCAGCACACTTTTCTTAGGGGGAATTACTCAAATCTAATCGTAAATTTGCCCCTTGGCAAAACTTAAATGATGGATCTATTAAGGAGTTAACGAAAGGGCGGGAGGGGTCACATTTCCCTACAGTTTTTCTTACCACCTCGTTCCTGTTTTGCTATAGATTACGCATCGAAAACATGGTGTGTTCGGAGGAAATATGTCCATTAATTCTATCGACCATGACGAGATGACCAACATCGCTCACAAATGGGAATTACCTGATGAAGAAGCCGTTGTGAAGCCTGAGAAAACAGTGAAATCAGCAGAAGCCAGAAGACGCATTGAAGCGCTACGTGAAATCCGTGAAAGTGGATTGACCATTGAAGAAGCAAGGGAGCTTGGCTTGATACACTGATTGCTCTAGTTTGGTATAGCAATCCATAGGGTAGTCGTCGGGCTGCCCTTTTTATTTTTCGCTCCATTTTAGCCATAGCGTCTCACTACAACATCTCACATCTCTTTATTTTTCTTATCCAAACGTTCTAATTCACCTCTCTTTCACCTAAAAAGTTCTAGATCCAAACTCATTTTCATCTGTGTAGAAGTTTGACAATCTTACCTAGCGTTACTAAAAGATATATCAATAGCGATATGCTTTTTGTTGATTATCGCGACCACAAAGCAAGGAGCGCGAGTATGGTTGACCAAATCCTTTTTTATGAGCCCGATGAGCCCCACGGTTTTCTTTCCAATTTTTGCCATGCCCCAGTCAATATATCCTCCCAAACTTGGCCCACCAGCGAACATTATTATCAAGCCCAAAAGTTCCTCGATGCGCAGTTACAAAGCAAAATTCAACACGCGAGCACTCCCGATGAAGCATTCGCCTTAAGTCGAAAATACGAACATTTTGTCAGAAGTGACTGGGAGGATATGAAGTTGGCCGTTATGGCTTTCATCGTTAGAGAAAAGTTTCTGCAAAATCCACCTTTAGCGCAGCAGTTAATGAGAACGGGTGACGCTTGTCTCACAGAGCATTCTCACAAAGATGCCTTTTGGGGGGATGGGGGAGACGGTAAAGGAGAAAATCATTTAGGAGAAATTCTGATGAACGTTCGGGCTGAGCTGAGACATGTCGAGCCCTACAATCTCGTGAAGTTCATCGATAAAGCCAAATTGCCGACCCAATGGGGCACATTTATGATGTATGGCTTCGTTGAAACCGCCACGAACAAAGAGCATCTTGCCCTCGTGTATGGAGAGCCTGCAAGCAGCGCTGCACCGCTTATTCGGTTGCATTCGGAGTGCCTTACTGGCGATGCCTTGTTTAGTACGCGTTGCGACTGTGGTTTTCAGCTCAACAGGGCGCTACAAAATATTGTCGAAGAGGGATGTGGTGTACTGCTTTATTTGCGTCAAGAAGGACGTGGTATTGGCTTGATTAATAAAATTCGAGCTTATCACCTCCAGGACGATGGCGCCGATACTGTAGAAGCCAATGAACGTTTGGGCTTTGCTGCCGATATGCGTGATTACGCATTTTGTAAAGGGATGTTAGAGCATTTGGGCATTGATGCGGTGCGACTAATGACGAACAACCCACGTAAGCTGGCTGCGTTAAAAGCGGTTGATATCAACGTCATTGAGCGTGTGCCCTTGCAAGAAGGTAATAATCCGAGCAATCAACACTACTTGCAAACTAAGGCGAGTAAATTAGGGCACATGTTTGATCCTAAGTTTGTCAATCACACCAAGTAAAGCATCATCTATGTCTCAATAGATGAAAACGCCAACGATAGAATCGTTGGCGTTTTCATTCGTTAGGTCATTTATTGATACCTTTGAATGATCTCATCAATTTCACCCGATGTTTTTAACTCAGCCAAACGTGTATTGATGTAGTCCTGAGTTTCTGGCTGCATTTGGGGCGAAAAGGCCAAATAGATCGAGTAGTCAGGGATAACTGAGTCGAAAGATTGGATCTGAAAATCTTCTAGCGACAAATTGAGGCGTTTTAAGTTGTACATAACGCGTGATTCCATTTCGACGAAGGCTGTATCTCCTGGTGTTCGAGTTATCACTCGATATGCGGCATCATAATCTTTAACGCGTATTTCATTCACACTACCATCCTCAAAGAATGGGATTAAATTCGGATAATCAAAACCGAGTAGTAATACGATAGATCGGCCATGCATGGTGTCCATATTCTTGAACTCTAACGGTTTCTCACTACTAGAGACCAATACATGTTTTACAGTGTAAATGGGCTCTTCAGACAAGTTTTCTGATTGCACCTTGCCCCAATTTGGGCTGCCGTAAGTTAGCCAGTTTGGTTCGCCACCTTCTTCTAATATGGAGATCATTCGTTTAAACGGATAAGTATGATAATTCACCTGATAATCTGATTCAGCGAAAATGGCACTGACGATGTCAGTCACAATCCCGGAATGCATTTGCCCCTGTTGTTCTATTTGAAATGGCCTTGCTTGGTCGGCGATAACGTAATAGTTCACTTCAGCGGCAGTAGCATAAGTTCCTATCGCAATAAAACTAAAAGCCAATCTAAGTAGAAGTCTTTTCATCGTATCCTCGATTATTATTTACGCGTGGCTATATTTAGAGTAGCGCAAGTTTATCGGAGCGATTTCATATGGATGAAAAAGAGCGATCTCAACGTCGATTTAGTATCGGCAACCAACTTATGTTGGCGGTGCTAACGTTGAGTTTAATCTTTACTGTCATCATTTCCGCTGTGAGTTTATATCGAGTTTTTAACGAAGATTTAGCCCATTTGCACGTCGAGCTAAAGCAGGTCGAATCCAGTTACTTATCGAGCTTTTCTGCCAGCTTATGGGTGGAGGATAGGGAGCTGTTACTCACTCAAGCAGAGGGCGCAATGCGCATGCCCTCTGTGGATTATTTACGTATCGCTAATGAAGACGAAGTTATCGTCGAACTGGGCACCGCACTTTCTGAGGATGTCGTAGAAAGAAGTTGGCCGATGCAATATCGTGTTGGTGATAAAACCTATGAGCTGGCGACATTGACTGTTCAGGCGGATCTGAGCTCGATTTATGAAGATCTTTGGCAACAATTTTTTTTCTTGCTCACGACAGAAGCGATCAAGATCCTATTGCTCATAATTGGCGTGCTTTGGGTCGCCTTCCGCCTTTTGGTCAATCCTCTCCAACTGCTTTCCGGCGCCGTGAGCGATTTTAGTGGCGGGAAGGTCCCAAGCAAAGTTACGCTCCCAAAGCGTTGGTGTTTTGATGAAGTGAGCGTGTTGGCGGAGAAATACAACCGAAGCGTTGAGAAAGTCCGTGAGCATCAGACTGAACTCGAAGAAGAAAGAGATAGAGCGGAAGTCGCTAACCGCAAAAAAAGTGAATTTCTTGCCACCATGAGCCATGAAATTCGAACACCGATGAATGGCATTATTGGTGTCGCTTCATTACTGGGTGACACCAAACTCGATCCTCAGCAAAAAGAGTTTGTAGAGATCATCGATAGTTCTTCTCACTCTTTAATGACGATCATCGACGATATTCTCGACTTTTCTAAAGTCGAAGCAGGTAAAGTCGAATTAGAAAATGCGAGCTATGATCTGCGCCGTATTTTGGATGATGTGATCAGCTTACACGCCGTCAAAGCCAAGCAGAAGAATCTGCAATTGCTTAGCGATATTGATCCTCACTTGCCAGCGGAAGTGCAAGGTGATGCTGCACGCTTAAAACAGGTATTGAACAATTTGTTGAGCAACGCGATCAAATTTACTGATCGTGGTCATGTGAAGCTTCTTGTTGAGTTAACACGTCAAGAGCATGATGTCGCCATGATTCGATTTCGCGTCGTTGATTCTGGCATTGGTATTGCGAAAGAGAACCAACAAGCGATTTTCGAACGTTTCCAACAAGCCGATGGCAGTACAACCAGAAAGTACGGTGGTACCGGCCTTGGTTTGGCGATTGGTGCTCAGTTGGTGAACTTAATGGGAGGAGAAATCCAACTGACAAGTGAGTTGGGGCTCGGTAGTTGTTTTGAGTTTTCGATTCCAGTTGTAGTAAAAGCACGGTCTACCTACACGGAACGACCTAATGTTTTGACGTTTCCAAAAGTTGAAGATAATGAAACCAGCCTCCAGCATGACAATCAACCTTGGGTATTGATTGTTGAAGATACCATCGTAAACCAGAAAGTCGTGCGTATTATGTTGGAAAAGCTCGGCGTTCGAGTGAGCGTCGCAAATCATGGTGAAGAAGCGCTTCAGCTATGTGAGAAGCAAGCTTTTGACTTGGTGTTTATGGATTGCCAAATGCCAGTGATGGATGGCTTCATTACTACTGAGCGTATTCGACAAATGGGAGAGTGGGGGAAACACGTTCCCATTATTGCGTTGAGTGCCAATGTTATTAAAGAAGATCAACAACATTGCTTTGACGTCGGTATGAATGAGTTTGTCGCCAAACCTGTGACCAAAGATCGGTTGCATCAAATATTCGAGCAGTTTTTACCAAAAGCGCTGAAAATCAGTGCGGGTCCCAAATAGTTAACTTGAAATTGATCAAGTTAAGTGCGTTTCTATTCTGCAATTGTAACTCTGTATGCTATAGTGCGCGGCTAGTATTTAAAGTACCTTGAGGCTGTAAATGTCGTTCAATCTATCCCTATTGCCGCCTGATGAAAAAAACAAAATCGAACTGGATAAACAAGCGTCGTTTTTGGTTTGGAAGCTCAGAGAGGCCAAATCTGGTCCTGAAGCAATAGAAGAACAGTTGTCCAAGATTAACGATGCTGATGAAAAAGCGTTTTTTCAGCAATCGGTCGAAAAGTACAAACGAGTAATGGGTGTCGCTTAACGCGAATCGTGACAACGGTATAAAACTATGTGGCGAATGAGGTAACCTCCCCATTCCTTTGCTAAGCGAAATTGAAAAGGTTTCGCTTTTTGCTAAAATCCTTCGCATTAAATTTGAATTTAGAGAGACATCCCGATGGGAAGAAGTTTTGAAGTGCGCAAAGCCTCTATGGCGAAAACTGCAGGCGCGAAAATTAAAGTTTATTCCAAATACGGTAAAGAAATTTACATGTGCGCGAAAAACGGCGGTAGTGACCCAGACATGAACTTGTCTCTTCGCCACCTGATCGCGAAAGCGAAAAAAGATCAGGTACCAGCGCACGTTATCGACAAAGCACTAGACAAAGCGAGTGGCGGCGGTGGTGAAGATTACCAACCAGCGCGCTACGAAGGCTTCGGCCCTGGCGGTACTAGTGTTATCGTTGATTGTCTGACCGATAACGGCAACCGTACTTTCCAAGATGTACGCCAATGCTTTGTTAAAGTGGGTGCGAAAATTGGTGTTGAGGGCTCAGTTTCTCACATGTTCGATCACCAAGCGGTATTCCAGTTCAAAGGCGACGATGATGAAATCATCCTAGAAACGCTAATGATGGAAGATGTAGACGTAACTGACGTTGAGCTAGAAGACGGTGTGATCACTGTATTCGCTCCTCATACAGAGTTCTTCAAGACGAAGACAGCACTAAATGGTGCGTTCCCAGATCTAACGATCGATGTGGAAGAAATCACTTTCGTTCCTCAAACTCACACTCCAGTAGCGGGTGAAGATGCTGAGAAGTTCCAGAAATTCCTAGATCTTCTAGATGACTGTGACGACGTTCAGCAGGTTTACCACAACGCAGAGCTATAATTTTTTAGCTTCCACCGTTGTAAAAAGGCTTCCCGAGGGAAGCCTTTTTTGATCGCACTCTTTGCTAGCAGCATTATACGTTGCGATATTTGGAATAACACAGTGACATGATCACACCAAAGCAGATGCCTTGCGTCAGCATGGCCGTGCCGCCGTAACTAAAGAACGGCAAAGGGCTTCCCATTACTGGCAACAAGCCGCTCACCATGCCTGTATTGATAAAAGCATACAGGAAAAAGCTCATCGCTAATGCACCACTCACAAGCCGACTAAAAAAGTGGTCAGACTGACATGCAAGCAACATGACGCGCGCGGTAATAAACAAGTACAGTGTGAGCAAGACTAAACTACCAACAAAACCCCACTCCTCGGCATAAGTCGAAAAAATAAAGTCCGTATGACTTTCTGGAATAAAGCCAAGTGTTCCTTGCGTAGCATTCATCCAACCTTTGCCTTTCATTCCGCCGGAGCCTATCGCAATTAAAGATTGGATGATTTGGTAGCCCGAACCTAACGGATCCGACTCCGGGTGCAAGAACTGAGTAACGCGGCTTTTTTGATACGTCTCCATGACGAAGAACCACAAAATTGGCGCCAACGTTAATATACTCGCGACAAAGCCACCGATTATTTTCCAGCTCATGCCAGCTAAAAATAAAACGAATAAGGCGTAAATGACGGTAAAAACTGCACCGTCTAAATCCGGTTGTAGCGCGATTAACCCAGCAGGAATCATTGTGATGAGTAAGCAGAATGCGATTTTCCTACTATCTGGTCTGCCACCTTCAATATGTAGCATCCACGCGATCATGATTGGAATCGAGAGTTTGATTAGCTCCGAGGGTTGAAAGCGAAAAAAGCCAATATCGAGCCAACGTTGAGAACCATTAGTGCTATCGCCAAACAAAGCGACAGCAAGTAGCAGCGCAACCGCAATAATGTAGAGATATGGAGCTGAGCGTTGATAGCTAGCGGCGGGAATCGATGACATGACCAATATACAAACCAAGGTCAGTCCGCAGCGTGCTAAATGCTTGAAGAGCATGGCCTCATTAAAGCCACTGGCACTCCAAAGTGTTAGTGTACTCAATAGCATGATCGGAATGATCGCCATCAGCAGTGGCAAATCGACCCTGGGGAAAAAACGCTTATTCATTTTCTACGACCTAATAACGCACCCAGTTCGAGCGCGAAAACAACCAGAACTCGAGAGTTCGAACTATTCCGATGCTAAGAATCCTATTTGGAAATAACAGACACCATGCAAAGGTGTGTATGAGAGGAGCGTCGATGTCGTCTGTTATGGGTAAGCTGCTTGGAAAGCTGTGGAATGGATAAATACACTAGACGCAGGTTTTAAGCCAGTATTTTTATTCCTATTGTGGTGAAAGATGGACGCTTACAAACAAGCAGGGATATATGCTCTCTTTAAGAAGGGAATGTCATTCATCGCAGCAAACAACCGTTCATTCTAAATAACTGCCATTGGTCGCATGCAAAAGCAGTGTGCGATCTTCTCCATTAATCTGAAACCATCAAATCACGTTCAACTAAGGACAGTACATGATGGTTTCTCAATCTCGCTCAGTCAAAGCTCTTAAACTGGCAAGTACGTTTATCGCCGCATTTGCACTCAGCAGCAATCTGGCTCTAGCTAACCCAAGCGAGCGCACACTCAGTCAGTTCAACCAAGCAGCGCAGGGTGATTCTGGTTTGGTTGATACCGTTTACGGCGAACTATCCAAACAACTCGAAGAGCAGGGCGCAACGCCGGTGACCTTGGTGTATTTAGGCAGTGCTGAGACGTTGCAAGGTCGTGAGGCGTTTATGCCTTGGAACAAGATGAAGTTCACCGAGCGCGGTCTTGCCACAATCCAAAAGGGTTTGGATTTAATGGCGAATCAGCCAGTACCACTGCAAGAACAACAACGTTTACAAGGCTTGCCGGAATACCAACTAGCCACCGCCATGGCAGCCACTACCTTTACCTCTCTGCCAGACATGTTCAATCACTTTGAGCGCGGCTACGAGCTGTACCTTTCTCTGCTCGATGAACCGAGTTTTAGTCAGCAACCTTTTGCGGCAACGTCTTGGATTTATCGCTACGCCATTGAAGCGGCACTGCGCGCTGAAGACGTTCAACAAGCCAAAACATGGTTAGCGCAAATGGAGCAGTTGGGTGATAGCAATTTAGAAACGCAAACCGCGAAAGCGCTGCTAGCGAAATATTAGGGAGGCGTCATGATCGTTTTTAATCAACTTAGTCGCGATTACGCCCTTGGCAGCCAAACCGTGCATGCATTGCGAGACGTGTCTGGTGAAGTATTTGCGGGCGAAATGGTGGCATTATGCGGACCGTCTGGCTCAGGCAAAAGCACCTTACTTAACGTGCTTGGCATGCTGGATACTCAATACCAAGGTCAGGTGACATTTGCAGGCAGCCCATACCCAACCGGACAAATGCAAGCTGCGAAAATGCGCCGCGAAAAGCTTGGTTTTGTGTTCCAAAAATTCAATCTTGTACCTGTGATGACAGCGTTAGAGAACGTGGCTTATCCGCTGCACCTCAACGGCTTTTCAAAAGCAGAACAAACCGAGCTTGCCACACAAATGCTAGAACACGTTGGCTTGGGCGAGTTTATTCATCACATGCCCGATAACCTGTCTGGCGGTCAGCAGCAACGCGTGGCAATTGCTCGCGCCTTAGTACACAAACCGGCGTTGGTGATTGCCGATGAGCCAACCGCCAGCCTTGATAGCCAAACTGCCAACAAGGTCATCGATATCATGAAAGGGCTCGGACACGAGCTTGGTACTACTTTTATCGTCGCCACTCACGACCCTCGCATGGCATCCCGCTGCGATCGAACCATTGAGTTGGTGGATGGCAAGATTACCCAAATACACGAGAGTGTGGAGGAGGTTTCATGGGCAAGCTAATTCCAGTTTCCGTTCGCCTTGCTTGGTTGAACCTGCAACGCAATCGCCGTCGCAGTTTGTTGTCGATGCTGATCATCGCCATTGCCGTGTTTGCCTTAACCAGTGCGGGTGGTTTTGGTCTATACACCTACGACAGTTTGAAAGAGTCGACAGCACGTGACACGGGGCATCTGACGTTAACCACGCCGGGTTACTTCGCTAAAGAAGAAGAGATGCCGCTGAGTAACGGGTTAACTCATGCCGACGATATCACCAAGCAATTGATTGGGTTGAATGAAGTGCGAGGCGTTCAACCACGAGTTGAATTCAGCGGTTTGATTTCCAACGGCAACAAGTCTTCGATCTTTATCGGCATTGGCGTGAACGAACGCGAATTCGATATGAAAGGACCGTTTTTGGACGTGCGCGAAGGGCAAACACTTTCCAACATTCATGCATCGCGTTATGACCCAGCAGAGCCAGAAGTGATGCTCGGCGTTGATTTGGCAAACAACCTAAGCGTGCACGTTGGCGATTGGATCACCTTGCTGGCGACCACAACCGACGGTGCTTTGAACGCATATGACTTCAAAGTCCGTGGCATTTACTCAACTGGCGTACCTGAGCTTGATAAACGCCAGCTTTACGTGCACATCAATAGTGCGCAATCGTTGTTGGGCTCAGACAAAGTCAGCGCGTTATCGGTCTTCCTGTTCGATACCAGTTTAACGAGCCAAGTCGAGCAACAAGTGGCTTCGGTTCTGAGTAAGCAAAAGCAGAACTTTGGTGACCAAGATATTGAGATTACGCCTTGGCAAGAGCGTGCGTTCTTCTATCTCAAAGTGAAAGATTTGTACGACCGTATCTTCGGCATCATGGGTGCAGTAATGGCGTTGGTGGTCTTTGTCGCGCTGTTCAACACCATGACCATGTCGGTCACCGAGCGTACACGTGAAATCGGCACCTTGTCAGCACTTGGTAGCTACCCTCGCGAAATCATTGCTGGGTTCTTGCGCGAAGCAGGGTTGCTTGCGGTGATTGGCAGCTTAATCGGCGCTTTGTTCACTGCGTTAGTTACCGTCTTACTGATGGTCGTGGATGTGCAAATGCCGCCACCGCCAGGACGCACGGAAGGTTACCCATTGACGATTTACTTCTCTTGGGAGTTGGTGGCTGTCGCAGGATTCGCAGTATTGATGATTTGTTTGGTTGCGGCGTTTTTCTCGGCGCGCAAAGGGGTGAACAAGCCAATTACGGAGGCACTGATTTATGTTTAATTTCAAATCACTATTACCAATTGCACTGCTGACGGTAAGCGGCATGGCAAGCATGAATGCCAGTGCGAATGAAACAGCGTTAGATGCACAGCAAGTCGCGCAATTGATTGAAAAAGCCGACAGCTACCGCTTGCAAGATGATTCTTCCAAAGTGGTGTCATTGGTGCGCTTATATCAAGACCAAGAATTAGATAAAACCCGCCTTTACCACGTGTACACGCGTCCAAATCGTGAATCGTTGGTGGTGTTCAAATCGGCAGTCGAAGCTGGGCAAAAGATGCTGATGATGGGCGACAACTACTGGCTGCAAATGCCAAAGAGCCGCCGTCCGATTCGCATTACGCCGATGCAAAAGCTGCTTGGTGAAGCGTCTATCGGCGACATCTCAACCCTGACGTGGAGCCAAGATTATCAAGGTGAATGGAAAGCGACAGAAACCGTTTCGGTAAACGGGGAAAGTGTCGCGGCTTATCACCTTGCTTTAACCGCGAAAACCAAAGGGGCGAGCTATCAGAAGATCGACTTGTGGTTGTCTGAGCAAGATGCGTTTCCAATCAAAGCCGATCTCTACTTGCGCTCTGGCAAACTCGCCAAGCAAGCGCAATATGGGCGTGCAACTGACAACGGTGAAGACTACGTCAGTGAGATGACCTTGCTTGATAGCATTCAGCCGAGCAAAAAGACCGTTATCGAGTACCAAGAAATCGTGCCTTGGCAGCTGGATAACAAGTTCTACAACCCAAGTTATTTGCCGAAAGCCAATACGACTCAGCTTTAGTCTGAGCTTCGTAAATAGAACCATGAAAACGAGCAAGGAAGTCACATGAAACCGCACCAGCCTAACCTTAACAAAAGCACCAGTCTGTTGATTGCTGCGTCATTGTGTGTGGGCGCGGCAGCCCCAGCTTTTGCCAATGATGAGCTGAGTTTTGAGTGGGATTGGGCTGTCAGTTACGAAACTGCCAAGCAGCGTGATAGCGCATTTATACAAGCGCAGGGCAGTTCTCGTGATTCACTGAATGCACTGTTGGATGTGCAGGTGAATTATCAGAACTTCAGTGGCTTGTTTGCTCTGTACAGCCAAGGTTTGTACCTCAGCCAATGGGGAGAGAGTGAGTGGTGGAGTGAAGCTGATAACCAATTGCTGATTCGAGAGCTTGCTTGGCTAGGGGAGTGGCAAGTCGGTGATACCACACTTGATGTGAGCTTAGGTAAGTTGCGCGTGGATTGGGGCGTGGGTTATGGCTACCGACCATTGGATCTGTTTAAGCCGTATCGACAAAACCCTGTTGGCTTAGTCGCAGAAGAGGGTGCGGGTGTGTTTTCACTTTCACACTATGATATGGCAGGCGAGTGGACGGTGATTGCGACGGATTCAAGCTGGGGGCAACAAGACCAAAGTGCACTTGATCAAGCCTCAGAGCAGCAAGGTGTTGGTATTCGTCGATACGCGCTGGTGGGTGACACCGAGTATCAACTTATTGGTTATTACGATGATGTACGCCGAGGTTTGCTTGGCGCCAGTGTCGTTGCCGTGTGGGATGAATCCATCGCTATGCACGGATCAATAATGTGGCAAAAGCAAAGTGTCGGCTATCAGTTTCAGCAGGGTGATCTCTACCAACCCGTTTCAGTTGAGGAACAGGGAAGCGCATTCCAAGCTTTAGTTGGGGTGAACTGGGCAAACCAAGCCGGACACAACGTGATTGCTGAATATTGGTACGACAGCCGAGCATGGTCGAAAAGCGAATGGCAACAAGCAATAGAGCGTGGCGAATTACTTTCTCAGATCCCTGATCCTAACAACTCTCTGTTGGCTAGCAGCGCTCTACTTGCGACAAGCTACGCCCAAGGGTTTCAGCATGCCAATATCGTTCAGCATAACGTAATGCTGCACTGGAGTTGGGATGTAGAAGCATGGGCTGCATGGAACGGTAAAGCGGATATGGGCTGGTTAAGCGATATAACACCCACGTTGGATGTGATGTTGTCGCTGCAAGATGGCGGTGTGATTGTCACGCATTGGCTTAACTACCAATGGATTGATACCGGCGATCAAAGTGTAGAAGTGGAAGTTGCCGCACGCTTTTTAACCGGAGACGACCAATCTACTTACGCACAAATCAATGATAAGCATATGATTGTATTTAACATCAAAGGGAAATTCTAAATGTATTCAGCTAAGTTAATGGTAGAAAGTGGATGGCTACGCAGTGTGGTTGTCACGACTTTATTCTGTTTGTTTATCTCGGTAATGACATTGTCTGTTTGGGGTGGTCCTTACTATGTACATGTATTGGTGAGCTTTGGTTTTGGTTACTCCGCCTTGTTCTTCTCTTGGTTAGTCGACAAGTTGTTTCCTAGCATCCCTCGTAGACTAGAAATTGCTTTGTCACTGACCGCCTGTTTGTTGTTTGGCGTCATTAATGCGCAGTTTTGGCTCGGTGAATACTTCGGCATTTCGGGCATGCTGCCAGTGTTGCTGATGGGCTTGTTATTCAGCGGCATGTGTTACTTTTATTTTCACTCACGAGAGAAAGAAGCGATTGCTCAGCGTGAATTAGAGAGTATCAAGCGTGAAAAGGCAGAGCAGGAACGTGCGCTGTTGCTAAGTCAGCTTAAACAGATGCAAAGCCAGATTGAACCGCATTTCCTATTTAATACCTTGGCAAATATCAGCGTGTTGATGTCCCAGGACGTTGATAAGGCCAAGCAGATGTTGGATCAACTTACCGCACTATTACGTGCGACGCTAAAAAGCTCACGTGAAGAGCACACCACGATTGAGAATGAAATTGCCTTAATTGAAGCCTACTTGAGTATTCAGAAGATACGTCTGGATGGACGTCTAAGCTACAAAATTGAAGTAGAAGACGGTTTAGGAACAACAGAACTGCCACCGATGATGTTGCAACCTTTGGTGGAGAATGCCATTGTTCACGGTATTGAGCCAAAGCGAGAAGGCGGCGAAGTCAGTTTGCTCATCAAGCGCGAACAACAGAACTTGCAGATTGAAGTCAGAGACACAGGTGTTGGCTTAAATCACGTTAGTGGGCACATGGGCTCCGGCGTGGGTTTGAGTAATCTCAAGCAGCGAGTTGAAGCTTTGTTCGCAGGGCAAGGAGAGGTTGTTATCAGTGAGTCTGCTCAGGGTGGCGTTTGTGTTCGCTTGAGCTGGCCAATGGAATCGTAAGCAAGGAAGAAAGGAATGAATACAGGGTTTACTGCCATTATTGCTGATGATGAACCGTTATTGAGGCGTCATCTTGATAAAAGCCTAGCTGAAGTGTGGCCAGAGCTAGAGGTAATAGCCAAAGTCGCGGATGGTGAACAAGCGTTGCAAGCTATTAAGCACAACCAACCTGACATTGTGTTTCTTGATATTCGTATGCCAGTTTTGGATGGCATGACACTAGCGCAAAAACTCAATCAACTCGCCAATCCACCTTTGATTGTGTTTGTCACTGCGTACGATGATTACGCCATCAAAGCTTTTGAGCAAAATGCCGCCGATTATTTGCTCAAGCCTATCTCGGATGAGCGCCTCCTGACGACGTGTGAAAGAGTGAAAGCACGCCTTGCTAAGCGAGAGCAAGAAAGCAGCAATGTGCAGATGAACAGCCTGTTAGAACAGTTACAACAATTATCCGCGCCACAAACGCCGCAATATCTTCAGTGGATCAAAGCAACGCAAGGGGAAGATATTCATCTGATCGCCACGTCTGATGTGCTGTATTTCAAAGCGGAAGAAAAATACGTTTCTGTGTATGCCCAACAAGGACAAGGTAAAGTGCAGGAGTATTTGATTCGCACATCGTTGAAAGAGTTGATAGGGCAGCTTAACCCAGAACAGTTCTGGCAAGTGCACCGTTCAAGCGTGGTGCAAGTGTGCAAAATTAGCAAAGTAAACAAAGACTTTGCTGGAAGAATGTTTGTTCACATTGGGGAAAACAAGCTCGCTGTGAGCCGTGCATCTCAAAGTTTGTTCAAAGGGATGTAATCGCTAGAACTGCTCACTCTTTACACTGTAAACTCGCTGCTCTTAACCTACATTATCAAGGAAGATAAATGAGTTATCGCGTCACCCTCTTAAATGCGACGGGAGAGTTGTCTCCACTCGCTGAGTATTTACATCAGAAACTTGATGACCTGAGCTCACAGCTTTCTAGTTACTTTGATTTAAGTAACGTTGACCTGACCATTAGCCCGTTTGATCGCAATGACGTACCGCAGACGGGGATTGGTGGCTATTGCTTAAGCGCCCATCGTGTAGAAATTTTGCTTGATACTCAACGTGCAGATATTAAAAACGTGATTGAGAAAGAACTAGCTGCGGTGCTAGCGCATGAGTTGCATCACCTTTTCCGTATGCGAGCAGGAGAGAATGGCGTTGCACTTGGTGATGTGCTGATTATGGAAGGGTTAGCTTGTCATTTCGAACGTAAGGTGAATGGTGGCGTCACTCCGAGCTTGTTTGAGAACATCAAAGATCAAGATTGGCGTCCTTTCTATGCTGAGATGAAAGACAAGCTGACCAGTTTAGATTACAACTTCGATGCTTACTTTCTTGGCAGTGATGAAAGCCGCTGGCCGAAGTACATGGGGTATTGGGTCGGGTACAACCTTGTCGCGGAATATCTGGCTGATTTTCAGGGCTCTGAGCTGGATTTGGTTGGAGCAAAAGCCGAGCTTTTCTATCAATAACTCCGTTACTAAACTTAAACTAATAAGCTGAGCCTTCAAAACAAAAAGCGCCTAAGTCATAAGACGTTAGGCGCTTTTATCGTTTTATAGTGACGACTTCTTCGAAGAGGCGAGTGTGCTTATTCGCTGATCGTCACCTTCTCAATAATGATTGGATCGCATGGCACATCATCGTGACCAAGTTTAGAGGTCGTTTTCACTTTCGCGATACGGTTTACGACATCCATACCCGCGGTCACTTTACCAAACACCGCGTAACCCCAGCCTAGGTTGGTGGTTGCAGTGTGGTCTAGAAAATCATTGTCTTCCAAGTTAATGAAGAACTGAGCTGTTGCAGAGTGTGGTGCATCGGTACGCGCCATTGCGATAGTGCCAACAAGGTTCTTTAGACCACGGTTTGCTTCGTTTGCGATCGGAGCGCGCGTTGGCTTTTCTGCCATGTCTTCGGTGTGACCGCCACCTTGGATCATAAAGCCGTCGATAACGCGGTGGAAAATGGTGCCGTTGTAGAAGCCATCTTCACAGTATTTTTTGAAGTTCTTTGAGCTAACTGGTGCTCGTTCTAGGTTCAGTTCAATCTCGATGTCACCGAAATTGGTGGTCATAATAATCATCTGGTTTTGCCCTTGTGGGTGCTAAGTTGGCGGCATTATAGCTAAGTCGCATTATGATAGCAGAAATAAAAACAGCGACGTTTTGGCGTCGCTGTTTGCATGTTGAGTGCTTGAGGAAAGCTCTAGACCGTAAAGCGACCGACTAAGTCGTACAGCTCGTTGGCTTTGTGGTTAAGGTTGCCACTGCCTGCACGGTTTTGATTCGCAAGGCTTGCCGACTGACTGCTTTGTTGAGAGATCACTTCGATGCGCTGTGAAATCTCTTGTCCAACTTGGCTTTGCTCTTCGGTCGCGGTAGCGATCAGCGTGTTCATGTCCATGATATTCGCAATCGCTGCTTGAATATCTTGCAGCGCAACCGATGCAGCACGTGCTTCTTCTACTGTCGCTTCGCCACGTGCTTGGCTAGATTCCATCGCTTTTACTGCGGCATCCGATCCAGCTTTAAGTTGATCGATCATCTTGTGAATGTCACCTGTGCTGTCCTGAGTGCGGCTTGCAAGCTTACGCACTTCATCCGCTACAACTGCGAATCCGCGTCCTTGGTCGCCCGCTCGTGCCGCTTCAATGGCGGCATTTAGCGCAAGCAAGTTGGTTTGTTCAGCAATATCTTGGATGACTTCAAGTGAGGATGAGATGTTCTGCACGTCACTCTCTAGACGTGAAATTACAGTGCTTGCTTCAGATACCTCATTTGCTAGCGCTTCAACGGAGTTAGCGGCGGAGTCCACGATGTGCTTCGCTTGTTGTGCGTTGTCATCGGCGTTTTTAGCGGAATCGGCGGCTTGGTTTGCATTGCCAGAGATCTCGTGAGCGGTGGCCGTCATTTCTGTCATTGCAGTCGCGACTTGTTCCGTTTCCTCACGTTGACCAGAAGCCAATTCATCCACTTGTGAGGCGCGTTGAGACATGTTGTTCGTTTCTGATACTACCTCTTGTCCGACATGGCTGACGCTCTTAATAATTCCTTGCAAGCTCTCAACGAAGATATTGAAGTTATGCGCGAGCTGCTTAAATTCTGGCACGCTAGATTCTTCCATCCGCGCGGTTAAGTCGGCGTCACCTTGCGCGAAAGATTGGATTGAGCTGTCAAACTGTTCGATAGGGCGCATAATGCTACGGTTGACGAGTACGGCAAAAATGGCCACGACAACGGCAATAGAGACACAAAACATAGCAATAGCGGCTAAGGTATTGTTTAGCTCATCGTTTGCTGTGTTTTCCATATCTGTAATGATCGCATCGATATCATCAGTATAAAAACCTGTGCCAATCATAATATCCCACTTGGGAATGAAGATGGAGTAGCTGAGTTTTGGTAATGCTTCGGTTTGCCCTAACTTAGGGAAGTAGTAGGTTGTGAAGTCACCCGTTTTGGCGTTTTTCAACAGGTCTTGGATCAGGTAGTTGCCTTTTTTGTCTTGAAGGTTATAGAAGTTTTCTCCAACCCCTTTGTTGTTTTTTCCGACAACAACACGCACGCCTTTTGAGTCGTACGCAAAAATATAACCTGATTGGCCGAACTCTAGCTCTTTGAGCACTGGAATAGCTTCTTGCAATGAGGCATTACGATCCAATAACGGTTTGAGTGCGGAATGAGCCATCTGCACATAGTTTTTCAGTTCCGCTTTCTTCATCGCCATCATCGTCGTGTGCGTATGATTGATTTGTTGTTGGTTGTAGGTACTGGTTTGGAGGTAGGTAAACCACATCATACCCAAAGCAATCGTTAACACGGGAATGATGGAAAGAATATAAAGTCGCTTTCTTATCGTTAGATTCATAGGTACTTCCTTACGTCTCGGCGCAGCGTTACAAACTGGTAAACTTCAATAGCTTTACCAAATAAAAGTGTTAATAATTATTTTTGTACTGATTGCAGATTAACCGAGTTGGCGGGTGAGAAGTACAGGAAGTTGGTGATCGTGGACGAGAGAGACTCACATTTTTAAGCAGGATCACAATTAGCGAGAGCATTGGCCCGAGTTGCAGCGGGAGCTACCAGTAAGCCAGTATGAGACACGATACCTATTGTTGGCAAAGCGCAGGTAAAGCCAGTCTGCAATTGGCTTGAGTAATGGCCAACGTAGTGGAGCATATAGCCAACCTCGTCCTACCAACTGCCATGCTCGGTGAGTCACATCAAGACCAAGTATCAGTTCATTGTTGTCATTCAGCGCATGCAAAATAGTATTGGCTTTTTGCGCGTCTATCTGTGGGTAATCAGAAAATTCATCGCTGTAGATATCGACGATTTTTATCGCTTGTTTTACATCTCGTCGCTTAAGTGCGTGCATTTCTTTGGCGCACAGTGGGCAAGTTCCGTCATAAAATATGGTGAGTTTTGTCATTGCGATCGTCTTATTATTTGATTTGTCTTACTGAGTTCTACGTGGCGATTTTTCTTTTGGTTCATTATGTTGCAGGTAGTGGTTCCAATTCGCGCGTATGTTCTCGTAGTTATATTGGCAAAAGTCTTTGCGATCTCGTAGGTAGTCTTTTTCAACTTCATCGAGAAGCGACTTGTACTGTTCCGGATCACTGCCGTACACCAAACATAAGGTAGAGAAGTAGCGTTGCAAATCAAAACTGTGCTCATCAATGTACTCACCGAAGTCGTAGTAGTCCGGTCTGTCATCGGACTCAAATGCGAACATGTCGGCGGCGCTAATGGCCATCTCTGCGCCATCTTCTAGGAAGTCAATCATTAAGATCGTGGCAAAATTATCGACGGCATCTTCTTCTTTTCCGAGAACAGGGATGTTTTGATCTTCGATGTAAGCATGCCCGGCTTCATGCAGCAAGGTGTGTAATAACGTATCTAACGCCCCTGTTTTTGGGGATTTTCCAAGGCGTTCTTCATACTGGTTATTGGAGAAGTAATTGAGTGATTCCAAATAAAAAGTGTAAGGAATGTGTATCGTGTGCGTATCGGGATCGTACATTGGGCCATCTTCTCCGCCGTAAATCAGTGTGAGTGGTTTGCGAAATGGAAAGTGGATCTGAGATAGCTCAAGAAAAATTGGGTTTACATCGCTGTTTTGGATAGATTGCAGGGCGATGTTTTCATGGGTTGTTTCCACGGGAGAATATTCAATACGGATATTTTCCGCTGCAGTGGCAGATGAGATGGCACAGAGTAATAGCACAGGGAAAAGCAAATGAATTTTCATGTAGGGCTCTTGTTATTTGAATAACTTACATAAAAATTATACATGTTTTTGTGTGATTCATAACTGGGATTGTTTTTATCACCCAGAATCGGGTAGTTAGCCTCGAAAGACTACCATGACAACACCGTACATTTTGGTTGCTGGGCTCTCCAGAAAGCCTATCAAAACACGTTGTACTCAGTAGACCATAGATAAGTGATTGGCTTTTAAGGTTTATTTTTTTGGTGAGGCTAAGTTGAATTCGCTTCGCTCTTTTGTCTGTAAAAATGCTATTCAGCAGTTAATAATTATGGAACGAAACCATGGGATTGGTGAATGTCACTGAATTGAAGAAAATTATCAGCAATATGTTATAATCCGGCTCCGTTGTGACGAAAACGTTTGTTGCAGCTTGAGAGTTTCCTTGGATTCGGCTCGTTTATTCACCATGAGCCAGAGTTAAAAAAACTACGACAGGAACAAGCAAACCCAATTGTTTTGAACGCGATCTCGGCGTTTAGAGGTTACAACGGGAAGGAACTTTGTTTGATAGTAATTGACACATTCTGTTTAAGTAAGGGAGCCCAATGTGGTTCAGAAAGTGTCACCCAGAATTTACTCACAACACTATACCCCAAGCAGTCACGCACAGGTATTGCGAGGGGGCATTTGAAGGAGCTATATCGGCTCCTTTCACATTTAAGGGCTTGCTAACAGCGGAAAACTGACACATCGCTAAAGGAGCGCCCCTTAAACTAGCCTAAGGCGCATCTACACCAACTTTTGAGTATTTTCGAAACAGTAAAGCGAGAACATTTGCTATTGAATGAAGGTTAAATTAACACTCGATCATTACGGAGGATGAAGAGAACAATAATAAGAGGCGATATGAATCATTTAATATCTGTAGGTGCACTGGAGTCCTTCTTGGTCGCAATCAGTGTGCTTTTCCTGGGGCATTTTATTAATGCTAAGCTACCGATTTTAAAGAAGTTCAACATACCTGAGCCGATTGTAGGTGGCCTTATTGTGGCCTGCATGATTACTGCTCTTCATTTCAACGGCATCGACTTGGAGTTCGATTTGCCGTTACAAAATACGTTTATGTTAATGTTTTTTGCGACGGTTGGTTTGGCCGCAAATTACACTCAGTTGATGAAAGGAGGTGCGAAGGTTTTTATCTTCTTAGCTGTCGCATCGTTTTACATCATCATACAAAACGGCGTTGGCGTTTCACTCGCGGCGGCGCTCGGTTTAGATCCTTTGATGGGGTTAATTGCTGGCTCGATTACTCTGTCTGGTGGCCATGGTACAGGTGCTGCGTGGTCACAAACCTTCCAAGACGTGTATGGATTGGATAACGTTTTGGAAATTGCGATGGCATCAGCCACTTTTGGTTTGATCATCGGCGGTATCATTGGTAGCCCAGTGGCACAGCGCCTCGTAGAAAAAAACAGCATTGAATCGGAGTATGGTCGTGGTGGTCGGGATGCCAAAACTCACGAAAAATTCCCTGAGTTGGTGACCTACAACGAATACGAAGAAGATAAAGTAACGGCGAAAAAAGTGGTGGAGAAACTCTTCTTCCTACTGATCTGTGTTACGGGGGCGAAGTATGTTGAGCAATGGGTTAGCACGTATGAAATCTCATGGTTGATGATTCCAGACTTTGTATATGCGCTGTTCATTGGTGTGATCATCACGAACTTCTTAGAGGTGACCAAGCTTCGTAAGTTAGACGCAGAAACCGTCGATATGCTCGGTACCGTTTCTTTGTCATTGTTCTTGGCGATGGCATTAATGAGCTTGAAGTTATGGAATATCTTTGACTTAGCGATTCCATTCTTGGTCATTTTGGCTGTGCAGTCTGTGGTCTTAGCTATCTTCACTTACTACGTCACGTTCAAAGTGATGGGACGCAATTACGACGCTGCGGTTATTGCGGGTGGTCACTGTGGTTTTGGCTTGGGGGCAACCCCAACAGCCGTGATGAACATGGGCTCTATCGTTAACCGATTTGGCCCGTCGCCGCAGGCATTTATGGTGGTGCCAATTGTGGGGGCTTTCTTTATCGACATCGTTAACTTAATCATTTTACAAGGTTACATTTCATTCCTTGGTTAAATTTAAGTTCATGATCTCCTGAGGTCGAAATAAAAACGGTCACAACACAGGTTGTGACCGTTTTTTTATGGCTCGATTTTGGCCGTTTATCGAACGACGGATTATTGAATGGTTCGGCTGAACTTGAGACTAGCTGTCCAACCAAGAACGCCGATGAAAGCGTAAATGCCAACGTTTAACCAGCCCGCCTGAGAAATTGCATTCAATGGGCTTGGTGCAACAATGGCGTGCAGTGGAAGGTAAAGCACTTCGGAGAAGAACTGATCTAGGCCGTAATAGCCAAATAGTGCGATTGGCATCCAGCGCAGCGCATAAATGGCGATAAACAAAATGACCAGTGGTGAGTTCACTTTCTGAGAAATAGCCATTGCGGTTAATGCCAGCGGTAACAGTAGAATACCGGCGAACAACATTCTGATTAAAAACTCTCCCCAATGCAGCAGCACGTAACCTAACGAGGCTTGGCGGTACAATAAAGCCAATTGGTGATCGGTAGAGATGTTCAGCAACCACAACATCAAATCTGCTGCGAGCACAAGCGCCGAGCAAACAAGCGGAATCACCAATAAGCCAAACCCTAGCTTCACTAAGTGAGTTTTTATGTCGCTGACCGGCATACTGCGCCAAAACATAATACTGCCCTCTGCGCGCTCTTTGCGCAGTGTTCTCGGGAAGTATTGAATGGCTAACAAGATAGACAGCAGTCCCGCCCCGCCGGTAATCAACATGTTTACATCGTCACCAAGCTCTTTATGAATGTCACTGACATCACCACCAAAGCTCATTTGAAAAAACATATTGTGTTGTAGAGTGTCGTTACTCATTAAACTGACAAAGAGGATAAGTCCACATGCCAACACAAACAGTGGAATACGTAAAACAAGAGGGTTTTCTAACCACTCTTTTTGCAACATCGCGACAACTGAACGCATTACGCTGCCTCCTTCTGCAATGCTAAAAATAGATCCGCTAACTTCACCCCATGGATGGCCCCCATTGTTTCTGCTTGTTGGGCATACTGGGCTTTGAGTAACCATTTCGTTGAACCGAGGCCTTTTTGTGACGACAGTGGGTTCATCGCTTCAATTTGTGTGCGGTGCTCGTCGTTGGCTTCAAGAATGAAATAGTCTTCACTGATACTGTCCATCGAGGTTTGCAGAACGGGGCGACCATGCTTAAGAATCAGCACATCTGTCAGCAAGTGCTCAATCTCTGATACTTCATGACTGGCGATGATCAACACGCGCTCGCCGTCGTGAAACCATTCCAATAAGTGACGATAAAACGTATCACGATACACGAGATCTAACCCGAGTGTCGGTTCATCCAATATGAGGATTTGGGTGTTAGTCGCGATTACAATCGCAAGGTGCAATTGCACCTTCATCCCTTTGGATAAAGATTTGATGCGCGCACGAGGTTTGATGTCCGTTTGACGAAGCAGCGTATCTGCTTGAGCGCGATTGAACCCTGGATGCACGCCTTCGGTATAGTTAAGCAGTTGAGCGACAGTCATCCAATCTGGCAGAACGTTCACATCCGAGATGTAGGACAAGCTCTGCATTATTTTGTCGCGTTGCATAATGGGTTCAAATCCGTTGATACGAACAGTGCCTTGATATTCATGTGCGCCGAGTAGGGCATTAATAAGCGTTGATTTACCTGCGCCATTATGGCCGAGTAAGCCAAGTACTTGTCCTGCATGTAGGTCGAAACTCACTTCATGCAGTGCTTCTCCTTGTTGCTGATATTGCTTGGAGACATTGTTTACACTGACTAATGCGCTCATTGGTCACCTTTCAAGTGTGGTTTTAGTTGTTGAATGAATTCGTCGAGTGACATATCCAGACGCTGTATTGTGCCGGCTATCTGCGGAATTTGTTGTTGAAGAAAACGTGCCTTCTCGTCTGCAAGCAATTTTAGTTTTGCCCCTGAAGCGACAAACATACCTTGACCGCGTTTTTTCTCCACTAACCCCTCATCAACAAGCAATTGATAGCCTTTCATGACGGTGAGGTGGTTAATTTTCATATCCGCAGAGATGCTACGAACAGAGGGCAGAGCATCGCCTTCTTGCCAGATACCTTGCAGTATTTGTTGAGTGATCTGGTCAGCCAACTGTCGAAAAATCGGTTGGCGATCATGCCAATTGGTCATGAGTGAATCTCTTGGCTGAAATGGTGTTATATATAGGTATGACACCTAGTGTGCCGGAGAGAAAGTAATAATTTAAAATTAAGCGTATGTTCCAGCCTTCGCTTTCCCTAAATATCTACCTATGTGATAGCTATTTTGAAGACTTTATTGTGAACATAAATTAGACACTTCTCATAAGTTGAGAAGTGTTATTTTTCTAATCCAATCAAGGTATTTACCACCAGCTTGGTATTGGTATTCTCATATAATGATAATCAGTGGGATTTTGGGTGCATCCATTTCTTACTTGATGAGAATTTGTGGTAAATACACCCTAGAAAACAAAAGGTTCGAGAGGCAATCTGATTGACTTAGGCACCTATCTCACGTGAGCGCTTGCTCAATGAATGAGAAAGAGGAGAGTAAAGAGGTCTCATGAATCAGGTAATATCTATCGGCCCACAAGAGTCGTTTCTCGTCGCAATTTGCGTGTTATTTTTAGGGCAGTTCATTAACACCAAATTACCAACCTTAAAGAAATTCAATATCCCAGAGCCAATTGTTGGTGGTCTAGTCGTGGCTTGCGTGATCACGACGATGCACTTAAATGGTGTGGATGTATCATTTGATTTGCCACTGCAAAACACCTTTATGCTGATGTTTTTTGCGACGGTTGGCTTAGCCGCGAATTACACCCAACTTATTAAAGGCGGTGCGAAGGTTTTCATCTTCCTTGTTGTGGCATCGGTCTACATTCTTATCCAAAATGCGGTCGGCGTATCCTTAGCTACCGCATTGGGGTTAGATCCACTCATGGGGTTGATCGCCGGCTCTATTACGCTTTCTGGCGGACATGGAACTGGTGCGGCGTGGTCGCAAACTTTTCAAGAAATGTATGGTTTGCACAATGTCCTAGAAGTGGCGATGGCTTCTGCTACGTTTGGCTTGGTCATGGGCGGGATTATTGGCAGCCCTGTCGCGCAAAAGTTACTCAACAAGCACAACTTAGAATCGGAATACGGACGCACCAACCAAAGCCATCAGAGTTTCCCTGAATTGGTGACCTATAACGAACATGAAGAAGATCGTGTCACGGCGAAAAGAGTTGTAGAAAGCTTATCCATTATTTTGCTTTGCGTGACAGGCGCGAGCTATCTGGAGAGTTGGGTGAGCAGTTTTGGCATCAAGTGGTTGATGATCCCAGATTTTGTTTATGCGCTGTTTATTGGTGTTGTCATCACCAATATCATGGAAGTGACCAAGGTGCGCAAGGTTGATTTAGAAACCGTTGATATTCTTGGTACGGTTTCGCTATCGCTGTTCCTTGCCATGGCTCTGATGAGCTTGAAATTGTGGAATATCTTTGATCTTGCGATCCCATTCCTTATTATTCTTGCTATTCAGTCTGCCGTACTAGCGGTGTTCACTTATTACGTAACATTCCGCATGATGGGCAGTAATTACGATGCCGCGGTGATCGCCAGTGGACATTGTGGTTTCGGTTTAGGTGCCACACCGACTGCGGTCATGAATATGGGCTCTATCGTGAGTCGTTATGGTCCATCACCACAAGCATTTATGGTGGTACCAATTGTCGGTGCATTCTTCATCGACATTGTGAACTTAGTGATTTTGCAAGGCTGCATTGCTTTTATTAAATAGCCCCCGCTTCTTTCAACTTAACATAACAAAGCCAGTCCCTTGAGATTGGCTTTGTTATTTGTAACACGAAATCTTGTTTCTCTGACTTCAAGCCGTGAAATCAATACGTTACTATGATGACATAGTGTTCAGTTTTACAGCAGCATGAGGTACCCACATGTCTGAAAAAATATCGACGTCGGCATTAGCTAAAATGCGCAAGGTTGAAGCCAAGCTGTTGTTTGCCGATCTCAAACGTGCTGGCTACATTGTTCGCCAAGACGAAAAATGGATTCTGACGGAAGAAGGCGCCAAGTTTGGCGGCGAGTATGTGGATCACCCTAAATTTGGCCAGTTCATCGTCTGGCCGACCAATTTACATATTGAGCTGACTTCCAGCTCAGGGAAAACATTAAGCGCCACGCTGCTGGGTGAAAAGCTGAAACTGAATGCGAAGCGCATGAACCAACTGTTGAGTGAGTTGGGGTGGATCGCCAAATCTGAAGAAGGTTGGAGTGTCACTGAAGCTGGTATACGCGCTGGTGGCCAGCAAAGAACCGATAAAGAGACACAAAATACCTTTGTCGTATGGCACGATGTGGTGCTGCGTAATAAGCGTCTTAAGCAGTCTGTCATTGAATTTTTAGGGCAAGATGCGGAGTCACACTCCACGGATAAATCTTACTCAAGCTTTCGCCAAAAGTTTGAAGCCAAACACCGAACATTAGATGGGCATTACGTGCGCTCTAAGGGGGAGTTGCTCATCGACAACTGGCTGTACTTGGCTGGTGTGGTGCACGCTTATGAACGTCAGCTGCCGATTGACCAAGATGTCACCAGTGATTTTTATTTGCCAGGCGGTAAAGTCTATTTACAGTTTTGGGGAAGTGATACTGGGGAGATGGCTGAGGCTGACCGTGAGACCATTCGTACTGTTTATGAGCAGCATCATTTTAACCTTATCGAAGTCGAACCGAGTGAACTAGACAAGTTAGATGAAGTGCTGCCTAAGCGTCTTCGTCAGTTTGGTATTAAAGCTTATTAACGACTTAAGCCCGCTGTTCAGATAAGAAAAAACCCGTGATCAATCACGGGTTTCGTATTTTTAGCGTGCATCTAGGCTGTCATCCTATGGATTAAAAACCTTTGATGTTTTCCGCTTCTAGCTCCGAGAAGTACTTCACAGTCTTCACTTTCAGTTCTTGTTGAGCTGGCTCGTCACATACGATCACTGCTTTAGGGTGAAGTTGAAGTGCAGAAACCGTCCATAGGTGGTTTACACAACCTTCTACTGCTGCTTCAAGTGCTTGAGCTTTGTTATGACCTGTTACCAGAATCATCACTTCTTCTGCGTCTAGCAGTGTACCCACACCGATAGTCAGTGCGTATTTAGGCACTTGGTTGATATCGCCGTCAAAGAAGCGAGAGTTCGCAATGCGAGTGTCTTCAGTCAGTGTTTTGATGCGAGTACGAGAAGATAGAGATGACGCTGGCTCGTTGAACGCGATGTGACCGTCGTTACCCACGCCGCCCATGAACAGGTTGATCTTGCCGTAAGACTTAATTTTGTCTTCGTAACGCTTACATTCTGCGTCGTGATCGTCAGTGTTACCGTTCAGTAGGTTGATGTTTTCTTCTTGGATATCAATGTGATTAAAGAAGTTGTTGTACATGAACGAGCGGTAAGACTCTGGGTGATCCGCAGGGATGCCAATGTACTCATCCATGTTGAAAGTCACGACGTTTTTGAAGCTCACTTCGCCGGCTTGGTAAAGCTCGATTAAGGCTTTGTAGGTTGCTAGAGGAGTGCCACCAGTTGGTAGACCCAGAACGAATGGACGCTCAGCAGTAGGTTTAAAGTCGTTGATACGCTTAGCGATATGCGCAGCTGCCCACTTACCTACTTGTGCTGCTCGAGTTAACGGGATAAGTCTCATTTTGTGCCCCTAGTTATTGGAATTTACGATGTACCGAAACATTAATTCGCATTATAAAATAAGTAATGACGAACTGCTATTGTTTTAGGTCAAAATTTTGCTTTTTCTTTAACCAGTGTTGATTTTATCGACTGTTTTTATATCTAAATGCTTTTATAAGCCGATTTTTTACAAAGAAATTGCATTATGAAACTGACGAATTGATAGATAAAATTTATGATATAAATTAAGTTCTGTCTTCGCACTTAACCTTGTTTTTTAACAACCTACAGAGTGTGAAACCGCACACGAACTTCAAATATTATGGGATGGACATGGCACGACGCTCATTCCTTAACCATAATTGAAATGTGTAAACCAGTGAGGAATTCGGTATGAAAAATGAGTTAGATCCGAGCAAAGTACTACAGGCTTACGAATGTGTGATGAACAACGGTACACCAACCGAATTTGGCAAAATGTATGAAGGTGTAGAAGCGTTTTCCGATTACGACGGGTACAACGTTTTCTTACGAGGGAATGGTGTTGAGCTAAAGGTTGGCTTCCACAATACCTATCAATTGGAGTACGACCAAGAGCACTTGAAAGAGAGCTTTTTGAAAAAGATCGCGATGCTTGCCAAGTAGACTAGCACTAAATACTAAAAAAGCCCTTGGGAGAACGCGCCCTTGGGCTTTAGGAGAAGAAACGAGCTTGTTTTGCTCGCTCAGTCAAACCAAACGAGCTTTCGCCTACTGCCTACTGCTAGAAAAAGGCGAGAATTAGTTTATTTGGTTATTAATCGTCTTCGACCAAACTCTCTTCAATGTAATCTTCTGTCGCGTCAGGCTTATTACGACCATTTAGCGTGTGGAAGCGCTTGCGACCACGAGCAAGTTGGGTGTACTTTAGCCACGTACGCTCAAGTTTTGTTTTTGCTTTGCCTGGGTTTTCTAGCACCTTGATGAAGTGTTTCTCTTCGCTATTTTCAGGTGTTAATTCGCCTGACTCTAAGCCAAGCATAGTATCCCCATAAATTGTTAGGATTTCCTCTTCCGAGAGAGTAAAATCGCCAGACTTTGCAAAGCCGCGTGGGAATTTTACGTTGTCGTAAAAACGTTTTTTGCCATGACGGAATTCAGTGTCAGACATGTCAACAGCCTCTGTAACCGTTATTGATGAATGTAGTGAACTACGGCGAAAATTAGGCGTAAAGCTAACAAAAGAAAAACAAAACTTTTTTGTCGTCATGATTTTAATTAGTTGTTAATCTGGTTTTATATTAACCAGGAGATGGTTTATGGATGTAAAAGTCTTTCGAACATTTTTAGAGCTGGCAAGGGTTCGTCACTTCGGACGCGCCGCTGAGAATCTTTATATTACCCAAGCTGCAGTGAGCGCACGTATCAAACAATTGGAAAGTTACTTCGATACGCAATTGTTTATTCGTGATCGAAATAACATAAAGTTGACCTCTGCAGGTGAGCGCTTAATCAGTTATGCAGAGGTGATGGTCACCACATTGCAACAAGCGAAGCTAGAGTTATCGCTTGAAGATGGCAAAGCGCTGCAATTAACGTTAGGCGGTACGCCAAATATTTGGGACGCCTACTTGCAGAACTGTTTAAGTGTCGTCACGGATTCATTTGGAGGCTATGGCTTCATGGCAGAAGTGATGGGGCGGGAAATGCTCAGTCGCAGCTTGCTAGAGCGCACGTTAGATATGGCATTTGCGTTCGACCAAATCAAAGCTGATGAGCTTAACTGCAAAAAAGTGGCTGATGTTGTTCTCGTTCTGGTATCGACTGAGAAAGACTCTTTAGACACCGTTTTTGAAAACAAATACGTGTATGTGGATTGGGGAACGCGCTTCTCATCAGAACATTCTGAGCGTCACCCTAAGATCCCGGCTCCGTATCTGCGCACCTCAACAGCGCGTATAGCATTGGACTTTATTTTAGAGAAGGGCGGTGCCGCTTACTTACCCATCTCTCTGGTAGAGCCCTTTATCGCCAACGGGCAGCTTCACAAGGTGTCTGGCGTAGAAGATTGGTGTCGCCCTATCTATTTGAGCTATCGTAAAGCTAGCTCGTCTGTAGACGCGATTAAGCAAGTGGAAGAAATTGTCAAAGAGATTGATCCACTGACGGCTTACAGTTTTCAGCAAATTGGTTCCGGCACTTCCGACGAATAGCGTTGAGTGAAAAGTCAGAGAAATTAAAAAGCCGCCTTGGAAAATCCAGGCGGCTTTCTTTTTATCTCGATGAATCGATAGTTATGGCAAGTCAAATAGCAGGGCGGTTGTGCTCTCGTTTGATGTATTGCGTAAAACAACCTTACTTTGCTGTTCGACCTTCGCGCCGTCGCCCGCCGTCAAGGTGGTATTGTCGATGCTAAGGCTTCCCGTTACTTGGTGAACGAATAAGTTTCTACCCGATTCTATCTCAAAGTTAAGTTCGCTATTTGGTTCAAGAATTAACTGATGTAATGTGGCATCTTGCTTAATAAGTAGCGTACCGTTTTCTCCTGTTGGAGTCGCGATAGTTGTTAATCCAGGCGTGCGACCAAAGTCTTTTTGCTGATAACCTGGTTTGGTTCCAAATGTATTTGGCTGAATCCAAATTTGTAGAAAGCGCAGCGTGTCGCGGTTCGACGCATTGTACTCACTGTGGTAAATCCCTTTCCCTGCCGACATGAGTTGGAATTCCCCGGCGGGTAATGTTTTCACGTTACCTTCGCTGTCTTTGTGCGCGATAACACCTTCCAGCACATAGCTGATGATCTCCATATCACGATGGCCATGTGTATCAAAACCTGCGCCAGGTTGGACTACATCGTCATTAATGACTCTCAGCTCAGAAAAGCCCATATGTTGTGGATCGTAATAGCTACCGAAAGAAAACGTATGTTTGCTATCAAGCCAGCCAAAGTTTGCTCGACCTCGGTCTGCTGCATGTCTTACCGTAATCATAGAGCCTCCTTAAGAGAGCTTTTTGTTTAAGAAGTTATCTAATGCTGCTTTACCTGCGCCAGAAAACGCCAGTGAAACACTTGCTGCCAGTAAAGCTAAGCCAAACTCGTAACCGTTGTTTGCCATGAACAAACCGTTTTCAAAGTGGACGGAGAATATCGCTACCACCATCGTGAACGCTAAAGCAACGGCTGCTGGGCGAGTTAGCAGGCCAAGCAAGATGAACAAGCCGCCAAAGAACTCTGCGCTGCCAGCAAGGAATGCCATTAGCACGCCAGGACCTAAACCGATGGATGCCATCCACTGACCTGTACCTTCTAACCCATAGCCACCAAACCAACCAAACAGTTTTTGTGCGCCGTGCGCCATAAAGATAATGCCGATTGGAATGCGAAGTGATAGTGCGCTGTAACCTGCGTTTGAAGTGGTGATTTTCTGTAATAGTGCTTTCATGATTCTGTCCTCTGACTCTTTTCAATGAGTGGGAAGCGTGTACTCCCGTGCTGTTGAGAACAGTTTAGGTGGCGGTGAGAATAAAAATAACGGGAGTATTTTGATAAACTCGTTCTAAAAAATTGAATAATGGATTTTTGTTATTTTTAATCAGTTGCTTGAGTGTTTTTTATGAGTTTTTTTATGCCAGTTTTGTCGTGTTTTAAATCAGGTTCCATCATTATTTTCGATAAACATTTTTGCTGTTAAACAAAAAAAAGAGCACAGGTTGCTGTGCTCTATTGCTTTCGCTATTAACAAGGGAGAAAGGTGTGTTAAAGAAAACCGTCAGAGGTTCATTAAGCTCTCTAGTGACTCCTCTACATTGTTGTAGTGATAGGTTCGAATATTACGTCCATCCGTGGCATTAATTTGAATTTCTGAGATCTCGTTATCTGAGTCTCGTTCGATAATTCCAATTGAATGATCTACGGATTTACTGGTAATAACCTTTTGGTTTCTTAGTACAATTACGCAAGTGTGTAAGTCCATGCCAATTCCCTTTAGCCGACGTTGTTGTGATGTTCTGAATCTAACTTTAGTGTACAAAAGCGCTAATGCCAATAAATCTCAATATTGAGTTCCGAAAATGGCTAATGGTAGGCGCTTAAGCAAGCTACAATAACACTATATTGAACGATGCCTATGAACAATAAATGACAAAAGGCATGAGCAAGGAAAGCACTATGTTTATTCACCCCCATACCTCACTGACTTTCGAGCAGTGTCATAAGGCGCGAGTCGCGCGAGACAGCCGTTTTGATGGGCGATTTTATGTGGCAGTGAAAACAACGGGGATCTTTTGTCGCCCAATTTGTCCGGCTAATTTACCTAAAGAAGAAAATGTAGAGTACTTCACCGATAAAGCGCAAGCTCTCCAAGCGGGGTACCGTCCTTGCTTGCGCTGTCGACCTGATAGCGCGCCGGGTTCTTGGGCATGGAAAGGCGTAGAAACGACCTTTCAACGAGCGATTTCGTTAATTGACCGAGGGGAACTGCATCACCACTCGGTGTCTGAGCTAGCAGAGCGTGTTGGGATTTCGGATCGCTACTTACGTATGTTGTTTGAGCAGTATCTAGGCATGTCACCCAAGCAGTATGCGCAATATCAACAATTAATGTTCGCCAAACAGTTGCTTCATTCCAGTTCTATGTCGGTCACCGAGGTAGGGTTTGCGTCTGGTTTTAACAGTACGCGCCGTTTTAACGATGCTTTCCAAAAGTTTCTCAAGCTGACGCCTTCTCAAGTCCGTCGCAAAGAGTTTGACGGTATGGGTAGCAATCGAATTGCCTTGCCTTATCGAGGTGAATTGAATTGGCAGCACATGTTGAACTTTTACCGTTTACGAGCGATTGAGGGGGTTGAGCTGGTGAGTGATGAGAGTTATCAGCGCAACGTTTGTCTGGATACCAGTAAAGCGTGGTTTAAAGCAACCAAAGGTGAAGGGTACCTAGAGCTAGCGTTTGAAATTGAAGACGTAACGAAGCTGCAAAACTTGGTGTCTGACATTCGTCGTATGTTCGATCTCGACGCCGATATTTGTACTGTCGAGCAGCATTTGGATTATGTCGCACCAGGGCTTGTGTCGAGTAAAGGTATTCGGATTCCTGGTGTATGGAATGGATGGGAGGCCGGAGTTCGAGCGATTTTAGGCCAACAAGTGTCGGTTAAAGCGGCGATTGGTCAACTTAACTTATTGGTGACCACACTTAGTGGAGAGTCAGAAAAACGCTTTTTCCCGACACCAGATGCGATAGCGAATACCGACGTGAGCTTTTTGCGCATGCCGCAAAGCCGTAAAGAGACGCTAGTGCGCTTCGCCCAGTTCATGCAGGACAACTCAGAAGCCGACCCCCAGCAGTGGCTAGCTTTGAAAGGCATTGGACCTTGGACAGTCAGTTATGCTCAACTGCGAGGGCAATCTCAACCCGATTGCTTTTTAGATAAAGACTTAGTGGTGAAAAAGGCGATGCAGCGTTACCCATCACTGAATACGCACACTGCGGCCCCTTGGGGAAGCTACGCAACGTTTCACTTATGGAATCAATCATGAAAACATTTTATACCGAAATGCCGAGCCTATTAGGAACGGTGACCATCCAATCTAACGCTGAGGGCTTGCTTGGCATTTGGTTTGAAACATGCACCACTAAGCCGAGTGAACTGGGAGCGCGAGACGATCAACACCCAGTTTTGTGCCAAGCTGTTACCCAGTTGAATGAATATTTTTCTGGCCTACGCAATGAATTTGATCTGCCTTTGTCGGCTACAGGAACGGATTTTCAAAATCGAGTTTGGCAGGCACTAACGACCATTCCATACGGCGAAACGTGGAGCTATCAAGATCTCGCCAACGCGATTGGCAACCCTAAAGCTGTGCGCGCTGTTGGGTTGGCAAACGGCAAAAATCCTATTTCTATCGTGGTGCCTTGTCATCGCGTTATTGGCAAAAGCGGTAAATTGACAGGGTATGCTGGTGGAGTAGAGCGCAAGCAACGTTTACTTGCGTTGGAGCAAGGTACACCACTTTAAGTGAGGCGATTCTCATATTGTGATTAAGCGTGCTTCACAGGGGAAACGATAGTGTAGAGTTTCATATTCGTTATACGAATAGAAAAAGGATAATAAGGACATGCCTTTCAAAACGGATTTTGATGCATTCATGAGTGAGTGTTGGCAGCATCACGAAGCACAGCCCGAACAAACTTATGCTCAATTGGAAACGGCTCTGAGTGAGGTGGAAAACGTTAGCCACATCGAGCGAATATTCGCATTGATGCTGCACACCGCGATTGGGCACCTCCAGCGTCCAGAACCGTTTCTTGCTTGTTTAGAGCGCTTTGATGAACGCAAGGTTGCCGAGAGTTCGGCATTGCAACGCAGTATTGCCGTTGCGCGCTACTTCGTAGATGGCACTGACAATATGGAATTATTGGAAGAGCAAGACCAACGCCGAGTTTACGCTCTGATTTCGAATGAACTTTCTGCGCTTGCTCAGCTTGAACTGGCGAGCCAATGGCTGGAGAAAGCCGCGCTAGGTATGACACCACAAGATGCTGAAGGGCCGCTAGCGCGCTCTATCGCAATCACAGCAAACAACTTGGCGTGTCAGTATGAAGCGCTGGCTGAGCGCACGGATGTGGAAAAATCGAGGATGCTAGAAGCGGCGAAGCTCGCGTTGGATTACTGGAAAGTGGCGGGTGGTTGGATGCAAGAAGAACGTGCTGAGTATCGCTTAGCGATGAGTTTACTCAAAGCGGGTGAAGCCGGACAAGCCAAGCAGCATGCCGAGCGCTGCGAAGCCATTTGTCAGCAAAATGGTGGTGACGCGTTTGAGCTGTTCCATGCGCATGATTTGCTGATGCAAGTGCACTTCCATCTTAGCCAGAAATATAAAGCTCGAGTGGATGTGGGGATGCAGCAATACTGCACAACGAGTTCGTTGACATGATCTCAACGTTGAATAAAAAAGCCCCGAGCGAATGGCTCGGGGCTCATATTTTGTAAGTTCACTCATTACACGATGTTGATTATGCTATTTGCGCTTTTGCCTGGTATCGTCCTGGTTTATGGTTCATCGCCAAAATCAAGTTTGTCGCCACGGCACCCAGGACGGATAGAGCGATAAGGTGCACATCCACAATGAACAGCGACATCACTACGATGGCACAATCGAGCGCCATCTGAACTTTACCAGCTCGAATCCCAAAACGTTCCTGAAGGTACAACGCTAGAATGTTAAAACCGCCTAAACTCATCTTGTGACGGAAAATCACCAACATACCTATTCCAATTAACCCACCACCTAGAAGTGCTGCATAGAAAGGTTCGATTCGTGAAATTTCAATCACATGGTGCAGATGATCGACCGCAAAAGAAACAATCGAGACCGCAATGAAGGTATTAATGGTGAAGCGCCATCCCATGCGCATTACAGACAAAATATAAAAAGGGAGGTTGAGAGCGAAAAATATCTGACCAAAGCTGAAGTCACTCACTTTGGTAAGGAAGATCGCCAAACCAGCCGTACCGCCGGTGAGCAATCCTACTTTGCTGAAAAATATTACCCCAAGCGACACTAACGCACTGCCGAGCGTCAGAGCCAAGAGGTTCTCTCTTAGGCTATGATCTTTATCCATAAAATTTTTTCCTTGGTTTAAAAACCGCGCCGGAGACAACACGTCCATCCAGCGAGATAAACAGTTGCCAAAACAGCAACTAACAAATCGGCCAATAAAATGTCGCGAAAAGTGATGAATGTCGAGTTTTTGGACAAGATTGTGCTGATGCTAGCCTGTTTAACATAATGTACACAGGTAGAAAAACGACAAGGAAAAGTTATGATTAAGAAAGTCGGCACTACCCAAATCAACGCATTACATCGACTGAGTTGTCACTGCGGAAAAGTTGAGCTGGAACTTGCATTACCTAATGGTATTGAGAAGCCGAGACGATGTGATTGCTCCATGTGTCGACGTCGCGGCGCGATTGTGGCATCTGTGCCTCTGAATGGTATTCGTATCGTGCAAGGCGAAGACGTTTTGAAGCAGTATCAATTTAACACTCGCACAGCGAAGCACTTTTTCTGTGGCGAATGTGGTATTTATACGCACCATCAGCGTCGCTCTGACCCGAGTGAGTACGGCTATAATGTCGGCTGTTTAGAGGGCGTCAACCCATATGAATTGGGAACTATCGAAGTGATGGATGGCGTTAACCATCCATCCGACCGTTAGGTTGCATTGCAAGTTAAGTGACTAATTCTAGGTGTTTTTAAGTAAATAAACCGCTATTCATCCACAAGTGTACCGCAATACTGGCGGCATAACCCAAGGCGATGACGGGAGCCCATTTTAGGTGGCCAAAGAAGGTATATTGACCACGCGCGGCTCCCATTAATGCGACACCAGCAGCAGAGCCAATTGAAAGCAAGCTGCCCCCCACACCCGCAGTCAATGTGACAAGTAACCAGTTTCCCATCGACATGCTTGGTTCCATGGTCAGTACAGCAAACATAACCGGAATGTTATCGACGATGGCAGACAGAACACCAACCATCACGTTGGCCCAGACAGGATTCCATTGGTTGTACATGACGTTTGAAACCAGTTCGAGATAGCCAAGTAAGCTCAAACCGCCGACACACATCACTACGCCGTAGAAGAACAGCAAGGTATCCCATTCTGCTCGAGATACACGGTGGAACACGTCAAACGGAACGACTGAACCTAAGCGTTTTAATGCGTGATCGTCGCCATTGGCAATTGCCATGGCCGCTTTTTTTGCCAAGGAATGTTTGAGTGTTTGGCGTAAGAAGTAGCCGAAAAATTGTAAGTAGGCCAAGCCCATCATCATGCCCATAACTGGTGGGAAGTGCAGCAAAGCGTGGAAAGAGACTGCGGTGGCAATCGTCAGAATGAATAGTGCGACAATACGTCTCGCGCCGCGTTTCAGTTCTACGTGTTGGTGAATCGTATTCGGTTTGGTGTTTGGAACAAAGAGTGACATCAAAAACGCAGGAACCAAATAGTTCACCAGTGACGGGACGAATAACGGGATGAATTCAGCAAAGCTGACATGCCCGGCTTGCCACACCATCAGGGTCGTAATGTCACCAAATGGGCTGAATGCACCGCCAGCGTTGGCAGCGATAACAATGTTGATACAGGCAAGATTCACGAATCTAGGATTATCACCAGAGACTTTCATCACCACAGCGCACATCAAGAGGGCTGTGGTTAAGTTATCGGCAATCGGTGAAATAATAAAGGCGAGAAACCCCGTCAGCCAAAACAGCTTTTTGAAGCCAAAGCCTTTGCCGACCATCCACGCCTGTAAGGCATCGAAGAGTTTGCGCTCTTCCATAGCATTGATGTAAGTCATCGCTACTAACAAAAACAGCAGCAGTTCCGCGTATTCCAACAAGTTGTGTTCTAGTGCGGATTTGGCGATTTCTGGCTGGTTGTGTTGAGCAAAGGTGTAGCCAATCAGAATCCAAATTAACCCTGCTGCGAGCAGCACAGGCTTGGATTTTCTCATTTTCAGATACTCTTCCAACATAACCAGTATGTAAGCAATCGAAAAGATAATGAGAGCCGCGTAACCGACACCAGAATTAACAAGGTTCAGTTCATTGGTGGGGGCAGCAAAGGTGGCGCTAGAGAACAACAAACAGCAGAAAGCTACAATTGGATAGATTGGCATAGACATTTCTCCTTTGTCTGGTTGGAGAAATATTAGCCACAAATTAATGAGTTAGTTGTGAGAGAGCTCGAATTAACAGTAGGAGTTAGGAAATGATAGTGTGCGCCACTATTTTCTGAGTGACGCAATGCTTGCTGCGCCAAATAAAACCACAGCGGCATACAAACCGTAAGTTAACCAATGGCTAATCTCTAAAAAAGGAACGAGTCCTTGACCTGCCCACATACAGCCTCCGTTTAATGAGCAATGTTGTAATAGTCGAGCCAATTTAAAGGAAATGAACAATGTTTTTTGTGAGTGACGGCAAATTCTGAAGGATTAGAAAGTCAAAAATTGGTCAGTGAGAGAGAAATCTCATTTTTAACTGGCTAGCTCTAACCCTTTTGAGCTAGAGCTAGCTATATCGAGCGCTGAATGGATTTAGCGCAGCAGCCATTTTCTCAACGGCGAAGCCTCAATTGCTTTCACAAGCAGTATGGTTGCGACAATCGTTGTAGGATAAATAAATGCGTCTTTCGCGAGGTGTTGCAACCCGATAAATCCAGCGACATTCATCATAATAATTATCACAAGCAGATGGCTAACATAAATGCCTAACACGCTAGGAGATAGTTTGAATACCCAAGGCATATCGCCAAAATGTGGGTGGACTAAGAGCCACATGAAGACACCCACGGCCCAGATAACAGTACCAAACAGGAAGTCGTGAGAATTAAAAGCGACCTCGTGTTGCATTAGCCAATAAGCTTCACCAAAATGCAGCGCCATACCAAGAAGAATGCATCGAATCGTATTGTTTCGCGACCATCGCCACTGTTCTTCTCGTGCTAGATAACCCAGTGTTACCAGCAAAGTACTGAAAAACGGCCCATTACGAGTAAAGAAAGGCGCTGGCAGATCGGTAATGGTCGAATAACTGCCAGCAAACACGCCGTATATGTATAGCAATACGGCGGTTGGCAGTACCAATTGAGCCATATTGATATGCACGAGGAAGGCAATTAAGGCAACGGCAATGACCAGAGCTGGAATAAACCACAGGTGAACGAGCCCGCCTTCGACGAGTGAATTGAACGGGGTCGACATTAAGTAGCCCCAGTAGCCCTGCCTTTCGGCGAGATACCCCGCCTCAGCGACAGTTTGCCACTGGAATGGCATCAATAAACTGATCACGCTCCAAATGAGCCAAACCTTCATCAGTGGTTTGGCGTAGTTTTTTAGTGTTTCGATAGGTGCGCGGCTTAACTTGGGCTGGATAAGATAACCAGAAATGAGAAAAAACAGTGGCACAGCAAAACGAGCCAATTGGTTGAGCATATAACCAACCCACGGTATTCCATCCCATTGCCAGTATGTCAGGGCCATCTGGCAGTGCAATCCTATAATTGCAAACATCGCAATAATACGCGCAAACTCTAAGCTGGCTATTTTTTGTTTCTTTGCCATTACATTACTTACCTAAATAAAAAAAACTTAGGTGAAAGTAGCAGGTTGTGGCTGAATTAATGCGAGAAAAAGTCAACAGACTCGCGCTTACACTGAAGCTGTGTTTAAATTTAAGACTTACTTCAAACTTCTTAATTATTAACCTATTAACCAACTCAATACGTGATTAGCGAGTCGAAAATGACACTAATGTATGGTTAGACCAGTTAACTCTAGATTGAAAAAAAGAACGATCGTGCTAAAAATAAGATTATGCAAAAAGGAAAAGTGACAAAAGAGTTTATTCTGCAACGGGCTTTTGAGATCGCCAGCGAAGACGGATTAGAAAGTCTTACGATTGGTGAGTTAGCCAAGCAATGCGGTATGTCGAAAAGTGGTCTGTTTGCCCACTTCAATTCGAAGTTGAATTTACAACTATCGGTATTGGAGCACGCCAATAAAGTGTTCGCCGCCCGAGTTATTGAGCCTGTTCGTGAAGCAGGGGATGGCAATATCGAACGTAAAATTCGAGGGTTGCTCGACTCTTGGATGACTTGGAACCACGCATTTCAAGGAAGTTGTATGTTTCTAGACGCTTGGAATGACACGGCAGATAAAGATTGCCCACTTCAGGCCGGACTGCGTAAATCCATAGACACTTGGCTGAGCTACTTGGAGATCCAAATAACGAAAGGCAAAGAGAAGCAAGAATTTGCAGCAGACTTAGATACACGCCAAGCAACGTTTGATTTATACGGTCTTTATTTGAGTGCGCATGTTTTTTACTCAATTAAAGGTGAGGAAGAAAGCTTGCGCCTGTTTTGGCAAGGGATCGACAACTTATTTTCTCGCTGGAAAGGCTGATACCAGTTATTCGCTTTCCAGATTTGTAGACATAAAATCATAAAGAGCGGCTGAGTTCGCTCTTTCTTATCAGTATAAAAAGCACGACCGTTCTATTTTTTGTGCGAAGCTGATAGTTAAGGACATAATCATGAGTGAAAAAATTTACTTTAATACATCGCAACGTTTCAGTATTAAGCGCAGTTTGGTGAACATCAGTACGCGTTTACACCATACGCTGGCCCCTTCCCATGCAAAGAATACCGCGCGTAAGTTGCTCCTGACACCTGCTCGCTCAGCACCTAAAAACACCGAACCTCAAGGACTTGCCAAGGGTGAAATTAAAGGGCATGCAGGCATTATCAAAACCTACACTTTGGGCTCTGGACCTATTTGGGTGCTAACTCATGGTTGGTCTGGCACCGCAAGTCAGTTTTATCCGTTGATGGAACATATTGCGTCGAAAGGGTTCACCGCTTTGGCATACGATCATCCAGCACATGGTGAGAGTGAAGGGCAGTATGGGCACATTCCGGGTTTTGTCAAAGGGTTAGAAGATGTGTTAGATACGGTAGACGATATTGTTGGTCTAGTTGGGCACAGCATGGGCACCGCTTCTGCTCTTGAGTGCAGACATAGCAAATTAGAAAACAAGCCTTTACTGCTTATTGCACCGGTATTGAATTACGTAGAGAACCTATTCGGTAGCATTGCGCGTTCAGGTTATTCGATGAAGCTTTTTAATGCTGTGGTTTCAGAAGTTGAAGATCAATTTGGTTACCCATTACAGTCAATTGATCCGCTGAAGCGTTTGGCTGAGCGCTCGTCTCCAGCCATCATTGTTCATGATGAGCAGGATAAGTTCACTAAGTACAGTATTTCTGCACAAGCCGCTGAAGAGATTGAAAATGTTGAGTTAGTGACAACGCAAGGTCAAGGCCATGGCCGAGTGATGAAGTGTGGACAAGTCTTCAGTAGTTTTGACCGTTTACTCGATCGTGCTTGGTAATCTTCATGCTTGCTAATTGGCTCGGTCCGTTTTGGGCTAATTCGATTTGAAATCAATACCTCGGATTGTTTTTCGTCTATGGTATCGCTTTTCTCGTTATGAGATAAAAACAAAAAAGGACAGCCGAAGCTGTCCTTTGATCGTTAACTTTACAGAAAGTCTGCAAGGTTGGGCTTAGTTACAGTTAGCTACGCCAACTTCTTTCCAAACGCCCCATTCGCCAGATTGGCTAGGATCGTCACCCTGAGTCCACCATTTCGCTTCCCAAGTTTTACCTGCATGAGTGACTTGGTTGCCGCCTGTGTACACTGCGCTTGCATCCCATGCGTTGTCACAGGTACCAGGGTTTGGATCGGTTGTATGCTGTGCAACAACAACAGTTGCGCTTGCCGTTGAAGACGCTTTGCCGTCGCTCACACTTACGGTAAAGCTTAGGCTAGTGTCTTGCGGGTATTCAGCAGCAGTGAACGTTACTTTAGAACCTTCAACCGTTGCGTTCAAACCTTGAGGCAGCGTCCAGTTGAAAGTAAGAGTATCGTTGTCTGCATCGCTAGAGACTGACGCATCTACAACCACAACGTCACCAGCGTTTGCTGTTGCTGGAGCAACAACTTGCGCTACTGGCGCGGTGTTCACAGGGTCAACCACACCTGCTGGTTTCACCGTTACCACAACGAGATCAGATGCTGTCGCACCTTCGTTGTCAGTCACCGTTAGCTTGAAAGTTAATTGCTCCTCAACGGTAACTTCTGCTGCATCAAAGCTTGCTTTCGCAGTGTTGGCGCCTGCTAGTACCACTGCAGTACCAGAGACTTGCTCCCAAGCGTAGCTTGCGATAGTGCCGTCAGAGTCTTTCGATAGGCTACCATCTAGAACCACACTTGCAGGGCCAGTTACAGATTGATCTGCGCCAGCAGCTGCGGTTGGTTTACGGTTTGGTTGAGGAACTACACCGCCAGCCATACCTTCGTGCATTGCGTTGAGAATGTCACCATTATCCGCGTCGATTTCCCAAGAGAATAGACCCGCAAGACCTAGAGACTTCGCGTAGTTACCTTTTGCTAGCACTGAGCGGTGGTCATCAAATGTGATCAACTCACCCGTTGTGCGGTTCCACACCCATGGTGCTTCTGCTTGTGCATCATAGCCGTACTCGAAACCGTTAATGCCAGTGTTGTTGGCACCTAGCATAAATGACTTAATGCCTTTGTAGTCGATTACGCCATCTTCCCAAACACCTTGCGCTGTACTGCCCTTCAGTTTACCTGTAGCAGTACCTGTCATTGGGTCATTTGGATCGGTTAGCGTATCTGGAGTTACGCCTTCCCAGCCACGACCGTACATTGCTGTACCAAGTACTAGCTTGTTCGCAGGAACGCCTTGAGCAAGAAGAAGCTGGATGCCGTTATCTGCTGTGTAAGCAGGACCTTTGTACGGTTCGCCGTTCTCATCTACGCCACTACCGTCACACTGACCAGGGCGCATGAATGAACCACAGTAAAGCGCAGTCTGGTGACCAGGAACATTGTTCCAACCGCCATAGAAGTCGTAAGTCATCGCGAAGATGTAGTCCATGTATTGAACCGCATCTGCATAGTCTACGTCTTCAATCTTGTCGTAACCGACACCGATAGCTGACGTTAGCTCGTAAGTACGGCCTGTCTCAGCTTCTAATTCATCAAGCATTACGCGCAATTCGCGCATCAGTGCGATGTAAGCTGGGCCATCGTTTACAGGGTCGCCCTTATCCGCGGCTGCACCGCCACCACCAGGGAATTCCCAGTCGATATCAACACCGTCGTAGAATTTCCAAGTTTTCAGGAACTTCTTAACCGATGCGACGAATGTGTCTCGGTTTTTCTTGTCCACGAAATCGAAGAATGGGTCAGACAGTGTCCAGCCACCGATAGATGGGATGATTTTTAGATCAGGGTTACGTTGTTTCAATGCCATTAGCATTGCGTAGTTACCCTTGATAGGTGTGCTGTATTCATGACCAGCTTGTGGGAAGCTCTTCTGATAAGCGGCCCAAGGGTCGTGGATCACGACTTCGTAGTCAGGCACGCCTGTACAAGCGGTTTGTAGTGCATTGAAGCTGTTGCCGCCAACAGACTTCACAGACTCATTTGGGCCACAAATTGGGATAAAACCGTAAAGGATGTGAGTCAAGTTGTCGACTGGCATGTTATCGACCGTGTAGTCACGACCATAGATGCCCCACTCAACAAAATACGTACCCATCACGACGCTTGGATCGGTATTGTACGTTTTGTTGTTTGGATCAACATTCATCGTCAGTGGCTTCAAGTGAGAACCATCGGTATCTGCAATCGTGATTTCAGCTGGTGCGCTTTTCGCACAACCTGTCGCATCACACGCCTCGATTTCCATTTGGTATAGGCCGCCCTGACCATATTCAAATGTCGCTGTTGTTTGGCTACCAGTGATTGGGCCGGTTGCTACTTTTGCACCATCAAAATAGACGTTGTAAGTATCACCTGGCGTGCCACTCCACTGGTTAAACTTAACAGTGATCTTCGCTTGCTCATGGTATTTCACCATGTCGTAGTAGCCTGACGTGGTTTCCATCGCGAGTTCAATTTTAGAAAACTGAAGGTTGTTGGAACCGTACATATCGATACTTGGCGCGGTTGGAGCCGCAACTGCAGCACCTGATAGTGCTAAAGCAACGCCAGCTGCACATAGGTTAAATCGAATCATAACTTCTCTCTCAATCCTTGGATTCATGTTCTACCTAGAACATAGGCTGCTCTTGCACCAGATAAGATGATTGGATTTACTCCATGTGCAAAAGCATCACACTCAGCATTTCAGAGAGTTTTTTTTCGTCAAAAAAAATTAAGACGGTTTTCGAGGCACTTGAGAGAACTTAACTAAAACTCGCACTCTGTTACACAGAAAGTGTCAGACTGAGTCAATAATTTATAAAATCTCAGCAGAAACTAAAATTATTGTTTACTCAGTATCGGGTGGGATAAATGCGATGAATACCTTATTTCATTGTTTATTAAGGTTTTGTTTCATCGAAGTAGAAAGAGAATTGAAAGGAGAAATAGCCGTGAAGACGTGCTAGTCACGGCTGAAATGTTCACTTAATGCAGCGCGACGTTTTGAAGCCGCTCCGGTTTCTGAGCCTTGAACGGTATGCTCAAATCCCTTACGGATGAATCGTTGATCTGGAATAAGAGGCTCAATACGGCGAATCTGAGGTGAAAGGTGAGAGCCCGAGATCTGGTACGCGGTTTTTCCTAATCCAGTGTTCAACGTGATGACCTTTCCATCGAATTCAAATTCTGTCGTGATGAGTCGATGGTTTCGATATACCCCATCCTCTGTGAAAGTCAGACGTTCTGTTTGGTAGGGTGGCGCGCCGATCTCAATCCACTCGCCGTAGACTTTTTCCGGGTCAATATGGTCTTGATAGGATAGGTGGATTTGATAGCTGAAAAACGTCAAAAGACCCACCCCGAAAACGGCAAATGCGCTTTTGAGGACTTTGGATTGGTGGCGAGCCCAAAATGAAAGTTTTGGTTCCTGTCTTGTTTTCCGCCTTCGGCGAGCTGAGTCCGTCATTGGTCTACTTTTCTTCCCTTTTTTAATATGGTGGAAATCTTCCTTCTCAAAAACAAACAATCCCGCCATTAAGACTAAGAAATTATGATCTAATGTCCACTTTTACATTCGGATACACTCTTATTGATGGTTTTATTGTTTGCTAGCGTTAACTAATTCACCGACTTTATCTCACTAATTACGTCGTCTGGTTAAGCCTAGAAAAAGGTGGCCTCGCTCAGTAGCAAAGGATGTGCTTTATAACGTTGAGCTTAATGGCTTTCAGAGCTTGAGTAACAGGAAGAAACAAGGTAAAAAAGAGCGGACTTTTGATAAGGAAACCAATAATGAGTATTAAGGAAAATAGCTATTTTGCAGGTAGTGTAAAATCACTAGGCTTTAACCAGAATGATCAGGACGTTAGCGTTGGTGTAATGCTTCCTGGTGAATACACGTTCGGCACTCAAGCGCCTGAGCGTATGACGGTTGTAAAAGGTGCACTTGTGGTCAAGCGTGTCGGCGAGAGTGATTGGACGACTTACCAAAGTGGTGAGTTTTTTGAAGTGGAAGGGAACTCCTCATTTGAGCTTCAAGTGAAAGACGCGACTGCGTATTTATGTGAGTACTTCTAAAGCGTCCTTTTTGCCTGTAACAAAGCCACCTTCGGGTGGTTTTTTCGTCTATGTCCTTCACTTATAACGCATCTTTTGGTTATTTGGGTATATACTTAATAAAAATGTACCCATCGACCAGGGAGGAAGTGATGGCAGTACAACGCAAGCATTCTGATCTCCCTCCTCGTTACGAGGATAAAGATCTCACCAATGAGCAAAGACATCGTTTTACCGAGGTCGCCAATGCAGCCCATAAGAGACGTGAATTCTATCGACGTGCTCTAGGGAAAGGTTTAATGGGCAAAGTGAAGGACCGTGCGTTTAAAGGCCAATTCAGTCGCCAGCAAGATAAGCCGAGCAGAGTGCTGCAAGCTGTGTGGCTAATCGTATTTCTGGTGCTGGGGCTATGGGTGATGCATGTATTCGCTTAACCATTAGCAAGCTTCTGATACAGTCGGCGTTTCAGAGGCTGACTTCTCTTCGGTATTGCAGTGCTCGTAATACGCGTATTGGTTTTTCCCTGTGTGTTTAGCCGCATACATTGCTTTATCTGCGCACCGAGTCAATTCAGATAAATCCTTCGCATCTTGTTTGTAGATAGCAGCGCCCACACTCATTGTTAACTCGTTAATCATATCGTAGCTTCGGTAGCCTTTTGGGAATAGATTCACAATACGCTTCAAAATGCTGTCGAGGTCATCTTTACTGTTTATGTCGTACAGCATGAGCACAAACTCGTCGCCCGCAAATCGAGCGATGGAGTAGTCGTGTTTGTCGGTTTTTCTGTCTTTATGGCGAACATTGTTTTTTAATCGAGTTGCAAAGGCTTGAAGCACTTGGTCACCAATATCGTGTCCGTAGGTGTCGTTAATATGTTTGAAGTTATCAATATCTAGGAAGACCAGAGCAGTGATGCTGTCATCAGATGAATGGTTGATCTCATCGAGCTTTGCTCGCGCCCAAGTTTCAAAGCTCCAGCGGTTGGCAAGCCCTGTGAGTTGGTCAAAATACGCCAACTCTTCAATCCCTTCACGATAAAGTGTTTGAATGTAGTTGAGGACTTTTGTGTAGTAATACGAGAATGTGTGACACACAAATGCAGTTGCTATCAGGGTCAGCATAAATCGTCGTTCTATGATGTCACTGGCTGTTGGTAGCCGATCTAAAAAAACGACGCCAAAAAAGATCAGTAAGATATAGGTGCCACTAAACAGCAGACCGACTTTAAACTCATTGATCAGCACCAGAGTGGCGACAATGGGGTATAGCCATAATAGTTTACCTGAGGGGGCATCGTTATACAGAAGTAGCAATAACCCTTCGAACATCAAGACTGCACTCAGCCATAGGTCGGCATATTGATGATGTCGTTGGACCTTTATTACATAACTGATACCTAAACAGGCTAAGGCACACAGAGCATGGAAAAAGCTTAATCCCCAATTATCCTCAAACAATTGAGCAATGGAGCCATAAGTTAAACATGCCGCGGCGATACTGGAGCATAAAAAGACAATTTTCTTTTTTCTTGTTGAGCGGATATCCGCCATTTCCTCTAAGCGTGCTCCAGCCAATGTCGACATTACGTATCCTTGCTTAATTAACGTGTACGCTTATTCTAGGCGGTATTTTAGCGATAAATAGAACAACAAAGTTTCCAAATGTGATGTCAGTCATTTTTAGTATGGGCCTAGAAGTGTGGTTTGGTGAGAGTGCTCAAAGCACAACAAAGGCTTATAAAGTTTTCCATGGCGGATCTTTATGGTTTCAGATGGTTCGATTAATAATTCAAAGTAATGCATTTCCACCGCTGTATTTGCAGGGTCTATCCTGACTGAGCTCTGTTGGGAGTAGCATGAATGGCACCTTCTACTTATTGATCTCATTGTTCGTCAATCGACGATCTCTAAGTTCCGTCAATGAGTTTTTCGTTGTGAAAAAGCATTAGAAATATTTTTCCGAAACAGAGCGAAATATTGTTGTCGTTGTGACCAATATGCGACTAGAATCCGCGCTAAATCACGACCTCATCTCGAGCTTCGTTCTAGTTACTCTTTTTCCAAACTGCCTCACACATTTTGTGAGGCAGTTTTTAGTTGTAGGAAAGGTTACAAACATGCCTAAAAGCCAGAACATCAACCAGCGAATGTCTATTGTGGCGTTAGCTTGGCCGATTCTTGTCGAAATTTTGCTACGGACGGCTTTAGGAACCAGTGACGTGTTCATGCTGAGTGGATACTCAGACAAAGCGGTATCCGCTGTTGGTGTGATCACGCAGATTACCTTTTTCTTAATCATCGTTTCGACGTTTGTCAGCAGCGGAACGGGGATTTTGATTGCCCAATACAACGGTGCTGGGCGCGAGCAAGAGTCTGTGAACGTCGGCGTTGCAAGTATTGCGCTGTCCGTGATTGTCGGTGCGTTCTTGAGTGTGATTGCCGTGCTTGGCGCGATATTCCTGCTCCCGTATTACGGTTTGGAGGCACAAGTCGAGCAATACGCACGTGAATATCTGCTGATCAGCGGTGCGATGACGTTTAACGTTACGATTGGCGTTGTTTTTACGACCATTCTGCGTAGCCATGGCTATTCACGCTCTCCAATGGTGGTGAACTTGATCTCGGGTGTGTTCAACATCATTGGTAACTATATTGCGCTTTACCAGCCATTCGGTTTACCTGTGTATGGTGTGCAAGGTGTAGCAATAGCAACCGTCGTCAGCCAAGTCATCGGTACGTTAATGTTATGGTTTATTCTAGCTCGCAGCAGCATTGAACTACCAATGTCGACCATGAAACAAGTGCCCGCAGAAATTTACAAAAAGATCTTAAAAATCGGCGGTATGAACGCGGGTGAAGTGCTGTCTTACAACGTGGCGCAAATCTGCATTGTGTACTTTGTGGTGCAAATGGGGACGGCATCGTTGGCGGCTTTCACTTATGCACAAAACATTGCCCGTTTCTCGTTTGCTTTCGCGTTGGCAATTGGTCAGGCTGCGCAAATTCAGACTGGTTACTACATCGGCAAAGGTTGGGTGAGCAGCATTTTAAAACGCGTACAAATCTACTTCTTAGTGGGATTTGTGGCATCAACGGCGGCAACCACACTGATTTACCTGTTTAGAGAAGAGGTTCTGCGCGTATTTACCGATCAACCAGAAATACTCGCATTGGCAGGCTCGTTAGTCATGGGCTCAATTTTGCTCGAGGCCGGACGTGTGTTTAACCTGATTTTTATCGCGGGGCTGAAAGGCGCGGGTGACATCAAGTTCCCAGTGCAAATGGGGATTTTGAGTATGTGGGGACTAGGCGTGCTTTTCTCTTACATCTTTGGCATCCACTTGGGTTATGGCGTTTTAGGGGCTTGGATGGCAATCGCTCTCGATGAATGGGTGCGTGGTATCATCATGGCAAGGCGTTGGCGCTCTCAGGTGTGGACCAAGTTTAAGGTGAGCTAACGGTTTGCTGTATCGCGCATCACGCTTATTCTGTTGTTAGAAACCAAAAAAGGCACTGATAGTCAGTGCCTTTTTGTTATTTAAAATCTGGAAGAAGTTAGAATTCGCACTCAGCTCTGAACACCATGCGCTCTTTGCTGTATGGATGATCCAGCTCTAGCATCTCAGCATGCAGGTGTAAGCGATTCGCTTTTTCGCCGTATAAACCATCACCAACCATTGGCATGTTTAACCCCATGTGATGAGCACTGTGTACACGTAGTTGGTGAGTTCGCCCGGTTTTCGGATACATGTATACCTTGCTGCGTCCATCTTTGACTTCAATCAGTTGCCAGTAGGTTTCTGCATGTTTACCGTGTTCAAAACACACCAACTGACGTGGGCGGTCGTCTGGGTCGCCACGCATTGGCAGTGAAATTTCCCCTTCCGGTTCGTTCAATACGCCTTCGAGCTGTGCCATATAACGTTTTTGTACGCCGCGAGCCATAAACTGTTTTTGCAGACTTTTGTTCGCGCGTTTAGTTAAGGCAAACACCAAAATGCCAGAGGTCGCCATGTCGAGGCGATGAATCACACACGGCCCTTCCACATCAGGGAACATCGCTTGTAGGCGCGTATAAGCAGAGTCTTTGATGGTTTTACCCGGCACTGAAAGTAAGCCCGAGGGCTTGTTGACGACGACCATAGCGTCGTCTTGGTAGATTATCTCTAGCTCTTTGTCTTCTGCCCAATTCTCCGCCAATGGGTTGGGTTCGACATCCAGCCCTTGCATCATATGGCCTAAAATCGGCTGACATTTGCTGTTGCACGATGGGTAGAATTTTTTGTGTTGGCGAACCTCAGACTTTGGCGAAACACCCCACCAAAATTCTGCCAGCGCCAGCGGTTTGAATCTGTGTTTAAATGCGTATTGGAGCAGTTTTGGCGCAGCACATTCCCCCGCACCTGCTGGTGGGATTGGGTTTGTGGTGTCCGCAAAAATGTCCACCAAGTCGCGTGTTTCGCCATGGCTGTTTAGGAAGCGGTATTGTTTATGCAGTTTGTGCTGTAAAGCGTTGGAGAGCGTCTTGCGCTGCTCTTTCAGGTGAGCAAGTTGCTGCTCTAACTCGGCCAATCGTGCTTCTTTGGTTGCAAGCTTTTCATCCCACGATTGCTTTAAGTATTTGAGAACATTTTTCTCGGCGACACTTTGCTTACCCAATTCATCCAACAAGATTTTGAGATCATCGGCATTGAGCGTTTGCTCTCCCTGTTGGCGCTGTCGTTTGCGTGCGGCGCGGCCGTCTATCATCACTTGGCGCTGTGTTTGCTCTTCTTGCTGATAAGCGGCTCGGTCGGCTTGGATTTGCGCTTTAAGATCTGCCAATTCCGGATTCGCAGCACAGGTTTTGTACTCCGCATTGGCGGCGTTGATGGCATCCGTTTCTGCGCGGAAGAAGCCTTCATCGGTCAGCATGTCGTACACAGGAGGGACAAATCCTGGAATCAAGTTTTGGTCAGCAATTTTGCCAGAAAATGCACTTAAAAAGCCGAGCTCGCCTTGAGGGCTTTCTACCAGCAATACGCCAAACATTTTGCCTCGCCCCGTTTCTTCATTAACCAAACCAAAATCGTGTTCGAAGTCGGTTTGCGCTAATAAGTGCTGTTGCAATTGCTTTGCGGCCAAAACGCAAAGAGGATGCGGCGTGTAGTAGAACGGAAACGTAAACTGCGTTGGTAATTCATAGTCAGAAGTATCAGCAGTAAAACGTGTAAAACAATGTTCAGGCGAGTGCATGGTGGGTATCCGCGCGAGTAAAAATTCGAGCGAGGATTGTACCTGTTTGAGTCAGGATTGCCATGTCGGTGTTGGCACTCGCTCTTGGCTTAAGAACAAGAGCGAGTGGGGAAGAGCTTATTGCAGTTTTCGTAATGCAAGCTTCCACTGTGCCGGTTTGTCGTAGTAGGTCGAGTGCGGCAAGGTCAGGTACTCGCCATTTACTTCTGCAATCAGGGTTGGATAACCACCAACGTGTAACTGGCGCATCAACTGTCGGCTAGAGCGAATTCTCTCGTTTAGCTCGGCTTCGCTTAACGTCATGTTTTGCTCCCACGCATCGTTTGCTAAACCTAGCGATTCTGCAATGGCTTTGAGCGTCGATGCTTCATTCACTTTTAACCCGAGCTGATAATGCGCGGATTGGATGGCCTTTAGCATGTGCCATGGATTCAGCCCCATTTTCTCCGCACTCAAGATCGCTTGTGTTGGTAGATAAGAATCAAGAACAAACGTATCTTCGCTTTTCACGCGTTGCAGATATGCTTCACCAAACGTTGCTCCGGTTTCGGTTGCGATACGAGCGTCACTGTTGATGATGTGCTGACGAAATTCAGGCTCAATCGCGCGTTTCTCGATCATGCCGCCGGGATGAAGCACCACCTTAAATTGAGAGGTGTTCATCAAGGCTTCGATGAGTGGTGATGCCCCGTAGCACCAACCACACATGGGATCGAAGAAGTAATGCACGGTTACCATGACATTTCACCAGTATGCACTTTTGCACCGATTTCTAGCGCGATTGGCAATTGAGCTTCTGGGTATTTCGCTGACATGGTGTCAATGAGTTGAGCGCTGTTATTGCTGTGTTTTTTCGCTTGCTGAAAATCCTGCAAGTATTGTTGCGAGTAGCGAATGGTGTCTGCGTTCAGCTTTGTGCCTGCTTTCATGTGACCAGGAATGACCAATTGAGGTTTAAGCGCAAGCATCTCGCTAAGTTGTTGCTCCCAAGCATTGATAGCGGTTTGGTCAGCGGCATCGGCCATCCACAAATGTACGTTTGAGTACACGGCTACGTTACCTAGAATCGCTTTGTTATCTGGAATCCATAGGTAAGGGCGGTGTGCTGATGTGCCATGGTTACCACGGATTTCAATCTTATGACCTTCTAGCTCTAATGATGCTTTATCGTACGCGACAGGGATCACTGGTTTTACCGGTGCGTTTGCGCCAAGCTTTGGCCCCCAGTACGCCAGCTTTCCAGCCAACTTCTCTTTAATAATTTTTTGAACCGCTGGCGTTGTGATGATCTGCGCATCAGGGAACTGTTGGTGTAAGGCCTCTGCGCCAAAGTAGTAATCTGGGTCCGCTTGGCTGATGAAAATGGTTTTAAGCGTTTTGCCTGAGTCCAACACTTTGGCGGCAATGCGCATCGCGTCAGCTTTGGTGAAGCCAGTGTCGATGAGCATGGCATCAGTCTCACCGTATACCAAGGTTGAGTTAACGTGGAAGCTGTTACCATCGGCGTTGTAAACCTCAAGATTAAGGGGAGAGTGGTTTGCCGCTAGGGCAGGGCTTGCCATTAAAATGGATGCAGCAATCAAAGTGAATTTTTTCATAATAAGCTCCTAAAGAATTTGGGGCCAAGCGACGATGGCTTGGGAACGGGAGCTATATTAGAAAATTGATACGCTCGGAAAAATACACAATAATGTACATCACTATTTCTTATTTCGAGCAAATGTATGGACAGAGTAACGGCAGCAAAAGTATTTGTGGATGTGGTGTATTCTGGCAGTTTTACCGCGACCGCAGAGCGGTTAGACATGTCTCGGCCAATGGTGACTCGTTATGTAGAGGCGATGGAGAACTGGCTGCAAACTCGTTTGTTGCACCGCACTACGCGCAAGGTGTCACTCACCACCGCAGGGGAGCGCTGCTTGCCTCAGATTGAGCGCTGGTTAAAACAGGCCGATACGTTGACGTCGAACATTGCCGTTGATGGTGAGCTGTCCGGAAAAATCCGTCTCGCGTCTAGCACTTCATTTGGGTTCTCACAGTTGATCCCAGCCGTAAACAGTTTTATGCAAAAGCACCCCAAAGTGCATATCGACATTGATCTGCAAGATTCAGTGAGTGATCTAACCGAGCAACGCATCGATCTGGCAATCCGAATTGCGTCAGATCCCGATCCTTCTTTGATTGGTAAGCCGATTGCGGTGTGTGAATCGGTGTTGGTGGCATCGCCGCAATACTTGCAAACTCATCGCGCGATCGCGCATCCGCGAGATTTATCTTCACACGACTGTTTGGGTTACAAAAACTTTGAGCGTCACGTGTGGCATTTGTCTCTGGGCGAGCAGTTCGAATCGGTGGGAATTGAGTGTCGCCTAACCAGCAATGAGGCCACAGCGTTATTGCATGGCGCTTTGCAAGGCATGGGTATTTCGATGCTGCCAACCTATTTGAGCAATATCTATCTGCAATCGGGTCAGCTTGAGTCGGTGTTGCCGGATTGGAAGCCAAATGATCTCAACATTTACGCGCTATATTCATCGCGTAAACACTTGTCTCCTGCGGTGAGAGCCTTCATCGATCACAGTGAAGATTACTTTAAACAGCACCCTTGGTAATCGCGAAAGGCCTCGTCATCCCGACTTGAGATTCATACAAGATCCTGTACCTTACATGGATATATTTTTCGCAGCGTCATTTAGAGTTTTAGTTAATGTCACAAGTTCGCATCAAATTTATTGCTTCCGATATGGATGGCACTTTGCTTGACCAATACGGTCGTTTGGATCCAGAGTTTTTCGACCTGTTTTTGCAACTGGAAGAGCAAGGCATTTTGTTCTCCGCTGCGTCTGGTCGTCAGTATTACAGCCTGCGAGACACGTTCGCGCCAATCAAAGATCGAGTGTTGTATGTGGCCGAAAACGGCACCTTGGTGATGTACCAAGACAAAGAGCTCTACAGTTGCACTATTCCTAAAGCGGAAGTGGCGGAGATTGTGAAAGCGGCTCGTGAAATTGACGGAGCAAACATCGTATTGTGTGGCAAGCGCTCGGCGTACATCGAAACGCATGATCAGCAATCGCTGGAAGAATTTCAAAAGTACTACCACCGCTGTGAATATGTGCCGGATTTGCTTGAGGTCGAAGACGAGTTTATTAAGGTAGCAATTTGTCACTTTGACGGTTCGGAAGAGCTCCTGTTCCCGACCATGAACGCGAAGTTTGGCGCAACGCATAAAGTCGTAGTGAGCGCAAAAATTTGGCTGGATGTGATGAATGCCGAGGCGTCTAAAGGCGCGGCCATCCAGCACCTTCAAGAGACGATGAATTTTACTCCGGCAGAAACCATGACGTTTGGTGATTACCTCAACGACCTCGAAATGCTGCAAGTCAGTGAGCATTCGTACGCGGTTGCCAATGCGCATGAAGAGATTAAGAAAATCGCTCGTTATTCTGCGCCAAGCAACCAAGAGGCTGGGGTACTCAAAGTGATTAAAGAGAAAGTGTTAGCGAAGTAACGCCCCCCTTTCGATGTTACTTTCTTCTTAACGTAAAAAGCCCTGCAGTGCATGCGGGGCTTTGTTTTTTTGTGTGGTGGGAGGGGGTAGTAATGTTCCCGTTTTTTAGCGCACGTAGTTGGCAGTTGCGCTGACCAAAAAGTGCTGCAACTTTCCATCCGATTTTGGCACCCACAAGTCGTTGTGGTATTGGTAGATACGGCCATTGACGGTAACAGACAAGGTGTTATCACCCGTTTGTTCCATGCGAATAAACTGATCCGAAGTGACCAAAAACGGCTCTTGTTCTTCAATGCTCTGTCCCGTTGCCAATACGAAGTAGCCGAATCGGTTGCCAGCATCCGGATCGGTTGAGTAGATTCGATGCCCAACGAGGCTGTAGTCATCGTTGAGTGCCTGCTCAAGCGTTTTTTGCCCGATGGTTTCGTGCGATGGAATAAATACCCAAGCCAACACACCTGCCGCAATGACTGCCAGTAGAAGCAGTATTTGCATGAACTTTCTCATCATAAATACCGTTTAACGTTGAAATTTCATTTTGTACATGCGCTTATCCGCTATGCTGATAAGAAAGTCAACATTGTTACTGTCTTTTGGGTATTGGGCTAAGCCCATGCTGGTTGATAGTGTCGCGACGTTGTCGGAGTTTAGTATTGGCGCATCAAATACCGCATTGATATGCTCACTAACGCCTTCTTCATCAACATGCTCCCCTTCGAGGATGACGGCGAACTCATCGCCTCCCATGCGATAGACGGTAAAATCATTCAACGCCATAGATTTAAGCCGTCTAGCAATTTCACGCAGTACGGTGTCTCCCACTTGATGACCGTGTGTATCGTTGACGCTTTTAAAACCATTTAAATCTAAAATCCACAGAGAAAAAGGCCTTTTCTCTTGAGTGAGCTCATTCAGGTTGATAAATAGTGCATTGCGATTTCCAAGATGAGTCAGTGGGTCGCTGAGCGCCAGTTTTCTATGGAAATGGGATTCACGATAAAAGAAATAAGTCAGAGACAGGATCGACAAAACGAATGTAGCAAACAGCATATACTGCGCTTGCATTAACCGTTGCGTTTCTCCTTTCTGTGCCTCATAGACTTTGCTGCTTAGGCGAAAGTTCTGATTAACGAAATCGACCAAGCTTAAGTACAGTGTTTGAGTGGATCGATAAAATTGAGCCGCAGCTTGGCTATCGCCAGTTCTTGCTTCAACTAATTGCGCTTCCAGCCCCTGAAATTCCTCAAAAAGATCAATGAAATACTGATGCATATTATTTCGAGAGAAAAAAGTGTAGGCTTCATTACTACTAATTAATAAATCGAATCTACTCCAGGCCAATTCATATTGCAGCTCTGCACCTTCGATATTTAATACATTTTCATCGACTCGTCTCGCTTCTCCGACAAGTTCCGAAAGCTCTTTAGAGAGTTGGAATAAAAACCAGGTTGCTTGTTTTTGCTCATTATTAAAGTTTTGTGACAGTGCGCGTGTCTGCTGCAGAAGCAATACATTTGCGAGAAGCAAAGAAGTGGCAAACACCACAAGCAACATTTTACTGGTTGTAGAGTATTGTGGTGATCTCTGCTTTTGAGGGGTGGGTTCTGATAACTTCATTCTTATTATTTTGCTTTCATCTCATTTACTTGCCAGACCATTTGCGCGTGATATTTATTGTAGTTGAGCTCAGGATAGAGACTAAGAGAGTATATTACCCAAAATGGCCCCTTATTCCTGACTTTTATATAGTGTTGATCTTGTTGGTAAGCCAGTATTGGTTGGTATCTAAGAATGTCTTGTCGAGACAGTGTCGAGTGATAGTCATTCAAGCTACTGACATCAACTTGTTCTGGCACTTTGCCATAGACGTGGGTGAGGAGCGTGCTAAGTTTGACCCCAAGAAATTCAGAAGAAGCAGGGATCCAAGGCAGCGTGGTTGTGTAGCTGGTGGTTGGTAAAGATTGAATCTCTTCCAGTTTTAATGTGACACTAGGTTGTTGGCTACTGCTAAATACGATCGTACTTGCAGATAAGAATGGCGCAACAAAAAACAGACCTAGCGCGACTATCTTTTTCATCATATGCCCTTTGAGTTTTATTCTTTTTGCTGAGCTAGGACAAAGGTGCTAGCAGTACTTTATTTGTAATTGTAATGATAGAGCCAACCGGATGAGATTTTATAATATGTTATGTTTGAAAAGTAACTGTCGGTTTACTGTACGTCAAGGTTATTAAGTGACTTCTTAATTAAAAGGTCAGAAATATGCGTTATTATTTCGCTCTATAACGAATTCGCGTCAGTTCGCAGATTTTTAATGGAAATTAATCCTATTTTCAACCGATGAATTGTATTGTGAATGAGAATTAGAAGGGCTAATGATTGAGGTATAAGCAAACCCGATTTCATCCTTACATTGTTCTCTATCTTTATTCCAATGTTATTTAAGATTGGTATGTTAATACGCACCAAAAATAAAGCCACCTAGGTAGGTGACTTTATTTTTTAATTCATCAAGTTACTTCTATGAATTAGGCAAACAAATACTTCGCATGGAAGTTGAGATGATCGTCAATAAAGCTTGAAATGAAATAATAGCTATGGTCATAACCAGATTGCATTCTTAAGTTCAGGTTTGAATCATGCACTTTTGCTGCAGCAACCAGCGCTTCTGGCCTAAGTTGCTCGTTGAGGAAGCCATCAGCATCACCTTGATCAACCAAAATAGGAAGTGGTGATGGTTTTTGCTTGAGAAGCTCACTTGCATCGTATTGCTTCCAGCTCTCAATATCTTTGCCTAAGTAACCAGTAAAGGCTTTTTGTCCCCAAGGGCATTGGACTGGGTTACAGATAGGGCTAAACGCCGATATTGAGCGATATTGTTCTGCGTTTTTCAGACCAATGGTTAATGCTCCGTGACCTCCCATGCTGTGCCCAGAAATCGATTTTACTTCTGAGACAGGGAAATTGCTTTCAATGATCTCTGGTAACTCTTTAGTCACGTAATCGTACATGAAGTAATGCAGTGACCAAGGTGCTTGAGTCGCATTAAGGTAAAAGCCAGCTCCTTTACCCAGGTCATAGTTTTCATCGTCAGCGATACCTTCGCCTCTTGGACTCGTGTCTGGTGCAATGATCGCAATGCCAAGCTCGGCCGCCATACGAAATGCGCCCGCTTTCTGCATAAAGTTTTCATCGGTGCAGGTTAAGCCCGACAACCAGTACAAAGCGGGTACGGGGTTCGATTTAGTGGCATTTGGTGGTAAGAAAATCGCAAAGCGCATCGTGCAGTTTAGGGCTTTGGATTCGTGTGTATATTGTTTGTGCCAACCGCCAAACACTTTGGCCTGGCTTACATTTTCAATGGTCATGAATAAACTCTCTAACAACAGAATGAATTCAGGCTCCCCAAAAGGAGAGCCTGAGGCAGCATTATTGATCCATATGAATAACAGTACGGATGCTCTTACCTTCGTGCATCAGATCAAACGCTTTGTTTACATCAGCCAATCCCATTGTATGAGTAATGAACTCTTGCAAGCCAAACTCACCAGCCATGTAACGGTTTACGATTTCTGGAAGCTCAGAGCGGCCTTTAACACCACCGAAAGCCGAGCCACGCCATACACGACCAGTTACTAGCTGGAATGGACGAGTTGAGATCTCTTGACCTGCACCCGCAACACCGATGATCACCGATTCCCCCCAACCTTTGTGACAACATTCAAGTGCTTGACGCATCACGTTTACGTTACCGATACATTCGAATGAGTAGTCAACACCACCGTCAGTCATCTCAACAATCACTTCTTGGATAGGCTTGTCGAATTTCTGTGGGTTAATCACATCGGTTGCGCCTAGCTGTTTTGCAAGATCGAATTTGCTTTCGTTGATATCGATACCGATGATGCGGCTTGCACCTGCCATGCGCGCACCGATGATCGCTGAAAGACCGATGCCGCCCAGACCAAAGATCGCAACCGTGTCGCCTTTTTCAACTTTTGCCGTATTCATAACTGCGCCCATACCGGTTGTTACGCCACAACCTAACAGACACACTTCTTCAAGTGGCGCATCTTTGTTTACTTTCGCTAGCGAGATTTCAGGGAGTACCGTGTACTCAGAGAAAGTAGAACAACCCATGTAGTGGAAGATGGTTTCACCGTTGATAGAAAAACGGCTTGTACCATCGGGCATCAGACCTTTACCTTGTGTTTCACGAACGGCCTGACAAAGGTTGGTTTTGCCCGATTTACAGAACTTACACTCGCCACATTCTGCGGTGTAAAGAGGAATCACGTGGTCGCCAACCTCAACGCTGGTAACGCCTTCGCCAACCATTTCAACAATACCGCCACCTTCGTGACCAAGAATCGAAGGGAAGATGCCTTCTGGATCGTCGCCTGACAGAGTGAACGCATCAGTATGACAAACACCTGTTGCGACGATGCGCACTAGCACTTCACCCGCTTTAGGAAGCTGTACATCCACTTCTTCCATTTTCAGTGGTTCGCCAGCGGCCCATGCAACCATTGCCTTGGATTTGATGTGAGTTTGACCAGGTTTGATTTCAACAGTCATTGGATTTTCCTTTATATTCTCAGTATATGGAGTGACGTAATAAGCGTAGTTAAGGTTTGCTTACTGCGCTGCGTCGTTTTGTTGGTATCTATTCTAGGTGTTTCAATAAAAATGATAATCCGTCCATTTTGAAAATGATTTTTACATATACGTAATAATGGTAAGGTAAGCAGATTATAAGAGTGTGACGTCTCCTCAACGCGGCAGGGAAAGCGGAAAGGCAGTTGACCTGAAGTTAGGTAGAGGGGCTAGAGTAGAACGCAATCAACCCATCAGCGAAGTAAGAGTGATTATGAACAAGACGGATCTGAATGCCTATTTAACCAAGCTCGGTTTGCCAAGAGAGCTACCTGCCGATTTAGAAACATTACATAAAGTACACGTGGCGCAGCACCGCAGCCTGCCGTTTGAGAACTTTGATATTGCGTTGCAGCGCGGCATCTCTGTTGAGATTGAAGACATCATTCAAAAAACGGTGTATCACTCTCGCGGTGGTTACTGCTTTGAATTGAATGGCTTAATGCTTGAGGTACTCAATACTCTCGGATTTGAAGCACGCAGTTTACTAGGACGTGTGCATGTGTCGGGCACACCAACGGGCCGTAGTCATCAAATCACGTTGGTAACGCTGGATGAACAAGCATGGATTGTCGATGTAGGCTTTGGCTCCAATACGCCGCGCGCGCCATTGCCGTTTATCCTCAACCAAGTGATTCAGACGGATTTACAAACCTTCCGCTTTGTCGAAGATGCTCAGTTTGGTTACTTCCTTCAAGTGTTGTCAACGGATGGAACGGACACATGGAACAACCTTTATAGCTTCGATTTAGAGTTTGTGTTTGCGGGTGATATCGCGTGTGGCAACTTTTTTACTTCCACTTCTCCTCACTCGCGTTTTACCAGCGCAAGAGTCGCGGCGAAAGCAACAGAAAGTGGGTTGGTGACATTGCTTAACTACACACTCAAATACACTAGCCAAGGTGAGCAGACAGAATTGGAGTTAGAGCCAGGCCAAGCTTATCTGGATGCCTTGAAAGAACACTTCGGCATTGAACTTGATGCGCAGTACGGCGATCTTCGTCCGTTGCCTGAGGTGTAAACTCTCCCGTTTTCAAAGCGTAGCGCGACGAGAACATTTTCATCACTATTTGTCTAAAAGAGGTCGACAGGAATACAGCATGGCGAATTGGGAAGGGGTCAGCGAATTTGTTGCTGTGGCGGAAACCAACAGTTTTACCGGAGCAGCAGCTAAGCTGAAAACATCGGTGGCACAAATCAGTCGTCGGGTATCTGCACTTGAAGAACGACTTGCGGTGAAATTGCTGCATCGTACGACGCGGAAAGTCTCCTTGTCTGAAGTCGGACAACTCTATTACCAGCAGTGTAAACATTTGGTGGAAGGGTTAGAACTGGCCGAACTTGCCGTAACGCAAATGCAGACCGAACCGCGCGGTTTGCTGCGCGTGACGGCTCCTGTGACGTATGGGGAAATGAATCTCGCGCCGCTTTTGCATCAGTTTTTGGAAAAGTACCCGCGTGTGGATCTTGATTTAGTGCTGACCAACCAAAAGCTGGATTTGATTGAGCAAGGTGTGGACGTGGCGATTCGTCTTGGCCGCTTGCAAGATTCCAGCATGATTGCTAAACGTCTTTCCTCACGTCAAACCTACGTGTGTGCCAGTCCGATGTACTTGGAGCGTTTTGGTGAGCCACATACGTTGTCGGAATTGGGACGGCATCAGTGCTTGGTTGGCTCGGTCGACTATTGGCACTTTAAGGAAAATAAACGCGATAAGTCTTTACGCGTGTCGGGACGGATTAAATGCAACAGCGGTTTTGCTTTGGTGGACGCAGCGAAACGCGGTCTGGGTTTAGTGCAGCTGCCGGATTATTACGTTCAAGAAGCGTTAGACAGTGGTGAGTTGGTCGAGGTGCTGACCGATTACCGCGACGATCGCGAAGGCATTTGGGCGCTGTATCCGCAAAGTCGCAATTTGTCGCCAAAAGTGAGGTTGTTGATCGACTTTTTGGCGCAAGAGCTTGTTGATTAGCGGTTTAAAGTGCCTCATTACAAGGTATGTTGCTAAAACGCCCGGTGATGCTGGGCGTTTTTATTGGGATGAGAGCTGGAATCGAAAAGACATGAACCACTATTGATTGGATTCCGCGTCTTCACGTTTAATCACTTTGTGCCCGTCTTCCGACACGCCTTGTTTCCAATAGCTGCTGATGTAGATATTTTCACGATCAACTTCTTTCTCGTTGCGGAAGTATTGGCGTAGCGCGCGCATTGAATCGAACTCACAGGCACACCATACTGCGGCGTCCCCATCTAGCCATTTTTGTTCGCGTACCGCTTCTGCTAGGGTTTGACCTTCTGTAAGCCAAATTAGCTCCATACCAGCTGGTGCGTGCAGAGGCTGGATGTCTGCCGCAGACATCACACTGATCACGGCATAGCCTTTTGCCTCTTCTGGTAGCGTACGAATTTTCGCTGAAAGAGCAGGAAGTGCTGTCATATCGGCGGCCATAAAGAACCAGTCAGCCTCGGTATTCAAATTAGAGATACTGCCTGGACCTACGATATTAATCGTATCGCCTTTTTGTGCGGCCATCGCCCAACGCGCGGCAAAGCCACACTGTAAATCTTGTGTGGTGTGGCGGACAAAATCGACTTCGATGGTGTGTGTTTCCGGATGGAAACGACGAATAGTATAGGTTCGCATTAATGGTCGGTCATCGTCGCTTAGCGTGCTCAAATCGGTACCGCCCATCTCATTGAACAATAGCTTGATGTAGCTACCTTCGCAGTCGCGTGGAAACTGGCTTAGCGCTTCACCTTGCAAAGTAATACGCTGCATATTTGGGGTAATTGTCTCTGTATCTGTGACAACAGTCGTTTTAGGTTGAGGCTTCTTCTTCATCTTTGACTCTACTCGATAATTATTCTCTTTCTCATTTAAGGTTATCAAGATCTCTCATAAGAGGGTAGTGTCTTTATATAAATTTACACTGTGAATTGAGCTGGATTATTGGAGTATTGCAGTAGTACTGTGGACTGGGTCGAGCAAAATACGTAGAAAAAATAAGAAAGGGCACGCCAACATGCCCTTTCGAACTTAGCGATGTAAAGGCTTACTGAGTCTGCTCAAGTAAATGTGTTTTTAGGAATCTATCCATCGCTTGGTAACCATCAAGACGGTTCTCTAAAGAGCGGAATCCGTGCCCCTCATTTTCCTTCACGATGTATTCGACCTCGACGCCTCGTTCACGCAGTGCACTAACGATTTGGTCTGACTCGCTCTTCACCACGCGTGGATCTTGTGCTCCCTGTAGAACCAATAAGGGTGCCTTAATTTGGTCGACATGGAACACTGGTGAGTAGGCTTTCATCATTTTCGCGTCTTCAGGATCATTCGGATTGCCTACTTGCTCGTGTAACATTGCAAGGAATGGTGCCCAATAAGGTGGAATGGAGTCCATAAAGGTAAATAAGTTCGATACGCCAACGTAGTCGATTCCGCACTTATATAAATCCGGAGTGAATGTCACCCCCGCCAGAGTTGCGTAGCCGCCATAAGAGGCACCATAAATACATACGTTGCCATCTTGTGCGTAACCTTGTTCGGTAGCCCATTTGACACCGTCGGTAATGTCATCCTGCATGGATTGTCCCCATTGCTTGAACGACTTCTCCCAAAACTCGCGACCATAACCAGTTGAGCCCCTGAAGTTCATTTGCAGCACGGCGATACCACGATTAGCGAATAATTGTACCTCAGGCTGAAATCCCCAGTGATCACGAGCCCATGGACCACCGTGTGGGAGCACAAGCAAAGGCAGATCTTTGGCTTCTCGACCCTTCGGCAGCGTTAGGTACCCATGAATGGTTTCTCCATCGCGAGCGGTGTATTGGATAGGCGTCATCTTCGCCATATGTTCTGGCTTATGCCATGGAGCGTTTTCTGCCAATTTCTCCAATTTGTCTGCTTTACGATCGTAGAAGTAGTAATTTGGTCGATCGACATCGCTGTAGGTGACGACAATCATTTTACTTTCATCTCGCGTCGCACTGGTTACAGAAATTTCTACATTTGGCAGTTTGTCTGAGAGGCGCTCGAAGGTTTGTTGGTAGGAATCATCTAAGAAGTGATAGTGGTTTTTATCTGTCACGTAAGAGACTGAAACCAGCTTATTAAGCGCTTCAGAGTAGTGAGCGCTATTCACGTCAACTTCCGGGTGAGAGAAGATTTCTCGTATTTCTTTATTGGCTTTTACATCGTATTCAACGATGGCTGATTTATCACGCGTAATTCGTGATGCCACATATAAGTTTTTGTTGTCCGGCGTGAATGAAATGGGGCTAAAGCTCTCTTTGAAAGTGAGATTCTTTAGCGGCTTAAATTCATCTTCAACCGTATCGCGATATAAAACGGAGGTATTAACACCATCTGATGTGGTGATGACACGAATGTTGCCATCGTGATCGGTACCCCATGAGCGCACATTGCCCGGGTTTTGCGCGACGAGAGTATTTTCGCCTGTTTTTAGATTATGTCGATAAACATCAAAGACTTGCGGGTTACGCTCGTTACTCGAAATCAAAATGTCATCGGGTTGATTGTCTAGTGTGTCGATAACGTATGCCACAACACCGGATGTCGGTGTGATGGTTTTCTCTTCGCCTGTTTTGACATTAACCGTCACGAGATAAAAGTTCTCATCTCCTCCCGTATCACGAGAGTAAATTACGGTGTCTTCGCCAACCCAGTAGTAGTATGCGATGTCACGCCCTGTTACGGATGTGACGCGTTTTATCTGATCGGGGTTATCTGTGGGATAAACAAAGACGTTCTTACGGTCTTGCCATGGCTTCATCATTGAGATGTAGCCACCAGCAGGAGAGATTTGATAGCTAGAAACTTCGCTGTTTTTAAAGAAATAATCCACTGGATACTCGGGTGGAATGACTTCAGTATTGGTTGTGGTGGATGTTTGACTGCAACCCGCCAATAATAATCCAAAAGTGGCAGCAAGAATAAGCTTGCGAGTGTGCATTGTGTAACGCTCCTTGTGTAAAGGACCTTAAGCTCATGAGCTTTTGGCCAGGGTGATAGATTCATCGCAGTTACTGCGAGCAAGCAACGAACATTAAAATAGCTCTGGCTTATGATTAGTGTGCTTTTAATAAATAGCGCATTGCTTCGCTACTATGACCCTGGCATTGTCCAAAAGTGGCGTTAGATTGTGATTATTGATTCAGTATCTACCTGAACTTTGTATTAGATCACGGTTTTACGGCTATTTTGTCTTCTATATCATTGGGATAGTCGACAGCAGTAAAAGCGCTGCCATCCCATAGTTAAACCCTTTTACACGCCTAGATGTGGTCAACCAGCGTTGAAGTTGCATGCCTGCCGCGGTCCAAAATGTTACCGATGGCAAGTTGGCTAAACAGAAGATACCGGCGATAAAAGTCAGTTCAAGCCAAGAACCGCCACTGGTGTATACCGTAATGGCCGTCAACGCCATCGACCAACCCTTCGGGTTCACCCATTGGAATGCCACCGCCCCTAAAAAAGACATTGGGCGAAAATCGTGTTTTGCTTCGGTTTTGCCGCTCGTGGCGATTTTGTACGTCAAGTACAGCAAATAACTCAAGCTCAATACTTTCAAAATGGAGTGAGTAATCGGGTAAGCGTTGAAGAGGCTCATCAAGCCAATGCCCACCAAAATTAGCATGGCACCAAAACCGAAGGTAATGCCCAACATGTGTGGAATGGTTCGTTTAAAGCCAACATTTGCCCCTGAGGTCATCAACATAATGTTATTGGGACCCGGCGTAAAAGTGGAGACAAAAGCGAACAACGCCAAAGCGCCCAGTTGATGATATTCCATAGATTGTTCCTTGAATCAGTTCTCGATAAGTTGAGAACAACTATAAGTAGAACTGAGGTCAATATTGTGCTTTTATTTGATGATTAGAAACTAAATAAGCAATGAAACATCATCATGGATAGATTTGACGAAAGAATATTGCAAGTGCTCAAACGAGACGGAAGAATCTCCAATGTAGAGCTGTCGGAACGCGTTGGTTTATCTCCGTCTGCAACCTTACGCCGAGTGCAAGATTTAGAGCGTAAAGGCGTGATCAAAGGCTACCGAGCAGTACTGGATAATCAGCAACTTGGCGTGGGTTTTGTCGCTTATGTGTCGATTGGTTTGGCCTCGCACTCTAAGCAAGCACAGCTTGGTTTTGAAGAACACGTGCGCTTTGTGGATGAAGTGGTGGAATGTCACAACATTACGGGAGCCAACGAATATTTAATACGCGTAGAAACGCAAAGTTTAGCCGCTTATAAAGCGTTTCACGCTGATGTGTTGGGTGAGTGCGAACACGTCAAGTCGATCACAACCATGGTGGTGATGGATACACCGAAAGACGAACGTTAGTCGGTCAAGCGTGGCATGGTTTTGTGGCACATGAATTTGAAGTGACTCGAAAGAGTCAGTCGAGTATGAGATAAGTACACAACAAATGCTGGAAAGCAGATGGCACTCTTACAATTTCCACCTTTATTCTCACCTTCGAAATAATCTCATCCTGCTAGTTTTGCTTAAACCGCTTGTGTTCATGAGCGGCGAGTCAGCAAATTTAAGGATGAACGATGAAATCACATGTAACACTTCCTCTTTTGAGCTTAAGCGCTGTTGCCGCATTGAGCTCATTTAACGTCAACGCCCACGGCTGGGTAGAATTTCCAAGTGCTCGTCAGAATACGTGTTATTTAGACGGTGGTTTTTGGACCAATGAGATCCCCAACCAAGCGTGTAAAGCGGCTTTTGAAGAATCTGGTGCTTACCCGTTTGTGCAACGCAGTGAAATAGCAGCAAACGTACCAAATTACCGAGATATGGAGCATGTTAAAGCCGTAGTCCGTGACGGCGAACTGTGTTCTGCTGGAGATGCGGCTAAGAAAGGCTTGAACATTCCTTCTCCAAACTGGCAGCGCACCAATGTTACGCCAGATGCAAATAACCAGATTGAATTGGTGTTTTACGGCAAGGCGCCGCACAACCCATCATACTGGGAATTCTATCTCACCAAGCCGACCTATGATGATTCAAAACCGCTTACTTGGAGTGATTTAGAGCTGATTGACACCGCAGGTGATGTGTATGTTGATGCGGAAAAACGCTACCGTATTCAGGTGACTTTCCCAGCTGAGCGCTCGGGCGATGCGGTGCTTTATACTCGTTGGCAGCGCATTGATGTCGCTGGTGAAGGTTTCTACAACTGTAGTGACATTACGTTAAACGGAACAGGTACGACGCCGCCGACTGACCCCGTTGATCCAACCGAACCGGGTAATAATCTGACATCTCTGGGCTACTTTGTTCAGCAAGGTTTTGGACCAGTAGAAGCGGGTGACACCATCCGTTTCCGTACGTTTAATGCGACAGGCAATGAAATTGTTGATATTTCACTGCCAACCAGCGCAAACAATACGACGACTTGGGCGGCAGAAATTGCGGATCAATTTAACGCGCAGCAAACGGGCGATTGGTATGTAGGCATTTGGCATCAAGAGATGAACCACTACATGTTCGATAGTAAGAACGTGAATGCGAACCAAGTATTAGCGCCAAGCGCAGACTTCAGTTATGCGTTGTCACTGATCAAAGCGGATGTACCGCCACCAGTTGAACCAACCAACTTGTGGGACAAGACGGCCGTTTACGACCAAGGTGATGTGGTGACGCACAACGGTAAAGAATGGACTGCCCAGTGGTGGACGTCTGGTGAGGAACCAGGCACAACGGGTCAATGGGGGGTATGGCGTTAAGCCAGTTATTCGGGCCCTGATCAATAAAACCCTTCTCATGTGAGAAGGGTTTGTTTTTTCAGTCTAAAACGACCACTTTGGTGGAGTGGTTGTCTTGAAAATCAGAGCACATATCGTTATTCGCTTGCTCTCCACTCGATCCAGTTGAGCATCGCATAGTCTGCCAGTTTGAGCATCGGAATGTCTTCGTGTGTATCACCGTAGGCATAAATAGACTCAAACTCGTCGAGCGAAAACGCCGCCTTAACGCGCGAGACTTTTCTTTCTAAACTGCAATCACCTTGCTGGTAAAAGCCACTCAGTTTTGGCTGTTCTGAGATCAGTTCACTGCACAGCAAGCGGTAACCGTTCGCTTCACACCAAGGCTTGAGATACGCATTGAGTGATGCCGACACCACCACAATGGTATCGCCTCTGTGTTGATGCCACGCCAACCTTTCCATCGCTTCTGGCCGTAAGTACAGCGGGATCACTTCATGGGCAAACTGAGCGCCAATCGCTTCAATTTGCTGCTTTTCTTTCCCTGAAAATGCAATAAAACTGCTGAGCGGACGCATAAGACGAGCGGGTAACACTCCGAGTTTGTACAGCGCATAAAATGGCATGATAGCGACCTTTCCTACTCGCTTGCGCAGGCCATAAGCAGAATAGTGGAGGAAAAGGCTAAACATATCCTCTCGGGTAATGGTGCCATCAAAATCAAACAGTGCCAGTGACGGCTTGGTAGTATCGAGCAAATTCAGCGCCTATTTTTCGATTTAAGATCGTTTTGTGTTTATTGATAAAACACTGCCAACCAAATGGTTTCTTGCGTTGGGTCAGTCCAGCTCACTTTGTGTTTGGTATGAGCTGGAATCGTAACGTGATCGCCTGCCTCAAGTCGTTTCACTACACCTGATTCAAAAGTCAGCTCTCCAGCTCCTTTAAGAACCAATACCCATTCATGTTCTTCTTGATCGTACCAGCCACTTTGGGGCGAGGTTTGCCCTGTTGAGACAATGCGTTCTATACGCAGGTTTTTGTGGGTCAGCAGGTCTTCGAACACTTCCTCGTCGAGGTTATTCGGTAAGTCTTTAAACAGGTTCATGGCCTTTCCTTAGATAATGATCAGTCCAAAAGGCGCAAGCAATTGCTCTTGTTGCCAATCACAAATTTTAACACCAAACAGAGAAACGCGGCGAACATCCAGCCCGTCTAGTTCGACATGAGTCAGATCACATTGCTCAACGTTAAAGGTTCCCCATTGTTCTGGCGAGAATTCGCAGCGAGATAAATCCGAGCCTTTAAGAGTTGCCCCCGCGAGGTTCGCTCCGTTCCAACGGTTTTCAAAGAGGTCACATTTTTCTAGTAACACTCGCTCGAAGTTACAGTAGGTAAGGTTGCAGCCAGTAATAAAAGCAGAACAGAAAAACATGGTGTTACTGACGCGATTAGCAAAGTTCGCACCTTGGAAGTTTGCCCCTTTGAGATCGCACTTACGCAGCTCCAAGCCCATACAATTTGCGCCGTTAAACAGGCTCATCGCCAACATACAGTTCGTAAAGCTGGCATCTTTTAAGTTCGCGAAGCGAAAACTACACCCTTCTAGCGCTTTGGATTCGATAAAGCGACAGTCGATGAACTTAGCATCGCGCAGATCGGCATGGTCGAAACTGCACATATAAAAGTGGCAGTTTTTAAAGGTGGCATTCTGAAAATCGTGGTGAGAAAAGTTTTCTCGTTCAAAAATGAGATCGGTTTTTAACATGTCTTCTCCTTAGCTGCGAGCAGACTAGCACTCCAAGTAACTGATTTTCCAGAAAAATAACTTCTTGTATTTCAGTGTTTTACAAACCCCTCAAATCGCGATTTTAAGGGGTCAAACGAGCGTTTTAAGTGGGTTATTTTTTGAAAATAGAAGACGTAGAGGAAGAAAAAAGTTTTTGCTGGCTACGGACCTTAGCGAGAGGATTCGTGTTTTTGAGCATGCATAGCTTCTCACACGCACAGTTTGCATTACAGAATTGTATCCGATTTGCATAATTTGTTGATCGGTATGGCGTTTCTCTATACAAAAAACCTATATTTTTCACAAATTGATTTCCATCAAAATAGTAGGGTTTCTATGTGCTAGATTGCGCGCAGCTCAAAAAAATATAGATGCCCGTGTGCTTCAAGGCGCTGAGTTTACTTGAAATCTAAGGCCAGTCAGCAGGCACACCTTTGGGTACGACATAACGAAGCCCTATAAAAGGAAATAAAAAATGAAAAAAACAATCTGCAGTCTAGCAGTGGTTGCTGCACTCGTGTCACCAAGTGTTTTCGCTCATAAACAAGGTGACTTCGTTCTTCGTGTTGGTGCGGCGTCTGTTGTTCCAAATGACAGCAGCGATAAGATTCTTAGTTCTCAAGAAGAGTTAGAAGTTGACTCAAATACGCAGCTTGGTTTGACATTTGGCTACATGTTTACAGACAACATCAGTTTAGAGCTTCTAGCAGCAACACCATTCAGCCACGATATTTCGACAGATTTGGTTGGTAGTGATATCGCGAAAACCAAACATTTACCACCAACGCTAATGGTGCAGTACTATTTTGGCGAGTCTCAAAGTAAGTTCCGTCCTTACGTTGGTGCAGGTCTGAACTACACCATATTCTTTGATGAAGATTTCAATAGCACGGGTAAAGGCGCTGACCTTTCAGATTTGAAATTAGATGATTCATTCGGTCTAGCAGCGAATATTGGTGTGGACTACATGATCAACGATCAATGGTTCCTCAACGCCGCTGCGTGGTACGCAAACATTGAAACAGAAGCAACTTATAAAGCGGGTGGAGTGAAGCAAAAAACCGACGTCAAAATTAACCCTTGGGTATTTATGATCAGCGGCGGTTACAAGTTCTAAGAAAAACCAGTAGTTACACGCACATTACTATTATTGGCATGACTTTGGGGGCGGTTACGGGGACTGCCCCTCTTTTTTATCCTCGTTTTGATTGCACATCATTTACTCCACTTAGCAACATGCAAAATTGGATCTTTACCTTGCAGATCATTTTATTGTCGGAAGATCGAAAAGTCCTACACTGATCACATAATTGAACAAGTGGACAATATAAATGAGCGGCGACATCGCGAAGCATTCTTCCTCCAGATCTAAGCTGGTAAAAACTCTTTTCTTTACTCTCTGTGTTATCGCATTTGGTGCGATGTATTGGTCTTGGCAGTATTCAGATAGTCATCCAAGCACGGAAGATGCCTACGTTAGGGCAAAAATTTTATCGGTAGCCCCTCAAGTAAAAGGCCAAGTGGTTTCTGTGGATGTCAAAGACTTCCAATCTGTTAACAAAGGTGACCTACTGCTGAAGATTGATTCGCGCCCATATCTGTTGGCAGTGAAGCAGGCAAAAGCGGCATACCAATTGGCGGTCCAGCAACATGACGTTGCCGATAAGCAGGTAACTGAAGCCGTTGCGGGCTTAGATGCGGCGCGCTCTAACCTGACAGAAGCGCAAGTAGAGTACAAACGTACGGATTCCCTAGTGAAACGCAAACTGGCGTCGGACCAAGATTTAGATACGGCAAAAAATAAACTTGCCAATGCCCAAGCGAGCCTAGAGCAAGCGCGCGCGACGGTAGAAAAAACCATTGCGAACCGTGGTGAAGAAGGCGCAGAGGCGGCAATCGTTCAACAAGCAGCGGCACAGTTAGCGCAAGCGGAGCTGAACTTGAGTTACACCGACATTACTTCACCAGTGGATGGCATTGCCGGTGAAATCAGTACACACGTAGGCTCGGTCGTTAGCGTGGGTCAAACGCTGTTCCCTGTGATTTTAAAAGACAGCTATTGGGTACGCGCGAACTTTAAAGAAACCGATCTTACTCATATTAAAGCTGGCATGCATGCGGATGTGGTGATTGATATGTACCCAGACGTGGTGTGGAAAGCAACGGTAGAACAGCTGTCGCCTGCGAGTGGTACATCGTTCTCCTTGATGCCACCAGAAAACGCAACGGGTAACTGGGTTAAAATCAAACAGCGTTTCCCTGTACGTTTGGCATTAGAAGTACCGGCCGATGCGCCGCAACTTCGCGTAGGTGCGAGCTCAGAAGTCACAATTGATTTGCAAAGTAGCGTGCAATGAGTCATCAAATTACGGCAGACAAACGGGGGATTGCCACCGTCGCCGTGATGCTTTCTGCCATCATGGTGTTAATCGATATGACCGTTGCGAACGTGTCGCTATCGCACATGATGGGCGCATTGGGCGCAACGGCAGACCAAATTACTTGGGTGCTGACGGGTTACAGCATGGCGGAAGCGATCTTCATTCCGATGACCAGTTTCTGGGTGTCGCGCTTTGGTGAACGCAAAGTCATGCTGGTTGCCGTGATCGGTTTTGTGATTGCCAGTGCGCTTTGTGGGCAAGCACAGTCTCTTGAAGAGATGGTGCTATTTCGCATTATCCAAGGCGCTTTCGGCGCGTCGGTGATTCCATTGGCGCAGTCGACGTTAGTGCAGATTTATCCGTACGAGCAAAAAGGCAAAGCGATGGCGATTTTCTCCATCGGCATTTTGCTTGGTCCTATTTTGGGCCCAGTCGTGGGTGGCGTGATCACCGACAACATCAACTGGCGCTGGATATTTTACATCAACTTGCCATTCGGTTTGATCTGTACCTCTTTGATTTATCGCTATATCCATATCGACAACAAATCCAAACCTAACTTTGACTGGTGGATCATCGGTTACATGGCGTTAGGTGTGGGCGCGTTGCAGTTTGTGTTGGATAAAGGTAACGAAGAAGACTGGCTCAACTCACGCATGATCCAGACGGCGATATTGCTCGCATTCATGGGATTGGTGATGTGGATCTATCGTAGTTGGAAAACCAAAAGCCCAATAGCGCCATTATGGCTGCTTAAAGACCGAAATCTTATGGTCTCGTCGTTGATGATTGCCGTGGTGTCGATGGCGATGTTTGGTCTGACGACTCAACAACCGATGTTGTTGGAAAGTTTGCTGGATTATCCGGTCTCAACCACTGGCTTATTAATGGCACCGCGTGGGTTGGCGTCAGCGGCGATGTTGATTTTGGTGATTAAGCTCAATCCGCAATTCGATCCCAGAATCAAAATAGTCTTTGGCTTGAGCTGCATCGGGATTGGTAGTTATTTGATGACGCAATACTCACTGCAGATCGATACATTTTGGATTGTGATGCCGAGTATGATTCAGGGCATGGGGCTTGGTTTAACCTTCTCGACGCTATCCACCTTGGCGTATTTAACGATTCCGAAAGAGCAATCTGTCGCGGCGGCAAGTATTTACAATCTGTTCCGTACTATTGGTAGTTCGTTTGGTATCTCTATCGCCACCACGTTCCAATATCGTGATAGTCAGCAGCAATGGCATGCGCTGGGAGAGGGTATTAATCCTTATAATCCTAACTTGCATGACTGGGCGGCCAATCAGGGGCTTTCTATTACCGATCCGGTTGCGTTAGACCAATACCAACAGATGTTGCAGCAGCAATCGCAAATGGTCGCGTTTGTGCACACCTTCCAGCTTGTGGGAGTGATGTTCGTGATCATGATGCCGATGCTGGTTTTCATCAGGTCGCGTGAATAACAACAAGTTCAGGTGAACGGTGTAAGAGAACGCCTCTCAAGTTGTGTCAGCTTGAGAGGCGTTTTTTATTGGACGGCGTCAGTGAAAGAAGAACGTTTACTCAAACGTCACTTCGTCAAAATGCGGATTGGCTTTGAGCGCGCGCATTGCGACTAATTGTTCAGTCGGGAAAGCGGTGTGCTCACCATCCATATCTAAAAACAAGCACTCTTGTCGCTGCATGTCGTAGCCTGTGTCGAACGCGTTGCCCTGATGAGTTTCACCATTTTTTAGCGTGATCTCGATAGGGAGCTTAAACATACAGGCGATTTCAATAAAATCGTATTGGCTGCAAGTCACCATAGTTTTCTCCTTTCAAACCGACGCAGTATTCAGAAGGTTTGAGAACCGCTTCCTTAAATAGAAGACGTTTGATTGAAACTGAATCTTCATCTTACACCTCATTTTGGTCACGAAATAGACATACACGCACGTTTTAATAAACCTACTGTTGAGCGTTCACAAGTGAGACAAAATAACGATATGTCTGAGACGATACTTAAGCGCACATACCTAACGAGTGAACAAAAGCCAAGTTCACTGATTCCGCCTCAAACCTACCATGCGCAGTTGGCGCACCGTGTTTACCACTCGCCTCAATTTGAAAACGGCCGCGTTAAAAACGAGATGCCAAATGTCCCTAGTCCGCAATCATTCTGGCAGGTGTGTTGGAGTTATCTTGGTGGTAGAACGCCGTTGAGTCCTAACGAACATCTGCCACATTCCCCAATTCAACCTACGCAGTTTGAGCAGCGAAGTGAATCGATGCGCCTTACTTGGCTGGGCCATTCCACTATGCTGGTGGAGGTCGATGGCATTCGAATTCTGACCGATCCGGTATTTGATTACGCTTCTCCGTTCATCGCAAAAGCGTGGTTTGAACGCAATATTCCCAATACTCACGCCAGAGATTGTTTGCCGATTCCTGAAATTATCGTGATTTCGCACGATCATTACGACCATTTAGAAGCGTCGACCATACGTTTCTACGCCGATAAACCCGTGACGTTTTATGTACCCTTAGGGGTTGGCAAGCATCTGATAAAGTGGGGCGTTTGCGCAGACAACATCGTGGAATTCGATTGGTGGGATAGCGTGCACTATGCCGGAATCGAACTGATTTGTACGCCCGCTAACCATAATTCGGGTCGTACTTATTTCGATAAAAACTCGACCTTGTGGGCTTCTTGGGTCATCAAAGGCAAAGAAGAGACGCTCTATTTTAGTGGCGATTCAGCTTACGATTCGCACTTTTCTGAGATCGCACAGCGATGTGGGCCAATCGACATTGCCTGTTTGGAAGTGGCTGCCGATGTGAAAGACCAAGGTTATCCGGTCGAAAACTGGGGGCACATGCAGGCTCATCATACCGTGCAAGCGTTTCGCGATTTAAATGCGAAAAAACTGTTGCCAGTACATTGGGCTACATACGAACTGTTTACTCACCGCTGGGACGAACCGATTTCAGATTTGCTTACCCATTGTCAAAAAGAACATATAACGCTGCTGACGCCAATGCCGGGGGAGAGTTTTTACGTTCATCAAGAACATATAAATAAACAATGGTGGCGAGAAAAAGAAATATGTGAGCCAGATATAATTTTGACTTAATAATATGATCTTACTTCAATAATTATTTTATAAATTAACCTTGTTATTTTCAGAATATAACAAGGTTTTTACTGGTCATTGAAATTCAAAATTTCCATAGGTTCACTTGCCAATTGTGATCTCACGCTTTTATAAATCAATTGGTGTCATTTTTTGATACTTTTCATCTGAAAATTTGCGCTCTTATCAGAAAAGTTTTAGTAAAAATCTTTGCCATCTTAATTTTACTCTTCAAAACAATTATACTGACTATTATCTTGATAAGCCCATAGAGCAAAGGCTATAACTTGTTCTGGATGGGTAAAATGTATCCAGTTAAAGAAAAGTAAAAAATCTAATGGATAAGACATGTTTTACGCCAACAAGATAGAATATTGAGACCAAAATCACAAGAGTAGGACTCTCTTGAATTTATCATCATGGATGCTGAATAAATAAAATACAGGCATTGTTAGATGAATAATTCTGCAACGTATTTACTTGCTGCTTTACGAGAAAAAATAAAAGAAAAAGGCATTGGATATTCTGAGCTTTCTATTGGACTTGGAATCCCGCTTTCTACTATAAAAAGACAGCTTCACAATACGTCTCTTGGTTTAGATAAAATCTTGTTGTACGCCACGCACCTAGATACGGATTTGGTTGAGTTATCCATGCGAGGTAAGCAGCTGCAGCAAGAGAGTGAACAGTTTATCACCGACACCAACAGTGAGATTTTTCATCAATATCCTCACTTATTTGATTTTCTTTATCTTTTGCGTCGACCTGAGTGGTCTTTAGAAGAGATCGCTCGGAGATACCAGCTAAGTGATACTTCCGTTGCGCTCTATTTACGTGCACTAGAAATGATGGATTACATTGAACTGAAAGGGGATAAACACTATCAATTTAAAGATACAGGCCGCTTTATTTTTGAAGAAGGTTCAAATTTAGACACGCTATTTGCACAGCGCTTTCGTGAAGAAGTGTTTAGCCACGATATTCGACCTCCAATTTGTGTTGGACGTATTGCGATTACCGAAGAACAAGAAGAAAAACTGGCAAATGAAGTGTACAACAAACTAATTGAGTTTGATGTTCAAAATAAAACCAGCGAAAACAGTCAACGACTAAAAAACGTTTTACTCACTTTCACACCTGGTAATCAGATATTTTTGGCTGACACAATTCCGAATATTAATGGCGATTTATTAAAAGCCATCACTATCGCTAAAGAAAAATAAAAGAATAATTATCGGAAGCTTGTGCTTATTTAGTGCGAGCCGGGCTTCTGCACACTAAAAATACTCATTTATATAAATGAGAATATAAAAATAACGTAAATAATAGGGAAAAAGTATGTTTAAAAAGAGCACACTTGCCATTCTGATCGGGGCTACTATTTCGCTTGTTGGATGTGGTTCCAATGATAAAACTGAAATCCGTTTGCCACAGGCGCCAACTTCAGAATTTACTAACGTGATTGATCGTACTGGTAATCCAACTTACCTGCGTGATTACGACAGTTATTCGAACCTGAAGTACAACGCACTCACGGACAACGGCGCGTGGCATGGCCATTTGCTACCTGAAGATGCGGCGGGTTATGGCGCTTTCGGCGGTATTATGCAAGTGACGCAAGAGTACGCGCATTTTATGTCTGGCCAAACGTTCGACAAGCTCACGTTGACCGACAAAGTGAGTGGCCAAACTTACGACTTATCGAACGCAGAAGCGAAAGTCTATTCCATTCCAGGTGCGTTAGTGCAGGTGTTGGACTTGGAGGATATTCACGTGCAAATGGTGCTGCGCTTCGTAACTGACCGTTCTTCGTTGGTAGAAACGCTCATCACTAACAAAACTGATCGTGATATGAACTTGGCGTTGGAGTGGGACGGCGAGTTGGTGAAATACGCGCTGTCGACGCGAAAAGACCAAACCGTGGCGCAGTACTACCCAGATTACAAGCGCCAGATTTCGACCATCGAGAACGGCATTAAAATTAACTTTAGCGAGATGAAAGACAACTGGGCGATCCGTAATGATCGCGATGCCGAGTTCCGCATTACTCGTTCTCTACCGACGAAGACGTTCACCAACGAAACCTCATTCAGTTCTACCGCGGAGATGAGCCTACCAGCTGAGCAAACATCGGCGGTTTATACGGCGTATTCTAACCTGCATAATGCGAAAGAAGTGCAGTCAGAATCGTTGAAATTGCAAGATGTATTGGCGAATCCAACTCAATACATGGAAGCGTCGAAAGCGCGTTGGGACGGCTATTTAGCGAATGGTCTTATCAACAAAGAAGCGACAGCAGACCAAGCTCGCGTAGCGGTAAAAGCGATGGAGACCCTAAACGGTAACTGGCGCTCTGCGGCGGGCGACATTGAACAAGCGACAGTCACACCATCGGTCACTGCGCGTTGGTTCTCTGGTAACTTAACGTGGCCGTGGGATTCGTGGAAACAAGCGTACGCGATGGCGCATTTCAACCCAGATGTTGCGATGGACAACATTCGCACGGTATTCCAAGAACAAGTTCAAGCTGATGACAAGATTCGTCCGCAAGACAAAGGCTACTTGCTGGATGTGTTGACGTACACCAAACCTGTTAGTCGTGGTGGTGCTGGCTCTGAAAACTGGAACGAACGCAATACGAAACCATCGTTGGCGGCATGGTCTGTGATGGAGGTGTATCACGCTCTCGTGAACCAGTTTGATCGCCCAGAAGACGCGCAAAAATTCATTGATGAAATGTATCCGAAGTTGGTGGCATACCACGATTGGTGGCTATCAAACCGCGACCACAACCAAAATGGTGTGCCTGAATACGGCGCGGCAGTGGACCCAGCACACAACACGGAAGAAGGCGTGATGTACGTTTGGGTAGAAACGCGCGATCCTAACTTCACGACCATTATTCCGGCAGAAGACATCATCGAGCAAAACGGCAATTCTTATAAAGTAAAAGGCATGGCGTCTTACAATAAGATTCTTGATGAAGTGGATTACATGACGATTCACGTCGGCGCACAAGAAGCGGCGGGCTGGGAATCGGGCATGGATAACGCGGCTCGTTTTGGCTTTATCTACAACATCCACAACATGAATTCGCAAGCTGAAGACATCAGCAATCCAGACAAAAATGTGGATCAACTTGGTCGCTACGCGGCAAGTGCGTACGGCTTTGATAACAGCATCAAGCTGGAAGGCGAAGAGTGGGTGTACAGCAATACGTCAGCGGAAAACTTAGCGAAACTCGATCTTGCGAAGAAAGATTGGGAAGTTCGTTTTGCAGAAAATCGCACCAACAATAATGCTGCGGACGGCGAGCTGCTTGGCTTCTCTATGTTGCAAGAATCGGTGGATCAAGCCTCTTACATGTACTCAGACAACAAATACTTAGCGGAAATGGCGAAGTTGGTGTCTGATGGCGTAGAAGGTAAAGATCGAGCGCAAGAATTCCTTAATGGCGCAGAAAAAATCAAGACTTACATTAACCAATGTATGTTTGATGAAAGCACAGGATTCTTCTACGACATTCACTTGAATGTGGCTGAAGATGGCACTACTCCTGCGCCTCTTGCAAATGGCTGTGCGGGTTTGCCGATTGTAGAGCGTGGACGTGGCCCTGAAGGTTGGTCGCCGCTGTTTAATGGTGCAGCAACGCAAGAGCATGCCGATAAAGTGATCGCGGTAATGCGTGATCAAGACGAGTTCAACACGCCAGATAAATTCCAAGGAACGGGTGTGCCTTTGCCGACGGCATCGCAAACCAACCCTGCTTACGGTAAAGATGTGTACTGGCGTGGTCGTGTATGGCTAGACCAAGTGTACTTTGGCTTCCGTGCGATGGAAAACTACGGCTACAAAGAAGAAGCGATTGCAATGGCGAATGAGTTGTTTAACAACGCAGAAGGAATGACGGGTGACATGCCAATCCGTGAAAACTACAACCCAGAGACGGGCGCGGTACAAGGTGCGTCGAACTTCTCTTGGTCTGCGGCGCATTTGTACATGATGTACAACGGATTCTTCAAAAACTAGATCGCACACATTAGGCGCTTTGGATGACCCCCCTAGCATTCGTAGCGCTTAACGAACGATAATTCAGTGACAAATAAGACAAACCGGACTGTATTGGCAGTCCGGTTTTTTTATGTCTCTTGTCACAAAGATTTTAGTGCTGGGTCAGGGCGTGTTGCCATATCGAAAGCATCTCTTCACTAAACAAGTAAAAGCGCATGTCGAGTGCCGCGTATTCCGGTCTTTGACAAACGGCCATCGCGACTTCTGCTGCTTCTTGAGGTGGGTAACCATACACTCCGCAAGAAATCGCAGGCAGCGCCACACTTTGGCAGTGGTTGGCGAGCGCGAGATCCAGCGAACGTTGATATGCAGATTCCAACACCGCTTTTGGATCGGCGAATTTATCGTAAATCGGGCCAACGGCATGAATGACGTAACGCGCGTTTAAATTGCCAGCCTCAGTAATGCGTGCGTCACCAAACGGGCATCGAATACCGTCGACATCATCAACGGCATAACACGCATTGATAAGCGCAGGCCCAGCTGCGCGATGAATGGCACCATCGACGCCACCTCCGCCGAGCATTCTCGGGTTTGCTGCATTCACGATGGCATCGACATGTGCGGTGGTGATGTCGCCTTGGACTAACGAGATCGCGTTCATTTTTTGAGCCTTCTACAATGATGAGAAACAAATGGTCAGTAACACAGTTAAGTGTAGCTTACTCATCAATGACTTGAGGTTTTAACTCGACGACATTTCCTTCCGGATCATGTATATAGAGTGATCTACCGAACCCTTGTGCGCCATACCGCTTCGCAAACTCTTCGGTTTCAATGCCGTTCGAACGCAGATATTCCAGTATTTCATTTTCGGAAAAAGGCGCTAGTTGCAGGCAAAAATGGTCAATATTACGACCATTTTGAACTGGTGGCTTTCCGCCAAGTTGCCCTAACTCGCTGTCCACCGTCACCACATCAATCAATGCGTTACCAGCCCTGAGCTGGGTTAAACCAAGCTCCATTACTTCGCGCTCGACAGGGCAGCCCAAAATATCTCGATAGAAATGCAACATGGCGTCGAGGTTGCACGTTCTTAACACGACATGATCAAGGGCTTGGATTGCGATTGGGTTGTTGGTGGGCATGCTTCACTCCTTTTGTGCGGTTATGGAAAAGTATACGACCTGAACGTCCATATTGATCGTTAAGCCATTTTTAACATATGCGCATTTAGTCATAAAGAGTGCGTTTAAGAAGAGAGAAAGAGTTTTTGGCGAAATGCCTTGATGTGCGACCGAGTCAGGCGTTTAGGCCTGTAGCAAATTGGTCACGCGCCCAAGCTCGCAAACATTGATGGGAAGTGCTGGATTCATCTCGTTTATGGAAAATCAGCTTATAGCTGACTGGCTCGGAAAACATTGGAGTTTGAATGACTTGCAGATTCAAAGCCGATTGCCATTTCTGCGCCAAAGACAGGGGAAGCACGCCTAAGCAATCGTGTTTCGCCACATAAAGCATCATGCCAGAGAGCGATGTTGTCATCATTTCCACATCACGCTCTTGCAGCCCTGGCTGGTGAATTTCGGTGTTGCTAACTGGGAAGTCTTCGTCTCCGACAAACCGACAGTGCTTTTCAGAATAAAACTGTCCTTGTTCGATTTTTCCTGCGATACGTGGGTGATCTTGACGACAAATCACCACCATTGGCTCTTCAAAAATTGACTCACTGATAAATGATGGGTCATGAATGGTCGTTGGGCTAATAATCAAATCGATCTGTTTAAGTCGTAGATCGTTCAATAACGAAGGTAAATCCGTATCGGCGCAAATGCTGATCGTGTTGGTTGGTGTGATGCGGTGGAGCAGCGCTTCGTTACAGCTCAGGCGGAAAGTGCTTTGATCGGAAATGGCATCATTGATCATCGCAAACGCCTGATGAAATTTAGGTAGTAACTGATGCGCTACTGAAGTGAGTTTGATTTGTCGCCCATCCTTCACAAATAACGATTTGTTGGTTTCTTTTTCCAAACGCTTCATGGATGCGCTAATCGCTGGCTGAGTTAGCCCTAGGTGCTCTGCGGCGCGAGAGTAAGATTGATATTCAGCAACAATTAAAAAGGTTTGGATTAAATTAAAATCCATACGATACCTAAATAAAAATAATCACTAGATTCAGTGGGCGTCTCTTTGATTTTTGGGCTTGATGTTCGCCCTAGACACCCACCTTGAAATAAGCCTCCTTAACGTACTTACGAGCTAAGGAGGCGACAGAGCAGTGGTTCGTTAAAACGAATTATTTAACTACTTTGATCTCAGGCATTTGATACTCACCACTTTGGATTGCATCGTCAGCGCCGTAGAAACGCATGATGGCGTAGAACGGTTTTTCAGGTACTGGCAAGAAGTTTGGATCGTCTGCACGGCCTTTCTCGTTCGCACTCATGTAAATGGTGTAGTAACCGTCTTTGTCCGCTTTCATGGTTCGGTCGCCACGGCTGTGACGGTTTAGGTCGTTTTTCGCCATCAAACGGTTGTCGTTGCCGTAAATAGTAACAGACCAGAATTCGCTGACGTTCGGCGCTTTAAAGCGCATCACGTAATCATGCTTCGAACCATCCAGTTTTTGACCAGTGCTGTCGAAATCTGATTTACGGTAAGACGCTTCGATAGGTGGTAAACCCCACTGACCAAGGTAAGTACCTTCTGCAAAAATATCGCGTGGCGCATCACCCAAGGTATCGCGTGTACCAAGCAACGTACGAGCATCTGTCATTTTAGGTGCAAGTTCGACGAGGTGTTCCATGCCTTTCTTCTCACCAACTTTTGCCAGTTTTAGCTGCTCAGGTGTTAAGTCAGTTTTGCATGGTTCAACGCCGATAGATTGGTATTTGTCCAACCACTGTTTGTCTGCATTGCCCATCGAGCCATCACATAGCACGAAGTTCACGCGTTCAAGCCATGTTGAATTTTTTGGATCTGGATACGTTCTTTGTACTGGTTGTGGCCCGTTCTTACCTAAATATTCCGATAGGGTACGAATGTTCCATTGGTCCATGTAGTTAAGCGCGACTTTTGCGTCTTCGTCATTCACTGCCATGATGCGACCCATCAGCTTCACAAGATTGCTGTCTACGCGAACCACTTCGTCGACAGACGCTGGCACTTCACCTTGCCAATCTTGTGCTGCAAACATGAACTGGCCGCCTTTTGTGCCGCGAGTACGAGAACTGAACGCTGCGTTGGTGTAGTGGCCCATGTCCATTGTGTGCAAGATCCAGTAACGGCCTTCATCCATATCAGGCACGCTCACAATGACAGGTTCTGCAGCAACATCTAACCAGCCCATAAGGTGAAGCGTATCGTTATTAATGGTTGGGTGAGCGGTGTAAGAGTCATCAGCTAGAGCACGAATATTCTGAAAGCGGTTCAGTGGATAGTTGTTTTCTACCGCCGTGTGATAGAAAAACTTGTACGCTTCATCGATAGAGTAGCCGTAGATATAAGCATCTTCTGCAAGATCAACATTGGTGTTAGCCGCAAATACAGAGCTGGCTCCTAGCGCTGATAATCCCAATAGAGTAACGAGTAATTTTTGTTTCATGGCTGGTTTCATCCATTTGTTTGTGAGGATATGTTTCCAGCTAAGCTTAGTCGTTCACCCGTTTATTACAGAAATGAATTGTGGGTATTTAGTCTATATCAAAAGTGATATGCTTTGAGGAAAGTTAAAGAGATAACGTTGATGAACTTTGATTACAATTTGCTCAAGGTGCTTGCGGTGATTCTTGAAACACGCAACACCACAACGGCTGCGGAGCGTTTGTGCACCAGCCAGCCTGCTGTGAGCCGAAGCTTGCGTAAAATTCGGGATTTGTTTAACGACGACATTTTAGTGCGCAAGGGCACCAATATGGAGCTCACGCCGAAAGCCGAAGAGATCAAAGCGCAGCTTTCTGGGATCATCAACGACATCGACAAGCTAGTGAATGTTTCTCATAGTTTTGATCCCGCGACCGAAAGCGGTGTTCTGCGTGTTGCGATCAACTCGTCCATTGCGCAATGGTTTTCTGCCGCGTTTACTCAGCTGCTAGCCAAAGAAGCGCCGTTTATGAACTTGGTGATCGAAGACTGGACGGAAACCACGCCAGACAAAATCGATGCGGGTGAAATCGCTTTTGGTATCAACTATTTCCCTATGGAATTGCCGAAGCATCTGGTTCAGAAAAAAGGAGGGCGGGACGACTTTGCTCTGGCCTGCCGCGCGACGCATCCGCATGGTGGCAAACGCATGTATTTGGATGACATTTCAGAGTACGCGTACGCGGTTCACATCATCCAACATTGGAATGAAAAAGAAGATCACATCTCGCGCTTATTACAGCCTTTTTCAGTTGTCCCAAGAATTCAACTGCGTACCACGCACATCAACACCATTTTGAATTTGGTTGCGGATAGCGATGTGCTGTTTCCTTGCTCGCGTCACTTGATCAATCAGTTAGATAAGCGTTTTTCTTTTATCGAATTTGATAACGCGCTGCCGAAATTAGAGGGTAACTTCGGTTACGTTTACAGCGTAAAGCGCCGCAATGATCCGTTGATATTGTGGGTTAACAATACCGTTGAATCGTTGATGAAGTCGTTAGGCATTGAGTCGTAACAATAGTTGGTGAAACGGTTTGAACAACCGGGTTCGATAACGCATTGATCCCGGTTGTGTTGCTTGATGTAATTACTCGTATTCAGAAGCGTAAGTTTCTTCATAAGTGTGCGAGTAAAGCTCGAACAGGTTGCCGAATGGGTCTTCTAGATAAACCATTTTCGCAGGTTTGTTATCGTCTTCTGGGTGGTAACGCATGATGTCCATACGCACTTTGCCACCAAACGCTTCAGTGCGCTTGATTGCACCTTCAAAGTCGTCCGTCTGCAAACAGAAATGGAAGATACCGATGCGAGAAAAATCCACTTCATGGCGTTCTTGACGCTCTTTCATTTCAAATAACTCAAGTCCGATGCCATCGCTTGTCACTAGATGCGCAATGTTGAAGCCTTTAAAGCCCTCACCAAAGACCGCAATACACATTCTGCCAATTGCGGTTTCGCGTTCTTCAATCACTTTCGTGTTACCCATAACGACTTTTAGACCAAGCGCTTGTGTGTAAAACTCAACCGCTTTATCCATATCTCCGACCATAATACCGACATGATTCATTTTCATTTGTTTGCTCCCAACATGTGTGCTTAAACGTTGTTTTGTTTCGATGTGGGAGAGTATATGGCGCGGTTTTAATTACATGAAATTATCATAAATTATAAAAATAATAATTTTGTGTAATCATCATGAGCGGGGTTCGAGCTAATTGGCTAATGCCTCAACAGCTTGCTGTACCGAGGTGAAGTGAATTTTGATGATGCATCTTTGTGCGAGACTAAACTCATGCGACTGGATGAGTGACGTAACTTCCTCGACGGACAGAGTGCGTTCTTCCGGTTGTAAAACGGTGGTGTTCGAATCGTTGTATTGCAACCCGAACGTGTTGCCATTTGAGTCAATTACGTAATCATCTGGCCCCAAAATGAGCGCTTCGCATTCGGAATCAAGATCGGCATGAGAACGCAAATAGATAAGTTCATCGTCGCCATCGAGTTTCAATAAACATGGCCATGTAACCATGGGGCCTCCGGTGTAGTGGCTAAAATTGTTTCAATGTCTGAAAGGGCAAAGTGAGTGCTGGCAGCATTCAAGGTGTTGGCCTTAAACCGCAGTCAAAAATTACGTGTGTTGAGCAATAATCGAAAACAGCTCGTCAACCGTTCTTGCCACGTAATCTGGTTGCACGCTCCAATGCTCTGGCATCGCGCCACTGTACGCTGCTGCAACGGCAATCACCTTACTTTGGCCACCCAACTGCTGTTCGATGTTGCGTGCGAATTGCGTGTCGGCTTCATGGTCACCGATGTACATCAGCTGTCGATTTTCTGCGTGACCAAAAATCGACTCAACGCATTTGATGCCACTGTACGCATCGGGCTTTTGGTGCCCATTCGAGACGTCATCATACCCGACGATGGATTTAAACGGCGCGCTGATGCCGTTGTCGGACAGCACTCGACGAATATTGCTTTGTGAGTTTTGAGAACAAATGCCGTGAGGCAGCTGCACAAACTCTTTAATGACGCCATCAATGCCTTCAAACAGGGTTACTGGTGTTTGGTTTTTCTCTTGATGCTCTGCCCATAAACCGCCAGCTTTTAGCATTTCATCATGGGACATGCCGTAGTAATCCACGTACAGCTCTTGCCAGTTTTTCGCCGCGTGGTTTGCGTAGTGATAGTTGGCTTCTGAATGGAGATATTTCGGTAAATTATTGCCAGTTAAATGCGGGACAACGATGGATAAGATCGCTTTGGTGATGTCGATGTTTTTCGGTACAGAGTTTACGAGTGTCCCATCGTAATCCCACAATATGGCGTCTAATTTCATTCAACGTTCTCGTTGTTATTGATGGTTAAAAGCTGGAGCCGGGTTGCTGCAAAAATGCTAACTCTTCAGGTGTGCTTTCTCTACCCAAGATGGCGTTGCGATGTGGGTAACGTCCAAATTGGTCGATGATGGCTTTGTGTTTTAGCTCAAAATCGTAGTTATTTTCAAGCCCTGATGCGCGAAACAATTTCTCAGCTTCGACATGAATGAGGCGAGATTCACTGTGCATAAACGGCATGTACAAAAAGCTTAGCTGCTCAGGCGCTAATTCTTGATCGTGTCCTAACCGAATTGCTTCTTGAACCAATGCTAATGCGAGCGGGTCTTGCGCAAACGCTTTTGGGGTGTTGCGATACACATTACGTGAAAACTGGTCGAGGACGATGATTTCGGCCAATCGTCCTTGTGCGCTGTCACGCCAATTAAACAGTTCACAACGAGCGGCTTGTTCGAGTACCGAGGCAAATCGTGACGCAATATGTTTGTCCAGCTCTGGGTTGTTTTCAAACCAGTTTTGAGGCGTTAGCTCTTCGAACCAGAACTTGATGATTTGTTGATGCATAGCGCTTCCTTTTGTTGTGCCTTAATAGTAAAAAGCCAGAAGCGTGGCTTCTGGCTCTTGGCGTGTTATCGACCGTAAGTCTCTACGATGTAACGTTCAAAATCGTCACACATTTGTTCGTCAGAGATGGCGTTGCTTGCCAGTTCTTTACTGCCGTCGACGACTTTAATCGTCGCGTCCAGTGAAGCGACTGGTGCTCGCTTTCGCGTCGCAAGTGAGTCGATTTTCTTCTGCTGCACTTCCCACGCCTGTTCTGGGGATAGGTTACACACGTCTGCAAGGTACTTGGCGTTAAAGCCTTCACCAGTCAGGCTGAAAATGGTTTCGTTGTGCGACAAGTGATTGCCTGCGTGCCAGTAGTGTTTTGCCAGCAGTGGGCCAATTTCTGGGTTATCCGTCAGGTAGCCAAACTTCTCAAGGAAGTATGCGCGGGTCTGATACACCGCCATGTGCGCGAGTAGATAACCTTGATACGCGCAAGCCGCTTCATCGGATAGCAAATGTGGAATCGCCATCAGTGGGCGAGGGCTGCATTCCAAACCAAGGATCTGTTTTTCACAATCGCGAGCCAGCTTAGTGATACGCTCTGGCGTTAACTCATCATCGCTCAGTTGATATAACGCGCGCTCAAAGTAAGGCACAACCAAGATGCTACGTTCTTCATAAGCTTTGAATGGCTGACGACTGTTGATCATCGCTTGAATTGTCTCATCAGGAACCGAATTCCCTTCATCATCCAGTGCGTACTGTTTTAGCCAATCGGCATCGGTTAACAGGCTGTCACAGAACATCGACTGAGTTTCTGCATAAGCCATCGACGTCGGCGCAAACTCCTGCGAAAAACAAGGCGCGTTCATTTTTACGTTCGCAAAGTGTGCTGCGTGGCCACCTTCGTGGAACAGTGTGTTTATGCCATCGTAGCCGCTGCCCACTTGGTCTGGTTTGGCATTGCTGGTGAAGTTCACCTGTGCTGCGACCCATTCGCCTTGATTGTAGAAAGAAGGGATAGGGCCATGGCAGAACCCGTTCGGGTACTTACCTTTTCGGTCTAACAAATCCAGCGTTAGCGTCGCGCCAGAGTAATCAATATTTAGACGACCAAACGATTCTACCCAGCGTCTCAGAGATTTAGAGAACGGCACGTATGGGTCAAGGTCACGCATGACGTCACCCGCGAACGAGTAAACAAAGTTGTAGCCTGTTAGTGCGCTTGCGCCTTTCTCTTTCGCCAAGTTTTCTAAGCTATTTAGGTGCGCATCTCGCGTGCGTTGTTCGAAATCTTCCAAAATCTCGAATAGCTGCTCAGAGCTCATCTTTTCCGTTTTTTGCACGGAGTAATCAAAGAAGGTCGCATAACCCAGTGAGCGAGCGAACTGGTTGCGCAGTTTGATCAGTTCTATAAAGCCGTTTTGCAGTAGCCATTGTTCAAGGTTCAGCAACGCTTGATGAGCCGATTGGCGAACTTCTTCATGATTGCTGGTGCGAATGGTTGAGCTCAATACTGGCAGTGAACCTTCCACTTGCTTGCCGTTTTCATCGGTAAACGTTTGTACGTGGTTCTGTTTTTTCTCGAATAGTTCAGCTTCAAAGGCAATGAGCTGATTTTTCAACGCTTGTGCTTTTTCTCCCTCGATTGCGTGAGATTCAAACATCGCTAGCCAACCAGAAAGGCCCGTAATGGTTTGCTGTTTCTCTTGTGGGGCGGTAATTGAGTCCGCGGCTTCAAGCTGTTGTTTGATGGCAGTAATTTGCTCGGCGTTGCTCAAAAAGCTTGTCCACGCCGTTTGTGCTTGCGTTGAGCCATCATGGTCATCGCTGATCCCCATGTAAGTTTCCCAAAAGAAATCTTCTTTGGTGCGGTGAATCGCGAGGTAACGTTGATTGAGGTCGTTGAGATAATCCGTTGCGGTCATTTTGATCCTTCAAATGGTTGGGAGTAGACCCCTAATTATTGCACGCTTGTTGATAATAAAGGAGGGACAAATTAATTTGCTGGTAGTGTACTGCGTAAACGTGATTTTACTATTTGTTTACATTTTAATGAGTTAGCGAGAGTTGTTACGCGTTCGGAGTGCGCAGTGTTAAGGCTGGCACGGGTTTTACAGTTCATCAGTTAATTAATCTGCGAGGCGCTCTCGATGATCTTTGTCATGTGTAATAATATTTCTATATCGCGGCAGTACATATGGAAACGATATGATAAATAAGACAAAAGTTACGCTATTGGCGCTAGGTACGATTTTGGTTGGATGCTCTTCTGTCACGCCGCCAAGAAATGATGCGGTTGAGAACATTCAACAAAAGTGCTCTGTAATTTTAAGCAGTGATGTTTCAGGTGAACAGCGCTGGCAGACATACAACGGCTTGCTTGTAGAATATGCTGTGCATGGCATTAAGACTCAGGCGCAGTTAGAACGCTTTGAAGCGTTTGTGCAGCGAGTACAAAATGATGAATCTGGACAGTTAGTTACCGAGCTGATTGAAGTCACCGATTGGGGATGCTCAAACGGCAATTATCTTGAAGAGATGGGCTTGTTTATTCAAGAAGTTCAAAAGTAAAAAACCGAGCGTTAAGTCGCTCGGTTTTTCTGTTTATGGAGCGCTTTGTGCGCTGGCCCGTCAGGACGTTTACTCCTCTGGGTACTCGCCCATACCTTGCGTTTTACCTTCCGCTTTCCAATGCTCACCGGGGTCAAATGCTTCATCGCATAAATCTACGGTGTAGCCCATTTCTGTGATTTCCTTCAAAGTGAGATTATCTGCAATTTTTGCGACTTCACCCGATTTATTACGTAATTCCATGTTGTTTCCTCCTCTGTAGGTAGACGAGCGGTATCGATGCACAGTGACGAATGCATCGGTGACCTTTGTTATAAGTATATAACTCTCAGCTCAAAATGAGGGTTTAATCCATTTTTATCGTGTGGTTAATTGAGTAATGCTTTGAGCTGCTTCAGTTATTTTTAACTGCATCATCGCGACAGTTGGCTATTTGTGATTTATTGAATGATTAAATTGTCAATCTGGAAAATCGAAATGGTTATTCTCGACCACTCCCTAGCACAGCAAATTGTCGATCGAACCATGTCCATCATTGGTCACAACGTAAATGTGATGAACTCAGCAGGCATCATCATTGGCAGTGGCGATCCCAAACGCGTTGGGTAAGTGCATGATGGCGCGGTATTGGCGTTGAATCACGGCGATTCACTAGAGCTGAATGAGCAGCAATGTTTGACGTTGCAGGGTGTCAAACCCGGAATCAATATGCTGTTGAAATTGCATGGCGACGTGGTCGGTATTGTTGGTGTGACAGGCGAGCCGGAGAAAATCCGAGATTTCGCCAAACTGGTCAAAATGACCGCTGAATTGACAATCGAACAAGCCGCGCTGGTGGAAAAATTTCAGTGGGATAGACGTCATCGCGAAGAGTTTATTCTGGCTTGGATCAATGGCAAATTGACCGATGAAGAGCTGAAAGATTGGGCGATGCGTCTTTCTATCGATGTTACTCAACCACGGGTGGCAACGGTGATTGAAGTCTCGACGCCGTCCGCCTCTAAAAGCATGAAGAGTGTGCGCAATATTGTTGAGTTGCTTGAATACCCAGAGCGTAACAACCTAGTTGCGATTGTCTCAGTGAATGAAATTGTGGTGCTGAAACCGTGTCATTCCGCCAAGCAATGGGATAGCCAAATCGAAAGTGAACGCATTGATAAGTTGATGTCGCGTTTAAGCGATCACGATTCGCATACGTTTCACATTGCGCTAGGGCAGTTGTTTAATGAGCCTAAAGATGTTGCTTTGTCATACCAAAGCGCAAAGCAGGTATTAGCCATTGGCAAGCAGTTCTACCCAGAGAAACGTAAGTACCTGTTCGATGAACTTCGTTTGCCTGTGCTGTTAGCGCCGTTGGCGGATATTTGGCAAGGTGAACAAATTATTGATGGCGTGAAACGGTTGAAAGAGAAAGACAAATCTGGGCAATTACTGAAAACCCTAGATGCGTTGTTTGAATGCAATGGCAATGTGACGGAATGCTCTAAAATGCTGTTTATTCACCGGAACACTCTGCGTTATCGGTTAGAAAAAATCACCGAGATAACAGGGCTGCCAACCACCAATTTTGTGGGGTTAGCGGAGCTTTATATTGCGACTCGGCTCTCAAAAATGGCGTGATATTGTGCATTTGCACAATACGCGTCATTTTTTGACCACATCATTTGTCACTCCGCCTAAAGGAATTCGAAAGCAAACGATTAATAATTCATGCGTCCCTACATGTTGAGTGAGCCAACACGGACTCGCTCAGCAAAATAAGAATAAATGGAGTTATCATGAACCTTATATTAATCCTGCTCGGGGTGATCGCATTTATTGTGCTCACGACCACCAAATTCAAATTACATCCCTTTTTAGCGCTGATCATCGCGGCGTTCCTTGCGGCATTTGCTTACGGCTTACCGGCAGATAGCATTGCCAAAACCATTGCTTCTGGCTTTGGCGGCATCCTTGGTTACATTGGCTTGGTTATCGTTTTAGGTACCATCATCGGTGTTATTTTGGAGAAAAGTGGTGCGGCGATCACCATGGCCGATACGGTCATCAAAGTGTTGGGTGAGCGTTTCCCAACATTGACCATGAGCATCATCGGTTACATCGTTTCTGTTCCGGTATTTTGTGATTCAGGCTTTGTCATTCTGAACTCGCTCAAAGAATCACTCGCGAAGCGTTTAAAAACCTCAAGCGTTGCAATGAGTGTGGCGTTGGCAACTGGCCTATACGCAACACATACGTTTGTGCCGCCAACTCCTGGCCCTATTGCCGCTGCGGGTAACTTAGGCCTGGAATCTAACCTTGGTTTAGTGATTGGTGTGGGTGTGTTTGTTGCAGCAGTTGCGGCGTTAGCGGGTATGTTGTGGGCGAACCGATTCCAACATGTTGAACCAGATGGCATTGAAGCCGCAGATGAAATTCAGCATGACTGGCAAGCACTCAAAGCGTCTTACGGCCAACTGCCAACGGCGAGCCAAGCATTCGCTCCTATTTTTGTTCCAATCTTATTGATCTGTTTTGGCTCTATCGCGAAATTCCCAAGCTTACCGCTAGGCGAAGGTTTTGTGTTTGATGTTCTGACTTTCTTAGGACAGCCACTAACGGCGTTGGTGATTGGCCTGTTCCTTTCTGTTCGCCTACTAAAATCAGACAACAAGATTGAAGAATTTGGCGAGCGAATCAGCCAAGGTATTACGGCTGCTGCGCCTATTCTTTTGATTACCGGTGCGGGTGGTGCATTTGGCGCGGTATTAAAAGCAACGCCGCTAGGTGAATACTTGGGTACGACGTTATCGGCGCTGGGCGTGGGTATTTTCATGCCATTTATCGTTGCGGCTGCGCTAAAATCGGCGCAAGGTTCGTCAACGGTTGCATTGGTGACCACATCGGCTTTGGTTGCGCCTATGCTTACGCAATTGGGTCTAGATTCAGAAATGGGCCGCGTATTAACGGTGATGGCGATCGGTGCAGGTGCGATGACGGTTTCTCATGCAAACGACAGCTTCTTCTGGGTAGTTTCGCAGTTTAGCCGCATGTCGGTGGGCTTAGCCTACCGCGCGCAAACCATGGCTACGCTCGTTCAAGGTGTCACGGCAATGGCATTGGTGTACATTTTGAGTCTCGTTCTCTTATAAGTCTCTGGAAATACGTATGAAAGTGGTAATTGCACCTGATTCATTTAAAGAAAGCTTAACCGCCAAACAAGTGAGCGAGGCGATCAAAACGGGTCTTGCTCGCGTATGGCATGATGCCGAGTTTGTTACGGTTCCGGTCGCAGACGGTGGCGAAGGCACGGTTCAATCTTTGATAGATGCAACTCAAGGCGAACAAGTCTTCACAACGGTGACCGCACCATTAGGGAATGATGTTGAAGCGTTTTATGGCATCCTCGGTGACGGTGAAACCGCGGTTATTGAAATGGCGGAGGCCAGTGGGCTACACCTTGTACCGAGTGACGCTCGCGACCCAAAACTGACCAGCAGCATCGGTACCGGACAGCTGATCAAACACGCGCTAGACCGCGGTATTCAACGCTTAATCATTGGTTTGGGCGGCAGCGCTACTAATGATGGTGGCGTGGGCATGTTGACCGCGTTGGGGGTAACGTTTCTTGATGAATCTGGTCATGCAATTACCCCAAATGGAGGCGGGTTAGCGGCGCTTGCCTCCATCGATATTTCTGGTCTTGACCCACGTTTAGCAACTTGTGAAGTGTTGGTAGCATGCGATGTTGACAACCCACTCTGTGGCGACAAAGGCGCGTCGGCTATCTTTGGCCCGCAAAAGGGAGCGACGACGTCAGACGTCACTCTGCTCGATAACGCATTGCGCAAGTTTGGCGAGTTGACGGAACAAGCGACGGGTAAGCATGTACTGACTCGTGAAGGGGCGGGTGCTGCTGGTGGTATGGGCGCGGCCTTGCTCGGGTACACGCCAGCACGTTTGCAACCGGGAATTGAGATTGTGCTTGAAACGGTCAAGCTTGCTCAGCATGTTGCGGATGCGGATATTGTATTCACAGGCGAGGGTCGAATCGATCATCAAACCGCACATGGCAAAACGCCGATGGGGGTTGCTCAGGTGGCCAAGCAGTTTGATTTACCAGTCGTTGCATTAGCAGGTTGTGTGGGCGACAACTATCAGGCGGTCTATGAATGCGGCATTGATGCGGTGTTTGCTTGCGTGCCAAAGGCGATGAGCTTATCTGAGGCCATGAAAGAGGCCGACGTCAACGTTGCCAATTTAGCCGAAAACGTCGCGAGAATGTGGCAAATTCAGTCGCACTGAGGGCGATAGCGATACGAGAAAACTCCACCTTTGCGTGGAGTTTTTTGTTGTTACCTGTTTGCGTGTGTGGGCATAAGTTCATTTATTAAGAGTGAGTTAACAGACATGCTTTGCTATCAACTTTGCCAATGTTTGCATCGCTTGACTCCAATCGGTTTCACTACCAAAGTTTGCCACGCTGAGGCGCACGCAATGTCGATATTGCCCTTGAGTGCCAAATACGGTACCGGGAAGTAGGCTGATTCTGTGTTGATTACACGCTTGATACAACGCATAGCTGTCCGTTTCTTTGGGCAGGCGCAACCAAAGCAAGAACGAGCCTTGCACGGCGTTGATCTGGTATCGATGTTTTAGAGATTCGTATTCATCCAAGTATTGATGAAGCATCTGGATAAATCGGCGCATGTTGTTTTGATAAACCCGACCCATTCGCGAAGTATGCGTTCGATACTTGCCTGACGTTAGAAACGTTGCCACGGCTGATTGCATCAGGTTCAAGCTGCCCATGTTTTCACACAGTAGATATTGCTCAATTTGATCTCGATATCGCCCCGCTAACATCCAACCAATTCTCAAACGCGAATCGAGCGTTTTGGATAACGAATTCACGTAAATTACGCGTTGCCTGTCATCGAGCAAGCTCAAGCTTGGCAACGTCTTATCATAACTTAACCCGCCAAACACATCGTCTTCGATAATAGGAATATTGCCGGACACCAAGAGCAATTGCTGGCGCTTTTCTAGCGGCATCATGGCACCAGTTGGGTTGGTGAAGTTTGGCGTTACGATGATCGCTTTTATGTCCCATGTCGCCATTGCTGTTGCTAAGGCTTCGGGGCACATACCGTCTCGTGGGCAACTCGGAATTTCCACCACTTTGAGGCCGAGTGATTCGAGCATCAATAAGTTGCCAAAATAGCAAGGGGACTCCACCGCGACAATATCGCCTTTTTGTGTCGTTGCGCGCAGCGCTAGGCTAATTGCTTGTTGCGCGCCGTGCGTCACCATGATCTCATCCAACTTGGCTGGCGTGCCCAAATCTTGCGTGATTTTCGCCAGTTGTTTGATTAAGAGGTGATCACCGGGTGGTAATTGGTAATGGCTCGGTACATGCGTTTGCTGGCGACTGTGGCGGCCAATCTCGGCGTACAAGCTTTTGATCGCGGGGGAGTCAATATTTGGGTGGGCAGAGCCTGCGGGCAAACGCTCTTGGTATTCAGGGTACGTGAGGATTTCTTTGCAGATCGAGAGCAAATCCACGCGAGTCGGATCCGGAATTGAGCGAGAAGTCGGCAAGGCGACTTTAACTCGATAACCCGATTTGGGAACCGAGTAAACCAAGTTTTGCGCTTCCAACTCTTGATACGCACGAATCACGGTGTTTTTGCTGACGCTTAATTCTTGGCTCAATGAGCGAATGGAAGGCAGTCGATCATCCACTTGGTAAACGCCACCATTGATGGCTTGTTTAAGGTGCTTTTCCACCACGAGGTACTTATTCCCTTCACCGCTTTCCAATAAATCTGTACCCATAAAAACACTTCCATCTGTCACTTTTTGAAAACACTGTACCTAATTACATTAACAGTATCTCAAAACATAAAACAAGCGTGAGTGAGGCGATCATGTTAATCCGAGCCATCCCTTTTGTATTTGTCATCCTTTGGGCTTCTGGATTTGTTGGTGCGCGTTTTGGTTTGCAGTATGCCGAGCCAGCGACACTACTTTCTATCCGTATGGCATTCAATGTCCTACTGTTTTTGGTTCTTGTGGCGGTATTGCGTAGAAGGTTGCCGACAGGGAAAGATTTTTGGCACAGCTGCGTAGTCGGGGCGTTGATCCACGGTTTCTATCTGGGCGGTACTTATTTCGCTATCGCCTTGGGTATGCCTGCGGGGTTGAGTTCGTTGCTGGTGGGCATTCAGCCGATTTTAACCGCGGCTTTGTTGGTGGCGTTTGTTCGTGAGGAATTTAAACCCTCGCAATGGCTGGGTTTGGCTCTTGGCTTTGTCGGCATCGCCATGGTGCTGATGGGAAACATGGAGTGGCAGTCGGAGCAACATAAGTTCTTAGCCATTGGAGTCTGTTTACTGTCTTTGGTTGGTATTACGTTAGGGACGCTGTATCAGAAAAAACATTGCCAACAGGTGGATATGGTTGGTGGTGCGACGGTGCAATATTTGGCCGCACTCATCATGTTTCTGCCTGTTGCGATGCAGTTTGAAACCATGCAAGTTCAGTGGGAACTGGAGTTTATTTTGACCGTGTTGTGGTTGGTCGTCGTGCTCTCTTGTGTGGCTATCCTGCTGCTGCTGTACATGGTGAGAAATGGCGCGTCTTCGAGTGTGGCGTCTGTGTTTTACCTAGTGCCGCCAACAACCGCGATTCAAGCTTGGCTCGCGTTTGGTGAGTCGTTTGATTGGATGGGCATTTCTGGCTTTGCATTGGCGGCCACTGCGGTCTATCTAGTGGTTAAAAAGCCAGAGCTGACGATAAAAAAATCGGTTCAAACAGAATATACCTAAATTGGGTAGGGACATTCACGTGCCAGTGAGTACAATTCTGCTTCATCTTAATCCGTGGAGCAGAGTGATGACGGCAAAGCCAGACCGAATGACCGCGATGCGTAATATCATCGAGCAAGTAAAAGCTGAACTACCGATTTACGAACCGGAAACCTTTGTGTGTGGGCCGGAAGGGCAGTGCATCGGTTGTCCAAAGAAATTATTAGAAATGGTCGATTCAGAGGTTACTTATTGGGAGTCGGCAATGGGGCGGGGTGTGATTCCGCAGTTTGATGAGATCCGTCGTTTCGGGAAGATGTGCACTAACGTACGTCGCGGACTTGTTCGTAATAACGTTCCACTACTCGGGTAATCTACTTCAGTAAATAAGTGATTGATAAATAAAGTCCTAAAATTGACACATAAATGTGTGCGTTTGCATAGTAACTTGGCGAGCGGTCTCAACTTTGGCCCATGACTCTTGTTTGTCATCTACTAGGGCTTTAAACGTTTTAAATCAGCGATATATTGGCAAGGTCTCACATGGATGTGAGGCAAACGACCATTCATTCTGCTGAGATAAAAAAGTGAGATTAAAGGGATTTACTCTGATGGAAATCACCATAGTGCTCGCCACTTTGGCTTTCATCGCTTTGGCTGCGTTGCCAACACTACTCCACATTCATCGCCAAGCCTATGCGTCGATGTTACACAGTTCCAATTCGTCATTGGGTACCGCGCTTAAATTTTTTAACGCCCGAGTGGCGATAGACAATGCCGCCGAGCAAAACCAAGTCCACTATATTGATAGGAACGTAAAAACCTTAAGTGGTATGCCAGAAGCGAGCGCCAATAGCATTGGCGCGTTATTAGAAATCGATTTGCCGCAGAGTGGCGTGTCCAAAATTGATGTTCCCTGCAAAGGCAGTGACTTTTGTATTATTGGTCAGCAACACCCAAACAGTACCCACTTTGTGTCTATTCCCGATTATCAATTTGTCGACCAGTCAGGTCTTGATCGGGTGGTGTACATTTGGCCGCAAGGGTATACCTTGGCAGAAGAGGCATGCTATTTCTATTATGTAAATCAAGCATCCACAGAGTCTATCGTCCGAGGGCACGTTACTGAGGGTTGTTAGGCGCGCTTAACATCATCTTCTGACTCATCAACACTTCGCCATTGGGGAGAGTGACTTCCCCTAGTTCACTATGGTGCTCAAATCCAAATCGTTCGTACAACGCTATCGCGGCAAGGTTGTCCTTATAAACATTAAGTACAATGGTGTCGTAACCATATTCCCAGGCACTTTTAAGTGCGACAGACAATAGCTGCTTACCTAGCCCTTTTCCTCTGAATGTTCTATCGATATGAATACCTAAAATGCCTGTGCTAGTGAGTTGACCGCCTTCATAACCGCACAGTTCGGCAGGAAAAATCTCTACACTACCAATCAGAACGTGATTGTCCAAAGCAACAAATTGAGGAATCGATTCAAGTTCTACGCGACGTAAAATATTGGTCAGGGTGTCTTTATCTGGAGCCGGACTGCGCAGGTATTTACCTTCGGCATAGACTCGGTTCCACAGTTCGGTAAAGCGCTCGATATCGCTTACCTGGATGGGTCTAATTTGCATTCATCTTCCTTGATTAGTGCAGGTTAGTGATGGTTAAGGTACGAGTTCAGATAAACAGCGAATTTGATTCGGAATGGGATCGGCTGGCGCATTGGCTCCTGTTGGATTAAACCAAATCGTATTTACGCCAGCTTGCATTGCAGGGTAAATGTCTTTATGGGGCAAGTCGCCAACCATGGTTAACTCACTCACGTTGACCCCTAGCTGTTTTGCGATAGCAAGATAAAACTCAGGTTGGTTTTTAGCGATGCCGAGATTGGCAAAACAAAAGTAGCCATTTAAGTGCTGGTCTAAGTCGACGCGGACGAACGCACGCTGAACCTCTTCCATGTTGGAATCAGACGCACTGGTCGCGATGTAAATAGCATGATTTTGGGAAAGTGTTGCCAGTGTTTCTTTGGCCAGAGGAATCGTTTCTACGTGTTCCCAATCGCACATTTTTCCTTGTGCGTGAGGGAAATCCACCATTAAGGTGTTCCCCCAATCGAAAAGATAAATCATGTTCGAATCTCCTTTATCCGCACATCATATCGTCTTTTCTAAAATCAGGGGATAAATTGCATCGATAAATGCGATTTAGGTGGCTTTAGTCGTGAAAAGCGCTTAATTGTCGTTATCGTTACAAATGTTTCAGCATAATGCGTGAGTTAGTTTTAAAACCTTGCTTGTCGTAAAACCGCTGTGCTGGTTGATTGAATTCCATCACTTCTAATCGAACTTGTGTAGCATTGGCATCGCGCGCCCATTGCTCACAGGCCTCAAGTAGTTGGCGACCGATACCCTGCTGCTTTTGTTCTTCATTGACGACAATCGTTCCTACTCGACAAATTGGATCTTTGATCAGAAAGCTGACGGTTTCATTCTGAGTGATCATCGCGGTTAAAAAGCCGACTACCTCCTTTTCATGTTCTACGACTAAAAACAAGCGTTCATCATTCTCGAGAGCCTGAGTGAGGAACGCTCGGTCGTCTTCCGAAGGTGCTACAAAAGCTTCAGGCGCGTTGGCAAAATGCAGTGCGTTGATTTGTAGGTTTAATTCAAAAATTGCATCCAAATCGTCAGGAGTTGCTTGTCGAATGTTGACTTCCATTTTACTTACCGCCTGAAAGATCGATAAAAGAGCCTGTAACATAAGAAGCTTCATCACTGAGTAGCCAAGCGATCGCATTCGCCACTTCTTCTACCGTACCGCCCCGTTTCAGTGGAATTTGAGGGCTGAGCCTATCCACTCGGTTTGGTTCTCCACCATCGGCGTGCATATCGGTATAAATGAAACCAGGTCGAACGCCATTGACGCGAATATTTCGGTCTGCCAATTCAAGCGATAGCCCTTTGGTTAAGGTATCCATTGCGCCTTTTGATGTGGCGTAATCGACATATTCGAATGGCGCGCCTGAGCGTGATGCCCCAGAAGAAACATTCACAATTGCGCCACCAGTACTGAATCGCTTCGCCGCTTCTCTACAACAGAGAAAGCAGCTATTCACATTAGTGTTCATTACTTTCTGAAAGCGTTCCAAGCTGATTTCCGCCAACGGTGACTGAGTAAATAGAATGCCAACGTTGTTGACCAAATGGGTGACTGAGCCTAGTGCGTTTTCTGTTGCATCGAAAAGATTGAGCACTTGTTGCTCGTCCGATACATCTGCTTGAACGGCGATCGCTTTTCCGCCATTTGCTTGTATGTCTCTGACCACTTGGTGAGCTGCTTCACTTTGCGCACGGTAATTAACACACACGGCATAGCCTTGCTCGGCCAGTTTTTTCGCTGTTGCGGCTCCAATGCCTCGGCTTGCGCCAGTAACGATGACTACTTTATTCAAAATACATCCTTATTTTTGTAGCGAGTAGATTTTGTCGGCGTAACGCTTGTCGCCAATTTGGTATGCGTCAGGAATGACTTCAGATAGCTCGAATCCGCACTTCATGAGAACACGCTCTGAAGCAATATTCCCTTCAGTGACCGTAGCGGAAAAGCGGTCGATGTCATGTGTTGCTCTCGCCCAATTTAGAAGCGCTTGAAGGGTTTCTGTTCCAAACTGTCGGCCATGAAATTCAGGCAAAAGTAAGTAACCCACCTCTGCGTTACCTTCTTCAATGGCAAGGCCTGTGACGCCAATCGGTTGTTCAGATTGCTTATCGAGTATGACGAGGCAAAGCCAGTGCTGACTGTCTGGTGTCCATGGTAATAATCGCGAAGCAAATTTTTCTTTTATTTGTTTTTCGCTCGGGCGATCAAAACAGAGCTCAATGATCTCTGGTTCGGAATGTAATCGCTGAAATAGTTCCCAATCGCTGGCTTCGATAGGTCTTAATCGGCTTCGGTGAGTCTCAATATAAACTGACATGCGTGTCCTTACAGCATTTATGTAGAGAGCCAGTTTCTCATCCTCTTATCTCTTTAATCAAACGGTTGCACTTACAAAAGTGATTTGTGTGGTGAATGCCTGGTTGGGTAATGAATTCTTACTGAATATTCATTTATGGGATGAAAATAACGAAATTTCATACTTGAGACACTTAGAGCAACACGGAAATGATGTGGATCAAGAGAGAACTACCCATAAAGTAGTATTTTGCGATCTATAATTACATTTTATTTGGAAGTGTTGCTAATTATGTCAATAAAAAAACGATATGTTGCACTGCTGGTTGCTGCCGGCATTGGTGTGGGCTGGTTAACATTAGGTGGTACTGCAGCGGTAATGCATTACACCTCTGATACTGAGTTCTGTCTCTCGTGCCACTCTATGGAAATCCCTTACAAAGAGTACCAAGGCTCAGTGCACTTCAGTAATGCGAAAGGCATTCGTGCCGAGTGTTCTGATTGCCACATCCCACAAGAACCGATGGACTACTTGATCACGAAGATTCGTGCATCGAAAGACATCTACCATGAGTTTGTGACTGGCAAGATCGACACGCCAGAAAAATACGAAGCGCACCGCAAAGAGCTTGCGGAGATGGTGTGGGAGCAGTTCCGTGAAAACGACTCTGCAACGTGCCGTTCTTGCCACGACTTTGACGCGATGGAAGAATTTGAGCAATCTCGCGATGCAGCGAAAATGCACGAGTACGCAAAAGCGAACGATCAAACGTGTATCGATTGTCACAAAGGCGTTGCTCACTTTGCACCAGAAGCTGAGCTAGACAGCAAGGCATTTGAAACGTTGATGAGCTTCACCACAAAAACATCACCTGGTGCCAAAGTCGTTTACCCTGTGACTGAAATCGCAATGGGTGAGATGGGTAAAATTAACCCAACCACGAAATTAGAAGTAATCAGCTCTGAAGGTGATGAACGTACTGTTAAGTTGGACGCATTCCAAATGAAAGGCGCAGAGCAAGTGCTGTACATGGGTGAAGGTCAACGTGCCATCGTAGCAACGCTAACCGAGCAAGGTCAGCAAGCTCTTGAGGGCGGTGAGTTTAAGGCCGACGTTTACGGCAACGAATGGCGCGCAGTGTCACTAACAGGCACGATCGATTCTCCTGTTGTGGATACGCTTGACCCAGTTTGGTCATACGCAGAAGAGCTAGACAACGTTTATTGTGCAACTTGTCACGCGAAAATTCCTTCAAATCACTTCACGGTGAACGCATGGGGACCAGTGGCGAAGAGTATGGGTGATCGAACAGACATCACTGCCGAAAACCTAGAAATTCTTACTAAGTTCTTCCAGCACCACGCGAAAGATGTGGTTGGTCACTAACGATAAATAGAAGGATAAGATTATGACTAATTTAACCCGTCGTGGATTTCTAAAAGGCACAGGTATGGCGGCTGGCGCCATGGCATTTACTTCTTTTGCACCTATGTCTGTTGCGTCTTCAAACCAGCGTGGCAAGGGCATTTTGACAGCGGGCCGCATGGGCCCAATGTTATGTGAAGTGAAAGATGGTAAGTTGGTTTCGACTACTAATGCTCTTCCACAAACTGTACCAAATAGTCTACAAACTACTGGGCCTGACCAAGTGCATACCAAGGCGCGTGTGAAGTACCCAATGGTACGTAAAGGCTACTTGGCAAACCCATCGTCGCCAGAAGGTGTGCGCGGTAGTGATGAGTTTGTGCGTGTGTCTTGGGATGAGGCTTACAAGCTGCTCCACGAACAGCACATGCGAATTCGCAAAGAATATGGCCCGGCTTCTGTGTTTGCTGGCTCTTACGGCTGGCGTTCAAGTGGCGTGCTGCACAAAGCACAAACCTTGCTGCAACGTTACATGAGCATGGCGGGCGGCTATTCAGGCCACTTGGGTGACTACTCAACGGGTGCTGCGCAGATCATCATGCCGCACGTTGTGGGCTCTATCGAAGTGTACGAGCAGCAAACCACGTACCCAGTGGTACTAGAGCACAGCGACGTGGTTGTGCTTTGGGGCTTAAACCCAATTAACACCTTAAAAATCGCGTGGAGCTCAACAGACTGCGCTGGTCTTGAGTTCTTCCATCAATTGAAAAAATCAGGCAAGACGGTTATTGCAATTGACCCTATTCGTTCTGAAACCATTGAGTTCTTTGGCGAGAATGCGGAGTGGATTGCTCCTCACCCAATGACCGACGTGGCAATGATGATGGGTATCGCACACACCTTGGTGAAACAAGGTAAGCACGATAGAGCCTTCCTCGATAAATACACCGCAGGTTATGACAAGTTTGAAGCGTACCTGATGGGCGAAGAAGATGGCGTAGAAAAATCAGCAGAATGGGCATCACAAATCTGTGGCGTACCTGCGAAGCAACTTGAGCTACTGGCGGACATCTTCAGTAAAAACCGCACCATGTTGATGGCTGGTTGGGGTATGCAGCGCCAACAATACGGTGAGCAGCGTCACTGGATGCTGGTTACACTGGCAACGATGTTGGGTCAAATCGGTTTACCGGGCGGTGGTTTTGGTTTCTCTTACCACTACTCAAACGGTGGTAACCCTGCTCGTGATGCTGGTGTACTTCCTGCGATTTCGGCATCACTGGGTGGCGGCTCTTCTGCGGGTAACGACTGGGCGGTGTCTGGCGCGGTGCAAAGCTTCCCTGTGGCGCGTATTGTCGAGGCGTTGGAAAACCCAGGTCAATCCTACCATCACAACGGTCATGAACTGACGTTCCCAGATATCAAGATGATTTGGTGGGCAGGTGGTGCGAACTTTACTCACCACCAAGACACCAACCGCTTGATTAAAGCATGGCAAAAGCCTGAACTGATCGTGATTTCAGAACCTTACTGGACAGCGGCTGCGAAGCACGCGGACATCGTCCTACCAATCACCACATCGTTCGAGCGCAACGACTTAACGATGACGGGTGACTACAGTAACCAACACTTGGTGCCAATGAAGCAAGTGGTTGAGCCACAAGGTGAAGCGCGTAATGACTTCGATGTATTCGCGGACATGGCGGAGATGCTAGCACCGGGTGGACGTGATGTGTACACCGAAGGCAAAACCGAAATGGAATGGCTGTACGGCTTCTACAAGGTGGCGCAACAAGGTGGCCGTGGCTCTCGCGTAGCAATGCCGAACTTCAGCAAGTTCTGGGAGGATAACCAACTGATCGAGATGAAGTGGAACGAGAAGAACGCACAGTTTGTTCGTTACGCGGATTTCCGTGAAGACCCGATCATGAACCCGCTAGGTACGCCAAGTGGTAAGATTGAAATCTTCTCGAAAACCATTGAAGGTTACCAGTTGGAAGATTGTCCTCCACACCCTACGTGGATGGCACCAACCGAGTACACCGGCAATGCAAAAGATGGCGAGTTGCAGCTAATGACCGCGCACGCAGCGCATCGTCTACACAGCCAGTTTAACTACGCGAAGATTCGCGAAGAGTACGCAATTGCAAACCGTGAACCTATTTGGATTCACCCTGAAGATGCGAAAGCGCGTGGTATTAAAACGGGCGATCTAGTTCGTGCGTTTAACAACCGTGGCCAAGTATTGGTTGGTGCAGAAGTGACTGACCGAATCAAGCAAGGTTCAGTGTGTATTCATGAAGGCGGTTGGCCGGATTTGGATCCGAAAACCGGTATTTGTAAGAACGGCGGTTGTAACGTGTTAACGTTGGATATTCCGACCTCTCGACTTGCAAACGGCTGTGCGGCGAACTCGGCATTGGTTCGTATTGAAAAATACACAGGCCCAGAATTAGAACTAACAGCCTTTGAACCACCAAAAAATGGCTAAAAAAAGTAGCGCTTGAAAGCAAGAAGCCAGCGAATCGCTGGCTTCTTTTTTATCTAGTCATCGTTCACATTAGCGCGAAGCGAGAGAAACAAACGGCATCTGTTTCTTAATCTGAAATGTCGGGAGTAAAGTAAATACAATCACGACAAACAAGACCGAGCCTATTAAATCTTCAGGGCGATGCATGCCCAGCCATAAGCGGCTATATGCGACACTCATTCCCCACATCCATAATGACAGTGCAGAGATATAGTACTTGTTCTGCAAGAACAACCCACCAAAGAAAGCCAGACAAATCGAAACGAAAATCGTATGACCGGATGGGAAAGAATAGTCTTTCTCGCCTTGCCAATGGCGCGTCCGCCAATCACTGACGTGTTCAGAAATCTGGTTAATTACGTTGGCTTGTTGCTTTGTATCTAACTGATAAAACGTTTCTGGTGTTTCAATCAATTGTTCTGCTGCGAGCAATTCCGTGTATGGGCGCGGGCTTTCTGTCATCAGCTTTAGCCCCGTTTTGCTGGCAAAGCCAATCACAAGTAATAGCCCTAACATTGAGAGTTTTTGCATCCACTCAGTGCGACTTGGCTTAAAGCGAAATAAAGAAAGCAGTAGCAGTGTTAACGTAATTAAAAAGCCTTTGCTGCCAGCAGAGTCAGTGAGCAAAGTAAAAGTAATACCCAGATTTTCAGGCACCTGTGAGGTGAGATCGTGATAAGAGCCAAACAGCGACATTGGGATGATGCCAAGAACAAACAAGGCGAGCATCATCAATCCATATTTTTTGGTTTTCATTGAGAGCGTTTTGTTTTTATTGAGGGTTATTCAACCACGTGAAAATAAGGGGCTTATCTTACGTTATCTGGCGTGAAAAACTTATCAACGCTTTGTTAATTTGACGAGAGAATGAAGGTTGAGTGATGAATTGATGACATTTATCCGGAAGGTAAAGGCGCTCATCCTTAAGCGTTGGGGTCTTAATCCATCAGAGAAAGTAAGTATTCTGCTGCTTTGGTTGGGTTTTCTGCATGACAAATGGCAGAAACCAAAGCCAAACCATGTACACCTGTCGCACTCAGGGCAGGAATGTTGGTTTCGTTGATGCCACCAATAGCGACGATTGGTAAGGACGTGGTGTTCAACGCCATCTTCAAACCTTCAATACCCCAGTGTTTTTTGGTGTTGGTTTTGGTCGGCGTAGCGAAGATGGCACTCAAGCCGATGTAATCAATGGGCAGAGAATCCGCCTCTGCCAGTTGATCTTCAGTCTCAATCGATAAGCCGAGAATCTTGTTTGGGCCAATCAATTGACGAGCGATCTCTGCTGGCATGTCTGACTGCCCGAGGTGAACACCATCGGCATCGACGGCAAGGGCAACATCAACACGATCATTGATGATTAACGGGACGCCAGTGTCTTCAAGGATCGTCTTCACGGCTTGAGCTCGTTCAATAAATGCACGAACGTCACCATGTTTTTCGCGCACCTGTACCATGGTGACCCCACCTTCTACCGCCTTTCTTACAACGTGTTTAAGAGTGGATAAATCTTGTTGGTCGTCGGTGACCAAATACAAACGATAGGCGTTCATTGTGTTTCCTTTTACCTCTCACTCACCTAGGAGTGAGAGGCGTTTAAAGCATTGAGAAGAGGTTTATCTCACCTGTAATTTAAGACGTGTTGCCAGTGTTTCTTCATCCAGTTGGTAAAGCTCATCCAAAAGATGCATTTGCAAGCTACCTGGCCCTCGCGCTTGCTCAGCCGCAATTTCACCCACAACGCCAAGCACCGCTGCCGCAGCAAGGCCTGTTTCGTCGCCGATTGCTGCGAAAGCGCCAGTCAGTGCCGTCAGTGTGCAACCCATGCCCGTTACGTATGGCATCATCTCGTGACCATTATTCAGCTGGACGGTTTGCTCTTTTGTCACGATGTAGTCAGTTTCGCCGGAGATCACCACGCTCGCTCCGTATTCTTCAACTAAGAAGTGAGCCGCCCCAAGGGCCGCATCACTACTGTCGAGTGCATCTACACCTTTGCTTTGCGCTTGCTCACCAGCGAGAGCAATGATTTCGGAAGCATTACCACGAATGATTAACTTGTTTGCAAGGCGGGCGATTTCGCGCGAGGTTTCGGTGCGCAGTGAACTTGCACCGCAACCGACAGGGTCGAACACAACGATTTTACCGTTCGAGTTGGCTTGCTCGACGGCATAGCTCATGCGCGGTGTCCAAACGCTGTCTAGGGTGCCGATGTTGATCACCAAAGCGCCAGCAAACGACATCATTTCTGCCATTTCTTGCTTTGAATGCGCCATGATAGGCGAAGCACCGATAGCCAGCAAAGCGTTCGCCGTGTTGTTCATCACCACGTAGTTGGTAATGTTCACGACTAAAGGCTTTTGCTGACGCACTGCGGTTAATGCTTGAGTGATTTGTTCTATTAACATGAGATTCTCCAATTAACCTTATTGCGCGTTTAGACCTTGTTGCCAAAACGCCACTTCCATACGCGTTGCGGTTTTGAAGACCTGAATTAGGTTTTGACCGCGCTGGCTGTGGATGTCGATTTCAGCCAGTAGCTGGTTAAAGTGTTCGGCCCCACTTGCCACGCCAGATTGGAACTCTTCACCGCCGTACAAGTTAATCCAACTTGCGTAAGGATTGCCTTCGAATACCGTGTTTTCATCTTCAATCAGCATTTTACCAATGACGGCGTAGCCGATGGAGCAAGGGGCGAGCGCGGCATACAAGTCAACTAAGTCGCCCGTCATGCCCGCATCCAATACGTAGCGCGTGTAAGCCACCGTGCCAAAATCTTCCGGCTCGTTTTCGAGATCAGATTCCGTTAATCCCCATTGACCGCAGTAGGTCACATGGTGGGCAATCTCTGAATCTAAAAGCGCATGTACGCTTGGTAGTGCGCGGCGCATATCGTCTAACGTACGCGCTTTGTAGATTGCCAGCGCATAAGCTCGTGCGTACTGTTTTAGGAATAAGAAATCTTGCTTTAAGTAATGCAGAAAACAAGGTTGAGCCAGTGTGCCTTTGGCCAATTGCTGCACGAAGGCATGCTCAATGTATTCTTGCCAATCTTGGCGGCAAGCGTCGATCAAATCTTGGTATTTCATAATGAGACTGCCTCGTAATTAGTCAAAGCTTGGTACGTAATCTTTCGCTTTTGGTAGCGTTTCGATGATTTTTTGTGAATACATGAACTCGGCGTAATCGTCGTAGCGTTTTAGATCAACTGCCGATGGGCGAAGCGCGAAACGAGTTAACGTGTCATTCCAAGCGCGTTGGTTGAGCTCGTTGTTTAGCGTGTCTGGCGAGTAAGCGACAAACTCTTTCCAAGACTCTTTAGGATGGTTGACGATGTAAGTGGTCGCTTGCTCCAGCGCTTTGTTGAACGCTTTAATAGCCTCTTTGTCGTAGGTTTTTGCATTCGCCACAAACACCAGTTCGTCATACGCTGGTACGCCGTGCTCTTCTGGGAAGAAGGCTTTGGCTTTGTAGCCTTCTAGCGCAAGTTGGTTGGTTTCGAAGTTGCGCAAGCCGCCCCAAATGGCGTCCACTTTGCCTGATGCGAGAGAGGAAGAGAGTGCCCAACCGACGTTGATGATTTGCACGTCAGAAAACTTCACGTTCTCCTGCGCAAGCATGGTGCCGATTGTCGCCTCTTCGTTACCTGCGATAGCAATACCGATTTTCTTGCCTTTAAGGTCGCCAAGGTTGTCGTTCTTACCGTTATCCAACACCATCAACGTGTTGAGGGGAGTAGCTATCAAGGTCGCAGAGCGAATTAATGGCAAGCCAGCCGCTACGTCGATGGTCAGGCTAGGTTGATATGAAATCGCCATATCGACTTTGCCAGCCGCAACTAGTTTAGGTGGTGTGCTTGGATCTGCGGGCTCTTGAATGTTGACCTTCAAACCTTGCTGTTTAAAGTAGCCTCGCTCTTGTGCGATCACGATAGGACCATGGTTCGGGTTAACGAACCAATCCAACATTAAAGTAAGCTCTTTGTCGGCAGCAAGTACGTTAGTTGAAACCATTGATGCGAGCAGAGCAGCAGCGCTCATGAGTTTGTTTTTATTCACGGGGTTCTTCCTTTTTCTTTCCCTATTTGTTTTCCCAGGGAATGGCTTTTTTCAGTAATTTGTCAGTAGTGAAATAGAGTGCGATAGATAGCGCGGCGAGAATAAACAGTGCCGCGAACATTTCATCGATGATCATGCGAGCGTTGGCTTGCAGCATCAGATAGCCTAGGCCCTCACTTGAGCCGACCCATTCACCTACCACAGCACCAATCGGCGCAATAACCACGGCAACACGAATACCAGACGCTAACGTTGGTAGGGCGGCAGGTAGTTGAATATGGCGCAGTAATTGCCATTTCGATGCGCCCATGGTTTTGGCAAGATCGAGATAGCCGGTGGGGGTGTTGCGCAGTCCGTCGTAACAACAAGTTGTTACAGGGAAAAAGATGATGATCGCCGCCATCACCACTTTTGACGCGATGCCGTAACCGAGCCAAAGCATCAATACGGGCGCGATAGCAAATACTGGAATGGCTTGGCTAGCGATAAGAATCGGCAATAGCCAGCGTTTGAGCGGCTCGAACATCAGCATTTGCAAAGCGAATAGCAAACCCATTGATAAGCCGAGTGCGAGGCCAAGTAGGATCTCTTGTGCGGTAACCCAAGTGTGTTTGAGTAGCACGTCGTATCGAGTGACTAATCTATCCAATACTTCAATCGGCGAAGGCAAGATGAAGCTTGGCATGTCAAACACCACTACAATGAGTTGCCACAAACCTAAGATCACGGCTGCGCTGATTAGCAGACGCAATGCCGGATGAGTTACGCGTTCCTTTTTACTGATACGCGCCGAAACGGAGTTGTACTGAGTCATATCACTCATAGTCTTTCTCCAATTGATTCAAAATCGCTTGTTGTAGAGTTGCGCATTCTCCATCGAGAGATCTTGGTGGCTTGGCGTCCGGAACAACCAAGTGCTGCGCTTGAGCAGGCGTGCCTTGTAACACATAGAGTTGATGCGCCAATCGCACTGCTTCTTGCGGATCGTGCGTAATCAAGACAACGGTTTTGTCCTTTAGTAGCTCGGCAGAGAGAGTTTGCAATTTGTGGCGAGTCACGGCGTCCAATGCTGAGAAAGGTTCATCCATCAAAACCAAAGGTTTGTCTTGCATCAGAGTGCGAGCAAGGGCTACGCGCTGTCGCATACCTCCAGAGAGTTGAGCGGGTTTGGCGTAAGCGTAATCTGCTAACCCAACGTGCTCTAACAAGTTGAGAGCACGTTGTTTCTCATCCGCTGGATTTGAATTGGCGTAAGAAAAGCGCGAGCTAAGGCAGACGTTATCCAGCACGTTAAGCCACGGTAGCAATAAATCCTGCTGAGCCATGTAAGCGACACGGTCATGCAGTGCGGCGCCATCGGTTGTGATGAGTTCGCCATGCCAGTCAACTTGGTCATCCAGTAGGCCAGCTAAGTAACGCAATATCGTGGTTTTTCCGCAGCCACTTCGCCCGAGTAATACCGTCCATTGACCGATAGGAATGACCATGTTCACTTTCGCTAAAGTCGGTGTTTGGCTGTCTTTGTATTGCAAACTGGCGTCGGAAAGCTGAATGCCAATCGCGTTAGCGAACATAGGTATGACCCGCAAAGAAGTGATGTACTGGTCCGTGACCTTTCCCCACTTCCAACTCATCCGCATGAGCGATGGCTTGGCTGATGTACTGTTTTCCTAAATGCACAGCTTTGTGCAGGTTGTTGCCTTGACCAAGGTAAGACGCAATAGCGGAAGACAGTGTACAGCCCGTACCGTGGGTGTTTTGGGTTGGGAAACGCTTGGCGCTGATTAACTCGGCACTGTTTTGCATGATCAGCAGATCGTTGCTGTTTTCATCTTCTTCAAGGTGACCGCCTTTGAGCAGAATGGCTTTGGCACCAAGCGCACGAAGGTCGTCAATCATGTCACTCATTTCTGCCTCAGATTGAGGTACAGGCTTACCTGTCAGTGCTGCACCCTCTGGCAGGTTAGGAGTGATGATGTCTGCCAAAGGAATTAGTTCTTCTTTTAATGTGCTGATTGCTGATTGCTCAAGCAGCAAATCGCCGCTGGTGGCGACCATGACAGGATCAATCACAAGATGTTTAGGTTGGTATTGCTTAATCTTGTTAGCAACGACTTTAATGATATTCGAATCCGCCAGCATGCCGACTTTTACCGCCACAATATTGAGATCGGTAAACACCGCATCGAGTTGGCTTTCAACGTGATCAAGTGGGATCGGGAAAATCGCAGAAACGCCTTGCGTGTTTTGTGAGGTGATGGCGGTAATCACTGAGCAGGCAAAGCTGCCAGTGGCGGACATCGCTTTGATATCGGCTTGGATGCCTGCGCCGCCGCCGCTGTCGGAGCCTGCGATGGTTAAGACAACAGGGGTGGTTATAGGTGATTGTGCCTGCTGTAAAGATGGCTGTGATTGCTGCGTCATGGTCGCTCCTACTACAAGACGTATAGGAACTGACTTTGACCGTTGTGGATAGATCGATTGTTCGATCGTTTCGCTCGCCGAAGAGGAGCGGCGAAAGGCAAAGTGCGCATAGTTCCCTACGTCAGTGCTAACTGAATCAGGTTCAACGGGTCTCGAATCTCGATCTCAGCCAACGCTTATCGCGTGGCCCCCCGACTATTTCGCTCGGATGATAGCAGGACCCTTGTAGAAGGGATACGTTTTTTGAGAGTAATTATTATTGAGTATTCAATTATGCGAGGTGAGTGATAGAGTAAGCATCTAAATGGTTCGTCGTGTGGAATTTACTAGTGCAACGCTCTGGTGAAAGAGCTGAACCTGGAATATTTAATAAATAATCGTGGTCTCGCTAAGCAAGGATTAGCACAAAACAAGGTTAAAAAACTGTTAAAATTTAACGCGTTGCCAATTTAACTTTGTTGAACTTTTCGACAGTTAATTAGGAAGGCTAAGACGATCATCGAGCAAGGAGACTTCATGCTTAATTCTGCAACAGCGAAGTCAGTGATCGATCATGCTCTCTTTTTAGGGGCTGATTTCGCTGAACTATTCGTTGAACATCATCAAACTAACACCGTCCAGATCGCATCTGGTGAGGTGGACAAGATCAATTCGGGGATTGATTTTGGTATCGGTATTCGCCTCTTCTTCGGTCACAAAGTGCTTTATGGATACACCAATAGCACGGACGAAGCCGAGCTAAAACGCGTAACCTCATTGCTTGCGGCAAAAGACAAGCGTGAGCAAATCGCGTCAGCAGGTTCTTTAAATTTGAACCGCTACCCAATCCAACACGGTTGCCGCATGCCGTTAAGTCAGGATGCCAACTTAGATTCAAAAATCGCGTTTCTATTGAAAGTTGACCAAGCTGCGCGTGCAGAAAGTGAGTACATCAGCCAGTTCATTGGTAGTGTGCTTCAGCGCGAGCAGCAAGTGTCTATCTTCAACTCAGAAGGTTTGCATGTAGACGATACGCGTCACTACATTCGTGTGGCGGGTAACACCGTTGCTCAAAAAGGTAATGAGCAGTCTTCTGGTATGGAAGGTCCTGGCGCTCTTGCGGGTTGGGAGTTCAGTGAACAGCTTGATGCAAAAGAGCTAGGTCAAACTATCGCGCAACAAGCGTTAGTAAAACTTGGCGCGGATGCTTGTCCATCGGGTGAAATGCCGGTGGTGATTGGTAACGGTTTTGGCGGCGTAATCTTCCACGAAGCTTGTGGCCACTTGCTAGAAACCACTTCGGTTGCGAAGAAAGCGTCCGTATTCCACGACAAGATGGGCGAAATGGTTGCTCACACCGCAGTGAATGCAGTCGATGATGGCACCATGACCAACGAATGGGGCTCGATTCACGTTGATGACGAAGGCATGAAGACTCAGCGCACTCAATTGATCAAAGACGGTAAGCTAACCAGCTTTATGGTCGATAAAATGGGTGGCATGAAGACAGGTTATGAGCCAACAGGGTCTGGTCGTCGCCAAAACTATAAGTTCGCACCAACCTCACGCATGCGTAACACCTTTATCGAAGAAGGCGAGCATTCGCTTGATGACATGCTGGCAGGCATCGAACGTGGTATCTATGCGAAGAAGATGGGCGGTGGCTCGGTTCAACCAGGTACGGGTGAGTTTAACTTTGCTGTTCGTGAAGCTTATCTCATTGAAAATGGCAAAATCACCAAACCTCTGAAAACAGCAACGCTGATCAGCACGGGTCCAAAAGTGTTGAAAGAAATCAGCATGGTCGGCAAAGACATGGCGCTTGCGCCGGGCATGTGTGGTTCAGTAAGTGGTTCAGTACCAACAACAGTCGGTCAGCCAACGCTGAAAGTCGATAGCATTCTGGTAGGAGGCGGTAACTAATGAGCCAAGAACAACAACTTCTTAATGCGGTTAATTACGTCCTATCAGAAGCAAAACGCCAAGGTGCAGAAGCGGACGTCATTGTAAACCGCAACAGTAGCTTTTCTTTGAAAGCGAACCAAGGAAAGCTAGATGAGTACAAAGTAAGCTCAAGCCAAGTTCTGGGTGTTCGTGTTGTGAAAGATGCGCGTGTTGCAACAAGCTATTCTGAGTCGTTAGAGCAACCAAGCTTAGATTTGATGCTGACCAACGCACTACAAAGCGCTCGCTTTTCCAAGCAAGACGAACATCAGACAATTAGCTGCGTGAACAGCCAAATCACGACTGACGTAGCTGAGATCGCCCAAGAAGACACAACTTCGGTTGATGAAAAGATTGAACTGTCTCTCGCTCTTGAGCAAGGCGTAGTCGCTCTGCCTCACGCTTCTAGCGCACCTTACAATGGTTATAGTGATGGCGAAACACAACTGATCATTGCCAATACTCAAGGCACGTTGTGTCAACACTTCGAGCGCTCGTTCACTTGTTACGCGTATACCTTGTTTGAAAAAGACGGCAAACAGTCAATGGCGGGCAGAATGTCACTTGGTCGCCGTTTTGATGAGTTGAGTCCAGCTTATTGTATCGAAGGTGGCTACAACCTTGCTCGTGATCTTCTTGAAGGCGCTCCGGTTGCGACAGGTAACTACCCTGCTATTTTCCACATCAATGCGCTAGCAAGTTTATTCGGCGCTTTCGGCAGTGCTTTCTCTGGTGTAAGCGCGATGAAAGGCATAACGCCACTGGGTGACAAGCTTGGCCAACGTGTTGCGAGTGACTTGATTACCTTTACCGATGCGGCATACATGCCGAATGGTATGGCAATCGCGAGTTTTGATAGTGAAGGCTTTGCTACTCAAGACAATGTCATGATTGCTAATGGTGAGTTGAAAACCTTGCTACACAACAGCCAGACCGCAAGTTACTTGGGCGCAGTCTCGACAGCAAGTGCTGCTCGCGGTGCAAAATCGAGCCTAGACGTATCAGCGAATCACAAAGTGATTGCGACAGGCAACAGCAGTGCGTCAGAAGTAAAAGCGGGTGAGTACCTAGAGCTAGTCGAACTTCAAGGTGTCCATTCTGGTGCGGATGCAGTGAGTGGTGATTTCTCGTTTGGTGCGAGTGGTTTCTTGTGCCGTGATGGTGAGCGCATTCAACCAGTACGTGGTATCACGGTAGCGGGTAACTTCTACAAGATGCTGCAAGAAGTTGAGGCTGTGGGTGATACTCAGCTAATTAACGATAGCCGAACTTTCTTCTCGCCAGACGTTCGTTTTGCTCGTTTGAGCATTGGTGGTAAATAAGCGTTGCGTAGAAAGTCAGAAACAAAAAAGAGGACTCAATCGAGTCCTCTTTCATCATCTAGCAACGTGTACGCGAATAACTAAAATTCGCGGATGTCCAACTCATTGTGGATCAATACTACACACTGAGAAGCGAAAAGCATCTTAGGACCTAAGCTGATCTTCTCTGTGCCAAGGCGCTTTAAGCTGTTAAAAGACTTTTTCGGCATCGGTATATGGTCAGTTAGCAAGAAACATGGATTTTCACCAATTTCTGCATCACGAACAAATTCGCCTTTCTTATCCAGCATATATAGTTGGTGATCTTCTGCCAGCTCTTGTACTAGGCGTTCAAAGCTCACTGTACGAACGGTAATACCAGGTTCGACTTCACGAAGTTGCTCTTTACCCATACCAACCGAAGCATCCAAAGCGCGAGCCACTGCTGCAATCAACGTTGACTCGTGAAAACCGCCAATATTGGTAATGTCGTTTGAACGAATGGTAATCGTGCGCGAGTAATCCTTCGTGCTCTCTAATACTAAGTGGACAACCACATCTTCACGGTGAGATTGTGCAACGAACATGGTGTTCATCATGGTATGAGCAAGGATCTCGGTATGCGCCTCGTTACCAACACCTTCTAATAGTGCTTTGCTGGTGGTTGGCGCCGCGCGAGCTCGTAAAACAAAAGAGCGCATGAGTTTAGCCTCTATATAGGAAGAGTGAATGCGCGGAAGTATATACCCAAGCAGGGAAGGGATGCGAGTTTAATAGTAAATGTGAACTTACTTACAAAGCTTCGATTGTCGTGCGGAGTGTGCTGGTTAGAATAGGAGACAACCCTGTTAGGAGCGGTATATGGAAATCAAAAAGATAAATAAAGACATTTATAAAAAGAAAGTAAACCTGGTGATTGGCGGTTTTGTTGCGTTGCTCGCTATCTCATCTCTTGCCTTTAGTACCTTGCTTATTGTTTTGTTTGGCAACACTGAAGTCGTACCTGAACAATCAACGGGAAACTTTCATTGGAATTTGATTGGTGTACTTCTGTCTCTCGCGACGTCCCTCTCTTTGCTAAACCAATTTAAAACTCACCCTTACATGCGAGAAGTACTGTACGTTTGGAAGCTCAAGCAGCTACACAATAAGATTTATCGCAAACTAAAAAATATTAAAGCAGCCGCGAGCAATGACGATGTAAAAGCGCTCACTACGCTTAAGTTCTATTACACAACGCAACAACAAGTGTTTGAGTTAGACAACAACACATTGACGATGAGTAGTGTAAATAAAGAATTAGAGGCAATTGAGCAAATCGAAGCGGAGCAATCACTGGATCTTGATATCACCAGCTTTAAAGAGAGCTGGGTAGACACATACTGATTGCCTATTTGCTACTTGAAGTTAACAACTGAGTGCTAAAAATAAGCGTTTGAGTGAGATTTAATCACTCGACGCTTTTTTTTAGTTTTTTTTCTAAAAAGGGGTTGCCAAGAAAAATCATCTCCCTATAATGCGCCTCCGTTGTCAGGGCAATGCGGAAACGCAAAAGCAGTTGGCAACAAGGCGAATAAAAAGCTTCTAAAAATTAATTTAAAAAGTGTTTGACACCAAGAATTAGTTCATTAGAATACGCCTCCGCTTTGAGAGAAAAACTTCTCGTAAAGCAAGCTCTTTAACAATATAGACCTATCAATCTGTGTGGGCACTCGTTGATGATAATCCAATTAGAAACTTCGGTTTCAAATTAGGTTTCAATGATACGAAGTGACCATTGAGTCGAAAGACTCAGCACAGTCAATTCAAACATTACTTTAGCTATTTATTAGCAAGAGCAATGTTCAGTATTCATTGAGCCTCCCCTATTTATTTAGGGAATCAAAACTTTAAATTGAAGAGTTTGATCATGGCTCAGATTGAACGCTGGCGGCAGGCCTAACACATGCAAGTCGAGCGGAAACGAGTTATCTGAACCTTCGGGGAACGATAACGGCGTCGAGCGGCGGACGGGTGAGTAATGCCTAGGAAATTGCCTTGATGTGGGGGATAACCATTGGAAACGATGGCTAATACCGCATGATGCCTACGGGCCAAAGAGGGGGACCTTCGGGCCTCTCGCGTCAGGATATGCCTAGGTGGGATTAGCTAGTTGGTGAGGTAAGGGCTCACCAAGGCGACGATCCCTAGCTGGTCTGAGAGGATGATCAGCCACACTGGAACTGAGACACGGTCCAGACTCCTACGGGAGGCAGCAGTGGGGAATATTGCACAATGGGCGCAAGCCTGATGCAGCCATGCCGCGTGTATGAAGAAGGCCTTCGGGTTGTAAAGTACTTTCAGTCGTGAGGAAGGCGGCGTCGTTAATAGCGGCGTTGTTTGACGTTAGCGACAGAAGAAGCACCGGCTAACTCCGTGCCAGCAGCCGCGGTAATACGGAGGGTGCGAGCGTTAATCGGAATTACTGGGCGTAAAGCGCATGCAGGTGGTTTGCTAAGTCAGATGTGAAAGCCCGGGGCTCAACCTCGGAATAGCATTTGAAACTGGCAGACTAGAGTACTGTAGAGGGGGGTAGAATTTCAGGTGTAGCGGTGAAATGCGTAGAGATCTGAAGGAATACCGGTGGCGAAGGCGGCCCCCTGGACAGATACTGACACTCAGATGCGAAAGCGTGGGGAGCAAACAGGATTAGATACCCTGGTAGTCCACGCCGTAAACGATGTCTACTTGGAGGTTGTGGCCTTGAGCCGTGGCTTTCGGAGCTAACGCGTTAAGTAGACCGCCTGGGGAGTACGGTCGCAAGATTAAAACTCAAATGAATTGACGGGGGCCCGCACAAGCGGTGGAGCATGTGGTTTAATTCGATGCAACGCGAAGAACCTTACCTACTCTTGACATCCAGAGAACTTTCCAGAGATGGATTGGTGCCTTCGGGAACTCTGAGACAGGTGCTGCATGGCTGTCGTCAGCTCGTGTTGTGAAATGTTGGGTTAAGTCCCGCAACGAGCGCAACCCTTATCCTTGTTTGCCAGCGAGTAATGTCGGGAACTCCAGGGAGACTGCCGGTGATAAACCGGAGGAAGGTGGGGACGACGTCAAGTCATCATGGCCCTTACGAGTAGGGCTACACACGTGCTACAATGGCGCATACAGAGGGCGGCCAACTTGCGAAAGTGAGCGAATCCCAAAAAGTGCGTCGTAGTCCGGATTGGAGTCTGCAACTCGACTCCATGAAGTCGGAATCGCTAGTAATCGTGGATCAGAATGCCACGGTGAATACGTTCCCGGGCCTTGTACACACCGCCCGTCACACCATGGGAGTGGGCTGCAAAAGAAGTAGGTAGTTTAACCTTCGGGGGGACGCTTACCACTTTGTGGTTCATGACTGGGGTGAAGTCGTAACAAGGTAGCGCTAGGGGAACCTGGCGCTGGATCACCTCCTTATACGATGATTATTGCGATGAGTGTTCACACAGATTGATATGGTTTATGAAGTTTAAGAGATAGAACATCCCCCAAGATGTTCAACTTAGTGTCCCGTTCGTCTAGAGGCCTAGGACACCGCCCTTTCACGGCGGTAACAGGGGTTCGACTCCCCTACGGGATACCATTGGGTCGTTAGCTCAGTTGGTAGAGCAGTTGACTTTTAATCAATTGGTCGCAGGTTCGAATCCTGCACGACCCACCATTCTTCTCCACGAAGCATGGCTCTTTATTTTCACTTTTTAAAAGTGAAGTAAAAGGGAAACTTATGTGGGCGATTAGCTCAGTTGGGAGAGCACCTGCCTTACAAGCAGGGGGTCACTGGTTCGAGCCCGGTATCGCCCACCATTCTCTAAGTATTTTTGGAATAAAACGTCCAAACCAGAACAACCAATTGATACTGGTTGGCATTTTTGACTCTGAAAGTCTTTAGAAAATGTAACTTCCTTGTGAAGAAACATGGCTCTTTAACAATTTGGAAAGCTGACAAAACAACAATTTATTGTTGTTTGTAAAGTTCTCAAAGTATTCCTGATGGAATACAACTAAAAACACATTCAAGTGTTCTTGGGAATAGCATGAAAATGTTATTCATATTTGAGTCCGGCAAAATCGAAAGCTGTCTCGCTCATTCAAATAATGAGACAGCAACTTTGGTTGTTTGACCGTTTGATTTCACTTTTTAAAGTGAAGACAAAATGCAATTCGAAACTCCTTCGGGTTGTATGGTTAAGTGACTAAGCGTACACGGTGGATGCCTTGGCAGTCAGAGGCGATGAAGGACGTATTAACTTGCGATAAGCCCAGATTAGGTAGTAAAAACCACTTGAGTCTGGGATTTCCGAATGGGGAAACCCACTTACATAAGTAAGTATCGTTATGTGAATACATAGCATAACGAGGCGAACCGGGGGAACTGAAACATCTAAGTACCCCGAGGAAAAGAAATCAACCGAGATTCCGAAAGTAGCGGCGAGCGAAATTGGACTAGCCCTTAAGCTTTATAAGCGTCAGGTGAACAAGCTGGAAAGCTTGGCGATACAGGGTGATAGCCCCGTAACTGACGACGCATATTCAGTGAAATCGAGTAGGGCGGGACACGTGATATCCTGTCTGAATATGGGGGGACCATCCTCCAAGGCTAAATACTACTGACTGACCGATAGTGAACCAGTACCGTGAGGGAAAGGCGAAAAGAACCCCTGTGAGGGGAGTGAAATAGAACCTGAAACCGTGTACGTACAAGCAGTAGGAGCAGGCTTTGTCCTGTGACTGCGTACCTTTTGTATAATGGGTCAGCGACTTATATTCAGTGGCAAGGTTAACCATCTAGGGGAGCCGTAGGGAAACCGAGTCTTAACTGGGCGTTCAGTCTCTGGATATAGACCCGAAACCAGGTGATCTAGCCATGGGCAGGTTGAAGGTTGAGTAACATCAACTGGAGGACCGAACCGACTAATGTTGAAAAATTAGCGGATGACTTGTGGCTAGGGGTGAAAGGCCAATCAAACCTGGAGATAGCTGGTTCTCCCCGAAAGCTATTTAGGTAGCGCCTCGGACGAATACTACTGGGGGTAGAGCACTGTTAAGGCTAGGGGGTCATCCCGACTTACCAACCCTTTGCAAACTCCGAATACCAGTAAGTACTATCCGGGAGACACACGGCGGGTGCTAACGTCCGTCGTGGAGAGGGAAACAACCCAGACCGCCAGCTAAGGTCCCAAATTACTACTAAGTGGGAAACGATGTGGGAAGGCTCAGACAGCCAGGATGTTGGCTTAGAAGCAGCCATCATTTAAAGAAAGCGTAATAGCTCACTGGTCGAGTCGGCCTGCGCGGAAGATGTAACGGGGCTAAGTAGTAAACCGAAGCTGCGGCAATGCACTTTTGTGCATTGGGTAGGGGAGCGTTCTGTAAGCGGTTGAAGGTGTGTGGTAACGCATGCTGGACGTATCAGAAGTGCGAATGCTGACATGAGTAACGATAAAGGGGGTGAAAAACCTCCTCGCCGGAAGACCAAGGGTTCCTGTCCAACGTTAATCGGGGCAGGGTAAGTCGACCCCTAAGGCGAGGCCGAAAGGCGTAGTCGATGGGAAACGGGTTAATATTCCCGTACTTCTTACAATTGCGATGGGGGGACGGAGAAGGCTAGGTGGGCCTGGCGACGGTTGTCCAGGTTCAAGTGCGTAGGCTGAGAAATTAGGTAAATCCGGTTTCTCTTAAGGCTGAGACACGACGTCGAGCTACTACGGTAGTGAAGTCATTGATGCCATGCTTCCAGGAAAAGCCTCTAAGCTTCAGATTGTAAGGAATCGTACCCCAAACCGACACAGGTGGTCGGGTAGAGAATACCAAGGCGCTTGAGAGAACTCGGGTGAAGGAACTAGGCAAAATGGTACCGTAACTTCGGGAGAAGGTACGCTCTCGACGGTGAAGTCCCTCGCGGATGGAGCTATTGAGAGTCGCAGATACCAGGTGGCTGCAACTGTTTATTAAAAACACAGCACTGTGCAAAATCGCAAGATGACGTATACGGTGTGACGCCTGCCCGGTGCCGGAAGGTTAATTGATGGGGTTAGACTTCGGTCGAAGCTCTTGATCGAAGCCCCGGTAAACGGCGGCCGTAACTATAACGGTCCTAAGGTAGCGAAATTCCTTGTCGGGTAAGTTCCGACCTGCACGAATGGCGTAATGATGGCCACGCTGTCTCCACCCGAGACTCAGTGAAATTGAAATCGCTGTGAAGATGCAGTGTACCCGCGGCTAGACGGAAAGACCCCGTGAACCTTTACTACAGCTTGGCACTGAACATTGACCCTACATGTGTAGGATAGGTGGGAGGCTTTGAAGCGCAGTCGCTAGATTGCGTGGAGCCGTCCTTGAAATACCACCCTTGTAGTGTTGATGTTCTAACGTCGACCCCTTATCGGGGTTGCGGACAGTGCCTGGTGGGTAGTTTGACTGGGGCGGTCTCCTCCCAAAGCGTAACGGAGGAGCACGAAGGTGGGCTAATCACGGTTGGACATCGTGAGGTTAGTGCAATGGCATAAGCCCGCTTGACTGCGAGAATGACAATTCGAGCAGGTGCGAAAGCAGGTCATAGTGATCCGGTGGTTCTGAATGGAAGGGCCATCGCTCAACGGATAAAAGGTACTCCGGGGATAACAGGCTGATACCGCCCAAGAGTTCATATCGACGGCGGTGTTTGGCACCTCGATGTCGGCTCATCACATCCTGGGGCTGAAGTCGGTCCCAAGGGTATGGCTGTTCGCCATTTAAAGTGGTACGCGAGCTGGGTTTAGAACGTCGTGAGACAGTTCGGTCCCTATCTGCCGTGGGCGTTGGAGAATTGAAAGGGGCTGCTCCTAGTACGAGAGGACCGGAGTGGACGAACCTCTGGTGTTCGGGTTGTGTCGCCAGACGCATTGCCCGGTAGCTAAGTTCGGGATCGATAACCGCTGAAAGCATCTAAGCGGGAAGCGAGCCTTGAGATGAGTTCTCCCTGATACTTTAAGTATCCTAAAGGGTTGTCGTAGACTACGACGTTGATAGGCAGGGTGTGTAAGCGTTGTGAGGCGTTGAGCTAACCTGTACTAATTGCCCGTGAGGCTTAACCATACAACACCCAAGGGGTTTTGATGGACTCAATGAAAGAACATTGAATGTGTAAGAACGAGAATTAAGAAACAGCTTTCCAGATTAAAGAATTTGCTTGGCGACCATAGCGTTTTGGACCCACCTGATTTCCATGCCGAACTCAGAAGTGAAACGAAATAGCGCCGATGGTAGTGTGGGGTTTCCCCATGTGAGAGTAGGACATCGCCAGGCTTTAAATATCGCTTTCAAGTTTTATCTTAATTGAGATAACTTAAGGCAAAACTAAAAATTAGCATCGATAGTATAAGACTAAGTTTTAGTGACAATTTTTGGAGAGATGGCTGAGTGGTTGAAAGCACCGGTCTTGAAAACCGGCATACGTTAATAGCGTATCTAGGGTTCAAATCCCTATCTCTCCGCCACCTTTAAAAAACCGCTGTTCTTACAGCGGTTTTTTTGTATCTGCTGTTTTTTAACAGCTGTTATCGAAAACTTCTAATTGGCTTTTCTCCGGCCCTTTCTCTAAGTTCTTTAGCGTACTCACTTTGGGTTTAGTTTACGCAGTAATATCTGCAATCGAAGACATTTTCATAGGTCATTTAGGCTTTAAGTAGAGCTTTGTTAAGTCTCAACGTGGGATGCTTAAAAGCATTTTGATAGAGTTTCAGTCTAAATACTGCGGATGCACTTGGAGAAAAAATGAAGCTACTTTACTGGTTAGATGAATGGCAAGCGCTTACTCAAGAAGAACAAGAGATGGCTTTACCTATCTCTGGCTACGATTTACTTGATGATGTATTTGTGAAGTATGAACTCGTCGATCTTAACAAGCCATTGTTGTTCACATTTTCTCCTTCCGGCACTGATGTGCAGGTACAAGATTTAACTCCGAATTTTTCTCCTTGGGGCTACGAGCTCGGAATACAACAAAAAGTAAACATTATTGCCTTTCAACATTTAGGACAAAGTAATTGGTTCCGTAGTCGGAATTTGATTTTCTTTCTGGAGCAGCTGTCTGAGTTGCTTCATCCCTTCCAATGTCGTTTGGGTTATGGGCAAAGTCGAGGTGGCTTTGCAATTGGCGCGTTCGCTAACTTGCTGAAATTAGAACATCTTTTGTTGTTTTATCCTGTGAGCACAAAAAATAAAGCGTTAGTGCCTCGGGATGATCGGCCCAGCACTGAGCTTGCTCAGCAGTTTGCTTGGGAAAGCGGCTACCATGATCGAGATTTGGGCAATGCCAAAGGTTATATTATTTATGACCCATCCAATCGTATTGATCGTCTTCATGCTGAACGTTACCCAGAGCTAACTCATTTAAAAGTCGTCGGTATGGGGCACGGCACTCAATCCACACAATTAGATAAATTAGAATTTTTTAATCTGGTGGCGAAGGAGTTTGTTCGTCATCAAACCATAGATATTGACCAATTTAATAAGCAAATTCACGCTTTGTTTTAAAAGAGGACTGATATCAGAGTCCCCTGTAACCAGGGGGAGATGATCACACACTAAAAACTAGATTTTTAACACAATTGCTAGGCGCAATTTAGATGGAGGATTAATGAAGTTACTGTACTGGTTGGATGAATGGCTGGCTCTTTCTCGTGAAGAACAGCAAACCAGGCTACCGATGTCCGGGGAGGACTTACTTGATGATGTGTTTGTTAAGTATGAGTTTGTCGACCGAAATAAACCGCTGTTGTTCACCTTTTCCCCTGCTGGTACGAATCTACAAGTACAGGACTTACACTCAGACTTTGCGCCTTGGGGCTATCGATTAGCCCAGAAACAAAAAGTAAATATTATTTCTTTTCAGCACCTTGGGAAAAGTAACTGGTTTCGCAGCCGTAATTTGATTTTCTTTCTAGAGCAGTTATCGACATTACTTGAGCCTTTTGAATGCCGTTTAGGTTATGGCCTTAGCCGCGGTGGTTTTGCTATTGGCGCTTTTTCCAATCTATTAAAGTTGGATCAAGTATTGATGTTTCACCCGGTCAGTACAAAAAACAAAGTGCTAGTGCCATGGGATGACAGGCCAAGTACTGAACTTGCCCAACAATTTGATTGGGAAGGAAAGTACCACGACCTCGACCTTGGAGATGCAAAAGGTTACATCATTTATGATCCAACTAATGAAATCGACCGCCTTCACGCCAAACGCTACCCAGAGCTCACTCACTTGAGAGTCTTCGGTATGGGACATGGTACCCACGCGACGTATTTGAATAAATTCGGTTTTTATAAGCAAGTAGCCGTAGACTTTATACGTTATCAGAAGATAGATATAGCGCAGTTTCGTCATCAGACCAAAACGCTGCGCTTAAAAGAAGATTACTATCAGTGCCTTAACAAGGCGAATGCGAGCTCACAGCATCGTTTAAACTTACTGAGTACCGCTCATAATGTACTAATTGAAGAAAAGAAAGAACATGTGAAGGAGCATCAAGCGCAAATCGATATTCAGCCACTTGTTGATATTGCACTTAAGCATGAGTATGACAACCCGCAAGATGCAGTACAGCTTTTGGAAGTAGCTCAACAGCTGGTTCCGAATGATCCCGTTGTGGAGCACAAGTTGCAGCAACTGTCGTAGCGTTGAGCTGTAATGCAGAGTGGCATTTTGAATTTGGTCAGTGGCTTTTGTCGCTGGCCTTTTTAAGAGCTTATGGGTTGATATTTCGATGAAATTTAATGAAGCAGTACAAAATAAAAAGCCCAAGCAAATGCTTAGGCTTAACGAGTATTAATATGAGTTTAAAACTCTTTTGGCGCAAAACCTGTCATGACATCGAGGCGAAGCTCTTTACCAACTTTTGTTAGTGGGTGAACGATTACTAAGCCGCGTACGCGTTTTTTCAGTTTGCCGATGTCCGCTTGTTCTGCTTTGGTGATTTCACGAGAGAATGGCATATCAAGTAAGCTTTTACGTTCTTTGTTCAGCTCATAGTTTTGCTTATGCTTTAACTGGTTAAGCTTTTTGGTTAGCTGTTCTACTTCATCCGTGAACTTTGTAATCATTTCGTGATCACCACGAGAACGTGCCGCATCAAGTTTACGTTGGCATGTATCTAAACGGTTGTGCAGCTTTTGAATATCAGTTTTTATGCTCATGGTAATTTGGCTCAAATTTTAAATAGTCGAGAAGTATAGCATAGCTGAGATCACACGCTCTACTATACTTCTCGATTGTCTGGCTTTAGTTAATCAGTTCATTGCCCGATACGTTACCAGAGAAAAAGGCTTCGACGTTATCAAGCGTCACAGAGGCAATATTATTAAGTGCTTCGTGAGTCAAGAATGCTTGGTGGCCAGTAAACAGCACGTTATGACAAGCCGATAAGCGACGGAAAACATCGTCTACGATGACATCGTTAGATTTATCTTGGAAGAACAAGTCTTTTTCATTGTCATACACGTCTAGACCAAGCGCGCCAATCTTACCTTGTTTCAAGGCTTCTATCGCCGCTAGTGAATCCAGCAACTCGCCTCGACTAGTGTTAATGATCATCACACCATCTTTCATTTGCGCGAAGGCTTTTTCGTTCAATAGGTGATAGTTTTCTTCACTCATTGGACAATGGAGAGAGATAATATCCGCATTAGCGTAGATTTCTTCAAGCGAACAGTAACGCGCTCCCATTTCTAGTGCTAATGGATTTTCGTAAGGGTCATAGCAAAGCAGCTCCATGCCAAGCCCTTTGAAGATACGCATCGTCGCGATACCAATCTTACCTGTACCAATGACACCAACGGTTTTCCCGTAAAAGTTAAAGCCAACTAGGCCCTCTAGCGAGAAGTTGGCGTCACGTGTACGTTGGTAGGCTTTGTGAAGGCGACGATTTAGGCACATCATCAAACCGACTGTGTGTTCAGCCACCGCTTCTGGTGAGTAAGCAGGAACTCGAACCACTTGTAAGCCAAGTTCTTTAGCGGCTTGTAGATCAACTTTATCAAAACCCGCGCAGCGCATGGCAATAAGCTTAGTTCCGCCTAGAGAAAGCTGTTTAAGAACGGGAGCTGAAAGGTCATCATTGACGAAAGCACACACGACATCGCAACCATGTGCCATTTTGGCGGTTTTTTCGGTTAGCCGGAAGTCGTGATAGTGGAATTCAAAATTTCGGTTATTTTTAATTTTATTAAAAGAGGCCTCGTCGTAGGATTTTGCACTAAAAAAAGCAATATTAATCATGGTTCCCTCTCAAAAAGTGCGGACTTTATAAATAAATATACTTATAAAGTAATGCAACTTAGGCGGAATGAATAGAGAAATCTTCTCTTTAACTTTTGCCATATCAAACAACGATAACGATCACGCCTTTCAATGAGTATTATCTTACGATTCTGCACTTGTGCGTTCATCCCTTTAGCTCCTGGGGTAATACAGGTTCTACCCTAGATACTGTTTGCTTTACGGGCGCTAACTGACTAGCATAATCGCTCTTTTCTTGTTCACTTTAGTTAGGTTAGGCGTTCCGGCAATGTCAGTGAAATGGTGCTCTATGTTCTTGTGTTGTGTGTTGGCTTCTGGCGTCCATGCAGCTGTAGATTTTGTTAAAGTCGACAAGTCAAAGCGTCGAATGTATTTAATGGAACAAGGCACAATACTAAAAGAATACCGCATTGCTTTAGGAGCGAACCCTAAAGGGCATAAACAAGAAGAGGGAGACAATCGTACACCTGAGGGCGAATACACCTTAGATTACGTCATAGAAGACTCGGCTTTTTATCGTTCTGTGCATATTAGCTACCCTGATGCGATTGATACGTTGGAAGCGAAGCGCCGAGGTGTGTCCCCAGGAGGGAACATCAAAATTCATGGTTTAAAAAACGGTGAGAGTCAGTTGCCGATTTATATCCAAAGCTTTGATTGGACCAATGGGTGTATTGCGATTACCAATGAAGAGATGGATGAATTTATCCAGCTTGTAGAGATGGGGACACCAATTCAGATTGAGTGGTAACGAAATGGTGCCTCTGAAGCTCAAGGTGGTATGTGCTATGGCATAAAGCGTTGTGGATGATCACTGAATATACAGTCTAACTGAGGTAGGTACTTCAGTTTGTTTGGATTGTTCACTGTATAACACATCACTTTGTAACCCGCCTGCTGGAGTTTGTTTATTTGGCGCGAGCGAACCCAGTTAATGTTTAGGTTGCAGCTATAGGCGTTAACTTCTTCCAAAAGGCGTTTATCTTTTCTCGTTAAGAATTCACTCAATACACCTAATCGATACTCATTGCAGTATTTATGCAGCGCTCTAATGACATCATGACTAAAACTGGAGAGTAGTACCTTCTCTTGCGGCATGGGACTTTTTGCTAGTACGTTGGCGAGAGCTTGTGCCACTTCTTCTGCTGGGTGGCGATCTACCTTAACTTCAATATTCAAGTTAAGCTTGTGCTCAGTAGCTAAAGTGAGCAGCTCATCTAATGTCATGATTTTCTCACCTGAAAAATCTGCGCTGAACCAGCTACCAAAATCCAACGCCTTTAACTCTTCCAGAGTCAGTTCATCGACACGCCCTTGTCCATTACTGCATCGATTTATGGTGTGATCATGGCAAACCACTAAAACATTATCTTTGGTCGGTTGTACATCAACTTCAACCCAATTTAATCCGAGGTCAATGGCGGCCTGAACGCTCACTTTTGTATTTTCTGGGTATGAGCCAGCAACACCACGATGACCAATTACTAATGTTTCCATGTTCTTCATCTTCTGCTTTGTGTTGAGCAGATTGTACTCGTTTTTTGCTTTGAAGATATACCTCAAGGTGCATGTTGTCAGATCGTCTTAATAAAAGCCAAATCGCCCATTCGTCAAGGTAGGTCGTTGGAAGCACTCCTGTCGAATCATGAACCAAAGTTGGACTTTTATTCTCCTGCCGCTCATTTTTAAAGAGCAAGGTAGTTGCGAATGCATCATGGTTATCGGGAGAGAGAAATATGAAGATCGGTGTTATTGGTGCAGGTGCTGTTGGTGTGGGAGTATGTAATTACTTACTCACTCTGGGTAGTTTTAGTGAGCTTGTTCTACTTGATAAAAATTTAGAACGTGCCGAGGGTGAAGTGTTTGATTTTCGTCACACGATGGCACTGACTTTTTCAAAAAACACACGCATTATGCCGTCGGATGATTACTTAGATTTACTCGAAGCCTCTCTTGTTGTTATCACCGCTGGTACGCAGATTAAACAAGGACAAACTCGTTTGGATATTGCTGAGGTTAATGCTCAAATTGGAGTTGATATTGCGCGTCAAATAGAACGCGTAGCGCCAAATGCGGTGTTGATTGTTGTGTCAAACCCATGCGATATCGTGGCGCACTTTATTGTCACCAACACCGGTTTTGAGCCGAGTAAAGTTATTAGCAGTGGCTGTGTAGTTGATACCGCTCGTTTAATGAGTATTGTTGCTGGCCGTGTAGACCTAGACCCGAAGAACGTGTTTGGTTATGTATTAGGAGAGCATGGTAGCCATTGTTTTACTCCTAAGAGCTTAATTTCTATCGCTGGGCAACCGGCCGACTATTACTGCGATACCCATAACATTGAGAGAATTGATCCGCACGCACTTCTTGAGGCGGTGAAACAGGCGGGATACGAAATCTTTCGGCGTAAGCAGAACACCGTTCATGGCATTGCCGCCAGTGTCTTTCGAATCATTCAAGCTGTGACGATTAACGAACGATCGGTGTTGCCCGTCGGTACGATGATGTCGGGGCAATATGGTTTGCATGATGTTGTTCTCAGCCTACCTACGGTTATTGGAAAAAACGGAGCAAATTCAGTTCTGATGCATCCCTTCACTGAAGAGGAGCTTGTCACATTAAAAACGATCAGCGCCCACTTAAAACACATCGTCGAAAATGTCGCTAAGCAGACGAAGCTAAAGCCCTAGGATGTGTAGTTGTTTAATTTGTAAATGAGTAATAGAATGCGAACCATTTTTATTTGAATGGTGAGTGGTAATGTCTCGAGTTTTGATAGTGGATGATGACGTTCCTTTGTGTGAGCTATTAGAAGCAGTTTTGCAAGAGGAGGGCTATATTGTCTCTTCTGTACATTGCGGTGAAAGTGCTTTGCAATATATGGAAAAAACGCCGGTAGATCTTGTACTGCTTGATGTCATGTTACCAAACCTTAACGGCATGCAAGTTGCCCGTAGAATCTGTCAACGCTTCGCGACACCTATTCTAATGCTTACTGCTCTTAATGATGAAAACTCGATGCTTGATGGCTACCAAGCGGGAGCCGATCAGTACATAGGAAAGCCTTTTAATGTTGCTGAGCTTCTGATGCGCATCAAAGCGATTCTTCGTCGTGTTGGTTTAGAGCGCCAACGTCAGGCGATGTGCAGTACCGTTCAAACGATCAGTGCTCAGCTCAATAGCTTACCACTCACAAGCACGGAAGCCGAATTACTGAGCTATTTAGTCAAAAACCAAGGTGTGGTGATTTCAAAAGCGGAACTCCAAACCGAAGTATTAAAGAAAGAGCTAAGCCCTTTTGACCGCAACCTTGATATGCACATCAGTAATATACGTCGCAAGCTAGTAGAAGCAGGGCTCTCTAAGCAACATATCAAAACCTTCCGTGGCAAAGGTTACAGCTACCTAGAGGCTGTAAACAATTAATGAAGCTCACGTGCCCACCTTTTATCGCGAAACGTAAAGATAGCTTAGCGTTTAAGTTGTTTAGTTATATGACTGCAATTGTGATAAGTATTTTGGTCGTACAAGCAATGGCTGAGCAAGCTCTCGTGAAAGCCATGCTAAAAGTGCCGGACAGTGTGCGAGAAGAAATGCTTGATCTTGCACATCAAGCCAATGTGCTGATTGAGCACGGAGATATGGACGAACTTGCGGATTGGGCGAACGCGCAAAACTTTTATCTGTTTGTGCTGAATGAGCACCAGCAACCCGTCACTCACCGTTTAATGCATCCACACTTCGAGTTCAAACTTCAATTTAAAAGAAGTATTGATGATCAACTTGAGGGAAAGGTAAATCGCCCGATTATCAATATCCCTTTGGTAAAAGATAATAGCTTGGTAATTCAACTGCCACATCGACTGCATCCCGCACATGACTTCATTTTATATTTCTCTATTCTCAAAGTGGTGATTGCGGTAGTTATTTTGGCGTTGTTCTCATTGCTAATGGCACGCAACTTACAACAGCCGCTTGATCGCTTAAGAGAAGCAAGCAAAAAGCTATCTAACGGTGACTTTAATGTCAGTGTGGTGAAAGAGTTAAAATCGAATACGCGCGAGTTTAACGAGCTGGCGCAAGACTTCGACCACATGACACAGCAAATTCATTCTCTTGCCGAAAAGCAGCGATTGCTTATAAGAGATGTCTCCCACGAGATCCGAACGCCGTTAGCAAGACAGAATTTAGTTCTACACCTTTTACGGAAGCGAGTTGGGGAGAACGAGCAAAGCTTGGTGACCAGGCTAGAAGACGAAGCTAAAGAGCTAAACCATTTGATAAGCGATATCTTGGAGTTCAGTCGCTTGGAAAATGCGCGTTTCGACAAAGGTGCGAAACGCCGTGATTTAGAGGTGTTGCTCGCACCGCAAGTAGAGCGGTGCAAAATCGATTTAAAACCAGAACAAACATTGTCATTCCGTTCAGAAGCAACATGCGCCAAAGCTTTTTGCGAAGAAACGCTCATCATTCGTTGTTTGAATAACCTTGTTGGAAATGCCATCAAATATTCAGGGCAAGCATCTCAGATAGAAGTTTCTCTGGCTAATCATGTCAAAGATGGGCAGCAATTGATTTCCATGTCTGTATCCGACAATGGGCCTGGTATTCCAGAGAACAAGTTGGTCGATATTTTTGACCCGTTTACTCGCTTAGATGCATCAAGAGATAAGAAGCTTGGCGGCTATGGTTTAGGTCTCGCGATTGTCAAAGAATCCATGCGCATTATGGGTGGATCTGTTACGGCGAAAAATCGTGAACAAGGAGGTCTGAGTGTTACTTTGGTGTTCAAGCAGTAAGTATGGTTAAGTCTTATTAACCGTGATGCTGATCACGTTATTGTGGTTCGTCATCAGAGAGTACTTTACAAAAGTTTGCAAATGCAAAGAATGTAAATTTAATGCAAATGGTAATACTTATCACTTATATTCACCCGCGAAATAACTAAGAGGGAATCGCATTCAACAAGCATGTGACCCGAAAAATAATAATCGGAGTGAAAGGATATGTTTACTAAGAGCCATTTGGCGCTAGTGATCGGTGCGGTGTTAGCAACACCTGCAGTGGCGGACGTTCAAACAGACGAACATGTAGTTGTAGAAGGTCGAGAGTTCGGCTACAAGGCGGATACAAACAGTACAGCAATGCGCATGGAAATGACGCAGCTGGAAACGCCAGGACAAGTAGCGGTTATCGATGAAACGGTAATTGATGAGCAGCGTGCAAGTACACTTGGTGAAGTGCTACGTAACGATGCAAGTGTTAGCGCGGGTGGTACAAGCCGTAACCGCGAACGTTTCTCTCTACGTGGTTTTGAACTTAGCAGTTCAGACGGTTTTCTTCGTGATGGCCGTCAACACTGGTCACACTACCGTCAGCCAATTGAGCTTTTAGAGCGTGTTGAAGTGCTTAAAGGTCCATCAGGCTTGCTATACGGTAAATCTGAGCCGGGTGGCTTGGTAAACATGGTTTCGAAAAAACCAACAACTCAAACACAAGCTAGTTTGAGTCAAGATCTAGGTTCGAATGATCACTCACGCACGGTGCTTGATGTGAGTGGCGCGCTAAATGATGCAGAGACACTGCGCGCGCGCGCAATTTTTGCCAAAGAAAGCTACGGCTCTTGGCGCAGCTACGGCGATGGTACCGAGCCAGAAACGGATCGTACGGTTGCGGGCCTAGTGGTTGAGTACGACATCACCGACAACTTTATGGTGTCAGCGCATTACGATCGCACGAAAGACGATGGTAGTGTGGATTCTGGTGCATACATTATTGATGGCAAAGCGGTTCGCGGTGATAAGTATATCTGGGATGCGCAGTGGTCTGAAATTGATAACGATGTAGAAAACTATGGCATCGATATTAATGCTCAAGTGACTGACAATGTAAACGTAAAAGCGGGTTACAACCGCCAAGACTTTAAGCGTTTTGATGTAGAGTCTTACCCAGGTTTCGATACTTATGACCAAGATACTAAGATCGACCATTCTGGTAACGAACGCAAAGATAATTGGGTGTTTGATACTGCATATATAGATGTGACGACGGACTTTTCTCTGTTTGGTACAGATAACACGTTTTTGGTAGGTGCGAACTATCTAGAGTATACCTATGACCGTTTCCAAAAGTATTACAACCCTATAAGTATAGAAGCCGGTCAGTCTGTGCCTCGTCCTGGATACTCTGGGAAAGTTAAACAGTCCACAAGCGAGCACGACACTTGGGGTATCTACGCGCAAAACATGATGACGATTAATGATTACTGGCAAGTGCTTGCAGGTGTTCGTTATGACGAAAAGCGTGACGATGACCTGACTGAAAACCAGGTTTCTCCAAAATTTGGTGTAATTTTCCACCCAGCGACGAATGGCTCGGTTTACGTTCAGTACTCTGAAAGCTTTATGCCGCAAGGTGAAGTCAGCAGTGGTCGTGGCAAAACTTACGTGAACGATGGCGAGAAGCTAGATGCAGAGCGCGGAATTTCTTATGAAATCGGTACGAAGTGGGAACTGTTTGATCAGCGCTTATTTGTATCAGGTGCTGTGTTTGATATCACATTAGAGAACATGTCGCTGGATGTTGAAAGTGGTAAAGATGCTAGTAATAAGGTTCTACATAAGAAAACTCAAGGTGGTGAGCAAGTACACAAAGGTGCTGAGCTAATGGCCCAAGGTTTTGTGACCCCTGAGTTGTCGCTAACCGCTTCTGCAATGTACTTGGATGCAGAGCTTAAGAAGGCGGAAAGATATGAAGGTAACCGCCCTGTAGATGTGCCAGAGTTCTCGGCAAGTCTATGGTCTAGCTACAAGGTTCAAGACAACACTAACTTAAACCTCGGTTTGATTTATGAAGGTGATCGCTACGGTGATGCAGCGAATACCTTCAAGAAAGATGGCTACGCTCGCGTTGATATGGGCGTGTCATACAAACATAAGTACGATGAAAACTTGGATATCATTGCTCGATTCAATGTCGAGAATTTATTCGATACCGACTACTTCGCAGGTGGTGGTAGCACGAATAGCGAGCAAAAAGGTGCGAGTGGGGTTGTGGTTGGAGAAAGCCGCAACTACATGGCAACAATCCAGTTCAAGTACTGATAACAATTTGATTATTAAAGGGGAAGGGTAGTCTTCCCCTTTGGTCGTTTTTGGAACACAGAAATATAACTCGTATGAATCTAATGAAATCAAGTATCGCTCTGTTGATATCATCGGTTTTGATTCCCGCTCACGCGGCGAACTTAAACGATGCACAAGCTGTGCAGAGTAAAACAAACCAGTCGTCGGCGGTAAGCCAAAAACGTATTGATGCAAGCGCAGAAAAATCACTTACTCTAGAAGCTGAAATTGAGCAGCTGCAAGAGGAAGTCGGTAACTTGAAGATTTATCGCGATCATCTTGCAAGCCTTGTTGAGAGCCAAAATCAAGAAGTTGATAGCTTGAACGAGCAAATTGAGCAGATTGCTCAAACTCGTCAAGGTGTCGTGCCTTTGATGTATCACATGCTTGAAGGCTTAAAAGCGCTCGTTGCTAACGACAAACCTATACGCAAAGCGCAACGTGAGGAACGAATTGCAAAGCTGGATTCCATGATGACGCGTGCAGACGTTGCGGATGCAGAGAAGTTTCGTCGTATTTTAGAAGCGTACCAAATTGAAATGGATTACGGCACCAAGCTTGGCGTTTACCAAGGCAAGATTAACCTGGGTGACAATGAAGCTGTGGAGGCGGACATTCTCTATTTAGGGCGTTTGTCTTTGGTAGCACGTAGCTTATCTGGTGAGACATTCTGGAGCTGGTCACAGCAACAACAAGCATGGCAACAAGTGGGTTCTGAGCAAAAATCAGAGCTAGATAAAGCGTTCGCTATGGCGAATAAACAGATCGCGCCGAGTATGTTAACTCTGCCAGTGTCGTTAACCGCTGCGGAGGGCAAATAAATGATGAAAAAATGGTTATCGGTTGCACTAATCTCGACAGCCGCATTAATGCCTCATACAACTGTTGCTAGTGATGCGTTGTTACAAAAGGCGCAGCAAGAAAATCGTCAACAGCAATCGCACAATGTCGCGCGTGAATCAGGTTTTAAGAAAACAGAGCAAGAGCTACAGGCTATAAAGAATAAATTGGCCGCAGAGCGAGCGGCTCTTCAAGCAGAAGCGGACTCATTAAGTGTTACTTTCGGTGAAAACGAAGCGGAACTGGCGCAGCTAGAAGAAAAGCTACGTCTAGAAACCGGGAGCTTAGGTGAGCTATTTGGCGTCGTTCGCCAGAACGCAAAAGAGCTAGAGTCAGAGCTCAAGAGCTCAGTAACGGGTGTTGATGCAAATTCATATCAGAAAGATATCGATGCTATTGTTGCAGCTAAATCACTGCCAACGTTGACCCAACTTCAGGCGATGTGGCGCAGCATGGAAGAACAAATCAAAGCAAGTGGTGAGATGGCAAACGTCTCTTTCACACTGCTAAATGGCGAAGGTCGTGAACAAACGGTTAATGGTGTTCGTCTTGGTTCTATGGCGCTGCTGGATGACACTGGCTACGTTAAGTGGAATGGTCAACGCGGAGATGCGGTAAACTATCTTCGTCAGCCTGAAAGCGGTCCAACAGCGAATACTATTTCCTCTGGTGACATTGATGCGCTTGTCATTGACCCGTCACGCGGCATTCTTCTTGAGCAGCTCGCAAACTCACCGACTTTGGCTGATCGCCTAAATGCAGGCGGCGTTGTCGGTAAAATCATCCTTGGTTTATTAGCTATCGGCCTATTGATTGCTCTCGTACGTGGTGCATCTCTGATGATTTCGCGCCAGAAAATCATGAAGCAACTGAAAACTCCAGCACAGCCAGGAGACAACCCTTTGGGTCGTGTGCTTGCGGTGTATCAGAAAGATAAGCATCGCAGCGTAGAAGCGTTAGAACTACGTCTTTTGGAAGCCGTTGTTGATGAGCAAACCCACCTAGAAAAAGGGTTGTCGATGCTGAAGCTTCTTGCTGCGCTGGCTCCTATGCTTGGTCTACTGGGCACGGTAACGGGTATGATCGAAACCTTCCAAGTCATCACTCAATTTGGTAATGGTGATCCGAAAGTAATGGCGGGTGGTATTTCGATGGCGCTTGTAACTACTGTACTTGGCCTTGTTTCAGCCATGCCATTGTTATTGGCGCACAACGTATTGAGCTCTCAAGCAGAAAATATTCGCAGTATCTTAGAAAAGCAAGGTATCGGTTTAGTTGCAGAACAAGCTGAGCGTGATATGCCGAGCAACAAAAGTCATTCTAACACCTTAGCGGAGAACGCAGCGTAATGGAGCAGATCCTACTCAGCACATTGGGTTTGATCAGTGAGGATTGGGCCACAACCTTGATGAGCTTTATGCAGCAAGGTGGTCAAATCCTATGGTGGCTGGCTGCCGTCGTGGCGGTGTGCTGGCTGTTGGTTATGGAGCGAGTTATTTATCTCACAACGGTTTTCCCTGGGGTAAAGAAACAGCTTTGTGAGCAGTGGCAAGCAAGATCAGAGCACCACTCTTGGTACGCGCATCAAATCCGTGAAGGATGGATTGCAAAAGCGCAAATCGAACTGCGCCAAAACCTATCGACTATTAAGCTGCTTGTGGCGGTTTGCCCAATGCTAGGGTTGTTAGGGACGGTGACGGGCATGATTACGGTGTTTGACGTAATGGCATCGCAAGGCAGCAGCAATCCGAAATTGATGGCTTCTGGTATCTCACTTGCTACGCTGCCAACCATGGCGGGTATGGTAGCAGCGCTGGCGGGCATGTTTATTCATGCTCGCCTTAGCAAAGTGTGTGAACGAAAAGCTATCCAGTTAGAACAATCTTTAAGGAGTCAAAAGTGAGACTCGGACGCAGACCTAACCAACAAGATGAAGCTCAAGTCGATTTAACGTCGATGCTTGATATCGTCTTCATCATGTTGATCTTCTTCATTGTGACCAGTTCGTTTGTACGTGAATCCGGTGTAGAAGTGAACCGCCCTCAGGCTTCTAATGTGGTAAGCCAAAAAGATGCGGGCATTTTTATCGCGGTAACGGCAGCAAATGACGTGTACATCGACAAACGAGTGGTTGATATTGAGCGTGTTGAGGCCTCTATTGAGCACTTGTTACTTGATCAGCCTGATGCTTCGTTAGTTATCCAAGCTGACGAGCATGCTTATAATGGCACTGTCGTGAAAGTGATGGACGCTGCAAAAGCGGCGGGCGTGAAAAACATCGCATTGGCGGCGGAGAAACCTTAATGGGCAGGCTGTTACTTGCACTACCAGCATCACTGTTAATTTCTGTGAGCCTGTTTAGCTTTATGGCGTGGATGGTTGATAAAGGCAACCAGCGTGCGCCAGAAGCTTCAGAAGCCGTTCGTTTTGATATGGTGATGGTAGAGAATGAAGCAGACGTGCAGCGCCGTCAACGTTCAGTGCCGGAGCAACCAGAACCACCCCAAGCGCCGGAGCCAATGGATCTGTCTCAAGCTGACACTCAAATGGAGCCAATGAGCCAGATGACGCCAGTCAGTGCTTTAGGTTTGAACACTGCCCTTGAAGGTATCGCGATCAGTGCGCCAAACTTGAAGGGAACAATGGGCAACCAACAAGCACTGCCGTTGTATCGTGTTGATCCTCGCTATCCAAGTAAGGCGCTGAAACGTAGAGTTGAAGGCTATGTCATTATGCGTTTCACGATCGATGCAACTGGACGACCAAAAGATATTGAAGTGATCGAGGCTGAGCCACAGCGTATGTTCGAAAGAGAAGCGATTCGTGCGCTTAAAAAATGGAAGTATCAGCCAAAAGTTGAGGATGGTGTGTCAATTGAGCAGTATGGACAAACCGCTAAAGTGGAGTTCAAGTTAGCCAAATGATGAAAAAATTCTTAATCGGTACGGTATTAAGCCTGAGTGCACTTTCAACCATTGCCAGTGAGTTAAGCCAATACACTGCCGCGAGAGTTCAACGAGCACACAACTTGGCTCAAGAGGAGAAGCTAAAAGAAGCGATTTCATCTCTTGAAGCTATGGAGCTTTCTCGTGGATATGACCAAGCTTATGTCGCTCGAATGTTGGGTATTTTTTACTGGCAGAATGAACAAACTCAAGCAGCAATTAAGCAACTTGAGTTGGCAGTCAATAGTGGTTTGCTACAAGATGAGCAAGCATGGCAAACCCGAAAAATGTTGGCCGATATACTGCTGAACGAGCAACGCTTTTCTAAGGCGTTACCTCATTACTATGCCTTGAGCAAAAACATTCCTAAAGGTCAAAAAGCGCATGAGCTATGGCTGCGTATTTCCCAATCTCATTATCAACTGAGTCAGTGGCAGAAAGTGCTTTCAGCAATGGCTCGTTATGAGAAGTTTGGTCAGCCAGACAAGCTTGGCGCATTGTCGATAAAGCTTTCTGCTGAGCTAGAACTGAAAAAGTGGAAGCCGGCAATCTCGACCATCAAACGATTGATCGCGATTGAACCCGAGCGAATTGAATGGTGGCGTCAGCTTGTTGCTCTTTACCTGCGTGTTGATGACAACAAACGTGCTCTGGACTCTTTGGCGTTGGCAAAACTGAAAGGGTTACAACTTAGCCAAGATGACTTAAAGCTGCTGGCACAATTGTACGCGAAACGAGGTATTCCTGAGAGAGCTGCGTTGGTGATGAACGAGCTAGAGGATGTAAACTCGAATAGTAAACTGAAAGCTCAGCAAGCGACGTATTGGCAAATGGCAAAAGAGTGGGAAGAGTCTATCGATAGTTGGCGTGTTGCTGCTCAGTTAGACCGACAGTATTACTGGAACTATTCTCAATTATTGGTGCAAGAAGGCCACTATAAAGATGCCCTTGCCGCGCTCGATAAGGTCAGTGGTCGTAAGGCGGATGTCGCACTTATCAAAACTCGCGCTTACTACAAACTTAAGCGGTTTGACGATGCGCTCGCTAATGCCAAAAGAGCGAATGAGATTAAACCGTCGAATCAGGCAAAAAGTTGGGTTAAGTATCTATCACAGCTACGCAAAGTAGAATCGACGCAGAACTCATAGCGAACACTTTTATTAAATACCCGAGCTCAGTCTCGGGTATTTTTTTTGTCTAAAGTAAACAATGTAAATTAAATGCCAATACGAATGATTATCACCTAAATTATGCCCCACATTTATTGGTGATGATTGTTTCTATGTTGCTTAAAAGCAAAGGTGTTCAAACTTGGGCTCGCCGCCTACATATCTATATTTCGATGGCTCTTCTCTTAGTTACGCTGTTTTTTGCAATAACTGGTATTACCCTCAATCGCCCCGAATTATTTGAACGCCGTGAACCTATCATTCAACAACATACTCTTACGGTTCCACACTCAGTTCTATTCTCACATTCAGATACCTTTCAACCTAATCGTGAAGGGCTGGTGGCTTTCTTGACTAAAGAAACCGAGCTTCGCGGCACTCCCTCCGCACTAGATGTGTATACCGAAGTTGAGCAAGGTGAGTTGTTACTCGGAGAGCTGTCTATGGATTTTAAAGGCCCAGGTTATAACGCTACGGTCTTTATTGATATGACCACCGGTGCGGCAGAGGTTGAAACGACGCACTACGGTATTGTTGCGCTGCTGAACGATCTACATAAAGGCCGCAACAGTGGTGGGATTTGGAAGTGGTTTATCGACGTCACTGCGCTTTTGATGGTGTTTTTTGTTCTAACAGGTGTGTGCTTATTACTGCCTAAGAAGAAGACGCTTAGAACGTCAATGCAATGGATGAGCTTTGGTACGTTACTGTCGCTCGTGATTTATTTTGTTGCTGTTCCATAACAGCTTTTTTTGAGAACACTTATGTTGAACACAGGAAGATTTTTCCGCCGTAATCACTTTTGTAAAGCCGCTTTGATCGCGGCTTTTGCTCCTTTCTCTCTTTCTGCGGCTCCTCTACCAGATAACGCGAAGATCGATTTCGAATTCGAACTTCCAAAGATAGACACTTCAATGTACGCACGCCCTTATGTGGCGGTGTGGGTTGAAAATGACCAGCGTAAACCGGTTAAAACCATTCAGCTATGGGTAGGAAAAGACGAATGGCTAAAAGACCTGCGCAGCTGGTGGAGAAAAGCGGGTCGTTATGATCGTGAACTTGTTGATGCGGTGACGTCTGCAACGCGCCCTGCTGGACAGTACCGTTTTGTCTGGGACGGAACCAATGATGCAGGAAAGCGTTTGGAGCAAGGAAATTACACGTTGTACGTCGAAGTTGTTCGTGAACATGGTGGGCGAAACTACTTACGTCAAAAAATAACGCTAGCGGACAGTGAAGTGCGCTATGAGCTTAAACCAACTCAAGAGACGGGTGTCATCACCGTCAATTATCAAGTTAAGTGATTAAAGGACACAACAATGAAAACCAAAATCAAAGCAGTGGCATTGGCGAGTGTAATGGCAATGGGATTGGCTGCAACAACCACCGCACAAGCGCATCCACGTTGGGTTCTGCCTTCTCACTTTACGGTTTCAAAAGAAGGCGGTGACTGGCTGACATTTGATGTTACTGCTTCTCACGGGACGTTTGTTTTTGATAAGCCTGCGGGTAGTGACCAAGCGTTCGTGGTGATGCCGGATGGCCGTTCTGAGCGTCCTAACTTTGTTGTTCGTGGCAAACGTCGTTCTATGTTTGATTTCTTTTTTACGGAAGAAGGCACGCACAAAGTCGCGATCAATAATCAGCTGAGCTACTACACCCAATACAAAGCGGGTCGTCGTGATACGGTGAAATGGGCGCGAGCAAACAAAGCTGAGCGTCATGATGTACTTCCAAAACAGGCGCGTGATGTGGTTACACAACTGAGCTACACCCGAGCAGAAAGCTACATCACGGTTGGTATGCCAACGGAAAAAGCGTTGGAGATTGAAGGAAAAATGCTGGAGATGAAGCCAGTCACGCATCCATCGGACATCATTGAAGGTGAACCAGTCACTTTCCAGTTTTTCTTCAATGGTGAGCCACAAGAGGGCGTCACAGCGGAGATCACACGTGAAGGCACTATGTACCGAAACCATCAAGAACAAATCGATGTGGTGAGTGATGAAGATGGCAAAGTGATCTTCACGCCAGAGGTCGCAGGGCGCTACTTAATGAAAGCGAACTACAAAGGTGAATTAAAAGATAATCCATTGGCGGATAAAGCGAGTGCCAATGTTCACCTTACGTTTGAAACTCAACTTAACTAATCGAATTAGGCTCAGCAATCGCTGGGCCATTTTGGAATCATCATGAATAACACTTCTCTTCTCAAAGCTGCTTTGCTTTTTTCTGGATTTGCTTCTTTTCACGCTGCTGCACACTTCCCTCTGATGAGTTGTCACTTGGCGCAAGATAAAGTGATTTGTGAAGCGGGCTACTCGGATGGATCGACAGCGGTCGACTACGATGTCGAAATGTACGATTACGACGACAATCTGATCGCCAAAGAAAAAACAGATAAGCGTTCCATCGCAGAATTTACTCACCCTGAAACAGATTTCTATTTGGTATTTGATGCCGGACATGAAAGCCCGGTGGAAGTGGATATCGTTGAGCTGAAAGAGAAATGAGTGTACAGAAAGTTCGCCCTGATGATGGTAACCGAGAAGGAAAGTGGGTCGCACTGACAATCGCAGCGATTCTCAGTTCAGCAGCCATACTTATGCCCTACCATCAGGTTGCGACTGAAAAGCCAGACATACAGGCTCATCAAGTTTTAATCACGGACTTACATCAAAACGAGTTGGGTTTGATCGCTGAACTTAAGCTTGCTCATGAAGAGATTCGTGATTTGCAGCTAGAAACTGGAACTTGGCCTGAGGTCTCTGACATGGAGGCGCTTTGGATTGCTCCATTCGTAAAAGACCAAAACTGGAAGCGCAAAGGGTCTCATCAGTGGAAACGAATCGATGACGGAGTCTACATTGGCATGAAGAAAAATGCCCAAGGTTCTGCCTCTATGCTTCTGGATAGCCGTGGCTCTCAAGCTGATATTTGGTTTAGTGATTCTAGCCGATCGTTAAATGCGGAGGTACTAAGCGATCTAGCAAAACGCCGCCAGCATGGCTGGCAACAAATCGTTCTGTCAGATTCCTCTTCTTCCCATTCTCACGCCCATTAAGACAACATAATTGATAAGTACTATGATCAAACGCTCTCTTTTACGTCGTATTCTTACAGCCACCGTGTTATTGACGGTGTCTTCTACAGGCTTTGCTGCCGATAAACTCAGTATTGGTATTACGCTTCAACCTTATTACAGCTATGTCAAAGCTGTTGTTGATGACAAGGCGAACATCATTCCTCTGGTCGATGCTGGTTTTAACCCTCATAACTATTTACCGCAACCCAATGATCTTAAACGTTTGAATGAAATGGATGCGATAGTGATCAATGGTATTGGTCATGACGATTTTGCACTGAAAGTGATCAAAGCCTCTCAGCGTGATGATCTCGTGGTTATCGAAGCGAACAAAGAAGTGCCTCTGTTACCGGCGATGGGGCAGTCAGTTGGTCAAGGTGCAGTGAACCCTCACACCTTTGTTGGTCTATCGACCACTATTCAAAAGGTTTACACCATCGCGAGTGAGCTAAGTAAACTGGACCCAGACAACGCTACTTTTTATCGCCAAAATGCTCGTAAATATGCGAAAACTTTCCGCCTGATGAAGCGTGATGCAATGTTGTCTCTTGGTGAGTTGGACACGGCTGGTATGAAGTTGGCGACAACCCATAATGCTTACGGCTATATCCTTCAGGAGTTTGGTGTTGACGTCGCAGCTGTCATTGAGCCTGCTCATGGCGTTGAACCAAGTGCCAGTCAGTTGCAGGAAACGATTGAGAAAATTCGTGAATCGGGCATTGATGTGCTGTTCTATGAGCTCAATATGCCGAACCGTTTTGTTGATACCATCGAAGAGGCGACAGGGGTGCAGCTTTATCGCTTTTCTCACATGACTCACGGTGAGTATGAGGCTGATAAAGTCGAGGTTGAGATGCGAGATAACGTGGAAACGCTTATTGAAGCAATGAAGTTTGTTGCGAGCAAGCGAGCAGGGGAAAAGGCGTAATGACTGGACCTTCCGTTTCCTTAAGTAACGTGGGCCTAAAATACGCCGACAATATTATTTTGCAGAACATCAGCGCTGAATTCGAGAGCGCTAAATGCCACGTTATCATGGGGCCGAATGGTGGTGGGAAAACCTCTTTGCTTCGTTCGATACTTGGGCTAACACCATTTTCGGGAAACATTGAACTCAATTGGCCAGAGCCATCAGCTGCATCGGGTAAGATAGGATATGTACCACAAAAGGCGATGTTCGAGGCAAGCCTCCCGTTAACCGTGATGGATTTTGTGCTGCTTAATCAAACCCGTATTCCTCTATTTTGGCGACGTAAAACAAAGCAAACTCAACATGCTCTGGCCCAGCTTGATCGTGTGGGCATGGCAACGCGTTGCGATCGTCGTATGGGGCAACTCTCTGGCGGAGAGCAACAGCGTGTTTTGTTTGCGCAAGCTTTACTGGATGAGCCCAATTTATTGGTTTTAGATGAACCTACAACTGGGATGGACGAGCAAGGTGTTCGGTACCTTGAAGGTTTGATTCATGAAGTCGTTGGAGAAGGCAAAACGGTACTGGCAGTACACCATGACGTGACCGCAGTGCGCCGTTTAGATGCGCAGGTCCATGTCGTAAATCGTCAAATTGTGGCGTCAGGGCACCATTCAGATGTATTAAGTCCCGATCGTATAGAAACATTATTCAAGCACTACACAGCAAAAGTGGAGGCTGCATAATGAATTGGTTACGAGAGTTAGCGGTTAGCGGCGTTGAAGCTGGATGGTTAAGCGATAGCTTTTCTTATGCCTTCATGGTGAACGCAATTGTGGCAGCGCTGATATTAGGACCGTTACTTGGTGGCCTTGGTACATTAGTAATCGCCAAGCGACTGGCTTTTTTCTCCGAAGCGGTTGGGCACGCTGCGCTTACCGGAATCGCGATTGGTGTGTTACTCGGTGAGCCGCCAGAGAATCCGATCATCGGATTGTTTAGCTTTTGTATGATTTTTGCGCTGTTGCTTCACTTTGTTCGTAATCGTACGAATGTACCTTACGACACACTGGTTGGGGTTTTTCTTGCACTAGCGTTAGCGGTTGGTGCTGCGCTGTTAATGTACGTCGCTCGTAAGATCAACATTCACATGTTGGAGAACGTGTTGTTTGGATCGATCTTGACGGTGACGGACAACGATATCCTTATTTTAGCGATCAGTTGTTTGACCATATTACTGCTTCTTATTCCTACGTTTAACCGCATTTTGCTGACTTGTATCAGCCCGGATATTGCACGTGTACGCGGCTTTAATACCAGCTTTTATGATTACTTATTTGTCATGATGATCACCTTGGTCACCATCGCCGCGGTAAAGATTATTGGCGCGGTATTGGTTGGTGCATTGCTACTGATTCCTGGTGCAACGGCTAGGTTATTGACTAAACGCATGGGCAGTTTCGTTCTCCTTTCTTCTTTATTGGCAACCATTGCGTGTTTAGTCGGAACCATACTGCCGATGGAGCTTGAGCTACCAGTGCCATCAGGCGCATCCATCATCATTGTTTCTGCGGCCTTTTTCCTAACAGCAACGGTTTACCGAATTATCCAAAAAGCGTAACCCTTTTTATAAAGTAATGAACATGAAGATAAAAAAATTAGCGATAACTTTTGGTTTGGTTATAGCGACGACACTTCCATCGTTGGCAAGCGCCAAAGACATTTTAACCAGCACTCCCGTCACGTACATGTTGTCTGAGCAGCTCATGAAAGGTACAGGGATAGAGACTCAGTATCTGCCTCCAAAGCGTTACGGCGTTGAGCGTCTTGAGAACTGGTTCGCAAATAAAGGTACAGAGCAAGTTAAGCAAGCGGGTCAAGCCGCGACGGTTGCTATTACTCTTGGTGCGATTTGGAAACAAGACCCGACTTATGTTTACGCTCGACAGGGCAACATTCACTTGATTGAAATCGATGCATCGCAGGCCATTTCTCCTAGAGCTCAAGGAGTTGCAGCACTGACATTGGAAAACGGGTCAACATCGAAGTACGCGTGGCTGAACCCTACAAACTTAATCCGAATGGCGGGCATTGTTGGAGAGGATCTACAACGTGTATATCCTGAACACCAAAAGGCGATTCAAACGAATCAACAGGCTTTTATGCTCAATGTGCGTGAACTGATCAACCAACAACAGGCAGAGATCTTCGCTAAAGGCATCGATTCAGTGGTACTGATGAGTGAGTCACTAGAGGACTTTGCCTCTGGCAACCAATTGTTTGTGGTTGGGCGCGAATTTAAGCCAGAACTCGAGTGGACAGAAGAAGACAAATTATCTTTAAAAGCTCAGTTTGAACAAGATAAAACGCTATGGTTAGTGACGGATAAACGACCGTCGAAAACCTTGACATCGCTTATTAAACCGAGTCGTATACTGCAAATTGATGTTATTGACCGCTGGGGCAGTAAGGGTATCAAAACTGAGAAGCCACTCGCACGTTGGGAGATGTGACACGTAAAAAGCCACAGATTTTATGATGGGGAATGAAAAGTTCCCTATTTTTTTGTGACTTAGTTCAAAACGTGAGCATTAATACCACTGGTTGCATAAGAAAGTGTTTGTTTCATTTCTATTTCATTACTACTTTGTTATGTGTTCGTTGCGATTGATTCGGATTTAATCTGTCTCTAAGCGAACCGGTACAAACAACTATACGGATGTTAACAATGAAAATGAAAACTCTAGCCGTTGCAGTGGCGGCACTAGCATGTGGTTCACAGGCCTTCGCAGCAGAAGTTTATAACAGCGATGGTACATCTTTATCGATCGGCGGTCACGTTTCAGTTGGCGTGGGTGAGTACTACGAGGAAGATGTGAAAGTTCATCAAGTGTCTCCACGTATTAACGTCGCGGGTAAGAAAGACATTGGCAACGGTATCACTATCGACGCTAAAGGCGAATGGGCGCTTAACTACCTAAATGGTGGTGAACAGTCATTCAAAACTCGTCTAGGTTACATCGGTGCAACTCACGAGCAGTACGGTCGCCTTGTTGCAGGTACTCAATGGTCACCTTACTACGATGTCGCTGGTGTTGCGGATCTACCAATCGCGTTTGCGAACGACTTTTTGTACGACAACCACGGCAACCTAGGCTCAGCTCGTGCTGATAAAATGCTTAGCTACCGTAAAGGTTTTGAATTTGGTGAAGGCTTTGCTTTCAACCTAGGTCTAGGTTGGCAAGGTGAGCAAACTTCAGATGCAACAACATACGAGCAACGTGGTCAAGTTGCACTGAGCGGTTCTGTAGCTGGCTTTGGCCTAGGCTACGTATACAGCGGCGGTGATGTTAAAAACGCGACTCTAGGTACTAAGAACGCTGAATCACACCTATTCTCTGTAAACTACGGTCAGTACGGTTCAGGTCTATACGCAGCAGTAGTATACGGTATGAACGATTACTTCTACGAGATGCGTAAAGAGACTTCTCAAATTGAAGCTCTTTTGGCATACGGCGTGAACGATTGGACATTCAGCGTTAACTACGAAGGCGTAGAAGACGAAGAAGACAACAAGACAGTTTCAAGCGAAACTGCGCTACAAGCAGAGTACGCTGTAACTCCTGCTTTCGTAACGTTTGCTGCTTACCAGTTTGACCTAGGTAACGATTACACTAGCGAAGAGAACGACTACTGGACTCTAGGTGCTCGTTACTACTTCTAATAAATAGGCCAGTTTCTACTGCCTAAACACATTTATTGTGTTAACGCCTACTCGTTGTGAGTAGGCGTTTTTCTTTCTGCTTTCCGTTGGTCATAAGAGACACTGGTAATGATGTGCTTAGGTACCCCAACTCTCTGTTTAGAGAGCGCGTCTATAAAAAATGCCCGCAAGTTGCGGGCATTTTTGTTGTTAGAGATGCAGTTCAATTGAAACGATTATTTTTTATCGAGTAAATCGAGGAAGAACGCATACTCTAGCGCATCTTCTTTTAAGCGTTTAAATCGACCAGATGCGCCGCCGTGTCCGGCTTCCATATCGGTTTTGAACAACAAGACGTTATCGTCTGTCTTCATTTCACGAAGTTTGGCGACCCACTTCATTGGTTCAAAGTACTGTACTTGAGAGTCGTGCAAGCCAGTCGTTACCAACATGTTTGGGTAGTTTTGCGCCTTGATGTTGTCGTAAGGCGAGTAACTCAACATATAGTCATAGTATGTTTTGTTATTTGGGTTACCCCATTCATCATATTCATTGGTGGTCAATGGAATTGATTCATCGAGCATAGTGGTTACCACGTCCACAAACGGAACATGAGCGCCGATACCGCGATACAGTTCTGGTGCTTGGTTGATGACAGCCCCCATTAAGAGGCCACCTGCAGAGCCACCAACAGCGAAGACTTTATCTTTCGCGCCGTAGCCTTGTTCAACCAAACCTTTAGTTACATCAATAAAGTCGTTGAATGTGTTTTGCTTGGTGAGTTTTTTACCATCCTCATACCAAGGACGGCCAAGCATTTCAGATCCACGGATATGAGCGATGGCGTAAACAAAGCCGCGGTCTAATAGACTCAAACGTGTCGAGCGGAAAGTTGGCTCAATGGTTGCACCATAAGATCCATAACCATATTGGTAGAGTGGATTCGTACCATCCTTCTTAAATAAGTCTTTACGATACACCAAAGAAACGGGTACTTCTTTACCGTCACGGGCTGTAATCATAATGCGTTCTGATTGGTAATTGTCAGGATTAAAATCACCAAGTACAGGTGTTTGCTTCATGATTTCTGACTCGCCCGTTTTTAGATCGAAATCGTAGTAGGTTCCTGGAGTGGTTAAACTGCTGTAATAAATACGAACTTTCTCGTTATCCAGCTCTAGGTTGCCTGTCAAATAGGCAGCAAACGCATCGTCATTAAATGTGAGGGGGAATTCTTTTCCTGTTGAGAGTTGACGTACAGTGACGCTTGCTAAGCCGTTAGAGCGCTGCTCATAGACGAGGTGATCATCGAATAGCTCGAAGTCGACAAGTTGAGTGTTGTCGTCTGCGGCGATCACGTCTTGCCACTTAGAGCGATCGTGCATCTCTTCTTGCTTAACTTTCATCAAACGGAAGTTCACGGCTTGATAGTTGGTATAAATGTAATACCAATCGCCTAGCTTAGAAATGCTGTATTCAATGCCATTTTCACGAGGATAAAAAGGCTTCGCCTTTGCTTTAGGGTTGTTCGCATCGATGATGGAGACGCCGCTGGTTTCTGTACTGGAATGCCAGATATAAATATCTTCGCCATCTTTGCTTTTGCTTAGTGAGGTGTAATAGGCGCTGTCGGTTTCTTCAAAAATCAACTCATCACTGCTTTGTGGCGTGCCTAAAACATGACGATACACTTGGTAGCCCAGCAAGGTCTGTGGATCTTTTTTGATGTAGTAAAAGGCGTTGTTATCGTTCTGCCATGCAATCGCGCTTGAGGCGCCTTCGATTTCATCTTGTAGGTAATTGCCTGTTTTCAGGTCTTTGATCTTAAGAGTGTAAACGCGGCGGCTTAATGTATCTTCGCCATACGCTAGTAAGTTTTCATTCGGACTAACGTACAAGCCGCCAATACTGAAGAACTCATGTTCTTTTGCAAGTTCATTGACATCTAAAATGACTTGCTTGTCTTTGCCTGCAAAGTCTTCAGCTCGAAGGTGAACTTCGTATTCGTTATCTCCGGTCACTTCACTTGAGTAGAAGTAGTTGCCTTTACGCACAGGAACGGAGTTGTCGTCTTTTGCTATGCGACCTTTAATTTCTTCCAATAGCTCATTTTGAAGAGCTTCAGTGTGCTTGAGAACGGTTTCCGCATACTGATTTTCTTGCTCTAGGTGCTGCAAAATTTCCGGATCTTTACGTTCGTCGTCACGCATCCAGTAGTAGTTATCAACGCGAGTATCACCATGAATAGTCATCGCGTGAGGGACTTTTTTCGCAACCGGAGCTTGAGTTTGTTGAGCAACGATCTGTGATTGGGAGTATTGAGTCATGCTGGGAGTTCCTTGATTGCTGCATCCGGCGACAAGCGCGACCGAGACGGCCAACGTAGTTAAAGTGAAACGCATCTGTTTTTGTCCTTATTATACACCCAAGTGGCCTCATCCTGAGGGCTGGGCTTTCATTTCGTTAGTGGTTTTCAGTTGTCCATTCTTTGTTATGGGGTGTGCCGAAAAAGTGAGAATTCTCAATATTTCCGAGTTGGCTACTCAATTTGAAGGGAGCTGAAAACACATTGTGTAAGCAGCTGTTATTTTTAACAAATATCAATTCGAAAGTTAAATCATTCTCATCGGTAAATCGATATAGTGTGATATGAAAAAGGGACACACTAGTTTAGTGTGTCCCTTTTGGATTTTGAACGTTAGTCGATAATGATCAGATGACTTGCGGCACTTCGTTTGAGTGGTTGTGCGCTCGATTTACCCACATGAGCCCAAGCATTGCAATTACCGACATTGCCATCATCAAAACACCTAGTGGCATCTGGTTATGCGCTGGAAATAGTGATGCAAGCAAGGTCGCAATACCTGCTCCCAAGTTTTGCATGCCACCCAATGTCGCGCCTGCTGTTCCTGCATGGTATGGGAATGGCGCAATTGCTCCGGTTGTTGCGGCTGGGAATAGGATACCCGCACCCAAAAAGTACACGGTTGCGCCACCAACCAGCGTTAACGCCGTGGTTAAACCAAACAAGCCAGGGATGAGCACAATAGCTGAACCAACAAAAATCGATACCAAGCCCACATTTAAAGCACGACGCTCAGAGCGACGCTGCGCGATGTAGCTAGATAAGCCGGCACCCACCAAGTAACCCGGGATCGGTAAGATAAACAGCAAACTTACCGTTGTTGCTGGTAATGCCAATACACCACCTAGCAATACCCCAGCTGCTGCCTCGAACACACCTACGCCAGCAAACGTCGCAACTAGGCAGATCAAAAAGCCTTGGAAGCGGCGGTCAGACAAAACGTGTTTGTAGCTTTTGGCTACTGGTTCGAACTTGCGTTTCTCTTTTGGTAGCGTCTCCATCATGCTGGTCATCATGGTAATCACCACTGCAATGCCAAACAGCGCTAAGAATAGGTAGCTAGAGCGCCAGCCAAACGCTTCGGTTAAGTAGCCGCCAAGTACGGGAGCCAACAATGGTGAGAAAATCACACACATGCTGATTAAGCTATTTGCTCTGTGTAGCTCAGAACCTTCAAAGCAGTCGCGAGTCAGAGTACGTGACATCGCACCACCGCAGCCAATACCTAAACCTTGGATGAAACTACCAATCAAGAACCATTCAAATTGGTGTGCAAAGAGCGCCACCAATGTACCTACGATGTAGATAAGTAGGCCTGCTATGATGATTGGCTTGCGACCTAAGCGGTCCGATAACGTACCGTACACGAATTGCGATAAGCCATATGGAATCAGGTAACAAGCCATCACAGCTTGAAGTGATGACGCAGACACCAAAAACTCACCCGCCATATGACCGATTGAAGGCACGTACATTGTTTGGGTCATTTGACCCACGGCAGTCAATATTGCGATTAAAAAGGTAAGTTTCGCTAATGGAAACGAAGCAGACATTTGCGTATCTCTCCAAAAAATTTAAGACGTAAAAACCCTTAGCGCTCTAATGCAGAGTGCCAACAGACTTTTGGTGTTACGGGGCTATTTGCGCGAGATATTAGTCTTTGCGTGTACAATTAGCAATCGAAAAGTGTGAAGTTGAGCAAGATAAAAATCTATAATATGCATTAGAAAAACTAATCTTAATTTGCATTCGGAAATAGGCTGCTTTTCTTTGTTGAATTACGTTAAATCTCTTATTTGTTGTGAATGTAAACCTACTTATAGGTCATTGGTTTTTATGGTTAAAATCGAGGGGAGAAGAATTGTTTTGGTTAGCCAGAGCAAGACATGGTTCGAACGAAGAAAAGACTGGAGAAGGCACCATGAATAAAAAGGGAGCCGAAGCTCCCTTAGAAATGATTATGTTTATTCTCGGCCAGATGCGTATGCGTAAAGCATTTCTAGCGCGATGGTTGCTCCCGCTAATGCGGTAACATCACTGTGGTCGTACGGAGGCGATACTTCTACAACATCCATACCCACAATATTCATACCGGCTAAGCCACGAATAATTTTCAGCGCTTTGTCTGAGTTCAAGCCACCACAAACGGGTGTACCTGTTCCCGGTGCGAAGGCTGGGTCCAAGCAGTCGATGTCAAAAGTAACATACACTGGCTTATCTGCGACGGTACGACGAATCTCTTCTAAGATCTCGTTCACCGACATGTCATTCGCTTGCATCGCATTAATCACATTAAAGCCGTGATCCTGCTGTTTGTATTCAGTACGAATACCGATTTGTACGGAGTTCTTCGCTGAGATCAAACCTTCTTTCGGCGCATGGTAGAACATTGTACCGTGGTCGTATGAACTGCCATTTGCGTAGGTATCCGTATGAGCATCAAAGTGAATCAGAGCCATTTGACCATGATGCTTCGCGTAGGCACGCAGGATAGGCAGTGTGATGAAGTGGTCACCGCCCAATCCCAACATGGTTTTACCGCTTTTTAGAATTTCACTGGTTGCTGCCTCTAGACGGTAAGTGAAATCTTCCGCATCACCGCAATCGAACACGAGGTCACCCGCGTCGATCACTTTCAGCTTATCCAATACGTTGAAGTCCCACGGGAACTTCTTACCTTCCCATGCCAAGTTGACTGAGGCACGGCGAATCGCATCTGGCCCCATGCGTGCGCCTGGACGACCAGATGTAGCCATGTCCAGAGGAACCCCTAGCACCACAACGTCTGCGTCTGCCGATACCGGATTACGAATGTACGGTAGACGTAAAAACGACATAGAGTTGGAGTAAAGCGAATAATCGGTTTTAGTAAACAAATCATTCATATCAGAAGTCCTCTAAATAGGTGTATCCCGCTAGACCTTGTTCTAGTTCTGCTAGGATTTGTGCTTGTTCATTGGCTTCAACTCTTTGGGAAACCAATTGTTTGTAATTGTCACGAATCGCATCCACGTCGATATGAACGTAGCGCATCATGTCTTCTACACTATCACCTTCATTGATGTAACTGATCTCAAATTGACCGTGTTCATCAACATTGACTACTGCACTGTGGGTGTCACCAAATAGGTTGTGCATGTCACCAAGGATTTCTTGGTATGCGCCTACTAGGAAAAAGCCCATTAGGTATGGTTTGTCTTTGCTCCAAGCTGGTACAGGTAGCGTGCTCTCGATGCCTTGACCATCAACGTAGTGATCGATCGCGCCATCAGAGTCACAGGTGATGTCCAACATTACCGCACGACGCTCTTCCGCATCGCCAAGACCAGAAAGTGGCAGAACAGGGAACACCTGATCAATACCCCAAGCATCTGGTAGAGATTGGAAGAGAGAAAAGTTCACGAAGAACTTATCTGCAAGACGTTCACTCAACTCGTCCAGAATCGGACGGTGGAAGCGATTTTTAGTGCTCATCTTGCGGCTTAGTTCGAAGTAAATGCGCAGTGACAGTTGCTCTGCCCACGCACGTTGCTCCAAGTTAAGCACGCCAGTTGCGAATTGAGAGTGTACCTCTGCCAAATCACTTTGGGTATCGTTGTAGATCTCAATTAACGCACGAGCGTCTGTACCATCTTGTAAGTTTTCCCAGTTTCGCCACATGTTTTGTAGCAAAAGTGGAGAATCTGCGCCAAGTTCATACACTTCTTCCGGTTGGTACGTTTCTGTACCAATTACGTTAGAAATCAACACAGCGTGGTGCGCTGTCAGTGAACGACCGGATTCTGAAATGATCACTGGCATCGGTTGTTCGTATTGCTGACACACGTCGCCCACTGTGTTGACGATATTACGTGCGTACTCTGCAAGGCCGTAGTTCATCGAGTTCGATGATTGGCTGCGTGTGCCGTCGTAGTCGACTGCCAAACCGCCGCCCACATCGAAGTATTCGATGTTTGCACCCAGTGCGCGCAGTTCGCAGTAGAAACGTGCAGACTCATTCACACCATTACGTACATCACGGATGTTTGCCATCTGTGAGCCAAGGTGGAAGTGAACCAGTTGCATCGCATCTAGGCTGCCTTCGCGTTTCAGACGTTCAATAACACTAAGCACTTGCGATGCAGACAAACCAAATTTCGATTTTTCACCGCCACTTGCTTGCCATTTCCCCGCACCTTGAGAGGCGAGGCGAATACGCAAACCAAGGCGCGGTTTTACGCCCAAGCTTTTCGCTTCTTCTAGCACCAGATCCAGCTCAGAAAGCTTCTCTAGTACGATGAATACTTTGTGGCCTAGCTTTTCACCGATCAGTGCAAGACGCACATACTCACGGTCTTTGTAGCCGTTACACACGATCACGGAGCTGCCTTGTTGAGCCAATGCAAGTACTGCCAACAATTCTGGCTTGCTACCCGCTTCAAGACCAAGCTGTTTGGTTTCTAGTTGAGCTTGGCTCGCTAGAATTTCATCCACCACTTCACGTTGTTGGTTTACTTTAATTGGGTACACCAACAGGTATTTGTTTGGATATTGGTATTCTTCAATTGCTTGGTTGAAAGCGTGGCAAATTCCATGCACACGTTGGTGCACGATTTGCGGGAAGCGCACTAATACAGGCAGATTTAACTGCTTCGCTTCTAGCTCATTTACAATGGCACTGAAAGGGATTTGATGTGCACGATCACTACGAGGTGATACGTAAACCTCGCCTTGGTCATCAATACCGTAGAAACCTTGGCTCCAGTAGTGAACGTTGTAGTCCGCGCGGATGCGGTCTAATTTAGTTGCTTTTTCCAACTCGATTCTCACAAAAATGTACTTAAGTCCTTAATTAACTAGAAGGAAAAGTACAAAAAAGCAAATCATGAGGCATTAACCTCATACCCTGACACGAACTCCGTGTGCGCGCATTAACGGATAAAAGTGCCGCTGAGTCTAATGATTAAAATCTATCATCTCGATTATGATTTCTTATCGTGCGCTGATGTGAACATTTGTTTACCAGAGCGTCCATTCAGCTGTTATAGTTGGTCTGACCAGCAAGGAAGCGGTCATGAAAAATCTCACTCAAATAAGGACATATTTTGCAGCTGCACAGAATTCAGGGATACATTCAGACCATGTATCTCGCCGAATATCCCGATAAATTAATGTTGCTTGATGGTGCAAGTCGAGCAGATATTCCTCACCTTAAAGATTTTATTGAACATCAACTCCATCGTCCTTTTTCTGACCTAAAGTTGGTCGTTGTAACTCACATGCATCCAGACCACGCTGGTGGCGCACACAAACTGCGTGATTTAACTGGATGTAAGCTATTGGCCGCAAAGCGAGAGAGCCAATGGTATAGCGGTGTAGATGGTTGGCTAATGCATTTGACCGATTTGATGTTAGCGCGCTGGATGGCGAACCGGATGCGTAAACCAAAGCAAAACCTGTGGTATTCGCGCAAGTTAAAGCCCGATATAGAACTCATCGATGGTGAGTGTATTCCGGGGTTTGATGATTGGCAGGTGCTAGAAACGCAGGGACATACCGATAGAGATTTGTCGGTTTATCATTCTGAACAAGATGTATTGTATGTGGCGGATTTGATGGTGCAGGTTAAGAAACATCTTATTGCGCCGTTTCCCATATTTCATCCAAACCAATATCGCCAATCATTAAAGCGTGTGTTTGAGATGAATCCGCAATGTTTGCTTTTGGCGCATGGGGGAGAGGTGACTTTTGATGAGAAAGCGTATCAGCACATTCTGCATACTGCGCCAACTAAGCCGATGACCCATTGGCGCGTTACAAAGGTCAAAGCGAAGGGATTGTTGTTTGCGCTATTTAGTAGGAAGTAGACGAAGATAAAGCCAGACGAGTGATGCTCAACAAAGATGCTCGATCACTCATCTGAAGCTACGGGGTTAAGATGCCAATAAATGAGATTGGCTAGGGTCTACCAGCACTTTGTCTGCCATGCCCTGACGACCTAACAGCATCATGTAAGTCATTTTTTCACGGTTGGTCAACGTAATGTCGATTGGCCATTGTTTGTCACCCATGCGCAGCATGGTGGTGATAACGCAGCGATGCTCAAAGGTACCGTTTGAAGATTTAACTTTACGGTTTGCCTTTAGCTTCGCTGTGCAGCGAACCACTTGTTCTAAATGATAAACATCCGGGTGTAGATCGAATGCAACGTAAGACTGACCATCTTTTTCAAAGCAATCAATGTTATCTACATGCAATGAAGAGGTTTGTGCGCCCGTATCAATGCGCGCTTCAAGGTGAGTAATCCCTAACTCAGGTAAGCAAATAGCTTCGGCGTTCCCAATGATCATTTTCTGATTCATAGTGTCATCCTAGCGATGAGTAATACGAGAGCCTACTAAGCAGGCTCTCACTCAAACAATTATCAACCTTTACCACGAGTACGGTTTGCGTGTGGTTTTGCGTTTTTCTCGATAAAGTCGAAAATCATACCAGCAACGTCTTTTTCTGTAGCGAGCTCGATACCTTCAAGACCTGGTGAAGAATTCACTTCCATTACCACTGGGCCGTTTTTAGATTGAAGGATATCTACACCGCATAGGTTTAACCCCATGACTTTTGCCGCGTTAATCGCAGTAGCGCGTTCTTCTTTGCTTAGTCGCACTAACTGTGCAGAGCCGCCGCGATGTAAGTTAGAGCGGAACTCGCCTTCTTTCGCTTGGCGCTTCATCGCTGCAATCACTTTATTACCGACAACAAAGCAACGTATGTCAGCGCCTTTAGCTTCTTCGATGAACTCTTGCACCATGATGTTTGCTTTCAACCCCATGAATGCTTCGATCACGCTTTCTGCTGCTTTGTTGGTTTCAGCAAGCACAACACCGATGCCTTGAGTTCCTTCTAGTAATTTAATCACTAGAGGTGCGCCACCAACATTTTTGATCACGTCCTGAATGTTATCAGGGTGGTGGGCAAAGCCAGTGCGCGGCAAGCCGATGCCTTTACGCGATAACAGTTGCAACGAGCGTAATTTGTCACGAGAGCGGCTGATCGCGACCGATTCGTTGACACAAAATGTGCCCATCATTTCAAACTGACGTACAACCGCGGTACCGTAGAATGTGATGGATGCACCGATGCGAGGAATCACAGCGTCGTATTGTGGCAATTCTTCACCCTTATAGCGGATCTTAGGGTTGTTGCTCGTAATGTCCATATAACAGTGCAGAGTATCGATGACGTCTACTTGATGTCCACGCTCTTCACCTGCCTGTTTTAGGCGCATGGTTGAATATAAATTCTCATTACGAGAGAGAATAGCAATACGCATGGCAATTCCTTAGTAAGTCAGTACCAAATTAAAAATATAAGTATAGAGTATAGAATGCAGCAGGTATGTGATATTTAGGTGATATTACCTACTGACTTCAACGATTTAGATGTGTGGTTGGACAACCACTTCGTTAGAGGTGCGCACCTTAGGTTTTTTTCTCGCGAGAAGAAAACGAAAAAAACTCGTCGTTACGACAAAAATAATTTGTTGAATCATCGGGCATTCTCAGCGTCGTAAGCCGGAAGTTGTCTGTGGACTTTTTTAAGCAAACGGATTACGACGAGTTTAAAACGTTAGGCTATTCTGTAGTTTGTTTTGAGTTTGTGATGACGTCCAATAACACATCTTTAATTGTTTGATAGCGCAGTGGCAGAACACGGCTGCGTTTGCGAACTAAAAATAACTCTTCACACACGGTGTTTTTCAGTTGTGCGATGTGCAAGGTATCTTTTTGTGGGAAGTTGTCGACAGCACTTTGAGGCAGCACGGTGAAGCCGAGTCCTTTACTCACAGGCAGTAAAATTTGGCTTAATTGATTCACGTAGCCGGATAATGGTAAATCGCTTATCTTAATTTCTTGGAGCTCTTGTTCCGCGCATTGGTCAAAAAACAGCGTCATGTAGTGCTTGGCATCAGGATGGGCAATGACACCACAGTCGTGCAAGAGTTGTGGTGTTATCTGCCTTTCGCGGTATTGATTAGGTAGGACTAAGCACAACTGCTCCTTACCAATTCTTTCACTGTGAAATAAACCTTTGTGAGGAACATCAGTTACGATTCCAATATCAATGCTTCCTTCCGTTATTGCATTGAGAATCGAGTGATTGGGTGCGGCTTCTAAATGCAGCGATAAGCCTGGGTGCTGTTTTTGCTTTTCTAAAAGAGGGCCATACAGCATCAATGCCATTGCGCCAGAACAGGCCAGTTTACAGTGACCTGAAAATGCATCATCAAAACTGAGTTCTTCGAGCAACGCTTTCTCTCTTTCTTCTAACTCCAGCGCGTAGGCGTAAACAATCCGACCTTGCTCTGTTAATTCGAAGCTTTTGTTTTCACGTTTGATCAGCGCATGCTGACAACTTTGCTCTAACTTTTTGATGTGTTGGCTGACACCAGGTTGGGTCATAAAAAGTTTTTCTGCCGTTTGTGTGAAATGACCGACTTCAATCAATGTCTTAAATGTATGTAACCAAACAGGATTAAGCATAATGTGAGATTTGCTGTGAGCTTGCTGAAAGACGTAGAGAAAATGATAGCACGGCACGAAATAAATCGACGCAAGAGAATCGGGTGCCTCGCGAATAATAAATAGCAGACAAAATAAAACCCCGCCTGGTTTCCCAGACGGGGCTTATTCTTTTTCGCAGCAATCCGGCTACTATAGGTGCTCCCTGCATCTATCCTTGATTGTGGTTAAGTCCTTTAACCGAGTTCCTTGTTCATCGCCTTCCTAGCGGTGTCCATTCTTGCCTATCATCCTGACGGGCGAACTCTATCCTAGAGCTTAACTACATCCTTGCTGATAACTCATCCTAAGCTACCAAATCTTCATCCTGAAGATACCTAGTCCATTAGGTTTTTTTCCTGTTCCCGCCAACATCCTGTCGACACAATCAGTATTGATGTTTTGCTGATTACTCTCAATTAGCTAGGTAAAAAAACTTTGGCAGTGAATATTGTTTGAAATAGTATAAGTGATAATTTTCAATGGGTTATGTTTATTTTTCGATTTTGTCTTAGTCAATGATGGTCGTTTTGCTTACATTGCTTGTAAGAGATGTCGCACAAGGTATCGAGCAAATGTCCGAATTGGCGTCGTTTACATCCTGTTTAAGAATTTGCTCAAGATCACAACTCGATTTGTAGCCATAAAATTTGGCGATAGTGTCAGGTGGAATTTCCATTTCTTTGATGGCGAATGTTGCCCATTCATCACGTGTTTTGTGCAGGACTTGGCGTAGCTTGACAGTGAAGTGACTCATGAAAGCCTCCTTAGTTATCTTGTCTTTCAAGGCAACAATAAGGAGCGTGACGACACAAAGTTGATAGTATGCCGCTTAATATCAATACTATTTCGGCGTGATGAAGATTAAGCTGGCAATACTGATATTATTTGAGCGTGAAACAATACTATTTTGTGGAGTAGCCAATGGCACACATCGAAAAAGTACCGCAAAGACCAGGTTTTTCTTGGCGCTATCGTCGCATTGATGGGCCAGAAAAAGAGTACGATCTCCATTTTCACGATGATGTGTTTGAATTAGTCATCCATCGCCACTTCACTGGCAGTTTGCATATTGGTCATCACGAATTAGAAGTGACTCACAACCAAATGCTATTGATCGCGCCTGGTGTGCCTCATTCAATTCACTCCACATTGGTCGAAAGCAAGTGCGAGACTCATGTGATTTGGTTTAAGCGTGAGTGGATTGCCAATTTGATGTTCTATTGCGCAGAGCTTAGAAAGCTTGATCCGCTTTTAAAGGCGGCCAACAAAGGTGTGGTGTTTTCTGAGCGGACAGCTCAGCACGTTGTGGATCTTCTACATGAGCTCATGACGTTTCCTGCAATGGAGCAACTATCGAGATTTCTCCATGTTTTGTCTCTGATTGCTCACGACGAAGGGGCGAAAACACTGATGACTCACTCTTACTTATCGATGAGTGAACACGAATTACAGGAAAGAGAACGAGTGGCAAGTGTCAACGCGTATCTCGAACAGTACTTTGCAACTAAGGTGACGCTCGCAGACTTGGCGAACTACTTATCGCTGAGTGAAAGTGCGGTCACAAGATTGTTTCAAAAGCACTTTAAAGAGCCGTTTAGCCAACGCCTAATGAAATTGCGGATCAATCATGCCGCAGATTTGCTGCAATCAACGCCTTTGCCGATTGGAATTGTGTTTGAGAGAGTAGGGTATCGAAACCAAGCCCTGTTTAATCGTCACTTCAAAACGTATAAAGGGCTTACGCCACGCGAGTACCGCCAGCAATATCAGCAGCGAATCCAGCCTTAATTGGGTCGCACACAACTGCGATCACGAACGCGAAAAGAGTTACTCGGCTGAAAGTGATGGGCAATTGATATCTTACTTGCAAAATTTTTCAGGAATCATTATTAAGATTCAGTGACAGATAATATAGGGAACTTGATTGCCATTTTTCTGTCATATCTGGTGAGTAAGTTAACCGTGTCAGAGAGATAATACGCCGTTTACTAGCCAAAGATGACTGCAAGAAATCGGTAATTATCATTATGTTGTGAAATTGGTCACGGTTAAATAATTGGTTCCCTTATAGATTGAAGGGGATTCGACCTTAGACAATAAGCTCCATAAGGAGCGTTACTTATATAAGATGAGGGATTTTACTATGAAAAAGACTAGAAGAGCTCAGCTACATCGTGTGCGCATTCAATACTGGAAAGACACGAAAGACGCACCAGCTAAAAAATCATAGTTAATGATACCTAAAGGCACGAGCTGGCAGTGGAACGCCGTTTCCCGCTGATTGCCAGCTCAAAAACGCCACAATCACATTCACTCCGCACAACCTCCCAGCACTCTACTTTTACTATCACACACTTCCAAAAGTAAAAAAGCCAGTCCGGAGACCAGCTTTTTATTATTGTCAGTATGACTCTGTTACTTACAGGTAGTTTGCGTCAACCAAGTCGCCAGCTTTTGCGCTTTTCACTTCTGGACGTGCTTCTAACCATGCAATAACTTGTGCTTTTTGCTCTTCAGTAGCACTGCCGTAACGGTCAGTAGAGCATAGGAAGCCTTCAAACAGTTCTAGACCACCGCCGCCGAAGCAAAGGCCAAGCCCATCAATGTAGTCGATAAAGTCATCAACGAATGCATCGTAACGGTCGAAGTCGTTGATGTCTGTTTCACAGCTGATCTCGAAACCTAGGATTGCGAACTCACCTAAGAACAGCTTTTTACGGATACGACGGCTCTTGTTATCGATCTTGTCTAATTTCATGATTATCTCTCGTAGATGATTTGATTTCGTACACCTTATACCTTCTATCACACTTTAGCCCAAGTAAAATCAGAATGAAGCGATACAGTTGGTGATTATGTGACCAAAACTTAATTGCTCAATTGGTAACGCTGCTGAGTTTGCTGCACTGCTGAAACACAAGTTTCATATGTTTTAAGCACTTTTGTCATTTTTCTTCTCCAAACTTCTTGCCGTTCAACTAATCACTTATTTATTAATTAAACTATAAGATCGGGAAAGTAAAAATGAGCAAGGAAACCTTTGACGCGACGCGTTATAACCAAAGTGAAAACAAACCATTTGAAGAAGTATTAGAAGCGAGCCTATCTCGACGCAGCATTCTGAAAGGTGGTTTAGGCATCAGTGCGATGACCGCATTTGGTGCTTTCGGATTGGCTGGTTGTAATTCATCGGACTCAGGAAGTACAGTAAGCAGTGGCTCGGGTGTATCTAAAGCCGTTCTTAACTTTGAATCTATCCCTGGCTCACTCACTGACGCCGTTTCAATTCCACAAGGCTACACCGCACAAGTATTGGTACCTTGGGGAACACCACTTAATGCACAAGGCAGCGCATGGCAAAATGATGGTACCAACACCAGTACCGATCAGTTAAATGCGCTAGGCATGCACCATGACGGCATGCATTTTTTCCCATTGAACGATAGCACCACAGATGGCTTGCTATGTATTAACCACGAGTACATTGATACATCAGCACTGCATCCAAACGGTCCGACGGTTGAAAATGGCGTACGTACCATTGTAGATGAAGTGCGCAAAGAGATTAACGCTCATGGCGTATCAGTGGTTCGTATTCAGCTTGAAGACAACATGTGGAAGCTAGTTGATACCGATCCACTAAACCGCCGTTACACTGGTGCGACAGCAATGGACTTATCTGGCCCGGTCGCGCACACGTCACTAACCGTCACTCGTTTCTCGCCAGATGGCAGCCAAGCACGTGGTACGTTAAACAACTGTGGCAACGGCTACACGCCATGGGGCACTTACTTAACTTGTGAAGAGAACTGGCCAGGTTACTTTGTTAACGCCGGGACTCGTACAGAAGAACAAGATCGCATTGGTGTTGATGACCAAAGCACACGCTACTTGTGGGAAACACTTGCAGGAAATGCAGAAGAGCGTCTTGATGAGTTCTCTCGCTTTAATGTGGCTCCAACAGGAGCAAGTGCAATGGATGATTACCGTAATGAAGCCAATGGTCACGGTTACATCGTCGAAATTGACCCTTACACGCAAAACTCGCGTGCGAAGAAGCGTACTGCACTAGGTCGTTTCCGTCACGAAGGCTGTACTTTTGGTAAGCTTGAAGAAGGCAAACCAGTGGTATTCTACTCTGGTCACGACTCTCGCTTTGAGTACCTATACAAATTTGAATCTGCGGCAGCGTGGGATCCAGCAGATGCAAACTCGGAAAACCGCCTAGCGGCAGGCGATAAGTACATGGACGAAGGCACACTGTATGTTGCGCGTTTCAATGAAGACAGTACAGGTACTTGGTTGCCGTTGACGCTTGATAGCGTAACAAAATCTGGTGGTACGTTAGCGGATCACTTCAACTCATTGGCTGAAATTATCATTAATACGGCAGGCGCGGCTGACCTCGTTGGGGCAACCCCAATGGATCGCCCAGAGTGGTGTACGGTTGATCCATTCACAGGTTCGGTTTACTTAACATTGACGAACAATACGCGCCGTACAGATGAAACCAATCCTGCGAACCCACGTTTGAATAATAAGTTTGGTCACGTTATTCGTTGGGATGAAGGGGCTTCAGCTACAGACTTTACTTGGGATATTTTTGTCTTTGGTTCGCCAGCACATGGTGATGCAGATACCAACCGTTCTGGCCTGAACGAGCTAAACCAGTTTGCTAGCCCTGACGGATTAGCGTTTGATGGCCGTGGTATTTTGTGGATTCAGACCGATAACGGCGCAGATGAAGTTACGTCTTACACTAATGATCAAATGTTGGCCGTTGTGCCATCTAAGCTGACAGATGAGAATGGTGACCAAGCAGTGATTGGTGCGGATAACCAAGCGGAGCTTAAACGCTTCTTTGTTGGACCAAATGGTTGTGAAGTGACAGGCTTTACTATCAGCCCTGATTACAAATCATTGTTTGTGAATATTCAGCACCCAGGCAACTGGCCATACAGTGAAGATGCCGCCGAAGAAACGCCTGCTGGTGTTTCTGTGCGCCCACGAGCGGCGACGGTTGTCATTCGACGTGAAGACGGTGGAGAGATTGCAGTTTAATCTCTAAATGCATTAACACCTTAAAATTCAAGCCCTGCAAATGCAGGGCTTGATGGTTTAGGCGAATGCCCAGTCGCACTTTATATCCAGACAACAGGCTTAGCTTTTCAATGAACCGCCTGAAGTACGAATCACGTCTTGATACCAGTAGAAGCTCTTCTTGCGTTTACGTTCTAGCGTTCCTTGCCCATCATCATGACGATCGACATAAATATAACCGTAACGCTTGCTCATTTCGGCTGTTGAGTTAGCCACCAAGTCGATAGGCCCCCAGCTGGTGAAGCCCATCAACTCAACGCCATCAAGAATCGCTTCGTGTGCTTGAACCAAATGATCATTAAGGTATGAAATTCGATAATCGTCTTGGATTTCCCCGTTTTCATCGAATTCATCGCGAGCGCCTAAGCCATTCTCGACGATAAATAGCGGCTTTTGGTAACGATCGTGAAGGAAGTTAAGCAAAACGCGCAGGCCTTTTGGATCGATCAACCAGCCCCATTGGCTCTTTTCAAGGTATGGATTTGGTACGCTATCGACGATGTTACCCACTTCTTTCTGTTTCGGATCGGCACTCGCACAGCCACTTGCGTAGTAGCTGAAGGAAATAAAATCGACACTTGCCGATGCAATTTCCTCTAAGTCGCCAGCTTCTATTTGTATTTCAATGCCGTTTTCACGGAAGTAACGTTTCATGTAGCCTGGGTACTGACCACGTGTTTGTACATCACCGAAGAACAACCACTTGTTGTTTTCATGCATGGCGGCTAACACATCATCAGGGTTACAAGTGTATGGGTAGTTGATTGCGCCAAGCAGCATATTACCAATCTTGCCGTTTGGTACGATTTGATGACACAGTTTTACCGCTTTCGCGTTTGCTACAAGCTGGTGGTGAATCGCTTGATAAATGTCTTGTTCACAGGCGTCTTCTTGCAAGCCCACTCCCGTAAATGGCGCATGAAGTGACATGTTGATTTCGTTAAAGGTAAGCCACAGCTTCACTTTGTCTTTGTAGCGTTCAAGCACGGTGCGAGCGTAACGCTCGAAAAACTCGATCACTCGACGATCGCCCCAACCACCATAATTCTCAACCAAGGCGTAAGGCATCTCGTAATGAGAAAGCGTTACAAATGGTTGCATATGGTGTTTGGCCAGCTCATCAAAAATTTTGTCGTAAAACGCCAGTCCTTCTTCGTTTGGCTCAAGCTCATCGCCATTAGGAAAAATACGACTCCAAGCGATGGACAAGCGCAGGCAGGTGAATCCCATCTCTTTAAACAGGGCAATATCTTCTGGATAGCGATTGTAGAAATCGATCGCAAGATCTTTGATACCAGGCGTTCGTTCTTCACGCGTTTGATGCGGGCTCAGAATGCCGTTTGGCAACATATCTGATGTTGATAAACCTTTCCCCCCAAGGTTGTATGCCCCCTCTACCTGGTTTGCCGCAATGGCACCACCCCAAAGGAAATTATCTGGAAACTTAATCATGTTTCTCACTCTTTATATTTAGGAAATGTTTGTGGATTTATTGCTTGAGAATAGTGTAGGAGACATCTCGATACTTGTAGCGAGATCGTGTTTTTATCAGTTCATCACCAAACGTCAGTAATGATAAACATTGAGATATAGGATGGTTGTTAACAATGCCAACCTAAGTGAATTTAGGTTGGCATTCGTATTCAAAACGTAAATGCTAAATTCGCCGCCGCACCAAACTGGTTATCGCCAGCGTAAGATCCTGCTAGGTCTACACTGATCACATCAAAAGGACTGATGCCAATGCCACCTGTCACCGAGTTATCGAGGTTATTTTCTAGGTCAACTTCATAACCAGCGCGGAGTTGAGCCCATCCCCAAGCATTCCCCTCGATACCAACGCGAATAAACTGGGTGTCATCGTCGAGCTCTTTAAAGCGCTTTTGTTTGGTGAGATCGGCGTCTAGGCTCAGAGCTACATAGTCCCCGACATAGCCGATACCAAGGGTCGCTTGTGGCGTGAGTTCGTAGGTATAGTTGCCTAGTTTTGTTTCTATATCTTGTTCGAAGACGTCTTTTAACGAGAGACCAGCTCTAAATGCGTTGTGATACCAAGCGACCCCAAGATCCATATTGAACGTGTTCTTTGATACTTCACTTTTGTCGTAATCCTCGATATCAAAGTCATCTAGTGTTGTACGCTGCGTATAGGTTTTAAGTTGTTGGTATTTGGGCGTAATACCAAATGCGAATTGCTGCCCACCTATCGTGTAAGCGCGAGCCAAGGCAACGCCATATTCCGCACTACCGAAAGCCGCTAGGTCGACGGCAGAATTGAGGTATCGATCTGCGGTGTTTGTTGAATCTGAGATATCGGGTGCCGCAAGTATCTCCACATAACCAGCGCTAAAAAGGTTTACCGACATGTAGCGTGTCGGAATCGCAATCGCGAGGCTCAGACCTCCATTTATGACGACTGGAGCACTCTTATCTAATTGATCGAGTAGTCGATTAAGTTCGGCTTCGTTCGCAGGTGTGGGAATGCCCTGAATACTATCGTAAAGGTCTTGAACATCATCAACGGCTGATAAAGCTTCATCCTCATCGTGAATATTGACGCCGAGAGCAGGAATGAGTAGGCCGATATCGTCATTTTCTCGATAGAGAGCGCCTAGGGCTGGGTTGTGTAGAGGAGCGGTTAAATAGTCAGCGGAAACGACGCCTGTATTTCCCATTCCGTGACTTCGAGCGTCTGCTGCGTAAGGTGCTGCAAAAGCGTGAGGTGATAAAATAAAAAGCGCCCCTGTTGCTGCTAAAGTTAGTTTTCTCATAACGCATCCATTCTTACTTTAAATAATTACTTATCAATAAATTAGATGGTGGGAGCTAAAACTTGGTGTCAACCACCAAAAATTGTGCTGATGAATAGCATGTGGCGATTCATCAAGTTAAGCGTAGGTTAGGCAACTCGCTTTATAAAGTTGATCAAGATTTATTGCTCTTTAATTGTGTGGAGAAAAGCTGAAGAGGTGGATGGTATTGGGTTAGCTACGATGAGGAGCGAGCTCAAACATTAAGGTGAAGGACATGCCTTTATCAGCGTTGAGCTGCGCACTGACTTTCCCATGCATATCTCGCATATTGTTGGTGGTGATGGAAAGCCCTAACCCTAGTCCTTCACCAATTTTTTTACTGGTTTGGAAAGGCTCGAACATGGTATCGAGTTGGTCTGAAGGTACCCCACACCCATTATCACTTACCACGACCTCGACATTATCGGAAGTGGGTGTAACGGCAATCATTAACTGTGGTTCTTGGGTCTCTTTCATCGCATCTAATGCGTTAGAAATTAGGTTGCCGAGCACTTGTTGTAGGCGTTGCTCTTCGCCAATGATATTGGGTAAGTCGTTGGGAATGCGTACCCGAACATCTACCTTCGCGAGTTGAGATTGATAGACGCGTAGCGTCTCTTCTAAAGCGTTTGTCAGCGATATCTCGTGCAGTGTTTCTGGTTTATTGTAGGCAAACGTTTTTAGCTGAGTGGTCATGCTTGCCATGCGGTCAATCAACTTTTGAATCAACTTGTTATTGGCTTTCATCATGTCTGTTTGTCCACGTTCTGCTAGCAACTCGTTGGTGGTTAAAAGGGTACGCAGGCCAGTCAATGGTTGGTTTAACTCGTGGGTAATCGCGCTCGACATTCTGCCCAATGCTGCCATTTTGCTTGATTCAATCAATTGCTCTTGGGCTTGTTTTAAAGCTTGAGTTCGCTCTTCCACCCTTTGAGCGAGCTCTTGGTTAATTAGCTGCAGCGATTGTTCCGCTTTTTTACGTTTGCTAATGTCGATTATGGTAGCAAGGAAATACTGCTCACCGTGCCATGGGAAGCTAGTGAGTGAAAAGAGTACAGGAAATACGCTGCCATCACTGCGTCGCGCCATGGTTTCTACAGCGCTAATCTCTGCTAGTTCCTTATGCTTTGGCAGATCTCTAAGCAAAGTGAGTGTGGTCGAATTTGAATTACCCGCATCAAATAACTCCCAGGCGAAGGTATGACGATTCACACTTTCAGGAAGACAAAAAAGGCGTTTTGCCATTGGGTTGAGGTCGAACAATAGACCTTGTTCATCAATCAACAACAAACCAACATGTGTTTTATTGATCATCTGTTTAAGTCGGCGTTGCGATTCTTCTAGTAAGGCTTGAATACGCTGCTGATTGAGATGTTTTTGTCGACGCTGTAAACCAATGATCACCAACAGGATAAGGAGCAGGAGGAGCGCTGCGATGCTCCATCCAATGACACTAATCGTTTGCTGAACAGGTTTGGTCGGAATAAGGTAACTGACAAACCAGTTTAAGTCGTCCAGCTTCACTGTGTGTGCAAAGTAGCGCTGCTGATTGAGAGTCCAGAAATGAATCACCGTATTGTCATACAGCGTTTGAGTTTCGACTTTGACTTGGTTATTCGGTTCATTAAACCAGTCGGCGTTATAGTTTGTACTGCTGGAGAGGAAGAAGCGTTGATGGCGATTTTGTAGCGTGATGATGTCTTGGCTGGTGATGGTCTGCTCCGTTAGCAAACTCAGGTTGATTTGAACAACAACGATGCCCGCTATCTCCAAACCATCAAAAATTGGTGCCGAGAGGTAGTAAAGCGGACTAGAACCTTTTGTTTTATTCACCAGTGAGACGCCTTCTCCCTGACGTTGTATTTGTTCGACAATCGCACGGCGGTCAGAGCGGCTGAACCGTTCATCGATCAGACTCGATACCAACACTTCTCCCGAGGTTGAAAGAATCAACCAACCCTCTGTATTCGCGGCTTTATCGAGCTGTGTCAGTTGTGCTTGAAGTGGCTCATAGTAGTTTAAATTGCCTTTCACAAACGCAATTGTTTCTGGGTTATTCGTGACGAGATAGGGAAGGTGATAGAAACGTTTTAATGCTCGGCGGACTTCACCAATGTAGTCGAGGAGTTTCTGTTGTGCTTCTTGTTGAGTTTGGACGCTCAGCCATTGATGGGCCACCTCTCGGCTAGCACCGTAGAAAAAGATCACCAGCGCACTGATCAATACGGCGGTTAGCCACATTTTCCCATTCTTAGTGCGCTGCATACGAGCTCCGTTTGGCTGAACATAGTTATCGTAGTTGGTAGTGAAAGAGTGCGCTTAACTGATTGGATGTTAAAGAATTGTGATTAAGAAGTGGGATCTAGCTCCTTTTCTATAGCATGGTTTTTGCTAACTTTAGCAAAGACTTCTATCACCGATCAGGCAGTAACTCATGACTTTTGACGACATTCCGCGTATCGCCCTAATTGAAGATGATGACATCGTTCGTCAAGCAACAAGCCAATGGCTGCAATTGGCGGGGTTTGACGTCATAGCTTTTAGCTCGGGGGAGGAAGGCAAAACCGCCATTCTGAACCAAGAGTTTGATGCGATAGTTAGTGATGTTCGTTTGCCAGATACTGATGGAATTGCGATTTTAGAGAGCCTTATTGCGAATCACATTCCAACACCAATGATACTAATTACTGGTCATGGTGATGTGGATATGGCGGTGAATGCGCTACAAAACGGCGCGTTTGATTTTATTGAAAAACCTTTCCAGCCGGAGCGTTTGTCTCAACGCGTCACAGATGCGGTCGAGAGCCATCGCGCGCAAACATCGACGCTTCACCGCCAAGAGTATCTAGCTAGCGTGAGTGGTTTAGAAGAGGTGCTCATTGGTCAAAGTAGAGTGATGCAGCAATTACGCGAGCAAGTTGCGAAATTGGCGAAAATCGATACTAACGTGATCATTTACGGCGAAACAGGTTGTGGTAAAGAGCTGGTGGCGACCAGTTTGCACAATGAAAGCCAGCGCAGAACCCATCATTTTGTGCCAATCAACTGTGGCGCCATTCCTGAGAACCTGTTTGAAAGTGAGCTGTTTGGGCATGAAGCTGGGGCATTTACCGGAGCGGGTAAAAAGCGCATTGGCAAATTGGAATACGCGGATAAAGGCACCTTATTCTTTGATGAAATCGAGAGTATGCCGCTGTCCATGCAGGTGAAAGTGCTGCGTTCATTACAGGAACATACAGTTGAGCGCGTTGGAGGCAATCAACAGATCTCGGTTGATTTACGAGTGATCGCGGCGGCGAAAGAAGATCTCAATGATCATGAAGAGTTTCGGCAAGATTTATACTATCGGCTCAACGTCGCGCAAATTTATTTGCCGCCACTCAGGGAGAGAGAAGAAGATTCACTGATTTTGTTTGAGCACTTCACCTTGCAAACTAACCCTGAAACCAGACCGTTGAGTGATGCCGACAGAAACGCTGTGCTTTCCTACGCTTGGCCTGGAAATGTTCGAGAGCTGCGAAACGTGGCTATGCGTTTTGCTTTGGATGAAACGGTATCCGTGATGGAAATTCTCTCTAGCCGTCCTTCGTCAACCACGGAGGAGACGCAAGTGGGTGTTCCACTGGTTATTCAATTACATAATTTTGAGCGCAAGGTGCTGCATGATTCATTGGTCAGGCATCAGGGACGCATTAATGAGGTGATGCAGGAGTTGGATTTACCTCGTCGAACTTTGAATCAAAAGATGCAAAAGTTTGGTTTAAATCGCTCGGATTATACTTAACGCAATTTTTAAGCTGACTTACCGCTATGGGCGTCACAAATATGATTATGCGCTTTTCGAGGGAGTCGGGACAAACTTATAAGTTAGGCCTTTCCCTTCTCCAAACAAGGTGACTTGGTTTCTGCCCGTATGTTTAGAGCTATACAGCGCTTCGTCAGCTTCAGCAACGACATCGTGGAGTGATTGTCCCTCAGATAACTCACTGATTCCAAAGCTCATGGTGATCTCATTTTCGAATGACTGCAGTGAGGCTTCTGTTTCTACCGCTAGGCGAATTTGCTCGGCAACAATTTTGGCTCGGTGTGCTTTTTCAAGTAAAACAATCATGAACTCATCACCACCAAATCGTACTGTGCAAGCTGACTCTGGGAGGTGTTTCTTAAAGATAGCGGCAATCGTAGCCATGACGGAATCGCCTACCGTATGGCCATAATGATCATTAATCGCTTTGAACTCGTCCATGTCGGTCATGATGATGCTTATTGATTGCTTCCGTTTGTGCGCTTGATTAACAAGATTTGGAACAATTTCTTCCATCGCGCGACGATTATGAAGCCCTGTGAGGGCGTCTAAATGTGAGAGATCATTGATTGACTGTATCAAGCGGCCATTAATTAGCCACAACATGCTAAAGCTCATAGCGACAATCAGACAGATGCTAAGTAAAAACGTCATCTGGTGGATAAAACCTGCGGTCATAAAATTTGGCACTTCATTGGCGAAAGCGCTCCAAAGTGCTCTGAAGCCCATAAAAATACTGAAGCAAAAGAAGGAGCACGCCATCACTATGGTTGGGAGTTTTTGGTCTTGCTTGGTGCCTTTCAGCATGGCGATCCCACTAAAAAACGTAACGATGCAGATATAAATACTTAAGTAAATGATACGGCTTTTAATTGAATGGTCATGGAAGGTGAAATAATAAAACGAACCGCTGAAAATGGGCGTTAAAAAAGCGAGTGAGTGGGCCAGTTTTAGAGGGAATTGACGAAAAATGCTCACGCTGTAAAGCGTAAGCAAGAAGCCGATTAATATGAGCGTATTCGCTATGACGATGGTAAGCCAATCTGGTGCGGAGCCTCTAAATCCCAGTAAAAAAGGCCCAAAGCCAATAAATAACAGCGAGAGAGAAAAAGTCTTTAAGCCTTTGATTTTTTTCTGTGTGTATTGGTAACAAAGTAGACTGATTGAGTAAATGCAAGAGAACAGAATAACGATAAAGTTGAGCGTTCTGATGTCTAAATACTGATTGTCCATAAGCGCTCCACATCAATCCATAGTTCAGGCAACTCCTTTGCCTGATATCAATAAGCGAACTACATATTAACTTACTTATTGAGTGATGTCTTATGTTAAACGGCTATTCATTTACCAGCTCGAATTGTTCGGTTTGGTTGGTTTTCGTCGTAAACAGCAGACCAATAATCATCATAAATACGCTAGGCATAATCCAGCTAGCAAAGTCATTGTACAGAGGCATGTAATTACCCATCCACTCATCGGTGGAATCTGGCATGTAACCTAGGATGTGCAGCGCATCAACACAACCAAACGTTAGAGCAGTGAACGCCGTCGCTACCACCATGATTTGCGACATCTTGTTGCGCACTGGTGCCATGATCATCAACGCAATTGCTACTGGGTGAAGCGCCACAACCGCTGGCAATGTGATAGCTAATAGTTGCTCCAGACCTACGTTGGCGATCAAACCAGCCAATACCATGGTCGTGATCACGCAGCCTTTGTAGTTCACTTTGCTGAAAGTGTTGTCGTAAAACTCACTGCCTGCTGTGGTTACGCCGATAGCAGTAGTCAAACACGCCAATACCATCACGGCACCAAGTAATAGTGAACCAAATGCGCCGAAGTGGCTGAAGGTGAATGCCGTTAAGATGTCGCCACCATTGCTGAATTCAGAACCTAAGTATGAGCTTGTTGAGCCAATGTAAGCCAATGAGATGTAAACAAATGCCATGGCAACGGCGTACATCAAAGCTGCAATTAGCGTGTATTTTGCGGTGGCCTTCGGACAATCCACACCCATGCTGCGAATCGCTCGGAAGATGATCCAACCAAAACCGATAGAGCCTAGCGCATCCATGGTCATGTAGCCTTGAGTCAAGCCTTCAGCAAATGCACCAGATACGTATGGTCCCGTTGCGGCAGTTAGCTCGCCTGCAGGAGAAACCAAAGCAGTCACAGACATGATGATTAAGATAGCCATCAATGCAGGCGTTAAGATCTTGCCTAGGTTGTCGACCAACTTACCCGGATATAGGGCAAATAGAATGGTGATAGCACAGAAGGCAATTGTGAAAGGCACCAAAGCGGCATCACCAAACATTGGCGCAAAGCTGAATTGGTAAGCCACGTTAATTGCGCGCGGAATCACGAACGCAGGGCCAATCACGATAAATACCATCACCCAAAAACTGGTCGCCAAAGGTTTAGGTAGGGCGGCGGTTAATTTGTCTGAACCGTTTACGATAGCGACCATCACCAATGCCATTGCAGGCAGACCTACACCCGTCAAGAGGAAGCCAGACATCCCGCTCAGAAAGTTCTCACCTGCTTGATAACCCAAAAATGGAGGGAAGATCAGGTTACCCGCGCCTAAGTACATGGCGAAAGTCATGAAGCCCAAAGCGGCGATATTGCGTGCGCTTAACATTGTTATTCCTCTTATGTTTCGCTTGGAAGAAACTGAAAGGAATGGGAGGAGTATGTGGTGTTCCCGTCAGCTTCTTCTCAAGCTGACAGAAAGTTTAGATATAGCCTGTCAGCTCTGAATCAGTTTCAGAGAGAGCAGGAGGATCGCAGCAGCAACGCCAGATGGGCGTTTTAAAGCGAATTGTAATTGCGCAGTTGCTGACATGGGTGATCCTTAATGACGAAAAAATACCAAGGAATACGTTTGCCTTGGTGTGTTGTTACCCTAACGAACATAGGGCTATTGGCACAACCCCGAAGTAGAAAATAAGTTGATACGGTTAATGTTTGTTTCTGAACTGGTGGATCGAACTGCTTTTTAAATTCAAAACTAGAATAAATGACTTTTCATTTCTGTAACATGGCTTGTTTTGCTGTTTTTTTGTGCTATTTGTAGTCGTTTAGGCTATAAACCTCCGCTGATAAAGTGAGCAGTTTAGAATGATGCGCTTTTTCTTCTTATTGTTAAGACGCTCATTAGTTGCAGTTCAATCCAAAATTGCATCGGCAAAATATTGCTTATTAGTGAATCGTGCATTTATTTTGTCTTGATCACATTTTATTAACCTTTTGCGATCTAGGCGTGCAACCTTCTTCTCTTCAATGAGCAAGATTTTGCTCATTACTTTGCTATCAAATCAGCATGATTTTGCTCATTTTTGATGTCTTTTAGCACTTAGTTCAATAAATACAAAGGGTTAAAAGTTGGCATTTCAATTGCTCTAGGGAATGTGTTGTTAATAAAGATTTAACATGATGTAAATCCCCAATCGTGAAACGACTACACGGAGAGTAATAATGAAAATGAATAAGCTGGTAAAAGCTTTGGCTGTCGCTGTGACTTCTTTTGGTATTGCTGCTAACGCTGCGGCAGAAGATCGTAGCTACATTCTTGCAACGGCATCGACAGGTGGTACTTACTACCCTGTGGGCGTAGCACTGGCGACGTTAAGCAAAGTGAAATTGGCACCAAAGCACCACTTCTCCCTTTCTGCAATCAGCTCTGCGGGCTCTGGTGAAAACGTTAAACTGCTGAACGAAAACGAAGCACAGTTCGCGATTCTGCAAGGTCTTTACGGTGCATGGGCTTGGTCTGGCGAAGGTCCTTATGAGAAAAGCGGTCGCCAAGAGCAGCTGCGTTCAGTCTCTATGCTGTGGCAAAACGTTGAGCACTTTATTGTTCGCTCTGACTTAGCAAAAACTGGCACGGTGACAGATCTGAACAACCTAGACGGTAAAAAGTTCTCTATCGGTAAGAAGAATTCTGGTACTGAGAACTCGGGTCGCCAAATCATGAAAGGTTTGAAGGTAGACCCTGATAAATTCAATCTTGCTTACATGGGCTACGGCGGCAGTGCGAGCGCACTTCAAAACGGCACCATTGACGGTATGAACACGCCTGCAGGTGTACCTGTTGGTGCGGTTACTCAAGCTTTTGCTGCGCTGGGTAAAGACATTTCGATTCTTTCGTTTACTGACGAACAAATCAAAGAGGCGAACGGCAATTACAACCTATGGACGAAGTACGAGATCCCAGCGAACACGTACCCGGGTCTAGATAAGCCGATCACCACCATTGCACAGCCAAACTTCTTGGCAGTTCGTGAAGATATCTCGGAAGAAGACGTTTACCAGCTAACCAAAGCGATCTACGAGAACCTGCCTTTCCTACAAGGCATCCACAAAGCAACAAAAGCAATGGCGATTGAGAAAGCGATCGCTGGTTTGCCAGTGCCTCTTCACCCAGGTGCGGCGCGTTACTACAAAGAAATGGGCATCGAAATCCCATCAGACCTAATGGCGAAATAACGCTAACTTGGCCCCGAGTTTCGGCTCGGGGCATTTTATCCCTACCGATTTCTAAGATGGAAAAAGCCGCCAGAGCTTGGAGTATGAGATGAGCGACTCAATAGAAAAGGAATTGCAGAAGTTTGAGCTGCCCACGCGCACTGATTTTCCGTGGGTAACCACAACAATAACAGTGTTTGGCGTGGTGTTGTCTGCTTTGCACATTTGGTTTAATACCTTATCGACGTTACCAGAGTTATGGATTTCCGCGACCCACTTTGCTGGCTTTGCGGTGATTTGTGCACTTTGGTATCCGGCTCATATCTCTCTCAAGCAGAGTAAGATTGCACTCGGTATCGATGTGTTAATTGCCATGGGCGCTGTCGCGTGTTTGCTCTACATTCCCTATGCCGAAGATGCGCTGTACGAACGCGGTGTGAAGTTCGTGACCAGCGATTGGGTCTTCGCCATCATGGCAATTCTGATTGTTATCGAACTGATTCGACGCACCATGGGCTGGTTTATTCCAGTGCTGATTGTGGTGTGTCTGAGTTACGTTGTGCTTTGGGGTAAGTGGGCGACAGGTATTTTCCACTTCCCGGGTTTGAGCATGGAAACCTTGCTCTACCGTAGCTTCTATTCTTCTGAGGGCATGTTTGGTTCTATCTCGCGCATCAGTTGGACTTTCGTGTTCATGTTCATTCTGTTTGGGGCGTTTCTTGTTCGCTCTGGTGTCGGTGATTACATTATCAATGTGGCACGTGCTGCGGCTGGCAAAATCATTGGTGGTCCGGGTTTTATCGCAGTGATTGGCTCCGGTTTGATGGGCTCAGTGTCTGGCTCAAGCGTGGCAAATACGGTTTCAACCGGTGTTATCAGTATTCCTTTGATGCAAAAAGCAGGTTTTCCTTCGCGCTTCGCGGCGGGCGTTGAAGCTGCGGCGTCGACAGGTGGTCAGTTGATGCCACCAGTGATGGGAGCGGGCGCTTTCATCATGGCGTCTTACACGCAAATTCCTTATGTTGATATTATTGCCGTTTCTTTCATTCCTGCTCTTATCTATTTCTTGTCTGTGGCGTTCTTTGTGCGTATCGAAGCCAAACGCAGCGGCGTTCAAAAAATCACGACCAGCGATGAATCTCTACTGAAAGTGTTGATCAGCGGTTGGCACAACCTTATCCCGCTGGCGGTATTGGTTACTTTGTTGGTTCAAGGCTTTACGCCAACTTACGCTGCTGGCTTGTCGATCATTTCTGTGGTGGTGGCTTCTTGGTTCTCGAAAGATCACAAGATGGGACCCAAAGCGATCATCGAAGCACTTTCGCAAGGTGCGAAAAACATGGCGACAACCGCGGTATTGCTGGTGGGGATCGGCTTGGTGATCAACGTGATCAGCACAACGGGCATCGGCAACACGTTCTCATTGATGATCGACGGTTGGGCGAATGGTGACTTGTTCATCATGATCGTTCTGATTGCGCTCGCTTCTCTTGTTTTGGGTATGGGTTTACCTGTGACAGCGGCGTATATTGTATTGGGTACACTGTCTGCCCCTGCGCTTTACAAGTTGATTGCGGAAAACCAATTGCTTGAATTGATGGTGTCGGGTCAATTGCCTGAACAAGCAAAAGCCATCTTCATGTTGGCGGCGCCAGAAAAGTTGGAACTGCTTAATGCACCAATGGCGTTGGAAACCGCGAAAGAAATGGTGGCGTTAGTACCTGCGGACTTTATGGAAACTCTACTGGAGCAAAGCCTGGGTATGGAAGCGGTAGGCTTGGCATTGCTGGCTGCTCACCTCATCATCTTCTGGTTATCGCAAGATAGTAACGTAACGCCTCCAGTGTGTTTGACCGCATTTGCAGCAGCAACCATCGCAAAAACACCGCCAATGCGTACCGGTTTGATGGCGTGGAAAATTGCCAAAGGTTTGTATCTTGTACCATTACTTATTGCCTACACAGGCTTAGTCAGTTGGGATGTGACGTCAGTGATTACTGTAGGCTTCTTTGCCATCATCGGTACGTACGCATTGATTGGTGCGATTGAAGGTTACTTGGAAGGTCCTCTAAACATTCTGACGCGTCTCTTGTTGGTAGTGGTGGGCACATTGCTGGTTTGGCACGACATACCAATGTTGGTTCGTGTGGCAAGTTGCGCGGTATTTGTCGCGATTTTTATTTACAGTGGTCGCAAGTTCAAATTGCAACAATCTCAACTATCGGTTTTATAAGAGGTCGTATGAAATCAGTCTATGACTACATCATTGTCGGTGGCGGTATCGTTGGTGTGTCGACAGCATGGCAACTGCAACAACGTCACCCAGACAAATCCATTTTATTGGTTGAGAAAGAGTCCGGTTTTGCCAAGCATCAAACCGGACACAATAGCGGCGTGATTCATGCTGGGGTGTACTACGCACCGGGCAGCTTAAAAGCCGATTTTTGTAAGCGTGGGGTAGAGCGAACCATTTCGTTCTGTGCTGAGCACGATATTCCGGTGGAGAACTGTGGCAAGTTGTTGGTTGCGACCAATGAGCAAGAAGTCGAACGTATGAATGCCCTTTATGAGCGCTGCCATGTCAACGGTATCGACGTAAAGCTACTCGATGAAGTTCAACTCAAACTGGCTGAACCAAACATCACAGGCTTGGGCGCGATTTATGTCAAAACCACCAGTATTGTCGATTATCGTTTGGTCACTGAGCAGATGGCGGAAGAGTTCCAAAAGCTCGGCGGGCAAATTAGCCTGAGAACCAAAGTGGTGGCTGCCGAAGAGAAGGACGAAGAAGTTCAACTGACCTGCATTTCAGACGGTCAAACCATGCAGCTCAATGCTAAGTTCTTGGTTACTTGCAGCGGCTTGATGGCGGATCGTATGACTAAGATGATGGGTATTCCGACCGATTTCCAAATCATCCCTTATCGTGGTGAATACTACCGCTTAGATAGCAAACACGACCAAGTGGTGAATCATCTTATTTACCCAATCCCAGATCCTGATTTGCCTTTTTTGGGTGTCCACCTCACTCGTATGATTGATGGTAGTGTGACCGTTGGTCCAAATGCGGTGCAAGGCTGGAAACGGGAAGGGTACGACAAGGTCAACTTTAGCCTGCAAGATACCATGCAGATGCTCAGCTTCTCCGGCTTCTGGAAAGTGACACAAAAGCATCTAAAAACCGGACTGGATGAGTTTAAGAACTCGTGGTGGAAGCCGGGCTATCTCAAATTGGTCAACAAATATTGCCCTAGTATCAAGGTAGACGATCTCAAGCCATATCCTGCGGGTATTCGCGCGCAAGCGGTGTTATCTGATGGCACTTTGGTTCATGACTTCTTGTTTGCCGAGAGCGCAAGAAGCTTGCATGTTTGCAACGCCCCCTCTCCTGCAGCGACATCTGCAATGCCTATTGGAGAGTACATTTGCGATAAGGTGAATGAGAAGATAGAGGCGAAAACGGTATAAAACAAAGGCGACGGAACTGTCGCCTTTATTGTGTTTGAAGTGGGAATTAGGAGTTGCCATCTTTAGGGCAAAGCTCACCTTTCTTGGCGTGTCTTTCTATCATGTAATCGCCTCGGGCACTGTGCAACACAATCGCATTCCAGACTTGGCCATCTTGCAACTCGAACTCAAATGCATAATGGGTGCCGCCGACCATTTTCGTTCTCACCTCATGAATTGCTTTCAATTTATCATCGGCATTCATTTGATAAAGCACCATGTTGAGTGAGCGTCTGGCGTCAGGAGTTGCTTCAGCAATTTGCCAATGGCCCTGTTTGTCTGTTGTGGAGCAAATAGACCGCATTTTACTTTTCATGGCGGATGACATCTGCTTGTCTACGGACAATGCATTTGGTGAAAACAGTAGACCTGTCAAAGGAATCAAAGTTGCCAGAATCTGCTTTAAGGTCATAAAAACACTCCGTTGTTTTACTCTTGCTTGAGTATAGACCTCAATGACTTCAGATGTGGTGCAGTAGACTCTTGGCCTACAATATCGCAGCTCGTATCAACGAACTGATGATAAACAAGGCGACCACGCTTGCCAGCCAAATACCAATGAACCACAAAATGGGTTTTAGTTTCATTAGTGATATCCCTCTCCACGTTTCATCTTACCGCGGAAAACCCAATACGAATAAGCCGTGTAGGCTATGATCAGAGGAAGTAATACCACCGCACCGACAAGTAAAAATGCCAAACTTTTATCTGGCGCGGCGACGTCTTGATAAGTGAGTGCGAAGGGAACCAAGTAAGGAAATGTACTGACACCGAAACCCATCGCGGAAACAAGAAACAGGCCGATGGCAAGTACATAGGCACGAACAGCTTTGTGGTCGAGTAAGGCTTTGAATAGCTGCCAAATGAATGCCGCTGCAATGATTGGTAAAATGAAAAACAGCAGCGAGTTTGGTAATGAGAACCAACGTTCAAATACGATATTTTGGCTCAATGGCAGCCACAAACTGGCGATGAATATACAGGCTACCATCGCTAGTCCCCATCGTCGCGCGACCACGTAGTAACGCCCCATCAGCTCTTCTGGAAGCTTGATTAATAACCAGCATGAACCAAGCAGAATGTAAGCACAAACAAGCGCCAAGCCACAAAATACGCTAAATGGCGAAAGCCAATCAAACCATCCACCTGCGTATGCTCGTTCACTAACTTCTATACCTTGGAGCAGGGTTCCAAGCATAATGCCTTGCATCAATGCCGCGGTGAGTGAACCAATGAAAAAAGCGCTATCCCATAAAAACTTTCCGCGTTGTGTTCGGAAGCGATACTCAAAAGAAACCCCGCGCAGAATTAACCCGAGCAGCATTAAAATCAGGGGAGCATAGAGTGCTGGCATAATGACCGCGTAGGCGAGGGGGAACACGGCAAAAAGCCCACCACCGCCAAGAACTAGCCAAGTTTCATTACCATCCCAAACAGGAGCGATGCTGTTCATCATCATGTCGCGCTCTTCATCGTCATTCGCGCTGAGGAATAGGATACCAATACCGAGATCAAAGCCATCTAACACGACATAAATCAGAACGGCGAGCCCAATCAAAGCGTACCAAATTAACGCGTAATCCATGAGTTAGCTCCTAGGTTAGATGGTTAGAATGTGTGATGGCATCGGTTTTCGTGCCATCAGGAAGTCGGCTGTCTAAGCCTTCTTCATAACGAGTTGGAGATTTGCGCATCAAACGCAGTAGGTAGAAGAAGCCTGCTCCAAAAACCACAAAGTAAACCACGATGAACGCCGTCAGGGAGACGCTCACCGCGGCGGCATCAATAGGCGATGCCGAATTGGCTGTGGTTAAAAGACCGTACACGGTGTAAGGCTGGCGACCGACTTCGGTGGTTATCCAGCCTGCTAAAACTGCAATGAACCCCGCTGGGGCAAACAGGACACAAATACGTTGAAGTGCCCTTGAATCAAAAAGTTTGCGACGTTTTCTTAGCCATAGGCTCCACAAACCAATAACAAGCATGCCAAAACCAAGCGCGACCATTACTCGGAAAGACCAGAAAACGATAGATACAGGAGGGTGTTCCTCCTCTGGAAAAGCATCTAATCCCTTCACTTCACCGTTGAGGTCATGAGTTAAAATCAAGCTACCGAGTTTGGGGATTTCCAGTGCGTATTCCATACGTTTTTCTTCATCGTTAGGGATACCGAAGAGAATCAATGGCGCGCCTTGGTGAGACTCATAGTGCCCTTCCATCGCGGCAACTTTGGCGGGTTGATGTTCAAGGGTGTTTAAGCCGTGCATGTCTCCCGCAAAAATCTGAATTGGTGTCACGATGGCTGCCATCCACATTGCCATCGAGAACATAATTCTGGCTAGTGGATTATGGTTTGCTTTTAATAAGTGATAAGCGGCAACGCCCGCTACAACAAAGGCGGTAGTGAGGTAAGCGGCGAGCAACATATGAACGAGCCGGTAAGGGAAAGAAGGGTTGAAGACAATCGCCCACCAGTCTTCTGGTATAAACTGTCCGGCTTCGTTGATACTATAGCCCGCTGGTGTTTGCATCCAACTATTAACCGAAAGTATCCAAAACGCAGACAAAAACGTCCCGAATGCAACAATACAAGTCGCTGTGAAGTGAAGCTTCTTGCCTACCTTATCCATACCGAAGAGCATCACGCCTAAAAACCCCGCTTCGAGGAAAAACGCAGTGAAAACTTCATATCCCATTAACGGGCCTAAGACTGGGCCTGTTTTGTCGGCAAATACGCTCCAGTTGGTCCCGAATTGATAGCTCAACACCATGCCACTTACCACACCCATACCAAAACTGATGGCAAAGATTTTGAGCCAGTATTTATATATCTGCATGTACTGTTTGTTGCCCGTTTTTAAGTACAAGCCCTCTAACACGGCGAGGTAACTTGCCAAACCAATCGTAAACGCTGGAAAAATGATGTGGAAAGAGACAGTAAAGGCAAATTGGAATCTGGCTAAATCGATGGCGAGTGTATCCATGGGCATTCCCTTTTAAGTTTCGAATTAACAGTTCGCCGAATTGGAAGAGATGAGGGAAGAGCGACGAACAAAATGGAATACGAAGAAGGAAGGCTAAGAGATTAAAAAACGATCGCTTTTTACGGCAGTGCGTACCATCTTTTAGATAAAGGAGGAGTTGTTATGAGCCTTAAACACTACTTTGAGAAAGCGACACCTAAGTTTGGCCCAGGTGGGAAGTATCACAAGTTCTATCCATTGTTCGAAGCTGTCGAAACCATTTTTTACACGCCTGGTAAGGTTAACCAGGGCATGACTCACGTTCGAGATAGCATCGATTTAAAACGTATTATGATCATGGTGTGGCTGGCGGTCTTCCCTGCCATGTTCTGGGGTATGTACAACATAGGTCAGCAGTCCAGCGATGCTTTGTTGTATGGAATGGATCAAGCCTCAGCTCAGCAAGCGCTGGCTTCTTCGTGGCAACTGAGTTGGGTATGGGGCTCGTTAGATGCGGTTTCACAAGCGGGGTGGGCAAGTAAAATGTGGCTTGGTGCTACTTATTTTCTACCCGTTTATGCGACGGTGTTTATCGTTGGTGGTTTCTGGGAAGTTCTGTTTGCTATTGTGCGAAAGCATGAGGTGAACGAAGGTTTTTTTGTCAGCTCTATACTCTTTGCGCTGATCCTTCCTCCGACAATTCCACTGTGGCAAGCGGCTTTGGGTATCACTTTCGGTATTGTTGTGGCGAAGGAGATTTTCGGTGGTACGGGGCGAAACTTCCTAAACCCAGCTCTGGCAGGGCGCGCGTTTTTATACTTTGCCTATCCTGCCAACATGTCCGGTGGTGCCGTGTGGGTCGCGGCTGATGGTTACTCTGGCGCTACTCCACTTAGCCAATGGTATGAAGGTGGGCAAAGTGCCTTGATAAATAATATGACGGGACAGCCAATTTCATGGGGAGATGCTTTTGTTGGTAATTTGCCAGGCTCGATGGGCGAAGTCTCCACGCTGTTGATTGCACTAACAGGCTTTATTCTTATCTTTATGAAGATAGCGTCGTGGCGAATCGTTGCAGGTGTGTTGGTTGGTTTAGTGGCGGCTTCATTATTATTGAATGCGATCGGTTCGGACTCTAACCCAATGTTCTCCATGCCGTTTTACTGGCACTTCGTGATTGGTGGGGTCGCGTTTGGTACCTTCTTTATGGCGACAGATCCTGTCTCGGCGGCTTTTACCAATGGCGGTAAATGGGCATACGGACTATTAATCGGTGTGATGACGATTTTTATCCGAGTGCTGAACCCAGCTTATCCAGAAGGCATCATGTTAGCGATTCTATTTGCTAACTTATTCGCGCCACTTTTCGATTATTTAGTCAAAGAAAGTAATATCAAACGCAGAATGAAAAGGGCGAGACCTTCTTAAAATGAGGGTGACTTCACTGAAAGTTGATTGAAAACTGCACTATATTGAAAAGGTCAGAAACATGGGGTTTCTGGCTTTTTATTTTTATCAGGAGGGCGAAGACGATGAGAATAAAGGATATTCTCGATAGCCGTTTGGTGCTGTCGTTCTGGTACAACCTAGACTACTGCTTGTCTCTTCTTAGTAAAATTTCTTCTCGTTGATTTCCTCAATGCAACCGCATTGAAAAGCATTTTTATCTATTTGTTTTTTTAGTCTTACGTGATAGCGCGTAGGGCAATGCGTATAAGGAAATTAACAATGAAACGTATTCCAGAACCTTTCCGTATCAAAATGGTTGAGCCAATCAAAATGACCACTTTGGCAGACCGTGAAGTCGCGTTAAAAGAAGCGGGTTATAACCCATTTCTTCTTCGTAGTGATGATGTTTATATCGATTTGCTGACTGACTCTGGCACTGGTGCCATGAGTGATAATCAGTGGGCTGGCATCATGATGGGGGATGAATCCTATGCGGGTAGCCGAAATTACTACAACCTGTGTGATGCAGTAGAGCACTTCTTTGGTTATAAGCTCACCGTGCCTGCGCACCAAGGGCGTGGTGCCGAGCAAATTTTGTTCCCAGCTTTGATTGAGCGTATGCGTCAGGTGCGTGGTGGCGAAACGCCAGTATTTATCTCGAACTACCATTTTGATACCACAGCGGGTCATATTGAACTCAATGGCGGTAAAGCGATTAACGTGGTAACGGAAGAAGCATTCGACACCACTACGCCTTATGATTGGAAGGGCAATTTTGATATCGATAAGCTGGTGGCAACAATTGAAGCGCACGGTTCGCATAACATTTGTGCGATTATCACCACGATTACTTGTAATAGCTCCGGTGGTCAGCCTGTGTCGATGGAAAACATGCGCAGCGTGTACGAAATCGCAACCAAGTACGATATCCCGGTGGTGATTGACTCGGCTCGTTACTGTGAGAACGCCTACTTTATTAAGCAGCGTGAAGAGGGGTACGAAGATAAATCGATTCTGGAAATCATTCGCGAGATGTATCAATACGGCGATATGTTGACGATGTCGGCTAAGAAAGACCCGATGGTAAACATTGGTGGTATGTGTTGTATTCGCGATCATAAAGAGTTATTCCAAGCAGTGCAGACACGTTGTGTACCCATGGAAGGATTTGTGACATACGGTGGTATGGCTGGGCGTGATATGGAAGCGCTCGCTCGCGGTTTGTATGAAGCAGCGGATGAAGATTTTCTTCACTATCGAATTAGCCAAGTTCAATACTTAGGTGAGCGCTTACGTGAGGGCGGTATTCCAATTCAATACCCAACGGGTGGTCACGCGGTGTTTGTGGATGCCGCTAAGATTTTGCCACATATTCCAACGGATCAGTTCCCTGCGCAGGTATTGTGTAATGCTTTGTACTTGGAGGCGGGTATTCGAGCAGTAGAGATAGGATCACTATTGCTTGGCCGTGACCCTGAAACAGGTAAACAAAAAGCGTCAGAGTTAGAATTAATGCGTTTGACCATTCCACGTCGTGTCTACACAAACGACCATATGGATTACATTGCGGATGCGATTATCGAACTGAAAAATCGTGCACATGAGTTAAAAGGGCTCACTTTTGAGTATGAACCACCAGTGCTGCGCCACTTTACTGCTCGGTTTAAAGAGATCGATTAATTAAGGTTTGAATATAGAAAAGCAAAAGGCCGCGAGTTTCGCGGCCTTTTTCGATTTGTTTCTTAGCGTTACACTTACGCCAACTCTAATGTGATGCGAACGAACTGATCGTCCTGGTACTGCACTTCATAATTGAAGGTGCCACTGGCGTAAATGCTGCCAAGGAAAAGTGAGCGTTGACTCATTGGTCCGCGGAACAGCATCGAAATAGGAGCGATTAGGGCGTTATTATCATCGAAATGCTGATTTAAGTTCTCAGAAAGCACACATAGCAAACAGCCTTGTTGGTCGTGAGATAAGTCGACGTCTTCCGGTCGAGATAATAATACGGTAGTCCCCAACTTCTTCTCAATCTCGTTAATCAACAGCAAGTAGCTATCTAGATCAGGTTGAGGGTTACTTGGTTTATCTGCACCCACGCAACGTTCGAGTAACGCTTCCAGATTTCCGTTCTCGCCTTTTGCCTGTTGAGTCAAAGACTTTAACGGCTTTTTAATCAGCTTATAGCGATTACTCTTCAGTTTTGGCTTCAGCCATTTCTGCAGTAAGTCGTTACGCTCTTTAAGGGAGAGACCATGTGAGGACGCGTGAATTTTAAAGTGCAGGTGCAATAAAGCGTGAACCGCAAGCTCACTCAGAAGTTGGTTAGCATCTGTAGACTGTCTTGCCTGCTTAGAACTTTGCATTACACTCGAACAAAATTAGGGAAGAAGGATAATGGTGCCGAGAGAGGGACTCGAACCCTCACACCAAAGGCACTAGCACCTCATGCTAGCGTGTCTACCAATTTCACCATCTCGGCATCATGATGCTCTGAATACTCAGAGGCCTCGAAAAGAAGCACCGCGAATTGTATAACCAAAATCCATCTGTTGGCGAGAGCAAAATGACGAATTTTGGAACTTTCGAGTTTGATTGCGTATTTATTGGTCACTTTTGCGTTTTTTACCATAAAAGTCTGTCCTTATGCCCTTACTTTTATTAACAGTATGACGACAAAAGAACGTTTTTGCCTAAATTTTGAACGCTTGAACGTTTGCGTAAATAAATGTGATGAATATCTCTTTTTGTTGGCTATACTTGCGTCCCGTTTAAGCGGGAATTAGGGTTTAGTTGTTCAGGACCCTTACCCATACAAGCCGTCACATGGAGCAGGCCAAGCAATACGCTCGCCAGCAGTGAATGACCCCACGGACCGGACCAGCTACGTTCAATTGCTTGTATAAGGTAAAATAAGATGTCGAACTATTCGTTCTGTCTACATTCTGGATCTGAAGGCGAGTTATCACTCGCTGCGTTGTCCCTTTCTTCTGCCAATTCCTTTGGCTCTTTATTCTTTTTCAACGTTCAGTAGGTCCAGCTCATGAGTGTTCTATTTAGTCTATTTGGTATTGTTGCACTGCTAGGTTGTGCTTTCCTACTTTCTGAGGGCCGTTCTTCCATTAATTGGAAAACCGTATCTCGCGCCTTGATGCTACAAATGGGATTTGCTGCCTTAGTGCTTTATTTCCCGTTAGGTCAGGCGGCGCTGGCGAGTTTAAGTAATGGTGTCGCGGGGCTACTCAGCTTTGCTGATGAGGGGATTAAATTCCTCTTTGGTGACCTCGCTTCTTCTGGCTTTATCTTCGCTATTCGTGTCCTTCCTATCATCATCTTCTTCAGTGCTCTTATCTCCGCCCTTTACTACTTGGGCATTATGCAAAAAGTGATTCAATTTATTGGCGGTGCTATCCAGAAGTTCTTGGGTACGAGTAAAGCAGAGTCTCTGGTTGCAACAGGTAACATTTTCTTATCTCAAGGCGAGTCCCCACTTCTTATTCGTCCATTTCTTTCGAACATGACTCGCTCTGAACTGTTTGCTGTGATGGCTGGTGGTATGGCTTCAGTGGCGGGCAGTGTGCTTGGTGGTTATGCCGGTTTAGGTGTCGACCTAAAATACTTGATTGCGGCAAGCTTTATGGCAGCTCCAGGTAGTTTGATGATGGCAAAAATCATTGTTCCTGAACGCCAAACGCCAAGCGATTACAACGATATTGAGCTAGATAAATCAGAAGAAAGCAACGTTATTGATGCGCTAGCAAGTGGTGCCATGGGCGGTATGAAAGTGGCCGTTGCTGTTGGTACCATGCTTATCGCTTTTGTTAGTGTTATCGCGATGGTGAACACGGGACTAGAAAACTTAGGTGACATACTTGGTTTCTCTGGTGTGACGCTACAAGCGATTTTTGGTTACTTGTTTGCACCTCTAGCGTGGTTGATCGGTGTGCCAAGCCACGAAATCCTTGCTGCGGGTTCATACATTGGTCAGAAAGTTGTGATGAACGAATTTGTCGCGTTTATCGATTTTGTACAGCACAAAGCGACGCTGTCTGAGCATACTCAAGTCATCATCACTTTTGCGTTGTGTGGCTTTGCAAACATTGGCTCAATTGCGATTCAGCTGGGTTCTATCGGCGTGATGGCACCTGAGCGCCGCAAAGATGTAGCAAGTTTAGGCCTAAAAGCGGTTGCTGCTGGCACACTCGCTAACCTGATGAGTGCGTGTTTAGCGGGCATTTTCATCTCGCTCTAATTTAGATTGAAGATGCACACTAAAAACCCGCCTAAATGGCGGGTTTTATTATTTCTAAGGCTTAGGTATTAAGCCGTAGGGTATTGATTTAAAAGCGTCAGGGTGCTCTTGATAAGTTGGCGCTTTATGTACCCCTTTCCAATCGAGCAGCATGATGGCTAGGACATTACGGTGCTCGCCGTACTTGAGATCAAAACTCCCATCGACCGATGGAATCATCCCTTTTTCAGCGTTGATTGCGTGACGAATGGCTTGGCGGGTTTTCTCGACGACCGGATCGTGATCCAAGCCTGCTAATAAAAACGAAATGCCGACTTCTGCAATCACGTCTTCTTTGGCTCTTAGCAGGATTGTGTCGATGTTGTTGCGAAAGTAATCATAAATCCATTGGTGTTTCTTTTCGCTTACTCGTTCTTGATAGTACTGTGAGTCGGCAAAGATGATGTGCGTCATACCATAGAGTTTGTTCCAATACTGCTGAGCTGAAAGCATCTTATCTTTATCGTCGGGGTAGGTATTGCGAAAGGTTTGAGTAAATTCCTCGACCACATCTTGCTCACCAAGCTGGCGAAGCCAGTAGACTTGGTTTGCGAGCTGAGCTGCCCACGCCTCTATCATTTCTTTGTCCGTAACGTAACGCGAGAAATCGTAGCGCCTCAGGATCTTTCTCAGCGTTTTGTCTTGCTTATGTTTCAGACCATATTCGTTTGCTCTTGCCATTGCGCCAAGCAAATCCATGCCAAGATAAAGATATTCAGGATGGTGTTTAGTGACGGTATAGCGTCGTTGCCCTCGCTCACTTTCTTTCTCTTGATACGCGGTCAATCTTTGTGATGAATAAAGAATAATATCTTCAGGTTCAACGACTTCATTAGCAAATCGGTTTAATCGGCTAGCTACTTGTGCCATGTCGGTCCAAACGGCAGCGTGATATTTCTCATCTAATGTCTGGCGGTACATGCGTAAGCCAAAGTGCCCCTCTTTAAACGCAGGTAAAGTGAACAGTTCCTGCTCGTAGGTACTACGAATCAACTGTGCTGATTGAGCATTATCTAGGAGCGGTATCTCGTCTTGTGATGCCTGAACAGCAAAGGTAAGTGAGCAAGAGAGTAAGACCGCTAAGCTAAGAGGTTTGATACGCATAAATCCATTCCCTATGAAGTCCTGAATATAAACCTACCATCAATATTAATTAAGAATGTAAAAGCTGAGTCAATAGTTAAAAATCTGTCGAAAAGTCAGATTGATACGTTCACCTTTGGTTTTCGCGGTTTTTGGTACACAGTGTTTCCAGTGATGTTGGAGCTCGCCAGCCATAACCAGTAAGGAGCCGTGAGAAAGCTCATATTCAATCTCAGTTTTACAATGTAAATTTCTGAGCAAAAATCGACGTGTTTCACCTAAATTCAAAGAGGCGATAACCGGATTTCTACCTAGCTCTGGTTCATTGTCTTGGTGCCAGCCCATCGAATCTTGGCCGTGTCGGTATAGGTTGGCAAGTACAGAGTTGAAGGCTACATCCGCAATCGACTCACAGCGCACTTTGAGCTGAGTTAATTCAGGAGTCCAAGGGTGAGGCTGCATGGTTAAGCCTGAGTAAGTATATGCTGCATCACCGTGCCACGCTTGTAACCGAGGTTGAAGTACTGACTTGCCGAACATGGTAATGCGCTCTTGATGCCATGGCAGTGTTTCCAGAAGTTGGTCAAAGTAGTGATCCGCTTCTAGATGGCTAAGAAAGTAAGGATCGTAATAGAGTTTACCCCTTTCTACTTCTTGCCACTGAGTACCGCCAAATAAATCGCCTTGTTGATGCATCATCTCATACCTAAAACATAAAAAATTTTAATCACTGTTACCTTTCCGATTGGGATTGGTTATTCTTGTGATAATAAGAATTTTAACAATAAATAAAAATCTCGTAACGATATACGAGTTGTGGGGAGAAAATGCGTTATTTACCCAGAAAGCGATGCTATTTTGCATTGTTCTTCCTCAGTTTTTTCGCTTTATGCGTTGGGGTTATTGAGCTGTTGCATCGAAATCAGCAAGAGCTTCACCAAGAGCGAGTTCAAGTTGAGGCCAAAGAGCAACTTTCCACCCTCCGTTCCAATTTGGAAGCGGTACTTATGGCGGATATCTATAAAGCCAGTACCTTGGCGACACTCATTACTTTACTGCCTAAAAACCAAGAAGACGAATTGAACATTGCGGCTCACCGCATTCTGAACAAAAGCAAACATATTACGATCATTGGCATTGCGAAGAATGATGTTATCAGTCATATATTTCCCCGCCAAGGTAATGAGCGTTTAATCGGCCTCGATTACCGAACGGTGCCACAGCAGTGGGTACAGGTGCAAAAAGCTAAAGATATACAAGAAATATTTATAGCAGGACCTGTCAACTTGATTCAAGGCGGCAAAGGCTTGATCGTGCGGGTTCCGGTTTTTCTTGATCCACCGTTGAACCAGGATTATTGGGGTGTGATCAGTGCGGTGATTAATTTTGATGCTCTGATGCGAGAAACTGGCGTGATCGATTTTTCTTATCGCTATCCTTTGATGATTCGTGGTTACGACAGTGGCGGTGCTTTTGGTGACGTTTTCTTTGGCGCACTGAGTGAAACCAAAAAGCCATACGCGAAAGAAATGGTTCATTTTCCTTATGGTGGGTGGAGTATGGTGGTTTTCTCCGGAGACAAACTCGACCATCAAATTCCTTGGCATCAGCTTTATTTAGCAAGGCTCATCGGTTATCCCATTGTTTTTGCACTGAGCCTCGCGCTTATTGCGATTTATCGCTTGTACACCATTGCGGATGATAGAGCATTGCATGATGAACTGACACACTTACCAAACCGTCGCTATTTTATGAAGTTTTACAAGCAGCAGTTTGAAATAGCGAAACGTTACAAAAAGCGTTACAGCTTCGCCTTAATCAATATAGATCTGGATAGGTTTAAACATATTAACGATACCTATGGTCATGACGCAGGCGACAAGGTCTTAGTCGCTACAGCTGAAAGAGTGAGAAGCTCTCTGCGTAAATCAGATATAGTGGCCCGAATGGGAGGTGATGAGTTTTTAGTTGTCGTTCATAATCCTGGGACGGAAGAAAATGTTCAGTCTCTGCTACAAAAGCTCAGGTTAGCTTTATGTTCGACGCCCGTGATTTACGATGAAGCGTTCATCTACCTGAGAACCAGCATTGGGTACGCGATATTTGATCCGGACATGTCATCTCCAGAGCAAATGATGAAAATCGCTGATGAGAGAATGTATCAACAAAAACATGGCGGATGAGCCTGAGCCCAGTTTCAATCAGGACTTTGGAGCAGTGGTAAGGTTGAGAATCCGAAATCTCACCATCATTTGGGTATAAGAATATATGACTTTACATGTCAATAGACTCTTTGCTGAGAGAGTCATTATTAGAAGTGCATAAAGTGGCATATTTGCACGTTGTTGCATTTTGCAAATGCAGTTTGCGAAATTTATGGTTAATAAAGCAACGATATGCATCTGGATCTATTAAAAAACGGCCTTTTTAAAGTTGGCACGCATCGTGCTTTATCTAGAGTGACCCTTATTAAGCCGAGGGTCACCTAGCCAACTGACGTTGTTAGTGAATACACATTGTTCACAAGTATATACCGCCAATCACGATTATTGTGATTGGCGTTTTTTCTTTCTAGAGACCAATAATATTCACGTTGTCACCTGTCTCATCGGCTTCTCCGCACTTACTGTAACAACTAGGCTGCCTTGGACAAACGGCCCCTCTTGAGCAGATTAGCCTAGCTTGGGTTTGAATACCTCGTTCTATCCAATTGATGTTTAATATCTTAGCAATGGTTGTTAAGTCTTTTTTGATGTGGGGAGGAATGACACTACTTCCGCCGGAAGCGACACAAAGTGACTTCAGCTCTTCCGCAATAGAAACTGCATCACCACCTTGCGCAGAAATCGCAGGGTTTAAATCTATCCCCGCGCACAACACTCGGTTGTTCCCCGCAGGGTCAAATACGTTGACTGATTCACAACAGTAAATACGTGGCTCGTCGCCCACATTCAAAATCGAAATTTGCGCTGAACTGGTATCCAAAGGTTGGGCTAGACGTCTAAATACAGCCCAGTGTTGGCAAGGATCGTTCACTTTGCGCATATTGCCCCAAGGAAGCGGGATGCCATTTCCACGATATACCGCTTTCAACTTGCCCGGACCATAGGCATCAAAGTAGTGCCAATGAGGGTACGGAGAAACCACGGTCATACGACGCATCGCAACGGAAGGAGAAACGCCGGCCTTTTTGTGAACATCAATTTCGTAACCGGAACGGTCAAGCAACTGACGAAATGGTACTTTGGGGCAAAGCAGGGCACCAGCAAAAAAGCTGGACTCAAAATCGCGCCAAGCTTGTAGGATATCTTGCGAGTTGAGCTCAGAGTTGGAAACTGGGCTGTCCATTTGCTCCCAGTTGTTTTGATGCCCAATAGACAAAACGTTATTCATTGCATCACTGCTATGGAGCACGCGATGGCCGATGTATACCGCCAAGTCATATTTCAATCGGGTTGGGTAGTCACGCATTCGTTTATTGAGATAAATGGTGCCAGGTGGCTCCATGAAAGACGTAATCAACTGTTTGGCGCTGACGCCCAGTTCATCAATCACATCCTGTGGTGCTCGGTCTACCCAGCGAATATCCAACCCCATGCTTTTCGCAATATCTATCAGATCTTCTACCGATAGATTCAGGCGTTTCAAGCCGACCTCTTCGGCTGCGCGTTCTAAATCAGGAAAATGGTTTTGATGGTTCTCTTGGTGCGCACGGATCAACAAGTGGGCGAATTGACGTCCAGTAATACCCGTTTGAGACAACATCTCTGGAATCGCGATTTGGAGAATATCATTGGAGAACAAAAAGCTCGGCTCCAATGCCATACCGTTGATACCGCCACGATTCCCTTTGTTGGGTGTAATGGCTTCTAATTCCGGTTCATCATCTAAAAACCACGCAGGATCTTTTTGAAAAACTTCCGCGATTACTTCGAGCATATCAATACTCGGAACGCGTTTTCCGCGCTCTATCATCGAAAGGTAAGATACCGACGGTGCGTACTCAGGATTGATCCTTACACAGCGTGCAGATAAATCCTCCATAGTTAAATGGTTGTTTTTCCTTAGGTTGCGAATTTTCGTACCTAGAAAATGGGACTGACGAATAAGGCTTTTTGACACAGACATTTTGTAAAATTCACATTGTAAAATTTTTGTTGTGAAATTGTAGTCAATATTTCGCTAGTCTACATAATAAGCAGGCAAGGAAATTAACCATCAACTTCACAGAATTGCCTGAAACTTAAACGAAGGAATTAAGTTTTTACTCTAGGACGAGTTTTTTTAAGTGCGAGGATATGACGATGAATATGCTGAACTTCGATAAAAAAGAGATGCAACAACAACAACGCCCATTTATCGCTGAAGCTGTATTTGCCGTCGAAGCGGTAAGTGCTGAGCAGCAGAGCGAGAAGCAAGTAAAAGCGAAGCAACTACTAGACCGCATGTTCCCATTGGAGAACGGGTCGCACCAAGATGTATCAAGTTACGTAATTGATTACCGCCATGTATTGGCTTACTTCAAAGACGGCACACACAGCGGCCTGAAAAGCCCAAAACACTTTGTGGCGTATACGGGTGAGAAAGAAGATCCAAAATCGATCTTGTTTAAAGACGATTCGGGTAACCACGTAGAAGTGCTATTTGGCTGTCACAAAGGCACCGGTTGTGTGGAGTTGATGGATATTGATGACATTCAATTGGAAAGCCGCACTACGTTTAATCCGGAACTAACGGGCAATGCGCCGACGGCGATGCGCCACTGGATCAGCCTAATCAAAGGCGACAAAAAAGGTAAGCCGATGGCATGCAGTGAAGATAAAGAATACACTGCGAAAAACGGTGACGACTATATTCTAAGCTACTGCTACAGTGTCGATTAAGATGTGAAGCGCCAGATAAATAGACCCCGCACTCAATAGTGCGGGGTTTTTATTCTATTTCGAAAAAGTCGGTCCTATTAACCAAGCTTACATAACAAGTTGATTTAAATGGGCATCACGCGGTTACGACCGAGTTGTTTTGCCTCATAAAGTTGCTTATCGGCTTTATTGACCAGAGCTTCAGGCGTATCACCCACCTCATATTCTGCTACCCCAAAAGAAGCGGTAATGCTGTGAACTTGTGTACCAGAACGCTTATCTCTGATGCGCAGTTTTTCTATCATGCGGCGTAGTGTGTCTGCATATTGGCGAGCAATTCGCAGGGACTTATTGGGCACAATTAAAGCGAACTCTTCACCACCAAAACGATACGCGCATATTCCATCTCGACAGCTTTGTTGTAGTCGACGAGCAATGGCTTTTAGCACCGTATCGCCGAAAAGATGGCCATAATTATCGTTAAATGACTTGAAATGGTCGATATCAAGCATGATCAAGGTCATTGCTTGATTTGATGCGATAAGCGAAGACAGATCTTTATCAAAAGCTCGACGGTTGTAAAGGTTGGATAAACCATCAAATAATGCGTCTTGCTGTACTTCTGCCAGCTGATTTTTGAGGCGAGAAATTTCTTCACTCGCATTAGTTAATTGGCTATTCAAAAACTTTGTCGAGTGACGAATTTCGTGTGACTCTGCGACAAGTTGACGAATCACCACCATCACTTCTTCAATACTTAAGCTGTTGTCTTCAACTTTTTCTAGCTTATTAAAACTTTTGTCTACCATTTCAGAAAAGGAAGAAGTATCTGAAAGTGTATCGCTCATCGAGCTGGACACTTCATGCAGCAGAACTTCTACATTGGTTCTAAGATCTTCAAGGCTGGTTTCTGCTTTACTGGCAACATAGTTGTTATAAAGCTGTTTATTGGTTGCAGGCGGGCAGATACCGTAGTTTTCTAACACCGTATCTAACTCAAAGTTGAGTTCAGGAATGGTCTTGTCAACGTAGGTATACCAAAGCGCATAGTTGGCTGGCGTGGCAGCAACATGATTTTTGATCATTAGTGGGACCGCTTTTTTCAAATTAGCGGTCGATTTTTTAAACTCGTCGGTCATTTCTGCGATGGTACTAGCAAAATGGAATTGGACTTAGATTAACGGATATTAACCAATATCGCTTTAATTTTTATCATTTTTGCATGGTTTATATAAAAAATGAGTGATTAAGACCGTTATCAATATCGCCAAATTTTAATTTTATAAAATCTTAGTATGAAACATGTGCAAACGATGTTTTGGTGTTAAGGGCTCTAAGATGACCAGCCAATTGGTTTAGTGAGATTGTCAGTAACCTAATGATCGTAAAGCTCTATTGCCCGTACAACAACGAGTGGAATAAAAGACTTAGCGCTTAGGCTATTTGCAACAAGAACGCGGGACTCCGAGTTTACAAAAAACGAGTTTACAAAAAGAGGGTGCGACTTGGATAAGAAAATAGGACTGTATTGGTTCACTAATGACCTGCGTTTGCATGACAACCCGCTGTTGATAGACGCTTATGCAGAAATGGATGAGTTAATTTGTTTGTATTGTCGCCCCTCGGTGACACCTTACTTGCAGCACTTTGCGCAGGAGACCTCTTTAGGGCGTGCGAAATTGCAGTTTCTCGAGGCATCGCTTAATGAACTTAATCAATCTTTAGCTAAATTGGGGCAACGATTATGGACGGTTGAACTGACGCCCTATCAAGCGATCAAATATGCCATCAGTCATTTCGGTATCACTCATATTTATGCTGATGCGTTTGCTGGTTCGGATGAGCAACAGGCACTAGAGCGTGCAATTGAAGGCACTCCCCATGTGAACATAAAACAGCAAGCGATCCGTACTTTGTTGTGCGAAGAACAGTTACCATTTGAATTAAGGCAACTGCCTGCGACCTTCACGAAATTTAGAAAGCAGGTCGAAGGTTTAGACCTCTCTCAACCTTACGAGGGCGTTCATGCTTTACCGCCAGAACCTTCAGGTATGAATTTTCCTACCGCCACGACATATTACTTTGACACCAAACCAGCATTTGATGGCGGAGAACTGAGCGGTCTTGAACATTGTCGACGCTATTTTGCTTCAAGTTTAGCGAGTGAATATAAACAGACGCGCAATGGGCTTGATGGGGTGGAGTATTCAACTAAATTTTCACCTTGGTTAGCTCATGGTTGCGTCTCTCCTACAATCATCTATGCCATGCTCAAACAATATGAGCGGAAGAACGGAGCAAATGATTCAACCTATTGGATCTATTTCGAGTTGTTGTGGCGGGAATACTTTTATTGGTACGCGAGAAAGTATCAACAGAAGTTGTTTCGATTTGGCGGTATCGCCAACCAGCCACCACTGACCAGTTTTTATGCGCAACGCTTTAAGCAGTGGAAGAAAGGCGAGACACCTTTTCCAATAGTTAACGCATGTATGCATCAGCTTAATAAAACGGGTTATATGTCTAACCGAGGGCGCCAACTGGTCGCGAGCTGTCTGGTTCATGAACTCGGACTCGACTGGCGCTACGGTGCTGCTTATTTTGAAACTCAGTTGATTGATTACGATGTCGGCTCTAATTGGGGCAACTGGCAGTATTTGGCTGGTGTTGGCGCTGACCCACGTGGCTCACGTCAGTTTAATCTAGAAAAGCAGACACAAACTTATGACCCAGATTTTTCATTTATCGACAAATGGCAGGGGAGATGCGTAGGCGTACATCTTGATAGTGTCGATATGGTGGATTGGCCGATTGCGCCAAAAAAAGAGAGCGGGAGATAACCAATGCATTACGAGACGGTTCGGCTCATTCTTGGTGACCAACTTAATAGCGAGCATTCGTGGTTTCAACGTGTAGACGACTCGGTGCTTTACCTTGTCGCTGAGTTGAAACAAGAAAATACTTACGTTACGCATCACATTCAGAAGGTGTGTGCTTTTTTCTCTGCGATGGCGAATTTTGCCAACGAGCTGCAGGAAGAAGGGCATCAAGTTTTGCACCTTACGTTGGATGACACACAGTCTTTCGAGGATCTTGCGCAAGTCTTACAACACTACGTGAGTGAAGTTGGTGCAAGTAAGTTTGAATATCAACGCCCCGACGAATACCGTTTACTAGAGCAGTTAGCCAAACTAAAGTTTGATGGGGTCGTGATGCGCAGCGTCGATTCGGAACACTTTTTGTTACCGTTTGAGGAAATAGAATCGCAGTTTCCTCAAGGTAAACACATCATGATGGAGCACTTTTATCGCCGTATGCGTAAGCGTTTCAACATTTTGATGCAAGACGGTAAGCCTATTGGTGGAAAGTGGAACTACGACGCCAATAACCGAAATAAACTTAAAGCAAAAGACATTGAACAGCTGCCAAAGCCATTAATGTTTAGTCATGACGTCAGTGATATTGTCGAGCGCTTAGGTCGGCACAACATTCAAACCATAGGTGAATTAAATGGTGATTTACTTTGGCCAGTAAATCGCTCTCAAAGCTTGTCTTTACTCGCGCATTTTTGTCAGGTCTGTTTGCCACTGTTTGGTCGTTTTCAAGACGCCATGACAGGTCAGCACGAGGCTAAATGGAGCTTGTATCATAGCCGGATTTCGTTCTCGCTGAACAGTAAGCTGCTGAATCCGCGAGAGGTGATTGACGCTTCACTTAAGGCATTTCATGCCAATGCCGACATAGACATTTCTCAGGTAGAAGGTTTTATTCGTCAGATCTTGGGATGGCGAGAATACATCCGAGGCGTTTATTGGGCGAACATGCCTCATTACCCGAAAAAGAATGAACTGGAAGCGAGTAGAAAGCTGCCAGACTTCTTCTGGAACGGCGAAACCAAAATGGCCTGTATGCGAAACGCGATTGGCCAGTCTCTTGATTACGCTTACGCGCACCACATTCAGCGCTTGATGGTAACCGGTAACTTTTGTTTATTAACCGAGATCGACCCAGACCAAGTGGATGAATGGTATCTCGGTATCTACGTTGATGCGATTGAATGGGTAGAAATGCCCAATACGCGCGGTATGGCACTGTTTGCAGATGGTGGGATTGTTGGCACCAAACCGTATGCGGCTAGTGGCTCTTACATCAACAAAATGAGCGACTACTGTAAGGGTTGCCACTACGAAAATAAGGCTAGGAGTGGAGAAGGCTCTTGTCCGTTCAACAGCTTATATTGGCGCTTTATGAACAAACACGACAAACGCTTAGCAACGAATCCACGTATTGGGATGATTTTCCGATCTTGGGACAATATGGAAGAGCAGCAACGCCAAGCGATATTAGATACTGCTGAGCACTATATGGAAAACTTGGAGAGCTTGTAATGGACATACTGATCGTTGGTGGAAATGGCGGCATTGGATTGGCGATGGTTCAACAAGCGCTAGTTCGCTTTCCTCAAGCTCGCGTGCATGCCACTTATCGTAAGCATCAACCAGACTGGCAACACCCAAATGTAGCTTGGCATCAAGTGGATGTATCGCAGGACGAGCAGGTGACAGCGTTCAGTGAACAAATTGAACATGTTGATTGGTTGGTGAACTGCGTTGGTATGTTGCACACCCAAGATAAAGGTCCTGAGAAAAATCTTAGCTCGCTCGACGCAGACTTTTTTCAGCAAACCATCATGGTTAATACTTTGCCGAGTTTACTGTTGGCGAAATACTTCACGCCCAAGTTAAAACGCAGTACCAACCCCAAGTTTGCGACCATTTCGGCCAAAGTTGGCAGTATTAGTGATAATCACTTAGGCGGTTGGTACAGCTATCGTGCATCGAAAGCCGCGTTAAATATGTTCCTCAAAACCATGTCGATTGAATGGCGGAGAATGGTCAAACACGGGACTGTACTCGCTCTTCACCCAGGCACAACAGATACGGCTTTGTCGGCACCTTTTCAAGCGAATGTACCTGAAGGAAAGCTGTTTAGCCCAGAGCGTGTCGCGCGAGACTTATGGGGATTGATTGACAAAGCAACCCCGCAGAATAGTGGGGCATTTTGGGCTTATGATGGTGCCTTGTTACCTTGGTGAAGCGCAGCTTGTGGGCCACGTTACCTTGGAAAATAAGGCTAGCAGTGCGGCATAAAGTTTTTGTGGTTCTAACTTTTGACTGATTTGTTTCTTCGGCAGCGCTCAGAACAGTAAACGACTTCGTCCCAATTTCTTGCCCATTTCTTTCTCCAAGAAAATGGGCGATGGCAAACAGAGCAGATTTTGGTTGGTAATTGTGTTTTAAAACCTTTCATCTGGTCCTCCCCATTCACCATCGTATGCCCTTGAAGTTGAATGAATACGAACTAGTTATCAAAGAGATAAAGATACTCTTCATACCCCTGCGTTTTCATTTCACTTACAGGGACAAACTTCATTGCCGCAGAGTTCATACAGTAGCGTAATCCTGTTGGCTTCGGACCGTCTTTAAAAACATGACCAAGGTGAGAATCGCCAAACTTACTGCGAACTTCCGTTCTTGGATAAATCAGCTTGTAATCGGTTTTTTCAACGATGTAACCTGGGTTGATTGGCTTAGTGAAACTTGGCCAACCCGTCCCCGATTTGTATTTATCGGTAGAAGAAAACAACGGCTCACCAGTTACAATATCAACGTAAATCCCCGCTTCTTTGTTGTCCCAATATTCGTTGTCAAACGGACGCTCGGTACCTTCTTCTTGCGTTACGTAGTATTGCAAATCCGTTAAGTTTGATTTGATCTCGGACTTAGCAGGCTTACTGTACGCTTTCACTTTTGATATCAACTTTTTTTCTTCGATCAACTGACGAAGCGTTTTTGGGGTCTCTTTACGATCATCACCAAATACTTCATCCAAGTATTTATCTCGACCAGACGCATAGCGGTAATACTTATACTTTAAGCTGCTCTTTTTGTAGTAGTCTTGGTGATACTCTTCTGCGGGATAAAATTTTTCAAACTCGATCAATTCTGTTTTCAACGGTTTTGGATAGATCATCGCCTTGTCGATTTCCATTATAAACTGTTCTGCGATCTGCTTTTGTTCCGCGTTATGATAGAAAATAGCAGGGCGATACTGTGGGCCACGGTCGACAAAAGAGCCTTTATCGTCAGTAGGATCGATATGACGAAAAAAGTAGTCCAACACTTGCTCGTAACTAACCACTTTAGGATCGTACTTAACTTCGATCACTTCTATGTGACCTGATTTACCTGATGAAACTTGGCGATAAGTTGGGTTTTCAACATGACCACCAGAATAGCCTGATACGACATCGACTACACCAGTCAACTGTTCCAAATCCGATTCTGTACACCAGAAACAGCCGCCAGCTAGTGTGGCGATTTCTGCATTCTCTGAAGCCTTCATCTTATCCATCGTATCGGCGGTGCCTGCTTTACTCAAAAGTAGGAACAAGACAGGAAGTGCGAAAGAGAATCCGACCAATAACTTAGATATATTCTTCATAGCTACCTCAACGTTGTTTTCCGTAGAAAGTGTGACTGAAATAAAAAGTGTTACGTATAGAGAAAGGCAACCGAGCGAAAAAATTACAGCAATGTTGAAAATTCCGTTGCCCTTTTATGCGAGAAAGCTAAAGTATCGACACGAAATACACCGCTTGATAGGGCAACGATGTCTTCAACGAGCGATGCTAAATGAGGTAAATCATGCAAGCAGAAGTTAAATGGGTAGAAGATTTTAAATTCCTTGGGCAATCTCAGTCGGGTCACTCCGTAGTGATGGATGGCAATGGCGGTGCAACGGCACCAAGCCCAATGGAAATGGTACTAATGGCCGCTGGTGGCTGTAGCTCTGTCGATGTTGTCGACGGTTTGAAAACGGCAGGCCAAAAGGTCTTGTCAGTTAATGCCAAGCTAACCACAGAGCGTCGTGAAACCGCACCACGTATCTTTACGCAAGTGAATATCCACTTTGAAGTTTCAGGTGACGAGCTTGACCCAGAAGTCGTAGCAAAAGTGGCGGCTGACTCGCTAGAAAAATACTGCTCGGTTTGCTTAATGCTAGGTGAAGGTGTTGAGATGACCCACAGCTGGGAAATCGTGTAAGTCGACAGACTCCACAAAATATAAAAACAGGAAAGAGAAAAGTGCAGGCTTTTCTCTTTTTTTATTCCGAAATTTACGTACCGTGTGATTAATCTGAAAGTAGTAATTACAGGTTTTAGGAGTCTCCCAGTGACAGAACTCGAAAAAATGATGTCTGGTCAAATCTTTGATGGCATGGACAAAGAAATTGACGCAATTAGAAGTCATGCTCTTCAAGCACTTAGAGCGCTCAATAACAATACCGACGAAAGTCAGCGCGACGAATTACAAAAACAGCTGTTTGGCAAAGCGGGTCTTTGCATTGTTCAAGCACCTTTCCATTGCGAGTTCGGTAAAACCATCGAAATCGGCGAAGAAACCTTTATCAACATGAATGTGGTCATGCTTGATGGCGCTAAAATTACCATCGGGAACCACGTGCTAATCGGTCCAAGCGTGCAATTGTATACGGCTTCTCATTCTGTTGATTACCGAAGTCGCCGACGTTGGGAGACGTTTTGTAAACCTATCACGATTGAAGATGATGTGTGGATTGGTGGTAACTCCGTCATTAACCAAGGTGTAACGATTGGTGCTCGCTCGGTGATTGCGGCGAACTCGGTCGTCAACCATGATGTGCCGCCAGATTGTCTATACGGAGGCACACCTGCTAAGTTGATTCGTCGTCTCAACGAAGAAGAATTATTGTAAGAGAGCAAGCGTCGTTGTGACAATTATATAGCTTTCGAGAAGAATATAGCTTATTCGAGTTACATTAAGCCCAAATAAGCTATTTCTACATTATTCAACTTCAAAGTTTCAACTTGATCTTGAAAAACAATAAGGTATTAAGCATTTAAACTATCTACTAATGCTAGTATTCCAGCTGAAGAGAATACGACTATTAGCATAGAAGAGTTTATAATAATTATTCCTATTAATAGAATTGATAGTGAGCGGTACCATCTAGGCACTTCTTTGGATATATCGGGTAACTTTCGCTTTTTACCTGAGCTAGGTTGGACGATTAAACGAACAAACATCAATGTTCGGAAAAATGCGTAAGGCCATCCCGTAAATAGAGCTAGTTCGAAAGTGTTAAAATAAGGTTCTGTAAAGTAGCTATTGACAATTTTTTTTGGCATTAAAAAATGCATGATACCTATAAATAATGTCTGGATAAAAATAATCAATATTCCAGAAAACATTAAGTATCCAATAATATTCCAAATTAATTGCATATGGCGCCCAAGTGTGTCTTTGAAACTAAGTCAGGCTGAGAGCCAAAGTTATTGTATGCAAGTACAGCTGTTTTACCGGAGGCGTACCCAATAGCGGTAGTCCCCGCAGCGAGTACAATAGCAGTCCCCCAACCAATAGGATTTGATACTAAAAATAGACCGACTAACGCACTAGTGCCCATTCCTACAGCTGTGCTAGTTATTGACTCAACAAAAATTTCATTCTTCTCATGTTGGTCTTGTGTATTCGCGATCTGAATACAGGAAGCCGTTAGACCGACACCTACTAAAACATGTCCGCCAACTTTAGATGCCTGAGCTATTTTATTCAGTTTTTCGGCTTGTTTAACTATATGAGCATTAGCTGGTAATCCTCCACTTCGAGCAATACGAATAGACTGGTGAGTCGTTTTGTTGCCAAACAACAGCTTTTCCATAGGGCCAACATTTTTTTTAGTAGGTCTAGATGTTTCTTACGTCGACCATCATATTGTCCTTTACTTATTACTCCGTTTTTATAGTTTGCGTAAAGGTCGTTGATGTTCTCAATGAGCTTAATATTTCCTTTACTCATCAAGTTTCCTGTAGCACCCATCAAGGTACCTCCTGGAATAGTAATCATATTGGCGTTGTTTTCTAACCATGCTAACGCCCAAAACATATCAGCATGTTGTGGTGGAACTTGATTTGAGATCGACTTTGGAGGTTGATTGTAGCTGAGAATATTGGGAGGCAAAACTTTATGGGGCGGAGAACTAGACATTTGAGGTTTAGACGCTGGGTAAGTCCCTAGCTTCGCGATACTTTTAGGAGGTAAAGCATTGTTACGTTGAGTGTTAAGTTGGGTGCTTGATTTGGGTAGAGCTGATAACCAAATGATATCGCCTGCTTTAATGCGGTTAGGATCTGAAATATGCTTGTTCAATGTCATTATATGAGTCAGTACTCTCTGATAGTCCTTGCTACCATATGGAGTGCCATACATGTTTAATATAATTGATGATAAGTTATCATGAGTTTTTATTTTATACTCAAACAATCCCGACACAGAGCACCTCTAGCTAACAATTTATTTGTGCAGATACTAACAAAAAACCATATTTAGAAAGTTCATTTTTTTGAATTCTAGACTTTCATTTTAAAAATATAAAAAATTGCTGATATATTTGTTATTTTCATGAAAATGTTAATGTCATTATTTACATTCAAAGTGTGATAGTGGGTTTAACTGGATAAGTCAATATCATATATCAACCGCTAGTGCTAAAAAACCTGCGATAAAAAATATAAGCGCTAAAATTTAAGAGTTTATGACAATTACCCATATTAATACAAAGGATAATATGCGGTACTATTTAGGGACCTTTCCAGAGATGCTGGGTAACTTTCGCTTTTCACCTGAGCTAGGTTGAACGATTAAACGAAAAACATCAATGTTCGGAAAAATGCGTAAGGTCAACCTGTAAATAGAGCTAGTTAGAAAGTGTTAAAATAAGGTTCTTAAAAGTAGCTATTGACAATGTCTTTTGGCATTAAAAGGTGCATGATACCTATAAAGAATGTCTGGAAAAAATAACTAATACACCAGAGAACATTAAGTATCCAATAATGTTCCAGATCAATTGCATATTGCACCTGTCCTTATAATAAACCGATGCTTTTTCAAGGTTTTATCCTAATCTTTATTATGAAGAAATAAAGAGACTAACAGATAACCTATATCTTAGCTATGAATGGAAGGGCGCTTTAGAAGAATGTCGAGAATGAAAATAAGAACTATCTTATTGTTTTTTGTAAATATAGGTGGTCGTATATAAAATTGATAACGTGTAATGGCGAGATGTAAGCCTTGCGTAACTAACAAAGGTTGGTTAAACAAGGCTAATAGTCGGTTATGTATGAATAACGATTTGTTGCTCCTCTGTCATCACAAGTGTCGCTTTGCTTTGTTCGATAAGTTGGGCAGCATAAGAAGGGGTAACGGCCTGCATATCACCTTTAGATCGAAGAGTTAAAGACTCCCACGCTTGATCTCGATATTTCCCTGCTTGGGTGTATTGAATCAGTACTTTCATAGCTTCACGCTCCGGTGTGGTTGACGTGCTACTTAAGTTAACGATCTTAGGTTGGTTGCGCATCTGTTAAAAATGAAACATTAGTTTAACCAAATGTGCCTTTCCAAATATCGCGTATTGAGCAGAGCAATTTGGAATCCTTGTGATGGAAGGATGAAGGGCACTCAATCTTTCGATTCATACTGCGCAATATAATGTTTGAGAGATTTGGTTTCCGCACTCTGAAACTCTTCATCGTGCATACGCAGTGCTTGGATACGGTCGAGGCGGAACTGGCGGTAGTCATCGCGCAATTCGCACCAGGCAACCAGCGTCCAGACTTTGCCCCAAAAGAACTGGCCTAACGGTTGGATTTTTCTCTCGGTCACCTGTCCGCTTTCATCTTGGTAATCCAAACTGACCTTAAACTGATGATCAATCGCGTGGCGCAGAAGCTGCCCTCGTTTGGCAGTCTCGGATTGGGTGTGATAATCGGGCACAATCAGCGGACAATCTTCCACTTGTTGTTTGAGCTTATCGGGCAATACCGAAAGTATTTTGGTGGACGCAGAGTGAGACGCTTCGGCGAGTTCGGCATCCGACCAGGCTCGAACCATCCGCATACCCAGTTCAAGCGCCATCATCTCTTTTTCTGAGAACATCAAAGGCGGCAGATGAGAGCCCGCTTGCAACAGGTAGCCGACACCTGCTTCACCTTGAATAGGAACACCAGAACTAAGCAACGACTGAATATCGCGATAAATCGTACGTTCGCTAACTTCCATTCTTTCTGCGAGCTCTTTCGCTGTCACGGCGTAACGCTTTGCGCGCAGAAGCGTGAGTAGCTCAAACAGTCGTTCTGATTTGCTCATGATGTTCCTTATCTAGACCTATTGGTTGTTAGTGGTAGTGTTGCTGATTACTTCTCTAGCTCACTGCACATTTTTAAGTTGTGATGTTTAAGCTCGAAGCTTTCGCAGTCAACCATTGATAACAGAGGCTGAAATTCAGCGGCTTGCTTAATCTGTTTTCCCGCCTGTTTGGCATCGTCCATTGAACGCCAGTAAATGATGTCTGTCCACACATCGTCCGTCGCTTCGTGACTGAGAGAGCGATACAAAAAGCCCGGCAGATTCTTCACAAACGTTTGTGACTGCTTGGCGGCGGCGATCACGTCTTGCTCTGTTGTGCCTGCGGTTAGACGAAATTGCACAGTTTCGATAACGGTTTCCATATTGTGATTCCTTATTGGTTTTGGCGGATTGCCTGTTGAGTTCCAAATAAGGTTACGCGGATGGAATGTCAGAACATGTCAGTAGTGAAATCTCACTCACTTATCATCAATAGGTTATTTTTCTAGGCTGTTGTAACGATCCCAGTAAGGTAAATCTGTGCCGAGTTTTTCGCTGATAAAATCGATAAAGGCTCTTACTTTCAACGGCATGTGCTTGCGCTCAGGGAACACCGCATAAATGGCGTGTTCTGGTAGAGAATACTCTTCCATCACCGGTTTTAGATTTCCTGCGGCAAAGTCTCTTCCTGCAATAAACGTTGGCAGTTGCGCAATGCCCGAACCTCTTAACAGCAACTGGCGAATGGCTTCACTGTTATTGACGATAAAGTTTCCTTTTGGAAGCACCTTGTATTCGCTGCCGTTGTTGATGAACATCCATTCGACGCCGCCACGGAAATAGGAATAGCGCAGGCAGTTGTGACTGACTAAATCACTTGGTTTTTGTGGTGTTCCAAACTCCGCTAAGTAATCTGGCGAGGCACAAAGCACACTTTTACAAGGGGCGAGACGTTTTGCGATGAGATTGGAAGAGGTGAGTTCACCAATACGGATCCCCAAATCAAAACCGTCTTTAACCAAATCGACCATTTTGTCTTCGAGGTTTAAATCCACTTCAATTTTCGGGTAACGAGCGAGAAACTCGCTGATCAAAGGCGCGATATGCAGCACACCGAAAGACATCGGCACGGTAATTTTGAGCCGACCTTGTGGAGAGCCTTGCAGTTCCGATACCGCGTCCACGCCTTGCTGGGCCAGATTGAGCGCTTGAGAGGCGTACTCAAAATAGCGTTCTCCTGCTTCGGTCAGGCTCAGCTTACGCGTAGTTCGATTAAGGAGACGAATGCCCAAATCGTCTTCTAGTTGGTTGATGCGTTTGCTGATCGCCGACTTCGTCAGATTCAGCTGTTTGGCCGCAAGGGAAAAGCTGCCGCATTCGACAACAGCAACAAAAACGGGCAGGGAGGCAATCGCGTTCACATCAATCTCCTATCATCGTGAAGCATTTATTGTTGAGCACAAGGATACAATTAATTTCCAATTATAGAGATTATCTTCAAGAAGAAAACAATCTAGACTATGCACCAGTATTACGACCTTGATTTTGGGAAGAAGAAAATGAAGTACGATTGGATCCTGTTTGACGCTGACGAAACCTTATTCCACTTTGATGCTTTCAAAGGTTTGCAGCTTATGTTTTCTCGCAAAGGCGTAGATTTTACTGAACAAGATTTTGCTCATTACCAAACCGTAAATAAACCGCTTTGGGTGGATTACCAAGATGGCAAAGTAACGGCAGATGAGCTAAAACATAACCGCTTTACCGAGTGGGCTGAGAAGTTGAATACCACAACAGCCGATCTCAATAGCGCATTTTTAGAAGCAATGGCCGATATTTGCAGTTTGTTGCCAGGTGCAAAAGAGCTGATGGAAGCGCTGCAAGGCAAAGCTAAAATGGGCATCATCACCAACGGTTTTACAGAGTTGCAAGCAATTCGCCTTGAGCGCACAGGGATGACTGAGTACTTCGATAAAGTGGTGATCTCTGAACAAGTGGGCGTCGCAAAACCGGACTTAGGCATTTTTGAATACGCGATGCAGCAAATGGGCAACCCATGCAAAACGCGTGTACTGATGGTGGGTGACAACCTGCATTCCGATATTCTTGGTGGCAATAACTTTGGTATTGAAACTTGCTGGTTAAATACCACAGGCGCAAGTGTCGATGAGCGTATCGCACCAAATTACACCGTTGAGTCTTTGAGTGAACTAAAGAACATTTTGGTGGCGTAACCGAATCGGGTATTATTCCGCAGTAACCCTCAGAAAAATCAAGGAATAACCATGCCAGACATCAAACAGCTAGACAGCAAAGTCGTTTACCAGAATAAGTGGATGACGGTGCGTGAGGACAAAATTTTACGTCCGAGCGGCGCAGAGGGCATCTATGGTGTGGTCGACAAACCTGATTGTGCTGCGATTCTGGCTATCGATAACGGGATGATTCACTTGGTTCAGCAGTACCGTTACACCGTAGGTCAACGTTGTTGGGAGATCCCACAAGGGGCGTGGGAATCAAACCCAGATGCGGATCATCTTGAGCTTGCCAAAGGTGAGCTACGTGAAGAAACGGGCATGCAGGCGAGCGCAATGGCGTATGTCGGCGCGCAGTTTATCGCATACGGCTTTTTGAATCAGACATGTCACGTCTATTTCGCCAGTGACTTAACGGATGTGGGTAATCAACTCGACAGTGAAGAAGAGGATTTGATCACTCGCGCTTTTTCGGTTGAGGAGTTCGAACAGATGATGATCGACGGCACGATCAAAGATTGTGTCACTATCGCTGCTTATGGTTTGGCGAAGCTGAAGAAAGTCATTTAGTTATCCATGACGATTTTTTAATGAAAACAGCGGCCTAGTGCCGCTGTTTTTAGTTTGGGTGAGCTCGTTGAGCCATCGCTTACTCGTCGATTTTCTTACCTAAAATTTCTACTTTCGCTTTCTTGGTCACCCCCGCGACTTGTAGCGCTGTGCTGCCAACCGATTCATAGTTCAACTCGATCTTGTCTAATTTCGCGTTATCTTTCGTTGGTAGGCTTAAGCTTCTTGATGACATGCCTTTAGTCAGAACACCTAAACTGTCGAACGTCTTTTCCTGACCATCTTTCATGATGACTTTAACGCTTTTCAGATCGACCGTACCTTGCGTACATTTGATTTTGATGTGGCTGAAACGAGCGTTAGCAAATGGTGATAGTGGATTGACTGTGTCGGTTTCCGATTTAAAACTGACGGTTTTATCTGCAATCTTGTCCCAATCGCTGTCTCCAGCAACCGATTGGAAAGAGGCTACAGCCGCTAAAAGACAGAGCGCGATGGTGTTGAACAGTTTCATAGCTTTTCCTTACCTTAGGTTTAGATATTCTGTTTAATCAGTTCGATGACGTGTGTGACTTCGTCTTGAGTTAAAGCCGCTTCTTTCACGAATAAAATTTCGCCTTGTTTATTTTGTACGATAATCGCAGAACTTTCTTGCTGTAGATCCCAAGTTGTTGCTAATACGCCATTTTTGTCTAACACCATGGAAGACCAAGAGAATGTCTTTTTGCTGTCCTCTGCCGACGATTTTACAAATGTACCGGTCCCCCAAATGGCGTCTTCTTGGTTGATCACGGTTGTGGTCTGATACTGATCTTCAGGAAAGTGAGCGGCAGTGATTGCTGACATCAGCGGCGCGTTCATCTCTTTAGCTTTACTACGACCTGCAATGGCTTGTATCACACGGACTTTGCCTAACATCTGCTGAGTTGCCCAAGGTTGATAAGCCACATCGTCTCCTCGCAGCGTCATTTCGCCATAGGTATCAATGCTGACGGAAGGGGTGGTTTGACCAACAGAAAGGTTATGAGAGAAGGCGAGTGTCGGGGCGAGTGCGAGTAAGAGTGACAGAACAGATGGAGTTTTCATTGGGGGTTCCTGGAACGAAGTGAGGTTAGAGCGAATCAAATAAGGAGCAAATACGATGCCCCTTATCGGATTTGGCGATTAGTTAGAAAGTACAACGCGCGCATTTAACGGTTGCAGCGGACGATTGTTTTGTCCCATGACTTCCATCAGTTTCGCGGCTTGATCTTTGGATAAGGTTTGAGTGTCTTTAAGCACAAACCAGCGCACACCTTCTGAACATGGCGGTGTGGTTAAAGAGCCGTTAAATCGATAGTAGTTTGCAGTTTTTGGCAGTAAGTCGTTAATCTCAAACGTATCTTTAAAGAACGTGGTTTGATTCTCTTGTGGGATTGCGTTGATCAGTTTAGACAGTGCTGCGTTTTGATCTCCAGCATCAAACATCACCGAAATTACCGCCAACTCGCCGTCTGCGTTGGCGTGTACAAAGTGCGCTTCAAGTGGATATTGGCGGCCTTTGATTTGGTTTTCTGAAGGTGTGTGGAAATGGAACTGTTGCAGCTCGAACGTCTCGCCATCGATGGTGAAGCTGTTACGTCCGTTCACTTGCGCTTGCAGCGTATGACCATTGTTGGTTAAACCAATGACCTGACCTGTGTACGAAAGGTTCAGTGCTTCCAGTTTTGCATCGGCTGGGTTGTCGATGTTGATTGGGCTTTGGTTTTTCGTGGTTGCGCAGTCTTTGGCTATTTCTCCCCAGTGTTCTGGCCCGTGTTTGTCATTGCCATAGCCCCATTCCGAAGCCTGAGCCGCGCTTAGAGTGAGAAGTGAGAGTGAAAAAGCAAGTAGTGTTTTGTTCATAATAATGTCTCTGTTCGGTCGCTTTGATAAGCGTTGTTACAAGGCAATGACCTAGAGGTTTGATCACTGCCTGACAAATTAGAAACGGTGGCTGAGTTGGGCACCAATTAGGAACGCATTTGAATGGGTCACGCCCGTTACCATCGGTGCAGGAACACCTTCATACGCGTACTCTTCTACGTTGACATCTTCACCAATCAAGTACGTCATGCCGATGTCAACCGTGGTATCTGATGACCATTGGTAAGAGGCACCCGCAGATAACCAGTGACGGTTCGAATCTGGAATAGAAAGCGAAGTCAGCTCATCGACAGGTGTTTTGTCGAACATGTAACCCGTGCGAAGTGTCCAACGTTCATTGGCGTACCAAGTCGCACCGATGGAGTAGTGCGCGGAGTCTTGCCACTGAAAATCTTTTAGCAACTGATCATCAGCTTTCAAGCTGTCAAATGCTGACCAACCAATCCACTGCACAGAATAGTGCAGGGCAAATTTAGGTAAGACGCGGTGATAACCGGAAAACTCCGCAATATCCGGTAGCGGCATAGCAAGCGAGTCGTACGATTCGCCAGCAAAGTGGATGTCACCCTTGGCATTAATGTTAGGGCTGTGTTTGTAGCTCAAACCTAAGCGATGACGTTCGTTAAACTCGTACATTATGCCAATGTTCGCGCCAAGCCCAATGCCGCCAGCTTCCACATCAAGTGCGTTGCCTTTTACGGATCCACAACGTTGTTCTAGTTCGTTTCCAAGGATGTTCCCACCAACGCAAACACCCACGTCCATGTCGCGGTACAGCTCACCAGAGCCGTAAATCACATCAATACCACCACCGATACTAAAACGGTCGTTCACCTTGTATGCCAAGCTTGCACCAAGGTTGACACTCGCTACGCTGGTGACACCGCCAAAAACAGGTGCGCCATAGTTTGGTTTAAACTCCATGTCGGTTCCGAAGTTGGAGTATGCCGATAAGCCTAGATACCAGTCGTCGTTGATAGGGTGAATAAAGTAAAAATTGGGTACAACGGCTGGTTGACCAACGCCATCGACGTCATCAATGTCGGTCACGGTTTGAGAGAAGGACGGGGTAATGTCAACTTGAGGGGACGGAGGAAAACCGCCCATACCAACATTGACATCTGCATTAATATTAGCTCGATGATATTGCGCATTTTTTACGGTAACGTCAGGTTTGACGTAAGTGACACCGAACGATAAGGCACTTTGTTTAAACAGCGTCATCGCTGCGGCGTTGCGGCTGACTACAGAAGCATTATCACCAATGACGGCATCACCAGCAAAAGCACGACCAAGACCCGTCGCCGAATGTTCGTTAATTTGAAAACCACCGGCATACGCCGTCGAGGAGGCTAACCCGATTAATAAATAAATCGGTGAAAGAGTTAATTGTCGCTGCATGTTTTTCTCATGAATTAATTAGAAGTTGTATTGCAACGAAAATCAGTAAAATAAACAAATCTGACCAGTATATTTAGGGGTAAAACTAACAGTATGTTGACAATAAATAAATTTAACTTAATAAATATTTATTGGTGAATTTATTAATGGTTCATGTCGTGAATGTGGTGGTTATTTTACGTGTAAATTAAACTCAGAGCCTCTATTTTTATTTTTGCGGTATTACTTCTCTATTTTTATTGTGCTGACTGTTCCCTAACAAATAGAGGGAAATCCAGCGATAAAGTGTCCGTGATGGAAACTCTGAGTCATTTGTATTTCCATTGCATCCCAACGTTGGTAGTTCGAATCAGCAAGAGAACTATCGTTTAAACCCACATGACACACTCCTCTCGGTCTTACCTGTGTTATGTGGGTATTTTTTATTTAACTTGTCACTTAACCCTTCTTTAAATTCAATAATAAAAAATGACCATGATGAAATTTAAATGGATTGCATGTTGAATAAGTTTAGATTTTACTGGTTTGCTGATATTTAAAAGTTTTGTTTATAATACTTATAACTTGAAATTTTGTATTTCAATTATTGTTCATCTATATTTAAATATAAATTAGACTCATGTATATGAAAACAAAATGGCCACGAAATATCGTGGCCATTTTTAATCATCAACGTATTTATGATGATTAAGAATTTAACCTATAAGAAAGTCTTATTAAAAGCGAAACTCTTCTAAGTTATTGCTGCTTTCCAACATTTTTTCAGCAACATAACGATGCGTGGCTGTGGTTGGGTGAGTCACATCCCAGAACACAAACTTATCTGCGCCAGATGCCGCACACTCAGAGCGTAATGAATGGGTGTACATGTAATCCACAGAAGATGAGCGGTTGATGTCCAGACAAGGATCACTTGCATTCACGAACCCGTGTTCTTCTGGTGCCGAGGTTAACGTCTCAAACAGCGCGTGCGTATCAAACAATGAAATGTTGTAACCTTGAGCTTTATAGTACATCGCTTGTGCTTTGATGAACTCGTTCATTTTCAATACTTTCGCGCGAATCGTTTCAATTTCTTCCTGCGTTGAGTATTTGAACTGTGGTGCTTTGGTTGCGTCTGGCAGAGTCATCAACATGAAGTTCTTCGCGCCCGCGTCTGTTAGACGAATCAGAGCTTCAGCGTAATCCGCTTTTACTTCCGGCACGCTACGGTTGTAGTTCATGAAATCATTTAAACCAAACTCCAACGTAAACAATGTGTTCGCTGGGTTGTAGTTTTTCGCCAGTTTTGTGTAGGTCAAGTAAGAAGAAACTTGTTCGCCGACACCTGTTAGCGCAATGTATTGGTTCTCACCTGCTGCGCCGCCAACTGCCCAGTTATAAAGCGGTAAGTTTTTGGCTTTAGCAACGTATTCCGTCCAAACAAAACCGTTCGAGAAGTGACCTAAGAACCAGCTGTTTGGGTTAGGGAAGCGCCATTGGGAAGCGTTAAAGATGTTGCCTGTATCAGATAAGCTGTCGCCCAAAGCCACTACTTTGTTGATTTGATCTGGTTGCATTGCAGCATCATTGCTCCAGATCGTGTGGTTATAAGAATAGCGATTGTCAGCAGCAAAAAACGTAATGTCTGCGTTCTCGTTCGCCAGATCTAGTGTTTCTTCACAGCGCTGGCGAATCACGTTTTGTGAAGTGTTGGTGTAGAACATGTTTTTAAATGAAACAGAGCTCCACCAATAACCGTCGATAGTGAAGTCACTACCATCTTGGTTTTTCGCCCATTTCCAGTCGGTAGCCGCATCATCCTTAGAGTGGCTCGTACGATACCAGCAGCGAACGTAAGTATAGGTTTGATTTTCTTGCGTGCTGACCACTTCAGACGCAGAAACCATTTCTGGTGATAATGTTGGCTCCTCTGCAACGGCAGAGGCAAGCGGAAGTAATGCAGTTAATAGTGTGATTGTTTTTTTCATCATTCACTCTTCTTGTAATGGTTATGGTTCCGAATACGTGAATACGCTCGGCTATAACAGTATTTAGATGAGAATTTTTCTCACTAAACCTTCTAATTCTGAGTAAATACTCAAGACAGTCAACAACTAAATATTCAATATTTCAGTTTTGGCACCACAGTCAAAAAATCCATTCAGCATAGCAATCGATTAAATGTGTATTATTTAGAATAATTACTCACTAACATTAATTTAACATGCACTTTTTGTTAATTAAGTGATTGCTTTATAAGGTTTTGTTCATGCTTTTTGATGTTAACTAAAAATGTTTATTGAATGATCTTTTGTACAAAGTTGTATATTAATGAAACAAATTGTTTGGCATTTTTGGCCTATAAACTATAGCTGAAGCTCTCATGCGAACATCATGGTGATGACTTTTCATGAGAATATAGTGAATAAAAATTAGCTCAAATAAGGAATAGGGCAAATGCACTACACAACAAGTAAAAAACAAGGCTTATTTTCGTTGTCTGCCGTAGCGATAGCACTGACCACTTCTATGTCAGCGTTTGCGGCTCCACCAATGGGATTTGATGAATCTAAGTTACCGACGAAGTACATCGTCAAATTCAAAGAAGATGCCGTCAGCCGATCTTCAATGGGTGGTAACTCATTTTGGGGACCACGAATCGCGCAGGAGTCTGTTTTACAACAGGTGAAGGCACGTAAGGTGGAAAAACTAGGTAATCGCGCCATTTACAGCGTTGAGTTGGATGGTGATGACTTAGAACCACTTCGTAATCGCAGTGATGTGGAATATGTCGAAGTCGATCCGCCTCGCTATTTGCTCAGCGAAACTACCCCGTGGGGTTATGAAGCGGTTAATGCTCAACAGTTAGACGACTTCAATGCTGGTAATCGCACTGTATGTATTATCGATTCAGGGTACGACATCTCGCACAACGACCTAAGCGGTAACCGTGTTGCAGGTACCAACGATAGTGGTACAGGATCATGGAGCGATCCGGGTAACAATAACGCCCACGGTACTCACGTTGCAGGTACTATCGCAGCGATTGCCAACACCGAAGGTGTGAAGGGTGTGATGCCAAACCAGAATGTGAATTTGCACATCGTGAAAGTATTTAACGAATCAGGTTGGGGCTACTCATCTGGACTTGTTAAAGCGATCCAAACGTGTGCAGATAATGGTGCCAACGTTGTGAACATGAGTCTTGGTGGTAGTCAATCAAGCCGAACTGAGCAAAATGCACTGCAAAACATTTACGATCAAGGCGTTCTGCTAATCGCCGCAGCTGGTAATGACGGTAACACCGCACACAGCTACCCAGCTTCTTACGATTCAGTTATGTCTGTTGCTGCTGTCGATAACCAAAATGATCATGCGGCGTTCTCGCAATCCACTGATCAAGTTGAGATCTCTGGCCCAGGTGTGGCGATCTTATCAACGGTTACGGTAGGCGAAGGTAAACTTTCTGATATTACCTTGAATGGCGTAAGCCAATTTGATCGCGGCATTGTCCCTCACAATCGTTTGATCAATAACGGTTCTTCGTATGTTCCGGATCCAATCGCTGGTTCAGTAACAGCAATGCTAGATAGCTGTGATGTATCTGGCGGTAACTTTAACTGTGGTGATATGTCGGGCAAAATTTGTTTGACTGAGCGTATTGGCAACCAGTCTTCAGGTAACTACCCAGAAGTGGATGCAGTTCAGGCTTGTTACAATGCGGGTGCGCGAGCTGCAATCGTATACAGCAACTCTGAACTACCTGGTTTACAAAACCCATTCTTGGTAGACACAAACAACGCTTATCGTATGGTTTCGGTAACGGTTGATCGTGCATTTGGTCAAGAGCTGTTGGGGTATGTTGGTCAAGAAATTACGGTTTCAACCACCTCTGGTGAAGATTACGAGTACTACAATGGTACATCGATGGCAACACCTCATGTAACTGGCGTAGCAGGCTTGGTGTGGAGTTACCACCCAACGTGTACAGCAGCGCAAGTACGTAATGCCCTAGTTCAAACGGCAACAGACATTGATGTCGCTGGACGAGACAACCGCACAGGTCACGGCCTAGTGAATGCGGAAGCGGCGAAACTGTTCTTGGATGCGGGCTGTAACGGTCCTGACGGTGGCGGTAGCTCTTCGGACTCTAGCTTCTCAAACACCAGCCCTGTTGCGATTCCTGACAACAAATCTTCTGGCGCAATCAGCGCAGTAGATGTCGATCGCTCTGGTGATTCAGGTACAGTAAGTATTGACGTTGATATTAGCCACACTTACATCGGTGACCTACGAGTGACGCTAACTTCACCGACTGGTGGAGAAGTCGTGCTTCACGATAATACTGGCGGCAGCGCTAACGATATCAAAGCCACTTTCCAAGCGGATTTCTCTGGTTTTGAATCACAAGGTTCTTGGGAACTAAAAGCGGTAGACAGTGCCAGAAGAGACACAGGCACAATCAACAGTTGGACTCTGACTTTTCAATAAGGAGTGGCTATGAAGAAGTTGACCTTACTTTCTTTGTCTGCGGTGAGTGCTACCGCACTATTGGCAATCGGACTAAGCTCGGCCAGCTTGGCGAACAATCAAGGATTTCCGCTCGTGGATGAACGTTCTGAACAAGCAGAGCAACAACCTACGCGTTACTTTGTTAAGTATCACAAAGGGAAAGAGAGCGAAGTGAGAGCGCTTCTTCGTCAACATAACCTTAAAGTGGTTGATGCGTTGGTGAAGCAACAGGTACTGGTGGTGAGCGGCGAACAAGCGGACGTCGATAAGCTATCTGGTAACGAATCCGTTGAATACACCGAGCAAGAACCAACGAGAAAGTTGTTGTCTCAATAAGATAGCCTCAATATGAAAAACGCCCCTCACGTGAGGGGCGTTTTGTTTGAGTGCTTTTCCTGCTAGAGCCTTTGAGAGATGAATGCCGACGAGCCTAATTCTGCATTCATAAGAATAAAAGATTAGCGCACAATCAGGCCAAGTAGGATACCTACAATGCCGAAGTCAGCATCACTGAATGTTGTGTTTGCAAAGCCAAGATCACCCAGTACTGGCATTAGGAAGACAGGTAGGAAAGTAATCAGTAGACCTTGTGCAAACGCACCTAGAATTGCGCCGCGACGACCACCTGTTGCGTTACCAAATACACCCGCAGCCGCACCCACAAAGAAGTGTGGAACTACACCAGGGATAATCACAGTAAGCCCCATCACGTACAGCAGGAACATGCCCACAAGACCCGCTGCAAAGCTCGATAGGAAGCCCACCAATACCGCATTTGGTGCGTATGGGAACACAACCGGACAATCCAGTGCAGGTTTTGCGTTTGGAACCAGTTTGTCTGAGATGCCTTTAAATGCAGGAACGATTTCTGCGATAACCATACGTACACCTTGCAGGATAACGTACACACCACCTGCAAATGTGATGGATTGCATTAGCGCAAACATAGACCAATGTTTACCGCCACTGACTTCACGGACAAAATCACCGCCAGCGAATAAACACGTCACCACAAAGATGATGCCCATTGTGAACGAGATAGCCACTGGCGTATCGCGTAAGAACAACAAGCTCTTAGGGACATTCATCTCTTCTGTTGAGTGCTCTTTGTTACCAAACTTGCTGCCAATGAAACCAGCTAGGACGTAAGAAAGCGTTGAGAAGTGACCAATCGCAACGTCGTCAGAACCTGTAACTTGCTTCATGTACTTGTGAGCGATCGCAGGGAAGAACACCATTACAGAACCCACAACCATAGAGCCAAGCGCGATCAGTGGAACACCTTTCATGCCGCTAGATGCCAGAATCGCTGCTACCATCATCGACATAAATAGTGTGTGGTGACCGGTTAGGAAGATGAATTTCCATGGCGTGAAGCGAGCGATCAAGATGTTCACTAACATACCGAAGAACATGATCATCGCCATCTCTTTACCAAACGCTTCTTGCGCGATAGAGACGATAGCTTCGTTGTTTGGAACCACGCCTGTAATGCCGAAAGCGTGTTGGAAAATGGTCGCGAAGTCGCCTAGCGAGCTCACAACTAAGCCTGCACCTGCGCCAAGCACGATGAAACCAAGAATGGTTTTTACCGTGCCTTTAATGCACTCGGTGACCGGTTTTTTCTGGGCAATTAAGCCGATTAGGGCGATGAGACCGACCAGAACTGCTGGCTCTGATAGGACATCGTTCATTAAGAAACTGAAGAATTCCATAACGCCACCTTATAGAGCGCCAAGCTCTTGAAGTGCCACAGATAAACGCTCTTTCATTGCGACTTTGTCGACCATGTTATCAAGCGCTACGATACGTTGTTCAACGCCAAGTGCTTCCAACTGTTCTGCAATGTCTTTTGTGCCGATGAAAATGTCGCAACTTGTGCCTTTTGCTGAGCCAAGATCGATGTGATCTACAGCGGCATCGACGTTCAATTCTTTTACGATGCTTTTGATGCTCATTTCCATCATTAGGCTAGTACCAAGACCGTGACCGCAAACAACCATAATTTTCATAATTCAGACCTTTTCTTTTTTATAGGGGGTATACCCATTTGTGAATGGGGTATGTCAGGAGTAAAACTTAGTATTTGTCGATGATCGCAAGAACATCTTCTTTGCTTTGAGCGTTGCAGATGGCCTCTACATGCTCTTCATTCATAAACAATTCCGCCAGTTTCGAAATCGCATCAACGTGGCTATTACTGTCCGTTGCCGCTAGCGTGACCAGCATTTTTACTGGGTCATTTTCTTCAGAGTTAAAGTTGACGCCGTTTTGGATCACCGTGATCGCCAATGACAAGCGGTTAACGCCATCTTCAGGGCGAGCGTGTGGCATCGCCATGCCCGGCCCTACCACGTAGTAAGGACCAAGCTCTTCGTGCGAGCGGTAAATTGCCTCAACGTAACTTGGTTCTATCGCGCCATTTTCAATCAAAGCTTCACAAGATTTGCTGATCGCATCTTTCCAGTCGGTTGCGTCAGAATGGATGCGAATGACATCAGAGGTAATCAGTTCACGTAGCATTGGAATGTTTCCGATTTGTTGTTTTGTTGCTGCGTACTTTATCGATCAATTCGCCAGAAAAACCTGAGAGTGATCACAAATGGTAGCGCTATCTGATAGCGCTACCATTAATTGTGATAGCGCTATCATTTTTATCAGGCATCGAAGTTTCATGTGCTGGTGTTCGAGTTCTAATGCGCTAATATCAAAACCATTAAAGCGCTGTGATAAGATGTCGCGGCAGAAAATAGAGAACACTAAATAAGAACAATGAGCGAACCTCGCAAACGAAGAAGTACTGGCAATGTCACCTTGGCGGACGTCGCTAAAAAAGCCGGCGTAGGCACCATGACGGTGTCGAGAGCATTACGAACGCCCGAGCTAGTATCTGACAAGCTGAGAGAAAAGATTCAACAAGTGGTTGATGAGCTCGGCTATATCCCGAATAAAGCGGCAGGGGCTTTGGCGTCTGCTGAAAGTTACTCCATCGCTCTAATCATTCCGTCACTGTTTGAAAAAGCATGCGCGCATTTCTTACCAAGGTTCCAACAGGCGTTAAACAAAGCGGGTTATCAATTATTACTGGGTTACAGCGACTACTCGATTGAGCAAGAAGAAAAGTTGCTTTCGACCTTTTTAGAGAGCCGTCCTGCGGGCGTCGTACTGTTTGGAAGTGAGCATAGTCAGCGAACGCATCAACTGTTAGAGGCGTCAAATACGCCAGTGTTAGAGATTGCCGAACTGAGCTCAAAGGCCAGTTATCTCAACATTGGCGTGGATCACTTCGAAGTGGGTAAGGCCTGTACCAGACACCTGATTGAACAAGGTTTTAAGAACGTTGGTTTTATTGGGGCGCGCGGGAATCACTCGACGTTGCAACGCCAGTTACACGGTTGGCAAAGTGCGATGATTGAAAACTATCTCACTCCAGATCATTTTCTGACGACTCATGAAGCGCCATCTTCACAATTGGGTGCGGAAGGATTGGCGAAGTTATTGCTGCGCGATTCGAGCTTGAATGCTTTGGTGTGTAGCCATGAGGAGATAGCAATTGGCGCGCTCTTTGAGTGCCATCGCCGCGTGCTCAAAGTCCCGACCGACATTGCCATTATTTGCCTTGAAGGCTCTTCTATGGGGGAGCACGCTTACCCAAGTTTGACATCGGCAGAATTTGATTACGAGCGCATGGGCACCAAGGCGGCAGAAAAACTGTTGCATGCCATCAAAGGTGAGCCAGAAGAACGGCCAACCAGTATGGGCTTTAAGCTAAAGCGTCGAGCAAGTACTGCGATTAACTGACACTTCCTCTTTCCATAAATGTAAAAAGCCTCTCAATATGGAGAGGCTTTTTACATTCTGAATTCGCGAGCGAAAACTACGGACGTTCGCCCGCGGCTAGGCGTTGTTCGATATCTACGATCACCTCTGGCAGATCGGAGATGGTGTCGATTAAGTAGTGAGGTGCACTCTTGATAAACTTCGCGCGTGCTTTTTCACGAGCTTTCTCTAAGGTTGCTTCGTCTGCAGCTTGGTATTCTTCAAATGTCAGACCCGCTTCGTTACCAGAAAGCAGCAGACCTACCGTCCACATGCCCGCATTGTGACCTTCAAAGATGCCTGGTGCTGAGTCGTCCACTTTGACGCATGCTTTAACGTCGGTTACACCAAGCTCAATCACGTTTTTCAGTGCCATAAACGGCGCAGGGCGACCACCTTGTGGCAGATCGTCTGTCGCGACAACGTAATCTGGTTGGTAGCCGTAATCCGCCGCAACCGGAATCAGTACATCCATTACTTCGCGAGGGTAACCCGAACAAGAACCGATCTTGATGCCTTTGTCTTTCAGACCGTTTACCACTTCAACTGCGTTGAGGATTGGTTCTGCGTGGTCAGCCACTTTTGCTTTTTGCAGAGGCATAAATGCCGCATAGATAGCGTCGATGTCTTCGCTGGTCATTGAGCGCCCAAACTTCTCGTTCCAACGCTTATCAACCGCAGGAATGCGACCCACAGCTTGGATGTGGTCCCACTTACCAAGCCCCATTGGTTCACGCGCCTCTTCAAGGTCGATATCGAAATCAAAGCCTTGCTTGAACGCTTCCACAAAGATGCTGGTTGGCGCGAAAGAGCCGAAATCGACGATAGTGCCAGCCCAGTCAAAGATCACTGCTTGAATTGGTGAGTTGCTCATGTTCAATCCTTTTTCTTGCTTGCCAGAGCGCTTGCCCACTCGTTGGAACCGCGCTCTGAATAAATTGGTTTTGTTGAGGTCTATTGACCCTAAAAGTAGTTAAAGTCTTTACACACTTTGGCGATGGCTTCTTCGAAGATCGCCAACGCTTCTGTTAGTTGTTCGCGGGTGATGATCAGCGGTGGGCTGAGTTGAATCACATTGCCTTGCGATACCTTGAAGCTCACACCATTGTTGAGGCATTGGTACAACACAGCTTCCGCTTCGTCATACGCGCGTGCTTTGCTTTCGTGGTCGGTGACCAACTCAATACCCCACAACATGCCAATGCCACGAACATCACCAATCACAGGGTACTTGGCTTTCATCTCTAGCAGCTTTTCACGCATGAACTGGCTGTCGGCTTTGGCTTTATCTAGCAAGCCGTCTTGCTCAATGGCTTCCATGGTTGCCAGTGCCGCAGCACAACCGATAGGGCTTTTCTCATGAGTGTAGTGACCCATGGAGATTTGCTCGGCGGTGTTGTATTTGTCTTTGGTTACCATGGCTGCGATAGGCACTAAGCCACCACCCAAACCTTTACCGATGCAGAGCATATCTGGCTCGATGTCGTAAGCTTGGTAGGTAAACCATTCACCGCTACGACCCATACCGTTAGGGATGTCGTCGATGATCAGCATGACATTGTGTTTGTCACAGATTTCACGGATACGTTTCCAGTAGGCTTTACTCGGTACTTGTACGTCGGTATTACGAACCGCTTCTGCGATAAATGCGCCCACGCCGCCTTCTTTCTCAATCACGTATTCAAGGTAGTCGGCGTAGTGCACGTCGCTGCCGTCTGCGACAGGGAAAGCACCTCGGTAAGATACGGCTGGTGGAATGCGCTCAACACCTGCCATTAGTGGTCCCATACCTTGGCGGAAACACGCTTCGCCACCTACTGAGATGGCATCCAATGATGCGCCGTGGAAGGAATCCCACAGAGACACCACCTTGTAGTTGCCCGTGATGTGGCGCGCTAGTTTAAGTGCCATGCCAACCGCAGATGTGCCACCCGGAGCAAACAACACGCGGTTCAATTCGCCGCCACAGATTTGGGTAATCTTTTCGGCACATTCAATCGCGGTCTCGTTGGTAAAACGACGTGGTGAAAATGGCAGTTTGGCAATTTGCTCTTGCACACGTTTAATCACATGCGGATGACCGTAGCCCAACTGATGGACGTTATTGCCATGGAAGTCCATGTACTTTTTGCCGGTAGCATCTTGGATGTAGATGCCTTCTACTGCTTCCAAGGTATCTAAGCACGGCGTCGACATGGCTTGATGAAGAAAGACCTCCGAATCACGCTTTAGTAATGCTTGCGTGCGTTCGTCGTACATCGATGCATTCCAATCTTGGCGCGCTGGTGTCGTGTTGACATCGCCTTCGCTGCGGAAATGGGTCGGTTTGATATTCTGAGTCATAACGCTCTCTCAATCAGAAAGTTGCTTTACGCAACTTGCCAGTACATTGCTTTTTCAATTGCACCGATTAAGCGCTCGATATCTGCTGGGTAAACTTCGCCAATGTTGCCGATACGGAAGCAATCTGCGTTCGACACCTTACCCGGATAAATCACGAAGCCTTGCTCTTTCAAACGCGTGTAGAACGCTTTGAATTGATAATCACTGTGCGTCGGAGAGTAGAAAGAAGTGATGATTGGCGAGTGAAGGTCATCACTCAGCAGTGGTTCGAAACCCAGAGAACGCATACCTGCAACCAGTGTTTTCTGGTTAGTTTGGTAGCGGTTATGACGAGCCTCAATGCCGCCTTCTTGTTCCAGCTCTAACAATGCTTGATAGAAAGCGCGAACCGTGTGCGTTGGAGACGTAAAACGCCATTTGCCGTGGTTCACTTCCATACAGTGCCACTGGTCGTAAAGATCAAGGCTCAAAGAGCGAGCCTGACCTTGGCACTTTTCTAGCTCGGTTTGTTTCGCAATCACAAAGCCAAAGCCCGGCACGCCTTGAATACATTTGTTTGCAGAGCTGATCATAAAATCGATGCCTAGCTCTGCGATATCGATAGGAATGCCACCAAAGCTCGACATAGCATCGAGAATCACCACTTTACCGTGTGCTTTTGCCGCAGAAGCAAATGCCTCAATTGGGTTAAGCATACCAGTGGTTGTCTCGCAATGAACAATCGCCACGTGCGTGATTGTAGGGTCCGATGCCAATGCAGTTTCCACCTCGTTCAAGTGTGGCTGTGATGTTTCGCCTGGGGAAACTACATGGCATGGAATATTTAGGTAATCAGCGATCTGAGCGATACGCGCACCGTAAGCACCGTTGTCGACAACTAATAATTTCCCCTCTTTGCCAATGGCGCTGCCAATCGTTGCTTCTACCGATGCGGTACCGCTGCCTTGCATTAACACGCTGGTGTAGCCGCTATGCTTTGTTGCCAGTTTTACAAGCTTAGTGCGGATCACTTCGACAATGTCTTTGTTGTATTCATCATCCCAAGTACACCAGTCTTTTAGCATGGCTTCACGTACTGTTTCAGAAGTAGATAGAGGACCTGGAGTCAGTAGTAGGTATTCGTTTTTCATCTCGATTTCCATCAGAATAATTTAATTGGTCTACACCAGAAATTGGATTCACTCTAGCAAGGATGAAAAAGGGTCGTAAATAGCCATTCAGTGAATTTCATAAAACTTTCATATCCAAAATTTCACCGATCAGTTGGTCGCCTATTTATCGATAATTTTCTCAAAACTGCCATTTTATGGTCATGAATTCGTCACAAAGGCTCAGTAGGGTGTATATCGTCAACTGGTGCAGACCAAATTAAAACTTGGCCAAATTAACTGGAGAAAATGATGAAAAACCGTTTGATGAAAGGATCGCTGGCTGCACTTGTCTCTCTGCTAGCTACGAATGCAATGGCAGCACAGGAAGTCACGGTTTACACCGCTTTCGAAACTGACATTCTTGCTAAATACAAGTCTGCGTTTGAGAAAGACAACCCAGATATCAAGATTAAGTGGGTTCGTGATTCAACAGGTATCATGACGGCGAAATTGCTGGCAGAAAAGAATAACCCTCAAGCAGAAGTGGTTTGGGGTCTGGCTGGCTCGTCAATGGCACTGCTTAAAGATGAAGGTCTTCTTAAGCCTTACACACCAAAAGGTTTGGAAGAGCTGCATGCGAACCTAAACGACCCTCAATCAAACCAAGCTTGGTTCGGTAACGATGCGTTCTTTAACGCAGTTTGTTTCAACGAAGCGGTAGCGAAACAACTTAACCTGCCTAAACCAACGTCTTGGGAAGACCTAACAAAGCCGGTTTACAAAGGTCACATTGCAATGCCGAACCCAGCGTCTTCAGGCACTGGCTACATGCAGGTTTCTGCTTGGCTACAAAACATGGGTGAAGATCAGGCATGGAACTACATGCGTGACCTAGACAAGAACATTGCACACTACACGCACTCTGGCTCTAAGCCATGTGTTCAAGCGGGCATGGGTGAAGTGGCTATCGGTATTTCGATGGCAAGCCGCGGCGCGAAGTTGAAAACACAAGGCGCGCCACTAGCGGTGATCACACCAAAAGGCATCGGTTGGGAATCAGAAGCCGTTGGTCTAGTAAAAGAGTCGGATGCAGCGAAACGTGTTGTCGACTGGTCAATCTCTAAAGCGGCAAACGAGCTTTACGTAGAAATGTACCCAGTGGTTGCACATAAAGAAGTGAAAGCTACTGTGTCTAACTTCCCTAATGTTCAAGAGAACATGGCGAAGATGGACTTTGCGCAAATGGGCAGCAAGCGTGCAGAGATTCTAGCGGCTTGGTCTGAGAAGTTTGACGCGAAATCAGAGCCAAAATCTTAATTGAATTTGCTTTGAGTTGAATACTGAAATCCACCTCGGTTGAGGTGGATTTTTTGTTTTCTCTGTTATGTCAGAGTTTGCTGCAAGTAGATTCCTAGTCTCACCTAGGTTCGCTGGAATAACGGACTTAAGAAAGTTGGGAGCTTCTATTCGTATTCACAGCATCACTCTCGAGAGCGACGGAGGAGTGAGTCGGGAATCTCTAATTACCACTTAAACAAACCTCATCGCCCTTCATCTATTTGTCATCTTCTGGCTATAAATTTGTCATTGGAACGTAACACTCCAAAACTAAAGTTGGTATATACCATTTGGAGCGTGTGTTATGTCAACTAACCAACATTACCTAAATATTGAAAATGTAGTGAAGCAATTCGGACAGTTCACTGCATTAAAGAAAATCTCGCTAGCGATTGAAAAGGGCGAGTTCGTTTGTTTTCTTGGTCCTTCTGGCTGCGGTAAAACCACTTTATTACGTGCCATTGCAGGTTTAGACTTGCCAACGTCTGGTGCGATTTTTCAAAACGGTCAAGAGACAACATTCTTGCCACCAGAGAAGCGCGATTTCGGCATCGTATTCCAATCTTACGCGCTGTTTCCGAACCTAACTGTGCAAGAGAACATTGCGGTGGGTTTGAAGAACCAAGGCATGTCGACCAAAGAAGCGTTAGAGAAAGTAGATTACTGGCTAGAAACCATTGGTCTTCCAACCTCTGGCGAGAAATTCCCTAACCAGCTTTCTGGTGGTCAACAGCAGCGTGTTGCTTTGGCTCGTGCATTGGCGTTGTCTCCGGGTCTACTGCTGCTTGATGAGCCGCTGTCAGCGCTGGATGCAAAAGTACGTGTTCACTTACGTGACGAGATTTGTAAGCTGCAACGCAAGCTGGGCATCACCACCATCATGGTTACGCACGATCAGGACGAAGCGTTGTCGATGGCGGATCGTATCGTGGTAATGAACCATGGTGTGATTGAGCAAGTTGGCACACCTCAAGAGATCTACCAACAACCAGCAACGCGCTTTGTCGCTGAGTTTGTCGGCAGCATGAACTTTATTGAAACCTCAGTCGCAACGGACTCCCAAGTACGCATTGCAGAAACCCTAATGCCAACGCCAAGCTTGACCAATCGTAAGATCCAACGTGGTGACCGCTTCGACCTTGCGGTGCGTCCTGAAAGCATCAAGTTCGTTGAAAACTACACCAACTCTTTACCTGTGCGAGTTACCGCAACCGAGTTTCTTGGGGCGTTTTTCCGCATTGATTGTGTATTGCAAAACGACAGCTCAACGAAAACCATCGTCGTGGATGTGCCTGTGGAAACGGTTCAAAAACTAAATATCAAAGCGGGCGATGTACGTTACATCCAGTTTGCTGAAGAAGGGTTGCATGGTTACGCCGTGCCCTCGGTTGATAAAGCGCTAGCAGCGTAGGTGTAAACATGGATGCGAAGACAATGACGATGAATAGCCTGACCACACAAGACAAAGCAAAATCCCTACTCGGACGAGTCAGCCGCGATAACCTAGTGTTGTTCGGTTTGCTCGCTGGTTTGTCGACCATGATGGTGCTGTTCATCTTAATGCCGCTTTGGGCAATGTTGACCAAGAGTGTGCAAAATGCCAATGGCGAATTTGTCGGATTGGCAAACTTTGCGACGTACTTTTCTTCTTCAAGCTTGTGGGTGTCGGTGGGCAACACCTTTACTTTGGGCGTGATTGTGACCTCGGTAGTGGGTGTGCTTGCGTTTGGCTATGCCTACGCGCTGACTCGTTCATGTATGCCGTTTAAAGGTTTGTTTCAAATCCTAGGTACTGCGCCAATCCTCGCGCCTTCGTTGTTGCCGGCGATCAGTTTGATCTTCCTTTTCGGTAATCAAGGCATTGCCAAAGAGATGCTATTAGGAAATTCGGTTTACGGCGTGATTGGTATCTCGATGGGTTTGATTTTCTGGACCTTCCCTCATGCATTGATGATCTTAACCACTTCGCTGCGCACTTCAGATGCTCGCTTGTATGAGGCTGCTCGCGCACTTAAAACCTCACCCATCAAAACCTTCTTTATAGTGACGTTACCTGCGGCGAAATACGGTTTGATCAGTACGCTTATCGTCGTCTTTACGCTGGTTATCACGGACTTTGGTGTGCCGAAAGTGATTGGGGGAAGCTACAACGTTCTGGCGACTGACATCTTCAAGCAAGTTGTGGGACAGCAAAACTTTGCTATGGGTGCGGTGACCAGCATTATGTTGTTATTCCCTGCGGTAATGGCGTTCGGCGCAGACCGTTGGGTACAGAAAAAACAAAAGAACTTATTCGACACTCGCTCGGTGCCATATCAGCCAGAGCCGAACAAAGCGCGCGACAGCATTTGTTTGGTTTACTGCAGCATCATTTCTATCGCAGTGTTGGCGGTTTTGGGTATGGCAGTGTATGGCTCGTTAGTGACGTTCTGGCCTTGGAACAAAGCGCTAACGTTAAACAACTACAACTTTGCTGAAATGAGCACTTACGGTTGGAGCCCATTCTTCAACTCGCTAACACTTGCAGGTTGGACGGCAGTTATTGGTACAGCCATCATCTTTGTCGGTGCTTACTGCATTGAGAAAGGGCGTGCATTTGGTCCAATTCGTCAGGTGATGCAAATGTTTAGCGTGGTGCCAATGGCGGTTCCGGGTATGGTGCTTGGCTTGGGTTACATCTTTTACTTCAATGATGCGAACAATCCTCTGAATGTGCTTTATGGCACCATGGCATTCTTGGTAATTAACACGGTAGTGCATTACTACACGGTGGGTCACATGACTGCCCTGACAGCGCTAAAGCAGTTGCCATCGGAAATTGAAGCCACGGCGGCATCGGTGAAGCTTCCTCAATACAAGTTGTTCTTTAAAGTGACATTACCTGTGTGTTTACCTGCGATTTTGGACATTGCGACTTACTTGTTTGTTAATGCATTGACCACCACTTCTGCGGTAGTATTCCTTTACTCAACCGATACGATTCCGGCTTCGGTCTCGATTCTGAATATGGACGATGCAGGTCAAACTGGCGCTGCATCGGCAATGGCTGTGATGATCATGATTGCTGCCGCAATTGCGAAGATTGTTCAGATGACTTTGGGTAAATTGTTAGAGAATCGCACACAAGCTTGGCGCAAAAGATAAGGACACTTCGTGCAATACGTAAAAATTAAAGATTCGATTGTTGAACAGATTGAAGCGGGCATGCTATCGCCGCGTCAAAAACTGCCAGCAGAGCGTAAGTTGGCGGAGTCGTTCGATACTACACGCGTCACTCTGCGTGAAGCTTTATCACTACTAGAAGCGGAAGGTCGAATCTATCGCGAAGATCGCCGAGGTTGGTTTATCTCACCTGAGCCATTGCGTTACGACCCTACCCAAACGCTAAACTTTCCGAACATGGCGAAAGCGCAAAATCGTGTGCCAAAAACAGAAGTGATAGCCGCAAAAGGCACCTTGGCTAATAAATTGGCCGCTCGTCTGTTGGACCTTCAGCCGTTTTCAGACGTATTTCGTGTCGACCGCGTTCGTTACCTAGAAGAGCGTCCGGTGGTTTATGTCACGAACTACATTCGACCAGACATATTTCCCAACTTATTGTCTTATGATTTATCAAACTCGTTAACCGACATTTATCGTGAACACTACGGTGTGACGTATCAAAAAATTCGTTACCGAATTTCGACTAGTACTTTGTTGGGTGAGGTGGCACAGGCATTGCGCGCGACGTCTGGTACGCCTGCAATGGTGGTTGAACGTATCAACTACAACCAACATGGCGAGTTGATTGACTGTGACATCGAATACTGGCGTCATGATGCCATCAGCATTGAATCTCTTGCGGAACTCAATCGTTAAGTGGATTTTCCCATCATCTAAGGCTCCATCTCGGGGCCTTTCTTTTATTCAGACAGGAACGTTGAAATGGATTTGTTGGCGATTGGTCTCGTCGTTTTCTCTGCTGTTCTTCATGCGGGCTGGAATATCCTTGGCAAAAGCAACTCTGGGTCAGGGCTCGCGTTTACGATGGCGGCAAGTTTATCTGCTTGCCTTCTGCTCACGCCCTACCTTATTTGGTATCTCTTTAACATTGGCTGGGCGACGTTGCCCAGCGTGTTTTGGGGAATGCTGTTTATCAGTGGTTTATCTCAAATCGTCTATTTGGTTGGTTTGATCGTGGCCTACAAGCACGCCGATGTGGGAGTTATTTATCCGATTGCGAGAGCACTTCCTGTAATGATGGTGGGCGCACTCACCGTCGTCTTAGGTTATGAGTTGAATGCTCAGCAGTGGTTGGGTTTCCTGCTTATTACTTTAGGTTGTGTCCTAGTTCCAGTGACCAGTTTTCGTCAAATTACTCTTGGGGAGTACCTGAATGTTGGTGTGTTTTGGGCGTTGATTGCAGCGTTTGGCACGACGGGTTATTCCATTGTGGACAAGCAAGCACTGAATCTGCTAACTCAACAAACATCGACCATTCTTAACGACCACTATAGCGCGATCTTTTATCTAGGCGTGCAGTTTTGGGTTATGGGAGTACCGGTTTTATTGTGGTGTATTGTTTCGGGGAGTCAGCAAGAACTACAAACCGCTTGGATGATTCGCAAAAGTGCGAGCATGGCAGGCATCATGATGGCATCAACCTACGGCTTGGTGCTGTTTGCGATGACTATGACTGATAACGTCAGCCTTGTTGTGGCTTTGCGACAAATCAGCATTGTATTTGGTTTATTAATGGGCGTGTGGTTGTTGGCTGAAAAATGGTATTTCACGCGAGGCGTCGGGGTGCTGTTGATCCTGAGCGGAATCATTCTGTCATTGAGCCCTGCTTGAGGTATAAGGCACCGATGTCGATTCGGTGCCTTGGAACAGCTAAATTTTTAAAATCGCAATTGCGCACCAAACATCACACCGCCAGAATCAAAATCGCTATTCTTGGCGTAGTTGTACTCTAAGTTCAAACCAAAGTGTTTATAGGCCCAAGCGACACCAGCAGCGGCTTCTCCGCCAAGACTAGACTCGTCATATTCTTTATTCTGACCATTGTTTTTAAGCGTGTAACTTAACGTGTAGTAAGTGATACCACCTTTCCCGTAAAGCTCAAAGCCAGCTCCCAGAGGGTAACTTGCGTAACCGCTGAGTCGAGGCCCGCCATAACTGACATCGGTGATTTCTGTTAAGGGACTGATAAGTACGGAGCCAATGCCGTTAAATGCGCCCTTATAGCCGGCTTCAATACCAAAGTTGTGATCGAACATGTAACGGTAATATACATCACCAAGGAACATGTCACCTTCATCATGGCTATTGTTCACATCGTAACTAACATTACCGTAGCCTAAATTTGCTCCAACAACATGTTGGGTTGGTTGTGCATGAGCCGTTAAGGAAAGTGCGGACAGTAAGCATGCAACGGCGTACTTGTAAGACATATAAACTCCGAATCATAAAATGAAAAACAAAGCGTCATGTGCTGCGTTGGGTTAACGTAGCCTTGTTATGAACTCCGCTTTGGTATTGTCTAACCATTCGTAACGACGTCGATACATCGAACGCTTAGAACGCGACATGCCTTCGATATCACGACGCGGGGCATTCACATCGAGTGAGTAGAAATGACGGTTGTATTCGGTGCCGCCCAACTCTTGCCAGAGTGCATCGTAATCCGTTTTTATTCGTCCTTTACTGTAGCGTCGTGCAGCATAAGTATGGGATTGTGTTTTTACCGCTAGAATCGTATTCACTTCCCAAATTTGCGCGAGTAAAGTGAGCAAACTCACCATCAAGCTTTTTGGTCTTTGCCCGTAAAGTTTACGAGTTAACTTTTTAATTTTCGCGTTGTTCTCTTCACTGCTGCGTGGCCCTTGCAAGCCGCCAATCATAATGCTGCGTCCAGATTCGATGTGACCTAGCGTAAAAGAGAGCGTGTAGAAGTTGCCATCTTCAGCGCTGTGTAGCACTAGGCTCATGTCGCCTTCTTTTTGATAACGTGCTTCGTATACTAATCTCACCGAGTACAGTATTTCGTCAATTTCAAAAGAGGCTAATGTTAGGCCTTTCGAGTCTGTGTAGATTTCTTCGATTGTTTGTTTAGAAAACAGTTCTGAAATCGTTTTGTAGTGATCAACCACCAAGTTGGAGCGATCAAAGGCGGAGTTATTCTTGATGATGTAGGGACGAAACGGTTTTTCTAAAAATCGGTGCGTACGTGCACAAAGCATCTCTAGCAATGACGATTCAATATTATCTGACAGGTGCTTAAACGCTCGTTTGTAGTAAAGTGCACGCAAGATGAACTTAGCTCTGTAGGTCCAAATTGGCTTATAGACATCAGCATAATCATCTGAGTAAATTGATTTGCTATGGTAAAAAATGGATTTGTTCGCGGTCATTTTCACTCCAGATTAACGTGTGCTCAACAGCCACAATTAAGAACCGACGGACGAGCAGCGAAGAACCCGAAAAAGGGGGAAATGCAAAGCACTACTAAAAGGGGAGGTTTTGCTGTGCCCGACGTTTATATAAGGTTTTGAACACTGTTCTTTTGTTGAGATTCTAAGAGAAAATTGACCTTAGGTATTGTATGGGTTGGTAAGGAAATGTCAGTTTGGAAGCCACTTTGAACGTTGTGATTACGAGGTAGAAAAATGCTCGTGTTGGCAGAGTATGATGCCGTGTTGCTAAGTTAAAGTGAAATGAGTTGAACAAGAATTGAACGTTATTTGAAATTATTTTGACGTGTTTCTGGTCTTTATACGTACCTTATAAATATCGAGCCAATTTAGGCCCGATATAAAGGTAAGTAAGGAGAGGTTTATGAAACGCTTAATGACTTTAGCAAGTATGATTGCTCTGACTGCTGCACCTTCTGTTGTTTTTGCTGGTGGCTATCAGTGGACAAACGATACCGAAACGATCCATGGTGATGTTATGGATAGCAAACAAGCGGCTTATGAAATGGGTCGTGACATGATTCAGAACTATCAAAGCAAATCACCAGGTCAGCTTCGTGACGAGTTTACAAGCCTTACAGAGTATGTTGATCGCCAGTCGTTTTCTATCACCGACTCAAAAGTCATGGTGAATGAGTTCTTGCAAAGTGACGGGCAAGTTGTATACCAGCCTATTCTCAATGTTCAATACGAGTACCGCATGCGTGAAACCGGTAAATACTAACCAGTAAGACGGTCTCGATTTTCCGATAATTTATATCCTTGCTGTTTGTTTTGGGGAGCGCTGCTCCCCTTTTTTGTATTCATTGATAGCGGAAACTTCCACTCTCTCAGCGCAACATTTGCTATCGCTCAGCGTTAGATATTCTTGCTCGTTGATTGTGCTCATCGTTTGTAAAGTGTTTACAGAAACGATGCAACGCACTAACAAGGATATCCGATGACACACAGTTCATACTGGTTCAAACAGGCCATTGAAGCTGAACAGCCAGAAACGCCGCAACCATTACATCAAAATATTGATACCGATATTGCTATTGTCGGTGGTGGCTACACCGGACTTTGGACAGCGATTATGATTAAGCAGCAATCTCCTGAAAAACAGGTGGTTGTTATCGAAAAGGGCTTGTGTGGCAGTGGGGCATCTGGCGCGAATGGCGGCTGTATGCTGACATGGTCTACCAAGTTCCCGACGTTGAAACGGTTATTCGGTGAAGAACATGCTGTTTGGTTGGTAAAAGAGTCGGAACAAGCGGTGTTGGAGATTGACGACTTTTGTCAGCAATACAATATCGATGCGCAATTATCGTTAAAAGGGGTTTATTACACCGCAACCAATCAGGCTCAGAAAGGTGGCATGCAGCCAGTTGTCGACGAGTTACAACGGCTAGAGGTGAACAGTTGGCGTCGTTGCTCGGTGGAGGAACTGCTTGCCAATACGGGTTCACCTCGCCATATTGAAGGCTATCACTCTCTGGTTGCTGCTAACGTGCAACCCGCCTTACTTGCGCGAGGGTTACGCCGTATTGCTATTGATCTGGGTGTAGAAGTTTATGAGAACACGCCAATGACGCGTCTAGATTATGGAAAACCTGCCACCGTCTGTACACCTAAAGGAAACATTCAAGCGCAGCAGGTGGTGTTGGCTTTAAACGCCTGGATGGTGGAGCAGTTTAAGCAATTCAAAAGCAGTATTGTGGTGGTGTCTTCGGATATGGTTATTACCAAACCGCTTGGTGATACGTTGTCTCAATCTGGTTGGCAAGCAGGTTCGAGTGTGTTGGACTCACGCATCTTCGTACATTATTACCGAGATACGCCAGATGGCCGTTTGATGCTAGGTAAAGGCGGTAATCAGTTCTCTTTCAACAACCAAGTTGACGCGATGTTTAACAAGCCGACGCGTTATCAAACGCTACTAAAAAAATCATTCGACAACCTTTTTCCTCGCTTAAAAGGGGCTGAATTTGAGTACTCTTGGACTGGCGGTTCGGATCGTTCCGCAACTGGGTTTCCTTTTTTTGGCCAATTGGATGAGCAAAGTAATGTCTTTTACGGGTTTGGTTATTCAGGTAACGGCGTTGCCCAAACTCGAATGGGTGGAAAAATTTTATCGTCGTTGGTGTTAGGGCTAGATAACGAATGGACGCGAAGTGGTTTAGCGCAAGGACCGCTTGGGTATTTTCCACCAGAACCAATACGTTGGCTGGGAGCAATGATGGTACGAAATGCTGTTCGCCGAAAAGAGGAAGCGGAAGATAATGAGAAACATCCGTTTGTTTGGGATAAATGGCTAGCGAAACTCGCAGGACCAGCAGGCAAAGCGGATAAGCTCGACTAAACTGAAGACTTTAGCCACAAACGAGACAGTTTGCAGTGAAAGTCATTGGGGGGCGATGTAGCCTTGTGTTAGCCTCTGTCTTTCAAGCTCAGATTTAAAAGGTGAGTAATATAATGAAAGTATTCAGCAACTTCGATAGCGGCAGCATTCACGTAGTGAAAGCGGACGACAAAAATGACATCCAACTTAAAATCCCTAATGACAATATGTCGGAATTCTACCAGTGGTTCCATTTCCGTCTAGAAACCGAAGCCGAGCAGTCGCACACGATCAAACTGCTTGATTTGGCTAAGTCGGCTTATCCAGAAGGGTGGCAAGGTTATGATGTCGTAGCGTCTTACGATCGTGAAGAATGGTTCCGTATACCAGCAGAGTTCGATGGCGACACGCTGACTTTCACTGTTATCCCTGAGCGTAGCTCAATTTACTTCGCGTACTTTGCGCCTTACACATACGATCGTCATTTAGACTTGTTACACATGGCACAAAGCGCGCACCACTGCCAACTAGAAACACTAGGCCACACATTAGACGGCAATGACATGAGCTTGCTAACGTTTGGTGAGTCGGAAGAAGGCAAAAAGAAAATCTGGATGATTGCACGCCAACATCCGGGTGAAACCATGGCTGAATGGTTCATGGAAGGCATGATCCAACGTTTACTGGATGAAAATGACACGGTTGCGCGTGCATTACTGGAAAAAGCAGTGCTTTACGTGGTACCAAACATGAACCCAGACGGTGGTATTCGCGGCCACTTGCGTACGAACGCGGTAGGCGTGAACTTGAACCGTGAATGGCAAACTCCGTCTATGGAGAAAAGTCCAGAAGTCTACCTTGTTCGTCAACGTATGCTGGAAACGGGTGTTGACATGTTTTTAGATATCCATGGTGATGAAGCAATTCCTTACAACTTCGTCGCTGGCTCAGAAGGTATTCCTTCTTACGATGAAAATCTTGCCGCTTTAGAGGCATCATTTAAGCAAGCGCTACTGACTATTACACCTGAGTTCCAAGATGAGATTGGTTATGATAAAGATGAGCCGGGTAAAGCGAATTTGACGGTAGGCTCAAACTGGGTCGCGGAGCAGTTCAAATGCCTGTCGTACACGATCGAGATGCCATTTAAAGATAACAACAATCACCCAGATCCGCTTTATGGTTGGTCACCAGAACGCAGTGTATTATTTGGGCAAGATGTCTTAGCTGCAACGCTTACCGTGGCGGATAAAATCTAGTTCGATAAGTTCACGTCTGTTCATTATTTCGAAAACAGCTCATTTTAAATGAGCTGTTTTTTTATGCCTTCGATATCTATTCTCTCCTGTAAAAATTTGTTGCCATTCACAGGCTTAAATGTCGATTCTTAAATTTGAGAAAGCGGGTTTTTATGGTGATTTGCGTCACAGAAAACTGGCTATTTTGTGATATTCTCCGCAACGAATTGACTATGGCTAAACCAACGCAACGAGACTTTATTTCTCGGTTGGGTATGCGGATGAAGCTCATGAATAGATGGTCTTGAGGTTATCTTTCTCCGTTTTACGTCATTGGCGTTTGAATATCATTTTTTGATTCTTTCCTACGCTATTTAGCTATTTCTGTTCGAAGAAAAGAGAAAGTTACGGCTTCATATTTTACGGCAGTATGCTGCCTCGATGTGTTGCTTTGTGTACAAGAAAAAGGAAAAGAATAATGAAAAAAATCGCTATAGCAGTGGCTACTGTACTTGCTGGTGGTGTGATCTCAAACGTTGCACTTGCTGACACTTACATGGGCGGTAAAGTAGGTTACAACTCTCTAAATGATGCGTGTTACCTAAACGAACCTTGTGACGACGACAGTTTTGCAGCATCTATGCACCTGGGCTACAGCTTCAACGAGTACGTTGCAGCAGAGTACGGTGTTGATTACCTTGGTGACTTCACTGCAAACTTCAAAAAGCCGGGCCTAAACACCGTTGACGGTGATCTTTGGGCGTTGACTCTTGCTCCTAAATTCAACCTACCGCTAACGGATTCTTGGAATCTATTCGCGAAAGTTGGTGCTGCATACATGATGGCGGGTGACGAAAAAGATTTCGTACCAACAGGCTCTCTAGGTGCTGAGTACAAAATCAACTACAACTGGAGCCTACGTGCTGAATACCAACGTTACCAAGATATGTCTGATGACGTGATTGAAGATATGGATTCAGATTTCTTCGGTATTGGTTTTAACTACAAGTTCGGCTCTGAGCCAGTAGTTCAAGAAGAAGTGGTTGAGGAAGTAGTAGAAACACGCCCTGCAACACGTATTGTTGAGCATGTTTACCCTGCTCAAACAACAGCGACAGTACAATTCGACCTAGAAAGTGCAGAAGTGAAAGATGCATCGACCCTTTCTGGTACCGTTGATCTGATGAACACTTACCCACAAGCTCAAGTTGAGATCACGGGTTACAGTGATACGACGGGTTCTGCTGCGTACAACCAGCAACTTACAGAAAAACGCGCGAAAGCCGTTGCTGACGAGTTCCAAGCAAAAGGTATTGCGGCTGAACGTATGACAGTGAAAGGCATGGGTGAAGCTAACCCAGTAGCAAGCAACGAAACACGTCAAGGTCGTCAAATGAACCGTCGTGTTGAAGTAGTTGTCCCTGCGTTTGAATACCAAACCACTGAGAAAGCAGAATAATTCCTGCTTAAGAGACAGTTCCAAAAGCCAGCGTGTATCACGCTGGCTTTTTTGATCCCGCTTAACAAACTCAGCACTTTCATCAATTTGTCATCACCAGTTCATACCATGGCTACTGAGTATTTGGGAGAGTGTTATGCAAAGTTTACCGCCGCTTAATTTGCTCCGAGCGTTTGAAGCCACGGCGCGATTACAGAGCTTCACTAAAGCCGCAGAGGAGCTAAATGTGACCCGTGCGGCCGTCAGTCAGCAGGTGAAATCGCTAGAACTGCAGTTAAATGCAACATTATTCGAGCGCAAGGGTACGCACCTTACGCTGACCAGCTCAGCAAAAGAATACTGGCCGGTGGTTAACCATGTGCTTCAAACCTTATCAACCTCGACCCATCATTTATTTACTCGCCCACAGAACAAGCAAATTACCTTACATGTCGCCCACAGTTTTTGCTCGCAATGGCTAATGCCAAGGCTGGCCGATTTTCAGCGTCAATTTCCAGATGTTTCCTTTAAGATCTCGACAACCGCGAATACGGTTCCAAACGCCAGTGCGATCGCAGATATAGAAATTATTAACGGAGATGGCGATTGGCAAGAGCAACAAGCTATTCAGCTTACCCAAGAAAACTGGATCGTTGTAGCAAGCCCCGGCTTTATTCAGTTAAATCCGATTGATGACCTCACGAAGTTGTCTCAAACACCTAAAATCTGCACCGGCGGTTATCATGAATCTTGGCAGATGTGGTTTGCGTACCAAGGTTATCAAGGCAAGGTGAGCAAAGTGATAGCAGAATTTGAACATTCATTGCTTGCTATTCAAGCTGCAACCAATCAACTTGGTATATTGCTGGTGAGAGACTTTCTTGTTGAGGATGAGCTGCAACAGGGGATATTAGTGCAAATCGGAGATTGGGGTATGCCCAGCTCCGGCGCACACTATATGATGGTTAGAGCATCAGAAAAGTCACACGTAAACACCTTTGCCCAATGGTTAATACAAAGCCTTTGATGTTTTACGGTCTATTTTTACAGCGGTACTTATTCTTGCGATTTACCTAACAAAATTGCGCGGTTTCTTATAGGGTCAAGTCAACCTTCTCTAAAAGCTTTGAGTGTATGATGATCTAGCTTTACGTTATCTGATGCGCGCTTAATCCACACAGGATACTGTTATGGAAACAATGCAAGGCGGTAGAGAAAATGCCATCTATCGAAAAGGGAATTTGATATCTCGTCCTGCCAGTTATTGGACGATGACTGTCCATCTGCTACTTACCTATCTTCATTCACGAGGCTTTACGGCATGCCCTAAAGCGGTTGGTATTGAAAAAGGAAAAGAGTGGGTTAGCTATGTCGAAGGAGAGACTGACAACTATCCATTGATTGGCAACATTGCTTCTGTTTCCGCGCTCCAATCTGCGGCAAAAATGTTACGCGATATGCACGATGCATCTGAGGGTTTCCTTAAGCAATATCAAAATGAAACGCTGCACTGGATGCTGCCACCACGAACACCACAAGAGGTGATTTGTCATGGTGATTTCATGCCATATAACGTGGCACTCCGTGGAGAGTTTGTCGTTGGTGTGTTTGATTTTGATACGGCGCATCCGGCGCCAAGAGTTTGGGACGTCGCTTTTTCGGTCTATGGTTGGGCACCATTTAAAACCGATGAGCACGATAAAATGGGCTGTTTGGAGCAACAAATTCAGCGCGCAAAACTTTTCTGTGACGCTTATGGCTGTTCGAGATTGGAACGGGAAGAGCTGGTGGAGGTGATGACACATCGACTCTCCGCGTTAGTTGATTATATGAGAGGGGTCGCAGCTCAAGGTGATGATAGGTTTCAAGCGAACCTAGAAGATTGCCATCATACCGCTTACCTCAACGATATCGAGTACCTAAGAAAACATAGACAAGTCATCACCCTAGGACTTTTAGGTTAGGGCTGGGTGATATCTTTAATGACATTGAATAACCACTGGTTTATCGGGGCTTGCTGTTGTGAGCGACGACAGCTCATCACGTAGCGAACATCAAGCTCTAACCCGCCAGGAAGCGCGATACTTCGGCAGCCCTTAGGCACATGTCCACTCATGGTTATACCAAAATGATCCGTTTGTAGGAGCACTTTTTGAATCATCGCAGGGTGTTCAATTTCTACCTTAGGTGTGGTTCTGAACCCCATATGGTTGAGCCTTTCCAACAACGGGTATCGGTAGTCGTTCCATCCCGGCGTTTTGAAAAGTAAAAAGGGGTAGTTTTCTAGCTCTTGGAAATGTTGAGCGGGATGCTCATCTCGAACAAAAAATACGGCTTTTCCTCGACCTAGTTCGTTTTGAATAATTGACTGCGGAAGATCCTCATCAAAATAATGAATCGCAATAGCGTTTTCACCCTCAGTTAATCGCTTTTTCGCGTCGCTACCCCAACGTAAACAAGAGAACTTTGCTTTTGGGGCGTGTTTTAGTAATTCTAAGTAAAACTTGTCACCAAAGTAATCCCAAAACAATGTGTTCGCATAAATAGTGATCGAGCCGTCAAAATGAGCGGGTGAAAAACTCTGTGGTTTGATGGAATCAATACTGGTGAGGATTTGTTCAAAATGTGGCATGTTCGCTTCGACAAAAGCGGTCGGTTCAAAGCCATTTTTAGTCTGAATGAACAAAGGATCATCGAGCTGCGCTTTCATTTTTGTCAGGTTTTTGCTGATTGATCCGGATGTCTTTCCGAGTGAATCTGCCACCAATCGGACGCTACGTAACTCATACATCCGTTTTAGTACCAATACGTTTTGAATGTCCAGATTAATGCTCATACATCGTCTCATTTGTCTTCTGCTGAGAAATCATATCTCTGGATTGCTGAACAAAAGACAACGTTCGGTCAATTTAAGCATGCTGTCGTATCTTATGGTTTATTGAAGGCGAAGGTGGACAGCAAATAGGCTTGGTCATATCAATTTAGTGGTTTGTATTTCCATTTGGTAAATGATGACTTTCCTCGTATGAACACGTTTCTGTTGTTACAGTTTTTTCATCGAAAGAAAGTAAGAACAAAAACAGAGGTGACGTATGAAAAAATTAATCGCACTTGGTTTGATGGTTTGCTCAACAAACATAGCATTAGCTGGCGATGGGTCATACACGGGCACGATTGATATGACGATGGCTACGAAAAATCAGGTCGACGTCGAGCGCGCAGATTCTCAACTGACGCTGAAAGGTCGAAATGAAACGGCCTATGGCGGGGTAATCATCCAAACGGATGCTGCTACACAAAAAATCGAACTTCGTGGTCGACGTGATTAATCGAACATGTTGTTGTTAAGAAAATGCCGCGAATATCGCGGCATTTTTTATATTTTGAGATAGGTAAATCATCAAACTCAGCTTTGAACTTCAACCCCAGCTTCGATCTCGACTGGTTGCGCTTGAGTATCGCTTTCTTTCGCCGCATCAAGCATCTTGCGAATAATGAGTGACGCTGCCATTGCGATAGCGACCATGACAACAGCAAGGACAGTTAGTAATTGGAAATAATCACCATATACGTTTTGTACAATGTCTTGTGTGATGGTCTGTCCTTTCTCTAACGCGATAGAGGTTGAGAATGCAGCACCAATAATACCGCTTAATGCGATTGCCACAGAAAATAGGCTCACAGAGAAGTTTTCGATGTACTTCGGCGCGACGGAAAGAATAAACGCTACGACCATCGAACCCACGATGACTTCTGCAATCGCCTGGAAGAAGTGAATAGCGAGAAAGATTTCTGGCATGATCACGACATCTTCACCCACGGTAGTCACGGCAAACGTCAAGATACCAAACGCTATCGCGGTCAGTACAAATGCCAAGGCGATTTTTGTCGCGGTAGAGAGGTAGATATCGCGCTTTTCCAGCAACCCAAAAAAGCCAGCTACGATAGGACCACCAACCATACACCAAAGCGGGTTCATTGCCATTGCTGCTTCTGGTTCGAGCGGAATAAAACCAAATAGAGAGCCTTTTAATGTGTTGATAGCAACCATGTTCATCGAGGTCATCATTTGTCCGTAGTAAACAAAGAAACAGGTTGTCAGCAAGGTCACAATTAAGATGGTCCCCATCTTCAAAGACTCAGCTTTGCTTGCTTTAAGCATCAGAGATATGAAGTATGCGATCGCCGCCCCTCCGATGGCGTATACGATATTTTGGCCAATATCCATGTTTGAAAACATGAAAAATACCAACGCGATCATTGCCAATGAAATCAATGCAAAAAGTACCCAGTTTTTTAAACTTACGGTTTTTTGATCAAGCTCAGAGGCTACGCCAACAAGATCTTTGCGGAATACCAATAGCATGATCAATGCCGCTGCTGCCATAACAGCAGAGATGGTAAAACCGCCATTAAAGCCGATCACAAGGACAATCATTGGGAACAAATATTGACCTAAAAAGGCGCCAACATTATTCACTGAATAATTGATTGGGTATCCTTTTTCAAAATCTTCTTGTGATTTGAACGTTCGTTTATAGAGGCTAGGGTAAGAGGGTGACATCAGGCCGCGGCCATAACTGGCGAGCGCAATACCACACATTGAAAGTGGAACGTTAGAAGCAGAAGCCCCCAACACGAGTAATACGTAACCGGATGCAAAAGCGAAATATGCGATAGAAAGTGAGCGATAAGCGCCTAAAAACTTATCTGCAATAAAGCCGCCCGCAATCGCGAAAAGTGGCCCGATCGCCGAAAAAGCACCAACGATCATCATCGTATCGGCTTCGTTGTAATTTAGATCCTCTAGAAAAAATCGAGTTAGACTTACTAATACACCGTAAAATGATAAGCCAAACATCATTTGGCAGAACATCATGGATTTATTGAGTTTATTCCACATAATTTTGTACTCACATTAGCGGAGAAAGGTAGGTATTGTTATTTCTATTAAATAGTAATGAAACGAAAGATTGAGTATTGAAATAATTGTCGCATAACGTGGAAATGCTGCACTATATTTTCTAATGCTTAGGTGGCTAAATGCTAATGTGTTGTTCTGGATCAATTTGAATGAAGCAGTGCTTAATTCTGTTTTTGTTTAATTTTGTTGTATTTGTTACTAATTGAGACCGAAGGGGGTTTATAGGATTACTGGTAAATAAAAAGAGGTCTTGCGAGAAAGGAAATTGCTGACGAAGTGCATCGCCAGCAATGATATAGCGGGCTTATTTGACTATTCGCATGGCGGTGCCATATGAATGACGGCCAAGCCACCTAAGGAAGTTTCACGGTATTTTTTGTTCATATCTTTACCAGTTTGATACATGGTTTCGATAACTTTATCTAATGAAATAAGGCATTTGCTCGTGCGCTTTAATGCCATACGTGAGGCATTAATGGCTTTCATTGCGCCCATGGCATTTCTTTCAATGCAAGGCACTTGAACCAAGCCGCCGATCGGGTCACAAGTCATTCCTAATGAATGCTCCATCGCAATTTCCGCAGCAATACAAATCTGCTCGTTACTGCCGCCTCTGAGCGCCGTTAAACCAGCGGCTGCCATGGATGAAGAAACCCCGACCTCTCCCTGACAACCCACTTCGGCGCCGGAAATTGACGCGTTAGTTTTATATAAGATGCCTATAGCGCCAGCGACTGCGAGAAAATCTTTCAGCTGTTTAATATCAAGCTCTTTGATGAAGCGATGGTAGTACATCAATACCGCCGGAATCACCCCAGCGGCGCCATTAGTTGGAGAAGTAACGACTTGTCCGCCAGCTGCATTTTCTTCGCTAACCGCAAAGGCAAAGAGGTTAATCCAATCCATGATCTCCATTGGATCATTCTCAACTGCAGCGTTGGCTTCGAGCTTCTTCAAAAGGTTTGGTGCACGACGAGTGACATTGAGACCACCTTCTAAAATCCCTTCCGTATCGAAACCACGTTGCATGCAGAGCGACATCACTTTCCAAATTTGTTCAGCTCTTTGGCTAATTTCTTCATCTGAGCGGAATGCCAGTTCGTTTTGTAGAATCATACCTCCCAAACTAAAACCGTTAGTCTCGGCTTTTTCCAGCATCTCATCCGCTGATGTGAAAGGAAATGGTACCGCGACTTCATCTTGTTGCGTGCCGTTTTCTAGTTCGTCAGCGGTGGCGATGAACCCACCTCCGATGGAATAATAAATTTCAAACGCCACTTGGTCTCCCGCAGCGTCTAGTGCGGTAATCGTCATTCCGTTTTCATGCAGGGGAAGGTTGTCACTATGAAAGACGATGTCATGGTCGTAGCTAAACTCAATCTGGTGCGTACCTGCGAGCAGCAGCGTGTTGTTGTCTATAGTATTTTGTAGCGCACTTTTAGCGCTACTCATTTTGATCGTATCGGGTTTATTTCCCATCAAACCAAGGACAGTGGCTCGGTCTGTGTGGTGCCCTCTACCAGTGAGCGATAATGAGCCATAAAGGTCCACTTGCACCCGATGCACTTTCGCCATAGAGTCGCTAACTAGTTGAGTGAAATGGAATCCGGCAAGCATAGGACCATTAGTGTGGGAGCTAGAAGGCCCGACACCAATCTTAAATATATCGAAAATCGACAGCATAATTGACTTCCTTTAGCAGTGAACCTTTATAAAGGTCTCTAGAACAGTGTTGTTAACTAGATGTTAAAGCCTGTAGGCCGGGAGTGAAAGAAGATTTTTGTAACACTGCCAACTAAGCGCGAGATTTTGAAATGAAGTTAGACAATGTGGTCATTGTTTTAGGTAAACGCCTCGTCAATAGCAGATTGACCGTTGAGGGGGTAACAAGAGTCGAAGCGTTATCTAATGTGATTGCGTCATTGCCGACAGAGCGAACGGCGATTATTTTTTGTGGTGGATTAACGCAAGGTCAACGCATTTCTGAAGCAGATGCAATGTACAGTTATTTTAAATCTCTAAATGCGGCCGCTGTGCATCCGTTCCCTGAACATCAAGTACTTTTAGAAAATCGATCTTTGAATACGTTTCAGAACATGCGTTACGCTTCTCGCATTTTGTGTGATAGTGGTTTGTTCCAGTTATGGTCAGCGCGCCCGGTTGAGGTCACCTTGTTGTCGAATGACTACCACCTTGAGCGAATCATAGAAATCCAAACCTTGATGGATGAGCAGGGATTATTACGAGTACTAAAATCTGAGTGCGCCTCCATGGGCGTTACTCTCAACTTACCCTTGGATATCAACAAACATATCAGCGTACCATACCCACATAAAGGGCCTGTGGCGGCGGCATTTTTATTACTGGATGAACTCACGACTTACCGAGTTTATTTAGAAGGGGTCAAGCAGGGAGCATTTTTACGAGACTTATCGGTTGTCCGAAAGAAGCCGCTTATGATCGCGAGACATGCCATTCAGCAATTGCTCGCTTTACCACTCGATAAAGATAGTTTGCAACAGATTGAAGATATGAAAAAAGCCATCGAAATGACGGCCTTGGATGAATCTGTAGGAGCTGCGGAACAAGCGTTAAGGATCGTTCATCCGATATTAACTGCATTGAACCGCCGCTTGGATCCTGAGTCTATTCATTAAGTTCGCGTTTTGTGCGGACTGCGCTCAATGCGATCAAACAGTAGCACAGGAGTTCCATGCCTTCTTCCGAAATATTTTTAACATCACGGATGTAGTTCTCGTCCATCACTTGTTGCCAAAAACTGCCCATGCCATACAAGCGAGAGAAGACCAACAATAGCATCACGGCACCAATTAACAGTTTCATGTGGGGCACCGTTAAGATAGTCGCCATTTCGTTCATGGTACCTTTACCACCTTGGTAAGCTTTGGCGCAAGCCAGTGCGGTTACAGCGAGCGCAGGGAAAACCCAAGAACCATGACGAATCATGTCTGTCCAATAGTCTGTTTCACGAATAATGAGCACCGCGAAAAAGCCGGCAATCAAAATGGCCGCATGCTTTAGCTGAGGCTGTTGTTTAGATAGGCTAAAAAATGACCATGATGCAATCGCGAGCATCACAAGCTGGAGTGTTTCTGTTATGGAAAGCTCACCAAGGCTTGAACCCAACACGACATAATCAAGGCGAAGACTGAGGTTAACGAGAATACTGATAGCGACAATCATCAATGCACTTAAACTCGATTTATAAATGATGCGCTTTGACTCTTCAGTAACAACGTTGCTTGGGGCTGACTCGGCTTCTTTTACTATTTGTGTTTTCATCTTGCTCACCTGTTCCAGAAAATGTGGAAGAAATGTGAATTAGTGTGATCTGTGTTTGGGATTTTATTGTCCAAGTGGAAAGTTATGTCAGAGAAATGTCAAGAATAGAACACCGTTCGATATAGTATCGATGTGCGGTAAAGTCAGAGGTATGTAAAAATGAAGTGAGAAAGTTTTGATAAATCAAATATAAAAGGAGCCTAAAGGCTCCTAAGTGATAGAGGGAATCTGACGTGTCGACAAAAAAATTTAGTAGTCGCCACTCTCACTTTCTTTATGATTGTCGCGATAGTATTCCCATTGCTCGACACGGTTATCGTCAGACAGCACGCAGTAGGTCACACGTTCGCCATTTTCCGAAACGGTATCCAACTCACCACCTTGCTGGACACAGTAAACGGCTGCAGGATTTGCGACGGAGGTATACTCAGTCGAGCGAGTGGCACCTTCGTAAGTTGAACAACCAGCCAGTACCAACGTTGCAGCCATAGCCATCATTAAATTTGTCTTTTTCATTCTTTATCTCCGCATGGGGTGGGCGAGTATTGTATTGATTATACGCAACTTTCAGAGATTATTGTCTTATCGATGTTAAAAGTAAGAGGGACGTATAAGAATTTAGATATTCTCATCTTTTACTGGTTATCACGTCACACTTCTATTTGTTGCGGATTGTTACGAAGGTTAGAACCGTTGCGTTCAAACCAATGTCTTGAACGCATTTGGACCGACAACGATGATTTAAAGCGTGAAGTTCGGTAATATGCGCGCAAAACATGACAGTGGTATTTTCGATGAGACACTTAAAATCGACCGTTCATCCGGACATTGAGCACTTGGACGACAAAATTATTTTCCAGCGCAATGCGGCACGCGCCATCGTACTAGATGGTGAAGATGTGTTGTTGCTCTATACAGAGCGTTACCATGACTACACTTTGCCAGGTGGTGGTATTGATGATGGTGAAGATGTGATTGCTGGACTAGTTCGTGAACTAGAAGAAGAAACCGGCGCGCAGAATATCCATGGTATTAAGCCTTTCGGAATCTTTGAGGAGTTTCGTCCTTGGTACAAAGACGACGCTGACGTAATGCACATGGTGTCGTATTGCTATACATGTAAAATTGATCGTGAGCTAGGCGAAACGGCTTATGAAGACTATGAAGTTAAAAATGGAATGCGTCCGGTATGGATGAACATTCACGAAGCGATAGCGCACAATGAAAAGACCATGGCAGAAAGCCCGAAAAAAGGCATGAGCATCGAGCGCGAAACGTTTTTGCTTCAGTTGATTTCTAAAGAATTACTATAAATAACTTAGCTTGCCTCATAGTGACTTACCCACTCATTGTTCTGTTGATAGGTCAGCTTTTAAATCGATAAAAAAAGTCCGGACTCCCCCCCGGAACCCGGACTTACTCCAGACGCGCAAGCGAAGCGTCATCTTGATATTTTAAATTTGTTTCGAACTATGAAAACAATAGCTGTTTTACATTTAGTGTGTAAATAATTATTAGGTCCAACCATTGGTTTTCATGTTTTTTGCAAACGCAATGTGACGCATATCTACCCAATTGGCAAGCGCAATTTGGGTACCTTTTAATAAACCACTACTCTTTCTTATCTTTGAGATACCTTACCTCAACTTTTTTGCACACGTTTGCATAGAGATCACGAGTTTTCAAATTGGCCGAACACGATCTTGTAATTTTACGTTTTTCTGACATTGGATTTTGTCGTGATTTTTATCACAAATTGACCAACGGAGGTAGTGGACTAAAGTCGATCAGCGGTTGCGAAACCATCGGAGCATCTGAAGCAAATAAGAGTAAAGGTTGAAATGATGAGGATTGTAACTGACCGATATCTATCAACTTTTCCAGCGCGAAGAATCGACTAACGTATTGGCGAGTCTCTTTAGGTAGTGTGAGCTTCTGGAAGTCGTTACTGCCTGCTCGTTGAATAGCGCGTGCGACACGCCCTTCACCTGCATTGTAGGCCGCTAATGTCAGCGCCATGTTTTGATCGAATTTGTTGTATAAAAACGTCAGATACTTGAGTGCTGCAGCTGTGCTTGCTTCTGTATCAAAGCGATCGTCTTGTTTTGTATCTACAGTCAACCCGAATCGTTGAGCTGTTGCTGGTATCAGTTGCCAAAGTCCGGCGGCGTTGGCATGAGAAACGGCTTTGGGGTTGTAAGAGGATTCCAACATTGGCACTAAGGCTAGACTCTTTGGTAAAGAGTGGCTTTGCAGTTGTTTGAAAATATGATGAATCACCAGGCTGGATGAATCGAGACGCTTGGCAATTTGTGGTTTGTATGGGGCTAAAACTTGATATTGCGTTTGAATATCAGCTGGGCTTGGTTTCGCCTGGCAGGTGATTGAAAGGCAGGATAGTAAGGCGATAAAAATAAAAAGGCCTACAGTACTCAGCCGAGATGGCGACTGAATCTGTAGGCAAGACGAACATCGTTTAGAACGATTTATCTTCATAAGTGTGTTGCACAGGTTGTTTGAGTTGACTGACCAACTCATGGAACGCCGCAGAGCTGTGGCCATTGCTCTGATTGTATTGTTGGCACTGACTTACCAATGTTTCCAATAGCGCCCATTGTTTTCTAGCTTGCATACCTATTTGGGCAGGCAAAGCATTGAAAATTCGTTTTACGCTGGCGTCATTACACGCTAACCCCAGCTCTCGCATACACTGGCTTCTATCACTGGCTGAGCGGCTAAGTTTATTGAGTATTGGCATTTGTTTCTGAACATTATTGCTCAGTGCCTCACCATCAAACTTTAAGTACAACGTTTTTTGCTGTTGAAGCAAAGGGATAAGTTGTTGATAGAGCTTGATATCCTCAGGTATTGAGCGAATAAATTGTTGAATTCGCTGCGATACTGCGCTTGCCATGATCTCTTCCTAGTGTGTTATTACTCGTGACCTGTATGGAATTGCATGATCGCCTTTGATAGTGCTTTTGTATCTAGGCTAAGTTCGCCACGCGCTAATGCGTTACGTACTTGTTCTACTTTTTCCATATCAACATCAGGTAGTGATGCCATTTCAGCTTGAGCGCGATCTATCGCTACGGTATTCGCTTGAAATGCAGGCTCGTGTACTTTGCTCTGTTCGACGATGTCGACAGGCTGTTTGCTTGCTTGCTGTAATTTTGTTTGTGGGACATGACCGCCCGCGACTTTGTCGATTTTCATGCTGTGGTCCTCATCATCATGTTCTAAATTAAGTAGGCGGTTAGGATGTGATAAACATTAAATATTTTTTTTGTACTCGAAATTCAGCGTTACTGACGAGAGCCAAAATTAAAAAATGTTACTCTGAGTCCAAAATCAAAATTGAGTATGAACCTGGTTTAACCCGGTTACGACAGCTCTAATGACCTTGCCAGAACTTAGGTTTTCTACTTCAATTTGTTGCCCTTTCGCACCATCTTCTAAGGCGACTCCTTTCGTGCTGGCGCTAAATCCATTTTTGCTCGCAATCACTATGACTTCATTGCCTTTTTCGATTAAAGGTGGAGCCGATAAGTTGGATGGGTTGACCACTTGCCCTGCACGTAAACGGCGAGAGGTTTCTAAGCCTATTGCTTGTCCTGGGCGAGTATAAAAATCGTCTTGTCGCGAGATGGTGCGCGTTTCCAGTTTAACGTGCTTGGCAGTCACAACTTCATTTCGACCGACCGTGGTTGTGGCAACCAAGACAGGCAGTGTCAGAGAAGATTTTATCGTGACGTTAATTCGCCAGGGTGAAGCGATGTCATCGCAACTTACTGAGCGCTTAAGGTTTCCAACTGGCAACGCTTGATTGTCGCGACCAGTGATGACCAGAGGCGACTCACACTCAGGTAGGTGATTCGCCGAGCCTGGTACCCACATGTCGAAATCCAGTTGGTATTCTCCCCACTGATTAGAGTGAGCATTTTGGGCCACTTCTTGTTTGAAATGCTCTGCTACAACAGATTTTATCTCCTCAACGCTTAGGGTTCTGCCAGAGGTGTTGGCGAAAGTTTGTCCTGGTATTAGAGCAAGCAGAGTTAGCATTAATGTTGAGGAAGTAAGCACTTTCCCCTTGCTTTTAATGCTTTCCGTGAGCCGGAAGTTTGACTTCCATCCTTGTTTGTAAATCATTGATACATATAACTATTTTTTATGGCACGCATCTTGTTTGTATGTTGGCGTATTCGAGCCAACTGTAAGGAAGATGCATGGCGATCACATTTGAAAATGCTTTAGGTGTACATCCAGAGGCACTTAATTTTCGCGTTCAGCGTACCAAAGTCCTTGCCAGTAACCTAGCAAATGTTGACACCCCTGGGTATTTGGCGAAAGACCTAAGTTTCACCACCGTAATGAACCAGGTGACTGCAGGCGGTGTGAACAAACCAGTGCCTAAGTTTCAGGTTCAGGCCCAATACTCGGTGCCTTACCAGAACAGCAAAGATGGCAACACTGTAGAACTGGGTGTTGAACAAGCGAAATTCACGCAAAACAACATGGACTTTCAAACTAGCCTGACCTTTCTCAACATGAAATTTAATGGCTTAACGAAAGCGATTGAGGGACGTTAATTATGTCATTCACTGATATTTACTCGATCACTGGATCCGCGATGACGGCACAAACTGTGCGTCTTAACACGGTCGCCAGTAACTTAGCTAACGCGGACGCGGTGTCTGCAAATCCAGATGACGCTTATAAAGCGCTGAAGCCCGTATTCGCGACTGTGTACCAAAAAGCGCAGCTGACAACGGAAAACGGGGTTTATCCCAATGCTGAAGTTCGCATTGTTGACGTTGTGAAAAATGCGGGAGAAGCCGAGAAACGCTTTGAGCCAAACAACCCGTTGGCCAATGGTGAAGGTTATGTGTATTACCCAGATATCGATGTCGTGGCTGAAATGGCAGACATGATGTCAGCGACACGTAGCTTCGAAACCAATGTTGAAGTGTTATCGAATGTGAAAAGTATGCAGCAAGGTCTGCTTAGATTAGGGCAGGGCAGTTAATGAGTCTCGCACAATATACACCTTTATCGTCTGATGCTCCTGTGAGCACTAAAGCAAAAGAGAACAATGGCATTGCACCAAATCCTAAAGATATGAACAGTGCTTCTTCATTAGAGAACGAATTCATTTCTTTGATGGTGGCGCAGATCCAAAACCAAGATCCACTTAACCCACTTGATGGCACGGAATACGTTGGTCAGTTGGCTCAATTCTCTCAAGTTCAAAGTACCGAGAATATGTCCAAGACAATGCAACAGAGCATGATTCTCCTCGACAACATGCAAGTGCTATCGACAGCGGGGCTCGTCGGACAAACTGTTTACGTCAACTCCAAAGAATTTGAGCTTGGTGAAGGCGTACAGAACGGAAAAATCGAACTCGCTCATAGCTCAAACCAAGTGACGTTAGTTGTGAAAGATGAGTTTGGTCAATCTACTAAAGTGCCATTAGGTGCTCACGGCAAAGGTGACGTCGACTTTTCAATTAATCCTGAAGAACTTGGTCTTAAACCAGGCAAATACTCAGTGGCAGTAGAAGTGCAAGAAGGGCAAGCAAGTCCAAATGTGCTCATGGCTGGCACTGTTGAGCAAGTGCGTATTCCAAATACTGGCGGCGCAGCATTAGTCAATGTCCATGGCGTTGGCAACGTTCCTTTCTATCAAATCACTCAGTTTGGTGCTTAACCAAATAGGGAAATCAGAGGTCTTTTTATGAGTTTTAACATCGCACTAAGTGGTCTGGACGCGACCAACACAGAGCTAAACACAATCAGTCACAACATTGCCAACGCATCAACGTATGGTTTTAAAGGTGGCCGCACAGAATTCTCCGCAGTATACAACGGCATGCAACCTGGTGGTGTAGAAGTCGCGTCAATTTCACAGAACTTCGACAAAGACGGCAGTATCTCAGGAACTGGCCGTGCGATGGACTTGGCGATCAACGGTGGTGGCTTCTTTGTCACTAAAGACAACATGGGTCAAACGCTATACACGCGTTCAGGTGTATTCGCGACAGATAAAGATAACTTTGTTACAGCTAACAGTGGCGCAAAACTGCAAGGTTACAGTGTGGATAGCAACAACAACCTGATGACAGGCTCTGTGGGCAATATCCAAGTATCTACGTCATCACTGAATGCAAAAGCGACAGACGGTCTTGATTTTGTTGCAAACTTTGATGCAAGTGCGTCTGCCATTGATAAAACGGTAACGCCGTTTAATCCGGACGATCCAAACTCATTCAATTCGTCTTACACCACAAAAGTCTATGACTCGCTGGGTAACTCGCACACGGTAACTCAGTACTTCACTAAGACCGCTTCTAACTCTTGGGAAGTGAATGTTCAAGTGGATGGTGGTGCAACACCAGTGACAACGGTGCCAGTAACGTTTGACAAAGACGGTTCGCTTTCTTCACCGACGGCTCCGTTTAATGTTTCATTCCCTGCGGCAGGCGCAAACGCGATGAGTGTCGACATTAACTTGAAGGGCAGCACGCAGTTCGGTGCGAAATTCGGCGTAAGTACTAACAGCCCGAACGGCTATACATCCGGTGAGCTTGCAGGTGTACGCGTTGAAGGTAATGGCATGGTTTACGCGACCTACACTAACGGCCAATCACAGCTGCAAGGTCAAGTTGTACTTGCAGACTTCGCCAACACACAAGGTTTAGCAAAAGTGAGTGGTACGGCATGGACTCAAAGCTTCAGCTCTGGTGCGCCAATCACGGGTGTCCCTGGTTCAGGTACGTTGGGTGATTTAACTCCAGGTGCGCTAGAAGGTTCTAACGTTGACCTAACCAGTGAGCTTGTGGCGCTTATGACCGCACAGCGTAACTACCAAGCAAACGCGAAAACCATCTCTACCAGCGACAAGCTAACTCAAGCTTTGTTTAACGCGGTGTAATGGGAGTTTTGCATGGATAGCTTGTTATTTACTGCAACGTCAGGTGCGAGTCGAGTTCTTAAGGCTCAGCACGTGCGTTCAAACAACTTATCAAACGCTGATACTGCTGGCTTTCGAGCGGATATGGAGCGCGTACGCAGTGTAGAAATGCAAGGCCCAGGTTTTGATGGTCGCACTATGGTTGTGACCAACTCTGCCTCAACGCGTTTTGATTCTGGCGACATTATGAAAACGGGACGCCCGTTGGATGTCGCCATCATGGGTGAGGGTTATCTTGCTGTTGAAACCCCTGCGGGTAACGAAGCGTACACGCGAGCGGGCAATATCCAAGTCGACACTTTTGGTGCCATGACCATCAACGGTTTTCCTGTTCTTGGTGAAAATGGGCCTTTGGTTGTGCCTGATTATCAAAAGATTGAAATCAGCGAGCGTGGTCAAGTATCCGTGATTCCGCCAGGTGGTGGCGCAGAAATCGTCGCGGGAACGTTGAAGTTGGTTAAACCAGAAATGAACCAACTTCAAAAAGAGAGTGACAGCCTACTGCACAGTGTAGATGGCGTGCCATTCGCTGCCGATGAAACCGTGCAACTTTCTCCTGAGCACATTGAGGGCAGTAACGTATCTGCCATTGATGAGTTGATTAGCGTGATGTCGTTAACGCGTAACTTCGAGATGCAAGTTCGCATGATGAAAACGGCCGAGACGTTGGCACAAGCTGGTAATAAATTAATGGCGGCGAGATAAGTCTCGCCCCGCAAGGAGTAATAAAAAATGCATTCAGCATTATGGGTAAGTAAAACAGGCATGGCAGCGCAGGATACGAAGATGACTGCCATTTCTAACAACCTAGCGAACGTAAATACAGTTGGCTTTAAGCGTGACCGAGTTGTATTCGAAGACCTTTTCTACAGCATTCAGCGTCAACCTGGTGCTCAAGTAGACCAAGTTAACGAGTTGCCAAGTGGTATTCAGCTAGGTAGCGGTGTTCGCGTAGTTGGCACGCAAAAAGTGTTTACGCAAGGTAACACTCAAAATACAACACAAGAGTTGGACCTTGCCGTTATGGGACAGGGTTTCTTTCAAATCGAAAACTCGGATGGACAGATCATGTACACACGTAATGGTCAGTTCCATGTCAACTCTGAAGGCTTGATGGTTAACAGTCAAGGCTTGCCGTTAGAGCCACAAATTCAGATCCCAGATAATGCCTCTTCATTCTCTGTTGGTGTTGATGGCACGGTAACAACGACGACGGCGGACGATCCAACGCCACAGCAGCTTGGTCAAATCACACTCGCAAAATTCATTAACCCAGCAGGCTTAGAGGCCGTGGGTGGTAACTTGTTCCGTGAAACGGAAGCCAGCGGCCCGGCAGATGAACTGATTGCTGGTGAAGATGGCGCAGGCCTCATCAAGCAAGGTGCATTGGAAGGTTCAAACGTACAAGTCGTGGAAGAGATGGTCGACATGATCACGACTCAACGTGCGTATGAGATGAATGCGAAAGTGGTCTCTGCTGCAGATGACATGCTGAAGTTTGTTTCGCAATCAATGTAAGTATGAAATTGGTGATGATGAAGGAAAAAGCAATGAAATGGCTTTCTAAGAGTTGGGCAGTAGCCGCCGTGTTGCTGGTGGGATGTGCCGGCCGTCAGGAATTTATTCCGCCTGAGCCAAATGCCGAGGAATACGCACCACCAACGCTCGATTACACGTTGCCGGAAACTCAGTCTGGTAGCCTTTATCGTCACCAATACACGATGACCCTGTTTCAGGATCGTCGTGCTTACCGAGTTGGCGATGTGTTAACGGTTCAACTATCAGAAGAAACCTCATCGAGCAAAAAAGCGGGTACGAAGTTTGGCAAAAGCTCAGCGGTTAACTTCGCGGCGCCGACCATAGGAACGAAAACGTTCGATGAGTTAGGGGTTAGTGTCGATGGCAGCCGCAACTTTGATGGCAGCGCTTCAAGCTCACAGGGTAACAAGCTGCAAGGTGCTATCACCGTAACGGTACACGAGGTGTTACCTAATGGTGTATTGCGTATCAGTGGCGAAAAATGGCTGCGCCTTAACCAGGGAGATGAGTTTATTCGTCTCACTGGCATTGTTCGTGTGGATGATATTAATCGCAGCAACCAAGTTTCTTCTCAACGAATTGCTGATGCACGAATTACCTACGCGGGTCGCGGAGCTTTGGCTGACAGCAACGCAGCCGGATGGCTAACTCAATTCTTCAACAGCCCATGGGTACCTTTCTAATGAAGACAATGCAATCTTTCTTTACGTCTTTCCTATTGGTGTTGACCTTGGGATTACCAACCACTTCACATGCTGAAGTGGAAATTCCGATCATGGACTTGGTCGATGTACGCGGCATTCGAGAAAACCAATTGGTTGGTTATGGTTTGGTGGTTGGCTTAGCTGGCCAGGGTGACCGAAACCAAGTGAAATTTACTTCTCAATCTATTACCAACATGCTTCGTCAGTTTGGGGTTCAAATTGATGACAGTATGAACCCTAAGCTACGAAATGTGGCTTCTGTGAGCGTGACAGCAACCGTTGATCCAATGGCGGGCCCCGGACAAACTTTGGACGTGGTCGTGTCTTCAATTGGTGACGCGAAAAGCCTCCGTGGCGGTACGCTATTGTTGACGCCTTTACGCGGTATTGATGGTGAAGTGTATGCCATTGCACAAGGAAACGTCGTGGTGGGCGGTTTATCAGCAGAAGGGCGAAGTGGCTCCAAAGTCGAAGTTAATACACCAACGGCAGGTCGCGTCCCGAATGGTGCGACGTTAGAGAGAGAAATCAAAACTGATTTCAACCAGCGTGATGAAGTCACCTTAAACCTGCGTAAACCAAGTTTCACAACGGCAAAAAATATCGCGCGTGAAATCAACAACACTTTTGGGCCTAACGTTGCTGTTGCGATCAATAAAGCGCGCATTGATATGCGTGCACCAAAAGATACCCAACAGCGCGTAGTGATGATGTCGATGCTTGAAGAAATGAGCGTCGTGGAAGGCCGCAAGCCGGCTCGAATTGTCTTTAACTCTCGTACGGGAACGGTCGTGATCGGTAAGAGTGTCAAAGTGAGTGAGGCAGCAGTGAGCCATGGCAACTTAACCGTGCGAATTTCTGAATCACAACAAGTCAGTCAGCCAAATGCGTTTGCAAATGGCGATACGAAAGTCGTTAACCAAACGGATCTTGATGTGAACGAAGATTTAGCTCAAATGGTGATTTGGCCTCCAGGCACGGAGCTCAACACTATTGTGACTGCGGTAAACAGCTTAGGTGCCACACCTACTGACTTAATGTCTATCCTGCAAGCACTGAGCGAAGCGGGTGCATTGAACGCTGAATTGGTCGTGATTTAAGGAGTTAAGGATGAAACTAGACAGTACCAATGAACAAACTCAACTGAATTCGATGCTGTATCACGACAACAGCGCACTTGCCAACATCAAGCAGAGTCGAGATCAGGAAGGCGCGCTTGAAGTAGTGGCGGGTCAATTTGAGGCGATGTTTTTACAAATGGTGCTGCGTCAAATGCGCAGCAGCAGCGATGTTCTAGCGGATAAAGACAGCCCGTTTGCAAGCCAGCAGCAAGGTGTTTTCCGCGATATGTACGATGGGCAACTGGCAATGGAACTGGCAAAAAAGCAGAGCTCTGGCATTGCCAATATGCTCATCCAGCAACTTAGCCCCTCTATGCGCGAAGTCGCCTTTGATGCTGCGCGTAACATCTCATCTGCAAACGATGGTAAAGGTGCGAATTCTGAATCTATCTCACAGCTTGATGCTAACGAGATTGAGGGGAACTCGAGCTTATTTAATACCGCCTCTCAAGCCGTCGCCTCTGTAAAACAGGTGCTCGGTGAGGCCGGTATGACTACCGCGTTTTCTCAGCCGTTGATCAGGAAAATGGAGCTGTAAATGAACCTAGTTAATATTGCCCTTTCAGGTTTAGGCGCGAACCGCGTGGCCTTAGACGTAACGGCACAAAACGTGGCGAACGTGAATACTGTGGGCTACAGTCGTCAACAAGCGTTGATGGCATCAGTCGATGACGGAAAAGCCAACCGCTTAAGCCCTGGTTTAGGGGTAGAGGTCACCAGCATTCGCCGCGTTACAGACCAATTTCTGATTAAGCAAACGTGGTCAACTAACAGTATGGCGGCGTACGCTTCTGGTTACACCAGCAACATGAGCCAATTGGAAAATACGCTAGGGGCCGATGGCTTCAGTATTTCTGCTGGTTTGGACTCTCTAAACGCTGCGCTTAACGATGCTACGGTTAAGCCTGAGTCGATCCCTTACCGTCAACAAATCATCAACGAATCTGAAGCGTTGGCGCGCCGCTTTAATACGCTTACTGAGTCTTTGCACAACCAACATAAAGATATGAGCGACCAGCGTAATGCGGCACTCAACCACGCGAATAGCCTCATGGAAAACATCGCGAAGGTAAACAAGCAGCTGGTTGAAATGCAAGGAACAGGTGGCAACCCATCGCAACTTATGGATGAACGAGATAAATTGATCGGCGAGTTATCTCAAACCATCGAAATCAGAACAACAGAACAGCCTGACGGCAGTGTTCAGGTAACGTTGACCTCTGGTCAGCCACTTGTGATGGGCACGGACCATGGCAAACTCGCAGCCGTTCCAGACCCTAGTGACCCTTACGTAGCAGACTTACACGTAACATTCTCAAGCCAAAGTTTTGCGATTGGTGACTCTCTTGGTGGCAAATTAGGTGCGATTAACGATTATCAAACCGATGTATTAAAACCAAACCAATTGGCTTTGAATGACATGGCGAAAGCGTTAGCGGATGAATACAACGCTGTGCTCGCTACTGGACAAGATTTAAATGGTAACCCAGGTAAACCATTGTTCAGTTACGACCCTGCCAACCCAGCGGCAAGTTTGGATATCACTGAGTTAACTCCAGGTGAGCTTGCGTTTTCAAGTGATGGTACGCCAGGTAATGCGGACGTGTTGCAGTCGTTGATTAATTTAAGCAACAAACCTGTTTCTGTGACTGGCTATGGCTCTGTGAGTTTGAATGACGCATTCAGTTCTATGGTGGGTCAAACCGCGATTAAAGCACGCCAAGCAGACGCCGATTACCAAGCTAAGTTAGCCATGAACAAGCAAGCACATGCGGCTCGTGACAATGTGAGTGCCGTTAACAGTGATGAAGAAGCGGCTAACTTAATGACGTTTGCTAATGCACACAATGCCAACATGAAAGTGATCAGCACAGCGAATCAGCTGTTCGATTCTGTATTGCAGTTATTCTAAAGGAAACCCAGATGCGAATCAGTGACAATCAATTTAGCCAAATGATGCTGCAAAGCCTGCAAGGTAACAATGCAGGTCTGGGGCACGTGCTACAACAAATGACGACAGGTGAGCGTCTAACTAAGTTATCTGACGATCCAATGGCATCGATTAAGCTGCTTAATTTGGATCGTGAAAACAGTGCCATCGCCCAATATCAAAACAATATCGCAAACGTCAAAACCACGCTTTCGAGTCAAGAAACACATTTAGACTCAGTGAAAGAGAGCCTAATGAGCATGCGTGATATTGCATTATGGGGCGCGAATGGCTCACTGACTGATCAAGACCGTACCGGTATGATCACGGAGCTAAAGAGCTATCGTGATTCAATTGAGTCGTCTTTCAATGCTCAGGATGAAGAAGGACATTACCTATTTTCAGGCACCAAAACTGACACCCCTGCTATAAACAGTGCAAGCGGTAGTTATGTCATCGAGGGCAACAGCGATAAACGTGTCGTGACGATTGCGAAAGGCGTAACGATGGATTCCAACATGACGGCAAAGGACATTTTGGACCTTGGTGGCGGCAAAAACGTACTGGATCAAATTAATAATCTAATTACAGAATTTGAGAACCCGAGTCCGAATTTCCAAGCTGAAGTGGACGCAAGCCTGAGTGCCATTGATGATACGTTGGCAAGCGTACTTGGCACGATGACGGAGATTGGTGGCCGACACAATAACCTAGATTTGGTTGGCGGTGCCCATGGTGAGAATAAACTGTTCGTCGATAAAGTATCAGGTGACCTCTCAGCTCTGGATTACGGTGAAGCATCGGTACGCTTGAGCAATTACATGGCGGCTTTGCAAGCAACGCAAGCGAGCTATGTAAAGATCAATGATCTATCGTTGTTTGACCGTCTATAAGGTTAGGAAGTTCTTTTATGGTAATGAGTACAGTAGAGGTTAGACCCCATAGCATACGCTTGGGTGGGCAAGAACAAGCCTCTATCATGCCGACCCGTTCTGCAGACTCAAGTACTGCAATTAAACCGCGCCCGGCGCAAGTTCAGGCTGACACTGCGTCAGCCTACTCTGTCTCTGGGATTCAACTGACCCAGGGTCAGCAGCAAGCGACGGCAGTGCAGATCGCATCGAAATCGTTGCAGGTGATTGGCAAAGAGCTGACTCAAATTAAACGTGGTTTGACGCAAGCGGTGAATCAAGGCGTGCAAAATGTACCTGGCTTGCAGGATACATTGGTTCGTTCTAAAGCCACCATTCAGAACGTTGTGGAGCATGCTCGTTTCGACGGCCAGAAAGTGCTCAACAACGAACTGCATTTAAAGCTAGATAAAGCAGACATTCGTCGCTTTTCTATTCCTGGCTTGAACGTGCATCGCTTAAGTGACAAGGCTGAGCAAATTCGTTTGGATTTCCCTCAGGGTCAAGCGGTAATGATTCAGTTCGATGGACAAGCCGATGGTGCTCGAACTGTCAAAATGCTTGACCGAAGCTTGATTGCTTTAGGGATGCGTGCCTCATTAGCTGACGATGGCAGCATTTTATTTGAAGCCAGAGACAACGCTTATCAGCAAATGCAGCAGAAAGTGATGGTCACGGGCGAAGGGCACCGTTTTCCTGCGGGCCAGCCGAACGTTCTAAATCTAAAGTCAGAGCCAGATGGTATTGCAGAACTTGGGTTTGATTTGGCGTCACGCGATGGTATGAAACAGACGATTGCCAAAGTGAACCAGCACCTAAGACAAGTGCAAACGAGCTTGCAGGAAGCGAAAGCATTTCATGGAGAGTTGAATACTCAAATGCGCTCAATTCAAAATAAAACCGCGCAGCTTTCTGTGGATGATGTGAATGCAAAACTGGATGGTTTTGTGCAGAAGTCTGGTGAGTTTACCTCGACTTTTCAAGCGTTGAATGCACAAGCAAACGTGCGTCGTCATACGGTTGTTGCGTTGCTAAAATAACGAACACTCCAATGATTCCCGGCTTTGCATCGCTATCGCCCCCCAATAACGAGAACGGTGCATTGTCGGGAATCTCTCTTTAATTCGTTTATGGTTCGAGTGCTTTTGCCACCGAGCGATTCAATTTCTGGAATAACCACCCAAGCGCGATTAAAGATGCTCCTAAACCTAAGAAGCTGATTGCTCTCCAGAACCCATCCAGAGAACTAACATCCCATAAGAATACTTTGAGTGCGACAAAAGCTAAAACCACTAGACCCACGCGCTGCATCATCAACCCTCTGTGTGTCACACCGCGCCAAGTAAGCAATCCACCCACGAGCAAACCTGCTACTGAATAACTGAACAGTTCTGCCATGCTGGTCGGTTGGTACAACATCATGGATGTGGTTTGCCAGAATTGACGGATAGACATACCTAACCAAATAGCAGCAAGTGCAAAGCCTAGGCTAGCAACCGCAAATCGATGAACCTGTAACGTATTCCAGCCTCTAAATGTTGCGATAAGTAGGATACAAGCTGGCAGCAACCAGCCGACGCTTAGCATATTAATAACGGGAAGAGCTTGGGCTGAGACGTTGTCAGTCACCAATGGCGACTCTGCCGTATTAAGCAAAATTATCAGCAATGCGAAGGCACACCAAAGCAGGTAGCTGTAGGCTTCATAGATGCGGCTTAAGCGTTGTGCAAATTGGCTACGGTAGCTGTACACCAAACCCATAACCAACGCTTGGTTAGCAAAAACGATGGCGCTTGTGAAATCAAGGTGTCCCAAATAGCCGTACTGCCCAGTTAACCAGTAGTTGGTTTGGGTGAATAGCGCCATTAAGAATACATGCAAAAATGCGCCTTCAAACCAGTTGGTCAGTTCGAGGTCCACTTGCTTTAGCGTGGCTCGAGCATAGAGCAGGATGATGAGAGACGGTAGGTAACTCACAATAACCCAAGCCCAATGTCCTGCTTCTACGGGTTGCCATTCAGGGATGAAGGGTAAAAGTGTGAGGCGGATGACCAGTATCCCCATCGCCACTTTAATCGCCCAACTTGCGGGGCGAAATAACCCTGATTGCGTCTGTAGCGCCATTACCGCAACTTGTATCGAGATTGCTGTCGTCAACCAGGTATCGCTTAACCAAACAAAGGCGACGCCTACGATTAAAGCGTGCATGACGGCAGAACATTCCAATGCTAGCGAATGTAAGCGCTGACCAAGTACAACGTAATAAACGGTCACCAATGCGCAGAATGCAGTCCAGTGCCACAGGTAGCCTTGCATAAATTCGTCGACATAAAACAGCGTAATCAAACTCATTGCAGGAGCCAGTACTAACAGAAGTACGCCGCTAAGTTGCGATCGGTCACTGAGTGACTGGCAATAAGTTCGACAGCAGATCAGTGCAATACTGGTGGCCAATGCGAGTAAGATACTGGCACCATGTTCTGGCATATACAAAGCGTCAAACGCGACAGTGAGGACAACAAGTGCGGTCGCAGAGACCAATATGGAAGGCAAAAATACGCGCAATGACCAACCTGTGCGAACCGCTGGGAGCCATACTGTCGCAACGAGCAGCGCATAACAGTACACCATTTGTAGTGTGTCCAATTCTGGCATTCTAGTGACAGCCGAAAAGGTCAATAACGCAATCGCGAGAGAGGTAGCGGTCGGCGGATTTGTCCACTTATTCTGGCAGTGATGATAACGAGGATTGAGTGTCCAACCCAGTCTTGGAACGGCGAAAATAAGATAAAGCGTAATTGAGAGATAAATAGCCAGCCAAGAAAAAAGTGTCTCAAGCGGCATGCTTTCAATGAGCAACAGCATCCAAACAACATGTGGAAGCGCGATGCTTGGAGAAATCCATGCACTATGCACTTTTTGCATTAGCAATGTTGCCGCGACCGAGATCGCGCTGATATACCCAGCTAATAAGAAGTAATTAGGCTCGCTTCCACCAATCCATAACGGTGCGGTGTATCCACCAATCAGACCAAGCACTGCCATCAACGGCCCTTGCTGTAAAGATAGAGCCAAGCTACAAAATGCGGCAGCGGCTAAGATGATAAGCGAGACACTAGGTGTCAGCATTTGATAAACAACAAACGCAAAGACAACCGTGCAGTAAATGCCAGTTAGCCCGGTTCCGGTAACGGCGGCAGGCACATAAGTAAAGCCTTGGGCTCGTGTTGCTCGTTGAGGATTTTGTTGTTCTTTGCGGTGGAACCATTCGCCAACAAGCACCATAAGTAACGAGAGTACAAACGCAAAGGACACACGCATAAGTGGCGAAAACTCAATGTGACTACCAATAACCTGTACGAGATACCCCCCACCAATTAGCATTGCCAGCGCGCCCACCCAAACCAACCAGTTTTCTTGAATGTTGCTAAACAGACTCTGCACTCTACTTGGCAATATAGACTCTTGTTCTTGACTAAAAACGTCCAGTTGAACTTCGCTTGTCTGGTATTGAGCTTGATGTGTTGTGTTTGGATAAGATGCTCGGTCGGTAATCGGGTCATGCTCTTTAGAGGATGAGGAGTTTGCCTCTTTTGTTACCTCTTCAACACTGTATTGTTGGCGCGTTGGTTGGTTCGAGTCCTTATTTAGACTGACTCGCAGTGATGTTACCTCTTCACGAAGTTTGGTTAGCTCTTTTTCTAAAAGTGCTGCTCGGTTGGCGGCTTTCACTCCGATGAGGATGGCGAGCAATGCCATGAACAGTGCTAGTATTACGTACAATCCATTTCTCCTTGCGTACGTCGCGTGACACACGATTCTTAACTTTGAGCACGTACGCTAAAGCTTAGTCCAAGCGCTTTGCCTTAGCTTCATATAGTGCTAGGTTCCGCGCTTTCTTTAAGAATCATTCTACATAATGAAACTCAATGCGTAATGATGAATTCGACAAAGCGACATACTTGTGTGTCACTTTAAGACCTGATGAACAGAAATGAGTCGTTAAGTCATTGGGGTTCAACTATATTCATAATTCTGATGCGATACCCAAGTGACCTCAAAAATGTGTATTTCAGAGGCATGCTGTCGAAGAGTCGAAGGTAAGCCGTTTAGTCTGCATGCCAAGTCATGCTTATTGAACCGCACGCCGAGGTTATTTGGGTATAGCGCATTCACGCGAAAAAAGACAAAACAGGTAATGATTAATGCAAGTGGGTAATGAAGCGCTGGTTCTATCAGCGGTTGGGGTCATTGGTTTAGGTTGTCAGTGGTTGGCATGGCGATTGCGCTTACCAGCGATTTTATTTTTGCTGCTAGCTGGGTTGATTGTCGGGCCATTTATGCAGTGGTTAAATCCAGATGAGATTTTAGGGAGTTTGCTCTTTCCGTTGGTTTCATTGGCGGTTGCGGTGATTCTTTTCGAAGGCAGCTTGACCCTAAACTTTAAAGAAATTCGCGGTGTGAGTGGCTCAGTCTGGAGTATCGTTTCCATTGGGGCGATCATTTCGTGGGCAGCAACCAGTATTGCGACGCACTATTTCCTCGGTTTTACTTGGGAGCTCGCCATGTTGTTCGGCAGCTTAACCGTGGTCACAGGTCCGACGGTGATCGTGCCACTTCTTCGGACGGTAAGGCCTAACAGTACGCTTGCTAATATTTTGCGTTGGGAGGGGATCTTGATTGATCCACTCGGTGCGCTTTTTGTTGTGATGGTTTATGAGTTCATCGTATCGCACAGCGCGATAAATAGCGTCGAAGTGTTCGGGACGCTCATTGCCGTGGGCGTCATTCTTGGTGCGGCCTCCGGCGCAGCAGTCGCGACAATTATGCGCCGTGCGTGGCTACCGGAATACTTGCAACCATTTGCATTTTTGATGATCGTGCTTGGCGTATTTTCCGTCTCCAACCATATTGAGTCTGAAGCAGGATTACTCACGGTTACTGTAATGGGTATGTGGCTTGCCAACGCAAAGGGCATCAATATTCAACAAATTCTGCACTTTAAAGAGCACTTGACCATATTGCTGATCACCGGCCTATTTATTTTCCTTGCTGCACGCATCAGCTTGGATGATTTTGCTGCGCTGGGTAGTGGCGCGTTATTGCTGTTTGTATTTATGCAGTTGGTGTCGCGCCCGTTGTCGATTTTCCTCTCAACCATCCGCAGTAACTTGAGACTTAAAGATAAACTGTTTCTGTCTTGGGTTGCACCGCGCGGTATTGTCGCTGCCTCTATTTCGTCTCTTTTCGCGATCAAATTGACCGAGTACGGTATTGATGAAGCGATTTTACTGGTTCCTATGACCTTCATGGTGATCATCGGAACGGTTGTTTTACAAAGTGCAACGGCACGTCCTGTCGCATTGATGTTGGGCGTCGCGGAGCCATCGCCACGTGGCTTCTTGTTGATTGGTGCTAACCGAGTAGCCAGAGAAATTGGTCAAGCGTTGGCACGTTATGACCGCCGCATATTGATGACCGATTCTAACTGGGAGTACATCAGTCAAGTTCGTATGTTGGGGCTGGATTACTACTACGGAAATCCGATTTCTAGTCACGCAGATGACAATTTGAACCTGATAGGGGTGGGACAAGTCGTTGCATTAACGCCTGACCAGCATTTCAACATTATGGCTTGCATGCAATTTGTCGACGAGTTTGGTGAAGATAAAGTTCACTGCTTGCAAAAAGTGAAAACCAACGGCAATGGTAGCGAGAAGCACTCCGTGGCTCAGGAGTACCACGGTAAATTGCTGATGGGCGGTAACGTAAGCTATACCCAGCTGGCCAGTTTGTTGAGCCGCGGTGCAGAGATAAAACACACGAAGTTGAGCGACAACTTTACGTATCAAGACTATTTAGCGCACCACAAAGGGAACTCGGTAGTACCGTTGTTCCACGTTGAAGAAAAAGGGAAAATTCAATTCTGTGATGACCCTGAGCAGTTTGCTCCAACCACTACAAGCACCGTTGTGTCTCTGATTCTGTCAGAAAGCGCAAAGTAAATTAGAGAAGTATGCGGCTCATTTTTATCGTGGTGTCTCGCACGCTGATTACTTCAACTTGGTGAAACACTCGCCTGCTTGTTTAAAACAGAAGGCGAGTTTCTCTTCCTATAATGTCAGAGTAAGTCGTGATTCATTACTGGTTTCGGAAAAGTAATCTCGTGAATTCAGAAAATTCGCATTGACGTTACTGATAAGGATCGCAATACTGCGCGACTGTTTTACTTTAGGGTGACATTATGGCTCCGCAAACTAACCGAAAAGATTTACATCTAGACGCTGTTTTACATCATGACATGAGCATGAAGCATAAAACGGCGGGCTTTGAGTCTGTCGAGTTTGAACACTGCGCGCTGCCAGAATGTGACTTTCAGGCGATCGACCTTTCGACAGAGTTTCTTGGCCACCGACTGGCGCTGCCGTTTCTGATTAGCTCAATGACAGGTGGAGCAAAAGACGCAGAAGTGATCAATTGTCGTTTGGCTGAAGCTGCCAGTGAATTAGGCATTGCGATGGGCGTGGGTTCGCAGCGTATTAGCTTAGAAGAGCGCCAACACGCTGGTCTAGGCAAAACCATTCGTGATTTAGCCAAAGATGTGCCGCTTTATTCGAACCTTGGAGCCGCTCAATTGCGCGACAAAGGTAAACTTGATAATGCGCAGCGTGCGGTTGAATCCATTCAAGCGGATGCGTTGTTTGTACACGTAAACCCAATGCAGGAAGCGTTTCAGAAAAATGGCGACCATAATTGGATTGGGGTCTTACACGCTATCGAGCAGCTTAAATCTCGCGTGAATGTTCCGATCATTATCAAAGAAGTCGGTTTTGGTATAAGTGGTCACGTTGCGCAGCGATTGGTTGACGCCGGTGTGGATGCTATTGACGTAGCGGGCGCGGGTGGCACAAGTTGGAGCGCGGTTGAAGGCTATTGCCAAGATAACCCGAAAATGCAGCGTGCAGCCGAGCTTTTTCGAGATTGGGGTATCCCGACGGCAAAATGTTTGACTCAAATAAGAGCACAGCATCCTACATTACCTTTGATCGCCTCAGGTGGTGTGCATAACGGACTTGAAGCGGCGAAAGCCATACATTTGGGCGCCAATCTCGTTGGGCAAGCGGGCGCAGTCTTGAAAGCGGCTACCATAAGCACTCAAGCGGTGGTCGAGCACTTTGAGCAAATGGCGTTAGAGTTACGTTTATCATGTTTTGGCACGGGGTCTTCTAAGATCAGCGCATTAACGCAAGCGCGCAGCCTATAGGTGTTTATGGTGTCATTTACGCAGCTTGGCTCAATAATTTTTCGGTGTCTTAACACGTAGACTGATAATTTCGTTATAGTTGATATAAAAGTCACTTCAACAAGTGACTGCTTAGTTCAGACCGTTGAATGGGCATTTGTTGAAGCGATTGAGTTTTATTTTAATATTGTTTGCAACTGGAACCTTAAATTTATGAAAAAACTAGTCATGCTGATGTTGGCGGCTTCTGCTTTAACCGCTTGTAGTGATGAAGTGGGCACTGAAGGCTGGTGTAACGACATGCGCGATAAGCCAAAAACAGAATGGACAGCAGACAACGCAGTAGACTTTGCGAAGCACTGTGTTCTTCAAGATGGTGTGGGTAGCGAGCAATGGTGTGAGAACTTGAAAGATAAGCCAAAAGGTGACTGGAGTGCGAACGAAGCCACCAGCTTTACTAAGCACTGCATTTTCTAAGCACTACACTTTCTCAACACGGAGTCTCTCATTAAGAGCGATGACTGTGTTAGACAAAATATTAAGAAAACACCAAGCGTCTTGCTTGGTGTTTTTGCATCGACAATAGCTTGGGCTCTCACGTGCTGAGCACACCTATCTTTCCTCTGAGTAGAGTGTTTTACATTTTCGTTTCATTTTTGAAAACCTGTATTACCTGCCTTTAATTTTTCGCATTGCAGTGGCATGGTGTCGGTGTATTCGTCTAATTCAATTAGATTCATAACAAAAAGGGACTCAAATGGAAGTACTCAAAGGCTCATGTCTGTGTGGTAAGGTGAAATTGGAAGTGGCAGATGAATTCAAGTACATGGGAAATTGCCATTGCTCGGAATGTCGAAAATTTACTGGCTCTGACTATTCATCGGCGGGCGGTATTGCTCTAGATAAGTTGCTCATTATCCAAGGAAAAGAGGATATTCAAACTTATCAGAAAAGCGAAAATACCATGTTATGTTTTTGTCGCCATTGTGGATCGAGCCTGTATTCGAAAAAGAACAATGGGATTGTCAATATTCGCCTAGGTGTCTTGGATGATGCTCCATCCCACAAGCCAAATTTCCATATTTTTGTCGCGTCCAAAGCGCCGTGGCTTGAGATATCGGATAACCTGACTCAGTTTGAGGCCGGGCCCAAATAGAGTAGTAGCGGAAGAGAATTATTTAGTAACAGAGGGCGTTGCAATAAGTCTGCAACGCCCTCTGCGCTTTTATTTTTGAAATTAGAACAGAGATGATTATTTGGCGTCTTGCAGTTCTTCTAAGCCACCTGCATTGTGCAGATTCGTGAACCCTTGCGATTGCAAATATTGATACGCTTTACCAGAGCGGTTACCACTGCGGCAGTACAATACGATCGCTTGATCTTTATCGACGTCTTGGAAATGTTTATCAAGCTCAGATAGAGGGAAATTGACCGCATTGTCTAAATGCCCCTCAGAGAACTCTTGCGGCGTGCGTACATCGACAATCATTGCGCCTTTCTCAATCAGTTGCCACCCTTGCTCAGCACGCTCAGAAGCCGCAACGCTGAAAGAAAGCAAGCCAACGCACAATGTTGCAAGAAACAGAGATACGACCTTTTTCATTGTTTGATTATCCTTTTTAAGAGTATGTAACCACTCTAGATTTGATTGAACACATTTTCCATCATAAAGAGGTTTTAAGTGGCCGTGAATGTCAAAAGTTTCGATAGAAGATTTTATTCAATTCAATAAAAAATTTTTATGAAATCCACCTCTTGAACTCCAATTTTTCGACCTTATTATTCTCATCGAAAGCGAGCGGTCGACTCGCAAATCCATCTTGATGTTTATTCTGTCTTTTATTTTTGGTTCCAAGTAGGAGGCACTTAAAAATGAAAATTCGTCCTTTAAATGACAAGCTAATTGTTGAAAGACAAGAGGTGGAAAATAAATCTGAAGGGGGAATCGTTTTAACTTCTCAGTCGGTGAAAAAATCAAACCGCGGGAAAGTCATTGCTGTTGGTTTAGGTAAACGCCTTGAAAATGGCGAACGCGCTGCGATGGAAGTCAAAGTGGGTGACCAAATCATTTTCAATGACGGTTACGGCGTGAAAACCGAGAAAATTGACGGCGCAGAATACTTGATTCTGTCCGAATCTGATGTGTTAGCAATCGTTGAGTAATTATTTTTGTAGTAGTTTTTTGAGGAGATAATTATGGCTGCAAAAGACGTATTATTTGCTAATGACGCACGTCAAAAAATGCTGAAAGGTGTGAACTTACTGGCGGATGCAGTAAAAGTGACGCTAGGCCCGAAAGGCCGCAACGTTGTGCTTGATAAATCTTACGGCGCGCCAACCATTACCAAAGATGGTGTGTCTGTAGCGAAAGAAATCGAACTGAAAGACAAGTTCGAAAACATGGGCGCGCAAATGGTGAAACAAGTGGCGTCCAAAGCGAATGATGAAGCGGGTGACGGTACAACGACGGCTACTGTACTGGCGCAATCTTTCATCAACGAAGGTCTTAAAGCGGTAGCTTCTGGCATGAACCCAATGGACCTAAAACGTGGTATCGACAAAGCTACTGAAGCGGCGGTTGAGAAACTACGTGAAATGTCTAAGCCATGCAGCGACAAAGAATCCATCACCCAAGTGGGCAGCATTTCTGCAAATAGCGATCGCGCGATCGGTGAAATCATTGCAGAAGCGATGGAAAAAGTGGGTCGCAATGGCGTGATTACGGTTGAAGAAGGCCAAGGTCTAGACAACGAATTGTCTGTGGTTGAAGGTATGCAATTCGACCGCGGTTACTTGTCGCCATACTTCATTACTAACCAAGAAAATGGCAGCGTAGAGCTAGACAACCCTTACATCCTATTGGTGGACAAAAAAGTCAGCAGCATCCGCGAGCTATTGCCAGTGCTAGAAGAAGTGGCGAAATCTTCTCGCTCGCTATTGATCATTGCTGAAGACATCGAAGGTGAAGCGCTAGCGACATTGGTTGTGAACAACATGCGCGGCATCGTGCGTGCGACTGCGGTGAAAGCACCTGGTTTTGGTGACAACCGTAAAGCGATGATGGAAGACATTGCGGTACTAACCGCAGGTACGGTCATCTCTGAAGAAATCGGCCTAGAGCTTGAAAAAGCAACGCTAGAGCAACTAGGTAGTGCGAAGAAAGTGACCATCACCAAAGACACAACAACCATCGTGAGTGGCGCAGCAGAAGCAAGCGCGATTGCTGATCGTGTGGCTTCGATTGAAAAACAAATCGAAACAACCACTTCTCAATACGACAAAGACAAGCTTCAACAACGTGTTGCGAAGCTTTCTGGCGGCGTAGCGGTGATCAAGATCGGCGCTGCAACTGAAGTTGAGATGAAAGAGAAGAAAGACCGCGTGGACGATGCGCTACACGCTACTCGCGCAGCGGTTGAAGAAGGTATTGTTGCTGGTGGTGGTGTTGCCCTAACTAAGATCGCGAAAGAATTGGCGGATCTAAAAGGTGACAACGATGACCAAAACGTGGGTATCCGAGTTGCGCTACGTGCGATGGAAGAGCCTCTTCGTCAAATCGCAACCAACGCAGGTGACGAAGCTTCAGTCGTAGCGAATGCTGTCAAAGCGGGTGATGCCGATTACGGTTACAACGCTGCAACAGGTGAATACGGCAGCATGATCGAAATGGGTATCTTGGACCCTGCGAAAGTAACACGTTCAGCGCTTCAATTCGCGGCGTCTGTTGCTGGCTTGATGATCACGACTGAAGCGATGATCACCAACCACGTTGAAGACAAAGAACTTGATATCTAACGTTATCAATCGTTAGTGATTAAGTAGGCGTTAAAACAACAATAACATTGCAAAACCTAAGCGGGCTCGCTTGAGCCCGCGAATCAGTCATTTGAGGTAAGTGTTATGACCCGTTTACCTGCGTTTTCTTTCTCAATATCTGAGCCGGGCGGTAATGAAGCTTCGTCAACGTGGCCGACGGCTATTCACTTCCCCCTCGTTCCAGCTGGGCCAGAGTTTTCGATCGAAAATGCTCTGCCTAAACGTCCGACAGTGACGATATTCACTATCGATCTGTCTCAGTTACTTAAAGGGGACGCTCGGGTCATTCATTAACTGCATCGAAACAGCCAACGTAAGTTGGCTGTTTTTTTTCATTTCTGGGTGTAGGTCAAATTATTGATAATGTGAATCGTTTTCGTTTGATTGTCGCTACTTGTTCAATGTGTTAGCTTAAATTGGGACTGTTCCCAAGTAAGGTAATAAAATAATGAATAAGAAAATACTGCTTCCCTTAATGTTAGGGATTTCCGCTACTGCCGCTGCTTCTGATAACAAGGTTGTAGAAAGTGTCTTGATTGATGACATCGCGCTAGAAGGTTACGTGAAGAAAAGCTATGAGGTCGTGATGCAAAGCGAGCCTGAGCTTTTCCCGTACGCGTTTCGTGGTAGCCGTGTGCAAATGAAGTTACTGGTTGAGTTATTCCATAATTCAAAGAACGACAAAAAAGCGGCTCGCGTGATCACTCTAGGGAATGGTTATGTACCAGGTAATCCGGGTGTAAAACACACTTACGATGCTGCGATTGTGGACCGTTTTACTCAAAACTACCCAGTCGCGTTCGACTACAGTATCTATCAAGCTGGTGGCACGCCGGTATTTAGTGAGGATTACTCACCGCAAAACGAAGCCAATGATGTTTCCGTATCGACAACCACGGTTGCTCCGTCTATCGGCTTAACCGCGACTGCAACACCGGGCTCAGCACCAAGTTTTTCTGGCTCGTTGACGACCGACCTGGGTGTGGCTTATACGTCTCGCTACTCAAGTAAGGATTACGTCACCGCAGCCAAACCAAAGGCTTCCATGGAACGCGGTATGGGCGTTAAGTGGACCACCTCTCTTAGCCAAATTTACACCAACGACTACCAGTACTACGGTAAATGGGCGGGCGTTTACCACTACACAGGTTGTTCAAACGAAAACCTATTACCAGAAGAGAACTTGCCGCGTTTGATCTACGGTTTCAAACCGAAATTCCAGTACGTGTTCACACCAGAATTTGAGCGCGGAGAAGAGCCAAAAACGGAGATGATCGCACGAGCGGGCATGAAAGAAGTTGACGAAGGTTTCTCTCGCAATGCGTGTAACTGGTACGATCAAGGCACAACGAGCCACTACACTGAGGCGCAAATTCGCTTCACGATTGATTGGGATAAGCTCACCGTTATCACTCAATAAACGTTTCACTTATCAGACCTAAGGTTTGTGGATTGTAATGCGGCTCCAGTAGCCGCATTTTTTGTGTTCAAACTCTGACCGAAAACGTATTAAGCCTTTAAGCCCAGCATCGCGCCGAAAATGACCAAACCCGCCCCACATATTTGATTGAGTCGATGCTTAATCTTCAACAAGAAGGCTTGTAATTGGGGGGACGTGAGTAAAACTGCAACGATAGAAAACCAAATGCCGTGCAGCGCAATCATATAAATCCCGTAAAACAAGGCGATATGTTGCTGACTAGAATCGGGAGAAATCACTTGGCTAAAAATACTCAGAAAAAACAGCATCGTCTTAGGATTGAGTAAATTACACAGAAATCCCTGCATGAAAAAACGCCACATTGAATGCTCGCTCTGTTGAATGGTTTCTGAGTTTGACGCAGGCTGCGAGGAGAATATTCCTTTAATCCCAAGGTAGACAAGATAAGCAGCCCCAAGATAGCGCACGAGATTAAACAACCATTCATTTTGTGAAATTAAGTAACTGATCCCCAGCATGGAGTAAGCGATGTGGATGCTTATCGCCATGCTGATACCAATCGCACTGTACACGCCAGCTTCTCGTCCTTGATTTAAACTGTTTCTTAATACCAAAACAAAGTCTGCGCCAGGGCTAATGACAATAAGCACACCCAATAGCGCAAGAGTTACAAATTCCATATCGGTTTCCTGTTTGAATGATGAAGTCTGTGATGTAGCGGAATTGTAGGCGTCTTTGTTACTGACTATAATCGAAAAATATTCCCATATTGGTGAGAAAAACTCACAGATGCGCCACCTAAAATCTTTCTATGTCTTTCACGTTGCGGCGAGCTCTTCAAGCTACACTGAAGCGGCTGAAAAACTGAACATCACCCACGGAGCCGTGAGTAAGCAGATAAAGCAACTTGAGCAATATCTGTCGCAACCTTTGTTTTTGAAAGAGGGCAGGAAAGCCGTGTTGACGGCAGAAGGTGAATTACTCAAGACATACACAAAAACGGCATTCCAAACGCTAGAAACAGGCGTGAATACACTCATTCAAGAAAAGCATCAGCATCTTGAAGTGTCTTGTGAACCGACATTAACCATGCGTTGGTTGATGCCAGGCTTGCTGCGTTTAATGATGAACACCGTGCTGATGTTCGTTTGTCGACGGCTGGAGGCCCGGTAACATTAGGATCGACAGGGCTTTCGATGGCGATTCGTCGAGACGATTTTGCTCAGCAGCACGATTACAACAAAACCATTCTTGTGGAAGAGTGGGTGGGGCCAGTATTTTCTCCTGAGTATTGGCAATCCATTCAAGACGATTTGGATGCAGTTCGATTGTTGAATAGCCAAACTAGACCGCATGCTTGGGCGGATTGGCAGCAATCAACACGTTGTGAAACCTTCAACGGCAACACTCAGCAATCATTTGCGCATTTTTATTTTTGCATACAAGCCGCGGTGGATGGCTTAGGCGCGGCGATGGGATCGTATCCTTTTGTTATGGACGATATTAAGCGCGGTAATTTGGTCGCGCCATTTGGTTTTGTGCTATCAGGTTGCAATTATGTTTTATTGAGCCAAGATAAAAAGCGTACAGAACTCGAACATAAATTCATCACGTGGTTACAAACGCAAATGGTAGAGTGTGTTCCACTACCATCGCAGCAAAATACGCAAGGCGAATAGAAGGCGTAGAGCGTGATTACGTCAGTCAGTTTGATGGAAAAGGGCTTAGGAAATTGGAAATGGAAAACCTCAATATTATTGAAATCAAATCATTTGTTCCAGCGATAGATTACGCGCTCTCAAAACGTTTTTATGAAGCGATAGGCTTTGATATGGCGTCAGACTTCGGTGATGTGGCGTACTTCTCTCAAGGCAGTTGCGCGTTTCTTTTACAGAATTTTTATGAGCCAGAACACGGCAACAACTTCATGATGCATTTGCTCGTCGAAGACGCAGAAAGCTGGCATCAGCATTTATCCAAAGTAGGTCATGAGGAATTTGGTTCGCGTTTAACTGAGCTGGTCGAGCAACCTTGGGGTATGCGCGAATGTTGTTTGTTTGACCCTAGTGGCGTTTTATGGCGAATCGGTCAGAATATGAATACTGATTAACGCCAGTCCTCTTTTCACCACATCTATATCGCGCAGGTATTGAGATCTCGATACCTGCGCGTTTTTGTTTTTTGCTTAACCTTGCCAACGTTTCTCGCGCACTCACGCCTTTTTAGAGGTGGTGTGTGATGGACTGACCCCAAAAAGCTCCTCAAGCAGCATGGCTTTGAGTTCTGCTCTGACTTCTGCCCCACCGATTAACGCCAAGAGTGCGAGTCCACCTGGTATGAGAATCACCATCAATATTGGTCTTAAAATATAAGAAAAGCAGAATATGGTTGGCAAGAAAATCAATCCTTGGCCTAGTTTGTTTAATACGTACATGAGCGATTCCTTTTATTTTTATATGAAATTGAGCGTGCTCATTTTTTATAATTGAGCGTGCTCAATTTGTCAATATCAGCCGCTCAAGGTATGATCCTTTCAGGCTCATTAAGCAGATACATCAATGACGAAGCGACAACAAACCAGAGACAAAATCCTAAAAGCCGCGTGGGCATCTTTTGCTCAGAATGGCTATGACATGACGACCACAAGGCAGATTGCGAGAGAAGCAGGAGTCGCCGATGGTACGGTGTTCAGCCACTTCCCGACCAAACTGTCGATTTTGCGCGAAGGGATGCTGACGCAACTGCAACAGATCAGCCAAGAGACGCTAGTCAGTGTGGAAGGTAAGACAGATATCGACATTGGTTTGGCGCTGACGGAGAAATACTATCGCTACTATTTTGCGAACGTCGAGTTGAGCCGAGCCTTGTTGAAAGAGGTGATTTGGGATTTGGATTATTACCAGTCGTTTAACCAAGCTTTGTTTCAATCTGCGAGCGTAAGTTCTGTTCTTGAAGACAAAATGCCGTTGATTTTTGACTGCTACTTCATGACGCTAATCGCACATTTAAGCCGAGCAGAACCGGATGTTGAAGCCGCGCTTACAGATCTTCATGCTAAGTTTCAGCAAATCATTGCGACTGCATAACATGGCCCCAACGCAGGAGCTGAAAGAATATACTGCCTGTCATTTTATTTGCTGGACTCCCATTTTCTCGTTTCAGTTGGCGTCTCACCAAATAGCCGCTTGTAGCTTTGACTGAACTGCCCGAGATGGAAAAAACCAAAGTCAAAAGCGATTTCTGCAATTGTTCGATTATCTTCAGGGCATTGTAGCACTCTGCGTACTTGATTCAGGCGCATTCGATGTATGAACTGCTTTGGGGAAGTATTACAGCAATGTTCAAAGGTGTACTGCAGTGTGCGACGACTGACGTATACTGCGTCACACAGTTCACTGACGGTTATCGGTGTACGGTAGTCTAGATCCTGTAGCTGTTGTTTTATACGGCGCATCACATGCTGACGATGAGAGATTGATATCGGGTGGCTTGCGCTTGGTGAACTGATTGAGAACAGTTCGAGTACGATGTCTTTTAAAACCACCTGATGTGTGCTGTCAGACCATCGCGATTCAGTGGGACCGAGTAAAGTACCCAAGTAGAATTTAAGTTGTTGAATGTGCTTTTCTGTTAGTCCCGCTAAGTGCGGTGTGTTGCAGCCGATACCGTCTAACTCGAGCTGTTTTTCTATGATTTGAACCAGTTTTCTGTCGAGTACTATCCCATAGATAGAAAACTGTTCAGGTGTCATTAACTCAAAATCTGCACCACCTTGTCTAAGCAAAAGCTGGCTTGCATTAAACTGGCTGTGATTTAGGTGTAGCGGTTTATTTTCCGCACTCAAACCCAACCAAATACCTCCCTGTTCAACCCTGCATTGCTGTCTTAGTGAGCGGTTACTGTCTTCACGAAATACATGGAAATTGGGAAATCGTCGTTCTCGAATTTGACCTAAAAATCGGCCATCGCTGAGTTGATCGTATTCCTGTTGCCAGTTTATTAGGCTTGCAGCTTGTTGGTTTGCATCCTTTGTGTGATGGATGCACAGCATTGGTGCGGTTTGGGGTGTTTGGTCACTCATCCTTGTGATGCTCATTCCTTTTTTGTGAGTCATGTTGGAGCAGTTTTTATGTAACTCATTGTTTATTAGTGTTTTATAAATGTTGCCAGTTTTTGATAACGCTACGGAACACATTTGGCAATACTTTCTTAAAGCTTATTGATAGTTCAGCAAAAAGCGAACCAAATAGTGAAGAGGAAGAGCAATGACGGCAACTTATCGTCGGCAACAAGGCAGTAAAGTCTATACCTTTAAGTCATTAGCTGACTTGATGGCGAAAGCGACACCGGAGCGATCAGGCGATGCGTTAGCCGGGGTTTGTGCTCAGTCAGCGGCAGAACGTGTAGTCGCACAAATGGCGCTGTCTGAGTTACCACTTAAAACGTTTCTTAACGAAGCGGTTATTCCATACGAAAGCGACGATATCACTCGCCTAATTATCGATACGCATGACCTTGAAGCCTTTAAACCGATTGAGCACTTGACGGTCGGAGATTTTCGAAATTGGCTGCTGAGTGAAGAAGCCGATGGTGAAACGTTGGCTAAAATTCGTCAAGGTTTAACACCAGAAATGGTGGCCGCAGTCAGTAAGATTATGCGCAACCAGGATTTGATTCTCGTTGCTAAAAAATGCCAAGTTGTCACGGCTTTTCGGAATACGATTGGTTTGCCGAGTCGCCTGTCTACTCGCTTACAGCCGAATCATCCCACTGATTCTCTCAATGGTATCGCAGCGACCATTTTTGATGGTCTGATGTACGGAAATGGCGACGCGGTTATCGGTATCAATCCGGCAACAGATAATGTGCCTCAAGCTATCAAGTTAATGAACTTAATGGATGAGGTGATTCAACACTATCAAATACCGACTCAGTCTTGTGTGTTAACTCATGTCACGAACACGATCGAAGCCATTGAAATGGGTGCACCAGTCGATCTCGTTTTTCAGTCGATAGGCGGCACGCAAGGAACGAATGATACCTTCGGAATCGACTTGTCGATTTTGAAAGAGGCACATGAAGCAGCATTGTCTTTGAATCGAGGTAGCGTAGGAAACAATGTGATGTATTTTGAAACCGGACAAGGTACAGCGTTGTCTGCGAATGCATTTCATGGGGTCGATCAACAGACTTGCGAAGCTCGTGCTTATGCTGTCGCGAAACAGTTCGATCCTTTGTTGGTTAATACAGTCGTTGGGTTCATTGGCCCAGAGTACCTGTTTGATGGCAAACAGATCATTCGTGCTGGGCTTGAAGATCATTTCTGTGGGAAGCTGCTTGGTTTACCTATGGGTTGCGACATCTGTTACACCAATCATGCCTATGCCGATCAGAATGACATGGATAATTTGCTGACACTGTTAGGTGTGGCTGAGTGCTCTTTCATCATGGGTATTCCAGGGTCTGATGACATCATGCTCAACTATCAAACTACCTCATTTCACGATGCCCTTTACGCAAGAAAAGTACTCGGTCTGAAGCCAGCTCCAGAGTTTGAACAATGGTTAATGGAGATGCAAATTTTCGAGAGCGTGCAAGACGTTCGGTTAAGTGAGCAAATCTCTCGCTCGTTTTCGGGAGCAATTAACCAACTGAATAAGAGGTATTCTCATGGGTAAAGTAATCACCATTGCTCAGTCCCCACAAGATGAGTCTGAAGTTGTCACACACAACCCGTGGGGCAAGTTACGCGACTTCACCTCTGCTCGGATCGCTCTGGGTCGTAGCGGGAACAGTGTACCAACCAACGAGTTACTCTCATTTCAGCTGGATCATGCCCAAGCTATGGATGCAGTGCATTGCAGTTTGAATATTGAGTCTCTCGTTGCTGGTTTGTCGGACTCTTACTCGATTCTTGAAAATACCTTAGAGCCTCCAGTGGTAGTGAGCAGCCAAGTGAGTGATCGGCTTATGTACCTGCAAAGGCCCGATTTAGGAAGGCAGCTCGATGAATCTTCTTGGCAAACGCTCAACTCGATAGCAAAGGAACATAACACTGACATTGATCTTGCGATTGTTATTGCTGATGGACTTTCTTCCGTCGCAATTCAAAACCATGCCGTGCCTGTTGTTACTCGATTGATTTCTCTTTTAAGCGCTGATGATGAACATCAATGGAAATTCGCACCTATCACAATCGTAAAGCAAGGAAGAGTAGCGGTAGGGGATGATGTTGGTGAATGTTTTAACGCTAAGGCCGTGCTGGTTTTAATTGGAGAGAGGCCAGGTCTAACTTCTCCGGATAGCATGGGTATGTATCTCACTTGGGGGGCTAAACGAGGCTCTAAAGATTCCCAAAGAAACTGCATTTCCAATGTGCGCCCTCAGGGGCTCAATTATGACGATGCCTGTGAACGCGCATTTTACTTGCTCAAGGAGGCTCGAAAATTACAACTGTCAGGAGTGAACCTGAAAGATCGCTCCGACATCAATGAGCCAGGTGGCGCAAGCGTTGAAGATAAACACAGCGACAACTTTTTAATTTCATCAAAGTAGAAGGATTTACTATGTCTAAACATCAGGAGTACTTGGCCAAAAGGCAGCTAAAAAGAGGCACCGCAGGTTGGATTTTACTTGCTGGCTTAGGTGTCTCGTATGTTATATCTGGTGACTTCGCCGGTTGGAACTTTGGCATCGCTCAAGCAGGATGGGGAGGCTTTCTTATTGCTGCTATCGCGATGGCAGTAATGTATTTCACGCTAGTATTGTCTTTAGCTGAAATGTCTGCGGCGATTCCTGCTGCGGGTGGTGGTTACAGCTTCGCAAGACAGGCGATGGGGCCGACAGGTGGCTTTCTCACTGGCTTATCAGTTTTGATTGAATATGCGCTCGCGCCTGCTGCGATAGTAATTTTTATTGGCTCAGCAGTGAATGAATTGGTTGGTATCGATGGCCCTGTTGTTTACGCACTTTTCTACGCCGTCTTTATCGCTATTCATATGGCAGGGGTTGGCGAAGCTCTCAAAGTAATGATGGTCATCAGCGGTTTGGCTGTGTTAGCCATTCTCATTACTGCTGGTGTGCTTATTGGTCACTTTGATGTGAATAACTTATTCGATATTGCTCCGGCGACGGCTCAGGCAACAGAAATCTTGCCGTTTGGGTGGTATGGCGTATGGGCGGCGTTGCCATTTGCAATGTGGTTGTTTCTTGCGGTTGAAGGTGTACCTTTAGCTGCAGAGGAGGCAAAAAATCCGGCAAAAGATGTTCCAAAAGGCATCATTGGTGCGATGTTGTTTTTATTACTAACCGCAACTCTGGTAGTCGTTCTTTTGGCTGGTGCGGTTGGTTCAAAGGTCATAGGCGATAGCGCGGTGCCATTAGTTGACGCGCTGAAGCTTACAGGCAATTCAACGATAGCAATGGCCGTGAACTTACTTGGATTGGCAGGTCTTATCGCTTCTTTCTTCTCTATCATTTATGGTTACAGTCGCTTGGTGTTTGCGCTTTCCCGCGCGGGTTATTTGCCGCAAACTTTGTCATTAACCAGTGACAAAAAAGTGCCTTCTCGTGCGCTTTTGGTTCCGGGAGTTTTTGGGTTCTTGGTTTCTCTTACGGGGGAGGGGGACTTAATCTTGGCGATGGCTGTTGTCGGTGCGACGGTATCGTACGCATTAATGTCCTTGAGCCATATTTTATTGCGAATTAAACAGCCGGAGTTAGCTCGCCCATATAAAACGCCTGGCGGGATAATTACTTCGAGTATTTCTCTGGTGCTTTCTTTGATCGCAATGACAGGTGTTTATGCTTTTGATCCCTCAGCCTTTTTCATGACAATGGGATTGTTTCTTATCGGTGGTGTTTATTATGGGTTGTACAGCCGCAACAAATTGGTGGCAGCAACCGCCGAGGAAGAGTTTGCCATGCTTTCTGTTGCAGAATTAGAGCTTGAATCAGATGTAGCACGATAGCCATTTCAATTCTTGTTCGCCACTACATCAAGGGAGCCATAGGCTCCCTTTGTCATTTCTATCAAAAGTGCATAGCGCACAAATGCATCACTTTAACTTTATAAGTGGTTAATCATGTGAAAGTCTAGTCTGGATAACTATGGAGCATAGCCACCACTGGTATAGGTTAAGTTTTCAAGGAAGGATCATGAAAAACAACGCATTTAATACACTTTTGGGAACAGAGTTACCGATTATTCAAGCGCCAATGGCCGGCGTGCAAGACAGCCAAATGACCATAGCTGTCAGTAATGTTGGCGGGCTTGGCTCGTTACCTTGTGGAATGCTGAATAAAGACGCCATCGTTAAAGAACTTCAACTTATTCAACAGGCGACCAATCGACCGTTCAACCTCAACTTCTTTTGCCATGAAATGCCGGAATACGACGCCAACAAGCACGAAGAGTGGCAAAAAACGCTGCAACCGTATTTTTCTGAAGTTGGTGCAACCGTACAGGCTCAGCCAAACGCTCCGACAAGGATGCCTTTCAATTATGATATTGCTGACGCGATTGAATCATTTGCACCGCCAGTGATCAGTTTCCACTTTGGTTTGCCTGCCGATGACTTGTTAGCGCGAATTAGAGGCTGGGGAGGGAAGATCCTTTCGACAGCGACCACAGTGGATGAAGCACTGTGGCTGGAAGCAAAAGGCGTTGACGGCATTATCGCTCAAGGCTTGGAGGCTGGTGGACACCGAGGCATGTTTTTATCGGATGATTTATCTACTCAATTAGGCTTGATGGCGTTGTTACCGCAAATCGTCAAGCGCGTGAATTTACCTGTTATTGCAGCAGGAGGAATTGCCGATAAAAGCGGTGTTGAAGCCGCGCTAAAGTTAGGAGCAAGTGCCGTGCAGGTTGGCAGTGCCTATTTGTTGTGTGATGAGGCGAAAACATCGTCTTTACATCGATATGCCATTGCTAGTGAACGCGCGCAACATACCGCTGTGACCAATGTTTTCTCGGGCCGACCAGCGAGAGGTATTGTGAATCGCGCGATGTCGGAGCTAGGTTACATCTGTGAGTCTGCGCCGAAATTCCCATATGCTTCCATTGAAATGACTCAGTTAAGAGCGCTTATGGAGAAGCAAAACCGAGATGAATTTACGCCGTTGTGGTGCGGACAAAATTCGTCGGGTTGCAAAGAAATTTCGGCGGCAGAAATGACACTGTCATTAGTGGAAGGGATTGATTTGAATTGACTTATTCGATAATAAATAGAGCCCTTTGGGGGAAAGGGCTCTTAGGGGGAGGAGCTTAAGGTTTAAGCTTTCACAAGAGTCGCTGCGTTACGCATCGCTTCTTTCGTTGAACACTCAACAACGTTTGCTTTTGCAAAGCGGTGAGCGTCTTTTACTTGGATATCGTGAGCTAGAATAACCAGCTTCGCGTTTGCTACATCTAGGTCAGTGATGCGGTTCTGGATACCGTTTTGACCTTGAGTTTCTACTTTGATTTTCAGACCTGCTGCTGCACCTGCTTTCTCTAGTGCTTTCGCTGCCATGAATGTGTGTGCTACGCCAGATGGGCAACATGTTACTGCTACGATGTCGTACTCGCCTTCGCCTGCTGCTGGAGCCGCTTGAGCTTGTGCAGGTGCTGCTTCAACGATTTCGTCTTCTGCTTCTTCTTCAGCAACTGGTTTCCAGAAGCCAACGATAACTGCTGTTGTTAGTGAGCCTAGTGCGATACCCACAACGTACATTGGGATGTTGCTTGATACAGGTGCTGTGATTAGACCGCCCCATGGTGCGTGTAGTAGTACGTCTGTTAGGAAGCCGAACACACAGCCAACGATACCACCAGCAACGATTGAAGGAAGAACGCGTACAGGGTCGTTTGCTGCGAATGGGATAGCACCTTCAGAGATACCGATAGAACCCATGATTGCTGCTGCTTTGCCTGCTTCTTGCTCTTGCTTAGTGAACTTCTTCTTGAATAGGAATGTTGCTAGTGCCATACCTAGAGGAGGCGTACAGATTGCGATACCAACACCACCCATTAGCCATGGTTGAGTATCAACTTGAGTTTGAGCGAATAGCGTTGCTACTTTATTGATTGGACCGCCCATATCGAATGCAGTCATACCACCAAGAATCGTACCTAGAACCACTTTAGAAGCGCCAGCCATCGAAGCAAGAAATTCGTTCATAGAAGCCATGAAGATCTTGATTGGCTCACCGATACCCCAAAGAACGATACCTGCAGAGATAAGCGTACCAACAAGCGGGTAGATAAAGTAAGCGCCCAAGGCAGTCATGTTAGCAGAAAGAGGGATCTTCTTAAGTTGTAGAACTACACCACCAGCGATAAAACCAGCGACGATACAACCTAGGAAGCCGCCGCCCATGTCAGCCATGATGCCAGAAGAGATCATCGCTGGCGCTAGTGCTGGTTTGTCTGCAATTGAGTAACCGATGAAGCCACCAAGAATAATTGGGAACAGCACCAGACCTTTAATACCGATATTAGAAATATCCGCCAATAAACCGTCCGCAGGAACCGCACCTTTACCTGATGCCATTACCGCCAGCGCCAGTAGTACACCACCCGCAACGATAAATGGAAGCATGTGAGAAGTACCGAATAAAAGGTGACCTTTCATGGTACTTAGGAGTTTTTTGAAATCGCTATTATTGCTAGCTTGAGCTGTGATTGTACTCATAATTTCACGCCTTATGAATTAATTAAAATATTTAGTATTTGGTTTTCGTCTTTTGCGTTATGAATATCTTCAATAAACTCTTCGCTAAATTTTCCGAATAATTCTTGAAGAACATAAATATGGTGGTCGGTACCGTTATCAGGTGAAGCAATCATGAAGAATACGGTTGGTTTGACTCCCTCTTCGTCGCCATACTCGATGCCTTCGTGCTTTACGCCAACGGCGATTGCAGGCTCTGTAACCGCTTTGCTTTTTGCGTGTGGGTAGGCGATGCCGTCCATTGAAGTCACGCTTAATGCTTCACGTGCTTCGATGTCGGTTAAAAAAGCTTCTTTGCTACTGATTCGATTATTTTCGAATAGCATCTTTGCTAGCTCTTCAAAGACTTCTTTTTTATTATTTGCTTGAGAGTTGCCGTTAATTAAATTGACGTTTGTTAGTTCTGTAATCATTTTGTGACTCATTGGTACTGAAGTAATGAGTCAAATTTAATTAATGAAGTGGTTTTCGGAAATAGTAAAAAAAAACCAATAACTATACTTTTGTATCACTCAATCTTAAGTGTGATAGCCGTCATTAATAATGCGGAATATTATAAAATTTATTATGTGATTTATATTCCAGTTATTTTGAAATAAATAACTGGACATGAAAATGAACTGGAGGAGGATCAATAGCCCTGGTTAGGATGCAAAAAGAGGCGTTGCGCCTCTTAGTTTTGAGATAATAGAAACAGTGATAAAAGCTGGCCATTAATTTCTATATTTATGCAGCAAATCTAACGGGATATGGCAGTAGTCGTTTGGAAAGCGCGTGAGTCGGTCTTGGTGCTCATCATCACTTGGCACGTAGTTTGTGAGTGGCAGCACTTCTACGGCGATTTTATCGGCATCCGGTCTTGCTGCGATAAACGCTTTAGCAATAGTTAGGTGTTGCTCGTTTTGGCTATAAACACCGGTACGGTACTTTTCACCTACGTCTTCACCTTGCTTGTTAACGCTGTGCGGGTCGATGATCTCAAACAGATACCCCATCAAAGTTTCAACCGAAACCAGCTCAGGGTCGAATTGGGTTTTCACGCATTCTGCGTAACCATCGTATTCGGATTGAGTGTTATCCGTCGTGCCATTTGCTCGTCCTGCTTCGGTGCCGATTACGCCGGGAAGGTGGCGCATAAATTCTTGAACGCCCCAAAGGCAGCCGCCTGCGAAGTAAATCTCTTCCATCATTTTATCCTGTAAAACTTTGCGCCATTATGGACATCACTTTCGCTCAAACACAACTCCAACCATAGATTTAATGACTCATCGATGAGCAGTTCGGACATAAAACAGGAACAACTCGGTGATGATTTGCTCTCTTTTTTGTGCTGCTTTTCCTCGTTAGATTGAGCGCAGTTAAGAGCTAAGGGGAACCCTAATGAAAATTGAACATATCGCGATTTGGACAGAACGTTTGGAAGAGTTAAAAGCCTTCTATGAGAAATATTTTAACGCGGTGTCTAACGATAAATACCACAACCCAACTAAGCAGTTTTCATCTTACTTTCTTTCGTTTGAAAGTGGAGCGCGATTGGAGTTAATGTCGATGGAAGGTGTGACCGCTTGTGAAAAATCTCATGCGATGCAGGTAACAGGATTAGCACACTTTGCCTTCGCTTTAGGATCAGAGCAGGCGGTGGATCAATTAACCAAAACCTTAGTAGATGATGGCTACCAATGGATCGACGGTCCGAGACAAACGGGTGATGGTTACTACGAAAGCTGCGTATTAGATCCGGATGGCAACCGTCTAGAGCTTACGGTGTAACGCGACTTAGCTTATTTCTATCGTTCACAGGCTGCTTTCATATGAAAGTGTTCGGGCGTATACTGCAAGCTCATTAATAAGGAGTGAGCCTGTGAACCCAAGACAAAATGAAATCCTGCAATTAGTGAATGATCGTAAACGCGTTCAAGTCACGGAGCTTTCTGACATTATCGGTGTGTCGGGCGTGACCATCAGGCAGGATTTGAATTTTCTGGAGCAACAGGGCTATCTAAAGCGCGTACACGGCGCAGCTACCGCATTGCAAAGTGATGATATTGATACCCGATTAGAAGTCCGTTTCGATATTAAACAATCACTTGCAAATAAAGCGGCGGACTTGGTATCACCAAACGAAACCGTATTGATCGAGGGCGGCAGTGCTAATGCGCTCTTGGCTCGCACTTTAGCTGAACGCGGCGATGTGACCATCATTACTCCATCGGCGTACATCGCCCATCTCATCCGGAACACCTCAGCTAACATCATCTTGCTTGGTGGTGTGTATCAGCATCAAGGTGAGAGCCTCGTTGGCCCGCTCACCAAACTCTGTATTGAGAACATTCACTTCAGCACGGCTTTCTTGGGTATAGACGGATTTCACCAAGACACTGGTTTTACTAGCCGAGACATGATGCGTGCCGACATCGCAGAGGCCATTCTGGCAAAGAATAGACGTAACATCGTACTGACGGACTCCAGTAAGTTTGGACAGATTTATCCTTCTTCAATTGGAAATACCAACGAAATATCGGTGTTGTTAACCGACAAAGCCGCTCCGAAAAGCGACCTTGAGCAAATCAAAAAGCTAGGTGTGGAAGTGGTGTTGGGGTAAGTACTAATTGCTCTCCGACCATACTGCGAATTCATTTCCACTTGGTTCGGTGAAGTGGAATCGGCAGCCGCCGGGAAATTCGAAAATAGGGCGGATAATTTTTCCACCATGCTGCTCAACTTTTATCTGCGTGGCCTGAATATCTGAGCTATAAAACACTAAAAGTGCGCCACCATTTGCGGTTTGGTTTACAAACTCAGATTTGAAGAATCCGCCATCTAACCCTTGTCCTGAAAATGCAGAGTATTCAGGACCATAATCGATAAAGGTCCAGTCAAAGGTACGCTCAAAAAATTGTTTTGTAGCGTTAATATTGGTGGAACCAAATTCAACGTAATTCAATTTTTCATGTTGATGCATAGTGAAATCCTTCTCGGTTACTATCGTCTCTAGGCGAATTTTTCTACGATGATGTCATCCGCTTTTTCGACAAATAATGCGCCTTGATCCTTGAGCTCTGTAAGCACATTTTCAACATTATCAGGCAGTACTGCGCGAGTTGAAGCAAGGTTGACCACCACATTGTAGCCAAGATCCAGTGCTTGCATGACGGATTTCTTCACACAAAAATCTAGCGCGAGACCACCGATCACTAGGGTATCAACCCCGTTGAATTTTAGAAATTCATGTGCGCCTGTCGTTTTAGTATCGGCAATGTCATGGAAGAAAATACCGTAAGGATGCGCATCAGGATCCATGCCTTTATTAACTTGAAAATCATAGTCCAAAACAGGTGGTAAACCGTCTAAAAGTTCTGAACCTGTTGTGCCAAGCACACAATGGCGGTTCCATTTTATATCCACATTGGGTAGACCGACGGGTTCAAGCATGTTGGCTGGTGTTTCTGCATCCCATTTTGCTTTCGGTGGGTGCAAGTCACGGCTCACCAGTTTTAATCGGCCTTTGGCATGATTACTCAGAAGCTCCGGTACGATTTCCAACGCACCTGCAACGGGTAGTTCATTTGGACATAACTCACTAAAGCCTTTCTCTGGATCAACGTCGATCACTGCTGTAGTTTGATAGTTTACTCGAACAGTCATGGCAGACTCCTTGTCTGTCTGATTGCCTGCGTTTATCCACGCAAACAGTTTTGAAAAAAGGTTACTTCGTCGCTGGTCAGCGTATATACCATTGCGGGTTTTCCACCTTTGCCTTTGTTGGTAGAAGCGACTTTATTGGTGGGTTTTAGTACGCCTGAATCTATCAAGCGGCGCTTAATCGTCATTCGGCTAATATCAATACCAAACTCTTGATAAGCAGAAATGATGTCGGCAACCAAAAACTCTTTGTCTAATGCAAACAAAAGAACCGATGTGTATTCAATGGATGCACGAAGCTTCTGCCACGCTTTTTCAATGGTTTTTTGATGGTCAAACGCGAGGGGCTCCTCTCCATTGAGTATAGCCTGTAGCGAAAACCATTTAAGTTGGCACTCTGGTACACCTGCATTGTTGATTTGCTCTACATTGTTACGATCGACCAAGGCGTAGTGCGTAATGTTTAAGCTCCAGTCTTCTGGATCGCGCTTTGGATCACCGTCGATAAACGCTTCGCTAAAATGACGAGGGTAGGTATGGATTTTCTCGCGGCAAATTCGGCGACGCGCCGCCTCAAAGTTTTCATCGGCCGGGCGTCCTCCTTCACTGGTTAAGTCTTTATCAAAGACAAATCCGCCCGGTAGTGCCCAGACTCCATGGTATGGCCGATTTGGATTTGAACGTTTAATCAACAACACTTCCAATCCCTTATCGGCACAGCCTGATAGCCTGAATGGAATAATGTCGACAGATACGATCATGGTTGGGTCCTAATATTGATTTGTAAGTAATCTAGCGCATAACAAGTGGTCAATCAATGGGTAAGTAACGAGTTGTGCGAAACGTTTTTGGTAGTGCTTCATAGTACGCCTTGAGTATAAATCTACGAATGAATCTGACTTATTCACAATCTGTGTGCGAATTCTAGACAGAAAAACCTTATAAAAATGAGTGGTTAGTAACAAAAGTTGACAAACTATAGATGGGTGTTTATTGTTTACGCAAATTAGTTAGTAACAAAAAGTTATATACCCAGGAAGGGCGTGTAGAAGGGCACCTAATGACCACCAAACTATTTTCTTCCCGCATCATTCAAAGCGCTTTGGATTTTGATGTCTACAAAGTCAATATGATGAGCGCAGTAACAGCGCTTTACCCTGATGCGATGGTGTCATACAAATTTATTGTGCGTAGCGAGGAAGATCTCTCTGAACTGCTACCAGAGGTAAAAGCAGAAGTTCTTAAACTACAAGACATTCAATTTACGCAAGAAGAAATCGAATACATCAAGCGTGTCGCGCCTTACCTAAATCCTGACTTTGTTGATGCACTGCGCCATTTCCGTTTCAACCCACAAAGCGATGTCTCTTTCCACAATAAAGCCATGGCCGATGGCTCAAGCCAGTTACGCATTACTATCAATGGTTTGTGGCGAGATACTATTTTGTACGAAACGATCATCATGAGCATCGTGTCTGAAGTTCGTAGCCGTCAGCGTTGGTCAGATATCCCTGTAGCGCAATTTACCACCGTTTTAGAAGAAAAAGTTCGGTACCTAAAATCCGAACTAAAACGTCGTAACATCACTAACTTTAAGTTTTCTGATATGTCGACGCGTCGACGTTTTTCCTTTCAAGCTCAGCGCACCATGCTGGAGTATTTATGCCAGGAAGTGCCGGAATGTTTGACAGGAACAAGCAACTACCACTTAGCAAAAGAATTGAATTTAACGCCTATCGGTACCGTTGCTCATGAATGGTTTATGGGCCATCAAGCTCTGGTGAATGTGCGAGATTCGCAAAAAGTGGCTTTGCAACGTTGGCAAAAAATGTTTAACGGTGCACTAGGTATTGCGTTGACAGACACGATTGGTATCGATGCCTTCCTTAAAGACTTTGATAAAGAGCTAAGTAACGCGTATTTCGGTGTACGTCACGATAGTGGTTGCCCTTATAGCTGGGGTGAAAAAATGATTGCACATTATCAGTCGCTTAATATAGACCCGTTAACAAAAACGCTGGTGTTTACAGACGGACTTAACTTCGAACAAGCGTTAGATATTTGCGAGTATTTCCAAGGACGTATTCAGGTGAGTTTCGGTATCGGTACTTTTCTTGCGAACGATATGGGTGATTATGTCAATAAAGAGGGTGAAGCCTACCAGCCACTTTCTATCGTGATCAAAATGGTCACGTGCAATGGTTCACCAGTCGCAAAAATCAGTGACGAACCTGAGAAAGCCATGTGTGAAGATATCTTCTTTTTGATGAACCTCAAGCGCCGCTTCGAGCAACCTCTTGATTTAAATGAGTGTCGTAAATTGATTGATCGTCTAGAAACTGAAGGTCAAAACTATCTCATCGACGCGTAGGCGTTATCCCTCCTTCTTGATAAGCACCCTCTATCGTTACGACAAATTTATATAGACAAACGTAGAGGGTGATTTCGTTATAGTAATACGCAGAAGTAACCAGATACAGCGTAGGAAAGCACTCGAAAATGAGGTTGTTTTTTTGATGTGCTATGTGCCTATGATTGGTGTAAATCGATACGTTACAGCATCGTGGAAGGTGTATTTTCATCGGACACTAAACTCAGTCTAATCACGTAGTTTATTCCCATGTACCATGAGGTCACTCGGGTATAGACGTCTATCTGCTTTTATGACTTTGGGCTTCGCGTAATTGCTTGAATCAGGAGTCAAAATGAACCTAGTAGTACATTTGCAAAAGAAAGCGATCCGAAAATATGGCTATGAGATGGCCACTCGTCAAGCATGGAAATGTGGCATCAAGGCAAATCTTGTTAAGCGCGTGATCGGCCTTTTTAAAGGACAAATTGTTTGTGTGATTGAAGGTTGTCGCGCAGAGTTTTCTTCTCCTCTTAATAACCCCCTTCACGAAGATGACAAGCAAGGGCGATATGTGTTTGTTGGTGGTGTATGCTGGGAACCAAACAACATTATTGCTCCTGGTTTTCCTGACTTTATGTTTATGCACGTGCGTAACCTGAGTCACCGTCATAAGTATTTAACCGACGACGAACTGTTTTTAAGCTTGGCTTAAAAATAAGCCTCATAGGTTAATCAAGCTTAATCATAATCAGTAATGATACGGTTTTAGCTCAGTTGACATTCTGTTGAGTGTTTCTTGACGTACCTTTTATAAAACAGTGTTTCTTTACTCGTTAATGACAGAGGGTTTGTTTTCGCCTGATGTGATTTCCTAATTGCGATTTACTATACCGCTCATCAAAGCAAACCATACTGGGATGTAAATCATGAATATGAAATCTATCGCAATTGCAACGGCAGTTGTTGCTGTACTAGCAGGCTGTAAAGACAAAACGCCACCAGCTCCAACCCAAGCAAACATTACTTTGGTTGAAGCGGTGACTGAAACGGTGAAAAATCCACACCAAGTATGTAAAGACGTGGTAGTAACGGAGCAAGTTGCTCCTACGGATGATAATAAAATAATTGGTACGGTCGGCGGCGCAGCAGCTGGCGCGGCATTGGGTAACCAAATCGGTGGCGGCTCAGGAAAAGTGATTGCAACTGCAGCTGGTACGATCGCTGGTGCATTAACGGGTCGTAAGATTCAGGAGAACGTGCAACAAGGCGATGTAGTGACAACGACGAAAAAGCAGTGCCACACAGAATACACAACATCTGAAAAAGTAGTGGGTTACGATGTCACTTATGAAGTTTCAGGTGCGCCAACGACGGTTCGCTTAGCGAGCAAGCCAGCGACAAAAACGTTCCCAATTCAAGATGGCAAAGTTGTTCTTCCGCAATAACTAGCTCCCCAACCGAAGTAATTAACAAGCCCTTTTATCTTTGAGATGAAAGGGCTTTTTCACATAAGCGGTGTTTTCATCTATTTTCCCGCGGGAATGTGCAGCCAGAATTACCAGCTAATTTCAGCGTTCGATACAATCACTTTTCGAAAAGTACGAACGGAAAAAACATGGAAGATTTTTACCTGACCGATCGCGGTTTAGCTGGTTATTTCGAAGCGCAATGGTTCGACAAGTTCATCGAAGATAAGCAGATTGAGACGATAAACAGTCGCTCAAAACAAGTCCCACTCTCTTTTTTGTCATCACCTCACTGCTCCCAAGTTGCTGATTTTATTGCGCAGATGGCACTTGAGAGCGGCGTTCAGCCGTATTCCCTACTTGAGGTTGGCGCGGCGCTGGGAAGAAACTATTATGAGTTAGTGCAACGCTTACCTAACCTTAAAGAAGCGACGCTGGTTGAGCCTTCAAATAGGTTAATGGATGGCTTTAAGCAGCTTTTAATAGAAGAACAACGGGTCGAGTTAACTTATCTGCACGACGTGAACACCATAAACACGTTAGAAGTAGAGAATAGAGATATCGTGCAAAAATGTGCTCATGTTGATTTGACGCTGATTAACCAACCTTTTGAGCACGATACTCTCCAGTCTAGCTTTGATTTAGTCGTATGTTTGAACGTGGTTGATCAATGTGAGTCGCCACTTAGCGTGATCAACGCTCTAAAAGAAGCCACCAAGGTTGGCGGGCTGATGGTTGTCTCTTGCACTTATCAGTGGAACGCGAAACACATCAAAAATGAAGAAGAAGCGGTCGATGATATAAAAGAGTACTTTGCTGAAGGTTGGCGTTTAGTATCGGAAGCCGATCATGAATATCGCATCCGGTTTAATGATCGTTTTGCAAGGCAGTTTTTATCTCATGTGGTCGCTTACATCAGAATGGATTAGAGCCACATAAAAAAACCGAGTACTTACGACTCGGTTTTTTTAGTCTTTGAGATAGAGCGCGATTTTAAGTAACGTGCGCCTCTTTTTGTTCTCGCTCTTGCTGAGCTTGCAGCTTTTTCTTGCGACGTTCTCGTTTAGAAAGCCAAACCAGCGGCACAACAATCATTATTGTTCCTATAGCCATAAATATATCTGGCACTTCTCCAAACCAAATCAATCCCACAAACACGGCACCAATTAAGCCACTGTATTCAGCGCTGGCAATTTTGTTGCTATCGATCGAGCGGTAAGCGATGACACATGTTGCTGCATAAATCATGATGAACAAACTTGAGCCAGCAGCAACAGGGAAAGCACTCCAGTCCCAAGGTTCTGCTTCGATCAGAACAAGCAAGAAGGCTACTGGAATACCTGCCAAGTTTGTCATCAATAACGTTTGCATGACGGACTGATTTTTTGGCAGTTTTCGAATGAGCAAGTTATTGATTGCCAGGGTAATAGCCACAACTAAAGCCGAAATCGCTGCCCAGTCGATTTGATCTGGACGAATGATGACCAACACACCGGCAAAGCCCATTATCGCAGCGGCGACCGATTGCTTAGATAACTGTTCTCCAAAAAAGATTGCTGCAAGCGGCAACATGATCAATGGCGCGGCGTAGAAGATTGCGTTCGCAGTTGCGAGCGGTAAAGATGAAATCGCCAAAACCATAAATATAGCACCAAGCAACCACACGTGAGCGCGGACAGCATGCCATTTAAATCCTTCAAGAAAATGAGTCTTTTTTGTCAGCAAGCAGACAGGCAGTAGGAAAAGCACTGCGGAAATTTGTCGGAAAAAGACAAACTGAAAAATAGGCACTTCATTTCCGACACTTTTAATTAAAGAGTCCGAAAGCACCGCAATGAGATTCCCAACAATTAATAGCAGCATAGCTGCGCCGACCGATGTAACTTTCACTTATTTCCTCTCCTCTTTCTTTGCCAAAGAGTAGGTGATGTCATAGGATGAAGTGAAGTGATATTTATTAGTTTAAGTATGAGATTTATAGATAATGAAATTGCCACCACTCAGAGCGGTTCACTGTTTTGAATCTGTCGCTCGAAACTCTAGCTTTTCGCTTGCGGCTGAAGAGCTCAATGTGACGCAAAGTGCCGTTAGTCATCAGATACGATTATTGGAAGATTATTTGGGCGAGTCATTATTTATTCGTCAAGGAAGAAAGCTCTCTTTATCGGATACTGGTGCTCGTTATTTAGAGGATATTAGCCCGGCAATTAGCTCTATTGCGATGGCCAGCCAAAAGGTGAGAGAAGGGGACAAAGGCAGCATACGTTTAGCGATTTATAGCTCGCTTGCCGTAAAGTGGCTTATTCCGCGTTTGTCTGATTTTAAGCGGTTACATCCGGAAATCGATCTGACACTCAATATGGTTGTTGGTGATCCTGAGCAGACAGATAGCGTTGGTGATTGTTTTATCACGGTAGAGAAGCCAAAGCGCAACTATATGTCGGTGAAGTTATACGCGGAAACGCTGTATCCGGTATGCAGCCATAAAATTTGGAAAGAGTTACAAGATCAACCCATTCCAGAAGCGCTTTGGCGATATCCTATTTTGTCAACAGACTCTATTTATCGTGAGAGAGGAAAAGACTGGGCAGAGTGGTGCAGAGCGGGTGGTTACACTTTGCCGAAAGATGTCGATGTTCAACATTTTAGTCATATGTTGCTGGCAATTGAGGCTGCACGTTATGACCAAGGCATCGCATTTGCGAATGATTTTATGCTCAATGAAAGAGATAAAGCGCATGATTTGGTGTATATCCCTTCTCATGGATTAGAGACGGGGGACAGCTTTTATTTTATTCATAAAAAGAGCCGAGCCAAGCAGGCGGAAATTATCAAACTCACTAATTGGTTGAAGCAACAGTGCTTGTGAAATGACTAAATTGTCATGATTAAGAAAGAAAGTGGCAAAGTTGTGTTTAAATATTTCATGTTTTATTGAGTTTTTATTCATTAACATCAACTTGGTTTTGAAACCGAGTGAAATGGATAGCATGACGTGCTTAAGGATGGGCAAAACACAACCTCAATAATTAACAGGCAGTGAAATACAATGTTTAAAAAAACATGGCTAATGACAGCCCTTCTAGCAACATGTTCTGTTGCAAACGCAGCTCCTTACGTTGGTGCATCGGTAGGTCAAGCATCGTTTGGTGATGTTAATGGCTCTATCAATGGTGGTGGTACCAACGCTAGCACTAAGCTTAAACTTGAAGATGACTCAAGCCTTTCAGGTAAAGTATTTGGTGGTTACAAGTTCAACGAATACATTTCTCTAGAAGCAGCCATTGGTGGCTACGACGCTTTAGACGGCAAAGTTGTTACTGTTGGTGATATGAAGTATCTATCGATTCAACCAAAGGCGACTCTACCTATTGGTGATCGTTTCAACCTTTTTGCTAAGGCTGGTCTTTCTTACTTCAATGCTGAATTCAAAATTAGCAACTCTGTGATTGACGGTAGCGCAGGCCATACCACCATTTCTGACAGCACTGTGACAGGCATGTACGGTTTAGGCGCAGAGTTCGCTATTACAGAAAATTTTGCTCTACAAGTTGAATGGGAATACATGATGCCTGAGCTAGACATTGCGAAATTTGGCAATGAAAAAGTAACGGTTGATGCAGACATCAACGTGTTCTCTGTAGGTATGAGCTACCGTTTCTAAGAATACTTATTCAAGTTACCTCTTGGCTTAGTACACGTTTTTGACTTCTGTTGGTCGAGCTGAGTCCAAGCTTTGAATATGTTTAGATATAGCACAGGAAGTTTAGTTGCTAAGCGTCCTGTGCTATTTTTTTGCTTTGGAATAACTCTTAGGAATCTTTGTGAACGATGTCAATCTTAGGTATCTGGATCTACTGTTAAAGCACTTTGAACCTCATCAATATCACTTCGTTACGCTGTCTGAGCTTGAAGTGGTAATTTGTACGTCAAGGCGCAATGTTTCTATTGTGATGAAAAAGCTTGCCTCTTACGGTTGGGTAGATTGGAAACCTGCAATTGGCAGAAGTAACGCTAGTCGTCTGAATATTACTATTTCCCTTCAACAAGCGATGACCGAATTTTTGGTTGAGGAGCTTGGTCGGGGAAGAATGAACTCGATAACAAAACTTATCGATTGGTTCGGCCAAAGTGCTGTCAGGGCGCTGACGATTGCCTCTGAAAAAGTGAACCAGTTGAATGAGTCAAATAACGCTATTTTGATCTCCTCTTATCCTTGGGTGTCTAAGGTCGATCCTGCGAACACTTATCGTCATACTGAACTGCATGTGGCGAAAAGTGTTTATGATGTTTTGCTGACTCAAAATTCCAATGGTGGCATTGAGCCTTCGCTAGCACATGAGTGGAAAATGGAAGGCAATGTGATGACGTTATGGTTGAGACCTGGAATATATCGTCACGATGGCGAACTTCTCAGCATACAAGATGTTGTTTGGAGCATAGAAAGACTTAAGGAAATAAAAGGACCAGTACACGAGCTCTGGCAATGTATTGACAGTGTGATTGCCGAAACATCGAGCTGCTTAAAAATTACATTGAAACATCCGAACATGTTTTTTCCATATATGCTAGCCACTCCTCACGCTTCTATTCTTTGTCGAGATGTTGTTTCTTTCGGTTCTGGTTATTCTTACCACATAGGCACCGGACCATTTAAAATCAGTGGTTGGAACCAAGAGAGTATGCTTCTTCAAGCACACAAAGAATATTTTTCAGCGCGCGCATTGTTAGACCAAATTACGCTGTCTCATGGTGATGTTAAAACCCTGAATATGTTGAGTTTTAACCAAACCTCTGATCACGTTGAAGTGGAAAAAATCAGCGCATTTTCATATTTGACCTATCGTGAACGCGCGGACTCTAATCTCGCAAAAGAAGATTGGCATCAACTCGCCGATTACATCAATGCGCAAAAGAGAATCTATGAGGCGCAAAGTGCCGTTGACAGCATTCAGTTAGCGACTCAAGAGCAAGATTTACTAATCGCAGAGGCTGTTGTGACGCCTAAGCTACAGGGTAAAGTAGCGCTAGCCGAGCCAATCTGGACGATACCAAGTTTAATTCGTCACTCTGAGTGGTTGCACCGTGTGATTCGTGCGACGGGATTAGAGCTAGAGATCGTCATTATTGATGACATTAGTTTTCCTGAAGTCGTATCACATCGAGCGGACTTGCTCCTAATTGAAGAAGTCATGGAAGCGCCGTTTGAGTATGGCGTATTTGAATGGCTATCGATAGCAACAGGTTTGCGTTTTAGTTTTGATCAAAGCCAGATGTTGATCCATCGAGAAAACCTTCGCGAAGCCATGACAAATGCTCAATCTTTACAATCTCTTTTAGGCGTAGAAAAAGCGTTACGAGAGCAGTATCTTTATTTGCCTTTATTTGTTGGCTATGAAGAGGTGACAAAAACACAGCAAGTGCGCGGTGTTCAGGTGAAAAATACGGGTTATAGCGATTTGCATCGTCTCTGGATCGCTCACTCTAACTAGCATATTTCGATACGGTGAGCATAGAGTATGAATACATAAAGCCATCGCAATGATGGCTTTATGTGGAATGTAGAGTTAGAAGTTGTACGACACACTCGCACCAACAACCCATTGATTTGCACTATCAACAATCGAGGAATCGCTGATACCGCTGCCTAGGCGAGTGTATTGTGTCATTTGGCTCACTTGCCAGTTATCGTTGATTGGCATGACTAGCTTGTAGCCTAAACCATAGCTTACTGTTGAATCACCTTTGTACGCTTTGCGGTTTGCATTTGCTTCGCGTTGTTTTACGCCAAAGTAGTAATCTACGTAGTCTTCACTTTGATAAGTTAGGTTAGCAAAAGGAACAAAATCAACACTACCGAAGTTCATAATGTGGAAGTAAGTCGCACCCGCTAAGTAACCTTTGTAAGCACCACTGATATCATGTTGAAGGTATGTTGAAATCACATTGTGTTGATCTAACGTAAAGTCAGTGTTCAAACCTAAATCGACAGCAAAGCGACGTTTATCCGTGCCTTTCAGGCTCTTTGCAATATCACCGTCACGCATGACACCACTGCCAACAAGGTAAGCACTCATGTTGATTAATTCATTGGTGTTACCGAAGAAGCGGTAGTTAATGCCACTTAGATCGGCGTTAAAGTCGTCACCATGGTAACCGCCATTTAGAATTGGAGCTGTATTGTATTTTTGATCTTTGAAAAGATCGCTGCCATGAGCCACTCCGACTTCCGCGTTCCAGCCACCTTCATTGTTGTAGATGTTACCGTTACGAATATAAGTATCACCAGCAACCGCTGAACCAGCAGCAGTCAGAGTTAGTAGTGCAATTAATGTCTTTTTCATCATTTTTCCGAGTTGTTCTGATTTGTTTTGAACACTGTACAAAATGAAGTTGTAAGCCTCTATCAGCAAAGCGTATGGAAATGTAATGAACCATCAGGATAAGAAGCGGAATGTAAGATCAGAGAAGGAAGATAAGAAAGACAACCGCCGTCGATGGAAAGAAAAATCCGAGCTGGGGTAGCTCGGATTTAGATTATTTATCAGGTATCGATACGAACTTATTGTTGTTTCGTTAAGTTGTATAACGGTGCTAGGTCACCTGTTACTTTTTCGCCATTCATGTCTAGCTTCATAAGTACATTTTCACCAACAAAGTATTGGTTTGGCGCATCTTCGTTTGTCAACGTTACGATGCTGCCGTTTGCATCCCAAGTGAATTGGCCTTCAGACTTTGACTGACCGTCTTCTTTGTCTTGGTAGCTTTCTTCAAGTACGTAAGTGCCATCTTGATTTAGTGTGATGGTCATGTCGATACCTGAACAATCCGCACATGGAAGCGTACCTTTGTATGTGCCGTTCCAGTCAAGGGCATTTTGTGCGTTATGCTCAGAGTCTACAAATGTTTCTTCAGTGATGACTTGTTCTTCTGCTACTGGCAGCGTGTCAATTGTCTCTGTAGTAACTTCTGCGCTAGTAGTGACTTCAGTTTCCGTCGCTTGAGGTACTTCAACTGCGCTTGTTTCGGCAGGTTTCTCATCTTGACAGCCTGCAAGAATGATTACCGCGCCTGTTAGTGCCAACATTGTTTTTTTCATTTTATCCCTCTTTAAATCAAGATTTTGTATGAGAGTAATAGTAGACATTTATCAGGTATTTGCGTCATCAAAAAGCAATAGAATGATCTATCTATGTCAATAAAACCGAATATGAGCATGAAATTGTCAGAAAAATCAGAACAATGTAAATGTTGATTGGGATATCAAGCTTGAGTCTACAAATAAATACCTAGAGGGGTGGGAGGCAGAGACAGTGAAAACAGCCCACATTGCTGTAAGCTGTTTTATTAAATCAGTTAAGAGGCCTTATCGATGTTTGAACGTGAGGTGCTTCGTTTTGTGCTGTCTTCATAAGCGAATAGATCAGCAACAGTACGACGCTCTAGTTCACCTTTCAAATGACCATGCTCATCGACAACGGGCAGTGAGTATTCGCACGACATGGTTTCAGTCAATATTTGCTCAATGGCGGAATGGGGAGAGATGATAGGCACTTCTTCATAGATATCATCATCCCAGCTTGGGGTTTGAGCTAACTTAGTCGCGTCTAGTAACCCTTGTTGCGTTATCACGCCTTGATAGCCTGCATCGGTCACATGATAAGCATAATTACGTTTAACACGTTTCATCTCACTGAGCGCTTCTTCAATGGTTTTAGCGGCAATGCGATATGAAGGTGGCTGCATAACAGTCTCAACCGTCAATGCTCGCGCTCTATTGACGTCTTTTACAAAGGCTTCAACGTACTCATCGGCAGGATGCAGCAATATTTCGTCTGGTGAACCTTGTTGCACAAGCTCACCGTCTTTAAGGATCGCAATGCGATCGCCAAGGCGCAGTGCTTCATCTAAGTCGTGAGTAATAAAAACAATCGTTTTGTGTAACTGCTGTTGCAGTTCTATTAACTGATCCTGCATTTCGCTCCGAATCAGTGGGTCCAGCGCTGAAAATGCCTCGTCCATTAACAGTATTTCGGCGTTGGTTGCCAATGCTCGCGCGAGGCCTACGCGTTGCTGCTGACCACCTGATAGCTGAGCGGGGTATTGGTTCTCATAACCCGTTAATCCAACGGTATCCAACCATTCGTTTGCTTTTGATAAGCGCGCTTCTTTACTTATTCCTTGAATTTCCAAACCGTAAGCGATGTTGTCGATAACAGTGCGATGAGGCAGTAAGCCAAAACGTTGAAACACCATCGACATCTTATGACGACGAAACTGCTCTAACTCCTTGTTAGAAAGCTGCATGACATCTACCCCTTCCACCAAAATCTGTCCCATGGTTGGATCGATTAGGCGATTGAAGTGGCGAATCATGGTGGACTTACCTGAACCGGATAAACCCATGATGACGAAAATCTCGCCCTTTTTAATTTGGAGGTTGATGTCTTTTAGCCCGACCGTGTGCCCCGTTTCCGCCAACACGTGTTCTTTACTATGTCCCAACTTGACGCGCTCAATCACGCTGTTGGGTTTGGGGCCGAAGATTTTATACAGACCGCTGATTTCGATAAGTGGACTAGTCATGCTTTAAATCTCCTAGATGGGCTTGAGTGCGTTTCGCATACGCTTGTGAAGCGCGGTCGAAAAGAATCGCTAGGGCGACAATGGCTAGACCATTTAAAAGACCAAGAGTGAAATATTGATTGGTAATCGACTTAAGAACGGGCTGGCCCAAACCTTTTACCCCAATCATCGATGCGATGACAACCATCGACAGTGCCATCATTATCGTTTGGTTGATTCCCGCCATGATGGTTGGCATTGCGAGCGGAAGTTGGACCCCAAAAAGCCGCTGTTTACTGCTGGCACCAAATGCGGTTGCGGCTTCCAACACTTCTTTATCCACCAAACGAATACCCAAATTAGTTAAACGAATAACAGGTGGAATCGCGTAGATTACTACTGCGATGAGGCCAGGAATTTTGCCGATCCCGAGTAACATAACAACTGGGATGAGGTACACAAATGCCGGCATGGTCTGCATGACGTCGAGTAATGGCGTCACAACAGACTGAATACGATTAGAGCGCGCCATGGCGATGCCGATAGGGATCCCGAGTGTGATTGCCAGCATGGTACACACCGTGATAATACTGAGCGTGCGCATTGTGTCTTCCCACATGCCGAAGTAGCCAATCAGGATAAGTGAGCCAAAACATGCGATAGCCAGTTTCCAAGAGCGACTAGCGGCATAAACGAGGGCGGTGCAGACGCCTAAAACAACGACCCAAGGTGTTGAAATAAGCAGTTTTTCAAACCAGACAAGAAATGAAAGGAGCGGATCAAAGAGAGACTCGATAAGTTCACCATATTCACGAGAGAAATCTCGGTAGGCGCCATCGAGTGTTTTGCGAATCGCTCTAAGATCAGAGCGATCCATTTCTGGGAATTCGCTGAGCCAATTCGAATCAGACATATTTACTTCCTTTTCTGATATATCTAGGTGCCCTCAAGAGACGTGATTCAGCAAGAATGGCTGGGATCGTAGACCAAGTAATGATTGGTGGTTCGATAGGTCCTCCATCTATTGTTTTACCCTTTAGGCTCATTTCAATGCAGTCGACCTGCACTTTATAGTTACTTAGGGAGACACTCTTTTAATAAAATAATCATTAGTGTTCAAATGAATGATTTGATCGGATTATAGTTTTTCTTCTCCAATAAAATGAATACATTAGCGCGTATTTGTATGAAAAGTCTGCGCAAACTAACGTTTTTATTATCTAGATAATTAGAATTGATCTTTTTGCTCGTTTGTCACCAAAGTTTGTCAATTCTTAGATGTCTAATTAATCCTGATGTCTTACGTATTTATCGTGTCGATTTTTGCAAACTTAGTTTATTGGCATATGCTAAAAATGTTATTGGCATATGCCAGTTTAAGGCGTAATTTGACCCTGTGTTTTCGAGGGATAATGATGGCAAGACCAAAGATAGAAAGACGAATATGCGGACGTGCTGCACACCATTGTTTCAAACCCAATGGCGTGCCATTTCATCAGTTGGAGCAAGTCGCCATATTACCAGAAGAGCTAGAAGCACTGCGTTTGGCCGATTTAGAGGGGCTTAGCCAGCAGCAAGCTGCTGATCAGATGGGCGTCTCTAGACAAACTTTTGGTAACACAGTAAAAAGTGCAAGATTGAAAGTCGCAAAAAGTTTAGTTGAAGGTCATGCATTAGTTTTTCCGGATGAGGAGTCAAACTTATGATTTATGCTATTCCTAATGATGGTGAGCGGGTGGCAAACCACTTTGTTAAAGCACCATATATTGCTATTTATTCTGATACTGACGGTATCCTAAAAAACTTAGCGAACATTGCTTCGATGCCACAAGCAGGTTGCAATGCGAAGTCTCAGCTAATTCAGTCTCTGCAAGAGTACAATGTGGATGCTGTACTTGTACGAAATATCGGTGAACGCGCACTAGCCAAATTACTTCGTAGTGACACGCAAGTATTCAGGCTTTCTACCCGTAGCTCATTGGAAGATGTACTTTCGGTTCCAAGAGAGCCTCTCATTGAGCCGTCTCAAGGTCGTCCCTCAAACAATCATAAGAAAAATGCTCACAAGCCAAAAGGCGGTTGCGGTTCCTGTGGTTGTGGTGGCAAAAAATCCAAACCCTCCTTGCTGGCAAGACCGAAAGCACCAGCAGGGCTACTTAAAGTGACATCTCGCCCTGCTATACTTAGGCTAAAGACGATGGCTAATAAGGCAGGTTAATATGGTTTGGTTATTTACCTTTCTTGGTTTTCTCGCAATCATTTTGTTGATGTCGCTTGGCGTCATTTTCCACAACAAGCGTATTCAAGGGAGTTGTGGCGGATTGAATAATGTCGGTGTTGATAAGGTGTGCAATTGTGAAACCTCTTGTGCAGAGCCTGCAAGACGTTTGTATCAAATATCCGAACCTAACTCGTCATCTGAGCGCTAAGATCTTTTGCCCATTTCGGTAAGGTGTGTTTAAACCAGTCAATGTATTTACTGGTCTGCGGGTTCTGTCTCGAGACCAGTATGTTCACCACTTCTACCACCATCCACGTTTTAGCTATTGCAATCGTTCTTGCTAAATTGCTCGCATCGCCTTGATTTGCAGTCTTGGTATAGGTATGCGCCACACCAAGATAATCTTCGAATGTGCCCATGCCTTTGACTAGTGGCGCTAAATCTATCGCGATATGCCCTGTCGAAAAACGTTCCCAGTCGAACAGCACCAAATCGCCATTATCTCGTCGCCCCCAGTTCCCGGCATTGGTGTCTCCAGAGATCAAATTTTTGGCGTTGAAAAGCGGGCCGGATTGCTCTTGTAGCTGATAAAAGAACCGCTCTGTTTTTGCGTCTAGTTTGAGCGTGTTTAAAGCTTGGGAAGTGGCTGGTTGTGTCCACTGATGAGGATGATAAACACCGTCTGATGTCGGAGATAGTCTATGTATTTTAGCTAGTTGTTCTATCACGCGCGGCTCTTCAAGCAGGAATTCTTGATTGACAGAGTGCGGGATATACTCGATTCGTAACGTATTTTGTTGGTGATCGTAATCAATGAGCTCAGGTACAAGAATGCCAAGTTCATTGAATGGTTTAGCCTGGTGTTGATAAAAAGCGACCTCAACCTGTTCTACCTGCTGCTTTTCAATGAATGAAATGCCGTGTTTTTCTACCAGATAAACTTTGGCACTGCCCATCTGGTTAAGCTCTTGCTTTGACATGAGACATCCTGTCTTTTGATGGTGGAACCTTCACTTACCTTAAACGCGAAAGGTGTGTGCGCCAAGAATACTTAAAGAGAACATTGAAACAAAATAATGCAATGGTTTGAGTATAAAATTGTCGCTAGTGTCTAAATTTTACACAGTGGCTTTTACGCATCGTTAACCACGTTCTACGCTTAATATTCGATTTAAACAAGGAGAACCAATATGGCTGTAATAAAGCAGGATATTCCAAATCGTGTAACGGTTTATCATGACAATGTCGATCAAGAACAAGAGCTGAAAAATGCGATGCTGCCAGAGAAACCGCGCTACTTTAACGGTGCTCCGACTTACAAAGCGAACAGCATCGAAGAGTTTGAAAATAAAATCAGTCAGATCGGTTTGTCTCTCGATAAATAAATTTTAATTTACCTAAAAGCGCCCTCATTTTGAGGGCGCTTTTTTATTTGATTGATTTGAATCGTAGGGAATTAACCTTGTTGAGCACTGCCTTGGCAGACTTGTTTTTGCACTGCTGGTGGCGCGGGCTCGTAATGGCTTAAAGTCATACTAAAACTGCCTTCACCACCCGTGATAGCTCGCAATCGACGAGCGTAATCTTGCAACTCGTTTACTGGCGATTTGGCTTTCAACAACGTGAATTGGCTATCAATCGGTTCGGTGCCTTCTATTAATCCTCGATTACCTGACAAATCCCCAGACACGTCACCGACGTTTGTGGTTGGGACGTGTAACTCCATTTGGACAATGGGCTCCAGCACAATAGGATCAGCGTTGTTGATCGCATCTAAAAAGGCTTTCTTACCTGCGATGACAAACGCAATTTCTTTCGAATCGACGGAGTGATATTTACCGTCATAAACCGTGACCTCCACATCCTTAATTGGGTTGCCAGAAATCGCACCTTCCTCTAACGCTTGCAAAATACCTTTTTCAACAGCAGGAATGAGCGCGGTTGGAATGGCGCCACCCACCACTTTGTTGATGAACTTAAATCCGGCGCCACGCTCGAGTGGGCGAACCTTCAATTGCACTTCACCAAACTGGCCTGCACCGCCACTTTGTTTTTTGTGTCGATAATGCCCTTCGGCAGGTTTAGTGATGGTTTCAAAGTATTCGACGCTTGGTTGGCAGGTTTCGACGTCCAGCTTGTACACGTTCGCCATCTTTTCTAATGCGACTTTGAGGTGAAACTCCCCTTGGCCGCTGATGATGGTTTCGTTGGTGCGAGCGCGATGTTCGATGCGCAGCGAAGGATCTTCGCTGGCGATTTTATTCAGTACATCGCCTAATTTTTGCTCATCTCCACGCTTAAGAGGCTTCAAGCACAAAGAATACATGGAGTCAGGAAGGTCCAATGTCTTGAGTTGAACACCATCTTCTTCGTGAGAGTCATGAACGATTGAATCGAATTCGAGATCATCCACTTTGGCTAAAACGCAGAAGTCGCCGGCAAGCGCGCGAGGGATCTCGGTTCTATCTTTGCCCTGCAGTTGATATAAGTGCCCAACTTTAAATGCCTTGTTGCTTTCGCCAATATAAAGCTGGCTGCCCGCATTGATTTCACCCTGATACACACGTAAGTAGGCAAGTTTTCCCATATATGGGTCGACGCTGACTTTGTACACGTGTGCGACGGTGTGCTCTAAGGTTTCGCAATTTACTTTGATTTTTTTGCCGTTCTTTTCCAATAGAGGAGGGTTACCTTCGTTTGGCATGGGCATGATCTCCGCCAAGGTACGAAGCAGAAGCTCGACGCCCGCGCCGGTTTGTGCTGAGACAAAACAGACCGGAATCACATGTCCAGTTCTCAGTGCTTCTTCAAACGGATCATGCAGTTGCTCTGCGGTGAGTTCGGAACCTTGTTCCAGATACAGTTCCATCAGTTCTTCATCGACTTCGATAACTTGGTCAATCAAGGTCTCATGAGCTTCATCTACCGTTGCAAGTAAGGTTTCTCGTCCCAATTCTGGTTCGAAATAGCAGTCAACTACAGATTCCCCGTCAGCCGAAGGTAAGTTGATCGGCAAGCAGTGGTCACCAAAATGCTCAACGATGTTCTCCATCAATCTCTCTAACTGATGACCGTGGTTATCGAGCTTATTGATGATGATCATCTGACATTTTTGCTGCTCTTTAGCAAAGGTAAATAAGCGATCGGAAGTTTGGTTTAGTGGTGTTTGAGGGTCGATGACAAGGGCGGATGTTTCAACGGCAGGAAAAACGCTGATCGTACGGCCAAGTAACTCGTTTTGTCCCGGAGTGTCGATGATATTGAGTCGATGTTTATTCCAGCGCAGTGCGACTGGCGTTGCTTCAATACTGTGTTGATATTGGATGGATTGAGGGTCGAAGTCGGTAACGGTATCGCCTTTTTCTACGCTGCCTAAATGGTGAGTGGCATCGCAGGTGAAGAGCAGTTTTTCTATCAGCGTGGTTTTACCGGTCCCGGTTTGGCCGACGAAAGCGATATTGCGTATTTTGTTTATAGGCATAGAGCCTCCTTGCAAGATGGCGTGAAAAACCTACGAATTGCTAGGAAGTGGGTTGTTAGAGAAACCCACGCACTGCATTGGAGTAGGGCGGGATTACCGCCTATTCGTCTTCCATGTCATTTTCCGGATGACTCGATGCATAAGACCACCTTATTGGACTACTGTAATCTTAGCATGCCGTAATAACCATATAATTTATGTGACTTATTTCATGATGGGGCTGATTGTTTTTTAATCGAGATCATAAACTCAGAGGTTCTGACTTTTGGAGCAAAACCTCTGGATTGTTTAGGCTATTTGGAAAGAACGATTTCGCCGTCGCGATAAACTAAGCTCGGCGTTATATCTTGTCCGAGCAACACCGGGCCATCAAGATCGACAACGCTCGCCTGAGCAGCAATGGGTAACGCAGCACGCATCGCCAGCGACGTCCCCAACATACAACCGGACATGAGGCTAAAACCGAGTTTTTTTGCATCGTCGGCCAGCAATAATGCTTCACTGAGCCCGCCCGTTTTATCTAGCTTAATGTTCACCATTTCATATTTGCCAAGCAGTTGATGCAATTGCTCTCTGGTGTGACAGCTTTCATCGGCGCAAAGTGGAATGGGGTGCGGAATGCTGGCGAGTACCTCATCACGGTCTTGTGGCAGCGGTTGCTCGATCATGATGATATTAAACGGTTCGAGTTGATCAAATACCGTCGCGAGGTCGAGGTTTTGCCACGCTTCATTCGCATCTAAGACAATTTGCGTGTGCGGTGCGGCATCGCGTACTGCTGCAACGCGCTCAATCACGTTTTCACCATCCAGTTTTACCTTTAGCAGTTTTGCGCCTTGGCTAAGGTAAGCTTGCGCCTGTTTTGCCATCGCTTGCGGCGTATCGATAGAAACCGTCATCGCCGTCACAATCGCCTCAGGTAACGTAAAGAGGTCGTGAACTTGTTGCTTGTGGCTCAAAAGCGCAAGAAGATGCCAAAGGGCGCAATCCAACGCATTTCTTGCCGCTCCTGCGGGCAATAACGATTGAAGCTGGCTTTTGAGAGCCATCACATCAGCGTCACCTTTGGCGTACAAACTTTGCAGTTCATGCGCGGCGTGAGAAATCGCCTTAATTACCGATTCAACTGATTCACCATAACGAGGGTATGGCGTGCATTCTCCTTGGGCGATCATGCCTCGGTGTTCAATTGTCACGCGGACTACGTGGCACTCTGTCCGACTGCCGCGAGAGATGCGAAATGGTGTCGCCATAGCAATCGTGACGGGTTCTACATGAATTTTCATCTCACTAGTTTTCCCTAAACCGCAGTTATTTTCTAAACCGTAAATGTTTCTTAAATCGTAAGGAGCCTATCTGCAACCGCATCTACGCCAAAACGCACAGGGTCGGTGACGGGCACCCGATATTTGTCGCTCCAATCCTGGCATAGCTGGGCTGCATCTTCTTCGCTGATCGCCGAAGTGTTTAAGCAAATACCCACTAATTGAGCTTTTGCATTTGTGAGGCGAGCAGCGGCCAGATTCGCTTCTATCGTTTGTTCAATGGTTGGCAAACTCGCATGTGGTAAGTTGCGGATGTGCGGGCGACCAATCTCATGGCACAGTACCAGAGCGTCCGCTTGTGCGCCGTGAAGTAAGCCCAAACTTACGCCAGCAAACGAAGGGTTAAATAACGAACCTTGCCCTTCGATGATGTCCCAATCGTGGTCGGTGAAGTCGGGGCTGATCGCTTCTACTGCGCCGGAGATAAAATCGGCAACTACGGCATCAATTGAAATGCCACTGCCTGCGATGAGAATTCCCGTTTGACCCGTTGCTTTGAACTCTGCGCGACAGTTTTTACGCTTTAATGCGTGTTCAATGGCAAGGGCAGAGTACATTTTGCCAACGGAGCAATCTGTTCCTACAGTAAGTACTCGCTTGCCTGCGCGAGCTTTGCCATTGCCGACCTTGAGCGGGGCATCATAATGGCGAACATCATATAGTTTGGTTAATCCGCGTTGTTCTAGATCTGCAAGAGGAGCAAATTCCGCCAAACGTTGGTGCATGCCCGATGCAATTTCAAATCCCATTTCTGCCGCTTCAAGTAAGGTAGCTTGCCAAGTTTCGGGAATGACTCCCCCCGGGTTTGCTGTGCCAAGCACCAGCGTTTTTGCTCCTTGCTGCTGCGCTTGTTGTAGTGTCATGTCGGTTAAACTAAGCGATACGGTTTCTGGCGTCAGGCGGATTTGGCCAAGACAAATCTCAGGTCGCCATTGGTAAATGCCACGCGCAGTTTTTGCTGCGAGTGGATCGGTTACATCGCCAAGAAAGAGTAGGTAAGGTTGAGCAATTTGCATGATGGTTCCCTTCGTCATCGTTATTGCTCACTAATGTAGCCAGACTGATTTAGGAAACCGAATGCTTATTTGTTGGGCAGATATAACTTCAAGTTATACCTTTAAACCATCTGTTGTTTTAGGGCGGTGATAAATTGCTTTGTCGCAATGGATTGAGGCGTGTGCTCTGCGAATAAAATAGAGACAGAGAAGGACATGTTTGGCTCCAAAGCATGCACGGAGACGGCATTATCTTGGCGATATTGTTTTGCAGTCCATGGGTCTACAATGGCGAACCCTGCTTGGTGTTTCACCAGTTCAGCCGCTGCGGAGTAGCTGCGCACGGTGATGGCATGTTGATAATGCTCTTCACGCGCTGACAAGGTTTGATGCAACAATAAGCCCAGAGGGTCTCGGCTATCTAAACCGATAATGGATAAATCGTCACTGATGAGTTCTTCTAAAATGACGGTTTTTTCTGCGGGTATCGCTGCGCTTTTAGGAGCGATCAGTGCTAAGTTTTCTTTCAATAACACGTGCCCCATAAGCGCTGGTGGTGTTTCTTCACCAAAAGCGATAGCGACATCCAATTCATGTTTCAGCAACCCAGAGCACAGCTCATCGCGATTGGCCGTTAATAGCTCAAAGGAGATACCGTGCTCTTTCGACAACAACGCGACAGTCGGCGCTAACAAGTGCGCAGCCAAAACAGGCGGGGCACCGACTCGTAAATGTTGAGTTCCCTGTTTGACTTTGTTGGTCAGGGAACGAAATTGTCCGAGTTGTTGATAGACTTTTTCTGCCTCTGGCAATAAGGCTTTGGCTTCTTGAGTGGGAACGAGGCGACCTTTTACGCGTTCAAATAAAGCGAAGCCCAGTTGTTGCTCTGTATGGGCGAGAACTCGAGTGACATTGGGCTGGGAAACGTGCAGTAAGCGAGCAGCACCAGACACCGTTCCTGCTTGCATAATGGCGTAAAAGACTTCCAATTGTCTTAAGTTCACTGCGAATTCCTTCTTCTCATGTTGGTCGCCTCAGAATACCCAACCTTGCTGATGAGCGATAGAGGAAAAAAGTGCTGGTGTAGAAAATTAGGAAGACGATGTTGGTCGTCTTCCTTTTCGTCATATCTATTTATACCGCTTTACTTTGCAGCCGCATGAAGGGGCAGATCGTTAAACGGCTCGACGTCTCGGCTGAGTAATCCCATCAATACCACTGCTAACACCATGACAACAGCTGCTATTGCAAAACCGTATTGTGTTAGCTCGTAATGACTCAACATCGCGATTAATACATAACTGAGAGATTGAATGGTGGTGGAAAACATGCTGATGCCGCCATCAACACGACCACGTTGATGAACCGCTACGGTGTGATGCATCCAGTTGACTCTCGCAATGCGATTTAGCGCGTTAAACACACCAAACAGAGCCGTAAACAATAAGATGGTCAGCGGGCTTATCGCAAAACTCATTCCGATAAACGCTAGAGATACTATAACCATCGAAGCAAACATAATGTGGCTATGGGAGGCGCGACTCAGCACTTTGGTGACAATGAAACCAGTTAGCAACGAGCCGAGACCAAAACTGATGTTGAACCCTGCAAACCAATCGCCAGAGATGCCTTGTTCAGAAAACCAAATCGGCACCAATTTGCTCAAATACGTCAATGCAGGATAAGAGAGACAAGAGAGCAGAATAAAGCCATAAAAGCGGGGGTCGAGACGGAATATTTGTTGGCTCTCTTTGAGTTGTGCGATGAAAGCGACAGATTTTGATGCCCTTAATTGTTGGGTATACGGCGTCAGAATATAAAACATCGCCGCCAAAGCGGATGCGCTGGCTGCAAACAAAGCAAACTCTTTCATTCCCCACATTTCAAGCAAAACAATACCCAACGCACCAGCTCCTAGGGTCGTGGATTGCATTACAATTTCTTGCTGACCCGAAATTTTTGCGTATTCGTGATGCTGATAATTTTCTTGGGTGAAGGCGTTGTTGGTCGTCCATGCAAAGTTACTCGAAACCCAATACACCAATTGCGCAAAAGCCAGCAGCCAGTGGGACTCAAAACCCAACCAATATGCAATGAACACCACCAAAGCCATGCCCGATTGAATCCATTGATTGAGCACGAGGAGTGCTTTGCGTGAGTGTCGGTCAACTAAAGTGGAAAAGAAAGGCGTTGCCAGAAAAGAAATCGCGGTGCAGCTCAGAGAAACTAAAGCGACGAATGTGCCCATTTGGGGCTCGGAAAGCATGACCCATGGCAGTGCCATCATAAACAAGCCAGAGGATATACTGTCGAAGAAGCGGCCAGCTAAGTACGGCTGAGTTTTATTTTTCATTATGTTTGCCTCAAGTTCCCTTTGGATTTCAAAACGTTGGCTTATAACGGTGCTGTGTTTGTCAACAAACTTGTTCATTCCGAACGCATTATTTCGAGACCATCTGGGTTTAGCGTTAATTAAGATGGTGCAACTTTAAAACCTCAAGTAAACTTGAGGTAATGCATTTTTTTAACAAAATTGATACACAGGGAGTCAAGGATGGAAATCAGTGTAGGAGAAGTGGCAAAACGTTCCGGAGTGAAGGTCTCTGCCCTGCATTTTTATGAACAAAAAGGACTGATTTCGAGCTGGAGAAATCAAGGCAATCAGCGCCGCTACCACCGTAGCGTTTTGCGCCGTGTTGCGGTGATTAAAGCGGCGCAGCAAGTGGGGTTGTCGTTAGAAGAAATCAAACATGCGCTAGATGAGCTGCCGAAACATCAAGCGCCAAACAAACAGCAATGGGAAGTCATGGCGAGCCATTGGCATGAACAGTTGGAGCAAAAAATTCAAAAGCTCAAAGCCCTGCAAAACGATTTGGGCGGATGCATTGGCTGCGGGTGTTTGTCGTTAGAAACCTGCGCACTGCGAAACCCAGAAGATGTGTTAGGCAAAGACCACTCGGGTTCTAACTTAACGTTAGAAGAGTAGGTGTTATTCCTATTCTTTGTCGAAACTGTCCACCACAATCGCGCCCATTGACGCCGGCATTGTGATGACGATGACCCGTTTTATCGCAACCAAAGGCTCATTCATTAGTGGCAGCTTATCAAGACAGAAAAGAACTAACGCCACCACAACGGCCGCAATGAGGTACGCGATAACCACACGAAAAATAAAAATGGATACGCGATTTTTGATGTGGCTTTGGAACACGCTTTGATAGGCGAAAAAACTGAGGAAAATGACAGAAAGGCTTAACAGCATGAGCAGGTTTGCCATTGGCAAGCTTTCACCCAGTCGCCACGCCTCTTCAGAAAAAGAGATGGGGACGGCGAGGGCAAAAGCGCCAACCAACACTTGGCTGGCGTCTTCTAAGTTAAAGTGACTACTCATGCTGCTCATTCCATTATTCGTTTGCTAGGTGTAAGAGCTTTTCAAAGCGCTCGTTACCATGCAGCAATTCGAGGTCTCGCTCTTCGGCAAGCAAGTCACGAATAGATGGGCTGTATTCAATAGCGCGTTCCAAGTCTTCAATGGCTTGCTCTTCAATGCCAAGACGAGAGTATGCACAAGCACGTTGATACAGTGCAGGACCATTGGTGTAATCGACTTCAAGTACGCGGTTACAGATGCTCAGTGCCCAGTGGTATTCGTTGATTTCCATCGCGGCGTCTGCTTTGTAAGTCAACGCTTCTAAATCACCTGGGCGAATCAGCAAGATCTCATCATAGATTTCAATACGTTGCTCTGGTGTTTGTGAGCTTTGCGCACGCAACCATAAGTTATGGATCTCGTTGATTTTCTCAATTTCTTTATTGTTTTCACTGATAATGCGAGTTTTACGTTTTAAATCTCGCTCCAGTGCTACAAATTTCTTCTCGTATTCTTGGGCGATCTTTTCTAATCGTTTATCCGCCATCTCTTTGGTGTTGTGTTTAAACTCACGCAGAGATTGCCAGCCTACAAAGGCGATCAGCGATGCGACACCTGCGATGATGTAGAAGAAGTAGGTTACGGTCACGTTGGCATAGTTCAACGATTTATCCGCAACCGTCAGCTCGCGGTCGGTGATCTCTGTGATCATTCGTTTTTCTAGGCTCTGATAGTCCTGACGCAGTGCTTTTAGCTCATCTAAAATATAGCGTTCCATTAATGGTCTATCTAACAGATCCGATTCTGAATACTTTTCGTCCGATGCCATCGTCGGCAAGGCAAGTATCAGCGAGAAAAAAATACCAATAAATAAGCGCATAAAACGTCCTTTCACGAGAAGAGTACAGATAGACCATGCAACAATAGCAAATAGCACAAACGTTTAGCAAAGTTATTACAAAAGAAATAATTGTCGTCTACGTAAAAGTCATATTCTTGTTGTTTTTCAGTTTGTTCCTGGTGGTTATTTGCCGTGATATCTTTTATCCTCCTTGCGAATTTATGATTAATGGAGTGAGCATGGACGCGCGAGCTAAGGATTACTTAGAGCAGTATCTAAAATTATTATCACCAGAACAAAGAGCAGCCGTACCATCAGTTAGTGCTGACTATTATTGTGCCGATGAATACAACGCCAACGTATGCGCCGATTTGGTTCGAATTGGACAGAAAACCGCCTCTTGCAGTATGGAGCTTTGGTATCGAGAGCATGGCGAAAGCATGCCACAAGTGGGCCATTTACAAGTCGTCACGAATTGGAACGGGGACCCCGTTTGTGTGATACGAATTACTGATGTCAGCACATGCAAATATGAGGATGTAACCGCAGAGTTTGCCTACGCAGAAGGCGAAGGTGATAGAACGTTAAACTGGTGGCGTGACGCGCATAATGCATTTTTTAACGCTGAATGCGATGAGTTGAACATAGATTGGCATGAGAAACGTACGCTAGTTTTGGAGCGTTTTGAAGTGGTGTATCCAGTCAATTAATCTCTGATAGCAGCACTGATTTGAAGTGCTGCTTTCTTGAGAGACCGCTTTTAGCGCTTGCGAGCGGTCACACTAAACATGTGCCAGTGTTTTGGGCTTCCGACTACCGTGGTTCCGTCTTCATCTCTTTCATTCAATGAAATGAGTTCGTAATCCGCGAATAAACTTTCCACTTCCTTTTTCGTTAATGCGGTAATGTTAGGATGCATTTCTGATGCAACCCAGGAGTCTTTTACTCCTAAGAAATCACCGCAAAAGATACCGCCAGGTTGTAAGGCACTGTCTATTTTGGTCCAAACTTGCTCAAAGCCTTCGTCCGGGCAAAAGAACAAACTGGCATTCGCGATAACCAGGCTGCATTGAGGATAGTCAAACTCAGTAAAACAGCACTGTGAAATTGAGAAACGCTTGTGGCTTTCAAAGCGTGTTAAACAAGTTTTTACTGCATCTTCATGGCTATCAAATGCGTGAACGTTAAACCCCTGTTCGAGGAGAAAATGACTGTCTCGACCTATTCCGCAGCCAATATCAAGAGCGACTTTGCTCTCGAGTTTCAGTAGGTTTACGGCATTTTCTACGTTTGGGCGGTGAGGTTGGTTTAAAATTTTCTGATAGTACTCGTTCCATTGTGCTGACATTGAACTTCCTTGTATTTATTGTGTTTCCCCAAATCTAGTGTCCATTCTTGTATTGCTTTATCGGGGAGGTTTTGAAACATTGGCAATTGTTATAGCTGATCTTCAATTGGCAATATGCCGGAGAACCAAGCGCCCATTTTTCGCCATACTCCGGCCTCTGGTTCAGAATCATATTCTTTGCCTGTTTTTATGTCAGTCCAGACAATGTCTCCGTCGTGCAGAGTTAAGGCATAGGCGTTATTCGACAATTGATTCGGCAGTTGTTCTAGAAACATTTGCACATATTCTGGCTGTTCGATAACAACGGCCATTTCGGTATTCAAAGCGGCTGAACGTGGATCCCAGTTCATCGAGCCAACAAACAGAGTTTTGTCATCAATCGTCATTGCTTTTGCGTGTAAACTTGCTCTGCTGCTCCCCGTGAGGCTCCACTTGCTTTTGAGTTTCGCGCTCGCTTTTACTTCCCATAGCTTGACCCCAGCTTCGAGCAGGTCTGTTCGATATTTTGCGTACCAACCATGCACGGCAAACACGTCGTTAGAGGCGAGACTATTGGTCACTATCGTGATATCAACACCTCGCTTGGCCGCGTTACTCAATGCTTGAGTGCCGACTTCGGTTGGGACGAAATAGGGGGAGATAAGAACAAATGAATGTTCAACACTTTTAACCAGCTCCGTTAAATTATCAATAAGTTGGCTCTCTCGGGTCGCAACTTTATCGGGTAAGTCAAACCATACTTTTGCTTCTCCCCAGTAGAGCTTGAGATTGCCTTGTTTGAGAGCTTGGTACATATCCAGTTTAGTGAAGTCATAACGGCCGGTTGAGAACTTTTCCTCTAGCTGGAGTTTGTCGACCTGCTTTTGAATCGTCAGGTCTGTAATTTGCTGTGAGTCCGGTGTTATCCATTCCATTGGTATCGCATAGGCGCTATTCCAGTAGAGGTCGAACTGATCTGCAGTTTGTTGTACCGCCTCACCATAGAGCAGTAGATCAAAATCACCAAATTCGACCTGTGATTCAAAAGAAAAGTACTCATTGCCGATATTCCTACCCCCGACAATGGCAGAAACACTGTCTGCAATCAAAGACTTATTATGCATACGACGATTAAGACGTTCAAAATCGCTAGCAAGTGCGAACCAGCGGGAATCGCGATACTGATGCGGATTGAATAAGCGGATTTCGATATTAGGATGTGCATTGAGGGCTGCCATCACGTCATCGTTTCGCTTTTGCATATCGTCAAGCAACAGCCTTACTCGGACTCCACGCTTTGCCGCTTCATACAAGCGCCACGTTATTAGCTGACTCGTTTCGTCACCACGGTAAATATAGTATTGAAGATCAAGGCTTTTTTGTGCGGACTCGATTAAAGAGGTGCGAGCAAGAAGGGCATCGTGTCCTTGATTTAACGGGGAAAAGCCAGTTATTGACTTTGGGTCTTTCCCGTAAGCTTCAAAGTACTGTGCAAGCACGGAGTCACCTTGATACCCAAGTTGGAAGCTAGTGGATTTTTCACTGGGATCGTTCAATGACACGGATGAACATGCCGACAAAATTGTGAATAAAGAAGGGAAGAGTAGCTTAGCGAGTGTATGTAACAAAGTACATTTCCTTGTCTTACAGAGTGTTACTTATCGGAAATTATAGACCTAAGTTGCCGCAGCGTGCATCCAACAAGGTTGGATAACGGGCTATTAATCAATGAATTGTCATGTTCTCGGGATTAAGTTCACCTTTTTGAACGCAGATAATCATTTATTTTAATTATGATTGTGTCTGAATTGGTCATAATCACTAATATCTGGTGATTATGACCAATAGCACACTGGTTAAAATAGTTGAGTAATAATAACTATTTGAATTTTAATAAATAAATGCCTGGCACGTCCCTTGCTATTTAAAAGAAGAGTTAAGTCAGGGCAACTTGCGAAGTTAGTTAATTTTTTGTTAATTTTATTAACTTTGAATTGGCAATAACTCTGTAGTTAGCAACCGAAAAAGCAAGGTACGCGCTGCTTTGACGTCTATTCAAATGTAATTCCCTCACCATCATGCTTACAGGGAGTCAAAGATTTAATAAAAGCATGGTGATGAAAACAACAATAAAAAAGGATTTTCGATGTTAGCAAAACCCGTATTACGTTGGCTTTTACCTTTCGTTGTCGTTGGTGGATCTTATGCAGGATATGCTGCAATCGCCGCGACAGCTCCGGAAAAAGAGTCAACCAAAGATGCCATTACAGAGCCTACCGTTCAGGCCTCTTCTCTTTTTCCTACCGATCATAAAGTGGTGATAACCAGCCATGGTGAGTTAGTCCCTTTTGAAAAAACACATCTTTCCGCGCAAGTCAGTGGTGAAGTGATAAGTTGGCACCCTAATTTTGTAACGGGTGGGATCGTGAAACGAGGAGAAGTGCTGTTCACGACTGAAAGTGACAACTACGAAGCGTCGGTTTTGCAAGCCGAGGCCAATTTAGCTAGCGCACGTGCGAGCTTGATTGAGGAGCAAGCCAAAGCGGAAGTGGCAAAACGTCAGGCCAAGAGACTGAGCGATAAGCAAGTGACAGACCTGTATTTACGTAAGCCTCACGTTTTGAGCGCGCAAGCGCAAGTGAAGTCGGCTCAAGCGGCACTCAAACGAGCAAAAAGAGATTTAGAAAATTGCAAAGTCGTTGCACCTTACGATGCGCTGGTTGTTGAGCGTGATATTGGTGTTGGTCAATTTGTCACATCTGGCTCTCGAGTTGCCACGCTAAACAACATTGAAGTGGCGGAGGTGCACGTACCAATCGCCGGTTTTGATAGTGCATTTTTACCTGAATCCATTGGTGATCTCACTGCGACAGTGACGCAGCAAGGTGTATTTTCTACCACTAGAGAAGGTCGAGTGGTTCGTGATTTAGGCATGATTGATAGCGCTACCCGAATGATTAACATGGTCATTCAAATCGCTGACCCATATGGTATTGATAATCAGCAGCCTCCAATTAAATTTGGCTCCTACGTTGAAGTGAGCTTCACAGGCAAGGAGCTAAAGCATATCTATCGCCTGCCACAGGAGTTAGTCAAAAATCGCACGGTATGGGTAGTGAATGGTGAGAATCAACTTCAACCTCGGACGGTAACGGTCTTGAGAGCAGAAGGTGAGTTTTTACTCGTGGGGGAAGGCTTAGAACAAAGTGATAAGTTGGTACTTACCTTGCCGGAGTACCCTCAAAAAGGCATGGCGGTACAAATCGCAAAAAAGAGTGACGACTCCGAAACCGTCGTACAGTAAGTAGGAGTTTGTCATGGAAGATACTAAACAAAAGGGCTTAATTGCTTATTTTGCGAATAACCCCGTCGCTGCCAACCTTTTGATGGTGTTCATCATCATCATGGGTGTGGTGAGTTTTCTCTTTATTCAAAGGCAGATGTTTCCGAACATTGAGGTGAACTACATTGATGTTCGTGCGACTTATCCTGGCGCTTCACCTCAAGAAATTGAAGAAAGTATTCTCGTTAAGGTTGAGGAATCGATTAAAGATGTCACCGGGATTAAAAAAACGGTCTCAACGGCCTCTAGAGGTAGCGGGTATGTCTCTATCGAGGTAGACGTTAATGCTGATATCAAGCGTGTCTTGGATGATGTAAATCAACGCATTGATACTTTATCCAACTTACCTGCCGGTATGGAACCGATCAATGTCTACCAAGTTGAGTGGCGTCAAGATGTGATAGAAATGGGGTTAGTTGGGGACCGACCGCTTGAAGAGCTCAAACCCATTGCTAAGCAAGTCGAGGATGAATTACTTCAACTCAAAAATGTCATGTTGGTGTATTTGAGTGCACCAGAGGAAGAGATAGCGATTGAAGTTGACCCACTTGTTCTTCGTAAATACGACTTGACGTTGAGCGATATCAGCAGCGCGATCAGTCGTTATTCTGCCAACTTTTCTGCGGGCGAAGTCAAAACAAACTCAGGGATGATCGCAGTAAGGATTGAAAATCAGTACTACCGTGGTGATGAATTTAGGAATATTCCTGTAAAGCTTGGCGCAAATGGTGCGAAGGTTTTACTGCAAGATATCGCCACGATCAAAGATGGCTTTACGGAAGAAGAGCGCTACTTTGAGTACTCAGGGCAAAATGCGATCTACATGTCTGTTGAAGCGACTCGCGATCAGAACATTATCCCTGTTGCCGAGTCTGTTCGTAATTATATCGAAGCAAAAAATAAGACATTACCGCAGGACGTTAAGCTCAAAGTCTTAGTGGATACGACCTATTATTTAAATGGTCGTCTCGACATGATGTTGAAAAACTTGCTGCAAGGCGCAGCTCTAGTGGCGATTATGCTGACCATTTTTTTGCGCTTTCGCTTGGCAATGTGGGTAATGATTGGGCTGCCAGTGTGTTTTCTTGGCGCGGTGATGATGATGCCTGCATTAGGGATCACGGTAAACATCGTATCTCTTTTTGCCTTCATTATGGTGCTCGGTATTGTGGTCGATGACGCCATCGTGATGGGAGAGAGCGCCTACAGCGAAATTGAAGAAAAAGGCGGTGGCGTCGAAAATGTGGTTCGCGGTGTCAAACGTGTTGCCACGCCAGCTACTTTTGGCGTTTTAACCACAATTGCCGTGTTTGCCCCTTTCTTGTTGTCTAGCGGTATTGATAGTGCTTTCTTCTATGGTATCGCGGGTGTTGTGATTCTTTGTTTGATCTTCAGTTTGATTGAATCAAAGTTAATCCTTCCTGCTCACCTCGCACATACCCACTTTAAGCCAGTTAAACCTGGTGGCTGGCGTGACCGATTTAACCAACGTTTTTTTGGCTTTGTAAACGGTACGTATCGTAACTTTGTAACGACATGTACGCATTGGCGCTGGACCGTGTTTGCTGTGTTTTGCGGTTTACTGCTGATCAGTGCGGCTTTGGTCAACGCGAATTATGTTCGGGTGATCCCTAACCCTAAAGTGCCTACTGATTATCCTGCGATCACTATTGAAATGAACGATACCGTTTCAAGTGAGCAAACAATCAGCGCTCTTAAGACCATCGAACGTGTGATGCAAAAAATTGAATCAGAGACCATCGCAGAGCATGGTCAAGGCATGATTCGTGATGTGCTTTCGTACAACCGAAGCCGCACCGAAGGCCGTGTTTTGGTGCCATTGGTTGATGAGGAATTACGCCCGTTCAATACATTTGAACTTGCTCGACGTTGGCGTGAAGCTATGCCAGTTATTCCTGGAATGAAGAGCATCAAAATCCGTGAGCAGAGCGCGGGTGGTGGTGACAGAGATGAGTTTGGTTACTTGCTGTTTGGTTCTAATATTAATGAATTGAACGAGGCCGGGCGTTACTTGATAGAGCGTTTACAGCAGGAAGAAGGGTTATACGATATTTCATCTTCTATTGATTCAGGAAGCAAAGAAGTACTCCTCTCTCTTGCGCCTGTAGCGTACGATCTCGGACTGGATCTCACCATGATCGCAGAGCAAGTGGGTGGCAGCTTCTACGGTGGTGAAGCACAGCGTCTTATTCGTGATGGTGAAGAAATCAAAGTTATGGTGCGTTACCCGCAACTGACACGTGAAGCATTCTCATCATTACGTTACGCTGTGATTACCACGCCAGCAGGTAAGAAGGTCATGCTGGGTGATGTGGTTAAGATCAACGAGCAGCCGGGCGTGAGTAGCATTCGGCGTGAAGGCGGGTATCAAACCGTTTATGTCTATGGTTCGATAGACGAAGAATTGGTTGAACCTCAAGAAGTAGTGAAGGTCATCGACGACAATATCTTACCGGACATGAAGCAAGCCTTCCCGAGTGTGAAAACGGAATTGGGTGGTGATATTGAAGAGCAAGCAGCGCAGCGTAATGAACAGATTCTGTTCTTTATTGCAGGCATGATCATCGTCTACATCTTGTTAGCCGTACCGTTAAAAAGTTATACCCAACCTTTGATTGTAATGTCAGTCATTCCATTTAGTCTGACTGGGGCGATTTGGGGCCACTTCTGGCTAGGTTTGGATATCAGTATGATGTCGACATTTGGTTTGATCGCCGCTGCTGGCGTGGTTATCAACGACTCTCTAGTTATGACAGATTACGTAAACCAAGTGAGAGAAAAGGGTATGAACATCAAACAAGCGGTGGTTGAAGCGGGCTGTGCACGCTTTCGAGCGATCACGCTCACCTCAATAACGACGTTTGCGGGTGTATTGCCGATTATGTTTGAAACGAGCTTGCAGGCGCGTTTTGTCATACCAATGGCTGTAGCTTTGGGCTTTGCGGTGTTGTACGCAACGGTTCTGACTTTAGTGCTGGTGCCTTGTTTGTATTTAATGCTTGAAGATATTAAAAATATTTTCAGATCGATTAAGGGGTTTATTCATCGCTTTATCAATCGTTTCAGAAAGTCGCCAGTGACGTCGAGCGTTGAAGTAAATACATAGAGTTAACAAGCTTGATGTTAACGATTAGGAGCAGCCTTCGGGCTGCTTTTTTATTTCTGTATTTTGATTCAAAGCAGTTCTAGAGTGGGTTGTTACGTAATTTATTCGATGAAAGAACAGCGAGAAAATCTCCTGATAAATTATTCTTTTTATGAATACCTTTTGCGTGTTTGATTTCCTTGGTTAATTTAACACTTGGTTAGCGAAATTTACCAGATGGAGATAATGATGAATATACGGACTTGGTTAAGTTATTGAAAAATAACAAAATAAAAGTTGGCATCGTATGTGCAATATATAAATTGTAACTAAAACGAACTGCTAATCCTCAAGGAGCTTATTATGAAAAGCGTATTTCTATCTACTCTAAGTCTTATTGTTGTAATGTCATCACCAATCGCTGCTGCTAACACTTTAGACAAAGAGGAGTGGAGCTCAGATTTACGTCAGGACTTTTCTGAAATGAAGCATGAAGCTGTAGCAGATATTCAGCAAATGAATATGGATGCCATCCACGCACGCGATGAGCGTATCGTGAAAAACATTAAAGATGAGCAAGAACAGTTAGTAAAGGTAACGTGCCACAAAGAGAAAGCAAGCAAGTCATAACCGCCGATGAAGAGACTAACAGACGAAAATGAATCCAATACGAGTTCAGTGCTAGTTAGCAGTAAGCACTGACCTTGTTGCTCTACTTGCCAGCCTTTTAAGGCTGGCTTTTTTGTTTCTCATTTCATAGGTGGTCTCAGAGCCTCAAGCTTATTATCAATCGTTGGCGTGTTTGATGAGCTATCGCTGGAGCGGATGTAACTTTTAAAAGTGTAGATTTCAGTAAACTGGAGGCGATGTTAGATATTTTAAATTTAGAAAAGATCCGTTCTCCTTTTTGACCTTCATCATACCTTAGTATGTGCCTTACCTTTACTTGAATTAGAACTCATATTGCAGGCTCTCGTTTAAAGGTATTGATGCATATTTAAAGAACAAGAGTTAGAAATATGGGCCTTATTAAAACTTGTAAAGATGGCTTTCGAGGAAAACCAGATTTTTCAAACTTGCTACATAATGTATTCCAGATAGATGACTTAGTATTGTCATTTGAGTGTCCGAACAATATATATGAAGGGCATGTATACCAAGATCTTGTGGAGTTAAAACAATTCGATGTTGACTCAAAAGAAGAACGGCATGAAAAGTTAATAAAATTGGCTTCTATTTATTTCTCATTTCAAAAAAAAATATTAAACCCTCTATTACCTATAAATAAACAAGGTGGTTTATATATTAGACTAAGGATCAAGTCTGCCAATGAGAATATTAGATCTGTCAATCAATTATCTTCATTCATAGAAAAAGAGTATGTGGAGTTTTATCATGCTCTAGAGTCTCCTGAAGGATCTAAGAAAGGAGATCATACAGAGATGATGAATGATGCTAACGATTACGCAAATCATCGCTGGGGATTAGAGCCGATAAACGAAGAAAAAAAGAGAGCGAAAGAAGAGTTTCTCGTAGGAGAGTTTCTTCGCGGCTATCCCCCAATTAAATGCCAGGCTATTGATGTTGGAGAGAAAACGTACTCAAAATACGTAGAAGGTAACTTGGAGTATAAGAAGGACTATCGAAGAGTCTACAATTTGCATATCAAAAATGAGTTTTACTTTAGTATCGAGTTTTTATACGAAATCGAGCCTATGTTTGCTCAAAAAAAGTTTTTAGATTGGGTGAGAAGTGCTGATGAAACCTTTGAGAAAAAGGTGTTAGAGTTACTAGAATTGTCTCCGCTTGTTGATTCGTATACTACCTCCAAGGTAGAGAGATTGACCAAATAGAATTGATCCTGTGCGCTCTGACTTTCAACTTAAAGAAAAAAGCCCGCAAAGAATTTCCTCTGCGGGCGTAATAAAGGGCACCAAATTGGGTGTCTATTCATTTTGGAGGTGGTCGAACGTCCATATAAAACTGACAATAGGCTTGGTGAGAGGCTTACCACCAGCGCGACCAACGGAGCTAAAGTTAACATTGTTGCAATGATTGTTAAAATGTTAATTCTTCAATCAATGTTTTCATTATCGTTAGTCTGGATTGTGAATGTGTTGTTCTATTGTTCCTGAAATGCTTGACTTTCGAATTTGAATACATCATGAGATATAGATGGCCCTTTCTTTATCCATTTTGGTTATATAAATCTTGTCATATCACACTGCTAAATCTTCATTATTTTTAATAATTCGACATGGATTACGCCATTTTGTTACTGGTGTGTTTGTTTTTCGATGGTCTCAAATTTGAGTTCACGTATAACCAGGCAATTAAAGGAAAAGAGCAGCAGTTCGCTGCCCTTTATTGCTATAAAGACCGAAGGCTAATTCCAACGTAATAGCGTCCAATGTGATCGATTCGCGTGTTCTTTGAGGCGTGGGCATGGATTTACAAGGTAGGTGTAATCTGCATATTCACATAAAGGCAAATCGTTGATTGAATCGGTATAGAAATGGATTTCAGAATAAGGCTCAGGCTGATTTTCTAGCCACTGTTTTAAGCGCGTGACTTTACCTTCACGATAACTAGGGACACCGTCGATTTCAGCAGTATAACGGTTGTCTTTCTCGATTAAATCGATGCCGAGTGCGATTGGAATATTAAGACGGCGACCAACGGCTTCCACCAAAAAAGTGACGCTGGCAGAGATGATAACCATATCTATACCATCACGAGACAGTTGCTCAATCAGGGTTTTGGCTTGAGGAAACTGTTTAGCCAGAATATGGCTTTCAACACATTCTTCAACCAAGGCGTTTACTTCTTCAATCGGCATGTTTTCTAGTGGCTTCATGGAGAACGCTAGGTAATCTTCCATGTCCATTTTGCCTTCAGAGTACAAGGCCATTAGACGCTGATCTTCCTTAATAAATAAAGGATCAGTCGCGATGCCTCTCTCAACCATAAACTCGTTCCAAATCATTGCGCAGTCAGCGTTTATTAGGGTTTCATCCATATCAAAAACATACAAAGGTTTGGACATGTTTAGGCTCTCACTGGTTGAATTTCGTTTAGGTTAAAGAGTAGCTCTAGTTGGCTGCCATTCGCTAGTAAGCGTTCTGAAGAGCGGTTAAGCAAGTCAACAGTGAGCTCACACTCTTCAACGTTCACTTGATAGCGAATAACATTACCTAGAAGCTGGTGGTTGGTGATCGTACCTACTTGTGGCGCTGAGATGTGGCTATCATATTGACGACCTTGCTCTTTTACATATATAGACTCTGGGCGAATCGCTACTTTCCATTCGGTATCAATGTTGAAGAGTTGCTTGGCTTTATTGGCTTCTACAAGGTTGTAGTGTCCCATGAAACCGGCCACAAACTCGTTAGCAGGATGAGTATAAATTTCTTCAGGTGTTCCTGCTTGAACAATTTCTCCTTTACTCATTAGGAAGATACGATCAGACATAATCATCGCCTCTTCTTGGTCATGAGTTACGAAGATAGTGGTGAGATTCATCTCTTTCTGAATGTCTCGGATTTGCTGACGAAGGTGTTTGCGGATTTTGGCATCAAGCGCAGAAAGTGGCTCATCAAGCAATAATATGCGAGGTTTCACCACCAACGCTCGAGCGAGTGCGACACGCTGGCGCTGACCGCCAGAAAGTTGATGCGGATAGTGTCTTTCTTTATCTGCCAGATCCACCAGTTTAATGACTTTAGCCACTTCACGTCGAATATCATCATTCGAAAGCTTTTTCATTTTTAAGCCAAATGCAATGTTGCCTTCAACGGTCATATTGGGAAACAGAGCATACGATTGAAAGACCATCCCAATACCACGCTCTTGCGGGGCTTGATGCGTGATATCTTCTCCGTTTACCCAAATCTCGCCTCCATCGACAGGGTTAAGCCCAGCAAGGCTGCGAAGTAGCGTCGATTTACCACAACCGCTAGGGCCCAAAAGCGTAATGAATTCACCTTGCTCGATGTTAAAGTGAATGTCCTCAAATACAGTGTTATCACCAAAACGTTTAGTCAGATTTTTCGCTGCTACGTAGCTCATTGTTTGACTCCTCGGCTGAAACGACTTGCCAACCAAGTCAGTAAAAAAATAAATAGGAAGTAGGTCATCACTAAGGCAGACGTAAAGTGGCCGCTCGTCTGACGCATGTTATACAAGTAGATTTGCAGGGTTTCATAACGTGTGCCGACTAAAATATTGGCGAACACAAACTCTCCCAATAGAAATGAAAATGAAAGGAAAAGCGATGCCATCAGCCCTTTCTTGAGGTTAGGTAAAATGACCATCAAGAACGCTTTGGTTGTGCTTGCCCCTAGTAAGTGTGCCGCGTCCATTAAATCATTGAGGTTAATTGCTTCGAAGCTATTGGAAATCGCACGATACATGAACGGTAACGCGATGGTGAAGTAAGTGCCTATTAAAATCCAAGGGGTACCGATAAGAGATATTTCACTGTCAGCATAAAGTTGAAGCAAGCCGACGGATGACACCACTGGTGGTACAGCGAATGGTAGCAAAATTAGTACGTTCATGAGCCTGTCGAGCCTTGGAAAGTAGTAAAACACCACGAATATCGCTGGCAGAACCAGAATCACACTGAGGGTTAGCGAAGCAATACAAATAAACAGCGAACGCCCAAATGCTTGCAAAAAGCGTGGATCGGTCAGCAATTTAACGTACCAATCAAAAGTGAAACCATCCGGAAGCACCGTGGCGCCCCAGCGTGATGAAAGCGAATAGACAAAGGTCGCTAAAATCGGGATGAGCATGATCCCAACAATGGAATAAACCACCGTTTTATGGAATCGAGTATTAACGTTGTTCATGACTACTTCCTACCTGCATAGCTTTTCGAAATGAGCCATTGGTTAATCACTGTGATAAAGGCAAGTAACGCTATTAGAATCACCGAAATTGCAGCGGCGAGATTAGGTTCAAGGAACAGGTCTCCCGATACCAGACTCGCAATTCGAATTGTGATGACGTTATAGTTACCGGAGGTCAACGCATAAACACTCGCATATGCGCCAATTGCGTTGGCTATTAAGATAATAAAGGTACCGAATAAGGCTGGTGAGAGCACTGGCAGCGCGATTTTCGCCCAATACTGTGATGTTTTGGCTCCCAGTAGCGCAGCAGCTGCTTGCCAATCATCGCTCAACGCCTCGAACGCAGGGTAGAGCAACAACACCGCCAGCGGGATTTGGAAGTAGATGTAAATGGCCAGCAGACCCCATTTACCATAAAGGTCGAAATCACCGAGTAAGCCATACTGCTTGAGCAAAAGGGTAATCGCCCCATTGGTGCCCAAAATAATGATAAAAGCGAATGACAGAGGCACGCCTGCAAAGTTGCTGCTCATGTTCGTAAACGCAATCACACCGTCGCGGACTTTAGAATCGACTCTGCGTAGAGAAGAGACCAACAGAGTCGCAATGGCTAAGCCAAAAATGCTCGACCATACAGCTAACCACAAACTGTTGCCAAACGCCTGCATCATAAAGGCGGAGTCGAGCACTTCAATGTAGTTGTCGAAGGCAAACTCGCCATCGTAGATAAAGCTGTTTAACAGCACCCAAATCATCGGTGCGAGTTGAAATAGGTAGAAAAACAGCGCGAAAGGCACTAACCAAATGGCTGGCTTAAAGCGCTTTAACCAAGTACTTGCCAAATTTGAGCGAGATTCGCTAGAGCTTGGGGAGAGGACAGAACTGCTCATAGTGCTAACAATTCCTGAGTGTATGGCTTCGTGTGGTCAAGGTTTAGCAATTGACAAACGGTGCCACAAATATCAGTTTGCTTAATATGACAATCTTGATGGGTAAACTTATCACCAATGACAAACAGGGGAACTTCTCGCTCTTCAGGTAAAATCCCACCGTGAGAAAGATCGTTGTTCATGCCATGATCGCTGGTCACAATGATTTGATACCCATCAGCAAGCCATTGTTTGATGTAGTTGGAAAGAATAATGTCTGCACCTCGCGCACAATTGCGGTATTGGCGAGAGTCTAGGCCAAATTTATGTCCTGTATCGTCGATATTCATGGGATGGATCAGTAAGAAATCAGGTTGATAGTTTCGACGCAAATACTCTGCGTCCAGGAACAAGGCTTCATCAGGATAATGATCCCAATGGTAAAAGCAGCCGTGCTGGATATTCAGGGTTTCATCATGCGTGAAACGATCGCGAGCTGGTTCAAACGGCGCGCGATTATAAAGCTCACTTACCCAGTGGTAGGCAGCCGCAGCGGTGACTTTTCCTTGGGCTTTTGCCAAACTGAAAATGGAATCGTGTTTGGATAGACGAACGATATTGTTGTTTACGATGCCGCTTTCTACAGGGCGAACGCCCGTTAAAATGCACTCATAAAGTGGGCGAGACATAGAGGGCAGCTCACACTGCACAGGATAAAGCGTTGCGCGAGTTTCTTGTTGGGAACGACTTTGTTCTAGAAGACCATTGAGGTAGCCCATGCAATCACGGGCTACCTGATAGTTCAGTCCATCTAGAACAACAAGGATGACCTTATTGCTCATAACGACTTACTCTTATTGCTGGTGGATTAAGACACTTTCTTGCCATTGACGTGGCAGCTTACGCGCGGACTTTTCCCAAGCTGAGAAGTCAGTCACTGGGTGAACATTGCTGTATTGGTCGTTAGCAATTAGCTTGTCTTGCACTGCTTGAGGCAGTGTGATGTTGGTGCGGATTGGACGCGCATAACCTTCTGCTAAGTTGATTTGCCCTTGATCGCTGAAGATGTACTCACGAGCAAGTTTTGCTGCATTAGGGTTCTTCGCATATTTATTGATTATGGTTGTATAACCAGAAATCACAGAGCCATCTTGAGGAATGCTCACTGTAAAGCGATCGCGGTCAATTTTGTCGCGATAGTTCAACGCATTGAAGTCCCACATGATCGCCACTTCCACTTCGCCTTTTTCTAGGTTGGCGATGTTCGGATCAGTAAATGAAAGACGACCTTGCTTCGCGAGTTCAGAAAAGAACTTGAGCGCAGGCTTGAGGTTGGATTCGTCCCCACCGTTGGCGAACGCTGCGGCGAGAACCGCGTTGTTTGCCTGTGCTGCTACGCCGACGTCACCTACGGTCACTTTGTAGTCGCCTTTTAATAGGTCATCCCACGTTTTTGGCGCGTCTTTTACGAGGTTATTGTTGGAGATAAAAGAAATAGTGCCAGTGTAAGCAAGTGCCCAATGACCATCTTCGTCTTTTGCCCAATCTGGAATGTCATTCCAAGTTGTTGGTTTGTATGGCTGAGTGACGCCTTTTTTAACCGCTACACGTGCGAAGGCAAAGCCTACGTCACCAATGTCTGCGGTCGCGTTTTTCTTCTCAGCTTCGAATTTTGCGATTTCTTGAGCCGAGCTCATATCCGTGTCTTGGTGCTTAAGGTTGTAGTTTGACTTTAAATCAGCCCAAGTGTCTTTCCAGTTCGCCCAACTATCGGGCATACCTACACTGTAAACCGCCCCTTCTTTTTGTGCTGCGGTAACCAATGACTCAATATCGGCTTCTTTCGCTACTGTTGGTGCTGCAAGCGTTACCGCGATGATTGCCGCTGGTGCAGTAATTGAACGACTTAGCAAAGTTTTCATTGTCTCCATCCTTCTGGACTAGGTCAGTAAGTTCGCTTTGTATGCTATGGATGGAATGTGACGATTTAGCGCAAGTAATTTGACAGTTTTTATTAATTTCTATGGCACTTATATTTCATACGCTCAATATGTGTTCTGTTGATTAATGTCATATTTTTGTTACTTACACGCCTTATGTTGTTCATCAAATTATCGTTGGACTAGATCAGAATGAGAGCGACAGGCACCGGACAATTTGGTACCCAATTAGGAAAAATTAGAAGCAGCTTAAAGCAGCAGATTCTTTCCGGCATCATGTCGGAAGGACAAAAATTGCCATCAGAAAGAGAGCTCAGTGAACTATTTTCTACGACTCGAATCACTATCAAAGATGCATTGGTGTCTTTAGAAACTGAAGGCCTGATCTACCGAGAAGAGCGTCGTGGCTGGTATGTATCTCCGGAGCGTATCTGTTACAACCCGTTGTCTCGTTCTCACTTCCATCAAATGATTCGAGAGCAGCATCGTATTGCGGAAACCAAATTACTCAACGTAAGAAGTGAAATGGCTGCAGGTGAATATGCAAAATCGTTAGAGGTTGAGCGAATTACCCCAATTTATGTGATTGAACGGTTACGTTTTATTGATGGGCGAGCGGTATTGTTTGTTGAAAATATACTCAAATCAGCACTGTTTGAAGATATATTGTCCGAGAACCTCACCATGTCACTGACGGGTATTTATCGTGAGAAGTATGGCTACGAGACAAAGCGCTCTCGTTTTGATGTGATTCCAACGTCAGCGCCTGCTCATGTCGCTAAAGCGTTGAACTTGGCTGAAGGACAGCCGGTTCTGAAAATTCGTCGAGTAAACTACAAACAAGATGGGCACTTAATGGACTGCGAATTCGAGTATTGGCGTCCAGACGCAGTGATGATTCGCATTGATAGCGTGGGATAAAGCGCAGAATTAAAAAGAGCCCAATGAAAGGCTCTTTTTCGCATACTGGTTAGAGAGGCGGTTTAAACTAGGCCTTGCTCTTTTGCCATTTTACTTGCGATGCCAGGCGCTTTCCAAATGCTTGGCAGCAAAATGAAAGACACAGGCACGGCGGTAATTACAATGAAAGACTGCAATGCAGAAATACCACCAGAGCCCATTGAGATAAGCGCGATAGCGACAATACCCATCATCAAACCCCAGAATGAGCGAATCACTGCGTTTGGTTCTGTTGAGCCCGTCATCACTACACTGATTGTGTAAGTCATCGAGTCACCCGTCGTCACGATAAATGTTGTCGTTAAGATCAGGAACAGAACCGAAATGATCATTGGGTAAGGTAATTCACCGGTAATCGCTAGCAGTGCTGCAGGCAAGTTAAAGCCTTCAAACGCAGATGAAATCAAGCCAGGGTTATCAAGTTCAAACGCAAGGCCACTGCCGCCAACGATACTAAACCAGAAGCAAGTAATCAGCGGTGCCGCGATGCTAATAGACATGATCAATTGGCGAATTGTACGACCACGAGAGATACGAGCAATAAAGATCGCCATCATTGGGCCATAACCGATAAACCAACCCCAGAAGAATACTGTCCACCAGCTTAGCCAGCCCGTATCACCACGGTAAAGCGCCATTGGGAAGAAGTTATCTACCATGCGACCAACGCCTTGTACGTAGCCATCAACAATAAAACTTGTCGGTCCAAAGAACAGGATGTAACCAATTAACAGCACAGACAAAATAATGTTGTAACGACTGACGATTTGAATACCTTTGCTCAAACCGCTTAGTGCGGAAAGGGTATACATCAGGATCGCTGCCATGATAACCATGCTTTGCGTTACGAACGTATCTGGCAGGCCAAACAATGAGTTTAGCGCGTAGCTAATTTGTAAACCCAAGAAGCCGATAGGGCCGATTGTTCCTGCTGCTACGGCAATAATGCTACATGCGTCAGCAACATCACCAATCCAGCCTTTAATGGCTTTATCGCCAAACACAGGGTAAAGCAGAGTACGCGGCTTAAGAGGCAGGCCTTTATCGTAATGCAAGTGCATTAAGACAATGGAAGATAAACCACCAAGGATCGCCCAAGCTAAGAAGCCCCAGTGCATAAAAGACTGAGATAGAGCATTGATTGCGGCAGTTTTCGGTGAAGCTTCACCGTATAAAGGCGGAGCAGTCACAAAGTGCGCGATAGGCTCAGCTGCGGCCCAGAACACACCACCACCTGCAAGTAGAGTACAGAGTACGATTGACAACCACTTAAAGTTATCAATATCAGGTTTCGCTAGACCACCTAGGCGCACATAACCAGTGCGACCAAACGCAAGAGCCAAACCAATTAGGAAATTCAGAAGAAGCAGTACTTGCCAGTAAGCTCCGAAATATTTAGTAGCAAAGCCGAAGCCGGTGTTAACCATTGCGGTTAGAGAGTCGGTATTCGTTAGAGCAAGTAAAACGAATAGAGTGAGGAAGCTACCACTTAACCAAAAGACAGGATTGGTGAGTTCGAGGCGCTTGAGCAGAGATGGGGGATGAATAGCAGAATAGTCAGCATCCTGAATAGGCGCTGTGTGGGAGGCGGCATTCGTCATATTTGACATAATTACTTCGCTTTTTAGGGCTATGAAGCCGTGCATTTCCCCTCACATCGTTTCGACGAAAAGTGTGAGGATGTTCAAAAAGCCGATGATGTTAACATGTCGAAGTTGCAAATATAACCTTAGATTTCGATTAATTTTTAACAGGTTAGCCAAGTTGCTGATTTTTGGGTAGAGATCAAAGGAAAGTGTTTTTACGTGAAGTGCACCGCATTTCGTATGTAAATAACATTTCCCTTGTTTTTGCATGGATTACTCAGGATTACATTGAGCAAACATGTTTCTTCTCCAAACTGAGGTTTACTCAATGGCTCACTTCGAACTTAATGGACAGTGGTTACTTACCTCGCCACAGCGTCCCGATATTGAAATTCCAATGTCTATTCCGGGCGATAATATTTCGGCGCTTTTGCAAGCAGAGCGCATTCCGGATCCTTATTTTGCCGATAATGAAAACAAAGTTCGTTGGATTGAAGAGTGTGAGTGGCATATCTCGCGTGAGTTTGAAGTCGACGCGTTTACGTTGTCTGCCAAGCAAGTTTGGATGACGCTAACTCGTGTCGATACCTTGGCAACTTTCTATATTAATGGTGAGTTAGCACTAACTTGCAGCAACATGTTTACTCAACAACGAGTTGATATCAAGCCTTATTTAAAGCAAGGCATAAACACTGTTCTTGTTCAATTCGCCAGAGTCGATATAGAAGGTGTGGAACGTGCCAAAAAATTGCCTTTCCCAATCCCTTCCGCAATGGGAAATAATCAAATTCCGCATATGAATTTGATCCGAAAAACGCAATGTCATTCCGGATGGGACTGGGGCATTTGCTTGATGGTATCGGGTATTTACGACCCCATTCAAATCGACATTGTGAATGAGCTTTGGCTCAAAGGCTTCTCGACAGAGCAGCAATGGCAAGCCGATGAGAGTGTGTTTCTTGATGTATTAGTTGAAGTGGAAACGGACAGTCAACGCCATGAAATGATGGTTGAATTTAATGGCGAGCGTCAATGCATTCAAACAAACGGAAGTGGTCACTATCATTGCCAGTTCCACATTTCGGAGCCTCAACGCTGGTGGCCATCGGGTTATGGCGAAGCTTATCTTTACCCCATTACCATTTCTTGCAGAGAGCAAAAGTTAACGCGCAACGTTGGTTTGCGTCAGTTAACCCTAAATAATCAAGCTGACGAACACGGCTCTGCGATGGAATTTATCGTTAATGGTGTACCAATTAATGCCAAAGGTGCCAACTGGATCCCTATTGACGCAATGCCGGGGCGAGAGTGCGAAACACGTTATCGCAACCTTTTGCAAAGTGCGGTTGACGCCAACATGAATATGATACGTGTGTGGGGGGGAGGTCAGTACGAGAGTGAGATCTTTTACAATCTGTGTGATGAGCTCGGCTTGTTAGTGTGGCAAGACATGATGTTCGCATGTTCACTGTACCCATCTGATAATGACTTCTTAAAAGAGGTCGAAGATGAGCTTCGATACCAAATCTCGAGGCTTAAGGAGCACCCATCAATAGCACTTTGGTGTGGTGATAATGAAGTGATTGGTGCCATTGGTTGGTATGAAGAATCCAAGCACAACAAAGTCAAATACACGGTTAACTACGATCGCCTCAACCGCATGATTGAGCAGGTGATTACCGAACAAGATAGCGTTCGTCGTTTCTGGCCAAGTTCCCCGTGTAATGGTGAACTGGATTTCGGTGACGCGTGGCATGATGATAGTAAAGGCGATATGCACTTTTGGGACGTTTGGCACTCAGGAAAATCATTCAATGCCTACCTTGACGTGAATCCTCGTTTTTGCTCTGAGTTTGGTTTTCAATCTTGGCCATCTTTTGCAGAAGTTAAGCAGTTTGTCCCGGAGCAAGATTGGAATATCACGTCCCTAACCTTTGAACAACATCAGAAGAATCCTCGTGGTAACAGTATCATCACAGAGATGTTCACGCGTTATTTCCGTTTTCCCTCTGGATTCGAGAACATGCTGTATTTAAGCCAAGTTCAGCAGGCAATCGCGATCAAAATTGCGTGCGATCATTGGCGTGCCATTTCTCCAGTTTGTCGCGGCATGCTGTACTGGCAACTCAACGACAACTGGCCTGTCAGTTCTTGGTCTAGCTTGGAATACAGTGGTCGTTGGAAGCAGTTGCACTACCATGCAAAACGCTTTTTTGCACCGCAGTATTTGGTATTTTCCGAGCATACAGGCAAGTTGAGCCTGCATTTGCTCAATGATGCCAAAGAGCCCGCAAGCGTCAACGCACTGCTCAAGTGGGTAGATTGGCAAGGGGAAGAAAAGCAATGTTGGAGCTTAGAACAAACGGTCATAGCAGACAGCAATACGATTTTGTGGCAATTGGATGAATCGGTTGAGAAGGATGAACTTACGTCAGGCTTCTTCTATGTTGAAGCGAAAATCGGTGAAGATAGAATAAGCAACACATGGTTTTGCACTCATGAGCTGAAAACTTTGCCTATGGCAAAAGCCAATATTGATGTCTCTATTGACGGAAGCCAAATTACATTGATTGCTGACAAGCCTGCGTTTTTTGTTCATTTGGAAAGTGATGTTGATGGAAGGTTCAGTGACTCCAGTTTTACTCTGCTGACCAACGTTCCAATGACGGTTGAGTATTTAGGTGATGATGTTTTCGGCATGCAACAGTCGTTGAGGGTATACCACCTTAATGATTAAAACGAGCATAGAACATCTATATGCTGATATCTGGGAAGGGGGCCTTTGCTCCCTTTTTAGTTATCAAGCTCAGGTTGAGACAGAAGTTTATTTAAGTTTCTGATGAATACGGTAGCCAACAACAAAACCTATGTAGAATAGCGCTGCGAGAGTAAGCATTGCCGTCGCGTACGCCAGTAGACTGTTTAACCCTAAACCAAAAGCCAGAGTGAAGGCGATACCATGAATGGCTTCCGCAGGGATTCGGTACCAAGCAGAGTGGACGGAAGATCCGAAGAGGATAAAGGTACTAAGTAAGACAATCGTGCCGCCTATAAAGCCGACCCATCTGCTGTTGTTCATGTTGTGATCTCAGGTGTTACCGAGGTAACGTAACAAAATATTTCAGAGCCGATATTATACAACCGAGAGAGGGTATAGGTGGTAGAAATATTTGCCTCACAAACTAAGAGGCCATCTAAGTGGCCTCTTTTTAACCGATTTAACGGCATCCGTTGTGATGCAAAGGTGTGAGGCTTGTAAGAAACCTAACCTTTGGCATTCGTTTCGGGTTGTGCTTCTGGTTGTAGCGTCCAATCACCACCAAGTGATTTGTAGAGCGCAATCGTAGCTTGTGCGGTTTGTAACTTTGCCGCGACTTGCTGATCTTGCATCATGCGTTGCTGACGTTGCGCATCTAAAACCGATAAGTGATCAATCAAGCCTGCTCGGTACAGTGACTTGGCTTTGTTGACGGCGTTATTGGTGGCTTTCAATGCATCATCGATTCGGCGCTGATTTTCTTGGCTGCGACCATAAGTAAACAGCGTGGATTCGGTTTCTGCCAAAGCCGCCTCTACCGTATGTTGATAAGACAATGTCGCCGAATCAAAACGCGCTTGGTTGATGGCTTCAATCGCCTCGCCACGCCCCCCATCGAACAAGTTCCAGCTTACGCCTGCCGCGCCCATCCAACCGAAAGAATCGCTACTGAAAAGATCGTCAAAGCTTGACGCCGACAACCCCGGAGCGCCCGTCAAAAAGAACTTCGGATATTGATCAGCAACGCTTGCTGCTAACTCTTCATTGAGCGCGGCCATTTCGCGCTCGGCTAAGCGAATATCGGTACGACGTTTCAACAGATCGGAAGGTAAACCGACCGGCACCATGTCCTGCATGACAGGTACACTATGCTGCTTAGATAGGCGGATTTCGACTTGCGTTAGCGGCTCACCAAGCAATACTGCTAAACGATGTTTGTGCGCTTGTTGGGCAATCTCTAACTGCGGAACGAGCGATTCCATCGCCGCAAGCGTGGCCTTCGCTTGGGCTAAATCGAGATCAGAACCGTAGCCGCTGCGCACGACTTTTCCGACGAGGTCGAGTGTGCGTCGTTGATCTTCTAAGTTCGATTTTGCCAACTCAAGGCGCTCGCTTGCGCCTAGGTATTGCAAGTAGTTATGAATCAAATCCGCCGTGATCACCGTGTTCAAGCCGCTTTGATAAATCTGAGCTTGTTCGAGACGAATTTGTGCCGCGTTCGCTTGGCGGTCAATGCGCCCAAACAGATCAGCCTCCCAAGTGATACTCGCGCCTGCAAATACGCCATCGTGCTGATTATCCATTAGGGTGACGTTACCAATTTGAGGTGGCAGACCCGACACGGAATCACTGAGTGGATTCAAGATCGGACTGAGTGAAGAGTCATTTTTACTGAACTGATAGTTCATGTAACCCGCACCAAGATTAATTGTCGGAACCTTGAATGACTCCACCATGGTTTTATAGTTGTTGGCCATTTTCACCCGTTCGGCTCCCACTTTCAGCGGAATGTTTTGGCTCTGCATGTCTTGAACCATTTGATTCAACACCGGATCGTGAAACTTAGTCCACCAAAACTCAACGTGTTGTGAATCGGTACTCAACCCTGCATTTTCGGCGTTCAAGTAGGTTTCTGCCATGCTGGTGGTCGGTGCTTGGTAGTCTGGCCCCACTGCACAGCCCGCTAAACTTAGGGCTAGAACGACAGGCGTTAGAATGAATTTTTTCACGATGACGCCTCCTCTAGCTCAGCGTTGGTTTGTGTGGATGGTGCTTTTTCTTTGTAAGCAAGGCGATACAGCGCAGGCATGACAAACAGTGACAATATGGTTGCGGCTGCCAAGCCTCCGATGATGGTTGCCGCCATTTGGTCAAACAGCAGATCTGACAGCAGCGGGATCATGCCGAGCGCGGTCGTTAACGCACCCATAGAAATGGCCATAGTACGGTTGACCGTGGCTTCTTTGATCGCGTCAGACAAGCTCATGCCATTTGCGCGTTCGAGCTCAATTTGATCCATTAGTACGATGCCATTTTTGATGATCATCCCGGTCAGTGTGATGGCTCCGATCAGCGCCATAAAGCCAAATGGTTTATCGAATCCAAGCAGAGCAAACACAGCACCTGATGCTGCCAGTGGTAGCGTTGCGAGGATGATGATTGGCTGCTTAAAGCCGTTGAACATCGCGACTAAAATGATCACCATGATCAGCATTGCTTTTGGTTGCTGCTTCATGATGTCGGTGACCGCTTTGTCTTCATCGTAATATTCGCCGCCCCATTCCATGCTGTAACCCGCCGGAAGTTGGATAGCTTCAACCTGATCTTTAATGGCATTCCTAACGTTCGCTGGTGTGGAGTCTCGGCTCACACCCGCTTGAACCGTGATGGTTTTCACGCGGTCTCGTCGCCAAATCATGCTCTCTTCGGTAACCAGTTCGAATCCATCCACCACTTGACCAAGCGGAACGCTGTTAAAGCCAAGTAGCGAGCGCACAGGTAGCGTTTCTAGTGACGCCATGTTTTGCGATGTGCCACGTAACTGAATTGGAATCAACTCATCATTCAGGTTCATTTGTCCGAGCGGCATGCCGTCTGATGCACGTTTTAGCGCGAAAGCGACATCGGCGCGGTTAATGCCTGCTTGACGCATTTTGTCTTGGTTTAGAATCGGCTTGAGCACTTTGCTTTCTTGGCGCCAATCATCGCGAATGTATTTTGCATCAGGGTTTGAAGCAAAAATCGTTTTCGCTTCTGCCGCTAGTTGATGTAATACGGTTTCATCCGGACCAGAAAAACGCACCTCAACCGCGAACTTATCTTTGGTTGCCAGCTTCAGCGCTCGAAAGCGAGGTTCGGCATCTGGAAATGCCTTTTTCAGCCAATCATCCCCACGCGTCACCAAGTGACTGATGCTCTCGTAGTCTTTAGTGTTGATCAGAATCTGCCCGTAGGCAGGGTCGAGCGGCTCAGGCTCTACCGTTACCGAGAAGCGAGGTGCACTGGTGCCGACATAGCTAGAGATACTTTCCACTTCTGGTTGTGCGACCAACCATTCTTCAACTTTGCGCATGTCTGCCGAGGTTTGTTCAATCTTGGCACCATTGGGTAGCCAGTAATCGAGAAACACAATTGAACGATCCGACTGAGGAATAAAGTTCACGGCCACATACGGGATTGCCACGGCGGTGACTAAAATTAACGGAACCAAAGCGGCTAATGCTTTACGCGGGTTGTCCACCGTCCAGAATACCAACTGTTTATAACGGCTCGGTTTGGTCTCTTCTCTGTTAGCTTTTGGCTTGATGAACATCCACGCCATTAATACCGTAAACGTCATCGCGACGATCCATGAAAGCAACAGTGACGATGCCACAATGTAGAACACAGAGCTTGCAAACTCGGCGGAGTCGGTTTTGGAGAACAATACTGGGCTTGCGCCCATAATCGCGATGACAGTTGCGCCTAAAAGTGGCACGGCGGTTTCTTTGACGGAATCAATCGCGGCGCGAGTTCGCTCGATACCTTTGTTGAGCTTGGCGATCATCATATCGGTGATCACAATGGCGTTATCCACCAACATGCCCAGTGCGAGAATAAACGTACCTAGCGAGACACGGTGCAAATCGATGCTGGCGATGTTCATGTATACAAGCGTGAGCAAAATCGTCAGGAGCAAGCTTGCGCCAACGATGGTTGCACTCTTAAAGCCCATGAAAACCAACAACACCACAAAAACAATCGCGACACTTTCAAGCAGGTTGCCAACAAAGTCGTCGATAGACTTTTGTACTTCTTCAGGTTGATAAGCAACGGTCGAGATGTCGACACCCAGCGGCAGCGTTGCCTGGTAGTTAGCGATGATGTCTTGAATCGTATCGCCAAGTGACACCACGTTAATGCCTTGAACTGGGCTCACAGCCAAGGTGACAGCGGGCTCTCCGTTGTAGCGGTTTTCTGCCAATGCTGGTGTTTGATACCCCATGGTGATGTCGGCGATGTCACCAAGACGAATCAACCCCGAGCCAAACTCGCCGGTGCCACCATTGATGATTAAATTGCGAATGTCTTCTAGAGACTGAAACTCACTGGTTTGCGCAATACGAATACGCTCTGTACCTGCATCGAATTTTCCCGCTTCGAACGTGCTGTTTTGTGTGCTCAGTTGGTTCCAAACTTGTGCGATCGACAAACCATATTGAGCCAGGCGCTCGTCTGGCATATCGATATGTACAACGCGAGGTTGAACGCCGTGTAGCTCGATCTTTTTGATGCCGTCGACGGCTTTGATTTGGCGTTGCAGCTCTTCGGCGTAGCGACGCAACTCTTCTGGCGCAGCATCTGTGCTGTGGATAGAGAAAAGCATACCGTAGACTTCAGAGAACTCGTCTTGCACTACGCTGATCTGCGCGCTGGAAGGCAGTTGCAGTTTTACATCGTCCACTTTGCGTCTCAATAAGTCCCATTCTTGCGGAAGTGCTTTGGAATTAAGGCTCTCTTTGAGGTCAACAAAGACCATAGATAAACCGGGGCGAGACAATGAGCGTAAGCGATCCAACTCCGCCATTTCCTGCAATTTGGTTTCCACGGTATCGGTGACTTGGTGTTCGACTTCTTCGGCAGATGCACCCGGATAAAGGGTCACGACTACCGCAGTTTTTACTGTAAAGCTCGGGTCTTCTAACTTGCCTAAGTCGAAGTAAGAATAGATGCCAGCGATCACGCTCAATACGATAAAGAACAGAACGAACTTACGTTGGCGAATCGCGAATTCAGCTAAATTGATCATGGATTCGCACCTACAACGTCTTGATGGTCAGGTTTGGGGCGGCATCGTCCTCGCTCAGATAATGGCTACCGCTGATCACCACATAATCGCCTTGCTCAAAACTTCCGGTCACACACGCTTGGTATGCGTCGATAGAGTCAAGGTTGACCGGCTCTGAATGAATAACCGCATCACGAACCACATTCACGTGCAGAGTTTGTTTCTCACCCAAAATTGCAGAGTAAGGAAAGCAATGGCTTGAGTGACTGGTGTTGAGCGCGGTATTAACCGTGACTGCTTTACCGTTGAATAGCGCACTGGAAATCGAATCGATGTCTAGCGTGACGGTATAGGTTTGTTTGAGCAAGTGCTTCTTCGGCGCGATTTCTGCCACGGTTGCTTGGTAGGATTGCTCCGAATCATACCAAGTCAACGATGCCGGCTGACCTAGTGCGAATTGCGCAATCATATTTTCCGGTACGTCGATGTCGACTTCCCAGCTGCCTTCTTGCTGAATTGACACAACACTGCCGCCCGGCAAGGTTTGTTCATGTGGATCAACAGAAACGTCGGCAACAATGCCAGTGAATGGTGCACGTAGAGTGGTGTAACGTAGGGCATCTTTTGCACGTTGGATGTTTTTCTCAACCACTTTGACGGCAGAGAGGCTACGTTCGTAGCTGCTGATGGCTCGGTCTAAGTTTACGCTGGCAATGGCATCATCAGAAGTCGCTTGTTTTACGCGCTTTAACTCAGCTTTCGCGAGTTTGTGGGCTGATTGTGCTTCTAACATGCGTGCTTGTAATTCTTCTAGTGAGACTTGGTAGTCGTGCTTGTCCAGCATGGCAATGACTTGGCCTTTTTCTACCAAGCTGCCTTTATTTACGAACACGCTTTCCACGGTGCCGGGTACACGAAAAGAGAGTGAGGCGGTTTCTTTTGCTTTTACGATCCCGCTGAATGATTTGTTGAGTTCTTCATTCCTTTCGTTGACTTCAATCACTTGAACGGGTCTGGATGCGCTAGGCTCCTCAACCTGAGGTTGAGTTTGATTACAGCCGAGTAGAGAGAGCGCGATAGTGCTCAGCGCGGCGGTTTTAATTTGATGATTCATAAGATGGCTCCATAATTTCGGCGCCATCTTATAATTCACAGATGTTCAGATAATCATGCGTACGCATGATTCAATGTCACGAATTTTATGACAATAAATGTAAACTACAAAAGTTTTGGAATTTTATTGCACAAATGTTCAATAAGTAACCGGCTAGCTTGGTTCAGCGTTTTCGGCTTAGGGTAGAGTAACCACCCCGTTTCTTCTGTGACGGCATATTGAGACAATACTTGCACCAATGCACCGGATTCGAGCTCATTTTTTACCAACAGTTTTGGGATATAACTGATGCCGCGGTCAAGCACTGTGGAGCTTTTGATAAAGCCGATGTTGTTGGAAATGAGTTTCGGTTTGAGCGCTACGTTTTGTTCCTGAAAGTGCCAAAGGTTGTCGACATTGCCATTTGGCCAACGAAAACAAATGCACTGATGATCGCTCAACTCTTCTAATGTAGCGGGCGTGCCGTGAGTTTGAAGATAGTTCGGTGAGGCAACGACACATCGGTCTAGCGTTAAGATCTTTCTGGCGACAATGTCTGAATCAAACAGCATGCCGCCGTGCAGCGCGATGTCCAACCCCTGCTGAAACATATCAATAAAGCCATTGTTGATATTGCGAATGTCGAGCTCAACCTGCGGATATTGATCCTGAAATTCAAACAAAATGGGTTGAAGAGGTTCATAGGTTTCTGGCAGAAGGCCAAGTTTGATTTTGCCTCTGACTTCGATGCTTTCGTTACTGGCTTGCTGGTTTGCCGAATCAAGCAAGGTGAGCACTTTTTGCAGATCTTGGTAGTAGGCATCGCCTTTGTTTGTCAGCGAAAGGCTGCGAGTGGTGCGGTGAAAAAGTTGCGTTCCGAGGTAACGTTCCAGTTCTCCAATGCGTCGGCTAACATTTGCTCGTGGCAAATCCAAAGCATTTGCTGCCGCTGTAAAGCTGCCAAGTTGGACGACTTTGGTGAACAGTTTTAGATCGTCAATTTTCACTCTTGAACTCCATACTCTTTGAGCGCCGTACTAAACCCTGACACTCTAGAGTATTGATGTGTGGTATACAAAACTTATTATTAATTATCGAAATATAAATAAGGGCTTCAACATGTTGAGATTTATACAACGTCGCCGCATTAAGAAAGTGATTAAGCTAATGAGTACCAGATTGGTGGTGGGATACGGCAGTCGTGAGTACTTTTCCGTCGGTCAGGTAAAGACGAGCACCAGTGAGTTAAGCACGTGCCAACAAAAAATTGCGTTGGCGTTGTACGCGAATCCGCAAGATCTTGATTTGGAAAATCAACCAGAGTTGCAAGCCATCCGCTCTGATGTGGCGAATGACTTCTTTGCTGGTGCCGATTATACCGCTCAAGATGTGCTTAATTTATTCGGTGCTGGTGGCTGGAAAGGCGGCCGAATGGAAGATGGAATGTCTCATCATTTTGGTATGCACAGCCGATACTAGAGCGAGCTAACCTTATAAAGTCTTGTCAGTTAACTCGCTATATCACTTTGCCTTGTGAGGTGTCATTCCGATGCTTTGTTAAGCGGCACGCTTTACGAGGCAGAAGTGCTTTTTACCGCGTTGCAGTAACCAGTATTGGTCAAACAGTGGGAAGCTTAAACTCGGGTTATCAGCCGACACTTTTTCACCGTTTACACTGATGGCGTTGTTGCTGATGTGTTCGCGTGCAACACGTTTCGAGCTTGCTAAGCCCGACTCAATCAATAGCTCAACCAAATCTTGTTGTGTGCTCTCAATGCTTGGTAAACCATCTAACTCCAACTGTTTTAATTCACCCAAACTCAGTTGTTGCACATTACCGCTGAACAGTGCTTGAGTGATGCGCTCGGCACTGGCTAGACCTTCTTCGCCATGAACAAATCGCGTCATTTCTTCAGCGAGAATACGTTGTGCTTGTGGCTTGCCTTGGCTTGCTTGGTCTTGCGCTTCAATGCTGGCAATTTCTTCGCAGCTCAAGAACGTGTAGTAACGCAAGAAGTGGTAAACGTCGGCGTCTTCTGCGCCAAGCCAGAACTGGTAGAAGGCGTAAGGTGAGGTTTTGCTAGGATCTAGCCACACTGCGCCGCCTTCGGTTTTGCCAAATTTGGTGCCATCGGATTTGGTGATCAGCGGCAGAGTTAAGCCAAATACTTGCTCACCATTTTGGCGACGAGTTAAATCGATCCCACTGACGATGTTTCCCCATTGGTCATTGCCACCGATTTGCAAACGACAATCGTATTGACGGTTTAGCTCGGCAAAATCGTACGATTGCAGCAGAGCGTAGCTAAATTCGGTAAAAGATATGCCTTGATCAGGGCGTTGCAAGCGTTGCTTTACCGACTCCCGGTTGATCATGGTATTGATCGAAAAGTGCTTACCTACATCACGGAAGAAGTCGATCACATTGATCGCTTTCATCCAGTCAGCATTGTTCACCATGATCATTGGCTTAGTCAGTTGGTGATTCATCAACTGCTGAATTTGATTAGAAAGATCGTTAACCCAACCTGAGACGATTTCTGAAGAATTCAGGCTGCGCTCGGTCGCTTTAAAGCTCGGGTCGCCAATCATGCCCGTTGCACCGCCAATCAAGGCAACAGCTTGGTGTCCCGCATCTTGAAAGCGCTTAAGCATAATCAAAGGCACAAGGTGGCCGATGTGCAAGCTGCCTGCTGTAGGATCGAAGCCGCAGTAAACGGTTTGAGGCTGTGAGAGAAGTGTCTGAATTTCTTCCAAATCGCTGGCTTGTGCAATCAAGCCACGCTCTTGTAAATCTTGCAGTAATGGTGTCGTCATTCTTTTTGTCTGTCTTGATGGTTGTTGTATTCAGACTAAAACGCGACACCTTTTGTCGATATATCCCTTAAGGGACAGTTTTTTATCTTGAATGGAGAATAAGGTGATTGAGGAAAAGCTGGAATAACTCACTCAATGAAGACACATTTAACTGCGAGTAAATGCGTTTTCGATGATTTTTGACCGTGCCTTGCACTAAGTGTAACCGCGCGGCAATTTCTTTGGTGTCAAACCCTTGAGCGAGAAGTGAAGCCACCTCTTGCTCGCGACGAGTGAGTGATTCTACGCCAAATGTTGCTAAAGCTTGCTCAATGGCCAATCGCATACTGCCAGAATAAGCACTTTGGGCAAAAACAGGCTCAGAAAAGGTAAACTCCGTTTGTTTCCAGTGCTGCTGACAAAGCGATTGGATTATCGGGAAGTAGGGCTTTAATTTATTGATTTGCTGTTGAGAAAAGTATTTTCCACCATTCATATACCCGAAGTACAGCATGACCCAACGGCCAGGTTCGACTTCGACTAGCATGCTCAGTTCGTCTTTCCACCCGGTCTGATGGTAGAACTGTTCGCAGTAGGAAGTAAAATCAACGCCTTTGCGTGCTACGTCTTTGAGTGTAAATACGCCTTGTTGCTTTGTCTCGTTTAGTTTGAGAAAAAAAGGGTCATTTTGAAATGAGTCCGTAAGGTAGCGTTGAAAAAGTAATTCTCGCTCGTTCTCAATCGAGTCGTAGAGATAAATAGGATGTTTACCTTCTCGATAACCTAAAATAACCGCGCAATCAAAATGAAAAAGAGTACGAATGACACGCATAAGCTTAGGAGTAAAGTTAGGCGTATTAAGAGCAGAAATTGCTTCTGCCAGCAGATTATTAAAGTTATTGTCAGGCATGGGATACCGAATCGCAGATGGTTTTGGGCAAGCATAACGAAAAGCCATCCAACGAGAAAGGGAAGTCACCATCTTCTGGTGACTTCCCATGAGAAAGTTGCACAAGTACTCAGTTTTGAGGAGTCATAGCTGCGTTAACTTATTGATAAGGGTGCATAACAACCGTTCTGTTTAAGCGATTAGTTGCTATGCGTTACTGCGAGTTGGTGAGCTCTTCGTTAACCCAATATTTAGAACCAGACACGTTGGCATCGATGAGCAAGCCTTTTGCATTCAACTGATAAACGGCGACGCCACTGTTAAATTGCTTTGAAAGTTGCTCAGAATCTTCGCCAGCTACAGCAGAGGCTTCACTGGTCGCTTCCCATCCTTCGTTGACGAAAGTGTCAAAGTCTTCTTTGCTCTCAAACAGAATCACTTGTTGGTAAAACTTGCCGCCAGCCCCAAGTGCGACGCCCAAACCAAACATATTCATATAAGTGCGTTTTTCTGTTTCCTTATTTACTGCGACACCTGACCCTGAGTTGGTGTGAAACAACAAAGACAATTTACGAGAATCAAAGACCGCGTAGCCGTAAGCGTTGTCGTAAATGGCTTTGGCCTCCGGCTTTTCATTAAACAACTTGAGCAAAGCACTATCCGCCATTAAGTCTACGGCTTGGCGAGCTTCTTCTGGCGTGTCGCCTTCCATTAGTTCATCAATTTTTTTGTCGGCTGCATCTATCCATTCTTTGCTTTTCTCGATACTGGCTTCTGTCCACTCGCCCGCGGTATTGATTGCTTCCTCGGACCAGTTCGTGAAATCTTGCCACGCTTGTTTTGAAAAGGCTTTGGTATCGTCCCAAGCATCTTGCGCAGTATCAGAAACCGCTTCGCCTAGCTCAGACATTTTGTTGGAAATATCATCCCAATCTGCGTAAGCGGGAGAGGCTAGGAGCATCAATGTGGTAATGAGTGCGATAGACTTTTTCATCAAATTCTCTCTGGAGTTGTCGATACATCATTCATTCTAGGTCATCAGACTTTGATAATGAAATTGACTAAATGGCGATCTTGAGAGAGGAATCACGAACTGATTGCGAAATGACGTATGAATAACAAAGCCCTCACAAGGGGATTGTGAGGGCTTGAGTTTTTAGTGCGTTACTTGCTGCTAACTTTACCGAGCTGTAACCAAGTATCGATAACGGTGTCTGGGTTTAGTGAAACAGAGCTGATGCCTTGCTCCATCAACCATTCCGCCAAATCTTCATGATCTGATGGGCCCTGACCACAAATACCTACGTACTTGCCAGCTTTGGTTGCTGCGTCAATTGCCATTTTCAGCATGATTTTCACCGCCGCGTTACGCTCATCAAATAGGTGAGCAACGTCGCCAGAGTCACGGTCCAGACCAAGCGTTAGCTGAGTCATGTCGTTTGAACCAATCGAGAAGCCGTCAAAGTACTTCAAGAACTCATCGGCAAGTACCGCGTTGGATGGCAGTTCACACATCATGATGACTTTCAGACCTTGGTCGCCACGGCGCAGATCAAACTTCGCTAGCAAATCAATCACTGATGCAGCTTCGCTTGGTGTACGCACGAATGGGATCATGATTTCAACGTTCTTCAGACCCATTTCGTTACGAACGCGTTTGATAGCTTGAGTTTCTAACTCGAAGCAATCTTCAAACACTGGAGAAATGTAACGAGACGCACCACGGAAGCCGAGCATTGGGTTTTCTTCATGCGGTTCGTAGGCTTTACCACCAACCAAGTTGCTGTATTCGTTAGACTTAAAGTCAGACATACGAACGATGACGCGTTTTGGCCAGAAAGCAGAAGCGATAGTCGCGATGCCTTCAGTCAGCTTGCTCACGTAGAAATCGATAGGATCTTTGTAACCACGAATGCGCTGTTTAATTTCTGCTTTTAGCTCATCGCTTTGCGCATCAAAGTTAAGTAATGCTTTCGGGTGAATACCGATCATCTTGTTGATGATGAACTCTAGACGAGCAAGGCCAACACCTTCGTTTGGAATCTGAGCAAAGTCGAATGCGCGATCTGGGTTGCCCACATTCATCATCACTTTGGTCGGCAGTAGTGGCAGTTCATCAACAGAAGAGCGTTTTACATCAAACTCAAGTTCACCTTGGTAAACGTAACCCGTTTCGCCTTCTGCACAAGATACTGTTACTGTTGCGCCATCAGTCAGTTTGCTTGTCGCATCGCCACAGCCAACGATTGCAGGAATACCAAGTTCACGAGCAATGATTGCTGCGTGACAAGTACGTCCGCCACGGTTGGTAACAATAGCAGAAGCTTTCTTCATCACTGGTTCCCAGTCTGGGTCAGTCATGTCGGTAACCAGTACGTCACCTTCTTGAACCAGTGACATTTGATCTAGCGAATCTACCAAGCGTACTGCACCTTTACCGATACGTTGACCGATTGCACGACCTTCAATCAAAACATCTGCTTTGTTCTGTAGCTCGTAGCGCTCAATCACGTTTTGTTCCGTTTGTGAACATACGGTTTCAGGACGCGCTTGAACAATGTACAGTTTGCCGTCGATGCCATCTTTTGCCCACTCAATGTCCATTGGACGCTGGTAGTGCTTCTCGATGATCATCGCTTGTTTGGCGAGCTCTTTGATCTCTTCGTCGTTCAGTGAGAACGTGTTGCGCTCTTCATCAGAAGTATCAACGATATCAACTTGTTTGCCGATCTCTTGGTTGTCAGAGTAGATCATTTTGATCAACTTAGAACCAAATGTTTTCTTAACGATCGGGTGCTCACCTGCTTCAAGCATTGGCTTATGAACGTAGAATTCATCAGGGTTTACTGCGCCTTGAACGACCATTTCACCTAGGCCCCATGAAGAGGTGATGAAGACAACTTGGTCGAAACCAGACTCAGTATCAAGCGTAAACATTACACCCGAAGAAGCTTTGTCTGAACGCACCATACGTTGGATACCCGCAGATAGCGAGATACCACGGTGGTCGAAACCTTGGTGTACACGGTAAGAGATCGCACGGTCGTTAAATAGAGAAGCGTAAACGTGCTTAGTTGCTTCTAGTACTGCGTCGATGCCTTTCACGTTCAAAAACGTTTCTTGCTGACCAGCAAAAGAGGCATCAGGCAGGTCTTCTGCCGTAGCAGATGAACGAACTGCGACTGAAAGCTCAGGGTTGCCTTCAATCAGTTCTTGGTAGTTTTCACGGATTTCTTGTTCAAGGTCCGCAGGGAAAGGGGCCTCTAATACCCATTGACGGATGGTTGCACCTGTCTTACGCAGAGCTTCCACATCCTCAACGTCTAGTTCATCAAGTAATTGGTGAATACGCTCATCCAAACCTTCGTGGTCAAGGAATTGGTTAAACGCGTATGAGGTTGTCGCAAAACCATTTGGTACAGAAACGCCTGCGTTCGCTAGGTTAGAAACCATTTCGCCAAGTGAAGCATTCTTACCGCCGACTTTGTCGACATCATCCATGGATAGGCCATTGAACCAGAGGGTGTTCTTTTGCATGTCTTTCTCCAGAAACATTGCAGCTTAGTAGGGGGACTTAAATCGATCTAAACAATCGCATGTTGGCTGTTATTACACGTTGACCATACATTGCTTCATTTAGATTGATATCAAAGGCAAACGATTACGTTCTGGCTGAAAAAAATTCAAAAGAATTTTTAAAGCTGTGGTGAACCTAACTGAAAGCCAAACTGATTTATTAATATTATGTTTACCATCCTACTCAAAAGATTTTGAAAAATTAAACAGAAATGCAAATAAATAACCAAAGTCGTGATGTGTTCTATGTTTCTGACGGTACGGCGATAACATGTGAGACATTAGGGCATGTTGTTCTCGGTCAATTTCCGTTCATTCCTAACGAAAAAACCTTTCCGTTCGTAGAAAGCCAGGACAAAGTTGCTGACGTTGTAAAAGAAATTGAAACTTCCTACCAACGCAATGGCGTCAAACCTCTGGTGTTTTTCTCTATCGTGGTGCCAGACGTACGTGAAATGCTGTTGGAAGCGCCTGCATACAGCTACGATGTGTTGGAAAGCATTGTACAGAAAGTGCAAGACGACATTCAGATGGCGCCAAAACCCAAGTTGCAACGTTCTCGCAGTGTAGGGAAAGATTCCGATACCTATTTCGACCGTATCGCGGCCATTGAATATACATTGGCGCATGATGATGGCATCACGCTAAAAGGGTTGGAGCAAGCCGATATCATCCTGCTGGGAGTATCGCGCAGCGGGAAAACCCCCACCAGCCTATATATGGCGATGCAGTTTGGTTTGCGTGTCGTGAACTATCCATTTATCGCGGAAGACGTGAAGATGATGCGTTTGTTGCCTGAGTTTGAGATCCATCGTCATAAATTGTTCGGGCTTACTATCGACCCTGAACGTTTGACTGAAATCCGTGAGAATCGTTTGTCTGGAAGTGATTACGCCAGTACTGAGCAGTGTAAGTTGGAGCTAGACACCGTAGAGGCGTTGTTTAGAAGAGAGGCGATCCCATACATCAATACGTCCTCTCTCTCTGTGGAAGAGATCACCACGCGTATTCTTGAAAAAGCAGGGATGAAGCGCCGTTTGTTTGGTTAACAGGGGGCACCAACATCGTCGTGTGCAAGAGGAGGCGAGTAACTCCTCCTCTTGTGCATCTAAAGATGCCTTACACAGAATGATTTAATAGTATTGGAACATCTTTTGGATGTCTTGATAGTTTTTGGTTTGAGTCAGTGACAGCATCAGTAAGATACGTGCTTTTTGTGGGTTTAGTGTGCCTGAGGCAACAAAGCCATATTTGTCGTCATCAATTTCAGCATCCAAAGTGGTTGAGCCGGTTGGTGTGCGAGAGCTCCTTACAACTACAACGCCATCTTTGCTCGCTTTTTCTAGCTCATCAAAGACCGTGTGGTACAAGTTACCATTACCCACACCAGCACTTACAATACCGTCAAACTTGGCATCAACAAAGGCTTTGACTGGTAAGCTCGACGCATTTGCATAGTTATAAACAATGCCTACTTTAGGTAGCGTGTTGAGTTTTGATACATCGAATGGTGTTTCTGTGGTGTGTTTACGCTCTGGGCTTCGTTGATATTTGGCATCGCTATTATGAATGTAGCCGATAGGGCCAAAGTTAGGTGACTGGAAAGTACTGACGGAAGTGGTGTTTGTTTTAGTTACGTCTCGCGCATCGAATATAGTGTCATTCATCGCGACTAACACGCCGCGCCCTTCAGAATCTTCATCGGTGGCTGTCACGACGGCGTTGTATAAATTAACTGGGCCATCAGCACTCATTGCGGTGGAAGGACGCATTGCACCGACGATCACGACTGGCTTTTTGCTCTTGACGGTCAGATCAAGGAAGTACGCGGTTTCCTCTAACGTATCAGTACCATGAGTGATGACGATACCGTCAACATCATCTTGAGCGAGCAGTTCGTTGACGCGTTTGGCTAATTTAAGCCATACCTCATCATTCATATCTTGTGAACCAATACTGACCACTTGCTCTCCGGAAATATCGGCAATGTTGGTCATGCTAGGTACCGCAGAAATCAATGATTCGACACCGACTTTACCTGCGGTGTAGTTTGACTCTGTCGCAGATTGACCTGCACCTGCTATCGTACCACCAGTGGCAAGGATTTTAATGTTCGGAAGATCGGATTGCGCAAAAGAGAACGAACTTATGCATAAACCGAGAGTTATTGTACTGAGGCGGAAAAGATTTTTCGTCATGGGAATCACCTGCTGTTAGGTTGGATGTTGGGGAACTCATCTATCCTAAAAACAGCGGGTTAGATTTTTTGAGCACTAGTTCAACAAATTGCAGATGAAGATCGTGATCAAGCAATCAGTTAAAGAACATTAATTCAAACAATTAACTTAAATAACGTGCTTCTTTAACAAGTGAGATGTACTAATAACGTGCACAATGCGTTATATGCTCTAATCTATTGATTGATAAATAAAGAGGGAAGAGAGGCGCGATTAGGTTACTAAACACGAATTGAGAAGTGCAACTTCTTCAAAGTTTACAGTGTAAAAAAAAGCGGCTTTACCCCGGAACAGATAAAAGCCGCTTGCCAATGATGTGTTAATTCACATCTTATCGCATAATCATTTGTTCACGACCAGGACCCACAGACACCATTTTTACTGGTACGCCCATCAGTTCCTCAATGCGTAGAACGTATTTCTGTGCTGCTACTGGAAGTTCTTCAAACTTACGACAACCTGTGATGTCCTCGCTCCAGCTTTCCATCTTCTCGTAGATTGGCGCAAGAGATGCAGTTTGAGGCCAGATTGGGTTTTCGCTGTGGTCGCCTTCGTAGCCAACACAGATTTTCAGATCGTTAAGACCAGTCAAACAGTCTACTTTCGTTAGTGCAATTTCAGTTGCGGCTTGCAGTTCAACGCCATTCTTCGTAGCGACTGCGTCGAAGTAACCCATATCGCGCGGACGACCTGTAGTTGCACCGAACTCGCCTGCAAGTTCTCGGAAAGCATCTTGCTCTTCCATTGCAGTGATCAACGTACCAGTACCTACTGATGAGCTGAATGCTTTTGCAACCGCAATAACGCGTTCAGGACGAAGTGCTGGAAGACCACTGCCGATACCCGCGTACATTGATACAACGTTAGAAGATGTTGTCCAAGGGTACTCACCGTAAACAAGGTCACGACCCGCACCAAGCTGCGCTTCGAACAACAGTGTTTTGTCTTTTGTTTGTAGCTCTTTTAGAGGCAGCGTTACGTTGCAAATTGAATAGCGCCAAGGTGCAGACACCTCTAGCAACCAGTTCGCCATTTCTTCAGCGGTTTGTTCAAACTCGAATGTTGGGTAAAGCGCACGCAGTTGCGGAAGTTTCCAATCCATCATGAATTGAAGGCGTTCAACCAATACTTCTGGTTGCTTCAACCAACCAACAAGGATGCCTTTCTTCATTACGCGGTCACCGTACGCAGGTGCAATACCTTGACGAGTTGAACCGTATGCTTTGTCGCCTAAACGTTGTTCTTCTAGCGTATCTTCTAGTGCGTGTAGAGGTAGACACAGTGTTGCGCGATCAGAGATGCACATATTCACTTTTACGCCCGCTTCTTCAACTTCCGCAATCTCCTGAGACAGCAACGCAGGGCTGATAACCATACCCGGACCTAATACTGCCAAACAGTCTGGGTTGAAAACGCCACTTGGTAGCTGGTGCAGCTTGAACGTACCTAGGTCGTTAACCACGGTGTGACCCGCGTTGTTACCACCTTGGAAACGAATGCTCGCAGAAGCTTGCTCTGCCAAAAAGTCAACGATGCGGCCTTTGCCTTCATCACCCCAGTTTGCACCCACAACAACGATAGACGACATAATTTAATCTCCAAAAACAGATGCAAAAATCTTAAGGTGTTCGCCATAATAAGAGAAATTAATTATACTCATTAACTTGATAATAATCTCATATCGGAATTGGCAATGTTAGATTTGAACTGGCTACGAACCTTCGTAACTCTTGCAGAGGTAAAGCATTTCGGCAAAACAGCGACGGAACTGCACATGACGCAACCGAACGTCAGCTTGCATATCAAGCAGTTGGAGCAGGCCACGCGCACGAAATTGATTGAGCGAAATCCTGTGCAGTTGACGCAAGCGGGAAAGCGTTTGTTAGATACGGCGCAGCGAATGCTCAATGAGCTGCAAATTTGCCAATCGGATCTCAATGCCATCAACGATCTTACGCAGGGGACGCTTTCTATTGCGGCGAGCGATATCGTTTCACGTTTACTGCTTATCAAACCGTTCCAGCAATTCAAAAGTGAATACCCGGGTATCGACTTGGCATTGTTCAATACCACGTCTTCTCAAGCGGTGGATTTGGTGAAAAGTGCGCGTGCCGATATCGGCTTTGTTATCGCACAAAAAGAGAGTCAACCGCTGCATTTTACGCCTCTCACGCAAATTCACTGGTGTGCGTTTGGCGATAACATTTTTGAGTGGCAGGACAATCGAAAAGAGAGCCAGACGTTGATTCTGCTAGGGCACGACACGCGAACCCGTGAGCTGATAGATGCGTCTTTACCTGAGTTAAATCTGCCTAAGCATCGCGTGATGGAAGTGGGCAGTGTGGAAGCACAAATCGACTGGGCAGAAGCAGGATTTGGGACCGCCATTGTGCCGGATTTCTCTCTTGATCCGAGGTTAATGCTTTCCCGAGAAGTCACGCCTTTGCCTAGTTTTCCAAACACCGATTTCGGCTACATTGTGCGCCAAAATCAGGTGCTCTCCAAAGCCGCCAAACAGCTACTCACTTGGGTTGGAGAGAATGTGTCAGTGGTGGGAGAGTAACGGATGAAAGATGACGACATTATTGTTTCGCTGCCCTCTCTGATTCATCGCATTGGCGGTGAGAATGCTAAACGCATTAAAGTCATTGCGGCGGATTGCGGGTGTGACGTTAAGCGAGTTAGGCGCTCACGTCATTGGCAAGTTTCTGGAGAAGCTTTGAACTTAAAAGCGTTACTTGATCAGCTAAAAGCAGGGCAGTGTGAAGAGCTAAGGTTTGTGATGAATAAGTTGGAGAAAGGGTTATCCGTTCATCAGGACAAACTGGAACCGTTAGAAGAAAAACTGATTCGGTTGGTGGTGCAAAACCCAAATATCACCTTGGCGGAGTTGATGACAGAAACGCACTGTACGATTGCGCAAGCCAGAGCAGCTCGGTTTGAAGCGGAAATGCTCTAGCGTAGAATTTTTATTTACTCATTCTAGCAGCCAATGTTACGGTGCGGGCTATTACTAAAAATTAAGGCCATTTTTTATCATGGATATTTGGAAGCTCCTCCTTTTTATTCCCGCTTGCTTTGCTCTGAATATGACTCCAGGCCCAAACAACTTATTGGCAATGAATAATGCGCGTTGTTACGGTTTTCGTGCCGCGTTTGTCGCTAGTTTAGGGCGTATTACGGCATTTTCTGGCATGATCGCGTTGTCTGCCTCTGGGCTCGCCGTGATTTTGTACACATCAGAAATGCTGTTTTTAGCGTTAAAGCTGGTGGGTGCGTTGTACCTATTGTGGATTGCATTCAACCTTTGGCGTTCTGAATCGAGCCCGATCTCTGAGTTAACTAACTCACGCAACTATGCAGGGCTTGCGAAACAAGAGTTTACGCTTGCCGCCGGTAACCCGAAGGCGATTCTTATTTTTACTGCGTTTTTGCCGCAGTTTGTTGATGTGAACGCCAACGTTCAAGAGCAGTTTTTTGCCCTTGGCTCCACGTTTTTGATTTTAGAAATGGTCGCCATTTCAATTTACGCGATTTTTGGTTTGTACCTTCGACATTGGTTTTCAAATCCAAAAATGGCGAAACGTTTTAATCGCGGATGTTCGCTGTTTTTAGCCGCATCTGGTGTGAATTTGCTACTAAGTAAGTAATAACGCACATCATTTCTGTAGCGTATTTTTTCTATTAAAAAAGAGCCGCTGATGTTATATCAGCGGCTCTTTTCGTTGATGCATCTATTGTTTGTTGTTACCACATCAAGTCATCTGGCACGACGAAATCTGCGTATGGGTCGTCTTCTGCTGGAATGTCCGATTCTGGTTCTTTCTGTTCGATGATGACGGATTCATCACGTTGAGCAATTTTATTTGCTACTCCGCGTGGAATGACAACGTAGCTTTCACCGACAATCGCAATGGCTAGAATGCCTTTAATCAACTGTTCACGGATGAGAGCATCAACATACAGTGACTTAACCAAGGTGCCATGGGTGAAGTTGTACTTAATATCGCCATCTTTTAAGTCGATCTTGTTCATCTCAATCAATTGATTGATTTGCGCTTTGATCTCTTTGTTCAAACGCTCGGCATTTTGCTGTTCGCTCAATTGTTTATCACGCTCTAACTGTTGGCGTTTATTCTCTTCAACCGCCGCTTTTACTTCGCGTGCTTGAACGCGTGATTTTTTAGAGCCTTTCTTCGCTTTCTTTAGTTTCTTTTCATTAACTAAGCCAGCTTTCAGCATTTGTTCTTGAAGGGTAAGTTTTGCCATGTTTCATCCAGTTAGTGCGCAATTTTGTGCATTTTAGCGAGTCCTTATCAGCAAGGAAAGGGCGATGATGACACGTCGGAGAAATTATCGGACTCAAGCAAACGCAATGCGTCCCAAAGCATCACTTGGTTGGAGCTTAGTACAGGAATACCAAAGCGGCTTGAGAAATAAGGCAGTAGATGCATGACTCGCATGTTCGTGCATGAAATAAATATCGCGTCCACAGTGCAATCAATCGACTCAAGCAGCTGCGCTAAGGCATTTTCTACGTCTTGTCCTCCAATGGTTGGGATATGGGGATCGTAGTCGAGATTGAAATACCCAAAGGCCAGAACGTCAACGCCATGTTCGGTCATGGACTCATAAAGTGGGTGATTGACGTCATTGGTATACGGCGTCAGCATAACGATTCTTTGAGCTTGATGGTGTTCAAGCGCTCTCAGTGCGGCTTGCCAAGGGTTAGTTGTTATGGCTTCGGGTCTCTCTTGACGAATTAAATCAGTGATTTGATCGGAGCCAATGAGCACACTAGCTGACGTACAGCCAAACGCCATGACGTTGATTGGCCACATTGGCACGATGGTGCGTACACACTCGCGGATACTGTTTTGCATGTCTGTTAAGTGCAGAGGATCGACAGTACCAGTGGTGAGAAAGCGTGAAGTGTATAAGCGGACATCTGCGGGTAAATGCTCGCGCCATTCGTTTTCTAGCACATAGTCGGTCGCGAGTTGAATGAGTCCGATTGAACGTTGATAAGCGGATACATCCGTCGAAAACTCAAACTGAGTGGTTAAAGATTGAAACGTACAGAGCTCTGGCATGTTACGGCCCTCAAAAAGTGCGGTGGTTGCCCACCGCCAAAGTCACAGGGAATAAGTTACATCGTGGATTGAATTCTGGTGAGTTGTTGAGCGGTATAGTCAGCGATTGCGGTGTCTTGAACGCCAGTCCCTGTTAAATCACATACCGAAACATCGTCAACACGCCTTGAGTAGGGGTGTTTGCCGCAAATGATGTCGCCAAGTTCGACTAGGCTACGGGTGAGCGGTTTGTCTACACCACGTAATTCGCCAAGTGATTCTGACTGACTGATTCGATCAACCACCAGATGCTCAGCATTTAGGATGACTGAGGTGGCAAGCTCACGTTTATGAGGACTGTCTGAACCCATAGCGATCACGTGTGCTCCTGATGGGATATCTTCCCAGTTCAGCAAAGGTTCTTTTGATGGTGTTGTCGTGACAATAATGTCGGCTTCTTGGCATGCTTGCTGGATAGAGGAGTGTACGGATACGGATAGATCGTATCGTTGCTCCATGCGTTGTTTGTAAGCCTGCGATTTTGTGTTGTCTCTTGCCCAGATGTTCACTTGGGAGATTGGCCTAACTAATTTTATTGCAGCGACTTGTAGTTCTGCTTGAAGCCCACTGCCAATAACCGTAATTTTGGATGCTTCTGAGTTCGACAGGTATTTCGCGGAGATAGCGCCAGCGAGAGCAGTACGAATGTCGGTTAGATACCCTTCGTCAAACAATACGCTATCAACCAGCCCTGTTTTCGCGCTAAAGAGCACCATCAAACCATTTAGGCTGGGTAGTCCCAGTTTTGGGTTATCAAAAAATCCTGGGCTGATTTTTATCGCGAAGCGCTCATTACCTTTGATATGCGCCGTTTTTACATCCACTTCGCCGTTATGCTCTTCAATTGCCATGCTAAGAATCGGAGGCATGGTGACGTTGCCTTGCCCAAGCGCTTTGAAGCCATTTTCCACGGCCGCTAACGCATTAAGATCTAACTGAGTCACTTGCTCTATCTGAGATTTATTATAGATTTTCATTCGCACGACCTCGGTTATTCTTTGACTTGGCGGCCAATTTTTAATGCCGTCTCAAAAGTGTCTGAAGAGACGTTTTTTCCACTGAGCACCAAAACGACTTTCTTACCGCGTAAGTCCAGTTGATGCTGGTGAATGGCGGCAAGCCCCACTGCGGCTGCGCCTTCTACGGCAAATTTTTCTGCATCGAAAATATCTGCCATGCCTTTGGCTATGTTGTGTTCACTGACTAAAAACGCTTTATCCATGACTTCTTGCACGAGTTTGAAGGTATAGCGATTGTCTAAACCTATGCCGCCACCTAAGCTGTCAGCAAACGATTCGTGCTCTTCAACTTGTACTGGTTTTCCTGCTTTAATGCTTTCTACCATCGCTGCGCCTTTGTCCATGGAAACGCCATACACGTTCACTTTGCTGCTGTTTGATTTTGCGGCTAAGCCAATACCACCAATCAATCCGCCGCCAGATAACCCGGCGAAAATGACGTCGACATCAGGAAGATCTTCAATGATTTCTAGCCCAATGGTCCCTTGTCCGGCGATGATGTCTGGGTGTTCGAATGGTGAGAGATAGGTCATCGACTCTTCTTCTGTTAGCCTCAATGCTTCTCGCTCCGCGTCGTCTTGAGCTTGCCCAACAATTCGAACTTCTGCGCCTAATGCTTTAATTGCGTCGACTTTGTTTTGTGGTACTAAATTGGACATACAAATCACGGTGCGGACTCCTAGTCGTTTCCCAGCATAAGCCACGGCACGGCCGTGATTACCAGTAGAGCAAGTGACGACGCCATGTCGTTTTTGTTCCTCACTCAGTTTGTTCATGGCATGAGTCGCTCCACGCAATTTAAAAGCACCAATAGGTTGTAGTGTTTCCAGTTTTAACCAAATTTCACATTGATATTGTTGCGATAACAGTGGTGAGTGAAGTAATGGTGTGCGACTGACTAATCCGTTAATCGCTTTCTTTGCGGCAAAGATTGCTTGTGTTTCCATGTAGTACGTCTCTTAGGACCGCCCCCTCTAATTTGGTCAGAGGGGGCGGTAATCGTTGGTAGGTTTGTGAGTTGGTTAATTCGCGGCTATTTTGGCTGCCACTGTTTAGACGTGACGAGGTTATCCATCACTTTATTGACCGCTTGGTGCGCTTTGTCGACAATAGTGTCGATGTCATTACGGTTCGCGATAAGAGGTGGAGCAAAGCCGAGGATGTCACCATGTGGCATGGCACGAGCGATTAAGCCTTGCTCTAAACAGGCTGCCGCGATTTGCGGACCCACTTTCAAGTTTGGATCAAAGTGTGCTCGGCGGAGTTTGTCTGAAGAAAACTCCAACGCATGCAACAAGCCAACGCCACGAGTATCACCGACCAATGGATGATCGTTAAACGTCTCCGCCATGCGTTGCTGCAAGTAAGCGCCGACTTCGGCTGCGTTTTGCACCAAGCCTTCACGTTCAATGATATCGAGGTTGCAGTTCGCGGCTGCCGCTCCCATTGGGTGACCGGAGTAGGTATAACCGTGTCCGATAGCGCCCCATTGGTCGGTGCCGTTTTCTAGCACACTCCAAACTCGTTCACCGACGATCACGCCAGACAACGGTTGATACGCTGAGGTTAACCCTTTCGCTACCGTGATGAGATCCGGTTTCATGTCGTAGTGCAGTGAGCCAAAATCGGAGCCGAGGCGACCAAAGCCACAGACCACTTCATCCGCAATCAAGAGTACATCGTATTTGTCGAGTACTTTACGAATCGCCTGCCAGTACCCTTCTGGTGGTGGCACAATACCGCCAGTACCGAGCACTGGTTCCGCAATCATCGCTGCGACCGTTTCTGGGCCTTCTTCCAAGATCATCGCTTCGAGTTGATCCGCACAATATTGAGAGAATTCAAGCTCAGACATACTCTCGTCTTCACGGCGATAGTAATACGGCGCCATGGTGTGCTTGATGCGCTCAAGCGGTAAATCAAAATGTGCGTGGAACAGAGGCAGCCCTGTCATTGAACCCGAAGCGATACTTGAGCCATGGTAGCCGCGATCACGGGAGATGATTTTTTTCTTCTCTGGTAGACCACGAGCATTGTTGTAATACCACACCAACTTAAGTTGAGTTTCGTTCGCATCGCTGCCTGACATGCCGTAGTAGACTTTACTCATGCCTTCAGGCGCCATTTTGATGATGCGATCTGACAGTGTCACTAGTGCTTCGTTCGTATGACCGACGTAAGTGTGGTAGTACGCCAGCTCTTTGGCTTGTTCATAAATAGCATCGGCCATTTCAGTCCTGCCATAGCCAATGTTCACACAATACAACCCGGCAAAGCCGTCTATCAGCTCGATGCCTTCTGAATCGGTGATGCGTATTCCGCTTCCGCTCGAGATAATTCTTCCCGAAAGCTCCCCAGCCGCATACTGCTTCAGGTGGGTTGAGGCATGAAATACTCTCTGACGGTCGATCTCTAAAAGTTGTTGGGTTTTGTTGCTCATGATCCTTCTCCTCGAATAATTGGATATCCATATTTCGTGCCTTAACTGCCACTGACGGTAGGTAAAGCGCCTAAGCAGCAGTATTTGATTTCACTGTATTCTTCAAAGCCGTGGCGACTGCCTTCTCGTCCAAGCCCTGACTGTTTCACACCGCCAAATGGGATAGGGTGGCCAGTCATCTTGACGGAGTTCACGCTCACCATGCCAAATTCCAAACCACGCATGCAGCGCCAAATTTGGTGAATATCGTGACCATAAACATAGGCAGCTAAGCCGTACTCAGTGTCGTTGCTCATTTCAATCACGGTATCTAAGTCTTGGTAAGGCAAAACGCCTGCCACAGGGCAAAAATTCTCTTCGCGATACACCGCCATATCAGGGGTGACATCGGCCAGCAATGTCGGCGCAAAGAAGTTTTCGCCTGGTACGGGCTGGTGGTATCCCGCTACCAATCGCGCGCCTTTGTCGAGTGCGTCACGCACCAAATCATGCGCTTTATCCACCGCAGTGCGATTGATCAGCGGCCCCATGGTGGTTTTTTCATCTAAACCATTGCCTAAAACGATGTGGCTCATTTCTTTGGCAAACGCTTCCAAAAACGCTTCGTACTTATCGTCAGGGACGAAAATACGGTTTGCGGCCAAGCAGTCTTGTCCTGCTGTTTGAAACTTGGCATCCACGGCAGCTTTGGCCGCTTGCTCGACATCCATATCTGGCAGCACGATGAAAGGGGCATTACCGCCGAGCTCCATACTGCATTTTTTCACGGTTTGTGCCGCGTCGCGCAGCAGCAACTTACCCACTCGAGTTGAACCTGTGAACGAGAGCGCTTTGACTTTATCGGAGTGACACAAGGTTTGCGAAACCATCACCGCATCGCCAGTAATCACGTTAAATACACCAGGTGGAAAGCCTGCTCGGTCTGCTAATTCTGCCAAGGCCAATGCGGAGAAAGGCGTTTCACTGGCAGGTTTGATGAGCACCGGACAGCCTATCGCTAATGCTGCGGCGGCTTTACGGGTGACCATTGCATTAGGAAAATTCCATGGTGTAATCAGTGCCGCGACGCCAATCGGTTCGCGTACCGTCGATAGTTGCGCATTCGGAATATGACTTGGGATGGTTTCGCCATAGCTGCGGCGTGCTTCCTCTGCAAACCAACGAACAAAGGATGCGCCGTAGTCGATTTCACCTAAAGCATCACCTAATGTTTTGCCTTGCTCCATAACCATCAAACGAGCAAGATCTTGTTTTGATTCTAAAATCAGATCGTGCCAACGCATGAGAATTTCAGCGCGTTCTTCTGCTTGCATTTTTCGCCATTGACGAAAGGCTTGGTCGGCTTCATCAATCGCTTGATAGAGTTGTTGCTGAGATAGCTTGGTAATGTAGCCGATGACCGTACCATCCGCTGGATTATCCACCGGATGAAATTGGTCACCACTTACCCATTTGCCATTTACGTACGCTAAACCTCTCACCAAACGTACGTCTTTCATTATCGCCATCATGTCGTGCGAGGCTTTTAATTCCTCAGCATGTAAGCTGTGCAGTGCTGTCATGAGTCCTTCTCCCAGCGTCGTTGTCCATAGTTAAACTGTAATGGAGAAGTGACCGAAATAATTTCTGATGCCGAGGTTTAAACCATCAAAACTTTCTTTTCCACACCGTTAGATATGGTGATTTTTCTGGTTGTCTTTTAAGCGTGTTTTCCCTTTTAGAACAAGGCGTTTTGGTTCACTTCTAATGTGCCTGCATCACGTTTGATTGTTTTCGTCACGATGTAAGTAAAGTAGCGCTCAATGCCCACTTCTGACTCTAACCAGTTGTCGATAAGCCGCTGATATTGATCAATATCTTCCGACTGAATTTTGAGGATGTAATCGACACCGCCGCCTGTGGCATAACAATCAGTGACTTCTGGTGAGTGTTGAACCAGTTGCTCGAAACGTTTGAACGCTTGGGCGCTGTGCTCTTTGAGCGTAACTTCAACCATGACCGACGTTCGTTTGAACAAAACATCGGTATTTACTTTTGCCCCGTAGCCTTCAATGATGCCTGCTTCTTCCAGTTTTTTGACACGCTCCCAGCAAGGGCTCACGGATAGGTTAATGGCCTCGGCAAGGTGAGATTTGGTAATACGGCCATTGTCATGAAGTATTTGTAGAATTTTTACGTCGTAGCGATCGAGGCGCATAATTGGTCTCCCTGTAAAATACCAATCAGTTCAGAATAGTTGATGACTGGTCAACCGCTATAAGGTGGCCCGAAGGCCACTCCTTTTTCTGTTATTGATTGAACTCTTGTTCCAGTGAGCTCAGCACTGCTTTACCGCTGTCGCCTGTAAGCTCGATGTATTTGTCCCGCATTGGCATAGAGGCTTGTTTAAATGCTGCACGTTCGTCACTGTCGAGTTTGATCATCTGCATATCTGGTTTTGCTTGCTTAATTTGATCAAGACGTTTTTGGTTAAACTCATCCTGTTTTTCAAATATAAAGTCAGTCATACCAGCGATGACTTTATTGACCTGATCTTGGCGGGCTTGTGGGAGGGTTTCGAACCAGCTGTTATTGGTAATGACAGTAGTAGTAAATTGTTGTTGTCCTGCCCAGATCATGTAGTCGTTCACTTCGTAGAACTTCATTTCTTCGATAGCAAAAACGGGGTTTACTTGACCATCGATCATTTTAAGTTGCAGAGCACCATAGACTTCTGAGTAGGGTAAAGGCGTAGGGTCGGCTCCAAACGATTTATAAGCCTCAACCAGCATTGGCGATGCCATCACGCGCATTTTGAAGTTATCAAAATCTTTTGGAGAACGAATCTCACGGTTGGTCGTCCACACCATTTCACCTTCTGGATACATAGTGAGAAGTTTGAGGTTTTTCTGTTCTAGCTTTCCGCCGAGTGTGTCATAGATAGTAGGGCTTGAACTCAGCACTTTTTTATTCACATCATTGTCTTGCGACAAAAGGTAAGGGATGGAGAAAACCTGCATTTCGGGCACGAATGAACCAAAAATACCTGGCGATGCGTTGGTAAATTGGATAATACCGTTCGCAGTAAGCTCGGTAAGATCTTCTGACTGACCTAATGTGCCGTATGGATAGACTTCCACTGTGACGTCGCCATCGGTTGCATTTTCGATGCGCTTTTTAAACTCTTGCGCATAAGCATCTTGCACCGAGCCTTTGACTTCTTCTAGAGCGAATTTCCACGTTTCTGCATAAACATTGCTGGTGGCAAAGCTGGCTGCGATCAGTACGGCACTCGTTAGGTAGCTGTGTTTCATCGGATTCATCCATTTCTTCCTTAATCAGTTTGTGAGTCAATTCACCAACGGCAGGTGATACACCAGACCCGATGTTGTGTCGTGTTTAGGGCGTGTTGACCTTTCGAGCTGATTTTTGCAGCGCTTTGTGGGTGGCCTACATAAAAAGCCGATAACGCAGTAGAAATGAACCACAAAGGCTGCCCGAAGGGTTCGAGCTAGGCGCCCCCGCAAAAATCGTTTTATGCTTTGTTGAAGACCATTTGCTTAGAATGACTAGGCTGCATAGTCTTCGCCGCGCCTAAAACGATTTTACCTCGAACAAAATTTAACCGCGAAAGGTCAATACGCCCTAGTAAGAGTTAGTTTAATTCGCCACAGTCTTCGGCAATTACGGCGACCGTGTCACCAATGTTGACCATGGCAGGGAAACGACGTGCAGCAAAAATCCCACTGCGCTGCGCTTTGTATTCGATTGGGTCGCTCCCTGTACGCTCGGTTGAATAGATTCTTGCCAGTACATCGTCTTGTTTGATGGTATCGCCAAGCTCAAATAAGTATTCGGTGATACCGTTGTGCTGGCTTTGCACGTAGCAACTTGCATCGGGCATATCAAGCAACCTAGTTGGCAGGGGTGGTTTTTCGTAATCACCTGATAAGTTGCCCGAAAAACGCAAGAAGTTACGAATACCACGGTCGGCATAAGCGATGGTTTCTGGAGTGCTGGTTCCGCCACCTCTGAGCTCTGTGGTGACGAAAATTTTGCCTTGAGATTCCACTGCGGTGTCGTACAGGCTGGTGGCGTCCATTTCGAGCAAGATCATGGTGTAAGGTGCGCCAAACAGCTTTGCACCTAAGATGCATGCTTCTTCTTGATCGAGGTTGTCGAGGCGATGGGCTGCGGCGAAAGGCACGATGTCTAACGTTTTACCACCTGAATGAATGTCTAACGCAAAATCGCACATGGGTACTAAGTAACGAGTAAAGTAATCCGCGATTTTTTCGGTCACTGAGCCTACAGGGTTTCCGGGAAAGCTGCGATTTAAATTCCCTTTATCGATAGACGATGTGCGCGAGGCATTTTGTACCGCAGGTAAGTTCATCATTGGCACAATAATGACGCGACCTTGGATTTGCTCTGCTTGCAGCGAGTTTGCCAATTTTAGCAGGCTGGTGATGCCTTCGTATTCATCACCGTGATTACCGCCAGTAAGCAGCGCCGTTGGCCCGTGACCATTTTTTATCACGGTGATAGGTATCATGATGCTTCCCCAAGCGGAGTCATCATGGGAATAGGGCAGCGCTAAAAAGCCGTGCTGCACGCCTTCTCGGTCAAAGTCTACGGTGGCTGTGATCGAGCTCTTTTGCATATCGAGTCCTTTTTGTTCTTAAGCCTAGTTCAACAGAACTTACGGTTTGAAAAGTTAGTGTTTAACAAATAAGTGGCGTGGGAAATCACACAGTGTTTTTGCACCATCACGGGTGATCACAATGCTTTCGGTGGTTTCTAACCCCCAATCTTCAAACCATAGCCCCGGCATAAAGTGGAATGTCATGCCTTCTTTTAATACGGTTTTATCGGTGTCTCGCAAGCTCATGGTTCGTTCGCCCCAGTCAGGAGGGTAGCTCAGACCAATTGGGTAACCACATCGGGCGCCTTCACGTGAGAATCCTGCTTTATCGAGGACTTGGTTCAATGCGTTGGCGATGTCGGCGCAAGTATTGCCTGGTCTTGCGACTTCTAAGCCTGCTTCGAGACCTAAAGTTAATGCTTCATCTGCACGTTTGAATTTGTCGTCCGGTTCCCCAAGAAAAATAGTGCGAGAGAGTGGGCAATGGTAACGGCGATGCGCGCCAGCGATTTCGAAAAAAGTACCTTCGCCTTTTTTGAAAGGCCTATCATCCCACGTAAGGTGAGGTGCAGAAGCATCAGAACCAGATGGCAAAAGCGGTACGATCGCGGTGTAATCGCCAAAGTGATCTTCATGCCCAAGTACTGCTTGGCGGTTAATCTCGGCGACAAGGTGATGTTTAGGCAATCCTGGCTCGATCATATCGAACGCGACGCGATGCATATTTTCAACAATGCGAGCTGCGCGGTACATATAAGCCAGTTCTTGATCAGATTTAACGGCGCGACACCAATTGACTAGCCCGGTTGCATCGAGAAGTTGAGCATTCGGCAAGTGCGTGGTGAGTGACTCGTAAGCGGTGGCACTAAAGTAATAGTTATCTTTTTCCACCCCGATACGGCCGCGATCCCAAAGACGCGGGGCGAGTACCGCTTCTACCAGAAAATCCATTGGGTGTAATGGTGGATTCATTACATAATGGTCTGGGTAGTAGGTGATATTTTCTGCCGACATATACGCAGTTCTGTATGCCCCATTGGCATCTTGGCAGCGCCCAAACCAAACAGGCTCGCCAGATGATCCTACAACGACACATTGTGGGACATAAAAAGACCAACCGTCATAACCAGTCAGCCATGCCATGTTAGAAGGATCGTGAATGATAAGGACATCCAACTCTCGTTCTTCCATCGACTGCCGAACTTTTGTTAATCGGTCCTGGAATTCATCCAGTGTAAAATGCAAAGCAACGCCTCTCATATTTTCTCCTTGTTAAAAATCCGACGCCTTATGGGCCTTCGGAGACGTTGAGGTATTTCTACCTTCCACCAGGTCAGCCAGACCTGCGTTTAAAAACTATTGCAACTCACCACTGCGGCTGGGTTTGGATTAAACGATGCCATTTAACATGTTTGTTGAATCTATATTTCTCATGTCAATCATTACAATTGTGGCTCATTTTTGTGCATTACACCGCATTTGATGGCTAAAAACTCGCCATTTGTTAAATTGAAGTTACAATGAGCATTAAAAATGAATCAATTAAAATATTGTGTCATGACAATTTCTTTGAACCCGATCATTCGCCCAGGCACCGCTAAGTACATCTCCATTGGCAATTATCTTGTCGAATGTGTCCGCAGTGGTTACCTAAAACCCGGTACTCGACTACCCACACATCGTGAGTTTGCGGAGCAAATTGGCGTGAGCGTACAAACCGTCAGTCATGCATATGGTTATGCAGAGAAAAAAGGTGCGCTCGAGTCTTGGGTGGGAAACGGTACGTTTGTAAAGTCAGGCTTTGTGGATGAAAGCACGGACACGGAGTTCATGCTGACGCAAGAGATGAAAGAAACGCCGGATGAAATTGATATGTCGATCGCTCATCCGGTAGTAACCGATCGCCACATTACGCTTTTTAATCAGGCGTTAATGGACATTGCTGGGCAAACAAACAATCGCAGTTTGATCAGTAAAGCAAAGCCAGTAACAGGTCAGCCTCATCATATTGAGTCCGGAGCGCGATTTCTCAGTAGCCAAGGGTTAGACGTTGGTACCGATCAAATATTACTCACAAATGGTGCATGCCATGGCTTGACCTTGGCTTTAAGCACCGTTGTTGAACACGGTGATTTAGTCGCTTGTGGTCACTTAGTCGATCATGGCTTGATCTCTCGCTCGAGAATGCTTGGATTTAAGTTGCAGCCGCTTGAGATGGATGAGTTTGGTATCACGCCGTATGCATTTGAATGGGCATGTAAACACAAACCAATCAAGGCGCTGTGTTGCACACCGAGCATGGCCAATCCGAATAGTGCGCATATGGATATTTCGCGCCGAGAGGCGATAGCAAATATTGCAAAGCAGTATGAGATCTACGTGATTGAAGATGACGTGTATGGGGCACTAGAGCCCAATCGTGTCCCACCTCTCGCCGCACTGTTACCCGAGCAGGCTTTCTATGTTACCAGTTTAACCAAAGTCGTAGCGCCAGGTATGCGTACGGGCTATTTAACGGTCCCACGTCATTTTTTGCAGCATGCGATTGGCCGTTTAGCTGCGACGAGTTGGTCTGCGACCCCGTTACCGTTTGAAGTCGCTCATTTGTGGATCGAAAACGGTACATTAAATCGACTTGTTCGATTTCAAGTCAATGAATTTGCCAAGCGCCAGCGAATAGCAAAAGCCACTTTAGAAGGGCATGTTTATAGCTCACACCCGAATGGTCAGCACATTTGGTTGAGGTTACCCGAGCAGTGGAGCAGTGATGATCTGGTCGCTTCGGCTAAGCGTTCTGGGGTGCAGATCACGGGGTATAAACCTTTTGTTCTCGATACTAATCAGCCAATGCCTTACGTGCGAATCAGTTTGGGAGCAGAGACTAATCGAGGCTACATTAAGCATGGGTTATCTGTGATTGCAGAAATTCTCGATACAAACCCTCCAACCTCTCACTTTTTGGTCTGAGCAGTATGCTCTGACCAATTTTTTCTGCGAAAGCGCCAAGTTCAGAAAATCTTTCTTATTCACCTGATTGACTTGATTGTCATGAAAAAGATAACGTTTCATTAACATTTTGTTGATCAGGAGCAGCGTGGATGAAAGGGATTTTTCAGTGGCTAGATAAATATATACAGAAAGCGGAGGCGGCACTGCTCATTGGCTCGGTGCTTCTTATTGCGTTGAACTCAATTGCTAACGTGTTAGGGCGCTACCTTTTTAGCCAAAGCATCTACTTTTCAGAAGAACTCAATTATTTCCTCATTATTGCCGTCACGTTTATTGGTTGCAGTTATGCTGCCCGCCAATCTCGCCATATCCGTATGACGGCATTTACCGATATGCTTCCAAAGCGTATACAAACTTTAGCCAACGGCATTATTTATTTACTCACCGCCGCATTGGTGGCGGTGCTAACTTGGTATTCGTGGCAATACATTGGCAAGGTGAGCCAAATGGGGCGTCTTTCTCCTGCAATGCAAGTACCTTTGAGTTGGGTGTACTTAATCGCACCGATTGGCCTTTTCTTTAGCACGGTTCAGTTCGCGCGTGTGGGTAGTCGCCATATCAAACGTTTCATAACGCTGACAAAGCTTTCACGCTCATCTCGACCAGATGGCGTCGGCTCTGCCACTAAGCAGGAGAAAGCGCTATGACGACCGCTCTTGTTGCAACGATGATCACGTTGTTGGCTTTTGGCTTTCCGATGTTGGTACCGCTATTAGCGGCGACCATGTTGGGATTTATTGTTTTTCTTGGCTTGGGGCCAGATTTTATGATCCAGCAAATGCTTGCTGGCATCAAACCCGCTGCGTTGATCGCTGTGCCTATGTTTATTCTCGCGGCAGAAATTATAACCCGAGGCGTGGCAGCAACGCGTTTGCTAGATGTCGCAATGGCGTTTGTAGGGCACGTTCGTGGCGGTCTGGCGATCACCTCATCGCTTAGCTGTGCGATGTTTGGTGCGGTATCGGGGTCTACACAAGCCACCGTTGTTTCTGTTGGCTCTATTATGCGACCGAAAATGTTGGAGTATGGTTACAAAGACAGTTTTGCTTTGGCTTTGATTATTAACGCCTCTGACTTAGCGCTCCTTATTCCACCGAGTATCGGTATGATCATCTATGGTGTGGTGTCTGGAACATCGGTTGCGGAGCTGTTTATTGCTGGTATTGGACCGGCGATCGTGATTTTATTGATGTTTTCTGCCTACTGTTATTTTTATGCAGGCAAAAGCTCTGTAGAAAATGCCCCGCGAGCCAGCTGGAAAGAACGTTGGACCACAATACGTAAAGCGGTTTTACCATTTGGTTTTCCGATCATTACTGTTGGCGGTATTTATGCTGGAGTATTTAGCCCTACCGAAGCGGCGTCGGTTTCGGTGTTGTACGCTGTGTTATTAGAAATGGTTATCTTCCGTAAAGTGAAATGGAAGGAGCTTGGCGAAATCGCGCTTTCTACGGGCATGGTTACCGCGGTGGTATTTATCTTAGTCGCAGCAGGGGCTGCTTTTTCTTGGGTAATTTCATTTGCCCAGATCCCGCAAGAATTGTTGGGTATGATCGGGATTAATGATCTTTCGCAGACCGAGTTACTGGTCGTTATTTCAATTGCGTTCTTTATTGGTTGTATGTTCGTTGATCCAATCGTAGTGATGCTGATTTTGATCCCTATCTTTGCACCTGTGATTAAGTCCTCTGGCATTGACCCAGTACTGGTCGGCACCATCGTGACCTTGCAAGCTGCGATAGGTTCTGCAACGCCGCCATTCGGTTGTGATATTTTCACCGCGATTGCCGTGTTTAAACGCCCTTATGTAGAAGTGATTCGCGGCACACCACCGTTTGTGTTCATCTTGCTTTTGGTCTCCGTGATGCTGATTTTCTTCCCTTCGATTTCACTTTTCTTACGTGATTTAGCGTTTCGATAGTATCGACTAAACGCTCAAAGCCGCTGAATATCGGCGGCTTTTTTAATCTATGCTCTCAAACTTGTTCAACTTATCCTGTTCTCCAGTCTCCATTGGCTGGGCGACTTTCCTGTCCAACTGCGAAAGTGGCGGCTGAATACCGCAGTTTCTGCATAACCCAGTTGCAACGCGATATCGGTAATACTCTGAATATTCTCACTTAAACGCTGCTCGGCGAAATCCTGACGCACTTGCTGCAACAGCTGTCGATAACTCGTGCTCTGCTGCTTTAGCTTGCTTTGCAGCATTCTCGGATGCAGGTCTAATGCTCTTGCAACGCGCTCCACGCTGCATTCTCCCGTCGACAACAAACGACCAATCATATTCGCTGCTTGATCACTCAGATTGTTAGGATAGCGGGTTTGTAAATACTTGAGGTGCTGTTGAAAGTGGCGATCCAGTGCGTCTTCGTCTTGGTGGTTCTTAGCGTTAAGCAGACTCGCTTTAAGTAGGATACCGTCAAACTTATCACCGAAACGCAGTTTGTTCTGTTGGGCAAACTTGCTTTGCTCTACTTCCAAGGTTGCGTGTTGAGTCAAATGTAGCGCGAAGTGGCTTGCTTCAATATCGAGCAAACTGGCGATAAACATGGCTAAGTGTGACACACTGAGCTGCATCAACTGCGCAATACCGCGGTCACTATTCACATCAATATTGAGCGACAATCGTACCCAATCATCTTGTGGCGTCATGTTGAGAGTAACGCCTGACGAATGCAAATAGAGATAATCATTCACCCGCGCCAATGCATCACCGACCGTTTCAGCACGAGAAACCAGCATCGGCAAATCGCCTAAACTTTGCAGGTTTTGGCGCTCGGCGAGTAACGCACCAAACAACGGTTGCTTACAACGAGCAGCCGCTTCCTCCAGCAATTCAGCCAATCTTGGATAAGCGAGATAGGTATCGGGATCGCGAAACTGCGCGGCAGACAGGCCAGCAGCGGCCATTATCTCTTGCGGATTCTGACCTAATTCTGAAACCAAGCTATCAAATTTATCGGCAGCGCCACTTCGTACGATATACATGTCTCGATTTTTAAATGTTAACAGGTTGTAAATCGCAATATATCAAATTTACTTCGTAAAAGGTCAAGTGAGTGCCAGTGAGTTGATCTAAGTTACATTTCGATAACAACAACGCATGGATGAGAAGCTGTATGGAACTTATCAATAAAACTGCCATCGTGACTGGCGCTGCGGGTGGAATTGGGCAAGCTATTATTGCAAAGCTAAGAGAGCAAGGAGCCAAAGTGCTTGCTGTCGATATTTCAGAGCAATCACTGCAAATGTACGCAAGTTTTGGCTTTAAGCAGTTGGAAACCTTTGTTGCGGACGTCACCGATTACCAACAAGTCGAAGCCATGGTGAAGTACGCGGTCGAACAATTTGGCTCACTTGACATCATGGTCAACAATGCAGGCATCGGCGCACCGAAACCTCTGCTTGAACATGATCCTATCGCCGACTTTGAGCCTATCTCTAAAGTCAACCAAAACGGCGTTTACTATGGAATTCTCGCCGCTGCACGACAATTCCAAGCGCAAGGGACACCGGGCGTGATCCTCAATACCTCTTCCGTTTACGCCCAAATGGCCTCCGAGATGACGTTTACCTACAACGTCAGCAAAGCCGCAGTCGATATGATGACCAAATGCGCCGCTTTAGAGTTAGCGCCTCTGGATATTCGTGTGTGTGCCGTCGCTCCGGGACGCGTTGATACTCCGATGTTAAGGCAATACGAAGAGATCGGCTTGTGGAACCACATCCGCAAAGAACAGATGCGCCAAAACTTCACGCAACCAGAAGAGATTGCCAACGTGGTAGCGTTTCTTGTCAGCGAGAAAGCCAACTGTATCAACGGCTGCACCATCAGCGCATCTGACGGTTTCGAGAATTTTAAGTACCCACTCATGGGATAGGCGAGCACGCCACATTACAGCAATAGCGAGGATGTAAGTTATGTCATTACCAGAAGTTATTCAGCATCAAGATTTCCTATTAACTCTTAATACTAATGAAGAGTCGATCATCAAAGACGCGCTACCGGGCGTTGATGTTTACCCGCTGTTTCTTGACCCAGAAAATGGTACGTGGGTGATTCGCGCCAAGTTCAAACCGGGTATCACTCTGCCTAAGCACTTCCATACTGGTGTGGTGCATTTCTATACCCTAAGCGGTGCTTGGCACTACATCGAGTATCCAGACCAAGTCCAAACCGCTGGTAGCTACTTATATGAGCCGGGCGGTTCGATTCATACCTTTCACTGTCCAGAAGAGTCGGGTGGCGCAGATGGCTTTATGGTGATCCAAGGTGCGAACATTAACTTTGACGAAGAGGGTAACTTTATCAACATCATGGATGCAGGTTGGATTGAGCAAGTGGTGGTTGCCGCTGCCAAAGCGCAAGGCTTCACTGCGCGCTATATCAAACCGGGTGCGATTGCTGCCCTGAGTGATGAGCTAGCGGAGTAACCCCATGCAACAGATGAACAGTATCGTAATGCAGAATGGTAGTGTCCGCCTGAAGCAAGTCGAAATCCCCAAACCCGCAGCGGGACAAGTGTTGGTTCGTAGTCTCGCTTGTGGTATTTGTGGCTCCGACCTTCACATTACTCGACACGCGGATGAGGTATTTGATGTATTCCACAAGCTCGGGTTGATGCCTGATGAAGCCGGTGAGCACGCTCAAGTGATGTTGGGGCATGAGTTCTGCGCGGAAATTGTCGAATACGGATCTGACACTCAACAGACGTTGGCTGTTGGTAGCCGAGTCACCTCAGTGCCGATGTTGCTCAGTCAAAATGGCGCGGGCGTTGGTGTTACTCCGGGTACTTATGGCGCTTACTCTGAGTACTTCCTGCTTGATGAAGCGTTATTGCTACCTGTCCCAGACGGAATGCCGTCTGAGGCGGCAGCATTAACCGAACCACTGGCAGTCGGTTTGCACGCGGTCAACCGCAGTGAAATCGAAACGGAAGAAACAGCGCTGGTTGTCGGTTGCGGCCCTATAGGGCTGGCGGTGATTGCTGCACTGAAACAACGCGGTGTGAGCAATATTCTTGCGGTCGATCTTCAGGAAGAGAAACTGCAACTTGCTAGTGAGTTTGGCGCAAATCGATTGATCAACCCGACCAAGGAAGACGAGATCGCCGTTGGTGAGCAGTACGCGATGAACTCACGTCTGGTCATTTACGAGTGTGTTGGCAAGCATACTTTGATTGACGATTTTCTGCGCCGCGCTCCTGCCCGAGCGCGAATCGTCATCTCGGGTATCCATACGACACCCGCAATCATTAACTACGCGTACGCGACGGTAAAAGAGCTCGATTTGAGATTCTCTTACTACTACCAACCGCACGAGTTTGAGCAATGCCTTCAAGCGATTGCCGAACACAAGTTGCCTTGGCAGAAAATGCTTACCGCCAAAGTGGGAATCGATGGTGTGGAAGATGCGTTTAGACAGTTAATGACGCCAAATGATCACATCAAAGTCGTTATCGAACCTTGGCGCAGCGGCGCGTTAGAAGTGATTTAACTCTTAGCCAGATTAAGCTAGCTAAAACCAATTCTAGTTTGGTGGCAGCCCCAACCGTAGCAGCTAGGTTGGGGCTTTTTTTGTTAGGCCTGTTCTGCGTATTCCTGTTGCAGAGCAGGGTAATCGGTGTAGCCTCGTTCGTTTCCGCCAAACAACGTTGAGCCATCGAGTTCTGCCAACGGATGGTGATGTTGCAAGCGAGAGACTAAGTCTGGGTTTGCTACGAATGGTCGTCCGAATGCGACAAGATCCGCGTAGCCTTTCTCTAATACTTCGTTTGCTCGTTGAGGATCGTAGCGACCTGCAACAATAATAGCGTTGCGAAAGCGCTTTCTAAGTTCGACTCGAAACGCCTCAGGAATCGTTGGAGCATCGGCCCAATCGGCCTCGGACAAGTGCAAGTATGCAATGTCGCGATCCTGTAGCTGTTTTGATGCCTCTAAGATCGTTGGCACTATATCTGGGCAGTCCATATCTTTAAACGTAATGAATGGTGCCAATCTCACTCCAACTCGATGCGCACCAACAGCGGCGATAACTGCATCCACTACTTCGATAAGAAAACGGATACGATTTTCTCGTGAACCACCGTAGTTGTCTGTTCGATGATTTGAGTTGGTTCTTAAGAACTGATCGATCAGATACCCATTCCCGCCATGGATTTCTACACCATCAAAACCCGATTCAATGGCGCGTTTGGCTGCGTTCGCGAAATCACCGACAACTCGGTTGATATCCGCTTGTGTCATGGCGCGTGGCTCAACACAGTCGACCATATTGCCGTTGCCTTGTTCGTCCGCAATCCAAACTTGCGTCTCTACCGGAGCGAGCGCAGATGGCGCGATAGGCTGTTCACCATTTTGGAATGTTGGGTGAGACACTCTGCCCACATGCCATAGCTGACAAAACATCGCTGCGCCTTGTGATTTGACCGCTTGGGTCACACCCTGCCAGCCCGCCACTTGTGCATCGGTGTAAACGCCAGGTGTGAACGAGTAGCCTTGAGAATCGTCCGAAATTTGTGTGGCTTCGGAAATGATCAGCCCGGCAGAAGCGCGCTGTTGATAATACGTTGCCATCATCTCATTCGGGATGTTGCCCGGCTGAGTGGTGCGTGCGCGAGTCATTGGTGCCATGACAATACGGTTTTGTAGTGACAACGCTTTTAGTTGAGCTGGTTCAAACAGCTTATTTGTTCTTTGTTTCATGTTGCGCTCCTCAGATAAGTACTGGCACGTTGGTCGCTTTACGAGCGGTTGCCATCCAGTGAAGTACGGCTGGATCCCATTGCACTTCGGGCGCACTGAAAAAACCGCGTAGAATGGAGAACATAATGGCTTGATCAACCAGTGACGTTTGCTTTTCTGAACTTAGGTTGAGCAAGGGCTTGGTTTGTTCTATCAAAGCGGCGACTTCTTTCGCAATCGCTGGCGTATCGTTAATCAAGGCTTCAAAATTTAACGCTTCGGTTTCCTTTTTTGCACGCCATGCTTGTTTAGCGGTTTCTGTTGCAAATTCCGGTAACGTCATGTTTGACCAACGCGGATACCCGACTTTTTGTAGCGGTAAAAACGCTTGTTTTTGCCAGTCTAAAACCAGTGTTGAGGGTTGGCTGCTTTCGTTAGAAGATGCCAATTCAAGGAAGTAGTTGATGATGTCTAAGCTTTCCGCCATGGCTTCACCATCGTCTTTGATCAAAAGAGGAACTTGTTTTGCGCCGATGATGTTTGTGGTGGTGCTCTCGTCGTCATAAGCAATGTTGATGACGTCGAGCTGAATATTCAGCATGCCTGCAACAAAACGGACGCGGGCGCTAAAGGGGCAATGTTCATAAATGTACAGTTTCATTTTTTGTTTCCTATCTCTTGGCTGGGCAGGGCGTGTTGTTGTGCGTTGAACACAGTGACGCCGAATACAGCGTTACGGCGTTTAACTTTGCCCTGTCACATAACGTTCTGGGTCTAAACAATGTCGATAGGGTCAGTATATGGATTCGATTTAATTTGATAATTGGGTAATATCTGAATTGATTATTCAGTTTTTCCAAATAATAAGGGCGCGAAGATGGATAAGTTTTCGGATATGACGTTGTTTGTCAGCATCGTTAAACATCAAGGTCTGGCAGCGGCGGGAAGGGAGTTAGGTTTATCTCCGGCGACGGTAACGGCAAGGCTGCAAGCGATAGAAGAACGCTATGGCGTAAAGCTGCTCAACCGAAGCACACGCCACGTATCACTCACGGACGCAGGGGCAATGTACCATCAAGCTTGTCTGAACATCATTGATAGCGTGAAAGAGACGGAAAACTTACTTCAAACTGGTATTTCGGAAGTGCGCGGAACGTTGAAAATTTCAGCTCCACGAGATATTGGCAAACAAATTATTTCGCCGATGGTGTCGGCTTTTTCTGAGCAATATCCGGATGTGACGCCTTATCTTTATCTTAATGACAATTTGTCGAACTTGGCTGAATCGGGGCTCGATTTGGTGATTCGTTACGGCGAGTTAGCGGACAGCAATCTCATTTCGCGCAAGCTGGCGTCGAGTCAACGCGTGCTGTGCGCGTCACCTGATTACTTGGCGAAGCAAGGTGTCCCAAACTGTCCACAAGATCTCGCGGATCATCGCTGCTTAGCCATGGTGCGCAGCAATGAAGAATTAAAAACGTGGCACTTTAAAGATGAAGAGTCTCACCAAACGATCACGGTCACGCCAAAGCGCTTTTCTGATGATGGTGAAGTGATTCGACAATGGGCGTTGGACGGTGCGGGGATTGCGTTGAAATCGATTTTAGATATTCAGCAAGACCTAAAACAACAACGTTTAGTAACGGTTTTGGATGGGTATATGAAAAACTTCAGCGCCTTTTCGCAAGGCGCTGAAGCGGATCTGCATGTCATTTATCAAAGCCGCCAATATCAACCGAAAAGAGTTCGCCTTTTTTTGGACTTTCTAGTTGAGCAATTTAGCGCGCTGAGTGATACCAGCAATCAGATCTAGATGCGATTCAGAAGTTTCTCGGCGGTGGCGATAAATCCCGACGGTGCCAGGGTTTGGTTCGTTTTCCATGGTTAAGCATCGTAAGCCAAAGGATTCCAAATACGGTTTCAGGTGGCCGGTATAAGACATCACCGCGACGCTTTCTTTCAGTACATCAATACTGGCGAGCAGAGAATCCACTTCGTAAGTCGGTCTATCATCCAGTTGCTGCCTTTCGCGTTCATTTTGTTTCGGGATTGGGTTATCGATGACGTGAGCGAATTTCTTAGCGTCATAAGTGACCGAAAGAGCGGGGTATTCGTGCAGCATCTCTTCGGTGACGGTTTTCCCTAGCAGTGGATGGTTTGGGGAAACAAAATAGGCATCAACCGTTTGAAATAACGGAATAAACGTAACATCGCATTTAGACGACAAGCCGACAATCTCGTGGCCGATGAAGAATTCAATCTGTTCGTTGATTAATGAATCCATCAAGCCTAAGTGGTTGCCAAATTCGACGTGCGTAGATGCCGATGGCTGCTTGGTCAGATGTTCATTGAGTGCTTGTTTGACGAACAGCGGCCACCACGCATCGCCAGTACCCATTTTAATTTTTCCGACTTGGTACTGTTTCCGTTCATCAATGCTTTGCATCATTTGGTTGTATTCATGCTGCATTGCGTTGCTATGGCGATAGAGGATGCGCCCGTATTCGGTCAACACCATGCCATTAGGGTGACGTTCAAACAGCGTCACGCCGAGATTCTCTTCCAGCTTCTTTAAATTGCTTGTTACCGTTGGCTGGCTTAACCCTGCCATTCTTGCCGCAGCGCTGATGCTTTGACAGCGTGCAACCAGTAAAAATTGCTGCAGAGATTTGTCCATTTTCTTTCCCCTCTAAGAACGAGGGGTATTTTGCACAATTTCATTTATAAATCACAAATCTGTAATCTCATTTGATTGAAATTATGCGCATTTCATAGATCTACATCACTGTTGGGGTTTGACGTATAGATGTTATCTATAGCTCGCTCCTGACTTCCTATTTTCCCCTCAAAAGGGTGTTCTTTAGACTGTCGCTAAAACAACAATCTAAGGGATGAACATGAAACCGAGTTTTATTGCGCTTGCTGTCGCGTCTTGTATTGGTCTTGCTGGGTGTGGGTCAGATTCCTCTGATGCGCCTGTGCAGGTCGACAAACCAATTATTTCAGCCGACTTATATTTACGTGGTTTAAATGGGGATTGGGGCACGGCAGAGCATGCCAAGCTAAACTATTTGGGTAATAACGAGTACGAAACCGTACTGCGCGTCGCTCGAGGTAGCAATCAGTTCAAGATTGCTGATCCGGGTTGGCAGATCCAATACACCTATTTTGAGGAGCCCGCGGCGTTCGATAAAGCTCAGGAGTACCTGCCAAAACCAGACACAAATGAAGCGTGTATGAACGATGATTGTAACTCTGAGATCACGTTTGAAGACAAAGGGTATTACAAGTTTTCTGTGAGCTTTGCCGATGAAAGTCGCGCGACAATGACTGTGACGAAAGCAACGCAAGAAGAAGCGGAAAAATACTACTCTGATGCGATTCTCGACCCTGCAATGGTGCATCAAGGGCATCAGAGTAAAGAAGTGAAACTGTTCGCCAATTACGATGACTCGAGTGATACCGTGATTTTCTCGGTGAAAGATCCTAAAGCTGAGCTGCGTGAATTTGGTATTTCAACGACGACAGAATTGCGTGATGCGCTCGACCAAGGCTTAGTGATTAATGAACAAACAGGGCCGCGAGTGGTGTCGGGCGATGTCGCGTTTGATGCGTTGTTTGCGTTGACGATGAAAGAGCTAGACCAGCTTGCCGTTTCTGAAATCAAAGACGGCAATTACAACTACAACAACCCAATCAAAGCGGAAGTTTTTGAGACGGGCGCGAAGTGGCATTACGTATGGACGCGTGATTTGGCGTACGCAGCAGACCTTTCGCTTGCATTGATGAATCCAACTCGCGTGCAAAATGGTTTGAATTTCAAATTGTCCGCTTTCCGCGACACGACCGATCAGCAATACGATGGCGAGCAGATTGTGCAAGACACGGGCACTGGCGGCAGCTGGCCAATTAGTACCGACCGCACGACTTGGGCGCTTGGTGCAGAACGCTTACTTTCGGCATTGGATGGAGAAGAGTACAACCAATTTGCCGAGCGCGCTTACAAAGCGATCAGTAATACACTTGAAGCCGATCGCCTGGCGGCTTTTGATGCGAAATCTGGTTTATACACTGGTGAGCAATCATTCCTCGATTGGCGTGAGCAAACGTATTCAACGTGGACGCCAAACGATGTCAATGCGATTGGTAGCAGCAAAGCGTTATCGACAAACGTGGTTCACTACCGCGCGATTCATCTCGCGGCTAAGTTGGCAGAGAAGTACGATTCAACCAACGCGGTCAAATACACCGAGTGGGCTGCACAGCTAAAAACCGCTATCAACGAGCAGTTTTGGAATGCCGAACGCGGTATGTACGTAAGTTATTTGTTTGATAATGGCAAAGACATCGCGGTCGACAAATATGACATGTTGGGCGAAGCACTTGCGATCATCAGTGGTGTGGCAAGTGATGCGCAGGCGAAACAAATCATGGCCAATTACCCACACAGTGAGTTTGGCGTGCCGGTTTATTTCCCTCAACAACCAGACGTGCCTGTGTACCATAACCGCGCAATTTGGCCATTTGTTACCGCGTACAGCTTGCGCGCCGCGCATCAAACACAAAACGTGGCAGCAGCGAACAATGCCATTCAATCGTTGGTTCGTGGTACGGCAACCAATTTATCCAACATGGAAAACTTAGAGTGGCTTTCTGGTAAGTCATTCATCATCCATAGTGATCATGGTGAAGATCCAAGCATGGATGGCCCAGTGATTAACTCTCAACGTCAGCTTTGGTCTGTGGGTGGCTACTTGAACATGGTGGTAGAGACCCTATTCGGCATCCATACCGAAACAGGTAAGTTGGAAGTGAAGCCATTTATCACAAGTTGGGTGCGCAATAACTTGTTGGCTCAGTCTGAACAAATCACGTTGGAAAACTTTGCCTTCAAAGGAAAGAACTACTCGGTAACGATTGACTTGCCTGAAGTAAGCAAAGATGAAACAGGCTACTACCCAGTTGAAAATGTCACGATGGACGAAGAGGGGCACTTCCACGTGACACTGGGCGCGCTTGTGAATGCAGATAGCAGCATTACTTTAGTTTCTGGTGTGAAACCGTATGTGAGTGAAGATAGCCGCGTTTATTCTCCGCAAGAGCCAACATTGGTGGTAACAAGCGTTGATAATTCGGTTTCGATTGATGTGACGAGCAAGTACAACGTGAACTTGTATCGCAATGGCGAGCTGATTCAAAAGAACGTGATTGCTCAATCTTATTCCGATACGCCAACAGGTTTTGCTTGTTATTTGGCTGAAAGCATTAACGATAAAGGCTTCCGTTCTAACCCAAGCCAACCGGTTTGTGTCGGTGAAGAGATCCGCATCAAACTTGATGGCGAATATCAGCCACTCAAAGACACTGTCTCAGTGGTTACGGTGAGCAAAGACAGTGGCATCGTAAAAGGTGCAGAGTCGTTTACAGCTCCTGTAACGGGCACTTACCAGTTCGATGCTTGGTACAACAATAACCTAGGGCAACTTAATACCGGCATCACGAACACCGTGAAATTGTTAGAGGTATTGGATGATACAGGTAAAGTTGTTGGTCAAGGTTACTTGCAGATGGGCCATATTGGTGAAAACCAAGGTATGCGTTACTCAACGCCAATTGAAGTAGCGTTGGAGCAGGGGAAAACCTATCAGATCGCGCTGAAGGACCACTTCAATATGAGTTACCTCACATCGAATGAAACCTACATCTACGCTGGTGGTATTGAGGGTGAAAAGAACGAAGCGCAAATCGCAGATATTCGAATCACATCTTTAATGTAGGCTGTTTTAACAAAGCTGTGTTCTAAAAAACTGTGTTCTAAGAAAAACAAAGCCGCTGAGATTATCAGCGGCTTTGTTGTATTTTCTATCGGGGCTGTTTGCAGATTAGTTTGCGGCCTGTGGACGAGGCTTACGACGCTGACCTGATGGTTTGTTTCCTGCAGGCTTAGCATTGTTTGGCTTGCGGTTACCAGACGGTTTACCAGCGTTGCCACTCTTATTACCGTTTGGTTTATTTCCATTCGGTTTATTGCCATTTGGCTTGTTGCCGTTAGGTTTGCGGTCATCTGGTTTACTGTTTGCACGACCTTGGCCTTCACGGTTGCCTCTAGGCTTGTCCGCACCGCTTTGGTTGGTGCTGTTTTTGTTGCCGTTGTTACCACCGTTGAAGCGACGCTTAGGTTTGTTTGCGCCATTGCCCGCTTTCTTTTCGGTTGCTGGAGCGTTTTCACCCGCAGCATTTGGCGCTTTTGGTTTTTTCGGCTTCTTAGGTTTTTTCGGTTTGATTGGACGAGTATCCAGTTTGGATTCTGGCACTACATTGGTTGGCGCAAAACCTTCCAACTCTTTACGTGGTAGCACTTCTTGAATCAAACGTTCAATCGCAAACAACTCAGATGCTTCTAGCGCACATACCAGTGAAATAGCTTTACCTACTTCGCCCGCGCGGCCAGTACGACCAATACGGTGAACGTAGTCTTCTGCCACTTTAGGTAGCTCAAAGTTCACCACTTGCGGCAATTGAGGAATATCGATACCGCGCGCAGCAATGTCCGTCGCGACCAACACACGAATTTCACCCGATTTAAAATCCGCCAGTGCTTTGGTACGTGCGCCTTGGCTCTTGTTGCCGTGGATGGCAGCAGCAGGTAGGTTTTGTTCGATAAGGAACTTCGCCAGACGGTTTGCGCCGTGTTTCGTTTTCGTAAACACCAGCACTTGCTTCCAATCGCCGTCTTTGATCAATTTAACCAACATCGGTGCTTTCTTCTTCACGTCTGCTGGGTAGATGCTTTGCTCAACCGTTCTCGCTGTCGAGTTTGCCGGGTTAACGGAAATCTCAACCGGGTTGTTCACCAAGCCTTTCGCAAGGTCGCGGATTTCATCCGAGAAAGTCGCCGAGAAAAGTAGGTTCTGACGTTGTTTTGGTAGCAGGGCTAGGATTTTGCGAATGTCGCGGATAAAGCCCATATCCAACATGCGGTCTGCTTCATCCAGTACCAGAACTTCCAGTTGGTCGAACTTCACCGCATTTTGGTTGTACAAATCCATTAGGCGGCCTGGTGTCGCGACCAACACATCCGCACCTTTGCGAAGACGCTGCATTTGCGGGTTGATCTTCACACCGCCAAAAACAACCGCACTGCTTAGTGGAAGATGACGGCCGTACATAAATACGTTTTCTTGCACCTGAGCCGCAAGCTCACGTGTTGGCGTCAGGATAAGTGCACGAACTTGGTTAGCACGAACGCGAGGGCCGTTCGATAAACGCTCAAGAATCGGTAGCGTAAAGCCTGCAGTTTTACCTGTACCAGTCTGCGCTGCTGCCATTACGTCTTTCCCTTCCAAAATAGCAGGAATTGCTTTTGCCTGAATTGGCGAAGGGGTGTCGTAGCCTTTTTCTTGAATAGCTTTAAGGATTGGAGCAGATAGACCTAAAGAGGTAAAACCCATATGTATGATTCTCAATTGTAGAGTTAGATAACAACGCGCCGAAAACAAATCGGTACGAAAAGTGCGACATTCTGAGGCTTTTACGCGCTGGCTTCAACTAATTCTGTTATGGATAAATATTTGAACCGGATCTCATTTCTTTTTTGAACAAAAAAGAGCATAGAAAAGTGACGTAGATTCATTCTGTAGTTTGAATGTGTTACGTGTTCTTTCGGAAAAAACAGCGAGACAAATGGTGATTATTAATCACTCAAACGGCTTAAAAGTACTTGTTTGATAAATAATCAGAATGATTGAATGTTATTCAGTGTTTTGCCACTCAATTTTAATGGAAATTAGTTAGTAAAGTATTACCAAGTCTCAGATTTGACACATGTCGGTGTGGTTAAATGCTGAGCAGAAAGGAATCGACTGATATAAAACAATGAGCTTGATGTGAATGCAAGGATCTCATTCAGCATCAAATCGCACTATTATCCCAGCTTGCTAACAAAGGTTGTACTATGCGCTTTGCTATCCGATTTCTCTACTCACGGCCTCCTTCACACTTTATTCAGAGATCTTTCTGCTTTTACTGCCTGAGTTAAAGCTCTCTAAATATTTGTTCTATTGTTGTATTTAACGGTGGCAAGGCTTGTCTACCTAGAGTGCTTTGTTACTGCAAGTTCTATATTTCTGATGTTATGAATTAATTTTGTGGTTGTGAGAACTAATAAAATGTCGTCAATAAATAACAATTTCTACTGGGTTGGTGAACAGCCTGTCAGTGAATTAGCTGAAGATATGGTTTTGGTTAATCATATTGATGAGGTGGCAACGGGACTCGGTGGCATGGTGTGTATTGCTTATCAAGATCCACACCAAATAGATACCGCGCTGAAAGCGTTTTATCAGGAGAAAGGGCGTTGGTCTTGGGCGGTTTATGTCACCGTGGAAACCCCTTATTCTCGATGCGTTACCGACGGTGTCTTTGAAGCTAGAGAATCAATAAAAATTTGGCGATCCATTCAGAGCAAGCTCGATGCCATTGATGAACCGGAAGTGTTAGATCCTTTGATTGGTTGGCTTGGGGTCAATCGTCAGCGAAGAGTGACTGCTTTAAAAAGTTTAGAGTCTATGTCGGTTTATTCGTACCCAATCATTGATATGTTGTTTCCTGATATTTATTCGACTTATCGATACGTGCTCTCAGAGCAAGGTCGCGGAGTCTTAGAAGCGGAAGTACTGATCGATAGAATTCGTGTTTGTTCTCATTGCAACAGCGGACACTTGAATTATGTAGAGGTGTGCCCGGATTGCAGCAGCATCGATATCGACTCTCAAAGCTCTTTGCACTGTTTCACTTGTGGCCATGTTGGTGAACAACACAGCTTTCAGCGCCGTGGAAAGCTCGAGTGCCCCAAATGTTTGACTCAGCTGCGCCATATCGGCGTTGATTATGATCGCCCGCTTGAAAACCACGTTTGTAATAGTTGCTCCAGTTTATTTGTTGAAGCGGCGACGATCAGTCAATGTTTAAGTTGTGACTCAAAGATCAAAGTTGAAGAGCTTGTTGTCCGTAAAATTTACCAATATCGACTTGGTGAAGTGGGTGAATACATTTTCCAACACGGTAAGTCCATTCAAGCTCCTGAACTCTCGATCAAAGGCAAAGTGGAAGTCAGCTTTTTCCAAAATTTGCTTGCATGGTTAAATAAAGTCGCGCTGAGACACAAAGAACAGCACCTTCTACTTGGACTGCATTTACCGACGATCGATGAATACGGTAAGCAATATGGCGATGCAAAATTGTTCTCATTAATGGATCAACTGACGCGTCGTCTTAGCAGCTTGTTTAGAGATACCGATATCTGTTGTCAGTACAAACAGGATGTGTTGCTTGTCCTAATGCCAAATACGACCAACGCGAGCCTGTCCATTTTACAGCAAAAATTATCGGATCTGGGTGAACTTGTTGAAGACGAAGAGTTTGAGTTGGATGTCTTTGTTTGGGACCTGCCCGATCCGATCATTGAAGACGGTGTTTCTGTTTGGATGGAATCGCTGATGGGTGAGATTTATGCTGCAAGATAGTCTCGTTCTGCTCGACTATCTTCGAGGTATACTACTTCACAACGAAGAGTTATGGCTATTGCTGTTTCCCGTCATGATCATTATCGAGCTACCTCTATATTTGCTGGTGCTAACAGGGATATTTCGTTGGTCATATGCGCAAGAAGACCCAGAATTAAAGCGGTTTCCTTCAGTGAGTTTCGTTATTACTTGTTATGGTGAAGGTGATGCGATTGGGATCACTATCGATACGTTAGTTGAGCAAGTTTACCCAGGTCATATTGAAGTACTTGCTGTGGTTGATGGGGCGGTACAAAACCAAGATACCTATCAAGCCGCGTTAAATGGTGAGAAAAGGCATGCAGGCGTTCGTAATCGTAAAGTGCGCGTGTTGCCCAAATGGCAACGAGGAGGCCGGGTTTCAACACTGAATGCCGGCTTATCAATGGCTAGTGGTGAAATCGTCATTAACGTGGATGGAGATACGTCTTTCGATAACGACATGGTCTTCACCATGATGAAACAGTTTGCGGATAAAAATGTGATTGCAAGCGGTGGTGCGTTAAGAGTTCGCAACCATAACGCCAACTTGTTGACCAAAATGCAATCCTTGGAGTACATGCTGTCGATGCAAGCCGGTAAAACGGGGATGGCGACTTGGGGTGTTCTCAATAACATTTCTGGCGCATTCGGAGCGTTTCGGAAGAACCTGCTTAAGCAAGTGGGGGGCTGGGATACGCATACCGCAGAAGATCTCGACTTAACCATGCGCTTGAAGCAATACAAACGTCGTTACCCTGATAATAAATTGGCTTTTTCGACGCACTCCATCGGCCATACTGATGTGCCAGATACGTTGAAAGGTTTGGTATTGCAGCGGCTGCGTTGGGATGGCGATTTATTGTTTTTGTTTTTGCGTAAACACAATGAAGGGTTGTCTCCACGGCTACTTGGTTGGGGGAACTTTTTATTCACTCTGGCTTATGGCGTGATTCAAAACGTTTTATTGCCGCTGCTTGTGGTGATATTTAGCGTGTACATGGTGATTGTCTATCCACTTAAATTTGTATTGGCGTTGATGCTAATGCTCTATTTTGTCTACCTCTTCTTATCTGCTCTGATTTTTGTTGTCTACATTGGGCTTGTATCAGAGAGAAAGAAAGAGGATTTGAAGTCAGCGAAATGGTTATTTCTTTACCCTGTCTACCAGTTTTTCATGCGTTTGATTACCGCTTTCTCAATGGTTAATGAGGTTGTGAGGAGAAGTCATGAAGAGTCGAGTATGGCACCTTGGTGGGTATTGAAGCGAGGTAAAAAGTTTTAGTATGAAAGTTAACTTTCACTTAGATAAGAAAAACAAACCGCAGTCTGAGAACGGGATGAAAGTCGTCTACGGACAGGCAAAGCGTGGCGGTTATCGTCTCCGTTGGTACTTGATTTTAGCGATTGTAATCAGTCCGCTTTTGTTTATGGCTTATTACTTGTTTAGAACGCAAGTGTTAGTGACGGCGCCTGCCATTATCACGTCACATCCACTTACGGTGACGGCAACTCGCTCTGCCATTGTTGGGCCAGTGCCTGTGAATGTCGGTACGGAAGTGACTCAGGATCAAGCGCTGCTGTTGTTAAAAGATAATGCGTTGAATAAAGAGATTGATTTCATTAAAGATGAGCTGGTGAAACTGTCTAAAAATCAGGTGCAAAGTACTGATGAGCTATACAAAAGTGCTATTGAAAGCTCAGCCGAAGGCTTGAAGAAGGTCCGTGATATTCAGAAAAAATACGACCTTTACAGAAAGAAAGGGCAAGTGTCTGAGGTGGATTACGCGGCTATTGTGAGTGTGAATAACTCACTGAGTAATCAGTTAAGCAGTCAGAAAATTGCTTATGTGGATGCGATGCGTAACTTGGAAGAGTTAGAGTTGGCTGGTCCAGTGACACAAGAGTATCGTTCTTTAATGCGTGAGCTGGTAGTAAAGCGTGCTCAACAAGAAGATCTCACCTTCCGTTCCCCGATGAACGGTCGTGTACTCGATATTCATGTGCATGAGGGGCAAAATGTATCGGAAAATACGCCATTGCTCACGATTGCTCGCAACGTGACACCTGAAATTACGGCTTTTCTAAATCCTAAATACCTCGAATACAGTAATATGGAAACCAAAGCAAAAGTCGTATTTCCTGATGGTCGAAAGTTTAGAGCGACGGTATCGAAGCCAGTTGAGGTTGTGAACAAATTGCCTTCAGAACTTCAAAGCCCATTTGAAGGGCAGCCAGCCTATTTAAAAGTCACACTGAGCTTTGATGAGCCGTTGGAAAAAAGTCGATGGATTGAAGGGGTCGAAGTGGAAGTTCGCTTTTAACGTTGGTTGATTGAGTAGAAAAGGAGCGAAAGCTCCTTTTCTTTTTTGGTTGTTAACGCGCCTTTAGTCGCCTTTAGCATGCATTAAAAACGCGCTAGTCAGTTGCTGAAAGAGTGAATCTATCGAGAGGCGGTCGGATATATGATTGAAGAGCGGTGTGTGGACATCGCCACGAATATCATCGCTGTGACCACAAAGCTGATTACACATTCGTACTGGTTCGACAATCTTCTCGACGTCGGCATCAATCAGAATGCATGCTTGTGACAATACCACTTGTCCGCCGCCTTTTTTAAGTAAAACACGCTGCGCGGTTCCCACGACTTTTTGCCCGCCAATGTTGAGGTTGTACTCGCCATCGCAGTAGGAATAAGGCGTAGCATGAACATCCACTTTCACGCCGAGCTGTTTAAAGAAAACCGTTAATATCGCACACAAATCGAGATACGCTTTCTTGATGTCGTAAGGCTCACCGTCTGGCCAGTGATAGATGTGGGATAGATTAATAATACCCGGTACTTGAGGGACGGGGGCACCACCAGTTTTACGGGAAAAGAGTTTCCAGCCAGACGCATTTAACGCATGTTCTAACTCGTTAGAAATAGGCCACTTTTTACCTGCGGGAAGCACGAGCGTCGGGCTTTTTACTTGCCAAAGTAATAGCACTTGCGAGAGTTGGTTGGACTGAACTTGTTTAATGAGCTCATCTTCTTTTTCAAATGCATCAGCGACTTCCGTAGCTGTGAAGCGAATTAGCTTATTCTTAGCAACCAAAACTCTATCCCTTGTGTGTATTTAATCGTTACTGTTTTATCTCAGATACGGTTTTATTGCTAGGTCTGTGATTGCGAGGTTTTTACTCGTTAGATGCGTGGCCACTTTTTGGTTTTTCCGTTGTCCATTAGTTCTACTTGAACGCGCGATAGAAATATTTTGTTGGTCATCGCATAAGCAACTCATAAAATCCGCCATCTATAAAATTTTTTGGCGATATGAATATGAAAAAGCGAGTGATGTGTCTCGCGTTAGCGGCATCATTAACGGGGTGTGTGACGTTCCCAACTCAAGAATCTGAGCAAGTACAGGTGCTTTGGGACAATGTGAATGCGATTGAAAACTGTGAACTAATGGGTACCGTGATCGGCTCAGAAGGGCACTTTTACGACTACTGGCTTCACGCAGATAAAGACATGGTATGGGGGACGCTAAACCAAATGCGCATCAAGGCGGCAGATTTAGGCGCAGATACCTTGTATTTATACCAACCGTTAAGCTTTTCTACGTCAGTGACGATGTTTGCAAACGCATACAAGTGCAAACAGTAGCGATTTGCTTGCTCATAACTGAAAGACAGGCGTTGCTCGCCTGTCTTTGATGCGCTCAACAAACGTGGGTTTGTTCGTTATGTTCTCTCTCGCCGTTAATTCACATTGGCTGTTGCTACCGCGACAGAGTCGGAAAACGACAGCGTGAAATCTTGCTCTGTATTGAGCACTTTGGCTGGAAACTCTAAGCTTAATTGCGCGTGTGGTGCGACTTCTGAAGCGATACTGGTGACGAATTTTCGGGTTTCACCCGGAGAGATTGACAAGTTGTTTCCATTCTTAGAGGAAAGCTCCGCAATGCCCATAGTTTGCAGCGTGTTGCCTGCCGTATCAGCCAGATGCAGTAAAGATTCTGACTTATAGACCAACTCTCCACTTTCGGTGCGATAGGCGCTAAATGTGTTGAAGTTTGGCTGCAATGAACCTTGTGAACCGACGTTTGTGACGGAAAACATCACGTTAGAACCATCAAAATTCTCGACTTTCACCAACACGTTACCGTCTTGGTAACGAGCGGCTGCCGCAGCACTTGCTTGCTGTTTCTGCCTCTGTTTTTCTTTTTCAATGTTGCTCAATTGGTTTTGCTCGTTTGCTAGGCGGTTTTCAGCCATCGCGTACGATTGATCCACCATTGCCAACAGCGCTGGGATTGAATACAGCGTTAGACCTTCCAAATGGTCAAAGTCGATTTTGGCATGCTGAGTAAGTTCGTGATTCGAGAACTGGCAGTAGCCATCAATCAAGCTAACAAATGCGACTTCAAAAGTACCTTGTAATCGGCTTACTTCCTGTGCGGCTTTTTCTAAATCTGAGCGTACTTTTCGGATCTCTTCCAATGTCTTTTGTGGCAAACGTCCATTGGGCGATACGTCATTGGAAACCGAGACCAATTCTTCGGTTACAAATGGATTGTTTTCGGCTGGAATCACTGTGGTGATGCGGTTGGATTTAGTGATGTCTTCGCCCAGTAAAACCATCATTTTTTGCGATACGGCAGTTGTGTTGCCCGCTAAAACATCACTACAGTTTGGAGACGTATTCGCATACGCGGCGAATGCGGTAAAAAGTGAAAAGATAACGGACCAGCCAGTGGCGACGAGTCCTGTCGTGGTTCGAGTGTTCATCCTGATAACCCCTCTGTCATTTGGTGCGATTCACTGACGTAATTGCCAATCAAGCGACTGGCTCGCGACATTCAGAATGGTTCTGGTCAATCCTTCGTAGTGGGCATGCCTGCAGATGCTTTCTAGTCGATTTTTCAATCGCTAAGCCACGACTGAGTAAAGTGTCTGAAATTGAGAGCATTAATGCTGCGAAGTTGATGTCTTTTGTCTGAAAGATAGACGTAACTTTTCTAACCATCAAATATGTGATTAGCTTCTCACTTTTATATGAGTGAGAGGATCAAGAGAAAACAGGCACTTACTGTAGAGAGTTGATTTGAAGGAAAAATATAAATTTTTTTTGGGAACTTTTTTGATGCTGCCTTTGAGAATTTTTTCGAATCTCAAAGGCAGGTTCTAACGCGGGGTACTCAATTACAAAGTGTTAAGTACATCCGCAAGTCGAGTGACAGCCGTCGTCAGTTCTTCTGGTGTGGCATTGGTAAAGTTAAGACGCAGAGCGGCTTTTACCTTGGAACCTTCCGGATAGAATACCGGGCTTGGCACCACAGCAACCCAGTTTGCGAGTAGAGTTTTCGCCAGTTCGAACGTGTCGCATTCTGGAATTTCGACCCAGACAAACATGCCACCATCGACAGGTTTGAGTACGCAACTTTCTGGCAGCTGTTTTTGCAGCTCAGCAAACATGACATCGTAACGCGATTTGTAAAGGGCGCAGATGGTTGAAATGTGTGTTTCGAAGTTGTGATGTTGCAGTAGACCATGCAGCAATGCTTGCATAGGAATACTAGAGTGCAGATCTGCTCCTTGTTTGATTTTGATGAGTGGCTCAAGGTAACTGCGTTTTCCGGTTACCACACCAATACGCAAACCTGGTGAGGCGATTTTGGAGAATGAACGCAGCACGATGGAGTGCTGCGGGCAGAATTCCGAAACCAGCGGCAGTGCTTCACCAGAAAAACGCAGCTCGCGGTATGGTGCGTCTTCAATGAATACAACGTCGTATTGGATACAAAGCTCGGCAACTTTTTGGCGAGTCTCTAGTGCCCAGCATACGCCCGTTGGGTTGTGAAAATCGGGTACGGCGTAGAACATTTTTGGTTGCTGTGTGGAAAAGCATTGCTCGAGTTCTTCAAGGTTTGGGCCACACTCGGTTTGCGAAACGGTCACGATATTGGCTTGAACTAAACCGAATACTTGCATGGCTCCAAGGTAGCTTGGTGCTTCCATCACCACTTTATCGCCCGGATTCACGTACGCACGCGCGATCAAATCTAGCCCTTGCTGAGAACCCGTTGTGATCATCGCCAAATGAGATTCTGGTAGCTGGTAATAATCGGTCAAAAAATTAAGTAGCGGTGCGTAGCCTGCTGTTGCGCCGTATTGAAACACCTCTGGCATGTTCGCGAGGTTTTCTAGCGTCGGTTTCATTAAGTCGATCGGGAAGGTTTTTTCGTCCGGTAAGCCACCCGCAAGAGAAATGACATTCTTATCGCTCGCTGCTGCGAGGATCTCTCGAATGTAGGATGACTTAGTTTGTTGTAATGACTGTGCGATTTCCATGTGCTGTGCTTCTCGTAATTGTCTTTTTTTATGTCAGAAATAGTATAGGTAAATTGCCAAGCTTGGTGTGTCCATTTATGCTGTTAAACATGTCCATTTATGCTATTTGAGCGAAAGTTTACTCCGTGAGCCATCAACAAGTTTCCAGAATCAATGACGTGTTGTTTTACATTCACCAGGACATTAGCAGAGAGTTATCGGCTAAAGAGCTGGCGGATGTAGCAGCCTATTCTGAACAACACTTCCACCGTATTTTTAAAGATGTAGTGGGGGAGTCCATCCATCAATATATCCGCCGTACAAGAATGGAATACGCTGCCAATCAACTTATGTTTGATACCAGCTCATCGGTGTTAGACATTGCTAACAAGTGCGGCTTTAGCTCGGTATCTTCTTTTAGCCGAGCGTTTAAAGCGACGTTCGCTATGTCACCTGGTGCGTGGCGAAAGCATGATTTACAAGTCGCAGAAAAACCGTATTTGAAGGATCCGGAAGTAGCAGCGGGTTATCATCGTGTTGCGAAACGCGAGTTGCCAGAACCTAAAATTATGGAGGTTCCACAACGCTTTGCGGCGTATGTACGGCATGAGGGTTATAGCCGTTCCATTCGCAACGCGTGGCTGATTTTGAAAGCGTGGGCAAGTTCTGAGAATCGGGACTTTTCGGTTCAATACGGCTTGCATCACTCCAATCCTGCTTGGGTCGAACTCGACAAGTGTCGTTATGTGGCTTGTATGGCGATTGATACGCCGCTCAAAGTGCGCGGCGTCGTGAATCAAATGACCATCCCAGGCGGTTTACATGCCGTCTTTCGCTTAACGGGCGTATATGGTGAGCTTCTTCCTCAACTGAGTATGGTACTAGAGAAGTGGTTGCCTAACTCTGGCTTTAAACAGCGTTCTACACCCGCTTATGTTCATTATCATAAAAATCACTTTCTCAGCCATGATGAGGCGTTTGAGCTGGATTTCTATCTACCCATTAGCTTCTTCTAAGGATGAAAATGAACGTATTATCGTGTGAGTCGGTTTGTGGTGAGCAAAGAACTGACCAAGAGCGCCATGAAGAAAAGGCAGAGCTTGTGCTGACTCTGCCATTTCTAGGGGATCTTAAAAGTTTGCGTCTGTATCAGTACCAACGGATACGTTAAGTCCGCTAGTTGATTGATAAATGCTGAAAGTTTCGCCAGCGACAATACCTTCTTCAGAATCGTCATTTGCCGTACAGGTATAACCGACCGAGTAAGTACCAGGTTCTACAAAACCGAATTCGTACTCGTAATTTGCATCATCAACGTCTTGAACCACGTTCGCTGCTGCGATTGGCATTGCTTGGCCTTCTGCGCCGGCAAATGGCCCCATGTTTTCTTCGGCGATATTTCCTTGATATAAGTAGACCGCGTGCGAATATCCATTTGCACTTGGGGTATCCGTTTCGCAGCTTTGATAGGTCAATGTTGCGACATCACCCTGAATCTCCCCCGTTGTAACCGTGTTAATTAAAGTGACGGAGGTGCGTTGAATGCTGTAGCCTTCGTTTTGGCCTGTTCCGTCTTTTAAGCCACGGCGCAGATCAAATTCAACTACGAACTCATTATTGTCAGGGTTGACTGCAAAGGTGTTGTTAAAGAACAGTACTCCAGAGTCAGGATCCTTTCCGACACCTTGTGGGCAAGCACCATCACCTTTGACGGTCAGTGGGATTTGATTTCCTGTCGCTTCGTCAATCACATACGATGGGTAGTTTGGATGATCGCCATCATTAACAAACACGCAGAGTTTATAATTACCAGTTGGTATCAGTTCATCATCCACCAATTCCTGCGCGTCACTGCCTTGGAAATTGAGTAAGTTAACACTTAGTGGGAGTGGATCTTCACCTTCGGGAAGGGGGTTACCATCTTCGTCGACCAAATTGCCTTCTTCGTCTGTTTTATACACATCGAATACTTGTGGTGTGCCACCATCCAGAGGAAGAAATGCAACTTTGTTATATGTGATCACCACTTCTGATACGTCATCAATAGGGGCATCTGATACGGACAAAGTAACAGGAGTCATTGTACTGACAGAGTCACTGTCTGAATTACAGCCAATAAGTGCAACGGCTATTGATGCACTGATTAGGCCAATTTTCATGCTGTTCATTAGATGTACCTTTTTATGAGAAGTGTATTAAATGTAGCTTATTATTGACAAAATACAGAATAACAACGAGCGGAGTTACCGGGTCGAAAACAGTGACGAACCATCATTAAGACGTTCAGTAAAAGTGTGCTCAAATCGACGATATTGTGCTCAATGAAGTGCTATGGTTAAGAATGTGTCGCTCAAAAAATGAGCGGAGATATACATCAATAACTCTAGCCAAGAGGTCTCTATGTTAGGTGAAAATCACTCATTAACTCATGAATTCCCAGAACATTTGGATACCATTACTCAGCTTGCCGAAAACGATGCATCATTTGCTGAAACCGTTAAAAACTACAATGCTTTAGATAAGGAAATCCGCGTACTAGAACTGCAAGGAAGCCCGATTGATGATCACGAAATGAACGTGTTAAAACATAATCGAGCTGAGCTCAAAGATTGGCTCCACTCGAGAATTATGGGCTCTTAGCGACGCAATGATCATCGGCTCGTAATCTACGAGCCGATTTTAGTTTCAAGGGACGATGCCAAGTATTCCAACATTAGGATTGCTGAGCAGGAGCTTGGAGTGGCAGGTGGCCTGTTTTTACCCAAATGACCGTTTCTTGCTCTACAAAAGGAAAGTGCTCACTCATATGTGGACTGCGTATCCAAGAGTAGGGAGGATAGGTTCCTAGCTCGTCTTTAAATTCCCCCGATAACACAAAAATTTCTTCACCACCAAAGTGACGGTGTGCTTGAAACTTCTCGCCTTTCGGCCATTTAACCAATGCTACATGTTCATGCTGAAAATCATGCAATGGCATGACTTTCAGCCTACCAATGCCAGGTAACCAATTCGCTTCGTTCGTGTTGATGCGAACTGCTTCAAGATCATCAGAATTGAATTGATTTAGTTTAACTAAAATCACACAGCCTTTCTTGCTATAGGGCGCATGTTGACTTCCAGGAGGGTTACGCAAGTAGGTTCCAGCAGGGTAGTCACCATGTTCGTCAGAGAACACTCCTTCGAGCACTAATATTTCTTCTCCGTGAGGATGAGGATGAGTCGAAAAGTGCGAGTTTGGCTCATACTTCACTACGCTGGTGGTGTGCCCTGATTCTTTGGCTTCTCTTTCCAAAGGTTTACGCCACACGCCTTTGGAAGGGCTGGCGATCCACTCCTGTTCACCTGTTTCTATCACGATTCTTTTCGAGAAATCCATATTCAACATACTGAAATTCCGTTACTTATCTAATGATTGACTCTCAATAGTATACGTATAAAAAACATCAATTGATTCACTTGTTGATAGTCAAAATCAGGGATTGAATACGAGCTAGCAGTCGGAACCGAGTTAAATTTCTGCTTGTGTAATGATAATTGTTATATTATAACATTGCAAAATTAAATGTTATAACATAACAAAAGGAAAGAAGTAGTGAATAAGAAATTGGTTTCTCTCGCGATCGGTAGCATTTTTGCGTCCCCTGTTTTTGCCGATACATTATCGAACCCACAGATTGGTGTTGTTGTTGATGGCTACTACCAAGATGGTCAACGTCATAATTCTGAGCGCGAAGAGGGCTTTGGCCTAGGCCATACGGAATTGAACTTATCATCAAATATTGACGACAAGTTTCACGGTGCGTTGACCGCTGTTCTTGAAAGTCATGGCGATGAGACAGAATTAGAGCTTGAAGAAGCATTCATCGAAACTTTGGCATTGCCATACGGTGTAAACGTGCGCGCAGGCCGATTCCTATCTGACTTCGGTTACCTCAACAATCAACACATGCATACTGACAGTTTCGTTGAACGCCCAATTGCTTACCGTACTTTCCTTGGTTCGCATTACTATGATGACGGTGTACGCGCAAACATCGTTCTGCCAACCGATCTTTACGTGAAGTTTGGTGTAGAAGCATTAAGCGGCAACAAGATGTCTTCTGTTGAAGATGGCTCTAAAGTTGGTGTTTACACGACAACGATGAAGCTTGGTAATGATTTCTCTGAATCTTCAAGTTGGCAGTTTGGTTTAAGTTATCTGCGTAACGAAAACGGCAAAGTTAAAGAATTCGAAGATCACGACCATGGTCACGAAGAAGAACATGACCACAGCCACGCTGCGGCTGTAACGGGTGCGAACCTATACGGCGCAGATTTTGTGTGGAAGTGGGCACCAGATGGTAACTACAAGTACAGCAACTTCACGCTATCTGCGGAATACATGTTGTTAGACGGTGTAGTAGACAGCAAATACAAGAACGATGCAGAGTCACCAGACAACCTAAGCGCATACTATGTTTCGGGCGTTTACCGCTTCAACCCAAGTTGGTCTGCAGGCCTACGTTACGGCGAAGCAGAAAGCTATGATGGCCACGCACACGGCGATCATATGCATTTCACAGCACTGAATGATAAAGAGATGGATGCGATGATCGCATGGGATTCTTCTCATTTCGGTACGATCCGTGCGCAATACACTCGCATTGATAACCAAGACAGCGAAACAGACAACGTGTTTACTCTGCAATACGTGATGACATTTGGAGCGCACGGTGCACATGCGTTCTAAACTTGCGATAAGTAAATGCAGTTTAGTGATGATGGCGGCGGGAGCTGCCATCATCTCTTCGCCTGCTTTGGCTCTCAACATTTTCGTTTGTGAGCCTGAATGGAAAGCTTTTCTTGAAAGTCATGCCCCAAACGCCACCATTTACTCAGCAACCACGGCTAAGCAAGATCCGCATTATGTTCAAGCTCGTCCGTCTTTAATTGCCAAGATGCGCCAAGCTGACATGGCGATGTGCTCTGGCGCTGAGTTGGAGGTAGGTTGGTTGCCGATGCTTCAAAATAGAAGTGGCAATAGTGCTGTTCAAAATGGTGCACAAAGCATGATTTATGCGACCGATTTCGTGCGTATGTTGGACTCTCATGATCATGTTGACCGCAGCATGGGGGACATTCATGCGCACGGAAACCCACATGTTCAATTTGCGGCAAATGACATGATTCCGTTGTCTCGCAAAGTAACGGAGCGCTTAAAAGCGATTGATCCCGACAACGCACAAAGTTACCAAGTTAATGGTATGAAGTTTCGCGCGAAGTGGCAAAAAAAGCTCAATGAATGGGAACAAAAAGCTCAACCATTACAGGGGAAACGGGTCGTTGGATATCACTCCACTTACCGATACCTATTTGATTGGCTAGGTATGGTTCAAGTCGCGGATCTTGAACCGAAACCGGGGATATCGCCAACGACGTCGCATCTGCAATCTTTAACTCAATTGGATGCCAAACAGTTTGACGCTATTGTGTTTTCATCTCATCAAGATCAACGTCCGGCTATGTGGTTAAAGCAACAAACGGATAAGCCTGTAGCGCAGTTACCTTTGACGGTCTCAAAACAGCAAAGCTTAGATGAGCTCTATGATGAAGTGATTACTGATCTGCTCGCCACGTTGGTATCACCCAGTTCAGTGAAATTTTAATTATGGGTGAATACCTTTGGTTAGCGCCAGCGGTTTTGTGTGGCTTAATTGCGTTAGTTGGCAACATCGTTCTGGGGCAACAAGTCTTACAGCGGCAGATCATTTTTATCGATCTGGCGGTTGCTCAGGTCGCAGCATTGGGAGCAGCGCTAAGTCACTATTGGCTGAACTCTTCTTCTTGGTATGCTGGTTCTCCTTGGCTATCCGAATCATGGCTTGGCAGCATGCTTGGTCCTTGGATGATGTCTTTGGTGCTTTGTGGTGTTATTGCTGCGCTTGAAAAGCGTAAACATCCTCACCTAGAACCGACGATCGGCAGCTTGTTTGTTGTGTCCGCTTCATTGGCAGTATTACTGGTTAGCAAAGACCCACACGGTGCCGATTTTATTCAAGGGATCTTGAATGGCCAGCTACTGTGGTCAACATGGCAAGATGTTTGGCCTTTGGCTGTCATTACGGGGGCAATGTTATTGTTGCTAACGCTAAAACCAGAGTTTATGCATGGTAGTGGTTTTTACCTCATCTTCGCTATTTTGATGCCTATCACTGTCAAACTGACAGGGATTTACTTGGAGTTTGCCTTGCTTGTGATTCCAGGTTTGTGTGCCGCAAGTCTTAAAGGTAGACGTTTTTTAATCGCCAGTTTAGGTATCGGAACAATTGGTATTCTGCTGGGGATAGCAGCTTCTGCAAAGTATGATTTACCGAGCGGTGCGACGATTGTTATTACGTTGTTTATCATCGGAATGATATTTAACCTGCTCCCACCTTTCAAAAGGCACGTCTTGTTAGAGACAAGGCATTAACACGGCATTTACTCAAAGCACCACTGGCATTGTTGGTGCTTTTTTCTTCAAAGGCTTAGGGCTTTCCATCGTATTTCTATCTTGATTCTAGGAATAATACGGGCTGAAACATCATCAAGTTGTCTTGATTCATTCACACCCTACTTCCAGAATATTCCTATAGTTTCATTATCTAAATAAACCTCTTTGCGTATGAGAAGCACAAAGCCACATAACGATAAGCGCTTAGGAGCAAGCAAGATTTGTACTCTCAACATTTAAGGAAGACCAAGATGAAAGACGAAAAAGTCGCCGTCGTTACAGGGGCTGCTCGCGGTATAGGGCAGGCCATTTGCGAACAATTACTCGAAGATGGATTCCACGTCGTGGGGCTAGATATCTCGCCTATGGAGTGGAGTCAGTCGCCAAACCTTTCAAGTTATCAAGTGAATCTCTGTGAGGCCGCAGCGGTAAGTGAAGTGGTCGACAGCATCGTCGCGAAACATCAACGCATTGATGTTCTGGTCAACAACGCCGGGATAACGAGAGATGCACTGCTGCCAGACATGTTAGAGCAAGACTGGGACAGCGTTATCGACGTGAACCTAAAGGCGGTGTTTTTACTCACCCAGCGCGTTGCACCTGTCATGCTAGAGCAAGGCGCAGGCAGTATTGTCAGTATTTCGTCTATCGTGGGAACGGATGGCAATATTGGTCAAAGTAATTATGGCGCGAGTAAAGGTGGCGTGATAGCGATGAGCAAAGGCTGGGCGAAAGAGTTCGCAAGAAAAGGCGCTCAAATCCGAGTCAACTGTGTTGCTCCAGGTTTTATCGCTACCGACATGACAAAGAGCTTGCCTGAAAAAGTCATTCAAATGATGGAAAGTAAAACGCCTCTGGGACGCATGGGCTCGGCGCAAGACATTGCCAATGGCGTTGCGTTTCTAGCGTCTGATAAAAGTGCGTTTATAACCGGACAAGTGCTCAAGATTGATGGTGGGTTGGTGTTATAGCTCGCTAATCAAAATCTCAAATAACAAACGCCCTTTACTTATGTGAAGGGCGTTTTTGTTGGGTAACGTTAATTGCGCTGCTGGCGCGTTTTTGCCCCATTCCAATTTAACTCGTTTTATCGCAACTTTCTTTATAAAGTCACTGTATATACAGACAGCGCTTGTTACAAATCTCGAGGTAATTGGTTTTAACTTTCTAGAACAACTTAACCCACAAAAATAAGGAATAAAAATGCTCGAAGAAGTTTTTAAAACCGTTAAAAATGACCTATCTGAAATACGATGATGTGATTGGTATTAGTATTAGCTTTGCTGAAAAGTAGAGATGGTGAAAGCTAAGAGCTCAGTTTCAGGTGAAGAGGCAGAAGCAGAGTTTTTGCGACTTATGGAGCTATTCCGTAAGATCGGGAATCGTAATATTTATAGCAACAACTGTACTATATTTAGACCGCCTTCAGGCTTTAGATTTACCGATGAAGTAGCTAATACTTACTATCACATGTATGAGGGTGCTCTTAAGATATCCGAAGCTTTGAGCCTTCTAGAAGCGTTTTTTAACGCTAGTCTAGAGTACGCAGTTGGCGGTGGTCCAACGAGCATGATTCGATGGATTTTCGAAGTTGGCCGCGCTATTGCCATGCAAGAAATTGAGAACCAAATGATGTTCTGAATCCTACGCTAACTTACCTAGCAAATCAGTCATATCAAAGCCCTCTGACAACAGCATATATCTTTGGTTAACAAACTAGGAAAAAGTGGGTGTGTTAACACTAACTTTTTTTAACAGGTTTCATTCAAAAGTACCTTGTAGTATTTCGGTAAGAACAACTCACCTTTTTGCCATTCTAATTGAACGTGTTGGCATCGGCCTTGGTAAAGATAGTTACCGTCGGCGTAGATTGACTTACCTTTATCTATCACCTGATTAAGGAGCACAGCTTCTTCTATTTTATCGTCCACTCTGATTTTTGTTTGCAAGTCTCTATCATCATCTATTGCTATCGTCAGAATCCTATTTTTGGCGCTGAACTCTACAGATCTAAGATTATTAATTTTGTCTTCATCGCCACTGGTGTAAAAGTAGAACGCTACTGCAATTAAACCCAGAATAACAAATATTTTCATTTCATCCCCATAATTAATGCGTTGTATAATCAGCTATTTTAACACGGTGTTTTAGAGAGAAAAATTGATTGAAACGGCAGTCTTGTTGGAGTATTCAATAAAGAAAGATGTTTCAAAGGTCTTAGTAGAGTAAGAGAAGTTTCTTCACGTTAGGGCGTGTGACTCTAACGATCGTAAAGAGGTTGAAGACGGGGCTGCTGAAGATTACATGAAGGCAAACCAAATGGAGCCAGTAGAAGTTGCGGTATACGATGTGATTTTTCCTGTACCTACAGACAGCACAATGCCACCAACAATGCTACTAATTAGTTCAAATTATAAGGTACTAAATAACAAGTGGCTGCATTAAATTAGCACATAACAAAGCATTTAGAGTGATTTGCAACGCGTGGCATTTTCACTATACATTGGTTTTAGTGGTTGAGGTGTTATGCGGCAGCATCAGTATTGCGTTGATCACCTCAACAGGGCGTTAAAAGCCTTTTATGTCGTTTGAACCAAGGTATCGAGATCCGCTTCGCTCTTAGTCACTTTCAAGCTTAGCCGCTGATCTTCTAGAGGCGCGTCGTCACCAAGTAGATTGGGGAAGTGAGTGATTATCATTCCCTCAAGCGAACATCAAATTCCCATTCACAACGTGATATCTTCAAACTAATTCCGCTAGAACGAATAATTTAACTGTGCGCTGGTTAATGATTTTTCTGTAATTAACACCATTGAACGTGATAGAAGTAACAAAATCGCTTCCTTGAGGTAACGTTCCCGAAAAGTTTGTATATTATCGCCCCATTGATACAAGTGGTAGAGACGCTCTGAGTCTGAGCGCTCTGAAATTCAGGCTTTAGATGGGCATTTAAAGTCACCATGAGTTTGCAATTTTGCTTGGGAACGTTTGCAGATAACCTAAGTATAAATTTACGTGAGACTATGGAAATGAAACTACACACTTTGACGATGGCAGTAGCGCTTGGGCTGGTTACTGCACCTGCATTCGCAACAACAGATGTTGCCGCTCTTGAAAAGCGAATTAATGAATTAGAACAGAGGCTTGAACAGACAGAAAAAGTATCCGTAGAAGCAAATGAAAAAGCCTCAAGCTTTGAGTTTCATGGTTACGCTCGTTCCGGGTTGCTCATTAATGACGATCTGAATGGTGCAGTTGGTACTGGTCCTTACATGACGGCAGCTGGTGCTATTGGAGCGCCAATTGGACGATTAGGGGTTGAGGATGATCATTATGTGGAAGCAAACCTTATTCACAAACGTTTTGCAGATGATGGTTCCAGCGCTTTGTTCCGAATCATGCTGGCAGATAGTACGGAAACCAATAACGAATGGACAGCGAGTGAGAGTCAATTAAACGTTCGTCAGGTATATGCTGAGATAAACAAGTTGAGCATGTTCTCTGAATCAAGTGCGTTTGCTGACGCAACGTTTTGGGCAGGTAAACGATTTGACCGTGATAACTTTGACATTCACTTCTTTGACTCGGATATCGTTTTCCTCTCTGGTACTGGTGCAGGTGTGTATGACGTCCAAATGAGCGATTCGTGGCAAGCAAACTTCTCGATCTATGGTCGTGATTTTGGTGAGATTGATAGCTCGTCAACGGATGTTGAAAACTATATCGCGACAATGAACAACCGCTTTGGTAATTGGCAATTGATGCTGAGCGGCATGACGTCTGCTGATAACAATGATCGCGTAGAAGGTGCAGCGGACAAAGGTTTACATGCGATGTTTGCCTACCATGGCGATACCTTCTTTGGCATGAGTGAAGGCTTCTCTAAAACTGGTATTTTGATGGGTGATGGACTGGGTGCGGAACTTAAAGGCATTGGTTCAAACGGTGATTTGCTAGAAGACGCAAAAGCCGTACGTTTGTTCAGTTATGGTGTAACACGCATCGGCGACAACTGGCGTGTAGCACCTGCGTTGCTAGCAGAACACAGCCAAGATCGCTTTGCTAAAAATGATGAATTTACGTGGGCATCGTTCAACATCCGCTTAGCACAAGAGTTTACGCAAAACTTTGAGATGGTTTATGAAGGCTCATACCAATACATGGACCTAGACAATGCGATTGATAAAGCAAGTGGCAGTTTTTACAAAGCGACAATTGCACCAACGCTTAAGATGTCTACCGCAGCAGGTTTCTTTGACCGTCCGGAGCTACGTTTTGCAGTTAGCTACGTTGATTGGAGCGAAGACTTGAATGGCTACTCGATTAGCCAGGATGCGGGCGCTGCAACGATGGGTGATGGTGGTGAAGTTCTGTTTGCACTGCAAATGGAAACTTGGTTCTAAAGGGCTCTAACCGACAAAGAGTAATAAGAAAAGCGCCAACTGATTTCAGTTGGCGCTTTTTCATTAACAGGACTGACGCTCAATTGTTTTGAAGGTTAGTACCATCTTACTCATTTCAAAACTTCTGTTGGCGATTCTATCTAGTAACAGTTTCGCACCATTTTCCCCTGCTTTATCAAATGCATAGTTAAATGTTGATAAGGTTGGGGTGCACACTGATGCGAGCTCATCATCACCAACTCCTAGCACTAAAACGTCTTTACCCGGTGTTAACCCGAGCTCTTGAATCGCTCTCATCGCACCGATAGCAATACGGTCTGTCGCACAGAACAAGCCATCTAGCTTAGGGTTCTTTGTTAAGTGTTGTTTTGCCAATGAATAGCCAGAATCGATTGTAAAGTCACCACGAGCATGGAAGGCGAGCTCAAAACCATGGTGTTGCAGCGCTTGAGCAAATCCTTCAGAGCGTTGCTTATCTACCGCGATATCGTCACCTTGTACGCCAATAAAGCCCATGGTTTGGCAACCTTTTGCAACCAGTCTATTTCCCGCTTCAAACCCTACTCGTGCGTCATCATGAATGATGCTTGGAATATTAAACATGGAACCATCCTGACCGACGAGCACAACTGGGACCGCTGAGTTTTGAATTGCTTTGACCAGCTTGGAATCGAGGTGGGTCGCGTAAAGAATGATCCCTTCAACCCGTTTTTGGTTAAAGATCTGAATATATTCCAGTTCTTTTTCGTGGACTTGGTGAGTGCTAGCAAGTAAGACATGTTTCCCCGCTTTTTCAAGGACCTCGGTTAATCCATCGACGCCTTGGGATGTGGCATGAGAGGAAACCCGAGGAACAATGACACCAACCAGATTGGTCTTTTGAGATTTTAGATCTTTAGCGACTTGGTTTGGCACATAGCCACACTCAGCTACTGCTTGGCGGACTTTCTGTTTTGTCGCTTCTTTTACGCCATACTCATCGTTTATAACCCGTGACACTGTTGATTTTGATACGCCAGCCAGACGGGCGACATCATGCAGACTCGCCATTGTTCCTATCCATTCTGTTTTTCGTTTTTGGGATTGTTTGCAAAGAGAAGATGAAAGGCTCTTTGATAAGTAGCGATTCTAACCTCCTATACTGCTCTTAGGGAGAGAATTTGACGATCATTCTCACATTCTCTCTGCTTTATCTTTGATCATTTGGTTTTATTGAGCAAAAATCTGTTTTGCAAACGTTCCCGAAAACTTCGCAAGCTCAGATAATAATCCAATGGGGTATGAAATGAATTATCCGGCAGTAGCAAAAGAGTTGTTAACTCTATTAGGTGGTAAAAGCAACATCACCGCACTTGCACATTGTGCGACACGCTTACGCCTTGCCGTTGCAGATGAGCAAAAAATAGATGAACAAGCGATTGATAACCTTGAAGGGGTAAAAGGGCAGTTCAAAGTTGCGGGTCAGTACCAAATCATTTTTGGATCAGGCATCGTAAACCAAGTTTATGCAGAAATGGCGAAGTTGACGGGCATGAGTGAAATGTCCACCAACGACGTTGCGTCTGCTGGCGCAGAGAAACAAAACATCGTTCAGCGCGCAGTGAAGGGGCTGTCTGATATTTTCGTCCCAATCATTCCAGCAATCGTCGCTGGCGGTTTGTTGATGGGTATTTACAACCTACTGACTGCCCAAGGCTTGTTTATTGATGGTAAATCCTTGATTGAGGCCAATCCAGGACTGACAGACTTGGCGAACATGATCAACACGTTTGCAAACGCGCCGTTTGTTTACCTGCCTATTCTGCTGGCATTTTCAGCCAGCAAGAAGTTTGGCGGCAACCCATATTTAGGGGCAGCGCTAGGTATGTTGATGGTTCACCCTGACTTGCTGAATGGTTGGGGATTCGGCGGCGCATCTGTGTCTGGCAACATTCCGGTTTGGAATATTCTTGGTTTTGAAATCCAAAAAGTGGGTTACCAAGGTTCAGTGTTACCGGTTTTGGTATCGGCATTCATTCTTGCGAAGGTTGAGCTAGGCTTACGTAAAGTCATACCTTCTGTTTTAGACAACCTTTTAACGCCATTACTGGCGATTTTCATAGCGGGTTTGCTGACGTTTACTGTCGTCGGTCCGTTCACGCGTGATATCGGTTTCCTATTGGGTGATGGTCTGAACTGGCTATACAACACAGCTGGCTTTGTTGGTGGTGCGGTATTTGGTCTTATCTATGCTCCGTTTGTTATTACCGGTATGCATCACAGCTTCATTGCGATTGAAACGCAACTTCTTGCGGATATTGCGACGACAGGCGGCACCTTTATCTTTCCTATTGCGGCGATGTCTAACGTTTCTCAAGGTGCTGCAGCGTTGGCGGTGGGCATAATGAGTAAAGATAAGAAGATGAAAGGTATTGCGATTCCATCGGGTGTCACGGGTTTGCTGGGTATTACAGAACCAGCCATGTTTGGTGTTAACTTAAAACTACGTTACCCATTTATTGCGGCAGTTTGCGCTGCGGCGTTATCAAGTGCGTTCATTACAATGTTTAATGTGAAAGCTCAGGCATTAGGGGCAGCTGGTCTTCCAGGCATCATTTCCATCACGCCAGATAAGATTGGTTACTACATCGCGGGTATGGTGATCGCGTTCTTGACCGCATTTGTTCTCACCATTGTTCTTGGTATGCGTGACCGCGCTAAAGTCGGTAAAAAAGCAGCGGCTTAATCTGAACTCCTTAAGGGTGGAGTCCCCCAAAATCCACTTCTTTTCCTAAATGTTTGGGGTGCTAGCCAAGCACTAATGGCTTGGCTAGCCTTTTTCAATTTTTACTTGGTAGTGAAGGTGTTCAACACGTTGGGCTATCAGGGCTTTAACTTTAAGGTAAGCAAGATGAATCAAGTGTGGGTAACTGGTGATGCTGTTGTCGATCTAATACCGGAATCTGAGACTTCTTTACTCAAATGTCCCGGAGGTGCACCAGCGAATGTCGCCGTAGCAATTGCTCGTCTATCTGGTAAGAGTGCGTTTTTTGGACGTGTGGGTGATGACCCATTTGGTCGCTTTATGAAATCAACTCTGGATCAAGAGGGCGTGTGCACGGAGTTTCTCGTTAAAGATCCTGAGCAAAGAACATCAACAGTGGTGGTGGATTTAGACGATCAAGGTGAGCGCAGCTTTACGTTTATGGTAAAACCGAGCGCTGATCAGTTTATGTCTGTTGAAGATATCCCAAACTTTAAGCAAGGTGACTGGCTGCATGTTTGCTCGATTTCACTGGCAAATGAGCCAAGTAGAAGCAGCACATTTGAGGCGATCAAAAGAGCAAAAGCCGCTGGTGGTTTCATTAGCTTTGACCCTAACCTGCGTGATGAAGTGTGGCAAGATCAATCAGAAATCCAAGCTGTCGTAATGAAGGCTGTAGCGATGGCTGATGTGGTTAAGTTCTCTGAAGAAGAGCTTTTGTTCTTAACTGACTCAACATCGATAGCGCAAGGTTTACAACAAATAGCCGCTATGAATATTGCTTTGGTCTTGGTGACACAAGGTGCGAAAGGCGTTTGGCGCGTCTTTGAAAGTCAGAGTGAGCTGATCACCGGTCAAGTCGTTAGTCCGATTGATACCACAGGTGCGGGTGATGCTTTTGTCGGAGGGCTACTGGCATGTCTGTCTCAACATGACGATTGGAAAAATCATCCTGTTATTAGCTCTGCGATTCAATGGGCAAATGGCTGTGGTGCATTAGCGACGACGCAAAAAGGCGCAATGACCGCGCTTCCAACCCAGACAGAATTGCTGCAATTTATTGGGCAATGATCTTCAGATCCAATTTCAGTTGAGAAAAATTATGAGCTTAGACAACCGTTGGACTGTAGAGCAAAGATATCGCCGACTTGAGCAAATCCCTCAGTGTGATATCGAAGAAATGACACTTTTACGTCAGCAAGATAAAGGCTTTCCTAGTTTTCATATCGCCCCTAGATTTGGGCTGTTAAATGACCCAAATGGGTTGTGTTATTTCAATGGTGAGCACCACATCTTTTACCAGTGGACGCCTGTGGGACCAGTCCATGGAATGAAGTATTGGTATCACCTTTCTACTAAAGACTTCATCCATTTTACTGATCATGGCGTGGGTCTTCATCCTGACCAAGACTACGATTCACATGGTGTCTATTCGGGTGGTGCTTTGGTTGAAAATGACAACGTTTTGCTGTTTTTTACTGGCAATAAGCGTGACAAAAACTGGAATCGAATCCCAACTCAATGTTTTGCCACTATGGATTCAGAAGGCAACATTGAAAAAAATGGAGTGGTCATCGAAAACGAACATTACACGGAGCACTTTCGTGATCCAAAAGTTTGGAAGAAAGGCGACGACTATTTGATGGTGGTGGGAGCTCAAACCAAAACTGAGCATGGCTCAATGGTGCTCTATCAAAGCAAAGATTTGAAAACGTGGCAGCATAAAGGTCCAATTAAGACCAAGTTCTCCGACCTTGGGTACATGTGGGAGTGCCCAGACTTCTTTGAGATTGATGGTCAATCGGTGATGCTATTTTCTCCACAGGGCGTGAGCAGTAGTAATCCTTATGATTTCAAAAACATCTATTCTGTCGCGTATATCGTGGGTGATCAGTTGAACCTAGAGTCGATGATTTTAGAAAACCACCAAGATATTTTGCAGCCAGATTATGGGTTTGATTTCTACGCCCCACAAACCTATTTAGATGAGAATGGGCGTCGCATTCTTATTGCATGGATAGGGTTGCCAGAAATCGATACACCATCGGTCACACACCAGTGGGCAGGAATGTTGTCTCTTCCTAGAGAACTAACGTTGAAAGATGGTTTTCTTGTTCAAACTCCACTCCTTGAACTGGAGAGTTTAAGAAAAGAAGAGGTGGTCTTTGCACAGTCCCATACACTGGAAAGCACCAGTTGTTTGATCCAATTAGACCTTGAGGGCGATGGCTTTGAACTTGAGCTGAGTAACCTCAAAGGTGACAACATCGTCTTTAGTGCGACAAAGCACGAGTTTATGCTGGACCGTCGTCACATGTCTCATTTGTACGCAGAAGAATTTGGTAGCATTCGAAAAGCACCAAGATTGGACGCTAAACAGACGATTGATATATACATCGACAATTCTGTCATCGAGATTTTCATTAATGGTGGCAAACACGCGATAACCAGTCGTTTCTTTATTGATGACCTCAGTAAGGTAACGTTGAAAGGGTTGGAGCAAGCAAGGCTTTTCCCTTTGAAAGGCATCACTGGTTTGTTTGAATCAGCTAAGTAACGGTTTCGATTACGAAGATATTAAAACGCCCTTCATTGACTCAGTGAAGGGCGCTTTTCTTTTTAACTATCTAACCTAACTATCTTTCACGTACGTAAGTCTTCTGAACCAAAGTATCTAACACTACTTCGCTCTTAGTGACTGTAAAGTTAAGCGGTTGTTCTAAATCACCAAACAGAGGTGCGCCGCCGAGTTGGGCTTACTCATTATTGTTAGCATCTCGAACCTAACTCACATTAAAACAACGTTTTTCCTTATAGCGTGAAAGAAAACCCCATAACCAAAGGTTCTAATTAAGTGAAAGGTCAGGACTTTTATTTGAAGATTCCGGCCTAATATCTTGGGTATGCCCATTTATCGAATGCGGTGGGTTACTTCATCATGCTTGCTGGCGCACTGAGTTTGCCAGTTTGATAATGCATTCAAACACAATAAGGGATAACAATGGCTAACGAATACATTCCACCAAAAGTTTGGACAAACGATAACGAAAACGGTGGCCAGTGGGCGAGCATTAACCGCCCGGACTCAGGCGCTCGTCATGAGCAAGAATTGCCTGTTGGGGAACACCCATTCCAACTTTATTCCATGGGGACTCCAAACGGCCAGAAAGTAACGATCATGTTTGAAGAGCTTCTGGCGGCAGGCGTAAAAGAAGCAGAATATGATGCATACCTGATCAAGATTGGTGACGGCGACCAGTTTGGTTCTGGTTTTGTTGCTGTGAACCCGAACTCGAAAATTCCGGCCCTAGTTGACCGTTCAGGTTCTGAGCCAGTGAACGTGTTTGAATCAGGTAACATCCTATTCTACCTAGCAGAGAAGTTTGGTCACTTTCTACCAAAAGAGGGCGCAAAGCGTGCTGAAGTGATGAACTGGTTGTTCTGGCTGCAAGGTTCTGCGCCATACCTAGGCGGTGGTTTTGGTCACTTCTACGCGTACGCACCAGAGAAGTTCGAGTACCCAATCAACCGTTTTACAATGGAAGCAAAACGTCAGTTAGATGTATTAGACAAGCGCCTCGCAAACAATGAATTCCTAGGTGGCGATGATTACAGTATCGCTGATATCGCAACATGGCCATGGTACGGCAACCTTGTACTGGGTCGTGCTTACGATGCGGCTGAATTCTTAGACGTAGAAAGCTATAAAAACGTTGTGCGTTGGGCGAAAGCGGTTGATGAGCGAGAAGCTGTCCAGCGTGGTCGTATTGTGAATCGCTCATGGGGAGAAGAATGGGAGCAGTTACCTGAACGTCACAGCGCAGAAGATATTGATAAGGTATTGAAGCTTAAACCATAAGCAACCTTGGCTCAGTCACTTCAAGTAAGTTTATTTTCATCCGAACTCATAATCCAAAACTGATCAAATCCATAGCGCATCTTACTAGATGCGCTACTTTTATTTGAATTGTAACCCCGTTGAAGATTATTCAATCTATAGATAGTTCTTTGCTTCTATTTGTCGTTTTCATATTCAACAAGCCCTCTGCATTTCTATTAACTATTAGCTGATGGCATTCTAAAAATTTATACTTTAGATAACCTTAAATTTATAACTTAATTTTATATCTAATATAAATAAACTTAATGATAATTAATCTTTGACATAACCTTTTATTTTGTGTGGAATGTGCGGGTTAATCTATTTAAATCAAAATTTATAGATAAATAAAATTTAAATAATTTACTGAATTCTACATCTAGCTTTGAGCAATGTTTAGTTACAACTGCTTATACCATGAAAGAGGATATGTATAATGTCGTCGTTTGAGTCGTACTGGGTTGGGGTACGTGAAAGAATTGCTATACAAACTGAAGGTAACCGAAATTTAAAGTCTTTAGTGATAAAAAAGCAGAGAGTGAACTTAAATAACAGTGGCTTATCTTTTCGCGCTAAAGCCGGATGCCTTATCCCTCATTGTTACACTCAGTTTACTGATGACGATACAAACTCAAAGGCATCGAAAAAAGCCTCCCTTAGTTTTAAGAAAGGGAAATTATACTTTTCTCCTGTCTAGTAATAGATAATATTTAGGTTATATATAAATTAAATTTTTATTTTTATCTGAAATTCTGACAATAAATTATTATGTTGTTATGACCGAGATGAAGCATTGGTTAGTAAATTATTAGTTCGGATTATTAATTGAATTGTAGATTTTCTTAGTTGCCCCTAGTTAGATAGTGATAAAATTTTTAGCTATCTTTTCTCGTACAAGCTTAGTTTTAGATCTGGCTTGTACGGTTTTTTCTCTGAACACTAATTACATAGCATAACGGCATGATTTCTCGCCTCTTGTCTCATCTTTCTAGACGAAAGCTCTACCTACCTCTCATTATTCTCGACAAACATTGAGTAAAAGTAACTAATCGTAACAAGGTGGCTGTAACTGAGCGCCGTTTCAATATACTCGCTCTTTACCTAGGTAACCCTGCGCTTTGAATTCATTCGGGTACCGTTTGTAAGCCTTAAATGCTACTAAGATAAGATGTCATGATGAGAAAAAGTACTATATTAAACACAGTGTTAATTACAGGGTTCGCTGCTGTATCTTCGTTGGCTTATGCAGCACCAACGGTTGTGCCAAATGCACCGGAACTCAGTTCTCGTGGCTATGTTTTGATGGACTTTCACACTGGGAAAGTGCTGGTTGAACGTGATGCACATAAACGGCTAAATCCTGCGAGCTTAACGAAGTTAATGACGGCTTATGTGGCTGGTCAAGAAATTAACGCAGGTAATATTACTTTGGATGATGAGGTCGTCATTAGCCGAAATGCTTGGGCAAAAAACTTCCCAGATTCCTCAAAGATGTTTATTGAAGTCAATACTTCCGTTTCTTTATCTGACTTATACCGTGGCCTGGTTGTTCAATCAGGTAATGATGCTAGTGTGGCCATTGCTGAACATGTCGCAGGTAGTGAGTCAGGGTTTGTAAGCTTGATGAATAGTTGGGCTGCTAAGCTTGAATTAAATAACACGGCTTTCACCAACCCTCATGGTCTAGACAGTGACGGTTTATATTCAACACCTTATGACATTGCCAAGTTGGGTCAAGCTATTATTCGTGACTTACCTGATATCTACCCACTGTATAGCGAAACCTCGTTTACCTACAACGGCATTACGCAATATAACCGCAATGGTTTGCTTCGTGATCGCAGTATGAATGTCGATGGTATGAAAACTGGTTATACAAGCGGTGCTGGTTACAGTCTAGCGACTTCAGCGACTTCAGCGACTCAAGGTGACATGCGTTTAATTGCTGTTGTGATGGGAGCAAAAAGTGAGAATATCCGTGAATCCGAAAGCAAACAACTGCTAAGTTATGGCTTCCGCTTTTACGATACGGTAATGCCAACCGAGGCAGGAACGGAAGTTGCGAACGCTCGAGTTTGGATGGGCGAACAAGATGAGCTTAAAGTAGGCGTGGCCAATGACGTTTATCTCACTTTACCAAAAGGGGATGTGAACAAGCTACAAGCTGAAGTTGAATATAATGGCGATTTGGTAGCGCCAATTTCTCAACAACAAGTGGTTGGTAAAGTGCTTTACAAAGTCGAAGGTAAAGTTGTGAATGAAGCCGAACTTGTTGCGTTGGAATCAGTGGAAGAAGGCAGCTTATTCAAGCGAATTTTAGACTGGTTTAAGCAATTGGTCGCGAGTTGGCTCTAAAAAACAGCTAACTTCTGCCATTATCACTCTATCTTGTTATTGTTCTATTAAATCAATTTACTAAGGCGGCCAACGTGGTCGCCTTACTTTTTTGGAATACTCGTTGCGCTAAAACATCGAACCTTCTCGTATGGGTCTATTTTCGCCTAATTAGAAGCGTTTTTGTGTTTTTGAGTGCGAGAGAAAAGAAACTAGAACAAAAATGGAGTGACACGTGCACAAGATTTTATCTTTGACATTGATTTTATCGCTCATGGGCTGCGCTATGCCTTACCAGCAGCAGGTCGATAGTGGCCAATGTGTTGGAGTAATGACCTCTCAGGATGCGTATGGTTATTTAAACCCAAACCATTACACGATGCAGGTACTCGCGCTAAAGCAAGAAAAAGATGTGAAAGATTACATTCGTTATATCGATCCTAAGCATCCGGTTTGGGTTAACTGGAAAAACAGCCGAGGCACGCGTTGGTATACGGTAACTGTTGGCGATTTTAAAACGAAACAGGATGCCTACAATGCGCTTTCTTCACTGCCGAGCCGCGTAAAGCAATCATCCCCATTTGTGCTGACTTTTGCGGAAATGCAGCGTAAGCAACAAACGAGTGTTGTGAGAATGCGTTAGCCAACAAAAAACGGAAGCGATGGCTTCCGTTTTTGTATCTAAGGGTAAGCTTAAAGCGCCGCTAAAATCGTTTCTGCTTTGCTTGCTTCAAACTCTTTTGGTTCTTCAACGTTAAGTTTGGTCACAATGCCGTTTTCAATGATCATGGCGTAGCGTTGTGAGCGAATACCACCAAAGCCGCCGGTATCCATTTCAAGACCCAATGCTTTAGTAAAGCTTGCGTCGCCATCACCCAACATCAGGATTTCTGAAGCGTTTTGAGCTTCGCCCCAAGCTTGCATCACAAATGCATCGTTTACAGAAACACACGCAATTAAATCAACACCTTTTGCCTTCAACTCGTCGGCTAATACCACATAGCCTGGTAGGTGAGCTTCCGAGCACGTTGGGGTGAATGCGCCAGGTACAGCGAAGAGTACGACTTTCTTGTTTGCAAACAGCTCAGTAACGTCGTGGTTAACCATACCATCGGCAGTCAATTCGCTTAGAGTCGCAACTGGTAGAGCTTGGCCTTGTTGAATCATGATTTTATTCCTTTTTGTGTGCTAGTTTAGCTTTCTCAGTCTAGCGCTTATAAATGCGGTTAACCACAGAGCTTTTGTAAGGTTTTAACACCTAAGTGTTTGACCCAAGATGTAGCACTGATGGCTTTATTACAACGCTTCATGCTGACTTACGTATTGACTAACGAGATGGTGATACTTCGCTTTCAACTCATTATCGATGAAGCTAGCATCAATCGCATTCATTGTGAATTGAGCTAGTTCATTCTTACTCATTGGGTGTGCGTTGTTGACGGCTAAAAAGTTATCTGTCATGTAACCACCAAAGTATACCGGATCGTCCGAATTAATCGTCACAGCGACACCTTTGCGCAGTAGCTCGACAATATTGTGATCGTTCATATCGTCAAATACACACAATTTAAGGTTCGATAATGGACATACCGTCAGTGGCATTTTGCTTTCAATTAACGACTCGACTAATGCTTCATCCTCAACACAGCGAACACCATGATCCACGCGGCTGACGTGAAGCATTTCAATTGCATCGGTAATGTTTTGTGCGGGGCCTTCTTCACCTGCGTGAGCAACAGTCAGTAAGCCTGCTTCTACCGCTTGTTTAAATACTCGTTTGAACTTAGCTGGTGGATGGCCTTGTTCTGAAGAATCTAGACCGACACCAATGATCTTATCACGGTGTTTCAGAACGGATTGCAGAGTCTCCATGGCGCTTTCTTCTGAAAGGTGACGGAGAAAACACGCAATGATTTGTGAAGTAATGCCGAGCTTCTCGTGCCCATCTTGTAGTGCGCGGGCGATCCCGTGGATAACGGTGTCAAAGTCAATTCCGCGCTCTGTATGCGTTTGTGGGTCAAAAAAGATTTCGGTATGAATAACGTTATCCGCTTTACAGTGCAGTAAGTATTCCCAAGTGAGATCGTAAAAGTCTTGCTCTGTACGCAAAACATCCGCCCCTTGGTAATAAAGGTCAAGGAATGACTGTAAGTCTTCGAACTGATACGCGCTGCGTAGTTCACTCGGAGAAGAGTAAGGAATGTCGATGCCGTTTCGTTGTGCTAACTTGAAGAGAAGTTCTGGCTCAAGTGAACCTTCGATATGTAAGTGCAGCTCTACTTTTGGAAGACCTTGAATAAATGCGTTCATATTCCACCTTATGTGTATTGTGGATGCAGTTACTCTAAGAATAGGTATAGATAAGAATAAATCGAACGCTATCACAAAGAGTAAGACCCACGATGATCTCAACTCTTCGTAATCAGCACTTTGCGGGAACTGGTAGAGACCCCCAAACCATATCATTGGGGTTATACGAAGCAAACGAGGCGATTATACGCAAAATTCTCAATTTGGCTATACGCAAATAACCTAGTTGTCAGTAGTCGAAGGATTTTTCTAAGAAAAGTAACTGGCAACCGTATAAGTCACTTGGGTATAGAGGAGCAAATTGGTTTTTGAGCGTGAACGAGGCTTATCGTGTTGTTATAGGCGAGGAAAAGAGTGAGGCTTCGTTTGAGCAAAGGTAGGTGGCGGTACCTTGCACAACGATGGAGCAGAGAGAGAATTGAAAGAGTCAAGGATAGCTTATAGATCAAATAACTTGTCAAATTCTCTTTGTTCCATAATGTCTTCTATACGGCGTCGCGTTTTTTGTTTTACCGCCGCCGCGTTTTGCTCCGACTCTTTCTTGTCTTTTTCTGCTTGCTTCTTACTTTTTCTAGCCATTGGATACCTTCCAAATTAGTTGCATCATTCATTAATGCATGAAAACTGAATTAGTTAACAGTAAAACTTCCTAACTTTGAACCTGAATCACAGAGAATAGTTCCAGATTGCGTTTTCTCACAATATTCAAAATCGATCATGTAGCTATGAGAATGAAGCTTAGGTAATACGTGCCTTCGTAAAATATCACCATTTAATTGATGTATTTTAGCGTTCCAAGAGGTGTGAGGTTGTTCTAGATTAAATTCAATTTCTAACATTTATTCTCCTGTTTCTTAGTGATTTTGTCTTTGTTAAGTAATTGATACCAATGCCTTTGACGGCCTGTTCTTTTTGAGGACATGATTTTTCCTATAAATAATAAATTAAGCAGTACTATCCTATTTATTTTAGGTAGCACAAAGCAATGCCTGATATTAGGCTGAGTGATTAAAGTGAGAATATTTTTTGAAGGAGAGAGATTTGGTGCAGCATGGGCATGCTACACCAAGAAAAGCAGTCTTATAGAGGAGTTACTTCAGTCGCTTGAGGACCTTTTTTACCTTGCTCTACGTTGAAGCTTACTTTCTGACCTTCAGTCAGTGTTTTGAAACCGTCAGAAACGATAGCGTTGAAGTGTACGAATACATCTTGACCACCGTTGTCTTGAGATAGGAAGCCAAAGCCTTTAGTTTCGTTAAACCATTTTACTGAGCCGTTTACTTTAGACATAAAAATACCTTTGAATTAAACATTAAAATTTGAATTTGTTTTGTGGATCTTTTCTAAGCTATTGAATGTTCAATCAAGAGGAAGTTGTACGCAGGTGTCTGAATTGGGGGATTCAAGATTTTACTGAGAGGAAACTTAAACTAAATGTTGCATTAACAGCTCTCTTCTAAGAGCCAAGGCCTACTATACACCTTGTTTAGGAAATAGCTACACTTATTTTTAAATATATGTCGACAGCTTGGATAAGTGGGCTGTTCGAAAAATTTGAATAAGTAGCTCAAATAGCAAGGCTCATGATTATTTTTCTTCAATCTAAAATAGAACCATATCGATAGCCATGGCTGAACATGCGGTTTGCAAGCGGCCACAAAGGTAAACGAGGAGAAATAGTATGAGCACATTCAGAGAAATTCGTCAGCTTATTCAATCACAACCCACTGCTGATGGTGACGGAGTGAAAATTCGTCGAGTAGCAGGGTTTAATCATGCGAGTTTTTCTCCATTTTTGATGATGGATGAACTTAAGTCTGACGACCGTGCTGACTATATTGGTGGCTTTCCTCCTCATCCGCATCGCGGCATCGAGACGCTTACTTATATGTTGAAAGGTCATTTCCAGCATCGTGACCACATGGATAATGTTGGTGAGCTTCGTTCTGGTGGCGCTCAATGGATGGCGGCAGGAAGAGGCGTCATTCATAGTGAGATGCCTATTATGCAGGAAGGTGAATTGCATGGTTTCCAAATTTGGATAAACCAGCCTGCGAAAAATAAGATGTCACCGGCTCAATATCATGACTTTCAACCTGAAACGATAACGGAATTCGAAACTCAAAGCTCGGGCGTTGTGCGCTTGATTGCTGGTCATCTAACTATAAACAACGAACGTATTCAGGGGCCTTTAACAGAAACAGGTGTTGCTGCCACGGTGGCCGATTGGAGAGCGATGGTTGGTCACGCTTTGAATTTGACCACGGAGCAAGACCACAACATGATGATTTACGTTTATAAAGGACGTATTCAGGTAAAAGATCGTGAAATCAATCAAGGCGAAATGGCGATTCTATCGAAAGGTGAATGGGTTGAATTACAAGCCGAAAAGGAGAGTGGTGCTCTGATTTTTATTGGCGAACCAATCAATGAACCAGTGGTTCACTATGGCCCTTTTGTAATGAATAGCATGGAAGAAATAGAACAAGCAATCCAAGACTACAATTCAGGATTGTTTGAAAGCTACTAGCATCAACATCCTAACTCCCTTTTCTGTGAGTAGCGTAGTTATCAACAGTTTTGAGCCTGACCATTGGGCTCGACCAGAAGCAAATACGATAATCCACTGCCATCGAATTTGCGTTAGCCACGTCTAATCCACGTGGCTTTTTTCTACTTCTGATTCCATCGCATGATGGCTTCTTTTCCTGCTTCAATACCTAACTCATAAGCTTGGCGCAATGGTACTGGCGAGCGACTCAATCGTTTTAATTTAAATGATTCGGGAGGACACACTTGGATGATTTCGACTCCCAATGGTGGATTGTCGATCAGTGCTAAAGTTTGATTGTAGCGAACTTCACGCGTCAACATCGGCTCAATTAATCCTGGCGTTTCTTTCAACATCCGTTTGGTTAGTGCGCTGAACTTTCCTTTCGGCTTTTGATAGCTGGAGGGTTGACTGCGTAAAACCATAATCTTTTTGGCTCCTCGCTTTATTGCTTCTGCGACAGGAAGTGCATCAGAAACCCCACCATCAACGTATCGGGTACCGTTCAGTAAGACACCATTTCGGTAAAGTACGGGAAGTGCGCTGCTGGCTTTCATTGTTTCTGCGAGCTCGTCGACATTAGGAGTATGGTACTCGGCTTGGCCATTGTCTTGACGTGTTACGCCTAAAAAGAAAGGTCTCGAATCCGCTTTTAGTGCGGACTTGTCGATGCCAAGCTCTTCGAGAGTGACGTTCCACATCCAATCTAAGTTCATCATATCGCCGCCACGTAGAATCTGAGATGGTGAGATGAATTCTTTCCTTAAACTGTAATCGAGATAGATTTTTAAGTTGCGCCCGGGCATTTTAGCTAAATACGCCGCCAAGTTACTTGCGCCCGCCGATACGCCCCAAAAGCTATCAAATGGAGAGAAATCGTTAGCGAGAAAATGATCGAGTATGCCGCAAGAAAATACACCTCGCATTGCACCACCTTCGACAATCAACGCACGCTCTCCTACTTGTTCCATCACTGTGTTCCATTCTTTACCTATTGGATGAATAGAATGCAGCTTAACGCATAACGGTTTTATACCCAAGTGGCCTTAAGTGCTAGGGCATCTCCTTAAGTAAAAGAAAAGGGCATCGATGGATGCCCTTTTTATATTAAGCCTAGGGAGTTACAGGTTATTGAGCAGCTCATTTAGTGAAAGAGCACTGAATAAATATGTCACTCCCACACAGAAAGCGGCGCCTGTGATTCCGATACTGATCGTTGTTGTAATTAAAAGAAGTGTCATCTTAGACATACAAGATCAAACTCCTTTTTTATATTTAAGTAGGGCGTTGTGCGTCTGGTTATCGTTTTGAATCATGATGCAAGCGCCCTAAGTTTATTGTTCTAATAAAAGTGATGATCACTTGTCAAAAAAGCAGATAAATAGCACCCAAACTGTCGTTAATGCGAGCAGCGGAGTGAATACTTTCTGTATAGAGGCGCCATCGGTTAGGTTGTAGATTTTGATGGATTCGTTATAGAACGCCCGCTTGAACGCCTTAAAAGAAATATCATTTTTCACATGAGATTGTTCATAGTGTAGGTGTGCTGCGTCTGATAGTTGGTATTCTAAGTCTTGGAGTTCGTACTCTTTGTTAAGAAATGCCTCCCAAGCCGAAAGACGGGCTATCGTTTTTGGAGATTGATTACCCTTTAACTTCTCTAGACGTTTGGCATAAGCAGCTTGATATTTATCCACGGTGTATTCCTGTCTGAATAGACGTTGAGTTAGAACATTTGTAAAAAGAAAAACGAGCAAAAAAGGGGCTTTACGTTCTATGTCTGTGATAAATGCTAAGGAGCTCAATGGTCTATTTCTCTGATGTCGCGAATAATATTGATTGAACTAAAATGCGACAAACAAAATAATTTACTCAAGATAACAACGAATATTTGTTGCCTTTTAAAGAAAAGCGATAGTGATGCGAAGTGGTGGCTTTGATCGGGAAGAAACCCGCTTTCGTAACGGCTTACGTTAATTGAGAAAAAGTAAACGCTGGAACTATCGCTGGATTGGTGTGAGTTATTTATCGTCAAAAATCATTAATATCAACTATGCTTATAGTTCGACTTTTCGTAAATGAACTCAATTTAGATGAGCGGAAATAATACTGATTTTTGAGCGTGGGTGAGCTTGGAGGGTTAAGCTAATCCATTGATTAATAAAAAGTAAAGTAGTACAGAGCTAGGGTGAACTTCAACTTAAAGGTGACGGTATGGATATACAATCAACCATTATTGAATATGCGATAGCGATAATAGGCTTACTTTTGACGGGAGTTGCCCTCTGAGCACGATTGCCCAGAGGATAGAAAGTATATTGGCTGTTTGTTAGCGGTTGATATTGTACCGAGCCATTGCAGCTTCTTCTGACGACACAACCGTTTTACCAATTGGTGCGAGTGAAATAACCGCAAGCTTCAGGTGTTGGAGTGCAAACGGAATACCAATGATGGTTACAAAACACGCTGCGGCGGAAAGTACGTGACCGATTGCTAACCAAAGACCTGCAAAGACAAACCAAAGGACGTTGCCGATAACGCCTAGAGGGCTCGTACCAATGTCCATTTCATTGGTCAATTCATCGCGTGAAATGGCTTCTTTTCCGAATGGGAAAAAGGAAAAATTACCCATAACGATACACGCACGCCCCCAAGGTATTCCGATGATGCTAATAAAGGCTAAGATACCGAAAAACCACCATAGCAACCCCATAAATACGCCACCAAATACAAACCAAATGATGTTACCGAGTGTTCTCATTCTATTTCCTTTACTCTTGAATATGACGATGCAGGTTCCTGAGGGTATCGTAATGTAAAACTAGAACCACTCCGTTAATAAACGTGATCCGTTCCCTCATTCACTTGCTTGATAGAATAGCCGCATAAGTATTAACAGAGAATGAATGACTCCCTGAAGCTACGTTTGTTTTAGTATAGAGCGTAATACTCGATTAAGCATAAGCCAAGAATTAAGCTACCTAGAGGTAACTTTCTCGATATATTGACAAATTTGCTCTGCTAACTGATGGCTAGCAATGTTGCGTTTCACTACTTCACTAGCGATTTTTCCAGATTCAACGACGCTAAACCAGTCGAGCAACATCGCATGGAAACCTTTGCTCGTCAGCATTGGCGTCCAATCTTTCAAATTGATTTTTTGCTCTTGGTTCGCTTGCCATCGTTTCCCTTCAACGAAAGAGTCGAACTCCACTGATTTGTTAGCATAACAAGCTTGAACGCGTTCCATAGTCATACCGAAGTGACGATTCATCGAAGCGTGGAGTAAAGTATCTCCGTGTTGCCACTGAATATCTAAACGCGCCAATTGGTCACCTTCAAGCTGATGCGTTATGTAAGCCTCTTTTAAATCGGTCTTGGCTGTCACGTTAATACTGTCTAATGGATGAATAAAATCATCAAATATAAAGGTACGAATATCGCCTGGTAGTTGGTGGCGGTTCTTTTCCCAGCGTAGCGATTTTAGGTCAGAAATATTGCCTTGCTGTACCTCTGGCATGTGTTGGTTGTAAAGCGGAATATGACGTCGGTTGAAGCCCACATAAAGTGGTTGTTTTTCTTTTTCGGCAATATCGTACAGTTTTTCCACGTCATCAGCGTTGTCCGCTAATGGTTTGTCGACAAAGGTTGGGATTCCATTCTGCAAAAAGAATGCTGCGATTTGAGGATGTACGCTTGTTGCCGCATGAATCATGACAGCATCTACGCCAAAGTGCAGAAGCTGCTGGTAGTCTTGACAGGTCTCTGAGATTCGATATTGCTTAGCCAGACTCTCAAGTGCATTTGCGTTGCGGGTACAAAATACAAGTTCGATATTTGGAAGCTGAGTGATAACGGGAAGGTATGCTTTCTGAGCAATATCTCCTAAACCAATAATACCAATTTTCATCCTAGTCCTTATTTCGATGTATGGATGGCAGGTTGTAGTATAACGCTTGGCAAGCTGATGAGTTTAAATGCCTTGTTAGAAAAGAGCCTGACTCACATTTTGAGTCAGGGTTTGTTGGTCCACTTAGGAAGTCGTGCGGCAGTCTTTGAATATATCTAACTTGCCGTTGTAGGCTTGGGTTTGTACATCCATAATGCCTAATAAAGAGTGGAACACGTTATCATGTGAGTACTGGCTTGCCTTTTGCGCTTCATTCGACAAACAGTCGGTGTTGATTTGTTTCACTTGCTTAAAGCCGGAAGATAGCCACATGAGCAAAGGAACACGTTTTTGGAAGTCTGGTGCAAGGCCGTAAGGCATGCCATGTAAGAACAATCCGTTTTCGCCTAATGATTCACCATGATCCGATACGTAGATGAGAGCGGTATTATATTGAGACTCTAATGCTTTGAGTTTGTTGATGGTTTCTGCCAACACAAGATCAGTGTAGCGTATCGTATTGTCGTATGTATTCACGATTTGTTCGACGCTACAGTTTTCTATATCTGCACGTGGGCAGTCTGGTTTGAAAAACGCTTTGTCTCTAGGATAACGCTGGAAGTAGGTAGGACCATGGCTTCCTATAAGGTGCATGGCGACAACGCGATTGCCGTGCATATCCGCAACTTCTTGATCAAAGTGATCTAACAGCGCCATATCGTAACAGGTTTGACCGTTACACAGAGGACTTGCTTGCTTTCGGTTCACTTCAATTTTCTTGATCTTGTGGGCGACTTCTTTGTCTCCACCATCATTTTCTTTCCAGATGAGGTCAACTCCAGCGCGCTGCATGATGTCGAGAGCATTATCTTGGTTATCTGCTTTGGTCCGTTCAAACTCGCTTCGCGTGAGCTGAGAAAACATGCAAGGCACAGATACTGCAGTTGCAGTGCCACAAGACGCAACCTCTTGAAATGAAATTACATCCAGCTTACTGGTGTAAGGGTTTGTCTCTCGCTTATAGCCATTGAGTTGGTAGTTCTGTGTTCGAGCGGTTTCTCCGACAACAAACACCAGTAGTGTCGGCTTGTTCTGTGCTTGCTTTACTGCGCTATCTGACTGCTTTGCATCGATTCCAATCTCGCGATACGGCTCTGGCGTGGTGAAGTATTTCTCCTTTACATACCCAGTCGCGCTGTAAACGAATTGAGTGGGAATAATGATTTTTTTCAGATAGCTGTTATTGCGACCGACAGATGCATAGTCTTGGTAGTAAACACTGGCAATAACAGCAATTACTGCAAGAGATGACAACATCGATACCAACTTCGTGAGAGAAAAATATAGCAATTGGTGGCGCTGAGATTGCAACTTGACCTTATAGACAATCATCGCAGGGACGCCCCCCATAAGTAGCGTCCAGATTACAGAATAAGCACTCAGGTAAGAGCTTGCCTCGCTCGAATCGGTTTCAGCAATATTAGCAATCATTCCAGAATCGAAAAGTGTGCCATAGTTGTAACTTGCGTAGCTAACCATACTCGAAATTATGAGCAAAGTAATAAAGAATGGCTTTCCAACCCAAGGCCAACTAAATAAGTTAAAAAGGAAATTGAGCGCGGCAAGAAAGAAAATGGGTATCGTAATAATAAAGCCAATTTTGACATTATCTAGGCTTGAAAAAATACCATTCAGCTCTTTGTAAATAGGAATGTTTACAACCAGCGCGAAATAGAATGCCAACAAGAAAGTAAAGGTAACGTACGAGATACCTTTCTGTTGCAAATTATGTGTCTTCATAAGTAAATGTCTTGAATCAAAATCAGAGCAAGAACGAAGCCCAAACAAAAAGGGCAAGAGTGAGCGCAACAAATACTGCAGCCGAGCCGATATCTTTGGCTCTACCACTGAGCTCGTGCCAGTCATCGCTAACACGGTCGACAACCGCTTCTACGGCAGAATTAATAAGTTCGACGATCAGGACCAATAACAGGCTACTGATCATCAGTACTCTTTCAAATGTGGTGACTGGAAGGAAAAAAGCACAGACGGAAAGCACTAAGGCTAGAATCAATTCTTGTCTGAAGGCGGCTTCGTATTTCCATGCGGCTTTCAATCCCTGAAATGAATAGCCGGTCGCATCCATGACACGGCGTAGACCTGTTTTTCCTGGCTTCAAAATATGACCTTACTACAGCTTAATAATTTAGATTGTGCATCTATCCAAACGATGAGATGAGACTAATCGTTCTTGCGTGAAACATTTGTGAATGGCATTCATCACACAACCATATAGGGTTTGAATAAGAAAAAAGAGTTGAATTAATCAAGGTCGTAGACGGTATAGCCTTTATTCTGAAGGCATTTTCGCAGTACGAGAGATTGTGTCTTGGTGGAGTCATTGCTTCCACTCAACGCTCCGGCCCCTGCCCCTACAGCACCGCCTGCAGCGGCACCTACAGCAGCCCCACCTATCCCGCTTTCTAGCGCTCCAGCTGCTGCCCCAATTAGTGCACCTGTAACTGCGCCATTAGCAGCTTCAGATTTTGCAGCTTCCGTTTTGTCTACGTTGTCCGCATACCCTTGGCAATAAAGAAAATCTTGTTCATATTTAGCAGGATCAACATTAGTCATGTCGACAACAGGCTTTTGATTATAAGTACAAGCGCTAAGAGTAGAGGCAAGCGTCATAACCAGAATAAAAGGTGTGTACATGAGTATTATCCATTTGTTCTGTGAATTTATGGATTAAATGTACACTGTTTTATTGTTGGGCTCTGTCGCTGGAGTGTATTGAAGTGTCGTCTTCTGTAAAGGAGGAAAGACGTTAACTTAACTGTCTGATTTTGGAAGACGAAGTGTGAAGCAAGCACCACCAAGTGGGCTATGAGAAATCGAAACCTCACCATGTTGAAGTTCCATTATCTGCCTGACGATCGCTAAACCGAGCCCAAATCCACTCGTGTTTTTGTTTCGGGACTCATCCGCGCTATAAAATGCTTCAAAAAGGTGAGGCCAATGCTGCTCTTCTATACCTATACCATCATCATGTACATGGATTAAACAGCTTTGCTGATCACTTTTTATCTCAACCATAATTTGAGTATTTGCGTATCGCATTGCATTGCGTAGCAGATTATCCAAGGCACGTTTTAGCAGTTTTGGATCAGCGAATGCGCGCGCGTTTTCAGAGTTTGTTTCATTGAGTGAGATTGATAATTTGGTCTCTTTTTGCCATCTCTGTTTTAACTCATTAACTAACTTGGCGAGCGCTACGTTTTCTGTTTGCAACGCCGTATCTGGGCGTTCCATTTTGGCGTAATAAAGCAACTCTTCAACCATGTCTTCCATCTCGTCAATGTCCTCGACGATACTACGTACATGCTTTTTCTGTTGCTCGGTTAATGTAGAGTCCGATAACAAGTCAGCTTGCCACTGTAAACGAAAAATAGGAGTGCGTAATTCATGCGCAACTGCATTGGTCAGCATTTTATTGCTAGTGATCAGGCGAGAAACTTTGTCAGCCATCGTATTAAAGCTTTTGTTCAGCGTTCCAACGGACTTGGCACTTGAGGTGCTTGCTCGTGCTTTGAAGTTGCCTGAAGCAAACTCTACTGTGACTCTTTCTAACTCACGAATTCGACGACTCAAAAACCAGATCAGCAGTATGCAATACAGAGCAAATCCGGCTAAAAAGAATAACCATACAATGTTGTCATCAAAGTTAATCGCCTGAATAACTGAGCTATCCGGATCATCGATCATTTTGAAAATAGGGGTGTCCGCATCTAGGCGGAACCATATATCCCTTTCTTCGTCGTAAGCAACGTTAACAGAGGTGTCACTTTCAAATGCTTTTCTGATGTCCTCTGGAAGTTCTTCGAGCGTGTGAGGAATCAACAAGCGATGGCTGGACGTGGCAAATTGCTCAAGCTGTTGTTGAGTGTATTCTAGTCCGTGCTCTTCGTAGATAGGATAGATAAGATCGTGGAAAGCTTGACCTTCTTGCTCTTGTAGCAGGTAATCGTAATCTGTGTTGATCTCATAGACTAAGAATTCGTAACCCCACAAACTCACCATAAATAGAATGATAAGACCGACAAAGCTTTCCAGATAAATCCGTCTCATTATTCATTCCATGCATCAGGCATAAATAGGTAGCCTTTGCCGCGAACCGTGATGATTTTTTGTGGAGAGCAAGAGGCATCACCTAATTTTTTTCTCAATGTCACAATACGGTTGTCAATGGTGCGATCTGTACCGTCGTACTCAATACCACGTAGTGTTTTCGTTAACCACTCACGTGAGAGTGTTTTTTCTGCGTGTGTTGCGAGAACCCATAATAAATCGAATTCACCGTCAGTCAGCGCAATTTCTTCCTGGTTCATGACGCATGATTTACGTAATCGGTTTAAACACAGTACTCCAATTTGTAGACCGTTTTCGGACTCGGTAGAGGCTGCCTCTTTTCTTCTCAATAGCATGCGAATGCGTGCCAGCAGCACGCGAGGTTTGATTGGCTTGGTAACAAAGTCATCGGCGCCAATTTCTAATGCGGCGACGTGATCGAAGTCGTCATCACTCGCTGTCAGCATCAAAACTTTGCCTTTGTAGCACTCACGGATTTGACGACATACGCTCAGGCCGTCTTGTCCAGGTAGCATCAAATCTAACAAAACCACGTCTGGCTGTGTGTCAATAATCGCTTCGGGTGCGTCTGTCCCGTTGTCGATACATTTGACCTGGAAACCTTGTTCAACAAAATACTCTCCCAGCATAGCTTGTAATTTGGGATCGTCTTCCACGATGATTAAAGATGGTTTGACTTGTTGTGCGTTCATTTGAGTGATGTATACAATATTTAATATCACTGGAACTTAAACAAATTTACGAATTATTTCAAATAAAGCTTTCTCAGAATAAGGTTATCGGATGAGTTGATTCGATAAATACCCCAAGTAATGATTCAAACTTAATCATTAATCACATTTTGAAAAGTCTAAAAAAGGCGCAACTGTTGCGCCTTAATATGGAATATTAGGGTGAACTTACGTTTTATTCAGTGGTGCACACGACGCTGTTGTCGCTGCCAAAAGCATTGGGAACATAAGCGTCGGCTTGAGGATCGTTTTCCCACTTTGCATCATTGAGCAAGTAGCGGAACTGAACATTCTGCTCTTTAGGTAAGCGCGTTTTAAATTTAAATTGACGGCTTTTCTTCACTAATTTCATCGGTTCTGGCTGCCAGTTGTTAAAATCCCCAGCAATATGGATGGAGTCCCACTGGTCTTTATCTAGCTCGAACGTGACTTCAACTTCATCTTTTGTCTTAAAGAATCTTTTTTTAAGCATTGATCTTTCCTTGTTCGTACAAAAACTGTTCTAACTATTACTCGTGTTTCATAACGATTTCAAGTTTTATCGAATTGTCGCTGGTATCAGGTGAAGAACTATCTAAATGATGAATAGCTTAATCGCTATGAGTTCTTGTGAGAGGGGAGCGGTATTGAGAAGCCTCAAGGATATGGAACCGTTAACGTACCAAGTTTTTAGGCGAGGCGGAACTCAGAGTCCGTATCTTGAAGTCAAACCGTTATCATGTATTATCTTAAATCACCATTTTTGTTGATGTAGCTATGTTGAAGTTTAACCGTACATTGTTGACCGCGATAGTTTGTTTAGCCGCTATGCTTTTGAGCAGTGTCGCTCCTATGGCGAAGGCTTCAGCCCCGGTGAAAACAATTGAAGTACGCGATATTATTGTTCAGCAAGCTGTTCTGCACAAACAACTTGGCGTCAATGACGACTGCGTAGAATCACATCACGATGAGTCAACTATCAATAAGGTGCAACAGTCTCACACGAGTTGTAGCTCTTCCTGCATGGTCAAAATTCCCACCAACTTATCTCAAAACGACTTACTGCTTCTTCCTTACAGCCTTGCATTGATTGATAGGCCTCTAGTCGAAAAAGTAGTGACAGTGATCACCAAGCTTTATCGCCCTCCGATTGTTTAATTTCCCATCTCAAATTACTTGGGGTCCCCCCTTTTTACCAAATGAAATGATTTGGCATTTGAATGCCACGAGGAAATAAACAATGAAAAAACTACTTGCCTTATGTAGTGCACTTTTACTGACTTTTACCGCTCATGCAGCGCAATTTGAAGAAGGGAAGCACTACAAAGTTCTGGATGTTAAGAAAGCATCGAAACCTGTTGTGACGGAATTCTTTTCTTTTTATTGCCCACATTGCTACAAGTTTGAGTCGCTTATTGAGCGTTTAAAACCTGCTCTGCCAAAAGAGGCAAAGTTTGAAAAGGTACATGTGGGGTTCATGGGCGGAGATATGGCGATTCCGATGGCCAAGTCCTACGCGACGATGGTGTCGCTCGGGGTTGAAGATACAATGATTCCTGCCATGTTTGCCCAAATTCATCAAAAGCGACAAGCGCCAAAAGATGAAGCTGAGCTGAAACAGCTCTTCGTCGATAATGGCGTAGAAGGTAAGAAGTTTGATGCGGCTTACAATAGCTTTGCCGTAAACTCAATGCAGAAAGGCTTTGACAAGCAATTTTCAGCCAGCACGTTAAGAGGGGTTCCAGGTGTGGTTGTGAACAATAAATACATTGTTTTGGCTAACGAGATTCGTACTTACGACGAGTACAATCAATTGGTTAATTACTTATTGACGCTGTAACTATAAATAGCATTGATGCTTTAAAATGGCGACGATAGAGTCGCCATTTTTTATGCATATCACTTTCGCATTATCTAAGAACGCTTGTACATGCTTGAGTCGGAACACTAGTCATAAATATGGCATGCGGATAAAACAAGCTAGCAGCAGTGATTGCAACATTACATGGCTGAGCAATCGTAGTTTTAATCACATTGGTAAGCACGGCTCCTGTATTATTTACTGTTTGAGCGGCGGCTTGTTGTGCCTGGTAAGACACGCAACCTGTCGTTGCATTGATCATCGCAGTGCTAAACAAAAGTTTGCGAAAAAACATATTCATATCCTTTGTGAATGCTTTGAATTACTTATATGTGGATTGATTCATAAATGAAACAAAACAGTGTTCAAAATATGTGTGCATTCACGAAATGAACATTGTTTTATAAAAAGACGTTTTTTTGTGATCTTAGCACTGGACAGACCAGGTTATGAAACTAAAGCCAATCCGTGCATTACGATTACGCCGAAGGTCAGTTTGTTCCTCATTCCTTGATATCCCTTGGGCTCGGCGTCTTGTTCGACTTTCCTCACGAGTTTTTCTGCATACCAAACAGCAAGATACCCAATTGCTAAGAGTAGGGTAGCGACCGCGTAATGTTTGTGACCCTGCAGTAATGCGCCCCAAGCAAGTAAGACAAAAAGGTTGCTGAGAATTAATATATTTCTGCTAAGGCGGTGGTAGTAATGCTCAATGCCGTTACCCCAAAGGATGCCGGATAAAAAACTTAATATAACGGCGCTGTATGCGGTGAAAAATTGCTGGCCACTTAAATTGAACAGTGAGATGTCAGTGAAAATCAGCCCTAAACTAAACACAAATGGAACCAGACCTAAGTAACCGAGTTGTAGCATGGTTGAGCGTGTTGTCATGGTCGTCACCTTACAATTGTTGCTCTATCATATTGGTAAGCGTAGTACTTGTCGGTGATGTGGAGCTTGGAAAAGTGGCAATAACTTTGCCTTCAGAGCTAATTAGAAACTTATAGAAGTTCCATTTTGGTTTGATGCCAGCTTGGTTAGTAATCTCGCTGAATACGGGGTTTGCATCTACGCCTAATACTGAGGAGCGAGCCATCATTGGAAAGGTGACCCCGTAATCGAGATAACAGACTTTCGCAGTGTTTGTTTCGCTTCCTCTATCCTGTCGGAAGTCATTGCTCGGGAAGCCTATAACGGTGAAGTTTTGGTCTTTGTAAGTTTGATAGAGGGTTTCTAACTGTTCGAACTGAGGAGTGAAGCCACACTGGCTTGCTGTATTGACGACTAGTAGTGTCTTTCCCTTAAAGCTTTCGCATAGATCGACTTCTTCTGTTGAGTTTAACAACCTTTGCTTACCTTGAAGAATATCAGGGCACTCAGATGCAAGAGTAAGCGAATTCATGGAGATAAAGCCAACGAGAGCGACGAGTTTCAGTAATCCTTTCATGGTGTTGTTCCCTTTGTTTTCAATAAGTATAACTACTCAAGCGCAAAGAGGATCGATCAAAAAAGCCGCACAAATGCGCGGCTTTTTTCAGAGCTGGGATTTAATTATGCCAGTTTTAATTCGAACTGGTTGCGGTACATCACCATGTCTTCAATCGTCAGCACTGGCATGTTGTGCAGGCGACCAAACGCAACGATCTCTGGTGCTTTTGCCATCGTGCCATCTGGGTTGGTCACTTCACATAGTACGCCAGCGGGTTGAAGCCCTGCCATTTGCATCAGGTCAATCGTACCTTCTGTGTGACCACGGCGAGTCATTACACCACCTGGACGTGCGCGCAGAGGGAATACGTGGCCCGGGCGAGCAAGATCTTCAGGTTTCGCATGCGGGTTTGCCGCCGTTTTAATGGTCGTCACTCGGTCTGCTGCTGAAACTCCCGTTGTTACACCAACTTTCGCTTCAATAGAAACCGTAAATGCGGTTTGGTTTGCACTGTTGTTGTTTACCACCATTGGAGGCAGTTCCAGTTTGTCTGCTTGAGCATCTGTTAAGCACAAACAAACGATGCCGCTACATTCGCGGATCATCAATGCCATTTGCTCGTTAGTGAGGTGCTCGACTGAATAAATAATATCGCCTTCGTTTTCGCGATCTTCATCATCAAGAAGTAGTACGCCACGACCTTCTTTTAAAGCGATAAGTGCGTTTTCAACGCGAGTAATTGGGTCGCCGAATTCGGCAAGTAGTGATGACTGATTCATGGTTAACTCCTAAATTTCACCAGAATCAGGGCGGTATGAGAGATCGTCGTAAAATACGATCAAAAAGAAGTGCACCAGCACTCTTAGCAATCTGACTCGCTATGCTGGTGTATTCTTATTCTCTTTCATCCGGACTATAACCGTCGGCTCTGGCATCTCACCAGATCTGCTGACCTCGACGAATCGAGCGCTCGCGGGCTCACTTGAAAAAGTATACCGCCGGTGGGGAATTTCGCCCCGCCCTGAGAACAATTAAAAATGTGCCACTTCATCCAAGTTGTGAGGAAGTGGAGCTAGGATAGTACTGCGAACTGAATAGCTTGGAAAGTCGATTCCATCTGTATGATGGAAAAGTGTGCTATCGACGGAAATAATCTGTGCGAATAAAGTGATCAATCTGCTGTGGCACGAAGGTGTTGTAAATCAGGCTCGTATGCGTTTGCTTCACTTCGATATGATCTTGCATACCGTCCAGTCTTGTCTCTTCTACGGTAACCGTACCGTCCGACATGGTGTTGTCATTACGGATCAACAATGGGCGAGCGCCAATCGGCATCGTTCCTGCGATACTGCCGAGTTTTTGAGGGAAATCCCAAGCGTCATCATGTCTGTTTAATCCGTGGTGTGGCGAATTGCCTAAAATTGCACCCAATCCGAGATCTTGAATCCGACCTACTATGGACGCGCCTTTAAGAGGCGAACCGATAGCGACAACATGAGAGACTAAGCTGGTGCTCGGTTGTCTGTTGGCGAGATAGCGCTTAATCATCAAGCCTCCCAAGCTGTGCCCCACGAGCACGTTTGCGGTCAGTGGGTTAAGCGAATGGTCAATAGAATCAAACAGTGAAGACTCATCGATAGCAACAGTGTTATAGCTGAGTACTTGCGTTTCGTATCCGAGCTTTCGCAGCTTTTGGCTAAGAGGCTGCATGACCAGCCCATGCATATAAAGACCATGTAAGATGATGATTTTCATAATACCTCCTAGATTTATGACGTTGTAGATATCCTACTCTAATTAACAAAGAACTACTTGTGCTTTGTGGTGCATATTTACGTTTTGCTGAAAAGTTTGATCGGTATAGCAAGCGTATTAGCCCAGTAAATCCTGTACTTGTTGTTGCAATTGATGACGATTTAAAGAAGCTGGGCTTAACACTTCACCAATAACAACGTCCACTTTTGACCAAAAACGAGTCGGTCGTTTTGTGAGAGCATGTCCGCCTTTGTGGCTGAAAAAAGAACCCCAAAGCCCCTTTAACGCCATAGGGATGACAGGAACAGGATTACGTTCAAGGATTTTTTCCACACCAGGGCGAAACTCATCCAATTCACCGTTAGACGTTAAACGACCCTCAGGGAAGATACAGACAACCTCACCGTCGTTAAGCGCTTGTTCAATCTGTTCAAATGCTCGACGGTAAGTGTCGGCACACTTACGTGGAGAACAGATCGGGATAACACCGGCATGACGGAAAACATATTTAAGAACAGGCAGCTCGCTGATGGACTTGTCCATCACAAAACGAACCGGGCGAGTAGAGGTTCCCATCAAAATCAACGCATCGACATAGCTAACATGGTTAGCCACGATTAACGCAGCACCTTGTTCAGGAATATGTTGGCGCCCCTGTACTGACACACGATACATACAATGGCTGAGTAAATAACTGATAAAGCGTTGTGTAAATTCCGGTACTTGACGATAGACATAGATTGCCACGAAGAAGTTACCTATTGCCATCATGGCAAACAGTTCCACAATAGAAAGCTCTAGTGCGCTGAGTACAACGATCGAAACCAAAGCAGACACCACCATAAACAACGCATTCATGATGTTGTTAGCAGCAATGGCACGTGCACATTCCCCTTTGTTTGAACGAGATTGGATGAACGCATAAAGAGGAACAATAAAGACACCGCCGCTTACACCAACAAGGAACAGGTCAATCATGACGCGCAGATGTTTGGATTCAGCAACGAAGCTTTGCACATCATAAAAGTGAATCGGAAGTGATGGATAACTAGGGACGGCCCATAGCAAGTCGACGCCAAAGACTGTCAGACCAAGGATACCGAATGGCAAAATACCAAGCTCAACGTGGTTGAAAGAGAGCTTTTCACACAACCAAGAGCCTGTAGCGATACCAATGGAAAACAATGCCAACAGTAAAGAAACGACAGTACTGTCTGCAAACAAATGTTCACGCGCAAAGTTAGGGAATTGAGTCAGGTAAGTCGCACCCATGAACCAAAACCAACTGATGGCTAGAATAGACACCCAAATGCCTCTCTGTTTTTTTGCCACTTTTAACGTGTTCTTTAAACCAGAAATTGGTTCAAACTTCGCTTTGTCAGTCGATTGGCTAGGCATCGTTGGAATATTCACACTGCTCATAAAACCAAGCAAAGACAAGGCAATCACGATACAAGAAGCAATCAAGGTACCATTAGGAATGGCTAGCAGGAGGCCTGCGCTAAGCGTACCTATGAGAATCGAAAGGAACGTGCCCATTTCAACCCAAGCATTTCCTTTAACAAGCTCATTTGGTTTGAGCGCTTGTGGTAGCAAGGCGTATTTCACGGGACCAAAATAGGCCGATTGAGTGCCTGTCATAAACAGCAGAACCAGCATCAGCATGGCACTTTGGGTGGCAATAGCGGTTGCTGCGCAAGACATGATAGCCAGCTCGATGAGCTTTAGACGTCGGATTAATTTGGCTTTGTCCATGCTGTCAGCGACGGCACCAGCATGCGCAGAGAATAGAAAGAAAGGTAGGATGAATAAGCCTGCCGCCAAATTAACAAATAGATTAACGGATATTGGTAAGTTATCAATTTGGCTGTATGTCACCATCAATAACAGAACGTTTTTGTAGATGTTGTCATTGAGTGCGCCAAGGCACTGCGTCACAAAGTAAGGAAAAAAGCGTTTTGAGAAAAACATGCTGGCTCCGATTAAACAAAGTCGAATGAGATGAGAGCACTTTATGCTCAATGAACGATTAAACCAGCTTTCTCTGTCAAGTGACGTTGCATGCCACCAAAAGTAACGAAATTCGTTACTTTCATCTCCATTTGTTTATTGAGTTACTAATTTCGAGACTTCTGAGTAGGTTTTCTTTCCCATGGTTCAAACAGAGGGAACGTCCAGCGACGCATCGCAATAATCAGAGAGGTGCCGTGCTTTTCGTCCATATCGAGAGAGCTATCACTTTGGCAAGCCTGATAAAACTCATCGATGACCTTTTGCAGTTTCTGTTGCAGCTTCTTGTTGGTTGGTACACTCATCAGCCCTGTTGCCATGGAGAACTTTTCATCTTCACCAGAAAAGTAGCTTTGGAAAAAGGCGTCTTGAACTTGCTGTTGGAAGAACCGTTGAATAGGGCCGCCCATCTGCCACTTAAATGTCGGAGATATACGCAAACGAATTTTGTTATTTGGCTGCAAGTCGATGATGTTCAGACGATCCAACTGAGCCAGCTTTTGCACCAGTTCCAACTCATTGAAGGTGTATTGCTGAACGATTTGTTCAAACTGATAGCCACTTACCACACAGATCGCCACGAGTAGCAGGGCTTTATCGTCAACCAACTGCTTTTCTTGCTCTAACGTTAGCGACTCTAGACCTTTATTGTGCGCAGCCGCGAGCTTAAACAGTTCCGCCATTTCTAAACCAATCAATTGGCAAATGCGTTCTAAGCGTTCAAGGCTAATGTGTTGACCTTCAGCCAGTAACCGTTTGACGCTGCCTTCACTTAAATCAAGGTGTTGTGCAACATCGATGTAATGCAGCCCAGCTAACTTTAGCTGGCGTTTAAGCTCTTTAATTAACGTATGGCTTTCAGACACTTACGCGGTCACCTCATCGTGCAGCTGTTCTAGGTACGTTTGCATAAAGGCTTTACGTTTATTGGCTTCAAGTTTTGCAGACTCTGTGTTCATGGTTTCGGCGATTTTGAATAACTTGGTCTGGAAGTGATCCAGAGTGAATTGTTTGTCGTCGAGTTCTCGCTGTTGAGCAAAGATGTCTTTGTCATCGTAAAGTTGCGCATCAAACTCAGTGCTCACTTGTATACAGCGAGTAATGCCAATTGCGCCTAAAGCGTCCAGACGGTCGGCATCTTGAACGACTTTTGCCTCCAATGTGTTGGGTCTGATATTAGCGCTAAAGCTGTGTGCTTCTATCGCATGGGCAATGGCATCATGGTATTGCTGCGGATAATCGATACTTTCTAAAAACGCGACCGCTTTTTTGGCTGCAATGATTGAGCTCTGCTTGCGGTTTGGATGATCTTTCGGATAGGTAAAACAATCATGTAAATAGGCGGCGGGAAGCACAATAGATAAGTCGGCGCCTTCTTCCATAGCCAGTTTTTTTGCGGTGTTTACGACCCGTTGAACATGGCTTATGTCATGCGCCGCATCGACTTGCATCTCTTGCTGCATAAATTCCAAAAATTGCGATTCTATCTGGCTTAATAAGGTCATGAGTTATATCTACAACTAAAGTGAAGGCGGAAGTATGCCGAACGCAGAGAGGAATTTCCAAGTTCAATAGTGTAATTGAGATTTAGCCATCAGAACCTTATGCAACTTAGTGAGTTTCGGGTCATCTTAAATAGCATTTTTGTGCGTTCGGTTGGCTACTAAGGTGGTAAGACACAGAACAGCAGTGACGTTTGCCAATAGCAAAAGGGCCTGATGATTTCGTTAGACCCTTTTTCGTTTTAGTCGGTATTTTTACTAACCTTAGCGCTTGAACGTCACTTGCTCTGCTTGTTCAAGATGAATATGAGTCGTCGCAGGTTGCGTTTCTGCAAGGACTTTACCGTGACGAACCGAGTAGCGCACAGTCACTTGGCGACGTACTGCATCAAAGCCATTTTCAGCTGGAAGAATCAGAAGACTACCTGGTTTGCCTTCTTCAATTCCGTAATTGTCTTGAATGTTCAATGTGCGCGCTGAGTTGGTACTGATGAGATCTAGTGAGTTATTGATTTGCTCGTAACCCATGACCTGACATACATGTAGGCCCATATGCAGCACTTGCAGCATGTTTGCAGTGCCTAGTGGGTACCAAGGGTCAAATACATCATCGTGTCCAAAGCAGACGTTGATGTTGGCATTCAGCATCTCTTTCACTCGTGTTACGCCGCGACGTTTTGGGTAATCATCAAAACGGCCTTGTAAGTGAATGTTCACCAATGGATTTGCCACGAAGTTGATACCGGACATGCGTAATAAACGGAACAGGCGAGATGCGTATGCACCGTTGTAGGAACCCATCGCTGTGGTGTGACTGGCCGTGACTTTATTCCCCATATCAAACTTGTGCGCTAATGCTGCCAGTGTTTCAACGAAGCGAGATTGTTCGTCATCGATTTCATCACAATGCACGTCGATCAGACGGTCGTATTTTTGCGCTAATTCGAACACGTAGTGCAGCGATTCAATGCCATATTCGCGTGTGAATTCAAAGTGGGGAATCGCGCCAATCACGTCCGCCCCCAATTTGACGGCTTCTTCTAGCAGCTCTTTGCCATTTGGGTAAGAGAGAATACCTTCCTGCGGAAACGCAACGATTTGGATGTCTACCCACTCTTTCATCTCTTCACGCACTTCTACCATCGCTTTTAGGGCAATTAGGGTAGGGTCTGAAACGTCTACGTGAGTTCGAACGTGTTGTACACCGTTTGCGATCTGCCATTTTAAGGTTTGTTTTGCGCGCGTTTTCACGTCTTCAATCGACAGTATTTCTTTGCGCTCAGCCCAACGTTCAATACCCTCAAACAATGTGCCAGAGATGTTCCAGCTTGGCTCGCCAGCGGTTTGCGTTGTATCTAGGTGAATGTGTGGCTCGCAGAAAGGCGCCACCGCCATGCCGCCTTCAGCATCGATGGTATCACCGTTATGATTAAGCTCCACATCGTTGTTTTCAATGCGCTTGAATTGACCATCTTCAATCAAAATTTGCTGTAGACCTTCTTGTCCTTTTAGCGTTACGTTTTTGATCAGTAGTGTTGTCATGATGGTTCCTTACGCTGGCTGTGTAGCCAGTGCTTTTTTGTTAAGAATAGGATTAAGAATCAGGAAGCTAATTGCGCCGCCAAGTACAGCGTTAATCGGCACTACGCCAGGCAGGAAGTGTCCCGCACCAACGCCAATCACGACAGCGATAATGCCAGCCCAGTTAACGTTTTGGAATTGGGCGGCTTCAAAGTTTGCGTAGCGCTTACGGTTCGTGAAGAAGTCAGCGATGATCACGCCGCCAATCGGTGGAATTGCCAACGATAAGAAGGTTAGCCAGCCAACAAAGTTATTGTAGAGCCAGAGAGCGCAAAGTGTGCCAACAAGCCCGTTCGCCATCGAGATGTATTTACTTGGTAAGCCTGTGATGTTGGAAAATCCAAGACCCGATGCGTAGAGCGCGTTGTCGTTAGTCGTCCAAATGTTTAACCCAAGTACGATGATGGCAGGAATCAATAAACCTTGCGCAATCATCACTTCAGAGATGTCTGATTGACCAGTCACCGACGCACCTGCCGCGCCAAAGATAAACATTAACGAGTTACCGATGAAAAATGCCACCATTGTGATCATCACAGCGCTGCGCGGCTTTTTGCCAAAGCGCACGAAATCTGCCGTTAATGTACCAGCACTGACAAAAGAGCCGACAACCATCGCGAGAGCTATTGAAAAATCGAGTGGCTCGGTTGGTTGAACCTGTTGTAGTTCGCTAATACCGCCAACGCTATTTACTGCCTCGATGACAGAGTAGCCGCCAAGTAGCGCAATGGCAGGAACGGCAATTGCTGACAACACCATCAGTGCTGAGATGCCAAAGTAAACGGTCGCGGTCATGAGCAAACCGGAAACGAGGATCAATGTATTGGTATCGATGCCCGTTGCTTTATGCACCGGAATCGCAAACATCGCGACACCAACTCCAAACCACCCAACTTGAGTACCACCAAGAAGAGCAGAAGGAAGCCAAGATCCTTTAGAACCAAAAGAGAAACGAGCAAGAAGGTGAGTAGAGAGACCAGTAGAAGCGCCGATGTAACCGAGGAAAGAAGTGTAAATACCGAGGATTAGGTTACCGATGAGAACAGCGAGGAAAAAATCATTAAAGGAGAGCCCAGTACCGAGAGAACCCCCTGTCCACATACTTGCGGAGAAAAAAGTGAGTCCTAACATCACCATGGTTAGTGACGCCACGCCTTTTCTGGCCGTGTTGGGAACTGGTCCAAGACTGTAGTTATTGTCTCCAGCCATTATTACCTCCGCACATTGAAATATTAAATTATAGCACCTGGTTTTCAGGCAAACGGCGCGTATTATCGTGATGTAAATTTAATAGTCAATGATAAAATTGCAATTTAAACGTTTGCTTGATTTTTGGTTTCTGTTTTTTCTTTTAATAACAATGGCTTGGTTTTTAAGTTCTAAAAGTGAAAAGTTTATTTTTACGTATTTTCTATGATTTATAGACAGGTTTTCTATGTGAAATGAATATTTTGAATTGCTATTTGTTTTTATGGATTAAATTTATCTATAACTCTGGATTGTTCAGTCGATTTCTATGAAAAGAAAACGATTTCATGATGAGATTTTTGGTTTGGACGTTATTTGTTCTTTTTTGGGGTGTGTTTTCTTGGTTTTATTTTATGTAGGTGATTTGTTTTTGTTGAAGCTGGCATTTCTAATGGTTTAGTGGGCGAATATTTGAATTTTATAAACAGTAAACAATCTGTTGTGGGCAAGAAAAGTACAACCGAGCTCGGTCAGAGGATAAGAGAGCAATAGCCACATAAAAAAATAGCCAACCGCAAAGAGTGCGATTGGCTTATATACATGTGAACAAAATCAAGTTCACTAACAACGTCAGTTGGCTAGGTGACCCTCGGCTTAAGAAGGGTCGATTTATATAATGCAGTTACTGTGCCAACTTTAATATGCCCTAAAATACGTAGTTTCTGTGACATGCGTTGCTTAAAGTTTGAGTTTGTTTGCAATTTGCAACTGCGTTATGCAATTTGACTCTATTATGCTAATGATTGATTAATAAACAGTGGACTTTTTAGAGCATGACTAAACTCGCCGTCCCTAAAAAGGCGAAAAAACCAACTACATCTGTCACTGTTGTTAGAATCACCGAGCCAGCCAAAGCCGGGTCCAATTTAAACTTATCCAAAATAATGGGTATCAACACGCCAAATAAAGCAGCGGTAATAATGTTGACGATAATGGCCAGCGCGATGGTTCCACCTAAAACTGGCGATTGGAACCACAATCCGGCTAACCCGCCGATGATTAGCGCCCAAGCAATGCCGTTCAGTGAGCCAATACCCAGCTCATTTTTTAAGAATTTGAATCGGTTACCTGGGGTAATCTGATTGAGCGCCATCGCACGAACCATTAGAGTCAGGGTTTGGCTGCCTGCAATGCCACCCATCGATGCAACAATTGGCATTAGTACGGCCAAAGCCACCACTTGAGCAATCACGTCTTCAAATAGCCCGATAGTGACAGACGCTAAAATTGCAGTCAGCAAATTGATGCCCAGCCACACGCCGCGTTTTTGTGAGCTTTTTAATACTGGCGCAAACAAGTCATCGCCTTCATCCATACCAGTACCGGCCATTAAGCGCGCTTCGTAGATTTCACGTTGCGTACTCAATGCAAATTGCCAATCGACTTCACCAATCAGAGTTTGGTCTGCATCAGTCACAGGCAGAGCGGGCAGTGTGCTGTGCTCTAATGCTTCTACCGCTTCGGGAAGCATCATCTTACTGTCTAGCACCGTCACCGCTTCAATAACGAGTGTTTTCAAGCGAGTATCAGGATCACTACGTAAAATTTCGTAGTAATTGACTGTCCCTCGATACTGTTTATTACGGTTGATCAGGTAGACTTGTTGAGGCGTGTCGTAGCTATAGCGCTCCATTAACTGCTTAGCCGTTCCAATCGTAATATTAAAGGGCAGGGTGATGATTTTACGCTCAGCCCAGTGGCCGAGTTCTTCATCTTCATATTCGTTTGCCTGATCGTAAAGCTCTAACTCATCTTTTTCGATTAACGCGAGCGCTTCGTTGATGATCGACTCAGGCAACGAATCCGCCCATTCGATCAGCGATAAGTTATCAAGTTTAGCGAGGGTGAGTTTTAGCTCGACTTCAGATAATGCATTGATGATAGAAAAACGTACGTCGGCACGCATTTCCGTTAACACGTCGATATGCAGTTCTAGTGGCAAAGCTCGCCATAAGCGAACACGATCATCGATTGGAAAGGCTTCCAGAATTAGGGCGACTGCGCCAGGTTCGAGACCCGCTTCAATAGATTCATTGAGCGTTGCGACTTGATCCGCTTCTTCGGCTTGGCCAATTTGCTGGATTAGAGTGGAGAGATCTTGAAACTTGCTCACCGAGTACCCCGATAGTTAATTCGTTTTATGGAAGTATGGCATGTTATTGAGATGCACAACTATGCATCTTAACCTTGCTCAAGGTACTTGAAAGTAACAGAAAAACAATAGGCTATTCGCTGTTGATAGTGAGATATGGCTGTACCAATTGGCGAATGTTCACTTTTGCGCCAATTCTCGCTGCGAGCAAATACATGCCACCAATTTTACGATGTAAAAATAGGGCATCGGCAGGTGGGGTATGCCAGTACTCTTGTTCCATGCTCAAAATAGTGCCAGCTTCGCGAAGTTTTTGCGCTAAGCCACTGGCTTTAAAATCATATGGCTCATCAACTAACATGGGTTCACATGCCATTTTTACTAAATCGAGAATCGCTTGGCGCTGATCAGGTAAGATGGTTTGGCTGAAGAAGCCAATTTGTTCAAGCGCGTCATTCAAGCCTTGTTCGTCATTATTCATGACGGACGCAAAGGCTTGGCGATAGCCGGCACTGAATCGTTCGCTGTATTCGCGAGTTGCACCGAAATCTAACAAGCCGATTTGGCGAGTACTTTCAATGTACAAGTAATTGGCGAAGTTAGGGTCGGTTTGCACCATCTTGAATTCGAACAGCTCTCTGAACAGCAATTCGAGCAAACTGTGCATGACAAAATCTCGCGTACTTTGATCATAATGTTCGATGTGTTCAATGGGTACGCCGTCAATAAACTCCATGGCGAGAACGGAGTCTGAGCAACTTTCAGTGTGAATCTTTGGTACGACAAAATGAGGATGCTCCTTCAAAGCATTATGGTAACGAATCGCAAATTGCGCTTCTCGGGTGTAATCGGCTTCATCATGCAGTTGCTTTTTGGCTTCTTCTAGTAGCCCTTTGTAGTCTACGGATTCTGGAATCAACCCAACCACTTTAAGCAACGTACCTACGTTGTTTACGTCGCTATCGATACTTTTCCGTATGCCCGGATATTGCACTTTGACGGCTAGGTTATCGCCCGCATCGCTGTAGGCTTGGTGCACTTGTCCTATTGATGCACTGGCGATTGGTTTGAAGTTAAATGATAGAAACTCAGCTTTCCAACTCGTTCCTAGCGAACTTTCCATGACTCCGTTCAGTTGCTTTGCAGGCATTGGGTCTGCGTTGGAGCGAAGGCGGGAGAGAATATCTGCGAGTTCAGGTTCTAAAACATCACCAGCATCCATTGAGAGCATTTGACCAAGCTTCATTGCAGCGCCACGTAGGTGAGCAAGTTGGTCTGTCAACCGTGCGATGTTTTGTGGCGTCAGCAAGAGGTCTTTCGCTTTTGGTTTATTGCCTTTGGCGATTTGTTTCGTGCCTTCTGCAATCACATTGCCTGCGACACGGGTAGCAAGTGAAGCGAACTTGCTGAACCTTGAGATACGATGGGTAGGTAGGCTTCTTTCCTTTGCCGACATGAATCTTCTCCGCTATTTACTAACTAATTGTTATACGGGAAAAGGATGTGTTTGGATACAAATGAAAAAACCGCCAGCGAAACAGGCGGTTTGTGAGTTTAGATGGAGTAGAAGAAGTACAGCTGGGACTTCATTCGAATGATGATCCCGCGAATCACATCCAAGAAGGCCATGAAGCCTATCGGTTTTTCACCGCTGACCCATGCGAGGCCAACAGAGCCAACAGGAATGTCGTAGCCTTCTGGCTCATCAATCTTAAGACGAACAAAGTGGTGTTTGTTCTGTAAATTCTTTCCAGTGGTGACACGCACAGAATCATCGAAACCCAGCAGATTACCTTGTGACTCACCTGTTGCTTCAACAATGCCTTCGACGGTCGCTGAGAAGATCTTGCCTGGGTAAACGGACGAGGAGAATTCCGCAGGTTGACCCGGTTTGATGTTACGAATCGCCTGGTGGTTGACTCGCATCAGCACATACTTCTCGTTAGTGTACATATTAATACGTGGCATCATCGATACACGCTGACCTTCACGCAGGATAAAGTTGGTGACAAAGCCATCTGTTGGGGCATGAACTTTGGTGCTGTTCAAATCCCATTGCGCTTTTGCAATTTGCTCTTCAGCTTGGCGCAGTTCGGCTTGTTTGGTTTCAACTGCGAGCTCTGCTTTATGAATCGCCAGTTTTGCACGTGAAATATCGACTTGTTTCTTCTTAATTTGAGACTCAAGGGTTAACACGTTGTGACGTGCCATATCAACCGCACTCGATTGTTTGTCGATGTCGCTTTCCGTGATGGTGTTTTGCACCACTCGGTTTTGCTCAACATAACGATCTAGCATCTTTTTCTGCAATTTGTAGTCAACTTTCGCCGCTTCCAATTGGCTCTTTGATGTTTCTAGATCTTGCACCAATGCTTGATGATTCGCTTCTTCAATCTCGATGTCGCCTTTTGCCGTAGCTAATGCGACTCGTGCAGAATCGGCGGATACGCTCGCCTGATTTAATGCGATTTCGTATTGCGTTGGGTCAAGTTCATAAATAAGCTGACCTTCTTTAACTTGTTGATTTGGCTTAATGTAAATGTGGTCAACTTTACCCTTCACATTGGTTGAATCTGGACGCAATTGGATGTGTGGTGACTGCACGACAGAACCACCGGATAAATCCATCGGGGTGAAGTTAATCAAACCTACCCATACGAACATCAGCCAACTCAAACCGCCAAGATAAGCGAACGATTTGGTTGCTTTGTTCCAAGGCATGCCAACCAAACGCAGCAAATAGATGAAGAGAGCCCATACCGCTAAACCTTCTAACATTACGCTTCCTCTTTTGGCTGTGTTTCTGTTTGCGGTTTACTTCTCCATGTATCACGCAGATTGATGATGGCTTTTTCCATATCAACGAATGCAAAGATAACAGCTAGCACCCAAACCCAGTGCCAGACAAACCCTATCCAGGTGAGCGCAGTGATGAGCCCTATCTGATGATGGTCTTTGCTGTGCGCCTTATTAATTGGCAACTCATGGATTTTCCAAAAGCCGTAACACGCGCCCGCGACACTCGCGATTAAAACGACAGCAGCGACAACATGTAACGCCGTATCTGCGCCTGTACCGACAAATGGGACACTCAGTAAACTCATTAAACACTCCTCTATCAAACGGTTGGCGTATTGTGATCTGGATTTGATTTAGGTCTTTCTTTGTGACAGATTCAATCAATAGAGGATTGAATTTGATGTGATTGGTAATGAAGACGGTTCGATTTATTCGCGCGATGGGCATTCTAAACATGCATAACCTCGCGTTATCTAAATATAATTTGGGCTCGGATGAACTGGGGATTCCGTCGTCGGTATTTCACAACCCAATGACACTGATCCCGCTAAAAGCCGTCGCAGAATGGTATCGTTGTGTTGAACAAGCCAGTAGTGATCCAGATGTGGTTTTGAGTCTCAGCCGAGGTATTGAACTGCAAAAGCTTGGGCCTGTGGGACGCTGGCTATTTTCTGGGAATGATTTAGCCAGCGCGATTCGACGCGTTAATTATGGTGCGAGTAACTTACAATCTGGGGCATTTTTTGCTGGCGAACAGTCGGGCAAAATCATCAAATGGACTTACCACAATCCGTTTATAGAAACGTCAGTAAAGGTGCACGATAGTATCCGCTGTGCGGTATTTATGATTAAAGTGCTACGCGAATTTCTTGGTAAAGACTATCAGCCTTTGCGCGTCAAGATTTCAGGGTCGAGAAAAAATACTGAGCGATACCGGGAATATTTCGGCTGCGAGGTGGAATGGAGTCAGCCAAAAACAGAAATATGGATCCCGGGAGATGACCGATTAGCTTCCCGCCAAGTGAGCCATCGCGAGGACAGCCGTCTAGCGATGAGTTTTTCCGATTTGGATGATTTGCTTAATATGCCCGACCCAGAAGATGAGTTGAAAGTGATTTATGAAGTGGTGAACTACAGCAGTCATTATGGATTGCCAACGTTAGAGCGCGTTTCTTCTCTGCTTGATTTATCTGAACAGCAGTTTCAACGTCGTTTGCACAAATTAGGCCTCAACTTCTCGATGGTATCCGGCTATGTATTGAGTAATGTTGCGGCTGGGTTATTGAGTAAGCGCGTGAGTATTGATGACATAGCCATGCGCCTTGGTTACACCAATGTGGCGAGCTTCAATCGTATGTTTAAGAAACATCGTGGATTAACGCCCAAGCAGTATGCGGGAAGATTAGAAAAGTAATGCTTCACTTGTCTTTATGAAAACAAGCAATAAAAGCCCTCAAGGTAGAGGGCTTTGCTATTTTTGGTGTTGTTTAATGTAATGGCTATTTCTTAGGGCGCCAGCTTAGTGCACTTGCAACAGCGCCGATGGCAATCACATCCTTTTTTTGTTCACTAAGTTCTGGGAGCATTTGTACCGCAATGGTACCGTTCGTCTGTACAGCGGCAATTTCTTGTGTGCCTTCCTTAAAGCTATAACCCAATGGAATGTCTACCGCCATCATGGCGTCGGGACTAGTATGTACGGTTTCTACATTAAAGTGGGTGCTGCCAATACGCACTACGCCAGTCTCTTTTTTCTCAAAGCTGATGTCGATGAGAGCGGATTTTGGCTCCATCGCAAATTCTCCCACTTTGACGCCATCTTGGGTGATATCACAGGTGTAAGGATCATTCCCACCAAAATCGACGCCCATGTAGTTAACCGACATACCGCCTCCAGAGCAGCTCAGAAGCCAAGTTTCCCCGTTGTCGATACGAGTAACTTCTGCGCCCATCGCACCTTCTTTGAAAGAGATATGGTTAAACCAACTTGAGTTAGAAGCACTGCGTGAATAGTTGCCTTTGTACTTACCAGCAAAATCAAAATGACCATCTGCACCGAATCCCCAAAAATCTCCGTCGGTTTTGATCAGCATTTCTGGTTGTGCTTTTACGGCATCAGTACGATCCATGACAGCTAGGCCACCACAACCTACAAGGAGTAGGGGAGCGAATAGAGTAAGTTTCTTCATGTTTTTCATCGTTTATAGCTCGGTTACATCTAAGATTTGGTCGGTGAATTGGATCTTTTGAATGTCGTACAACTCATCCGAGCCTGTACTCGGGCACTTAACAGAAACGCTCTTTGCTTTGATAACAGTACATTCTGCCAGTTTGTGTGGCACGATATAGGTGTTGATACCACCTTCACCATAAATGCTGTTGTCTTTGCTGTTGCCTTCAAAGGTATTGTTTTGGTCATTACCGATGACATTCATTGCGTCGTCGCCAATGATCTTCACTCTTGTCAGCCACTGAGATTTGTAGGTGTATGCTTCTATCAAGCCGTCTTTGTTGGGAGCCATACGGAAGGTAGGCACTGTGCCTGGATTTGTCTTTTCTGTGTAAAGTTTGACGCCCGCAGAGTCGATGTTCGCGGTGTATTGCAAGTATCCGTGGAATAAGCCGCTGATCCAATCAACGGCTTGTGGATCTTGAGTTTGCATTTCTTCACGTGTTAATGCTTGGTAGCCATCTAAACCTTGTCCGTTTGCTTTTGCTACACCCATGTAAGCTTCAAAAGCGGCAGCAAAGTATTCGTGAGAATATGAAGGGCCCGTTTGTTTAACACTTTCAGGATCGAAGTCGTCCGATTTCCAATCGTCCCAGTCATACTGAGTTGGGCGCCACACCGTCGGTTTGCCCGCTTGAATATCGTTATAGATTTTTAACGCATGAGCTTGAATGTCATTTTGCAGTGCCGCAGTCCCCGTGTTAGGTGCAATACCTTGCGCTTGGACCAAGTGTAAAATTTCTTCAAAAGCGGCGTCTCGTTCGGCTTTTTTACCAAGATTGGCACAGTAATCGGCAAAATTACTCATGTAATGGCAATCGCCTTCAACTGTCAGTTCTCGATACATCAAAGATTGGCTGTTCCTTAGCCAGTTTGGTGTTTCTTTACTATTTACTAATGTTGCCACGATAGATGTGACAAGTGTATCCATATCATCTTCGTTAAGTACCATCATGCTTACAACAAACTTTTCTAGAGAACTCGTATCAAAAGAGTGTGCTAAGCCCGAGTTTGTCACTGCATCGTTCAGTTTGTCTTGGCGAATCAGTTCGTTGATAAAGATTTTGGTTAACATCTCATCATTCTGTTCGTCGTTTTCGGTCAGCATTAGTGTGGCATCACGCTCGGCTAATGTCTTAGCGATACGAGACTTGTCAGCGCCGTACTTAGAGTCTGGTTGGTTTGTGAGAAGGTGTTGGATGATTTTGGCTGCACGAAAGATTTTTTCATTATTCGCACCGTCATCAACAGCCACAATGTGAAATGCATCATTGTTATTTGCTTCAGAAAGGGAGATTTTCACATAGTGGGTGAAGCCCGCATCAGCAGCCACTTTTAACTTGGCTGGAAGCTCTGTAGAAACGACAGTTGGGATTGTGACAGTGCTCAATGTTGGCGCTGGTGGTGTTGGAGGTGTCGTTGTCGATGGTTTCGAATTAGATTCACTGCCGCCGCAAGCAGTTAGACTTATCGCGCAAAATATGGCTAAAGGTGTTAATTGGGAATATCTCATTTCATGTTACTCGTAGACTTTATTAGAGCAAGAAACTTAGAAGCAACATAAAGTCCTGTCTATATAAGCAAACAAAGTCATATATATCGATATTGTTTTTTGGTAAGGACTATCATTCGATATATTTAAAAATGTAGTAGATTTTTATTCCGAAATTTATTTTTTATGTGAAGCTATATTCTGCTAATAAATAAAACATCAGGTTATTGCATGGTTTTAGGGGCGTGGAATGATTAGGATTATCGTATATGTATGGTTTGTAAGCGTATGTAAGCCCGCTTTTTATTAAAATTATCATTTAAGTGGGTTGCGCAGTATAGGACGAGCGATATACTCCCTCCATCATATTGGTGGAGTAAATGATTCATGGTGGGCAATACAATCTTACTGGTAGAAGACGACTCTGAGATTGCTCGATTAACCAAAATGTACCTCGAAGCCGAAGGCTATACAGTAACTGTTATCGACAACGGTCAAAATGCATTAGAAACGATTCGCGGGCTCAATCCGGACCTAGTGCTGTTAGATTTGATGTTGCCGGGAAAAAATGGCGCAGAAATATGCCAAGAGGCACGTAAATTTTATCATGGGATTATCATTGTTTTGACTGCAACCGATGATGAAATGAGCGAGGTGAGCTTATTTAAGTTCGGTGCTGATGATTACCTTACCAAACCGATAAAAGGCAATATCCTTCTCGCCCGTATTGAAGCGGCGCTACGTCGCTATCGTCGTCAAGTTGATACCGTTGAAGAAGAAAAGCTGAGCCGATATGGCATTAGCCTTTGTCTTCGTCGCTCCCAAGCATTTTATTTGCAAAAAGATATTGGTTTAACGAGCTCTGAGTTTGAAATTCTAGAGCTCCTGATGCTGAATGTCGATAAGCCAGTATCTCGTGAATCATGTTGCCGTCTTGCCAGAGGCATTGAATACTGCATTACTGATCGTTCGACTGATATGCGTATATCCTCACTAAGGAAGAAATTCTCTAAGGCTCATATCCATACCGCTACCATTAAGACCATACGTCACCACGGCTATATGCTGACAGGTAAATGACGCATGTTTTCCCTGTTTACTCGTCTATATGTGGGGTTAGTTACTGGCCTTGCGCTGACTGTTGCTTTGTTTCTCTTTATGGGGGAAGAGTACATGCGCAAAACAGAAGTCGGTGTTTTTTTGAGTGATGGTGCTTATTTTGTCGATCAATACATTGAGCAACGAGGCACTCCGGATTCTCTCTATAAGAAGTTAACCGAAAACGGCAAGCAAGATTTCTTTATCTTTGATTTAACATTGGTTGAAAACTGGGACGGATCACCGCCTTGTCGAGATTGTAAGCTGCTGTACCGAATACAAGGGATACCTGTTTATCTTATTGATGGCAGTACCTATGCCGCGGTATTCCCTTTACCTAACACCTCGAAGAGTTTAGTTTTCAAAGAAAAAACGGATTTCTTTAGCCCAGATGTTGATTGGAATGAAGATTCTGAGATTGTATTTATACTGACTCTACTTTTGGTTGTTGTGTGCAGTTTAGGCATTATGGTTTACATACCTGTACGACGTCTTGACCGCCAAATTCGACAACTAACGGCTGCACAACAACAATTTGGTTATGGTGAGTTGAATACGCGAGTCGATCTAAAGCAATTTTCGCAACCCGTGAAAGAGCTCGCCCAAGGCTTCAACAACATGTCTGAAGAGATTGAGAGACGAGTACGTCAAACACACATCTTTACTCAAGCTATTCCTCATGAAGTGCGCACTCCGCTGAGTCGTATTCAGCTAGCGACGGATTTAGCTAGGCGCACGAGTGGTGAAATGCAGGCAGAGTTACATGACGATATTGAACGATACGTTGATGTAGTGACGGATTTAACGTCCGACATCGTCATGCTGTCTCGCTTGAGTGTGAAAAACCATTCTTTGAGCGATTCTGTTGAAACCATGGAACTGCCTCTTTGGTGTAAAAGCCGCATGAATTACCTAGGCTTAGAGTCCACCATGTTGAGAGCAGAAAATGAACTCGCGAACCAATTGATTCACTTTCAGCCTACTTTGGGTAACCTCGTCCTCGATAATTTACTGCAAAACGCCAAGCGTTACGGTGAATCCTGCGTTGAGGTGACGATTCGAATGGTAGCGGATTGCTGGAGCATCGATATTGAGGACGATGGTCCGGGCATCCCTGAAGCGATGCGAGAAGAAGTATTTATGCCATTTTCGCGTTTAGACAAAAGCCGCAACGCCGACATGAAAGGCTTTGGTTTAGGGCTTGCCATCGCTACCAGTGCAGCGAGGCAACTGGGTTGGGAGCTTTCCGTCGGCGAGAGTCACTTAGGCGGTGCACGTTTTACGGTGCTTATTCCTGCCAACGATTAGAGTAGGCACTGCGGTAGTCTGGTTCAGCGATACCTTCATACAAATCTTCACAAGCTTGCAGCGGACCTACGACGGTTCGGTAGGGTAGGACACCTGCCCAAACAGGAATATCCATGTCTTCCGCATCGTCGTTGACGCCAAAATTGCTGATTTTCACAGATGCCTCTGTGAGTGGGATACGCAGCAGCATGGTGGCTTTGAGCTCTTTTTCATTACTCAAACGGACTTGTTTTGTTCTCCCTGGAGCGATCTGTTCGATAAAGTGATTCAGCAACCTGTCTTTTTCTTGGTTATTCTCCACCATCTCAAACTGGCCAAAGACCACGGCGCTACGATAATGCGCACTGTGGTGAAATGCACTTCGAGCCAATACCCAACCATCAAACAAAGTAAAGGTTAAGCACGTTTGCACTCCTTGTTTGAGTGAGCGTAACAGTCGACTGTTGTTGGCACCATGGATATACACGTAATCATCGACACGCCATGCCAGCATAGGGATGACCACAGGGCCTGACTCGTTGGTTATCGCAATATGAGCGATTAGGCTTTCATCTATGATGGCGTGCAGTTTGCTAACATCAGAGACGGCTTTATGTGCGCCTTTCTTAATTTCCGTTCTATTGGTGTTGGATAGCATTTTCTCTCCTTGTTTGCTCACGATTACGAGCGATTGATCCTCATTCTTTGATTGCAATGTAGCGTTTAACTGGTAGCTTAAAGAGAGCCACTTTTAACTAATGGATGGATCCAGTTTGTCTTTGATTGATATCGGTGACCTATATTTAAAAGAAAGTGATGGAACGCGTCAGCAAGCGTTGTTTTTTGCTATTCGCAAGAAAATTGTTCAAGGATTGTGGGTGAAGAATGGGAAGTTGCCTTCTACGCGGAAGCTTTCACAAGCGCTTAATCTAAGTAGGAATACCGTGATTTCTGCTTACGAGCAGTTAGTGGCGGAAGGTTACTTGAACAGCCAAAAAGGTTCGGGTTTTTATGTTGCCGTAGAACTGCCGGAGCAGTACTTGCCTGAACCTAATTCAGTTCAGAGAGACTCATCACCGAAAACCAACTTTGACATCAACCGCGCATTTGCACCGGGTGTGCCGGATTTGGACGCATTTCCGATGGCGCAGTGGCAAAAGCTAGTTGCTCGCCACATGTCCCGCACCTGCTTGCTAGGGAATCAAGATATTCAGGGCAGTTGGGCATTGCGCTGTGCTTTAGCTGACTACCTTGCATCAAGTCGTTCAGTGAATTGTTCCCCAGAGCGCATTATTATTACCTCTGGGGCGCAGCAAGCGTTGTCAATTGCGACGATGGTAGTGCTCAAACAAGGTGATAAGGTTTTGATGGAGCAACCAGGTTACGCGCAAATGCGGAAGTTGATTCAGTTCCAAAACTATCAATTTGAGCCTTTGTTCGTAAGAGAGAAATTAGGTTTTGATGTGGAAGCGGTGACCTCAAGCGATGCCGATGCGCTGTATATCACACCAAGTAATCAATATCCGATGGGTACCACACTCAATACCGAGCAAAGAGGGAAGATCATCAACTGGGCGGTCGAGCAATCAAGTTGGATCATCGAGGACGATTATGACAGCGAATTTCAGTTTGCTCATCGTCCCTACACCAGCTTACAGGGGCTAGCAGCTCAAATGGGTCGAGATGATCGTGTGTTGTATGTGGGTTCCTTTAGTAAAGTGATGTTTAACGGATTGCGGCTTGGCTACCTTGTGGTTCCTGAACGTTTAGTAGAGCAATGTTTGGTGGTTAAAGATGCGTTAAGTGGTGATTCACCGACGCACACTCAAGAAGCGTTGGCGGATTTTATTACCGAGGGTGGGTTGTTGCGCCATATCCGAAAAATGCGCCGAATATATAAAACCAAGCATGAACAGATGCATTTATCCATTCAACAGCATTTTGGCGACAGTGTTTGCATCGTTAGCCAAGCGGCGGGGCTTCATATTACGTTGAAATGGCAAAACGGTATAGATGAGCTGCGTTTTACAAAACTGGCAGAGCATGAAGGGAGCATCTTGCGACCTTTGAGCTATTATGAACACCCAGATTTTCAAGCACGTCACTGGCATGGTGCCGTGCTTGGTTACGGTAATATCGCGTTAGAGAACATAGACGCTGGTATCCAACGTTTAGCCCTAATTTTTCGACATGGGAAGCAGTGACTATTCAATTGCGCGTGTTTGTCGTTTATGTCGCCACTGTTTCCAAGGCAGTAAAAGTAGAGTGAAAATGCCAAGTGCATAAAACATTGACCAGCCTAAACATATAAAAACACCGGTACAAAGCAATAGAGAAAGTCCCGCAAGCGCTTTACCAAACCCACGAAGCAATTTATAAGCGGCTAACATCGCCAACATGTAAACCAAAACGAATACACTATTTGCTAGTTTTAGGAAAAACTCCAGATCGAGCTGTGATAGGGTTCCTATCACGCAAGATATTAGCAGTACGCCGCCAACTAATAAGGTGGCTGAGAAAGGGACACCACGACGCGAAATCTTGGCTAGTGGGCTGTAAGGACGATGTTCCCGAGCTTGAGCCCAGACCATTCGCGCTAGGCTCTGTGTGTATAAGTTAACGCTCGCGAAACAAGCGGAGAATCCGATCAAACTGATTATCCATTTGGCCCCATCGCCAAGTAGTTGAGCACTCAACCATGGAATCGATGCATTATCGAATTGAGCATTACCATATGCACCAAACTTTAAAATAACAACAGAGCAAGCCCAGTACGTAGCTCCCGCTACAAAACAACCGACAATAATGGCGATAGGGAAGTCTCTTTGAGGGTTTTTGAATTCTTCCCCCATATGAGCAAAAGCCTCTATGCCAACAAAACACCAGAACATCACGCCAAGCGCTGCGGTAATAGGCCAAATTGACTCTTGTGTGATAGCTGGCATCACGAGATCGGCGCTGTTAACGTCACCTTTCCATAAAAATGTGCCAACGAGCGCAAAGACACTCAAAGCAATAAGAGTTTGTAAATGACCTGATGACTTAGTGCCCATCAAGTTGACGAACACAAGAAGTAATACCGTTAGAATTTGTGCAAACAGATTATTGCTAATAGGCTCTGGCAATATTTGCTGTAGAAAGCCTGCGGCGAGTGCAATCGCGGCCGGAACCCCTACCGGAATGACACTAACAAATAGCCAAGCTACACTACTTTCCAGCTTGGCGTTAAATGCTTTACGCACAAAAAATGCGGTTCCGCCCGCGTTGGGATATCGCTTGCCTAGCTGGGCAAAAGTCAGCGCAATAGGACAAATGGCGATGAATAATAAAATCCAGGCCCATAGTGAAAAATGACCCGCTATGCCTGCTGCAATGGCTGGTATCATAAAAAGCCCCGTTCCCATTAATGTTGTGGATAGTTGGGCGATACCGGATGTGAGTGAAATGTCTTTTTTGAGCTGTTCCATGCTAATTGATTCATCCAATGTTGTAGGACTTATGACGAAAACGCTTGTGGCTTCTAATTATCTCATTTATTGGAGTTTAATGAGCCCGCTAGTGCGCTGAGTGCATAAGAAGCGTATTTGATTTCAATGCGTTATCGCTCTTTTATTTGAATGGATAACGGTGCTCATCTCATGCTTACCAAATAGCATATCCAAAATCTTAATAACAAAATGATTTACTGAACCGTCAATATGACGGTTGTTTTAAATATTTCCAACAAAATGTTGGTTTCTTATGCAGTTAGAATCGGTATAGAATGAGAAAAATAAGGAAAGCTTGGTAAGTATATGGACAAGTTTGATCACAAGATTGTGGATCTTCTCCGACACAACGCTCGGCTGTCGGTGACTGAAATTGCGGATAAAGTGAACCTTTCTCGTTCTGCGGTGACGGCTCGTATTCGTAAGTTAGAACATGACAAAGTGATTCTCGGGTATCACGCTGAAATTGCCTCTTCAGGCGGGGACTCGATTTGTGCTTATTTTGCTCTAAAGTTCGATAAATCTACATCCACGTATTATTGCGAATCATATGCCGACGAACTATACAAAATCGATGGCGTAAAATGGTGCCATGCAATCAGTGGTGAAACGGATATGATGGTTTTTGTCGAAGTACCTACGATGACTCGTTTGAACGAAATCAGAGATCAAATTCAACGTTACCCAGAGCTAAGGCACCTCATGACTCATACCGTTTTAGCTGAGTTCTTTAATACGACTGGCAACCAGTTTGTGAAATAAGCATCATGGGTGCCATTATTTATTAAAACCTTCTTGAGCCGGTATGTTAAACAACATCAATTTGAATCTACTTAGGTCCTTGCATGTACTTTTAGAAGAGTGTCATGTCAGCCGAACTGCAGAACGTTTGCACATTACGCAGTCTGCGGTTAGTCGACAGCTTGCACAATTGCGCGATCTGTGTGGTGACCCACTGCTTATTCGTCAAGGTAATCAGCTGATACCAACTCCGCGAGCAATAGCGTTAAAATCAAAGCTTGATGCGTTACTGGCTGAGTTTGACCATTTACTCGATGACAAACCTTTTGAGCCGCAACTGTGGCAAGGCGAGCTGGTTATTGCCTCAAGCGATTACGTGGCACAATACGTTTTGCCCGATATTGCCTCTCACTTGGGTGAACAAGCACCACAATTGGATTTGGCGTATCGACTGTGGCAGCTAGATTTTATCGATAAGCTTCACGAGTTAGGAATCCACCTTGCTTCTTCTATGTATCCCACTCAGCCTGAAGGTGTATCTAGCATCAATATTGGTTCTGATAAGTCAGTTTGTTTGATGAAGGCATCTCACCCTTTAGCTGGTAAGGCTTCGATTTCTGTAGAGGACCTCATTAGTCATTCGCATATTCAAGTGACGGGTGGGGGAGACAAAGACTCAAGTACCGATATGGCACTAAAAGACAGGGGGCTGATGCGTCATGTTACCTTTAAAGTGCCTTTTTTCTCTGCGGCGGTAAATCGTTTGGTCTCAAGTGAGCACTTAATGGTAGTTCCGGAGCACATTGCAAATAATTTGGCCAAGCACTGGCCTTTGGTTCATAAAGCGCTTCCTTTTGAGACACCTACCCATGAATATTGGCTGATGTGGCATCCTAAATACGACAATGATCCAGCTCATCAGTGGGTGCGAGAGCAAATCCACGCGGTGATGAAAATATCGGAATACTCCATTCATTAGGTTATGATTTTAAATCATGACTTTTATGCGAAACTTTGATTTCAAATTATAGCTCTTCAATTGATAGATTGAGTTCAAATGGAGAGAGGTTATTTATGACACTAACAGTTTGGTTATCACTTTTTACCGTGTGTTTACTCGGTGCTATGTCTCCTGGGCCTAGCCTAGCGATTGTGGCAAAACATGCCTTGGCTGGTGGACGCATCAATGGTTTGGCAACGGCTTGGGCACACGCCTTTGGAATTGGCATTTATGCCTTTATTACGCTGATTGGCCTCGCTGTTGTTTTGCAGCAAAGCCCGATGTTGTTCAAGACGATCAGCCTTGCAGGCGCGGCATATCTTGCATATTTAGGGTTCAATGCGCTGCGTTCGAAAGGCGGTGTAGCGGCGAAGTTGGAGTCAGGCGAGGAAACAACGGTAAGCCAGTCTGCTCGAGAAGGTTTTTTTATCTCGATTTTAAGCCCCAAAATTGCCTTGTTTTTTATCGCACTATTTAGTCAGTTTGTAGCGCTAGGTAATGATTTGAGCAATCAAATGATCATTGTGGCTACACCATTTGTTGTGGACGGGCTTTGGTATACTTTTATCACCCTAGTGTTATCGAGCTCTAAAGTAGTGGACAGAATTCGTTCTAAAGCGGTGTTAATTGATCGTTTGTCAGGGATTGTTCTCATGCTATTGGCACTTCGAGTGGTCGTAACCGTATAAATTTGCAAAGACAACAAAATATTAAAGGCAGCCCGGATGGCTGCCTTTTTTGTAAAAAAGCACCCTGCCATTGTAAAGACAGGGTGAAAGCAAGAAGTTTCTTAGGAGCAGTCGGGGGAGAGAAACTTATATAAATTCTATTTACTTATCGGCGAACCTCTTCGAACTCACCTTCAATAGCATCGGCTTTACCAGTATTGAATTCATACTCTTCATGCATTTCTTTCTGCATTTTCTTCACGCGCTTCTCAATACGTTTGCCTGTAATTAATGCTGCGATGGTCAACGGAATCGCAATGATCAAGCTAAAGACTAATGTAAAAAAGCCCGTAATCAGTGCCAGTGCGGTAACAATAATCCGATTCATAATCATGACCTCTCTGTAATTCATGTGTTCAGATTAATGCTGTGAACATGAACAAAACATGAATGATAGCCTTTACTTTGTCCGGAGAGTGTCAAATGAGCGAAATGAAAAAACGCCTGAGGGTGATCAGGCGTATAAACGGGGAAAAATATTAGTAATGCGCTTTGCGCTTATTATTTAGAACAAATATGAGATATTGTCCGTTACGCTATGTGGTTAACGTTGTGGAGCAAAGTTCACCTATCGAGGGAATGTTTGGTAACGAACACCCATCATTTGTTCCATACAGTGCACAACTTGGCAGCTGTAACCGAATTCGTTGTCGTACCAGATGTAAAGTACACAACGCTTGTCTTGTGCGATAGTCGCTTGACCATCTACGACGCCTGCATGGCGAGAGCCAACTAAGTCAGTTGATACAATTTCTGTTGAATCGGTGTAGTCAATCTGTGCCGAAAGCTCAGAGTTCAACGCCATTTCACGCAAGTAATCGTTCAGTGAATCACGGTCTACGTCTTCACCTAAGTTTAGGTTAGCGACTGCCATCGAAACGTTTGGTGTCGGTACGCGAATTGCGTTACCTGTTAGCTTACCAGCTAGCTCTGGCAGTGCTTTTGCTACTGCTTTAGCTGCGCCAGTTGAAGTTAGAACCATGTTCAGAGAAGCACTACGTCCACGGCGGTCACCAGAGTGGAAATTGTCGATCAAGTTTTGGTCGTTTGTGTATGAGTGCACGGTTTCGATGTGACCAGAAAGGACACCATATTTATCATTCAGCGCTTTAAGAACCGGCGTGATTGCGTTTGTGGTACAGCTCGCGGCAGAGATGATGGTGTCATTTTCTTGAATAACTGATTCATTTACACCGAATACAACGTTTTTAATATCGCCTTTACCTGGTGCCGTTAGCAGCACTTTCTCTGCACCTTGACACGCTAAGTGTTGGCTTAGGCCTTCAGAATCACGCCAAACACCTGTGTTATCAACAACAAGCGCGTTGTTAATACCGTAAGCAGAGTAGTCTACTTCGCTTGGATTGTTTGCGTAGATGATTTGGATGTAGTTACCGTTAACGATCAGAGCTTTACGTTCCTCATCGATCACGATGCTACCGTTGAACTGACCATGGACTGAGTCACGACGCAGTAAGCTAGCACGCTTCTCTAAATCGCCTTTTTTACCGCCACGAACCACAATCGCTCGTAGTCGTAGTGGGTAACCTGGGCCACTTTTCTCGATCAGAAGGCGAGTTAGTAGTCGACCAATGCGACCAAAACCGTAAAGAACTACATCACGCGCTTTCAATGAAGAGTCTGCATCGCGTGCGCCATCAAGTGCAGTGATAAGGAAATCATTTAGAGACGCAGTATCGTCATGCTCATTCCAGTACTTAGTTGCCAATTGGCCAACATCGACACGACACGAAGAAATGCTCATTTCACATAGCGCTTGAATGATAGGCATTGTGTGCTCAAGTGAGAGTGGGCTGCCTGTATAACGTCTTGCAACGCGATGAGTTTTGAGAATGTCTATAGTAGTAGCATTGATAAGCGTTTTACCAAACAGAACCACTTCGATTCCTTTTTGACGATATAGCTTACCAATTAGAGGGGAAATAGATTCAGCAATCGTTTGGCTAGTTTGCCAGTCTTGGAGATATTTCTCTGGACTCATTGTTGTATTAGACCTTTCACGTTTTGGGGGCTAACCATACTCTCTGCTGTTGCCTCTTCGGCAGCGTGCAAGAGTGTGGTGGGTTATGTAATCGGGTTGTAATAGTTATGTGTGCGGATTCTAAGGTCGGAGCCCTTATTCTGCTAGGAAAATTAAATCCAGTGTAAAACACTAGTTAAGGTCGTGTTAGTGGTGAATTAATGTGACTAAAGCGGTGGTTTTCACGTATTGACATTTAAAAAGTCATCCACTTTTTTCGCGATGATAATGTGTGTTTTCAAATTAGTTTTGTTGTCACTGTGAATTCGTTTGCATTTTTGTGTGATTTGTCTCGATAAGGCAACGAGATAGGTGAACATATGGTTTGGAATTTCATGAAAAGTGATGTGCATCTTAGGTATGAGTGAAACTTCACTGTTTGTACTCAGCTTGAAGATCGAAAAGTATGATTCGAGTCACAATTACCATTTCATTGACCGATGGCGAAATAAGCGGAATGACCATGGTTTTGGTAGGTGAATGTTATTTTAAAGTAACCATGTCGTATATGCCTTTCAATGCTAGAAACTAGTCTAGTATTAAATAATCGGATGAGATCAACCATTGGGCTGATGGATGTTGAGATTATCAATAAAAACACGCTTAGCACTCCTCGCACTATTACCCACGGTGGTGATAGTGGTTTTTGCAGTTCAGCAGTTTTCTGACAATGCGTTGCGCGTAAGCCGTCTCAATCAAACGGTAATCAATATCCAAGGTTTCCAGTTGATATCCCAAGCCTCTCATTTTATATACTCCATAGAGAAAGCACGCCGCCAGCCTACGCTTCAAGCATCAGCCGCACTTAATATAGAAGAACAAGACGGTGTTATTTCTTCCATGCATCAAAAATTCGTCAGTAACCCCAATACCGCTGAATATGCTGATGAGCTGAAAGAGGCCATGCTAGGGGTATTATCAGGTAGGTTGGACGAGATGGATGACCTGGGCGATTGGGCATTTCAACTGCTTCAAAATATGTCGCGCTCTTTGCTACAAAATCATCAGTGGTATGGTAGTGAGGACGGCATTCGAATGCAGAATTTTATTGCTTACCTTGCTCAGCTGTCTTTTTGGACACAGAAAGAAGCCTGGTTGACGCATCGCCTAGTTCAAGATCCTAAGAGTCGGTTGAGTCAGAGTCTGTTTTTTCAGGCGATTGATCGACAGCAGCAAAATTTGGATGCGTTTTTAAATTTAGGAGGGTCATACGATCAAGTTGATAAATTGCTAGGCTTGTTTACGTCGCCGAGATATCAGAGAAATTTGGCATCTCGTGGGCGATTAATGTCAGGGGACATGTCACGTAGTGACTATGAAGCGTATTTGAGAGAACTCGATTTCCGTGTGCAACGCTTACAAGTACTCATTGATGGGTTCACGAAACAAACAGAGCAGTCGCTCCTAACACAAGTTCATGAACAAAAGACCAATATTGCTATGATTACCTCTGGCGTTATTTTGGTTATCGTCATGCTTTGCTGGCTTGGTTTTGGCACTTGGTTTCGGGTTAATAGCAAACTAGATGCGATTATTCATACCTTAACGGCGCTGATCAACGATGAAGAGAAACAGACGAAAGTCAAAGTCGATGGCAGTGATGAACTGACGATTTTCGCTCAGCAAGTGAATCGAGTGGTTGAAGAAAAGCAGAGACAAACAGACGAAATACTCCATGCTAAAGAGTCAGCAGTGTCTGCTAATCGCGCTAAATCAGTATTTCTTGCCAACATGTCGCATGAAATACGTACCCCCCTAAACGGTATTATGGGCATGACGGAGATACTCTCTCAAAGTGAGTTATCTTCCCATCAACAAGAAGTCGTTGATGACATTGACTCTTCATCTCAAACATTACTTACCTTGCTTAACGATATTTTGGATCTTTCTAAAATCGAATCTGGTCGACTGGAGTTGTCGTTAGTCGAGGCCGATATCCGAGAGGTGGTGTACCAGTCGATGGTTTTATTTCAATCCAAAGCCACATCTAAACAGCTAGAGTTGGGGATTAACTTAGCTGAAAACATTCCAACTCGAGTGATGGTTGATGATCATCGCATCAAGCAGGTTATCACGAATCTGGTATCGAATGCGGTCAAGTTTACCGAAAGCGGTCATATACGTGTTGATGTCAGTTATGACGAGTTACCTGAGAACGAGCGCGGAACGCTGATGTTTAAAGTCGAAGATACCGGGATAGGCATTGAACAAGATAAGTTAACGACGATTTTTGAACCCTTTACTCAGGAAGATGAAGGGGTGTCGAGGCAGTTCGGTGGAACGGGACTGGGATTGGCAATTTGTCGTCAACTGGTATCCATGATGGGAGGGCAGCTTATAGCGACATCCACAAAAGGAGTGGGCACATGCTTTGAATTCTCTATTGAGGTTGACGTTATTCCGGTGTTTGGCTGGCGCTCGGACGTGATAAATAAAGGGCTCTTGATCTGCACAAATTACGATTACGCTGATCAACTTTTGAAAGAGTGTCGATTAGCAAAAATCAATCTCTTTGGTGCGAATAATGTTAATGAAGTAAAAGCAATAAACGATGACTTTGATGTCATATTTCTGTGCCATAGTGACGACTCCAATACGGATGAAGCCTTAGATGAATTGTCACTCAAATATGATCTTCGTCGTGTGATTATTTGTCAGCATCATCTATCCACTCCTTACGACAATGCAGAAAGAGTACATGCTGTGCTCACATTGCCTTTTCTTGGCAATCGATTTAAGCATGTCATTGACGATTTAGCGAAGGTAGAAAAAACCATTTCAAGTGACGCTGTCACTAATGGTGCTCCAAAGTCTGAATATCGAACGTCGCGCTCTCACAGGAGGATCTTAATCGCGGAGGATAACTTGATGAATCAGAAAATCGCCAGTTTCTTTCTGGATAAAGCAGGGTATGACTATTTGATAACAAGCAATGGACAAGAAGCGTTAGAAGCCATCACAAAGGGAGAAGAATTCGATGCAATTTTAATGGATTGTATGATGCCGGTGATGGATGGACTGACCGCGACGAAAGAAATTCGTCGTTGGGAAAAGAAAGCCGGGCGTGAGAAAACGACCATTATTGCGCTCACCGCGAGTGTTTTGGAAGAAGACATTCACAACTGTTTTGCTGCAGGTATGGATGCTTATTTACCTAAGCCTTATAAATCGAATCAGCTATTTGAGCTCTTCAATCAATTAAAACTCGCCTAAATCGATAACATTTCAAGACGATAAAGCCCCAATCAAAGGGGCTTTATTTTAACCATGTATTGTTATGCGTTTGCTTGAGCGCCAGCGAGTTTACGTATGGTTTGTCGATAGGTTAGGTAAGCGGAAATGCCCGCCAGAATGTTGCCGATACAAGCGCCTAACAGTAGACCTCGGATTCCCCCCATTTGAGCGCCAACCCATAAGCAAGGAAGGAAAAAGACAAACAAGCGTAGCGCTGAAATGGTGAGCGCGGTGTAAGACTTACCTAATGCATTGCAAAGAGAAACCATCAACATACATACACCTAGTGAACCTAAGCTGACAGGAACAATCAGCAAATGCATTTCTAATACTTGCTCTACTTGAACATCACTGGTCATCAGTAGTGCAAGTGGGTTTGCGACGACAAACGTAATGGCTGCGATCAAAAGTTGAAAGCCCAGAATGAATTTTACGGCAATACTGACTAGCGATTGGATATCTTGGTAGTTCTTTGCGCCAAGTAAGCGCCCGACCATTGGGGGCATAGACATTGTCAGCGCTAACACCGAAACGATAGCAAAGAATTCGTAGCGTGAACCGAGCGCCCAAGCGGCGACTGCTGCGGTCCCGAAGCTTGCCAACAACTTTGTTGCTAACATGGACGACAACGGAGGCAGCAGTTGGCTGATCATCGCAGGTCCCATGATGTTACCGATAGACGCAACACTTTTAGCTACGTTGAGGTCTTGCCACTGCGTTGTTGCCCAGTGGTTCTTCTTCACGCGAGGCGCGACGACTAAAATACCAAACCCAAAAGCAACGATGGTTGCTATTGCTGCTCCGTTAATACCCAAGTCAAACGTGAAAATAAATAGAGGATCGAGCACAAGGTTCACGCCGCTGGTTACCATCATCATTGTGCCAGGCAACATGGTGTTGCCGTTAGCCCGGCAAATACTGTAGTAAAAATATAAAACCGCTCCAGTCCATGAACTTAGCAGCCACCAAGGCCAGTAGCTGTCGATAATCGGCATCACAGACTCTGGAGCACTTAATAGAGATAAAATGGGGTAGCGCAAAAGCCAAATTAGCCCTCCAAAAACGGCTACGCCGATTGAGCCAATCATCAAAACTAAGCCACCGAGCTGTTTGGCATAACGACTTTCATTCGCACCAAGCGCTTTAGAAATGACAGCGGTCGTGGCGATACCTAAACCGACTTGAATGCCGATAATGACCATTTGCAACGGAAGAGTAAAACCTTGAGCGGCCAAAGGTAAAACGCCGAGCTGACCGATAAATGCACTATCTACAAGCTGAAAGCTCATTAAAGATAGAACGCCAAATAGCATTGGCCAAGTCATCGTAAATAATTGTTTTGCAAGTGTTGGTTGTGTACTTGTCGTAGTTGAGGACATAGAAAGCTGAATGCGTTAGGAATAAGAGTTGGATTGATTGTACACGGCGCTTAGTTTAGAGACAAAAATAAACCCCGAGTAAGGTAGCCTTACTCGGGGTTGGAAAATCTAGCTTAAGCGTTTATTTTTTGCCGCTAGTTTGCTTGTCTTCTTCAGTCAGTTCGCGAATACGACGGCTGATGTCACGACGTGCTTTAGAGATTTCTGCACTTTTGATGATGTGGTCATCAACACGATCTTCGTAGTCTGCTTTCATATTTTTGATGATTGCGACGATTTCATCGTGAGTCATTTCTGGTTTGATGTAATCTAGAAGGTTTTCTAGAAGGTCAACACGTTTGCGGTTATCACGAACTTTCTTTTCGTTATCAAGCAGCTCACGTTTTAGTTTGTTTTTACGACGAGCTTGGTTAACGATTTCAAATACGCTACTCATAGTTCTCTTTCCTAATTTTATGAATATCTCCCTCGATTAAAGCACAACATCCAGTGGCATAACAGTCTTTAGATCAATCACAATGCAGAGTTGAACATTTCTCAACCAATTGCGATGTGTCCACATAATCACGCTTCTTTAATCGAGTTTTGGTCAACATCGTAGAATCCATCGATTCATTGTCATAACGTGGCCTTCACTATATTATCAACACCATTGAATGCAAAATGATGAACTTGATATGGACTCTGGGAACACTGCGGAGCAAGTAAGTAGTCAAGATAATGAGCAAGCCACTCGCTCTGTGGCTGAAAAGTTAAAAACAGCGTATATCAACGCTCGCGAGCAACTCGAAATCATCGAAGTTGAGCTGAATCGTTCAAAAATAATGATGGTTGATCAAGATGGCAATTTGACGAAAGTGCCAATTCTCTCGGAGCATTGATACCTGACCCGATTCGCAAAGGGTGCCAGGTCTTGCGCTATGCTTTAGCCTGACACCGACACCTGAATCGTTAACGCTTCTTGCATCTCTTTGCCAATGTATGATGCATGATTTCGAAGCGATTTAGGTACCAAGTCAAATGCAAAAATAATAAGGAAATGCATTATGAAAGTTGAGCTAACGGCAATTGAAGCACGAGTCATTGGTTGCTTGATCGAAAAAGAAGTCACCACCCCAGATCTTTACCCCCTCAGCCTAAACGCATTAACCAACGCGTGTAATCAAAAAAGCAACCGTGATCCCGTAATGTCGCTCTCTGAGTCAGACGTTCTCGATGCCGTTGATGCTCTAATTGAACGTAGGCTCGTCAGTGACGAAAGTGCGTTTAACAGCCGTGTTAGCAAGTATCAGCACCGTTTCTGTAATACGGAGTTTGGTGATTTAAAACTGACAGAACAAGAGAAGGGAATCGTGTGCTGTATGCTTTTGCGTGGTGCTCAAACGCCTGGGGAAATTCGTACTCGTACCAATCGTCTCACGACATTTCATGATGTAAAAGAAGTTGAAACGGTTCTGGAGCACTTAGCAAGCGAAGACAAAGGGCCATTAGTGGTCAAGTTACCGCGTGAAGCCGGAAAGCGAGAGTCACGCTATATGCATTTGTTCTGTGGCGACGTTGACGTCTCTGAGCTTGCAGCGCCAGTGTCAGCGGCTGGCTCTAATTCTGATCGAGTCAGCCAGCTAGAGCTCGAAGTTGCTCAGCTTAAAGAAGAGCTCGATGAACTCAAAGCTAAGGTCGAGTCACTACTTTCATGATTGAAAATACAGCGCAGCGTTGGAGTGTCTATTTGATACGAAATAACCGCAATGCGCTGTATTGCGGTGTCACAAACAATGTTGAGCGAAGATTCAATCAGCACCAAACGGGCAAAGGAGCGAAAGCTTTAAAAGGAAAAGGTCCCTTGGTATTGGAGTGGTCTTCGGATTTTGATTCAAAGACGCTTGCCATGCGGGCTGAGTATTATATTAAGCAACTAACAAAAGCTAAGAAAGAGCTGCTTGTCACGTCAAAAGCAAGTATTGTCGTTGATGAAAATCAGCAGATGATGTTAGAAATGGCTTTATCGAAATAAGCGTTCGGCGACATGCCGAATAACAAAGAAACCGTCCACTGAGGCGGTTTCTTTTTAGTTTTGGAGTACCATGTAAGAACAAACTGACGCATAATGGGTTGGTGTTCTGTTTAAACACTCAGAGTATGAAAAGGAGAAATGATATTTTGTGACCTTGTAATTAGGTACACAATAAACGTTTATTCGTTCCAACTCAGACTAGGAGCCAATTTATTATTGAAACAGGCACTCAGAGGAAGGTAGATTACAAGAGTAAAGGATGACTCGGCTAGGTAACGAATAGAGCTGAATTAGGCTCATAAAAAGCTAAAGAGCAGTAGATGAAAAAAGCGTTAGTATTCTCCCTGATGTCAATGGCCACTGTCGCGCCGATAGCGCAAGCCACTCAAGTCCTCAATGGGTATTGGGCATATCAAGAATTTTTAGACCAGTTTCCAGAACAGAAGCAGTTAACGAATGCGTTGGCTGACGCCGTGCGAGAGACTCCTGTTCCGGTTGAAAGAGACAAAAAGCGTCCGTTAAAAATTTCTGTGGTTTATCCAGGTCAACAGATTTCGGATTATTGGATTCGAAATATAGACGCATTTGAACAGCGTTTAGATAAACTCGATATCGACTATCAACTTAATCAAGTATTTACCCGTCCCAACGCAGATATTAAGCAACAAAGTTTGTCTTTAATGGAAGCGCTGAAGAGCAACTCCGATTATCTGATTTTCACTCTCGATACCACTAGGCATCGTAAGTTTGTTGAACACGTCTTAGACTCAAAGAAAACCAAGTTGATCTTACAAAATATCACTACACCGGTAAGAGATTGGGAGGATCACCAACCGTTCCTTTATGTTGGTTTTGATCATGCTGAAGGCAGCCGTGAGCTTGCCGTGGAGTTTGGTAAGCGTTTTCCAAAACAGAGCCATTATAGTGTGCTCTACTTTTCAGAAGGATATATCAGCGATATCAGAGGTAATACCTTTATCAATCAAGTCAACCGTGATAACAACTTTGAACTACAATCTGCTTACTATACCAAAGCGACAAAGCAGTCTGGGTATGAAGCAGCAAAAGCGAGTTTGGAAAAATACCCTGACGTCGATTTTATTTATGCGTGTTCTACAGATGTGGCGCTAGGGGCTGTTGATGCGCTGAAAGAATTAGGGCGTGAAGATGTCATGATCAACGGCTGGGGTGGCGGCTCTGCAGAATTAGAAGCGCTTTCGAAAGGGGAGTTAGACGTTACTGTTATGCGTATGAACGATGATACTGGCATTGCAATGGCAGAAGCGATTAAGTGGGATCTTGAAGGGAAACCCGTTCCAACCGTTTATTCTGGTGATTTTGAAGTCGTCACGAAATCTGATTCTCCAGAAAGAATTGAAGCATTAAGAAAACGCGCATTTAGATACTCAGACAATTGATGACAACTACATCAAAAACAAGAAAGCGTCGCTCATTGTCGACGCTTATTACGAAAATAATCATTCTCGTACTTGCTCCGATCATTTTAGGCATCTTCGTTCAGAGTTATTACTTCTCGAAGCAAATTATTTGGCAAGAAGTGGATAGAACTAAGCAACAGACGTCAGCGCTGATTCTTAATATTTTTGATAGCCATTTTGCTGCGATTCAGATTCATCACAACAGTAACTCGAAGAGTGATGTTGTTTTAGATTTTTATACAGAACGGGATGAAGAAGCTCTCAATTACTTTTTCATGAGTATTGACCAGAGTGATCCTTCTCATACGCCAGAGTTTCGCTTTCTCACCGATCATCAAGGCATTATTTGGGACGATGGGAATGCGCATTTCTATGGCATCAATAACTTGATTCTCAATGGCCTCGCGAGCCAAGTGACTTTTAGCAACAATTGGTATTACCTTCCTTCACATACCCCAATGGGAACTCGCCACCTGTTACTGCGTCGTGTACCGGTTTTACAACCTAAAACCGGTGAAGTGATGGGGTATTCTTACAATGTTGTTGTTCTAGATAACAACTTCGGGTTGATGGAAAGACTAAAAAACGAAGGAAACGTTGATAATGTTGTTTTGGTGGCCAACGATACGCCACTAGCTAGCTCACTAGTCGGAGATGAAGCGTACAAGATATTTGATGTTCTGAAGCGGCGAGAGTCTCAGCAAAAGCTTGACCAGTTGTTGATCATTAAAACCCCTATCGAAGTCAATGCTGCCACGACGGATTTGTGTTTACTAACCGTACAAGACAATCAGAGTGTTGTGACGCTGCAAATCCAGCACCTTTTGGCGATGCTGGCTTCAGTTATCGGGATGGTGATGATTGCGTTGATGACCAAAGAGTGGATTGAGAATCGAGTCGTCGAAGAGCTTGGCTCGTTGATGGCATACACTCGTTCGGCTCGTGAAGAAAAAGGGTTCGAACGGTTTGGTGGGTCGGATATCGAGGAGTTCGATCATATTGGTTCGACACTAGAAAACACCTTTGAAGAGCTGGAAGCGCAAAAGCGTTCATTCCGCGATCTGTTTAACTTTGCGTTATCGCCGATTATGGTGTGGTCAGAGTCTGGTGTACTCATCCAAATCAACCCGGCAGCCCGCAAAGAATTGGTCATGGAAAACGACATTGAAACTATGCACCCAGTGTTTAAAGGCTTCAAAGAAAAGTTGATGCCGCACCTGCGAATGGCAGCTCAAGGAGCCACGTTAACTGGCGTCAATGTACCAATTGGAGACAAGGTATATCGCTGGAACTTATCGCCGATTCGAGTTGACGGTGATATCAGCGGTATCATTGTTCAAGGTCAGGATATTACGACGCTTATTGAAGCGGAAAAACAAAGTAACTTGGCACGTAAAGAGGCAGAAAAATCCGCCCAAGCACGTGCCGATTTTCTGGCTAAAATGAGCCATGAAATCCGAACGCCAATCAATGGCATTCTAGGAGTTGCTCAATTATTAAAAGACTCGGTCGAAACGGAAGAACAGAATAACCAAATTGACGTACTTCGACATAGTGGTGAGCACTTACTTGCTGTTTTGAATGATATTTTGGATTTTTCGAAGATTGAGCAGGGTAAGTTTAATATTCAAAAGCACCCGTTTTCGTTCACTGACACGATTCGGACGTTAGAAAACATTTATCGTCCAATTTGCGAAAATAAAGGCGTTAACCTCGTCATTGAAAACAAGATTGATCCCAATGTTGAAATCTTTACTGACCAAGTTCGTCTGAACCAAATTTTATTCAACTTAGTCAGTAACTCAGTTAAGTTTACCCCCTCGGGCAGCGTACGCTTGCATGCTGAACTGGAGCAGTTCTACGGCGCCGAAAATAGTGTGTTGGTAGTGGAAATTACGGATACGGGCATCGGCATAGAGCCTGATAAGCTCGACCAAATGTTCGAACCTTTCGTTCAAGAGGAAGCAACGACCACTCGAGAATACGGTGGCAGTGGCTTGGGACTGACCATTGTGAAAAGCCTCGTCGATATGCTGGAAGGTGACGTTCAAGTACGTAGTCAAAAAGGTTTGGGTACGACCTTTGTTATTACAATGCCAGTGAAAGATCGTGAGCGAGTGCTCACCCCTCTTGATTCAAGCTTGAGAGTTAAACCTGGTGAGTTATTCGCAGAGAGTCTAAAAGTACTGTTGGTAGAAGATAACCATACTAATGCCTTCATTCTCAAAGCATTTTGTAACAAGTACAAAATGCAGGTTGATTGGGCAAAAGATGGGTTGGAAGCGATGGAGTTCTTAAAAGATCATACTTACGATTTGATTTTGATGGACAACCAACTGCCGCATCTTGGAGGAATTGAAACAACCAAAGAGATCCGACAGAAGCTGAAGTTAGGCACGCCAATTTATGCTTGTACTGCCGATACGGCGAAAGAAACCAGTGATGCGTTTATGGAGGCGGGCGCGAATTACGTATTGCTCAAACCGATTAAAGAAAATGCGCTGCATGAAGCCTTTGTTGACTTCAAGCAGCGATTCTTAATTGAACGAACGTGATGAACTCATTCGCTATGAGCCTTAATTGATAATTCAATCGCTCACTAAACCGAAAAGCACAACGCCATAACTTAGGGTTGTGCTTTTTTGTATCTCAATGCTTCACTTGTTGATAAGCCAGGAGTGCTGATATTACCTTTAGTGTCGTATATCACTACTATTCAACCCAAGTACTACGTTGCGTCACGCAAACTTGTTCCCCAATAGCATATTCTATGTGATTTAAATCACAAAAACTTATTTACTTAGCGTGCTAACTATTTTATATTACTTAGCAAGCTAAGTAATTGAGTAGATCTTATGATTCAAGACATCAACAGTTTGCGCGACCTTTCTCTGGCTGAAAAGTTATCTCGTGTTGCCCGTTTGTGGAAAATGGTTGCAGATCGCGAGTTGGAGCCTTTAAACCTGACGTACCCGCGTTGGACTGCGTTATGGAAACTTTATCGAATGGGCGACAACGTTAGTCAGAAGCATTTGGCTGAAGCGCTTGAGATTGAGTTGGCATCGCTGATGCGCACATTAAAGCTATTAGAAGAGCAATCTCTGATCACTCGCCATTGCAGTGAGCATGACAAGCGAGCACGTATTGTTAGCCTTACAGAAGAAGGTAAAACCCTACTCAAGCAAATGGAGACTCGAATTCTTCAAGTACGGAGCAAGCTACTGACGGAAATCAATGACCAAGAGCTTCAAAAGCTTTCATTGATCCTAGATCAGATTGCTCACAATGCACTTGATTCACTTAGCGAATAAGTCAGAAACCCGAATTAAAAGAGAAGTAAACGCCTATGACTCCAGATCAAAAATTCGCACGTTGGATCAAGTATTCTTGCGTCGCGTTTGTCCTTGTCTTTGCCTATTTTCTAGTCGCAGATCTCGCCATGCCACTGACGCCCCAGGCAATGGCAACGCGAGTGGTAACTAAAGTAGCTCCCCGTGTGAGTGGACAGATTACGCATCTTTATGTTGCCAACAACCAAGAAATAAGCCAAGGCGATCTACTATTCCAGATTGATCCACAGCCTTATCAGCTCGCCGTAGAAAAGGCTCAACTTAACCTTGAGCGTGTGACTCAAAATAATGAACAGCTTGATGCCTCTATTGCAGCGGCAAAAGCGGACGTTGAAGCAAGCAAAATTGTCGCCGAGCAAAAAGTTCGCGAAGCCAAACGTCTTGATACATTGTTTCATCGCAATGGCACCTCGCAACAACAGCGTGATGACGCACAAAGTAGTGCAACGGCAGCCAGAGCAAACTTACTGGCCGCGCGCGCTCGTTTAAAAGAGTTGGAAGTAAACCGAGGCGATTTAGGTGCAACGAATGTAAATATCCGCGTGGCACAAAACCAGCTAAAACAAGCGGAACTTAATCTGTCTTACACTAAAGTAATTGCTGAACATGATGGCGTTGTCGCTAACTTGCAGCTGGAAACGGGTGCCTATGCGGCAGCTGGTACGCCTCTTGTGGCTTTAGTCTCGGATGAAGTGGATATTATTGCCGACTTTCGTGAAAAGAGTCTGCGACACTTCAATCAGAACAGTCGGGCGTTAGTGGCCTTTGATAGCTTGCCAGGTGACGTATTTGAAGCTCGTATTACGAGTGTGGATGCAGGGGTAAGCTCAGGGCAGTTTGATGCAGATGGCCGCTTAGCGACACCGACTGACTCAAACCGTTGGGTGAGAGACGCGCAGCGTTTACGTTTACATTTAGCTATCGATGAACCTCAACAGCGCGCATTTCCGGCCGGTGCACGTGCGACTGTGCAACTGTTGCCAGAAAACTCGTTATCTGGCTGGTTAGCGAGATGTCAGATCCGATTTTTGAGTCTTCTTCATTACATTTATTAACGGGGAGGCGATATGAAGTTATGGGATCACCCCATGTCGGAAAACGACTTCCGTCAGTGTTTGCGCATTGCAACTGGCGCGACCATTGGCTTCACCTTATGTAAGGTCTTTGGCTGGAATTATGGCGTATTTTTTACCGTAACACCGATGTTGTTACTTGGAATGGTACCAGTCATGAGCCTGCATGCTGCACGACAGCTGATTTTTTCAGCGGTCGTATGCGGATTGGAGGTCGGTATTCTTGGTGGGCTATTTGGTGGACATCCTGGCATGATGACGATCATCGCCTTCGGGTTGTTTTTGTATAAGTTCGCCTGTATGTCAAAAGGGAGCTTATTCTTGTTTGGGGCAAATAGCGTGCTGAGCTTGAGCATCATGCTGCATTTTGCGAGTTATCCAACAACCGACTTAAATGATCTGATATTCGGCAACCTACAAGCGAATGTTATTTCAGTGATCGTGGCCTACGTCGTGACATTTTTGATCCCTGATGCAGAGCCCCGTCAGCCACCGGCCAAACCATCTCAGCCTAAACAGAATCACCGCATGCGTCATGAAGCCCTTATGGGGGCGAGCATCGCTACAATGTCTTTCCTTGTATTCCAGCTATTTGACCTCAGTGATTCTATGTCCGCTCAGGCGACAACCTTGCTTTTATTGTTTCCTATGCATTGGAACGGTGCTTTAGGGTATGCGCGCAAAAGAGCAATGGGGACCTTGATGGGGGTAACCTTTGGTATTGCTGGGCAGCTCGTACTATACGATTGGTCGGATACCTTGCTGTTTATCGTCCCATTGCTGTGGATTGGCGCGATGATGTTCAGCTATATGCATGTAAAAGAGTCTAGTGGGTCAGGAGCTGGGTTTGGCGGATTAACTACATTAGGTATTTTATTTGGCCAATACCTTACTCCGGATGGCGATTTAATGTTCAGCGCGCTGTATCGCGTGAGTAGTATTTTGTTTGCTATTGTTGTCACTCTGCTCGTGACCTATGCGGTGCACAGAGTGCTCAACAGCTTTGAGGCGACGCGCTTTAGCCAGCAGTAAGTTCAGACGTTACTGGTTAGAAAGGACTGCTCCAGTAACTCTGTTTTTAGCTCGTGACTCATCGCTATTGGGCTTTCAAACTTAATTCCTATTACCCAGCCTTTCACCAACTTCTTAATGTTGGCAATGACACACCGATTTTCTTCTCCAATATAGTGACTTAGAGAAGAGTCGATAGTGACACTTTCACCAACGTTGAATTCTGGCTCTATAAAGGTTGAGATACCAATACCTGCCAGTGAGAAGTCGATAAGGCTACCGTCGTAAACATTCCCCGCATGAACAATCTTACAATCCATTTGCAGCTTATATCGTTCGTGTTCCCGGACTGGTTTGGTTGCAAATGTTCCTGGAATTCGAATAAATAAAAGGGGCGAAGGACGAACCGCAGTTGTTAGAACACTGGATTTAAATGCAATGACATGGCCTAACTCCGTATCTGATACACCACGCACGATGACATCGGCGTTTGGGAGTTTTCTCATCACTTGCTCTTCAAGCAAACGCATCGGTATATCAAGAATCAAATACGCGTTCTCTTTCATCCCAAGATAGGTGGTGGAATACGTATACTGGTCCTTAGGCCCAAACTCGAAATTAGTCGAAAGTTTCATTCCTGGTTTGAGGAATCTATGCAGTTCATCTTTAGTATGAGTGGCAGGCATTACATTGGCGTTTTAATTATTGGTTAAATCGAGGCTATCAAAACGCCATTTTGTTATTCAAGATAGTAGGACAAAAGTTTTTGTAAAATTATCGCTATCTGTGAAGTGGTGGGCGATAAGTTTGGCTCATTCCATCTTTCATAAAGATTTGGCTTGCCACAATACTGCCGCAGGTTACCAGCATCAGCGCTAACCAAGTAAGTGAATCTGGTTGTTCACCAAAGATTGGAACGGCAAGAAGTGTCGCGACGACTGGAGTTAATGACCCAAAAGCAGCACTGGCTTCGGCGCCAATAATTCGGATTGCATAGATAAAGGTAAAAGAGGCGATTAAGCCTGCGCCGACACCTTGCAACATCGCGTGGCCAAATAATTCTTCCCACGGCCACTGACTGATCGGCGTTATCGCTAGGTAACTATCTACCCATCCGAAGCCAACCGCAATGATGAGCAGTGCCAAAGACGCGATTGCAACGAATCCAGCACAGACATGCGCATTAAGGTTAGCAACACGAGCACTGATGGTGAAAACAGCCCACATAATGCTACCGGTTAGAAACAGGATGTGGCCTTGTAATTGAGACCAGTTGTACTCTGCACCGCTATTAGAAAGAAGAAATACGAAAACCCCTAACAGCACCGTAGAAAGCCCGATTAAGCGGTGAGCACTCAGCGACTGTTGATAGCACAACACCGCGATAGCAGAAACAAATAATGGCAAAGTACCAGGTACTAATGCACTGCCGTGCGCCACGGGAGCGAAGTGCATAGCTGTGCCGACGACCAGCAGGTAGGGCAGGCCACTCCCTACCACAACACCAGTTAGGTAGCGTTTAGGCACGACGCGAAGCGCCTGCTTATGCTTAATCACAAATGGTAATAAAATTAAACTTGGGATTAGAAAGCGAACTAACGCGATATCGGCTGGCTGCAAACTAGAAATTGCGCCCCCTTTTAAAGAAATAAAGAAACCAGACCAAAGCAGTAAGGTCGTTAATATAGCTGCGTATCCCAATATCATTGTCGGCATGTCCATTTGTAAATGATGTGTTAATTGTTGAATAAAACTCGTGCCAAAGGGAGGCAAAGTTTGACGTAATTAAGCTTGATGTTGGTGATAAAGCGCGTATAAGTGTTAATTGTTAGTGATTATTGGCATGGAAGGACAAATGGACAAAATTGACAGGCAACTGATCAACTTGATGCAGAAGGATGCGACCCTGACTACGGCAGAGCTCGCTGACAAAGTAGGATTATCGGCATCACCTTGTGCAAGACGCATTAAGCGTTTAGAGCAGGAGGGCGTAATTAGCGGTTATCGAGCCATTGTGTCCAGAGACACGGTGGGTATTGCGATGACCGTATTTGTTGAAGTCAGTTTGAACAACCACCAAGCTTCTTCGATTGATGAATTTGAACATGCTGTTGTTGAAATGGACGAAGTGATCTCGTGCCATGTTGTATCAGGGGCTTATGATTATTTGTTAGAAGTGGTCAGCAAAGATCTCGCTGGTTATGAAACATTCACTAGAAAGCTACAACGATTAGAAAACGTAAAAGATATCCATACGCACTTGGCGATTAGACAAGTGAAAGGAAATGGAAGCTTGCCGATTTATGCATAAGAAAGATGAAATTTCTCGATAGACTTAAGATTGCTCACTATCACCGAAAGCGATACCGACAGTTCGGTACAGACAGAGCGCGAACGCTGGGATGGAGAGATAAGTACAGCCAAATCAGTCGATTTGAAGCTTTGTGCCGTGGGTTAACGTTAGACGGTTCAAGTCTTTTAGATATTGGGTGCGGCTACGGAGACTTATTAGCGTTTATTGAGTTCAACAATCTGCGCCCCCAAAGTTATATTGGCATTGATCAGCAAAAACAGTTTATCTCTGAGGCCAGAAAGCGGGACTTTCGTACTCAAAGTGAGTTCGTATGCGGTGACTTTTCAACGTTGGTATTGCCCCGTAGTGATTATGTCTTTGCTTCTGGATCATTGAATTATCAATCCGCGAATCCAAATCATACCATTGAGATGATCGAGAAAATGTACCGGGCCGCAGAGAAAGGGTGCGTGTTTAACTTATTGGATGAAGAAAAGCTGCCGAGCATGAGAATGCTCGCATCGCATAATAAAGTTGGGGTGTTACGCTATTGCCGATGGTTATGTCCAGACGCACAATTGATCGAGGGTTATTCCGATCACGACTTTACGATCGCGATGATCAAAAAAGCGGAGTCAGTTTCCTGACTCCGCCTTATAAATTCTTAAGCCTTATTGGTGCTTGTATTGTGAGATTTCACAGTTACCTGTGTATCTATCAACCTTGAATGAGAACGCAGCTGAATGGTATTCCCTCCCATCACTCCAAATTGTTTCTCCGAAGATTTTACAAAGGTCCAAATCGCTGATTGAACCAAACTCTTTTACGTGCCTAACTACTGACAAAAACTTGGCTTTGGTAGCATTAGGACAGTCCCTGTTACTTAATCGATTGATAACCATGGTTGTAGCATCATCTCCAGCCAAATGTGACTTTTTATTAAATTTTATTAATGGGTAAATTAACCAAAAATTGGCCATAAGTAAAGCATTATTGTGACGTATGTCTCTATAAGTTGCCTCTCTTGGTCATGGTTTAGTCAAGTTTATAAAAGGGAACAGTCCCATTTTTTACATATAACGTTGGGATCACTAAAAGAGGGAATTAAAGCACGAATAACGTCCAATATTGGAGTGAAAACCCGACATCGTCTTTTCAAAACGGGCTCGATTTTTACCTCGAAACATCTTGAGCGTATTGAAGCGATCTCGCTTCTTTATCATAGAGTTGCGCTAGTGCTTGGTACTGTGAAGAAAGGCGTTTGTAATCCTCGGTAAGTTGCAAAGCGTTGGTGTTATACCACTCCGCAGTGATTTGATTGGCAGTTTCGTTTGACTCACGGCACTTTTGGGCAAGTTTCTTCCATCCATTTGCTGACCATTGAGATTGTGTGCTCAATTTAATCAACTCGTTAGCTTTAGTCGTGAGTTCTTCTTTATATTGAATGGAGGCTTTTAATTGAGTTTTGAACGCATTTTGGTTCGAGCGGGCGCGCCAAAGTAATACGAGTTCATGTAGGGAAAAGGTTTGGGACAATAACTGACGCTGCTTATGTTCGGCTAAAAGTGCATTGAATACCTCAACATGCTTATTGTAATTGGACTCTAAACGATTGAATTGGGTAAGATTGTCATTCCACGACGATGGGTTACATTGAATATTGGCGTGCCCCATAATGGGGAACAGAAGAAACAACAGTATCCAATTGAGTTTGTTGATCATTATTGCTCGCGTTAGTTGACCGACCCTTTTGAGTATATACCCAAATTTCCGCGACATGCGTGTTGCTGGTGAGATAAGAACAAAGAATGAAAAGGAAAAGTACATGAAGAAAATTCTCATCGCATTGATTGTCATACTGTTGCTCGGTGGGGCGGGTGCTGGATACTATTTCTTCTTTATGCAAAAAGATGAACCTGAAGTGCCAAAAGCTGCGCAAGTGGAGCAAGCGCCAGTGGAAGAAGAAACATCCAAACCGATTCTGGATTTAGAAACCTCCCCTCCTGAAGTGACCGAATACTATGTCATTGAGCGTCGAATCAATGTTTACAATAAGCCAAATGCTAATGCTTTGGTTGTCGATACGCTCTATAAGGGAGAAAAAGTATCGGTGTTAGAAAAAGTGGATGGTTGGTATCGAATCTCTGGTTACCTTGTTTATGAAGAGGGCGGTGAAGAAAAAGCTGAGTGGTTGAATTCCGAAGGATTATCTGATGCAGAGCCAGTTATTAAAGAGCAAGAGCGTTTAGAAATACTGGATGGATATTTGCAGAAGTCGGATGATTTAAAAGTCCACTTGGACATCTTCCGCAAGAAAACCCAGCAATTGTTAGACGATGAAACCTGTGATCCGAGTGATTTTGAAGAGCTCGGTGGCTGGGTTCGTTCGGTTACTTATGACAAGCGCAATGTGTACTTCATTTATTGTGGTGGTTTGGAGCAAGAGAACAAAATCTATTTAGATGTCGATAAAGGCGATATCTTTTACCGCTAACAGAGCGCCTTTAGTTTAAAGCCTCTAGAGATTTATAACTTTTTAGTTGTGAACCATAATTAATAGGAATACTATCATCGAGTCGAGTGAAAAAACTCGACTCGTTTTGTTTTTAGTGAGTTCTTATGTCTCAGATTGGCTTGAAAAAATTGCTTTTTATGCTGCTTGCGATGGTATTGCTACCAGCGCATGTTTTTGCTGCGCAAATCGATCAGAAAGCTCATTTACCTTACTTTTCTAAGCTGCAACCATTTGTTGCGAGTATTACTTTTGCAAATACCTCAATCGATTTTTCTGAAGTCTCAGAAGAAACGACGCAGTCTCCGATTTCTGAAAGTCATGCAAGACTCGATACGCTAGCCCTATTTAACACTCAACGTTGGGTTTCTCACTTACGTGAAGGCCTTGATGATGAGCATGTTGACGTTGTTGGTGACCTAAACACGCCTTTCTATGCTGACGCAGGTTATGCCTACAGCCTGATGGATATCAATTGGCGTCAAAACCAGTACACTTTTTATCATTTCACAAGCGATCATCGCATTTCTGGTTGGAAAGAGACCAACGCAATGTACGTCGCACTCAATAGTCAGTTTTCTGCCTAAACACCATCTATTTGCACCATTGTGCACTCTTAACACGACGATTGTATTCAACAGGGCGTAACCGTCCTGAGCATTTCATACCCTGAATTTATTCTGGGGGCATCTGTCGTGTGTTAAGCCCTGTTATTAAAAGCTTCACTTCGTAGTGAAGGGATGATGTTTACATGAAAAAAACACCAAAGCAGCAAAAGAACAGAAAGCTGATGAATCACTATTCAGCTTGGAAATATGTCGTATTAATCACGACGGTCATTATCTTAACGTTAAGCGCGATTCCGACTTGGTTCGGTGAGCAACCATCGATCCAGCTAACGTTTTCAAACCAAAACAGCAGTGAAATTTCGGTTGTTCAGTTGAATCAACTACTGAAAACCAATCATATCTCAGCAGACAAAATCATCGAAAAAGATGGCAAAACGACCATTGTATTCGATGATGAAAATGCGCAAAGCAAAGCTCGTGCGTTACTAAACAATGAGCTAAATAAAGAAGACAGCATTACCTTCTCATATGTGTCTGTTGCTCCAGAGTGGCTGAATGAGATGGGTTTTAGCCCAATCAAACTCGGTCTTGACCTTCGCGGTGGGGTACAGTTCCTCTTGAATGTCGACGTAAATAAAGCATTTGAGGAGCAACGTAATGCTTTGATCGATGAGATCAAAGCAAGCCTGCGAGATCAGCGCGTGCGTGGTGTACAAATTCGCGCAGAAAGTGGTAACCGCATTGCGGTAAACAGTGAGAGTGATACCGCCCTAGCTGAAGTAAACAAATTCTTGCGTCAAAACTATCCTGGTTGGGTGGTGAAAAGCTCGTCTCGCGGTTTTGTTCTTGAGCCAAGTGAGCAGAATATTCAAGAGTTCCAATCAACGACATTGCAACAAAACTTGAAGATTATGCGTGGTCGTATTGAAGAGCTAGGTATTACGGAAGCATTAGTTCAGCGTCAGGGTAAAGACAGCATTCGTATTGAGCTCCCAGGTGTACAAGACCCAGCACAAGCGAAAAACGTTATTGGTGCCACTGCGAGTTTGGCATTCTACGAAGTGAAAGATGCAGGCCAAGCGCGAAGCGGCCAAGATCTTGTGCTGAAAGATAACGATGGCCGAACTGTTATTCTGGAGAAACGACCAGTCCTAACGGGTGAGCACATTGTTAACGCTCGTGCAGGCGTCGACAATATGGGTATGTCAGAAGTTAACATCTCGCTTGACCACGCGGGCGGTAAAAAGATGAGTGATTTCTCTGCAACGCATATTGGCAAACCAATGGCGACGGTTTATCGCGAATACAAGACAAACGATCGTGGCGTAACAGAGCGCAGCGAGCGCGTTATCAGCGTTGCGACTATTCAATCTCAACTTGGTAGCCAATTCCGTATTACCGGTGCTGGCAGCATGGACGAAGCGCAGCAGTTAGCGCTATTACTTCGTGCGGGGTCGTTAACTGCCCCGGTTACTATCGTAGAAGAGCGCACTATTGGTGCTTCTTTGGGAGCTGAAAACATTGAAAATGGCTTTGCGGCACTTGCTTTGGGTATGGGTTTAACACTGACCTTTATGGCCCTTTGGTACCGCCGCTTAGGTTGGGTGGCGAACGTGGCGCTTTGTGCAAACATGCTTTGTTTGCTTGGCTTAATTGCCTTGTTACCAGGTGCGGTGCTAACACTTCCAGGTATTGCAGGGTTGGTGTTAACCGTTGGTATGGCAGTGGACACCAACGTTATTATCTTCGAACGTATTAAGGACAAAATGCGTGAAGGCCGCAGTTTCGCTCAAGCGATTGATCTGGGCTTTGATAGCGCGTACTCGACCATCCTTGATGCCAACATTACTACCATGATCACCGCCGTGATTTTATACGCCATCGGTAACGGTCCAATCCAAGGCTTTGCCTTAACACTCGGATTAGGTTTGTTAACCAGTATGTTTACAGGCGTATTTGCCTCTCGAGCAATGATCAATTTAATTTGGGGCCGAGATGCCCGTCGTGATGTGAGGGTTTAATCATGGTCGAAATGCTAAAACAAAATATTCGTAAAATTCGCCACTTTACTACGCTAGTTTCTATCGTTTTGACGGTGATCGCACTTGGTGCTCTGGGCTTTAAAGGGTTGAACCTAGGCTTGGATTTTACTGGTGGTATGGTGACAGAAGTGAAAGTCGATAAGTCGTTAACCAACCACGATCTGCTTGATACACTACAACCAAAACTTGGTGAATCAACCTCTGTCACCCGCACAGGTGAAGATGGTCGTTGGCTTATTCGCTACTCCGCCCCAGAAGAAGGACAAACTCTGCCGAGTGTGGAAGAGGTATTAAAGCCAGTTTCACATCAAGTTGATGTCGTCAGCAACAGTATTGTTGGTGCTCAAGTTGGTCAGGATTTGTTTGATCAAGGCGGTTTAGCACTATTGATTTGTGTGCTGAGCATCCTTGGTTACTTGTGTTTCCGTTTTGAGTGGCGCTTAGCGAGTGGCTCTGTATTTGCTCTGGCTCATGACGTAATTGTCGTCCTCGGCTTCTTCGCCATTACCCAAATGGAATTCAACTTAACGGTTTTTGCTGCCGTATTGGCAATTTTAGGCTACTCATTGAATGATTCGATCATCATTTCAGATCGAATTCGTGAGCTACTGATCGCGAAACAAAGTTGGAAAATGGAAGACATCAATGACCAAGCTGTCATCGCGACGTTCTCTAGAACGATGGTGACTTCAGGCACAACACTGATTACTGTTGGTGCACTATGGATTATGGGGGGAGCACCGCTAGCGGGTTTTTCAACAGCGATGTTTATTGGTGTGCTATCAGGTACATGGTCTTCCATTTCCATTGGTACCGTATTACCTGAACTGTTCAAGCTCGAACCGAAGCATTACTTGCCTGTTGAGATTGATACCGCGCCGTAATACGAGGTGCTGAAGGTAAAAAGTGCTCGCGCCACTCAGTTTGAGTGGCGTTTTACTTTGTGCTATTTCACACGCATCAGGCGGTGTTTGACGTGACCTAAATCGAACTCAATGATTTGAGAGCGCTTCATCGATTCAACCAGGCGCAACATGGATGTGTGATAACCTTTCTTTTTCATCCATTGCAATGGCTCGGAAAAGCTGTCTTCGTTTACAACGTAAGATTCGCCTTTGTGTTCTCCAGCATAAACGTTTACGACCCAAACCCGGGCCTGAAAATCTAATACTTCACTTATGTTTCGCGTAATTTTTCTTAGGATATTTTTCATCATTTCCAGCGTTGCTTTAGCTCAGTAATAGCCAAACACCAACCCCCATCATTAAAGTGCCCGCGATACGGTTCATCAGGCGCACATTCTTTGATTGACCCAACACGCGTTTCAGTCCTTTACCACCCGTGGCATACAGAGACATACAAATGAACTCAAAAAGAAGGATGATGGAGACAAGCACGATCAGCTGTGGAGCAAGAGCCGCATTTTGATCGATAAAAGGCGGCAGCAGAGAAATCATAAATGCCCAGCCTTTTGGGTTTGCGATAGCGGTAACGAAGCCTTGCATGATGAGCGCGACATTACCACTTCTGGGTGTCTCCAAATTATCGACATTTATTGCTAACTTACCTCGAGATCGCCACATTTCTACACCAAGATAGAGTAAGTAGCCGCCACCAATAAACTTTAGTGCGATAAACATCCAAGGATAGTTGAGCATGATCGCTGCGATCCCTAGTACTGCCGAGACTGAAACCAGCGCGACACCGACGAGTTCACCAATCATCATCCATAATGTGCGGCGATAACCGATACTCATTCCTAGCGTTAAGGCGAGCGTCATGCACATTCCTGGTGTAATTGAGACAAAAAAGAAGGTAGGGATGAACATACTGAGCAATGCAAGATTCATGTTTGTTGATAACTAAGTGATTTGATAGAAGCCACAAAGATAGTGCAAATTGATAAAGGATACTATCCCCAAATAACCTCAAGGTGCTAGGTTCAGCGAGAATGACTTGGCTCACAGGCACGGCAACGATTTGAAGATCTAGTGGTTCTAAATCAAAAATCGTTAACAAAGGCTGTGGGATAAGGAAACTCGCCCTGCGGAGCATGTCACTGACACGATTTCTGCATCTTGACGTCATTTGGGTATAACATCAATTTACTGGGTTAAAGAATCTAGATGATTGCTTTAGGAGATGGCACTATCGAATATTGCACCGTACCGGTACTTCAATAGATAAAAAGTGATTCGATACGTTAAATGCTAGTTAATTGATGTTATTTGGATATTTAAAATAAAACTGAAATTATTTTTTAATTGCTGCGTCATAATAGTGCGAACTGCACCAAAATGAGACGTTTTCTTCTATTTTTTACATTCTAAATATACCAGTTTTCATAAGTAAAACTATAAATATAAAATTAAGGTTATACTGTCAGTAATATCATTTAAGTTAGTAATTAAATGATATTACTGACAATTGCTTATATTGATATTTGAATTATTATTCTAATCGTATTTATAGATAACAACTCTGAGTATGAGAGTAGTATCTGAAATCATGAGATGATGTAACGTCCACTGTTCGGTATGTAACTTATTGATAAATAATGATTAAATTTATGTTCTGATAAGCTTGTGTTTAACTTTATTTTATTTAAAACAATGACTTATAAATAGTTAACCATTTTATAACATTTCATGTTTAATGAGATCTAAATCAATCTTATGCAAATGGATTAGTTTTTTATTTGAAATGTAATATTTCTGGTTTAACTTAAAATAAAAGGCATCACAGGATTGATAGCCAAAAGAATAAATAAACACGTCAGTTGGTGATTTATTTCATCAGTGTATTTAGTTTGCTTTTTTAAATGCCGTTAAGAATGGAGTCTTCGATGAAGAAAGTCGCTTTGATCACCGGATCAAAAGGCGGAATTGGTTCTGCTATTTCCTCTCAATTAGTGAATGATGGTTACCGTGTAATCGCTACGTATTTCACAGGCAACTATGAATGTGCGTTGGAGTGGTTCAACAGTAAAGGGTTTACCAAAGATCAGGTTCGCCTTTTTGAGTTGGACGTAACAAACACTGCAGAGTGTGCAGCAAAGTTAGCGCAATTGCTTGAGGAAGAAGGGACCATTGATGTCGTTATCAACAACGCAGGTATCACACGTGATGGCGTGTTTAAAAAGATGACTGCGCAAGCTTGGAATGACGTCATTAATACCAACCTCAATAGTCTATTCAACGTTACGCAACCTCTGTTCGCTGCGATGTGCGAAAAAGGCGGTGGTCGTGTTATTAACATCTCTTCAGTCAATGGCCTAAAAGGGCAGTTTGGTCAAGCAAACTACTCGGCGGCGAAAGCTGGGATGATAGGTTTCTCTAAAGCGTTGGCGTATGAAGGTGCTCGTTCGGGTGTGACAGTAAATGTTATTGCGCCAGGTTACACTGGTACACCAATGGTTGAGCAAATGAAGCCAGAAGTATTGGAATCCATCACGAATCAAATCCCAATGAAACGCCTTGCTACACCAGAAGAAATTGCAGCATCAGTCAGCTTCTTGGTCAGCGATGCAGGAGCCTATATCACCGGTGAGACTTTGTCGGTGAACGGCGGCCTATACATGCACTAAGGAGATAAGATGATGGAAAAAGTGTTTATCGTAGCAGCGAAGCGCACTCCAATTGGCGCCTTTGGTGGCAGTCTGAAAAATACCTCTGCTGGCAATTTGGCAGCAGTAGCGATTAAGGGCGCATTGGAAGCGGCGAAGTTGAATGCCGACAAGATTGACGAAGTCATTGTTGGCAACGTTGTCGGCGCAGGTCAAGGCATGGGAGTCGGTCGTCAGGCGGCATTGTTCGCTGGGATTCCGGACGCGGTTCCTGCGTATGGTGTAAACATGGTTTGCGGCAGTGGCATGAAAACCGTCATGGATGCAGTTTCACATATCCGTAGTGGCGATGCAGAGATTGTTGTTGCAGCAGGTGTTGAGGTCATGTCTCAGATACCGTTTGCCGCGCCAAGTAGTATTCGTGATGGCAACAAAATGGGCAACCTAGAGCTGAAAGACCTGCTCGTAGCGGACGGTTTAACCGACGTTTACAACCAATATCACATGGGTGTGACGGCAGAAAACGTTGCAAAAGAAATCGGCCTAACCCGTCAACAGCAAGACGAGTATGCGCTGTCTAGCCAACAGAAAGCGGTAGCGGCAATCGAAGCGGGCAAATTCAAAGACGAAATTGTGCCCGTAGAAGTAAAGCAACGCCGTGAAACGGTGCTATTTGATACCGACGAATACCCAAAGGCTAATGCGACCATGGAAGCGTTAAGCAAGCTGCGCCCTGCTTTTGACCGTGAAGGCACTGTGACTGCGGGGAATGCATCAGGTATTAACGATGGTGCGAGTGCAATTATCGTCGCGTCTGAGAGCGCAGTTAAAACACATGGACTCACGCCTATTGCTGAGATCGTAAGCTATGCGCAATCGGGACTTGATCCGAAAATCATGGGTCTAGGTCCAGTGGAGTCAGTCAATAAAGCATTAGCAAAAGCGGAATTAACGGTAAACGACATTGACGTTTACGAGTTGAACGAAGCATTTGCCGCGCAAGCACTTGGCGTGATTCATCAGTTGGCGGAAACCAACCAAGTTCCCGTTAACGCGATTCAAGATAAAGCGAACTTTAATGGTGGTGCTATCGCGCTAGGTCACCCACTTGGTGCATCGGGCAACCGAATCTTAGTGACGCTTGTTCACGAGCTTCATAAGCAAAATGGTCAATATGGTGTCGCATCACTTTGTGTGGGCGGCGGCATGGGGACGGCTGTGGTTATAAAAGCAGTTAAGTAATTATTTAAACGGACATTTTTAATTCTTTCTCTAGGAGATAAACCATGTACACAGATTTCTTCAAAACCTTTAGCGATCAAACTGAAAAAAATCTAGAACCTTACTTGAAGTTCAACAAGCTAGTGACAAAAAACGTAGAAGTGTTGACTGAGCTTCAACTGAACGCAATTCGTACTTACAGCGAAGTGGGTCTGAACCAAATGAAAGCGGCATCAGAAATCAAAGACGTAACGTCATTGACTGCTTTCAACAGCCAGCAACTAAGCGTTCTTACTAAGCTTTCTCAACAAATGATGGACGACAGCAACAAGCTTCAAGCTATTGCAAAAGAGTTCAAAGAAGACGTTGAGAAAATGACTTCGGAAAATCTAAAGACTGTTACTCCAGCGTAATTTGTCCGATTCTCGCCGCCTTAGGGTCTCTAGACCCTAATTTGGGCGGCGTTGTTTTTTCCGAATATAGGAGTAAGACTATGTTTCAGCACTTCTTTTCGGACTATCTTGTACAGCTTCAACAAACCAATCAACAGTGGTGGCATGATTTCGAAGTGAACAAGGCAGTCGTGAACTCTCCTTTAAATAAGGCCATGCAAGAAGTGAACTTGGAAGACACTGCCAAACTCTTCGAACAAGCTGTAAATCAGCCTGCTGCGATCTTAAAACTGCAAGCAGAATGGTGGGAACAGCAGCTACAAATTTGGCAGAATGTCGCGTTGGCGGGTAACCAAAAACAGATCATTGAAGCAGAAAAAGGGGACAAGCGTTTTTCTAATGAAGCGTGGCAAAATGAGGTGATGTATAGCTTCATTAAGCAATCCTACCTGTTATTCAGCAAGACTTATTTAGATACAATTGAGTCACTCGAAGGTTTGGATGAAAAATCTAAAGAGCGAATACTTTTCTTTTCTCGTCAAGCCATCAATGCACTTTCCCCTTCGAATTTCATCGCGACGAATCCAGAACTCTTGAAACTGACACTTGAGCAAAACGGTCAAAACCTTCTGGCTGGCTTAGAGCAGTTAAAAGAAGACGTTGAGTCCAGCGCGGACATTTTGAAAATTCGTATGACGAATAACAATGCATTCCGCGTGGGTGATGACGTTGCGACCACTCCGGGCGATGTGGTTTTTCAAAACGAATTGTTTGAGTTGATTCAATATCGACCTCTAACAGAGAAAGTGAATGCGACGCCACTGCTCATCGTTCCGCCTTTCATTAATAAATACTACATCCTTGACTTAACAGCGAAGAACTCAATGGTTCGATGGTTGCTAGAGCAGGGACATAGCGTATTTATGATGTCTTGGCGTAACCCAGGCAAGGCACAAGCGCATGTAGAGTTTGGTGACTATGTGACAGAAGGCGTCGTCAAAGCCGTCGCGGCAATTGAAGATATAACGGGCCAAGAGCAAATCAACGCGGCTGGTTACTGTATCGGTGGTACGGTTCTGGCGAGCACGGTTGCGTACTATGCGGCAAAACGTATGAAGAAGCGTATTAAATCAGCGACTTTCTTCACCACATTGCTCGACTTTTCTCAGCCAGGCGAAGTTGGCGCGTACATCAATGACACCATTGTGAGTGCAATTGAGGCGCAAAACAACGCAAAAGGGTATATGGACGGTCGTTCATTAAGCGTCACATTCAGCTTACTGCGTGAAAACAGCTTGTACTGGAACTACTATGTCGACAACTACTTGAAGGGCAACAGCCCAGTCGATTTTGACTTGTTGTACTGGAATAGTGACAGTACCAACGTGAGTGCTGCCTCCCATAACTTCTTGCTTCGTGAGCTCTATTTAGAGAATAAGCTAGTGCAAGACAAAGGCGTCAAAATTGGTGGGGTATGGATTGACCTAAATAAGATCAAAATTCCTAGCTATTTTGTATCAACGAAAGAAGACCACATTGCGTTATGGCAGGGAACTTATCGTGGTGCCCTGAACACTGGTGGCAACAAAACGTTTGTTCTCGGTGAGTCGGGTCATATTGCGGGTATCGTGAACCCTCCAGCGAAAAATAAGTATGGTTATTGGTTGAACGATACTTTGGATGATTCAGCTGACGAGTGGTTGAATAATGCCGAGCACAAAGAGGGCTCGTGGTGGACACATTGGAATGAATGGCTACTTCAATTCAATCCAAAAGAGCAAGTCGAACCATTCCCTATTGGCTCGGAAGACCACCCAGCAATAGATGAAGCGCCAGGGCAATACGTCAAGCAGGTTCTGCCAGTAAAAGAATCTTAAACAACTCCCTATAGCAGTAAATTTTAGCGACCTTTATGGTCGCTTTTTTTGGTCGTTACTGGCTACCTTATTACACCGATTGAATATGCGTATCGGTTGAGGACATCTTGTGGCCGAAAGTGACGGTGAATAAAAAAGCGCCGAGTAGATACTCAGCGCTTAGTGTCAACAAATAGGCAAGTTGACGGGTAGAGGTGCGTTGCGTTACCCCTCTTTATCCTTACCAAATGACAGCAGCCAGAGAGAGATTGCTGCTACTGCCACAAAGCCGGAAAGAATAATCACAGGCATGGCGCTATAGCCAAGGATATGCCAAATTACAGATTCTAAAGTACTCATGGGAAGTCTCCTTAGTGCCAGCCTTCAACGCCGCTCATGTCCGGTAGTTTGTGCGCGATGCCTTTGTGACAATCAACGCAGGTTTTCTCTCCAGAAGCTAGCGCAGTAGAGTGCTGTTCCGCTGCTCGTGAGCCTTGTTGAGAGTAATCCATATAATCAAACTCGTGACAGTTACGACACTCAAGAGAGTCATTCTTTTTCATTCGTGCCCACTCTCGCTCAGCAAGGTGTCCTCGACGCTCTTGGAACTTCTCTGGTGTATCGATAGTACGCAGAACATAGTGAGCGAATAGCTCTTTGGATGCTTGTACTTTACGAACGATCTTATCTGTCCATTCATGAGGAACGTGACAGTCTGAGCAGATGGCACGAACACCAGAACGGTTAGAGTAGTGAATTGTTTCTTGAATTTCAGCAACGATTGGTGCGTGACAGCCAGAACAGAACTCTTCTGTGTTGGTTGCTTCCATACCTGTGTTGAATGCGCCCCAAAACAAAAGACCGCCAGCAAAACCTAAGAACAAAACCACACCAGCGGCAGCTTTACTTGGGTTCTTCAGTCTTTTCCAAAACGCTTTAAGTATTTTCATAAATAACCTCTTCGTACTCGCGTTTCAATTACTGAAGCGAATCAACTGCCTCGAACTTGTTTTCAACTAGTGGCTTAGCATTAGTTTGTGGCACGTGGCATTGCAAACAGAAGTAACGACGAGGAGACATATCCGCCAATACAGCATCTTCTCGGTTTACATAGTGCGTTACGCTAATTTTAGTCGCGCCTGACTCTTTTGCATTTTTCCAGCTGTGGCACGCAAGACACTTATTAGCATTTAACGACACTTCGTAGTGACGGATGCTGTGTGGGATCAACGGTGGTTGATAAACAAAGCTATCTTCAACAATCTGATCTTTAGGGAAGTCTTTGAACTCATCTGCTGGGCGTGTGTCTTCCAATTGAGACATTCCACGTAGAGACTCTAGACCACCAATGCCACCTGGATTATCTAACTCAGCTTGCGCAATGCCTGTCACTAAAGCACCTACAGATAAAAGTGCGACAAGTAATTTTTTCATCATTTCATCTCCGCCTTTATGGCTTAAATTCTTTATTAGGCCGCCATAGTGACGGCCGTAGCATTCGGTATCTGAAGGTTAAGCAATCTTAGTGATTTTGACTGGACACTTCTTAAAGTCTGTCTGTTTAGACAGTGGGTCAGTCGCATCTAGGATGAGCTTGTTAATCAAAATACGTGCATCAAAGAACGGTACGAATACCAAACCTTTTGGCGGACGGTTACGACCGCGAGTTTCAACACGAACGCGTACTTCGCCGCGTTTGTTTGCCATGAGTACTTCTTCACCACGACGAACGTTACGCGCTTTTGCGTCTTCAGGGTGCATGTAACACACTGCGTCTGGTACTGCTTTGTATAGCTCAGGTACACGACGAGTCATGGTGCCTGTGTGCCAATGTTCAAGAACACGACCAGTACATAGCCACATATCAAACTCATCGTTTGGCACTTCTGGTGGCGCTTCATATGGTGCAGAGATAATCTTCGCTTTGCCGTCAGCATTGCCGTAGAAATCCCAACCAGAACCTTCTTTTGCGTATGGGTCAGAACCTTCTTTAAAGCGCCACTGTGTTTCCTTACCATCAACAACTGGCCAACGTAGACCACGCACTTCATGGTAACGGTCGTATGGTGCTAAATCATGCCCGTGACCACGGCCAAATGTTGCGTATTCCTCAAACAGACCTTTTTGAACATAGAAACCGAAGTGGTGGGCATCGTCATTCAGTTCGCGTGCTTCTTCGATAGGGAACTTGTCGACATTACCATTGCGGTATAGTACGTCGTACATGGTTTTACCACGGTACTGAGGCGCTTTCGCTAGTAGCTCTTCAGGCCACACTTCTTCCATTTTGAAGCGTTTCGAGAACTCCATTAGCTGCCATAGGTCAGATTTTGCCTGACCGACCGTGCCCACTTGTTGGTACCAAGCTTGAGTACGACGCTCTGCGTTACCGTAAGCACCTTCTTTCTCAATCCACATTGCAGTTGGAAGAATAAGGTCTGCTGCTTGCGCTGTTGCCGTCGGGTATGGGTCAGACACAACGATGAAGTTTTCTGGGTTGCGGTAACCTGGAAGACGTTCTGTGTTGATGTTTGGACCTGCTTGCATGTTGTTGTTACATTGAACCCAGTAACAGTTCAGGACACCATCGTTCAACATGCGGTCTTGCAATACGGCGTGGAAGCCAGGTTTTGGTGGAATCGTACCTTCTGGCAGTTTCCAGATGTCTTCTGCAATCTTACGGTGTTTAGGGTTAGCAACCACCATGTCCGCTGGTAGGCGGTGAGCAAACGTACCAACCTCACGAGCCGTACCACACGCAGATGGTTGACCCGTTAGTGAGAATGGGCTGTTACCCGGAGTCGAGATCTTACCGGTTAGTAGGTGGATGTTGTAAACCAAGTTATTCATCCACACGCCACGAGTATGTTGGTTCATACCCATTGTCCAAAGTGACATTACTTTCGTATTTGGATTGGCGTATTGCTTCGCAAGCTCGATAAGCTTCTCTTTTTCAACACCAGAGATTTCAGAGGCTTTCTCAGCGGTGTAAGGTGCAACAGACTTTTTGTACTCTTCGAAAGAGATAGACGTTAGCTTGCCTGAGTTAGGATTCTTCGCTGCTTTTTGTAGCGGGTCATCGTCACGTAGGCCGTAACCGATGTCGGTATCTGCTTGAGTGAAGTTCGTGTGCTTGTTCACGAAGTCCCAGTTTACCGCATCGTTTTCGATGATGTAGTTCGCGATGAAGTTAGCAATCGCTAGGTCAGATTGTGGATTAAAAATGTAGCCGTGATCTGCCAACTCAAATGAACGGTGGTAGTAAGTAGAAAGTACGTTCACTTTAACGTGAGGGTGACTTAGGCGACGGTCAGTAATACGAGTCCATAGAACAGGGTGCATCTCTGCCATGTTCGAGCCCCATAGAACGAATGCGTCTGCGTTCTCAAAGTCATCGTAACAACCCATCGGCTCATCGATACCGAATGCGCGCATAAAGCCAACTACAGCAGAAGCCATACAGTGACGAGCGTTTGGATCAATGTTGTTTGAACGGAAGCCCGCTTTCATTAGCTTTGACGCAGCGTAGCCTTCCATTACTGTCCATTGGCCTGAGCCAAACATACCTACGCTTGTTGGACCTTTTTTCTCGAGGGAAGCTTTCCATTTCTCAGCCATGATGTCGAAAGCGTCATCCCAAGAGATAGGTGTAAATTCACCGTCTTTGTGGAATTTGCCATCTTTCATTCTCAGCATCGGCTGAGTCAGGCGGTCTTGACCGTACATGATCTTAGAAAGGAAGTAGCCTTTAATACAGTTTAGGCCTTTGTTTACTGGTGCTTCTGGGTCACCCTGTGTTGCTACCACTTTGCCATTTTGAGTACCAACAAGAACAGAACAGCCTGTACCACAGAAACGACAAGGTGCTTTGTCCCATGTGATTTTGGTTTGATCAGAGCTTGCAATCAGGTTGGCTGCAGATGCTGGTAGTGTCACACCTGCGACAGCAGCAGCTGATGCAGCCGCGTTTGCTTTCACAAACGCACGTCTTGTCATTTTCATACTTCACCCTCGATTTGGGAATGTTGTGTTCCAGTGTCTTCTTCATCCGTTTCTTCAAGCCCAGTTTCGATTTGGTGATAAACCAATACCGTGCTCAAGACATTCGGTAAATTGTTAATGGCATCGATAGTGTCTGTGATAAAACCTTGGTTCTCGGTTTCAAGCACGACGATAATCTTGCCTTCTGGACTATCACCATAGATTTCCGCATTTTCATGTGCTTCGATCTGTTGTTTGATTTCGTCCAGATGTTCTGGCAGTACGTGTACTACCAAACTTGAAATATGCACTTCATTTAGTGACATATAGCTCTCTCATTTATTGCCTTTTGGCCGACGACATACGGCTTAGGCTGTTATATTGCTCACATTGATGGATGAAGTCGGGCACACTGAAACACAGGCGCCGCAGCCGTTACACTCATCAAGGTCTAAATTGGGTTGTGCTACTTTCCCCAGCTCTAATTTGAACTGAATTGCCATCGGGTCGCACATATCCCCACAGCTTCGGCATTCGACATTTTGTTTTGCTAAGCAGCTATCGTTGATGCTTGCTTTCGCTTGCCAAGGTTGCTCTGTTTTTGGCAAGAAAAGGGGCTCAGGACAGGCGTCTGCACACTGATAACAAAATGTGCATTCATCAATAGAAAAATCGACCGAAGGGAATCCGCCATCACTTTTAGTTATAATCTTTGTTTCGCAGGCCTCAATGCATTTACCGCAGCGAGTGCAATCGTCCGTAAACTGTTCTGGCTTGGTTAACCAAGGCAAACGTACGGCGTTGTCGGGGTGCGCTTTTCTTGCAAAGAGTCTTCTTCTGGAAAGGTCTACCACTTAGTCACCTCGAAACTTGGAACCCAAACTAAGCATAGTCCACAATTTTCATTAATAAACTGTCATTTAAACTAACGAAATTGTAGTTTTTGACATATTTGTATAAATACCTCTTAGGAGGTAAATGGGATGCAATATTGTTTTGGATCAATAAATTCCGTCGCAGGTGATCACATATTGATAAAGTTGAAAGGTAATGGGTTCATTGCACGTACAAATAGGGTTGTTAATGGGCGAGGAACTCAGATTGTTTAAAAATGTGAAAAAGTCAGTGACGCGCACGATTGCGTCCGCGATGCTTCTTATTTTGCTGCTTTCAGTTGCTACGACTGGTTTTGCAATTTTTACGTTAGCGTCAAGCTTGAATGATGCAGAAGCCGTCAATGTTGCTGGCTCGATGCGAATGCAAAGCTACCGTCTGGCGAATGATATTCAGGTTAAATCTGTTGACTATTCTTCACATATTGACGCATTTGAACATTCGATATACTCACCTTCCATGAAAGCACTCCAGCATTGGTCAGTGCCAGAAGACATTACTCATGATTACTACCGTCTTATTATGAGATGGCATGAGCTCAAGTCGGTGTTGAGAGGAGACAACCCGGCGGAGTACCAACTCCTAGTGGCTGGTTTTGTAAAGCAGATCGATGAGTTTGTATTTAAGCTGCAAAGCTTTTCGGAGCAAAAGCTGATTAACTTAGCTTGGATTGGCGGGTTAGGGTTAGGCGGTATCCTTTGTGTCAGTATGTTTGTTGTCCATTTTGTGCGCCTCGAAGTTGTACGGCCTTTGCGTGCTTTAGTTTTTGCTAGCGAGCAAATTAAGAATCGCTCATTTAATATATCGCTTGATGTATCCAGCGATAATGAAATGGGGATCCTGACTCGAACCTTTAATCGGATGGCGACGGACCTTGGTAAGTTATACCGAGGGCTAGAACAAGCGGTTGATGAAAAAACGCGTAAATTACAGCATGCGAATCAGTCTTTAGAAGTATTGTATGACTCGTCGAAAGAGTTAACGGCTTCGCGTATTAATCAGGATAACTTCCAAGCCATATTACAACATATTGCAAGTCTTGAAGGCATTAAAGCGGTCAAACTTGAAATAGAGCAATTGGGAGAACCGAGTTGGATATTGATGGAAGGGGAAGAGTGCTGCCACGACTGTGATGAAGATTGCCACAGTAAGGCTCTAACGTTGGACGGTGAACACTTAGGCTATTTGTATTGGAAGGCAGGGCTACCTTGTCCGAATGAGGCACTGATTGACAACTTTGTGCAGATTTTATCGCGTGCCGTGTATTACAATCGAGCCCAACGCCAAGCAGAACAAATCCTACTGATGGAAGAGCGAGCCACCATTGCTCGGGAACTGCATGATTCATTAGCTCAAGCACTCTCTTATTTAAAAATTCAGGTCGCTTTATTAAAGAGAAGCGTAAAGAATTTGCCTGATGAAAAAGCGATAGCTCAGGCGAATCAAGTCATTGCCGAGTTGGATACGGGCTTATCTGCTGCTTATACCCAACTACGCGAATTACTGACGACGTTTCGTCTTACGATTAAAGAGGGCAGTTTTGGCCAAGCATTGCAAGATATGGTCGAAACGCTCAACGAACAAACCGCCGCTGACATTACGTTAAAAAATAGACTTTCTTCAACTGAACTGGATGCACACCAGCAGGTTCATTTACTACAGTTGATTAGAGAAGCGGCAATTAATGCCATCAAGCATGCGCAAGCAGATAATATTCACATTCAATGTCTTGATAATGATGGAAAAGTCACAGTAACCGTTACCGATGATGGAATAGGCTTTGAACATCAAGACGAAAAATTAAATCATTACGGTATGAGTATCATGCAAGAGCGAGCCGCTAGGCTGCATGCCGATCTTCACATTGAAGCATCGATCAACAAAGGCTGTACCGTAAAACTAGAATTCCAACATAGTAAGGAAGTAAACAGTGACAGTGTGTAAAGTAATGCTGGTGGATGACCATCCACTCATGCGACGAGGTATTCACCAACTTTTAAGCTTTGAGCCTGAGTTTGAAGTCGTTGCAGAAGCAAGTAATGGCGCAGATGCGGTAGCGAAAGCGCATGAGCTGGAACTGGATCTTGTACTTCTTGATCTCAATATGAAAGGCATGTCAGGCCTCGATACCTTACAAGCGCTACGTGCTGATGGTTGTGAAGCTCGAATTGTTATCTTAACCGTATCGGATAGTCCTGCTGACATAGAAGCAATAGTTCGAAGTGGCGCAGATGGCTATTTATTGAAAGATACTGAGCCTGATGAGCTGGTTGAGTTGCTAAAACAAGCGCATCAAGGCGACAAAGCTTACAGCCAAGAAGTTTCTAAGTATTTGAGTGAGCGTTCAGGACAAGAGGACGTTTTTGATACGCTGACGGATCGCGAAACGCAGATCTTAAGAGAGGTGGCAAGAGGTTTCCGCAACAAGCAGATTGCCGATCGTCTTTTTATTTCTGAATCAACGGTTAAAGTGCATATGAAGAGTTTACTTAAAAAGCTTCAAGTTCCTTCTCGTACTGCGGCAACCGTTCTTTATCTTGAGCGCTTTGGCGACATCAAATAATACAGTTGAAGAACAATCCCAAACCACCAATGGAATCAATCGTTTAGCGTGATTTTAATAATAAAAAAAACCGCCTTTAAGGCGGTTTTTTTATTTGTCTGGGCGAATAGAGTACAAGTCACTGTTGTGCTTACCGCACTCTAAATAGTACTGATAAGCCACTTTTTTGCTTTCAGCAATGACTCTCATGCAGTGCATTTTCCCCTGTTCAAAATATCGAATCTCATATTCTACACTGGTATCAAGTTGCTCAGCGGCTGCCATACTTCGCCTCCATAAACCATCCAAAAAACATCCATGCAAATTATATGCCGTTATAGGGAGCGTCGTTCGGTGCATTTTTTAGCCGATAATTGCGCTCTAACTCACTTTTTTGCGGATAGCTGTGATCAAAAAGTTAATTTCAAACTCTATATATTATTAAGGTGGCAATCAATATTTGTCACACTGGTGTAAGTTTGCCGCAATATTAAGTGATACAAGTTGAGTATAGAACTTAATCAATAGAAAAGGGAATACGAATAAGTGACTAAATTACAGGGTGTATCTAATAAGGTGCTTCGCTATGGCCTTCTATTTTGTTTCGTATTTCTTCTTGCCGGATGTACGAAGAAGTTTCTATACAGCAATATCGATTGGTTCGTTATCGATTACATAGAGGATTATGTTTCTCTGCAAGGTGAACAAGAAGTCTTGGTCGAAGAACGCTTATTATTGTTAGCAGAATGGCATAAGAAAGAAGAATTACCGTTATATATCGATCATTTAAAAGAGCTTGAGGGATTAAAAGCGAACGATATCACCCTAAATTATTTGCAGGAAAATCGAGATAGAATGCGAGCGCATTACGATAGAGTGGTAAGCAAAGCGGCACCAGACCTTTTTGCTTTGAGTTTACAGTTAACGAAAGATCAAGAACGGGAATTTCTGAGTAATGTACAAGAGCATTATCAAGAGCGAAACGCAAAATATGCGGATAAAACGGAAGATGAAATACGTGAAATTATTCTAGATAACACAGAAGAATGGATGGAAGAGTGGTTGGGAAGTCTATCAGAAAGTCAGCGCCAATTAGCTCAAACGTTTTCTCAACAAGTCACTCTTAACAGTCCTTTATGGAGAGGTTATCGAGCAACGATATATCAAGAGCTCGAATATCTGTTCGACAACAAGTCCAATGCTGTCACTTATCAGGATATATTTATGCGCCTGTTGTTCGAGCCAGAGAGCTATTACAGTGAGCAGCTTTCTAAAAATATTGATTCTAACTTTGTGCTGGTCGATCAACTGACATTAGATATTTCTCAATCTATGACCGATAAACAATGGCGTCATTTTCGCGGTAAGGTAAAAGAGTGGCGAGTACTAGCTGAGGAATTATTAGATTAGATTCATGCTTCAATTGACGAGGGGATGTGCATTAGCCTTTCTTATGAAAAAATGATTCAAAGCAAATTCTTATTGAGCTAAGAGCGTAACATAGCTTGAGGTTTGATGAGGTAAGGTCAGCTTACTGATGGTTGATAAAGCCTCATCGTATAAAAACAATGAGAATAAATATGAAACATTTAGTTGAAAGATTTCTTCGCTACGTCACGTTCGATACCCAATCAAATCCACATGTTACGCTTTGCCCAAGCTCGCCTGGTCAGCTTGTGTTTGCTGAGTTGCTTAAGAAAGAGATGATCGAACTTGGCTTAAGTGATGTGACATTAGATAAAAATGGCTACTTGATGGCTAGACTGCCAGCTAACGTTGATTATGAGGTGCCGCCTATCGGCTTTATTGCCCATATGGATACCGCGCCTGACGCCTCAGGAAAAAACGTAAAGCCGCAATTTATTGAAGATTATCAAGGTGGCGATATTGCGCTAGGGTTGGGGGATGAAGTGTTATCTCCGGTGCAATACCCAGATTTACATCATCTACATGGCCATAACCTTATCACTACCGATGGCACTACATTACTTGGCGCGGATAACAAAGCTGGTATTGCTGAGATTCTCTCTGCGGTCGCGCTGTTACTAGAAAATCCAGACATTCCACACGGCGACATTCGTATCGGCTTCACACCAGATGAAGAGATTGGCCGGGGCGCAGATTTATTTGATGTTGAAAAGTTTGGCGCGAAATGGGCATACACTATTGATGGTGGCCCGCAAGGTGAACTGGAATACGAAAATTTTAATGCGGCAAACGCCGATGTGATTTTTCATGGTGTCAGCGTTCACCCTGGTACTGCAAAAGGTAAAATGGTTAATGCGATGAACTTGGCTGCGAAATTTCAGGTTCAAATGCCTCAAGATCAAACTCCCGAAACAACAGAAGGCTACGAAGGGTTCTTCCATTTAAAATCGGCAGAAATGGGCGTGGCGCGAAGCGAACTTGGTTACATTATCCGAGACTTTGATCGTCAGGGCCTTGAAGAGCGAAAAGCCTTTATGCAGAAACTCGTTGATGACATGAACGCGGGCTTACGTCATGGTTCTGTAGAACTGAAAATAACAGACAGCTATTACAATATGAGAGAAATGGTTGAGCCTTACCCGCATATCATTGAGTTAGCGAAGCAAGCGATGGAAGCGTGTGATGTTGAACCGATTATAAAACCTATTCGTGGTGGTACAGATGGCGCACGTTTATCTTTTATGGGGTTGCCGTGCCCGAATATCTTCACTGGTGGTTTTAACTTCCATGGGATTCATGAGTTTATTTCGGTTGAAATGATGGAGAAATCAGTGCTTGTCATCGTCAAAATTGCTGAACTCACCGCGAAAAAAACACGGTTAACAGACTAGGTCGAGCGGTTCTTGTCGATTGAATGGGGGAAAATAGCCCAGAGTCATCTGGGCTATTTTTAAATTCAAAAACGAAACATTAACGTACGTCTTTGTCTTCAATTTCAATGTCTTCTAGTGGTAGCCAGTCGACTTTCACACCCGCTTGATCGAACATGTCTTGGCTGACTTGGATTTTATCTCCCCAGCGAGATAGAAAGTCTTCAGATTGCTCAGGGCAGTGCACGTGTGAGATCCCTGTTTGAATGATCTTTGCCGCGCAGTTAGGACATGGAAAATGAGTCACCCAAATATCACATCCGTCTAAATCACGTTTTGAGAACAAAATTGCGTTCTCTTCCGCGTGTAGTGTTTTAAGGTATTTCAACTCGCGTTCATCGGTATCGACACTGTCAGAAACACCGTGCGGGTAGCCATTAAATCCAACAGATACAATGCGATTCTGTTTAGTGATAACTGCACCGACTTGTGTTGATGGGTCCTTACTCCATGACGCCACTAGTTCTGCCATCTGGTAAAAGCGTTTTGCCCATTTAGAAATCATAGTCATCCTCTCTGTCGAAGGCGTTGAATTAATTGAATGATAACCCATTTATATTAAAAAAATAGTCAAAATCGGGGTCTTGAGTATGAAGGCGTCATTTTTTGTCTTTTTAACCATAAAACGTTCTTATCTTGAGCACCGAATCTCACTTTCCGTCTTTATACGATATCTCACATAATGTTTCCTAGCGCCTCTAAATGCACGATGCCTGAGAGTGTATATCAAATAGTTATGATTGAGCTGTTTGTATATTGCTCATTAAATATCACTGTTAACTAAATTACTTTATTTTCTTTTTGTTTCTCATGTTTACATTTAGAAACATTTTGGGGGCTTTTGAGTGAAGTTTTCAGTTGCAGCAAGGAGTAAGGTTGATGGGAATTCAACAATATCCTGTTCTATAAAGACGGTAAATACATGCAAAAGAAACCACTTGTCGCACTAATGGCGGCTACAGCAATCCTCGCTGGATGCGGGGAAGCTAATAATGCCCAAAGGGAAGGCCAGGCGCCTCTCGTAGTGACTCAGGATGTCACGGTTATCGACTACCAACCGAGCAAGTCTTATATCGGTCGCATTGAAGCAGTAGAAGATACCAATATTACCGCGCAGATTTCTGGCTATTTAAAAGCTCGTCACTTTGAAGAGGGGCAAATGGTAGAAAAAGGACAGCTTCTTTATTCTATCGAGCCATCTTCTTTTGAAGCACAAGTCGCGAGCGCTAAAGCGGCACTTGCACAAGCAAAAGCCGCGCTAAAAAAAGCGGAACTAGACCACACCCGAGGTAAAAACTTGTTGCCTCGTGGTAGTATCTCTCAATCTGAGTTTGACGCCTTAACTGCGGCACTTCTTGGTGCGAAAGCAGAGCTAGAAGCAGCAAATGCTCAGCTTAAGCTTGCTGAAGTTAACCTTTCTTATACTCAAATCCGAGCTCCGTTCAGCGGTCGCATTAGCGATACCAAAGTGAGTACTGGTGATCTTGTTTCCCCTTCATCTGGCGTGCTGACGACATTGGTGAGCTTAGACCCAGTGCATACTTCATTTAGTGTGAGTGAGCGCGAGCGTTTAGCCATGGGTATGGATCAAGTCAAAGGCGACGGCTCAGCAGAATCAAACAGAGTTGAAGTTCAGCTTGAGCTGGAAAATGGTCAGTTTTTTGAGCATCTCGGTAAGCTCGATTTCTTAGGTAATCGTATTGATACCAAAACTGGTACGATTGCAATGCGTGCGCTAGTGCCAAACCCAGATCAGAAGTTACTTCCGGGTCAGCACATCAAAGTGAACTTGAGAGATAAGAACACGAAAGACGTTATTGCTATCCCACGACGTGCCGTACAGACTGACTTAGAAGGTGACTTTGTGATGGTGATGGCTGAGGGAAGTGTGGCAGAGCGTCGTAACGTCGAGCTTGGACCTCAGGTTGAACAAGGCATTATCATTCGAGAAGGCCTCGAACAGGAAGATACGGTTATTACACAGGGCCTACAGCGTGTGCGTAATGGTGTAGAAGTGCGCATTCAAACACCTGCTGAAGATAAGCAGTAGGGGGCACTATGTTAAGTCGTTTCTTTATTCAGAGACCTAAATTCGCGCTGGTTATTTCGATCATATTAACGCTAGCAGGCGCGATCTCACTGGCGATTTTGCCAGTGGCGGAGTACCCACAGATAAGTCCGCCATCAGTCAGCGTTTCGGCATACTACACCGGTGCGAGTGCGGAAGTTGTCGAGCAGGCCATTGCGGACCCCATAGAGACGTCGGTCAATGGCGTTGAGGACATGATATACATGTCTTCAAAGAGCGCGAACGATGGCTCATACAGCCTAAACGTCACGTTCGATGTCGGGACCGATCCAGACATGGCGCAAGTAAACGTGCAAAACCGTGTGTCACAGATCGAGTCAAAACTGCCTCAAGAAGTGCGCATGGTTGGTGTGACGGTGAAAAAGCGTTCACCTGACTTGCTGATGGTACTTAACTTCTATTCACCTGATGGCAAATACGATGATCAGTTCTTGATTAACTACATTAACTTGAATGTAAAAGATCAGCTGGCTCGTGCGAAAGGTATCAGTGAAGTTAACGTGATTGGTGGTGGCGAATACGCAATGCGTGTTTGGTTAGACCCTGAAAAAATGGCCAACCTTAAGCTAACCACGTCAGACGTATACGCCGCTTTGGCTGAACAAAACGTTCAAGTTGCGGCAGGGCGTGTTGGTGCAGCACCATACAACAATCCTCAAGAAGTTCAGTTTAACCTTGTGACCAAAGGTCGCTTGGAAAGCGTGAGCGAGTTTGAGAACGTTGTCCTTCGAGCTAATCCAAATGGTTCCACGGTTTATCTGAAAGATGTCGCTCGTGTCGAACTAGGTAAAAAGTTCTACGATGGTAACGGTAAATTCCGTGGTCAGGACGCGTCAATTGTTGCATTGTCTCTTCAATCGGATGCGAACGCGTTAGAAAGTGGTCAGGCCGTCATGGAGCTGCTTGAGGACTTGAGTAAAAACTTCCCTGAGGGCATGGCGTATGAGACCAGCTACGATACAACCGTGTTTGTATCTGAATCGATCAAAGGGGTAGTCAAAACACTGATTGAAGCGATTCTATTGGTGATTGCTGTAACTTACTTGTTTTTGGGTAGTGCGCGCGCAACGTTGATTCCTGTTGTTGCGATCCCCGTTTCTCTGATTGGTACGTTTGCCATCATGCAGGCGACTGGCTTCACCATCAATACGGTCACTTTGTTTGGCTTGATCCTCGCGATTGGTATCGTGGTGGACGATGCGATTCTGGTTATCGAAAACGTCGATACCACCATGGCGAAAGACCCAACCATTTCACCGCGTAAAGCGACATTGCTAGCGATGAAAGAAGTAACGGGCCCAATCATCACGTCGACCTTGGTTCTACTTGCGGTATTCATACCCGTCGCCATGCTGCCAGGTATCACCGGTATCATGTATCGCCAGTTCGCTTTGACCATCTGTATTTCGGTTGTTATTTCATCCATCAATGCATTGACGCTGTCTCCAGCACTTTGTTCTTTGGTATTGAAGCAGGGTGGGGGCAACACCGCTAACTGGTTCCAGGCTTTCAACCGAGGCTTAGAGCGTATCACAACGCGTTATGGTCAGGTCGCTGGTTTCTTGGTGAAGAAATCTTTGCTGCTCGTGACGTTCTTTATAGTCGCTATCGCGGCGGTCACTTTCTTTGCGAAAACCACCTCAACAGCGTTTGTTCCTCAAGAAGATAAAGGCATTTTGCTGGTTAACGTTCAGCTACCAGATTCAGCTTCTTTATCTCGTACTGAAGAAGTCACCAATGATTTAATGAACATGATTGGTGAAGAGCCTGGTGTGGATGGCGTGACGGTTGCGAACGGTTACTCGTTTATGACAGGCGCAGCAGCATCAAACGGTGCATCTGTGTTTATCAAACTGCATGACTGGGATACTCGTAACTCGTTGCAAGGGGAGCACTCTGCCAATGCCATCGCGGCGCGTATTAACGGTCGTGCTGCAACAGAGTTGCCTCAAGCGGTTGTGTTTGCGATGGGGCCACCAGCGGTTCCTGGTATGGGGGCAGCGTCTGGTTTTGAGTTTGTGCTTGAAGATACGCTAGGGCGAAGCCGTACCGATTTGTCGATGGTCATGGGAGAAATGATCCAAGCGGCCAACCAAGCCCCTGAAATTGCCTACACGTTTAGCACGTTCCGCGCGAATGTTCCGCACTACTACGTTGATATCGACCGTGAGAAAGCGCAGCAGTTGGGTATTTCGCTATCGTCTATTTTCCAAACCTTGCAAGGCAACTTAGGTTCGCTTTATGTGAATGACTTCACCATGTTTGGTAAGAACTTCCGCGTAACCATGCAAGCTGATAGCCAGCACCGTAGCAGCATGGAAGATCTAGAGCGTTTCCATGTTCGTTCTTCGAACGGTGATATGGTTCCGCTAAGTACGCTAGTGAGCTACGAGCAAGTGTTTGAGCCTGATGTGGCATGGCGTTACAACATGTACCGCAGTGCTATCATTCAAGGCCAACCAGCACCGGGTTACTCTAGTGGTGATGCGATTGCTGCAATGGAACGCGTTGCTGCTGAAGTTCTCCCGCAGGGATACACGTATGAATGGACAGGTATGGCTTATCAGGAAGTACTTGCGGGTAACCAAGCCATTTATGCGTTTGCGCTGGCTTTGATCTTCATTTACTTGTTCATGGTGGCACAATATGAGAGCTGGAGTATTCCATTAGCCATCATTTTGGTGGTGCCAGTAGCAACGTTAGGCTCCTTCTTGGCGTTGAATCTGACTGGGACACCGCTTAACTTGTATGCGCAAATTGGTCTTGTCTTGCTCATAGCCTTGGCGGCGAAAAACGCAATTTTGATTGTGGAGTTCGCCAAGCAAGAACGTGAAGAAAAAGATGCTGATATCGATAGTGCTGCGGTTAAAGGAGGCACGTTACGTTTCCGCGCTGTGAATATGACATCTTGGTCGTTTATCCTGGGTATCTTCCCGCTGATCTTCGCCGCAGGTGCTGGGCACGTGAGCCAAAACTCGCTCGGCGTGTCGCTGATTGGTGGTCTATTGTGTGTGCTTCTAGCAGGTACATTCTTGATCCCAGGCTTCTACGCTCTGGTGCAAAGACAGCGTGAGAAAGTTCATGGCGGCAACACCAAGCTGGTTCCTCTTGATGATGAGTAATCACACCCGCTGTGCACAGTAGAGCACGAAGTTAAAGTCGAAAAAAAGCCCGAAGCAATGATTGCCTCGGGCTTTTTATTTGTAGGGAAGGTTATTTTAGCGCGGTTTTAAATTGTGCAACTGCTTCGTCCATATCATGAGCTTGAGCAGAAACAGAGTTCACTTCGTGCAAGCATTCCTGAGCGGATTGCATGTTGTTTTCAGATATCGCGTTAAGCTCGGTGATTGAGCCACTAACTTGGTTCATCACGATACCTTGCTCTTCAATCGCAGAAGCAATGCGCTCCGAATTGCCTTGAATTGCATGCATGTCAGTGATGATCTGCTGCAGGCTAGAATCCAGTTTTTCAGAGGCATTAAGCGTTTGTTGTCCTTGATCGTTACATTGATCAATATCCGCCACGACCGTCGACATTTGAGCTTGAATATCAACAACAACTCGCGTGATTTCCTCGGTAGATTGATGAGTTCGGCTAGCTAGGGCACGTACTTCATCGGCAACAACGGTGAAGCCACGACCTTGTTCGCCCGCTCGCGCGGCTTCAATTGCTGCATTGAGAGCCAGTAAGTTAGTTTGTTCCGCAATTTCTTGGATGATGTTCACCGCACCACCAATTTTATCTACATGTTGGTTCAACGAGCCAATCGACTGCTGACTGTTCGATAAAATACTGGTCAATTGACCAATGTTGGTTACGGTGGTTTCAACAACACTTCGGCCTTGTTCGGCATTATTCGCGGCTTGATGTACACCCTCTACCGCAACCGACGTGCTTTCCGATATTTCACCTATCGTTGCCACCATTTGCTGAACCGCAGTAGCCATCGATGCAGTGTGGTCAGTTTGAGTATGGAACTGCTCCATAACCCCTTCTAGCTCACGATGCATATTATCGGTACTGGCCGTTAACTGCGCCGATTTTTCTTGGGTGCCACTAATTAACTGCTCAAGCTTATCCAACAGATCATTGAGGTGGTGGCTGATATCAAATAGCTCATCTTTGCCTTTCAAGTCAGAGCGCAGTCCCATGTTGTTTGTTTCGCTAATGCTTCGAATGGTGCCAAGCAAGCTGTTTACTCGTGTATTGATTGAGCGAGAGATCTGCCAAATCAATGCGAAAATAACACCTAAGATCAGAGCAGTAATGACCTGGTTGATAGTCGACATTTGCTCATTACGCTTTGCAGCAGCAGAGCTAAGGGCTGTCGAAAAGGTTTCAAATTGCTCTTCTACTGCATGAGATAATGCGCGAGTTTCACCAAGTAGGCCTTGGTCGTAAGCGACTCCTACAACTTGTTTTTGTGCCGCTACTAGCTTACCTGTTTTGATGAGCTCCGGAGCATATAGCCCAACAAGCAAATCACTATTGAATTGACCTGATTTGACCGCAGAGTCAAAACGAACCAACGCCAGCAATTGCTGGTGGTCGGAGCGTTGCTTGGCTTCTAACAGTGCTTGCTCGTAACCAGCAAGAAGGCCACTCTTTGCATCAAGTCCGTAGCGTTGGTAAGCACTGACCAGATTCTGAAAGCCCTTTTGGTATGCAAGGAGGTCTTGCTTGAATCGCTGACTAGAAGGTAATTCATTGCTCGTGAGTATGCTAGCAAGCTCTTTTTCGGTATTTAGAAACTTATCAACATTCGCATCAAATTTGTTTAAGTATTTGTCATTACTACGCAGTAAGAAATCTTTCTCGTTTCTGCGTAAGTTGAGTAAACGTATTTCTAGATCGCCAACGAGTTTGATGGCGTGGTTAAGTTCATTGCTCTTATTGGCGAAATGGGATGACGTACCCAAAAGGGCCACGATGCCTAAAATGGCGATAACTCCGAGGAAGTAGAGTTTTTGCCTAATAGTCATATTGTTGTTTCCTGAATAAGTAACTAAAAAGAGAAATCCAATGAGATTTCCCAAGGGCTAGCAAACGTTGTTCAACTAACATGTCGAGAAAACGACATGCATTAATACAGCACTTTCTTACGTTGCTGCTTTTTCGCTCCATGCTTGTTCTTGGTATCAAGTCTTCGGCGTTGAGAAGCGCGGGTTGGTTTCGTTTTAATACGCTTCTTCTCCTGTAAGGCGGCAGCTTTAATTAAAGCTTGAAGCCGATTCAGGGCGTCTTCCTTATTTTGTTCTTGCGTGCGAAATTGTTGCGCTTTGATGATGATCACGCCATCTTTAGTTATACGACTGTCAGAAAGAGCAAGTAATCGTTCTTTGTAGAAGTCAGGTAAGCTGGAATGTCGGATATCAAAGCGTAAATGTATAGCGGACGCTACCTTGTTAACGTTCTGGCCACCATTTCCTTGAGCTCTAATTGGGGATAATTGAATTTCCCACTCTTGAATTGTGACGAAGTTCGAAATTTTGAGCATGATAAGTAAATGCCGGTAAGGACGATTGAAAGAGCTGATAAATTAACATCACAGATGTACAAATAGAAGAAAAGACATGAGCACGATTGATTTTAGGCCCTATGAGGGATTCATATTTGATATGGATGGTACTTTAATAGATACCATGCCAGCCCATTTGGCTGCTTGGCAAGCAACCGCAGATCGCTTTGATTTTCCGTTTTGTCAGGAGTGGTTTCACAGTTTAGGGGGCATGCCGAGCTTTAAAATTGTTGAGGAGCTAAACCGTGTGCATGAGCTTTCATTAGATCCTAAAACCGTCGCTACATTTAAAATGGAAACGTTCGCTGCTATGGAGCTGCACGGGGACGTTATTCCGTGCACTAATATCGTGTTAGAAGAATATTTAGGCCACAAGAAAATAGCGGTCGGGACTGGCAGTCAACGAGAAAGTGCCATGCGCTTATTGAGCCACTCCGGTTTATTGGACAAGTTGGATGTTGTGGTAACAGCAAGTGATGTAGAGAACCATAAGCCTTTTCCGGATACCTTTTTGGTGGCGGCCGAGCATCTTGGGTTGGAAGCGTCACAATGTCTTGTATTCGAGGATACCGAGCTAGGTAAACGAGCGGCGCATGCAGCGGGTATGGATTGTGTTATGGTGCACGATAACGAGTTAATCTTTTTTCCAAAACCATAGTAAAAAGAGCGATAAAGCGAGATCAAAATGGGGTGCAAACGCACCCCATTAACTTTTACAACATCATAGATAAAGTATCATAGATGTTTATTCAGGTTGAACTAGCTCTTGGTATTCAAACGAAGGAACCACAACCTCTACGCGACGGTTTTTCTCACGACCTTCACGAGTGCTGTTGTCAGCAACTGGGTTTTCTTCACCCATGCCTTTCACAGTTAAACGATCTGAGTCAATGCCTGCAGCAGTTAGGTAATCCGCAACAGATTGAGCACGACGCTCAGACAGTTTTTGGTTGTAAGTCGCAGGACCAGAGCTATCCGTGTAGCCAGTGATCTCTACTTGAGCTTGAGGGTATTCGTTCAAGAATGATACGAAGTTGTCTAGACGCTCCGAAACAGACTCTGTTAGCTTAGCACTGTCGAATTCAAACGTACCTGTACCGTACTCTTCTTTGTGCACTTTGCTCATCATCACTGGTTCTGGATCTGGCTCAACCACTTCTTCTGTTACAACTGCCGCAACCACTGGCGCAGCCGCAAATTTGTAGTTAAAGCCGATACCGAAGAAGTTAGCGTCCATGTCGTCCCATACGTCATCAGACAGGTCTTGATAGCGTTGATATTCTGCGCGTACGCTCCAGTTTCTGTCGATAGTGTATTCAGCACCTAGCGAGCCAGTTGGAACGAAATCTTTTTCGTCATCAGACATCATGTAAGCACCACCGATCTTAGCGAATAAGTTCCAAGATTCGTTCAAGTGCCAGTTAAATTTAGGTGCGAGAGTTAAAGCCGTTAAATTGCCGTCGATCGTATTAACTGTATTAGCCCCTGACTTAAAGTTAGCTTTGTAATCGCCTAAGAAGTCGACACCATACTCTAGCCCGATGATATCGGTGAAGTCATAACCGATATGTAGTCCAGCACCAAAAGCTTCATCATCACAAGGGCTATTTAGATAGCAAGCATCGTCAAGTGTAGTCATGCCTACTTTGCCCCCGATATACATTTCAGCTTGAGCAGAGTTTAAAAGCGCGCTACTACCAGCTACCACTGCTGCTACTGCAATTGCTACTTTGTTCATAATGTTTCCTTGTATTGATTGCATATTAACTTCTACTTCGTTTTATCAAAAAATTAGAAAAAACCAGCGTTTATAAGAAATTAGTTTAATATTCTAATCATTTCATATCAAGCAACAATATCTTTGAACTTGATCAACATTTACTAACCAATAACACCTCACAAACTTCTGATATTTCTTACATTGTAGTAAAGATTTTTGGGGTCATAAGAAAATTGATGATTATTTTGAACTTTTTTTTGTAAACTTTATTTTACATCGTGCGTGGTGGTTAACAGGTGGTTTTTATTTGCATTTATTTGCAAAAACTGATTGCAAGTCTACGCCTAAGCCGATAAGTTACTTAAACGCTAGACAGAAAATGACCAGAGCCCTTGATGCTGCTCGCTTTGTGAACAATGTTGCAATGAGTTCAGTTGGCAAAAAATTGGGTCGGAAATAAAAACCAGGAAGTAGAAGTAATGTTTCAAACTGATGATGTAAGAATAAATAGAGTAAAAGAGTTATTGCCACCTGTAGCAGTATTAGAGAAGTTCCCAGCGACTGAAACCGCTTCTTCGACCACTTTTGATTGCCGTAATGCCATTCACAATATTCTTGAAGGAAAAGATGACCGATTACTTGTAATTGTTGGCCCGTGTTCCATTCACGATCCTGCTGCTGCGGTTGAATATGGTAAAAAGCTAAAAGTATTACGTGATGAACTTGGGGAACAGTTAGAAGTTGTGATGCGAGTTTATTTTGAGAAACCGCGTACAACGGTAGGATGGAAAGGTCTGATCAACGACCCTTACCTAAATGATACCTACAAGCTGAATGATGGTCTGCGTATTGGACGTAAGCTTCTTCTTGATCTTACCGATATGGGCTTGCCGACCGCGAGTGAGTTCCTAGATATGATCACGCCTCAGTACGTGGCGGATCTGATCAGTTGGGGGGCTATCGGTGCTCGTACGACAGAATCTCAGGTTCACCGTGAGCTTGCTTCTGGCCTTTCTTGCCCTGTTGGGTTTAAAAATGGTACAGACGGGAACATTAAGATCGCGAGCGACGCGATTCGTTCTGCAAGTGCTTCTCACCACTTCCTATCAGTAACAAAATACGGTCATTCTGCGATCGTAGAAACCGCTGGCAATCCTGATTGCCATATCATTCTCCGTGGTGGGAAAGAGCCAAACTACAGTGCAGCGCATGTTGCTCAAATTAAAGATGAGTTAGATGGTGCAGGGCTACCGAAAAAAGTGATGATTGATTTTAGCCACGCTAACAGCTCGAAGCAGTTCAAACGTCAAATGTTGGTGTCTGATGACGTATCAGAGCAAATCGCTGGTGGCGAAGAAGCAATTTTTGGTGTGATGATTGAGTCTCATTTAGTTGAAGGTCGACAAGACCTAGTAGATGGCAAAGCGGCCACTTATGGTCAGTCGATTACCGATGCATGTATCGGTTGGGAAGATACGGAAACCGTACTTCGTCAGCTTTCAGATGCAGTAAAAGCGCGCCGTAACAAATAAGCTCAACAGAAAGAACTTTTTTTAAAGAGCCAGAGGCATTGTGCCTCTGGCTCTTTTTATTGAGAATTACTCGCATCTCTTTCTATTGTTTCTGCTTTCCTATATGTTATCTGTATGCGCTGTAACCAAAAGGAATTTGGAATTGAATCGTAATGTATGGCTATTATCCCTTTGCCAAGCCCTATTAATGACAGGGAATATTTTACTCATATCTGTTATTGCCCTTATTGGCAAAACACTTGCGCCGTCATCAAGTTTTATTACGTTGCCCGTTGCGCTGCAATTTTTAGGACTGATGGCTGCGACGATCCCAGCATCACTAATTATGGGCAAGTTGGGACGTCGACTTGGGTTTAGTCTCGGTAATGTTATTGGCATTTTGGGTGCCAGCCTAGCGACGTATGCGTTAAGTCAACAGAACTTCTATCTGTTCTGTGTTTCTACCTTTTTGCTTGGTGTTGGTATTGGCTTCGGTACGCTATACAGATTTGCTGCTATTGAAGTGTGTGAAGACTCGGCAAGACACAGGGCGATTTCGATATCTATGGCGGGAGGGGTACTAGCGGCGATACTTGGCCCTAATTTGGCGGTGTATTCACAGCAATGGTCAGATGATGGTTTGTACATTAGTGCTTTTGCCGTGCTTATTGGACTTTATATAACTGCGTTGATCGTGCTGCAAACGATTCGTTTTCCACCAGCACACACGCAAGTTCTACATACTAAAGCGGATAAAGTGGGGCATATTATCCGTCGACCTAATTTCATGCTAGCGGTTATCGCCGCAATGGTTGCGTATGCGGTAATGAACATTTTAATGACAGCAACGCCTCTGGCGATGATTGGTTGTGGCTTTGATTTTGACAAAGCGGCAGGAGTGATCGAATGGCATGTGCTGGGCATGTTTGCACCGGCGTTTGTCACGGGACGCTTGATAGAGCGGTTTGGCGCGAAGAATATGATTTTAGCCGGTGGATTTCTATTTGTTGCTTGTATTGGAATTAACATACACGGAGTGTCCATTTGGCACTTTAGTCTTGCTTTAGTTCTGTTAGGCGTTGGTTGGAACTTTATGTTTATCGCGGCAACTGGGTTATTTAGTCAAAGCTATGAAGCGAAAAACAGGAGCAAGGCTCAAGCGTTTAATGAATTCTTCGTGTTCAGTTGTGTCACTATCACTGCATTACTATCTGGCTGGCTTGAATCCACCGTAGGTTGGCAAAACCTTAATTTGTACGTTCTTCCTTTTGTGTTACTCGTCATCGTGATGTTTGCTTTGAAAACGAACAAAGAAACGGAATCCCAAACTGCTTGATTAGATCTTCTATACATAGCCCGGCATAACGTGTCGGGTTTTGTTTATTAGCTCAACTCCACAACTTCTTCTTTATATTTTTATTGATAATGTGAATTCCCACACTAAAAATGTCGAATTGATAAGACTTTTTGTCTAACTTTTTGTAATAAAAATAAAAATCCTGTATATATCTTGCCGAAAATCAATAAAAACTACAGAAGTTTCGTCTATGTCAGTCAATATTTCTCATAAAGCTCAAGAAACTCTCGTGAGGGAGTCTGAGGAACTCGTCTCAACAACGAACCTACAAGGTGTTATTACGTATTGTAACGAAGCCTTTTGCCGTGTTGCTGAGTACACTCACGAAGAACTCGTCGGCCAGAACCACAATATCGTTCGCCACAATGACATGCCTAAAGCCGCTTTCGGCGATATGTGGGCACGTCTTAAGCAAGGCAAAGCCTGGCGCGGCATGGTTAAGAACGCCACTAAGTCGGGCGGTTACTATTGGGTTGATGCCTATGTCACCCCTATTTATGAAAATAACCACGTTGTTGGTTATCAATCTGTGCGCGTGAAGCCAAAGCGAGAGTGGGTTGATATAGCCACGAAAGCCTACAAGAGTATGCGCGCCGCCGAGAAGTCAGGTCGTACTTGGTCGTTGAAACTCAATGAAACCATTCGCTATGCGATTCTACTTGGCGCATTGACCGCACCTGCTGCCGCATATGCATTGTCTATTGAAGGTCCATTGGCTTGGCTTGCAAGTGCACTACCTGCGAGTGTTCTAGCGTTGTTATTCCGCCAAGAGTTAATTGATACGCCTCAACAACTGAAAAAGTTACAAAAGCAATACGACAGCGTGAGTCGCTTGATCTATTCCGGCAACACGGCGTTTTCGATTGCTGATTTCCATATCAAAATGCTGTCCGCTAGAATTCGAACCGTGTTGGGAAGAATGACAGACTCCGCACTGCCGTTGCAGCATTGTGCTGAAGAGTTGAGCCAAACCACAGCAGAAGTTTCGGCTGCATTAAATCAGCAAAACACCGATATTCATCGCGTACGTGATGCGACTCAAGAGGTGGAGTCTTCGGCGAATTCAGTCTCTTCTAGCACCAATGATGCCCATATGCTAATTGATGACACCTTGAAGTCATGCTTGATGGCGAAGGAAACCATCGATCAAACGCACACCAATCTAACGCAGTTGAGCCTTCAAGCTGAAAAAGCGACGGAAACTACGTATCAGCTGAGTGATCAGGCGCAGAAAGTGAATCATTTGATGGAAGAGATTGGTGGGATCGCAGAACAAACCAATTTACTGGCACTTAACGCGGCAATTGAAGCGGCGAGGGCGGGTGAGCAAGGTCGTGGTTTTGCTGTTGTTGCCGATGAGGTGCGCGCGCTCTCTGGTCGCACATCCAATGCAACTGAACAAATCCAAGCGTCTATCTCTGCTATGTTGGCGACGATACAAAGTTGGCAAAAAGACATTCTGGCAAACAAAGAGCAAACGGATACATGTTCTCAGGTTGCCGAACAAAGCGCGCTTCGTTTGTCTGAGGTTGAACAGATGATGCAAAGCATGAGTGGGTTGATGGTCGATGTGGCGGAAGCGGCGAATAACCAGCTGAAGCTATCCAGCGATGTAAATCAGCATATTCACTCTATTGCTTCTACGGCAGAGCAAAACTTGGCAGCAACGCACTCCGTAGAGCAAAACAGCCGTCAGTTGAAAGAGCAAGTACAAGATTTCTATCAGCTCGCGCTTCGATTTGAAGACAAATAGCCGTAACGAAAGTCGTTGTGTTCACTTTCTGGCTGTGTTTATACAAATAGGGGCCAGATAAAAGAAAGCCCCGCCATTGCTGGCGGGGCTTTTCAGTTTTCACATTCGCAATAGAGAAAACTGATTATCTTTTTACTGCAATTACGCTAGTAGTTCTTTTGCTGTATTTACTACGTTTTCGGTAGTGAAACCGAACATTTTGAACAGTTCACCAGCAGGTGCAGATTCACCGAATGAAGTCATACCGATGATGCGACCGTCGAAGCCTACGTACTTGTACCAGAAGTCAGCGATACCTGCTTCGATAGCGATACGAGCTGTTACGTCTGATGGTAGAACGGTTTCACGGTAAGCGGCGTCTTGCTTGTCAAATGCATCTGTTGATGGCATTGAAACAACGCGTACTTTCTTACCTTCAGCAGTTAGCTGTGCTGCTGCTTCTACTGCTAGTTCAACTTCAGAACCTGTTGCGATAAGGATTAGCTCTGGCTTGCCTTCGCAATCTTTCAGGATGTAACCACCTTTCGCGATGTTTACTAATTGCTCCGTATCACGCTCTTGTTGCGCTAGGTTCTGACGAGAGAAGATAAGCGCAGTTGGTGCATCTTTACGTTCAATCGCTAGTTTCCAAGCCACTGCTGATTCAACTTGATCACATGGACGCCATGTGCTCATGTTTGGCGTTAGACGTAGCGATGCCATTTGTTCAACCGGTTGGTGAGTTGGGCCATCTTCGCCAAGACCGATAGAATCGTGCGTGTACACTTGGATGTTCTGAATCTTCATCAGAGCCGCCATACGCATTGCGTTACGTGCGTACTCCATGAACATTAGGAATGTCGCGCCGTAAGGAACGAAACCACCGTGTAGCGCAATACCGTTCATGATCGCCGTCATACCGAATTCACGTACACCGTAGTGGATGTAGTTACCAGAGAAGTCACTTGCTTCTAGAGACTTAGAACCAGACCACATGGTTAGGTTAGAAGGCGCTAGGTCAGCAGAGCCGCCCATGAACTCAGGTAGTAGAGCACCAAATGCCTCTAGAGCGTTTTGAGATGCTTTACGTGATGCAATATTTGCTGGGTTTGCTTGAAGATCGGCAATGATTTGGCTTGCTTTCTCTTCCCACTGTGCAGGAAGCTCACCGTTTACGCGGCGTTTAAATTCAGCTGCCAGCTCAGGGTACGCTGCTTCATAAGCTGCAAATTTCTCGTTCCACGCTGCTTCCTTAGCTGCGCCTGTTTCTTTCGCTGACCATTCTGCGTAGACTTCTTGCGGAATTTCAAAAGGACCGTGCTCCCAACCTAGTTCTTTGCGTGTTGCTGCGATTTCTTCTGCACCTAGTGGTGCACCGTGACAATCGTGTGAACCAGACTTGTTTGGTGAACCAAAACCGATGATTGTCTTAGTACAGATAAGTGTAGGGCGAGGATCCGCTTTCGCCGCTTCGATTGCTGCGTTGATCGCTTCAGAATCGTGACCGTTTACTGCCGGGATTACGTGCCAGCCGTACGCTTCAAAACGCTTAGGCGTGTCGTCAGAGAACCAACCTTCAACGTGACCGTCGATAGAAATGCCGTTGTCATCCCAGAATGCGATCAGTTTGCCTAGACCTAGTGTACCAGCTAGAGAACATGCCTCGTGCGAGATACCTTCCATTAGACAGCCGTCGCCCATGAACACGTAAGTGAAGTGGTCAACGATGTCGTGGCCTTCTTTGTTGAACTGTGCTGCTAGCGCTTTCTCAGCTAGAGCCATACCAACCGCGTTAGTGATGCCTTGACCTAGAGGACCCGTTGTGGTCTCGATACCAGGCGCGTAGCCGTACTCTGGGTGACCAGGAGTCTTAGAGTGAAGCTGACGGAAGTTTTTCAGATCATCGATAGATAGCTCGTAACCGCTCAAGTGCAGTAGAGAGTAAATTAGCATTGAGCCGTGGCCGTTAGACAGTACGAAACGGTCGCGGTCTGCCCACTCAGGGTTTGATGGGTTGTGGTTTAGGTGAGAACGCCAAAGAACTTCAGCGATATCAGCCATGCCCATAGGTGCACCTGGGTGACCAGAGTTAGCTTGTTGAACACCATCCATGCTTAGCGCACGGATTGCATTTGCTAGATATTTACGATCCATAGTGATTACTTCTCGATAAGGGTTTAAATAGAGGGAACTCGTCGAAACAAGTTCAAATAGAAAATCTTGAATAAGCGCTGATGGTAAAAGCGAGTAGACGGGCTACTCGCTTTTGGTAAGCAATTAAAGCTTAGCTTCGATCATCGCTTCTAGTTTACCTTGGTCAACGGCGAAGTTGCGGATGCCTTCAGCCAGTTTCTCAACCGCCATTGGGTCTTGGTTGTGTTCCCATAGGAACTCAGAATGAGTCATTGGTGCAGGACGCTCAGCTGCGCCTTTAGAATCAACTAGCTTCTCAACCACTTCACCTTCTGCAGCTTCTAGCTCAGCAAGTAGAGCAGGAGCGATAGTTAGACGGTCACAGCCAGCCAGTTCTAGGATCTCACCGATGTTACGGAAGCTTGCGCCCATTACGACAGTTTTGTAGCCGTACTCTTTGTAGTAGTTGTAGATCTTAGTTACAGACAGTACGCCTGGATCTTCTGAAGCTTCGAAGTCACGGCCTTCTTTCGCTTTGTACCAGTCCATAATACGGCCAACGAATGGAGAGATTAGGAATACGCCAGCTTCTGCACAAGCACGCGCTTGAGCGAATGAGAATAGAAGCGTTAGGTTACAGTTGATGCCTTCTTTCTCTAGGATTTCTGCTGCGCGGATACCTTCCCAAGTAGACGCTAGTTTGATAAGGATGCGGTCGTTAGTGATGCCTGCATCGTTGTACATTTTTACTAGTTGACGTGCTTTCGCTACGCTTCCTTCCATATCGTAAGATAGGCGTGCGTCAACTTCTGTAGAGATACGACCTGGAATAGTTTTTAGGATTTCTTTACCGATGTTTACTGCAAGCATGTCACAAGTGTCTTGAACTTGTTGAGCTTTGTCGTTGCTCTGTGCTTTAGCATATTCGATTGAAGCATCGATTAGAGGTGCGTACTCTGCGATTTGAGCGGCTTTCAGGATAAGAGAAGGGTTAGTTGTTGCGTCTTCTGGTTGATACTTTTTGATTGCATCAATTTCGCCAGTGTCTGCTACTACAGTCGTTAGTTTACGAAGTTGCTCTAACTTGTTGCTCATAATCGATCATCCTATTTAAATGGGCTTAAGCGTGATTTTTGTTATCACAGCTTGTGCATTTGCAAGCGAGTTAGCTAATCGTCTCATCGCATTTAATGAGACATCTGCTCAGCCAACTACGGAAAATTTCGTTACCGAACAAATGCAATGAACATTTGATCGATAGCTGAGTAAATGATGTGTCCATATTTATCCTATCTATGCTGAAAGTCAATCGCTGAAATCGACTTATAGTGAACTTCATCAACGTTTTTTTACTGTGTGTTTAGTGGTTAACCCAAATAAACGTTTGCCCTTATTGTTCAAAGCTTGAGCGTTGTACGCTAGGGTAAAAAATTGTAGTGAGAAAATGTTATTGCGATGAGCAAATGTAGCGTTTAAATTGATAAAGAACATATGCTAAGTCAATGAGCATATGCTCACTTATTGCATACAATATCGATCCTCTTAAAGGGCGAGAGAAACCATGAGCAGTTCTAATCAAGATATTTCCATTGAAAACACGGATTTGTTGACAGAGATTTCCGTCGCGTATTATCAAGACGGTGCGACTCAGGAAGAGATATCGAGAAAATTTGCCATATCACGCGCAAAGGTCGGGCGAATGCTCAAGCAGGCGCGTGATGAAGGCATCGTTGAAATCACCGTTAAATACCACCCGGTGTTTAGCGCCAAGATTGAGCAACGTTTGATCGAGCGATTCGGCGTTAAGCGTGCGCTTGTCGCTCTTGATCAGCCAAATGAAGAGGCACAGCGACTACAGGTGTCGGGATTGGTGTCCAATTATCTCACCAGCACGCTTAAAAACGGCATGGTGGTGACCGTTGGACAAGGGCGCAACGTATCTTCTGTCGCTCATCATATTGGTGTTATTACGCCGCGTGACTGTAAGTTTGTATGTGGTATCGGCGGTATTCACCCACGTGGTGGTATGTATAACGCCGATCACATTTGTCGTCAGTTAGCGAAAAAGTACGGTGGAACGTCCGAAACTCTCTATGCGCCTGCTTACGCAGAAAATAGAGAACAGAAGTTGGCTTTCATGCAAAATGCAACCGTGAAACAAACACTCGATTTGGCACGTAAAGCCGATGTCGCTTTGGTCGGTATTGGTGACATGAGCGAAAACAGTTACATGGTGGACTTAGGTTGGTTTACGCCTGATGAGGTCGTTCAATCGAGACTTCAACAAGGCGTGGTCGGGGACTTTGCAGGTTATGATTTCTTTGATATTCACGGTAATGTTGCCAACACCGTAATGAGTGACCGAGTGATTGGCCTTGGTATTGAAGAGTTTCGCCCAATATCGGAAGTCATCGCGATTGCAGCGGAGAACAGCAAGCCGCTCGCCTTACTTGGAGCATTAAGAACCGGAGCGATAGACGTGATCGCCACGAGCGTCAGCAACGCATTAACGGTACTCAACTTAGATGAGCAAATGCACGGCAACGCGGCATCTGAGAGTTAGCACAAATAATATGCAACTTATGTAATCAGGCTGCGAGGAGTTATAAATGACTCGCAGCCTGATTTCGTTTTCAAGTTAAAAATATTCTCTAGGAGTAGCTTTAAATTTGCACATCTACTCTGGAGAACACAATGAACAAGACACTTCTTGCTGCACTGATTATGGGGCTGACTGGTGCGGCGCACGCCGAGCAAAAAGTCGTAGCAGGTTACTTTGCGGATTGGCAGTACGCAAATGCAGAAAACCCATACACGGTGAACGATATTCCCGCCGATAAACTGACGCACGTGATTTACGCGTTTCTTAGTATGTGCGGCCCTCATACCGGTGCTTCTGAAACGGTACAAAAACTGGTTGCCGAACAATGTGAAGGAAAAGATCCGTATACGGCGATCATTGTCGATACCGAAGCAGCATTAGAAAAGGACTTTGGCGATGTCTCCGTTAACGTGCCATACAAAGGCCACTTCGCTCAACTTGCTGAAATGAAGAAACAACATCCTGATCTTAAAATTCTCCCTTCTTTTGGTGGTTGGACAATGTCCGAACCGTTCCATGCTATGGCAAAAAACAAACAAGCGATGGATCAATTCTCAAAAACTGCCGTTGAGTTGATTGCTCAATATGATTTCTTTGATGGTATTGATCTGGATTGGGAATACCCTGGTGGTGGCGGTTTAACAACGTCGCCTTGGAACCCTGACACCAAGCTTTCTGATGAGCAAAAAGTATCTGAGCGTGAGGCCTTTACCTATTTGGTGAAAACCATGCGTGCAGAATTAGATGAACTCACAAATCAAACCAAACGTGAATACGAGCTCTCTACTGCTGTTGGCGTTGGTCCAAAAGCAGCAGGTATCGATTGGAAAGCCGCGGAGCCGTACCTAACTAACATGTTTGCAATGACGTATGACTTCCTTGGTGGTTGGGGGCAGCAAACCGGGCATACTACCAACTTGCATGCGACTGAGCGAAGCTGGTGGGGCATGGGCGCAGACGTGTTTATTAATCAGATGATTGAGCTCGGTATTCCAAGTGAGAAGCTGGTGATTGGCGCTGCGTTTTACGGGCGTGGCTGGCAAGGCACCAAAGACTTCTCGGGTGGCTTACCAACGCAAGATCTTGTATCCGAGCAAGGAGCGCAGTTTGGTACGGGTGAGAACGGCTATTTCATGTTCTGGGATTTGGTGAAGAACTATGGAGCGGAGCAGGGCTACGAGTACAAGTATGATGAGCAATCTCAAGCGCCTTACTTGTGGCATCCTGTAAAGAAAGTCTTTATCTCTTACGAAGATCAACGCTCGATCAAAGCCAAAGCAAATTGGGCTAAACAGGCGAACTTAGGTGGCATTTTTACCTGGGAATTATCAGGCGACCCGAAAGGCGAGTTGGTGGAGGTGATGTACCAAGAAATGAATAAATAAAACCTTCTAAGCAAAGCGATCGTAATTATTCAACTACGGTTTCTTTGCTTTGGTTCTGCCTCGTAAAAGCGATCAAGTCTTCAAGCGATAAAGGTTTAGAGTAGAAGTAGCCCTGAATCAAATCACAACCGCAAGCTTTTAACTCATTCAGTTGTTGCAGCGTCTCTACTCCTTCAGCCAGTACTTTCATTTCAAAGTTTTTGCCGATAGAAATGATATTCTTAACCATATTCAGCGCTTTTTTGTCATGCTCAATGTGATCGACAAAGCTCTTGTCAATCTTCACCTCGTCAATAGGTAGCGTACGCAACATGCTTAATGAAGAGTAGCCAGTCCCGAAATCATCGAGCGAGATTTTAAAGCCAAGAGCATGCAAGCGCTCGCAAATTGGTGCGAACTTTTCAAGATCTTCAATAAACAGGTTTTCGGTGATCTCTAGGGTAATCTTTGAACATTCGATGCCGCGTTTCTCAATAGCATTCATAAGATTAGTAATGAATTTGGCGTGAACAAACTGTTTGACCGAGATGTTAATAGACATCTGGATAGATGTATCAATATTACCAGTCAGTTTAGCCATATCTGTCAGGCTATTTTCAATGATTTGTTCACCAATACGAACCATCAACCCTGTGCTTTCTGCGACGGGAATAAATTCACTTGGTGGGACTAAGCCGAGCTCATCATCACTCCAACGAATAAGCGCTTCGACACCATAAATATCGCCTTCTAGGTTTAACTGAGGTTGATAAACCATATGAAGCGCTTGCTTATCTATCGCGAGCCTCAGGCGTTGCTCAATTTTCATTTTACGCAGGTGTGTAGCTTGCATCTGCTGATTGAACAGGCTGTATACGTTGCGTTGTTTTTTCGCTTGATACATCGCAATATCGGCTGACAGGAGCAATTCATCTAATGTTTCACCATGGTGTGGATAGCAGGCAATACCAATACTGCAACTGAGCAGGAACTGACTGTCATTGACTTCGTAGGGTTCTGATAGCGCATTTATTAAGTCGCTCGCTAGTCTTTTAACGCTTACTTCATCAATTCGATTCGTTAGAAAAATAAACTCGTCACTGGCTTCACGGATGATTAATCGGCCATCGTTAACAAAGGTGTTTAAGCGGATAGATATTTGTTTTAGAACTTCGTCGCCAAAGTCATGACCATGTGTGTCGTTGACTGATTTGAAATTATCAATATCGATAAACATCAAAGAAAAAGGATTCCCTTTCCCTGAAAGCCAATGTCGAATGTTTGCGCGTAGGTACTCTCGGTTTGGTAATCCAGTGAGATGATCGTGGTTCGCTTGATAGAGCAAACGCAGTTTTGTTTTATGTTCATTGTTCGCAATGGAGCGGAATAAAGCGTAAAAAGCACCTTGGACGATAAGAAAAACAATCGAGTACAGTGCAAACTGTTCGTAAAATCCGCGCTTAATAAAATTCAAATCTGTCGAGGAAGAGGCCCAAAGATGATAATCAGGAAGGTATCTCAATGTGATTAACTCACTCAGGCGAGAATTGTCGACAACAATATTTAGCGCTCGTGTGAGCTTTTTTAGTTGCGCTATATCCCAGCCTGAATCTTTTGTGATTTGAGCCATAACGGCTTTTATATCTAAATCATTGGCAGGTTTTAGGTAATCTTCTAGGGTTGTGTCTTCTGACGAGCTAAAAGTAAGGTAGCCATCACTGCGGATCAATGTGACCCGGTTGTGCTCATTGGCATGGATGTCGTTACGAAAAACCGAAGATGAATTCATATTAAAGCCAGCCGTCATCACTGCTTGTACAACACCATCTTTATTTGGAATTGCTTTTCGGATCGGAATCACAAGTGAATCTTGAGCTGGCATAAAATACGTTCGACCTATAATCATTCGGTCGGAGTTGAGCGCTGCCAAAAAGGTATCACGAGTCAGTGGATCTTGTTTTAGATTATGCAGCTTTGCCAAGATCAAGTTGGAGCTTACGGCGATGTAGTCTCCATCGGGGTTGGTTAGGCCGAATCCAATAATCGCCGGATGGATACTGAGCAGTTTGTCCAGCATCGGGCGAGTTTGAACTGCTGCTGTACGAGTAAAGTCATTTCTCTCGACCAACTGATGACCAATGACTTCAAGTAACGATTCTTGTCCTTTCAGAAGTGATTCGACAGAAGAGGCAAACAGCTCCAATTGTAGGAGCTGCTTATCTTTGTACTTATTCAGGGTTGACTCATAATGGTAGCGGCCAAACAACACGAACAGCACGGCGCTTATCGTAAGTAGCGCCATGTATAGTGTCCAAATGTTCTTCTTTAACCTGACCATGCCGCTTCGATAGCTCCTAGATTAGCGAGTAATGGGTAATGAGTGGTCTGCGCCCCATTCTGTCCATGACCCGTCATAGACCGATAAATCACGCCAACCTAACTGGTATGCTGCTAGCAGCAAAATACAGGCCGTTACACCTGAGCCACAACTGAAAATGATTGATTTATCATTATATAACGTTAGTGCACTAAATGCTTGTTTCAATTCCGAGTCTGCCTTTATAAAGCCATTACTCAATAATGTTTGGAAAGGGAGGCAAACAGAATTAGGAATATGACCAGAACGCAGTCCTTCTCTTGGCTCTGGTACCTCGCCTAAAAAACGTGCACGTGAGCGAGCGTCAACAATGTTTGCACTGCAATTGTTTGAGTACTCTAATATTGCATTTGCGTCCAAAAAAGCATGTTTATTTAATTTCCCGGTAAAGTTTCCAGGCTGCTTAGCTTCTGACAAGGCATCCGTGACAGGCAGTCCAGCCTCAATCCAAGCCGGGAGGCCACCATTAAGCACTTTGACATTATCATGTCCCATTGCCTTAAACATCCACCATGCGCGCGGAGAGGCGAGTGTTCCTGAGTTGTCATAAACAACAATAAGGTCTTCGTTGTTCAGGCCAAGTTTCTGAGCGCTGTGATTAAATCCTTCTTCTGTTGGCATCATATGAGGGAGATTGGTATCTGGGAGACAAAAGTCATTGTCGTAGTCGAAACGCAATGAGCCTGGAATCCACTTATTGGTGATCTTTTTCCCTTCGGAAGGAATTTGAAAACGAATACTCGCGTCTAGAAGTTTTACATTCGGTTGGTCTAATAAAGCATGAAGCTCTTTGGCATCGATCAATGCTTGCATGGTTAAATCCTTCTGATTTGGGAAGTCCGCACAGTATTTTTACTCACAGCGAATGAATGAAAGGGATGAGTCAAAACTTGAGCGGGATGCTTGGTGGAACAACGCAATAGAGCCCACTGGACAAGATGCGGACACTGGAACCGTCACTCGTTGTTGCTCTATCTCAGGTGAATTGATAGTGAGGTACCGACGTTGACCATCAAGGGACTGAGTTAAAGTGTTGCTAATGACGGTGGCTGAAACCGTGTTCTCATCCGTCTGCTTAATGAGCAACAAGAGCACAAGTAGGGCAATGAAACCGCTGAAGACCAACATATAGGTTTTGGGATTATCCAATTTGCGCTCCATTGCTATTGTTTCAAGTAATCATTTTGTTTTACAACAAAAAAATCGCATGTTCAAAGAACGATGCGATTTTGTCTTAAAACCTGTGGCTTGCGCCAGTCCCGAGTATCAATGCTCACCAATAGAGCATCTTACATGCGCCATGTCGTATTTCCGGTTGAGACGACTTTTTGCAGAGGTTCTGAGCCATCGTAGAACCAAATTTCGATTAACAGGTTACCTTGGCTATCCGAGGTGGAGAAGTCTAAGTTAGCTTTCCCACTCGTCAGCGCAGCAGAAGCAACATTGCTCGAATATTTTGCTTGGTAGGTTCCAGACGCATCTTCACGGTACTCCTTATAAATGCTCAGATGTGCGCGCTGTAAAGAGTAACCACTAATATCTACCGCAAGTGAGCTTTCTAACCTTGGGTCATAATCGAACCCATCTGGTACGTCTAAATTTTGCATGCTTGGCTCTTCAACAATAACGGTAGTTTGAGCTGGAGGTGGAGTAGCGCTATCGTTGCTTTTGTCTCCACCGCCGCCACCGCCACCGCCGCAGGCTGTTAACGCTAATCCCATGATGATTGTGATTAAGTTTTTCATGATGTTTCTCCTATGGAATGTAACGTTTGTTTGCTTTAGGTTGGGTATGCCAGTTTGCTCCTTCTCGCCCACCAGACTCGGCGTAGGTGGCAAACTCTGGGTAAGCGTCAACTAAGTCAACTTTCTCTAGCGGCCAATTCCACTCTTCGACGATAAGCAATGCCCAAGGGAGGTTGTTCGCTGTTTTGAAGTACACGCCTCGAGCCGGGTCACTTGCGTCTACGCCCACGCCATATAGGTTTGCGTCATCAAACTGCTCAGTTGGTGCTTGGTCTGGCAAATGTACTTCCCATTTTCTACCTGGTTGAAAGGTGATGCCATCGCCGTGATATGTATTGGGGGTGGCAAAGATAAATGGGTCATAAGGCATGGCCTGTAGCGCTGAGCGGTCGGAGCCTTCCTTAAAGTAGATGGTCAGTGTGAAAGACAACGCGACGTTATCATTGCAACCCGTTTGGGTTCTAAAATACGCACATTGACTTTGCGCATACTGACTGAGGTCGTCACTGATAATGAAGATGGCTTCTTCTGATATCGCTTCTAGACCGTTGGTCGGTTGTTCTTTACCATTAAACGTTAGCTTTGTTAAGCCGTTTTCAATGCTCGCTTTCGAAACGCCAGGTAGACGAATAGCAAAGCCATTTTTATAGCCAGCCCCATAGGCGGCCAGATCTCCGCTAATTTGGATATTTTCCACCGTGCCGTCCATACGTGTTTCAGTCATACGGAACTTAATGACTACGTCATTCATGTCGTAGTCAGCGGTGTAAGGCCAGTTGTCTTCATACGCGACCGTTGCGTAGGAATCGGCACTTGGGAAGTGCTGTACGGATACGCCGTTTTCAGTGATTGTGATTGGGTAATCTTCTACTTCACCTGATGTTGATCCGCCATCAAAGTTCAGACCAGTTTGTTGGCTAAAGCGGAATCGGCTCCAGCTAGGACCTGCGGTTGCCAGTTCAGAGACGACAAATGGAAGCGTATTGCTGCCTGCAGAGAGTAACTCATCGGTGAATACTTGCTCACCTTCGTCAGCAAAGTCACCATCTCGGTTCCAGTCAAACCAAGCTGACAAGTAGCCGGATGTTGATGCAGTTACGCTCACCAGTGAACTTAACCCTGGGTCGAGTGCGGCAACAAAGCCGACGCCATCTTCATCTGCTGTACCAACTTTGTTATCTCCAGACGGAGCCACTTGTCCATCGGCATCACCATCTGGCGCAATTGTGCCAAGCCAAGTTACACCATCAACAGCGTGGCGTGGTCCGTTAGAAGAGAGCAAGGTAGCGTAAGTGTCAGGTGCGTCACCAAAGTCAATTGGCTCGTCTTCGTCAATAACAGGAGCGTTCGCGCATCGGGCACCGTCATTTTGGCTGGAACTTGGACCGTTAGACACAAACTCTACAGCAGGAACAATGCCCGCAGCGATATTGGCGGCATTATTTTCTGATAAGTCGACGCGATAAATTTTGCCGTCCTGGTTACGCGATACGTAGTAGTTTCCGTTTACATCAAAGTAGCCTGCACCAAAGGTACCCGTTTCCCCTGTATTGCCGATCGCGGTTGCTTGGCCTGTTTTTGTATCGAATTTATACAATACGCCAGACCCATTATCGATACCATAGAGCGCACCGTCGCCAGGGTGGAACGCAAAATCGGTTAAACTCACACTTGCATTTGATGTGATTTTATTCAGGGTTAAGGTAGCATTTGGGTCCGTATCTAACGGCGATAGATCAATGGAAAATAGCCCTTTACCTTTGCGATACAAGTAGTAGACGTGGTTGTACACGTCGCCGACAAAAAACGTATGGCTAGGAAGCCCTTGTACGTTGAGAGTTTCTGCTTGAAAGTCCTGGCCTAAACGTACGATTTTCAAGTTGGTTGTATCGTAACCATAGATGTATCGATCAGTGAAGTTGAAACCGACGCCGTTAATACCAGATGCTAAGCCCACATCGTCGGTCAGTAACTTGGTTGATCCGGTAACCAGATTAACGCCGTAAACTTGCACTGGGGTCGATTGGAATAAATATGCTTTGCTCGGACAAGTGTCGAATGGTGCTGCGCTTACGTATGCGCTTGCGAACAGAGATCCAAGTAATAGTGATGTCCTTTTCATGATTCGCCCTCTCATTGGTTTGTATGATATGCAATGAAAGGAATGTGCCAGTTTTTAACTTGCTGTTTATAATGAATTTTATATCGGTAAGTTATTTGGTTCGAAATATGAATCTCAGAATAAGAAAAAGCTCAACGTTACGTTGAGCTTTTTGAGAATCTTCATTGATAAGCTGACAGCGTTACTTAGCCACAAACAGGGCAGGTCGGCATTTTCATCAAATTCATTTCCCGCCAGGACATGCTAAACGCATCGAGAATGAGGATCTTCCCTTTTTTGGGTTGGCCGTAATTTGCAATCACCTTGATGGTTTCCATCGCTTGTACAGCGCCAACAATACCCACAACAGGCGCCATGACGCCAGCTTCAACGCAACTTAATGCACTGCTGCCAAATAGCGCGCTCAAACACTGATAGCACGGTTGAGTTGGGTCGTCGTACGTAAACACACTCACTTGGCCTTCCATACGAATGGCTGCACCAGAAATAAGCGGTGTTATTGTTGCAAAGCAGAGTCGGTTGAGTTGATTGCGAGTGTCGACGTTATCTGAAGCATCGACCACCACAGTGTGTTGTTCAATCAAAGCCTGAAGCTGAATGTCGTCAAGGCGTTTAGCAACGGTATTTACTTCGATATGAGGATTAAGTTCCCGCAACGCATCTGCCGCGGAGTCAACCTTTTTACGGCCAATATCGGCGTCGTGGTGCAATACTTGGCGTTGTAAATTGGAGAGTTCAACAATATCGTCATCGATAAACGTAATATTGCCAACACCAGCCGTGGCAAGGTATTGGCTAGAAGCGCAACCCAAACCGCCAGCACCCAAAATAAGCACCGAGCTTTGTTTGAGTGCTTCTTGCCCTTCGAAATCGAACTGACGAAGAATGATCTGGCGGTTATAGCGCAGCATCTCCTGATCGGAAAGAATATCCACGGTACGTTCCTAGTATAATGTTGAGTTAAACAGTTGGATTTGAACCGTTTCGCCAACTTCCACACGGCCACGCTCACGTTCCAACACAACAAAGCAGTTTGCCAAACTCATTGAGCGGAAGGCTCCTGAACTCTGGTTGCCAGTGGTTTCAACGACAAATTTACCGTTTTCTAGAGTATAGATACCGCGTTGGTAGTCTGTACGTCCCGGCGCTTTCTTAAATGCGGTTTTAGTCGTCGCAGGGATAGACTCAGGCGCTTTCCATTCAGTATGGCCTGCCAATTTAGCCAACATTGGTTGAACAAGTACGTACATTGTTAGCACCGCAGATACAGGGTTACCTGGTAGCCCACAGAACCAAGCAGTACTTAACTTGCCAAATGCGAAAGGTTTACCCGGCTTGATTGCCAGTTTCCAGAAACCGATTTCGCCAAGTTCTTCAAGAATGTCTTTGGTGTAATCTGCTTCACCAACGCTGACACCGCCAGACGTTACAACCACATCCGCAAGCGTTTGTGCTTTTTCAAACGTTGCTTTTAATGTTTCTGGGCAGTCAGGGATAATGCCAAGATCAATCGCTTCACAACCAAAGTTTTCGATCAGCGGCTTAATACCGTAACGATTACTGTCGTAGATTTGACCAGCCTTGAGTGGCTCACCCAATGGTTTAAGTTCATCACCTGTGGAGAAAAATGCCACCTTTGGCTTACGCACGACGGTGACATGGCTGACACCAAGAGAGGCAATCATTGGAATATCGCGCGGTGTCAGGCGCGCGCCTTTTGCCAATACAATATCGCCTTGCTTGATGTCGTCACCCGTAGGGCGGATGTTATTTTGCGGCTTCACATCCGTTTGGGTGAACTGAATACCAGCGTCGGTCACTTCCGTATTTTCTTGCATGATAACGGCATCACAGCCTTCCGGAATTTTCGCGCCAGTCATGATTCGAACACAAGTGCCTGCCGGCCATTCTCCTTCAAAAGGCTGACCAGCGAAGGATTTACCTGCCAGAGGCAACACTGTAGACACTTCTAGGTCTTGAATACGAATGGCATAACCGTCCATTGCTGAATTGTCGAAAGGGGGCACGTGAATTGGCGATAAAATGTCTTCAGCCAGCACAAAACCCAGAGCGTCAGCAAGAGGAAGAGAAAGTGTCGTTTGGATAGGTTTGATTCGCGATAGCATCTTATCCATCGCTTCTTCAATTGGCATCAAGCCAGGTGCATCGCAGCAGCCCATTGAGATAATCCTATGTTCTTTTGTTTTGTGGCAACTCTACCATAAAAGGGGACCGAGTAAGAATGTCCACCTATAAAATATGGGTGTAATTATTCAAAAATCCGAGTATCCTTGTCACCCATCCGAAAGGGGTAAAGTTCCTACGGAGCATGAGAAAATAGCTCAGTGTATTCTTGTTATGTGCCTTGGCGTTATAAACATCGGACTGAGCGACTTTAACGCTACGGGATGAAAACACGGCAATTGTATTTCACACCGAGAGTGGTAGTTACAAAAGAGGAAGTGGAATGTCAGGTCTTAGCGAGTCAGCAAAGTTAGTGAAAGAAGCGCTAGAGCAACGCGGGTTAGAAACACCAATGCGCCCTAATGCCGTTAGCCGTGAAGAGAAGAAGGAAAAGATTGAATACCACATGCGTGAGATTCTTGGTCTGCTTCAGCTCGACCTTACGGATGATAGCTTAGAGGAAACGCCACACCGCATTGCAAAAATGTACGTGGACGAGATTTTCTCTGGTTTGGATTACTCCAACTTCCCCAAGATCACAGTTATCGAAAACAAGATGAACGTGAGCGAAATGGTTCGCGTGAAAGACATTACTGTGACCAGTACGTGCGAACACCACCTTGTGACAATCGACGGTAAAGCCGCTGTTGCTTATATTCCTCGCGGTAAGATCATTGGCCTGTCTAAGATCAACCGTATTGTTCGTTTCTTTGCGCAACGCCCTCAAGTTCAAGAGCGTATGACCCAGCAAATCCTTGTTGCTTTGCAAACATTGCTTGAGTCTGACGATGTAGCGGTGACTATCGACGCGACGCATTACTGTGTGAAATCACGCGGAGTGATGGATGCCACCAGTGAAACCACGACTACAGCGTTAGGTGGTATTTTTAAGAGCAACCCAGCGACCCGTGCTGAATTTCTGCATGGTCTGCGTTAATCAAATCGACAAATAAAATTGAGAGAGGATGGCGAGTTGCCATCCTTTTTTATATCTTTTATATCCAAATCATCGTCAAGTGAGTCGCAATAAATAGTAATTATGCAATTGTGTATTGACAGTCACATTCGTTGCTCTTAATATATGCGCCCAATGAACGGCTACAACTTGTAATCGTTTGTTTTAAAAAGAGATATTTCTCTAAGTTCAGCTGATCTCGGTCAGTTGTCTTTCTATTTTCTAATAATAGAAAGACAACAAATTTGGGACTCGGCATGACTACACAAAGCACTATCAGCACCTCCTCTATTTCAGCTCCAGTTACAGAAAGCAGTTGGCAAAAGAAAGCCATGCTCAGTGTCGCTTTTTTGATGGCGACAACCTCTGTGGGTCCCGGCTTTTTGACTCAAACCGCAGTCTTCACAAATATCTACAAAGTCGATATGGCATTTCCAGTTTTGGCTTCTATTTTTATCACGTTTGGTATCGTGATGAACTTGTGGCGTATTGTCGGCGTTTCTGGCATGCGAATCCAAGATATTGCGAACAAAGTGGCACCCGGCATGGGTTATGGTGTTGGTATTCTCCTTGCGCTTGGTGCAGTGGCGTTTAACTTTGGCAACGTGAGTGGCGCAGCGTTAGGCATCAATGTGCTAACGGGCGTGGACACAACATGGGGCGCACTGTTTACTGGTGTCGTTGGCTGTTTGTTGTTTGTGGTTCATAACGCTTCCAAACGAATGGACCAAATGGCTCGCTACCTTGGCTTGTTTATGATTGTTCTGATCGCATACGTGGCTATGACGAGCTTACCTCCGATGGGAGAGACACTAAGTGCAGCGGTGATGCCTATGGATGTTGGTAGTTTGCTTCTGCCTACGTTGACTATCGTTGGCGGCGCAGTTGGCGGTTACTACACGGGTGCACAACGCCTAGTAGACATCGGCTTGAAAGGCAAAGAGAACGTGCCTTCCATCACCTCAACAGCGTGGGCTGGTATTTCTATCGCGGTGGTTATTCGAATCCTACTGTTTTTGGCGGTGTTTGGCGTTATCGCGACAGGCGCAACGCTGGATACGGCTAACCCTGCGGCGGATGCTTTCCGTCAAGGTGCTGGCCAGCTTGGTTACTTCATCTTTGGCTTAGTACTGTTTGTAGCTTCCATCACGTCTGTGGTTGGCAACTCTTACATGGCTATATCATTAATTAAGACGCTTTTCCCAGTTGTGGCGCGAAACGAGAAAGCGTGGTGTGTTGGTTTCATTATCCTAACCTCGCTAGGCACGGTAACCATGGACATGCCAATTCTTCTTTTGATGCTAGCGGGCCTAGTGAACAGCATTATTCTTCCTATCGTTTTGGGCACTGTATTGGTTGCGACAAAGCGCAAAGATATTGTCGGTGACTACCAACACCCAATGTACTTAACGCTAACTGGAGCAGCGATTGTTATCGTAATGGCGGCATCGAGTTTGACTAACATTGGGAACTTCATGGCGAAGTTTGTGGGTTGATGTCTTATTGATTAGATGAACAGCGGCCTCAGATGAGGCCGTTTTTTATGCTTGTTTAGAGGGCGACTTAACGATTTCTGGCCAATACATTTTGACGTAACCTGCCGATACCCAAACCACCAACACAGTCGCAATGCTGAGCTCTAAAAAGCCAAAATCGTGTAGCCAGTGCCAATGTGGATGCGATTCGGCAAAAAAGGAGGTTAAGCGGTACATCGCAATGGCACTGATCACGGAAGGAAAGGTTACCGCCGCGATAGAAGGTTGAAACTTCAATCGAAGTAAGCGGAAGTAACACAGGTAGATCAATAACGTCATTGTGATAGCAATCCCTGCTAATGCGCCAGTCAGTATCGGATCGGGCAGGGGAAAGTTCACCAAGTATGCCGCCAATGACAAGTTTACCGGTGCGGCCATAATTGCGAGGGTCGGCCTGGCTCGTCTCGGCAGAGATCCGAAAAACACCAAACGATAGAGCACCAGCGGTAACATAAAGAAATAAATGCCAATGCACATCATCGCTAAGGTTTCAGAGAATAGGTTGTGACCCAATTGGGAGCCTGCTAATGAGCTGCTGATCAGTCCCACTGGATATAGAAACCAGCTAGGTACGATATTCGACATTTTGAAGTTCATTAGCTGAAAGCTAAAAAACAGTACCATCATAGTAAAATGCAGCAAAAGTGCCATAAACCAGAGTGGATAAGCAATGATTGGCGCTACAGAAGCAAGATAATCTGCAAGGATTAGTAATGCCATACTCATGGGTGCCATTAAGCTACCGCTCAATGGGTGACGAATGTCGACCATAAATAATCGTGGATTCGTGGCATATTTTATCAGCACAGGGGCGAGTAAAAGCGCGCCGAGTGACGCTAAAAATGGGCGTATTGGTTCACCAATTTCAGGGACATAGAGTGCCCAAGCTTGTCCTAAACCTATCATACCTAGCGCTAACGCGGCTTGAGACGGCGGAACGCTATAAAACTGCACAAGTCTTCTCCAGTTCAAATCTACTCCATTTGATTTTTGCCTGAATGAAACGAAACGTGATGATTTGGATGAAATGCTCTATTTGAGTAGCGAATACTAGCAAGTTTAGAGAGTGCTTACTCATGAAAGGTGGTGAGGAAATATCAGAGAATGGTGTTTTTGTGAGTTTGGTATCGAATATTTTGGAAAAGATGTAAAAATGTAGAGTTTATCGCTCCAAACCCTTCGATAGTTTGGAGCGAAATAATAACAAAGCGAGAATTATGTCGATTGGTTTTCAGGAAGATCCTGCTGACGTAACTTATCGTTTTTGATTGTACGATGTAGCAACTGGCTGTAAATCGGTTGTCCGCCAAACAACTGAGCAATAATCACGGCACCTAAACAAGTAATGATAAGTGGTAGAATTAAGTAGTAGTTATTGGTCATTTCAATCACCAACAAAATGCCCGTGATCGGTGCGCGTACCGTTGCAGCAAACAGGGCCCCCATGCCCGCAATAGCAAATACGCCAGGTTCGATATCAAGCGTAGGAAGCAACACATCAGCACTCGCTCCGAATGCATAGCCAAACAAGGTCCCCAGAGCAAGCATCGGTGCAAAGATACCACCCGGCGCACCAGAGCCAAAGCATAGCAACGTCGTGATGACGCGACCAAAGAAAAGCAGAACTAAAACGGATACCGAGTAGTTGCCATTGGTAATATCAGGAATAAGGCCGATGCCACCGCCAGTTAGCTGTGGCACGTATAAGAGAAGCAGACCAAAAATGCCACCAAGTAGTGAACCCACGATTAAATAGCGTTTACGATCGTTTTTGTGAATTGCGACAAAACTGTCTTGTGCCACGGTAATCAATTTATTAAAGATCACTCCGAATACGCCAAACAATGCGCCAAGCAATAGAAACAACCAAAGGGACTGAAGCTCTGGAGAGTGATATTGCGGCATTGTGATGACAGCGTCTTGCCCGTTGATGGCGCGAAACACAATGTTGGCCATAATAGCAGAGATGATCACCGCGCGAATTGAGATCAGAGAATAGCGAAACTGAGGTCGCATTTCCTCCACAACGAACATAATGCCTGCGAGTGGGGCATTAAAGGCGGCAGCCAAACCACCAGCGGCACCTGAAGCGAGTAGGGAATGACGAGTATCGTCATCTTTCACACGGAAAATATCGGTCACCATTCGACCAACTGCGCCGCCCATTTGAACTGTCGGACCTTCGCGACCAAGTACCATTCCGGAGCCAAGTGCACCCATGCCGCCGAAGAATTTTACTGGTAGAACTCGCCACCAACGCACTGGACGAATGTTGTCCATCGCGCCTTCTATTTCTGGGATGCCTGATCCCGCAGCTTCTGGAGCAAAGCGGTGAACAAGAAAGTAACCAACAAAAGCAAGCAGAGCACTGATCAGTACAGCAGCAAGCCAAAGAGGAAGTACGCTACCGATTTCGCTTCTTAGCCATTCGGTACGGGTTTCAGAAACAAAATGAACCGCAAGTTCGAAGTAAGTGCCGACAAAACCAGCTAGTGTGCCAACGATTGCGGCCATAATCAGGACAGAAAATGGTGTGGACCCTCGAGAGACAAACTGGTTAATCGCATCTTTCGGTACGTGCGCTAACACAGATTTCACAATTCTCTCTCGTTTGGTCATTAACAAGTTCTCCTGTTGCTGGTGGAAGGGACGCGAGAAAGTATACGCTTCGCAGAGTCTAGACCTAATCAATAAAGATGCAATTTAGCTTTTCACTATTGAGTGTTCGAAGTGTCGCGATGTCATTCATTCACCAGGACTGTGCTATTGCTCTCATAATTTGGGATAAAAAACTTGTTTTTTGAGCAAAATGAACCATGCTTTAGGTGTAAAGCAACATGACTGCTTCAGAAGGAGGGATGTGAGGTTTTACACACAATTTGGATGGATTCAAACCCTACGGTAAGTCCTCGTTTTATGTTTGGGATGCATCAATAGACATCTTCGATTCGCACACTCACGATTGAGTAACGAGGTAGAGGCGCACGCAAATGTGCGCCTTCTTAATTTCTGCTCTACAACTTTCCGCACTACCTGCCACTATTTTTATCTTGAACAATTTCTACTAGTCGGTAATGTCTGGGTTCGATGTTAATCAACCAGAGTAATTCATGCGCTTTTATCCTCGAGTCCTGTTTTCTTTATGTTGTTTTTCGGTAACGTTTCCAGCATTTTCGACGCCGAGTTGGTGGCAGGACACGTTGTCTTCAATGCCGTACTCCAATTTAAAAGAGCGTATAGAGACAAGGGGAAGCTGGTATCGCTGTGACGTGCAGCAGCAAGATGTTTCAACGTATATCAGCACATTTTGTTTGGACGATTTTTCGTACTATCAGCAGCATCTGTATGGTGAAGTGGTTTTGGGAAAGGACAGTGCTCAGTTCTCTTTTTTGACCGAATATCAATGGCAAAGTCTCAATGACTTAATCCTCAATTTAAGAAAAGACGGATTAGTTTTACGCAACATAACTATCGGACAAGAACACTATGACGTCGTTGAAGCGCTGGAAAAGAAATCTTCTGAGCTCGTCGATAAAGAAGTTATCTTGTTGATAAACCGCTATCCGCAAGAAACGATTCGAAGCTTATTTTGGATAAAACCGGACGAGTTTTCGTCGCCATCACCGTCTTTAAATGTGGAATTGCACAGCGATGGCGAAATTATCGATGTTAAAGTGACTCGTTTTTAGATTCTTTATGGAGAGATAGAAAGGTCGCCATCGCAGACTCGTCCAAAAATCCATCCGATTTTTTGTGCGCACGCAGGTATTGATAGCCAGCGATGAGCTTACGGTGCTGTTCTTCTGCCTCATCTGGCAACGGCTGATTCATAACGTGTTGAAATGCAAGTTTGTACGCATCCATATCTACGACTTCAGCGCGGCGATATAAATAACCACATCCGGTCGCTAACCATTCAAGAGAGCAGTTGGCTCGCATCGCAATTTGATTTGCTTTCGTAAGGCTCGGTTCACTGCCTTTTAAATATTTGCGTATTAAAGCTTCAGACACATCAACGCGTCGTGCAAATCCGCTGATGCTTTCTTCTCCGATCAAGGTGGCTAGGCGTTGGGCAAAAGACATATTTCGTACTCCAGTTCGAATTGCCAAAGTTTACCCGTTGAGCCGATGTGAAAACAAGACTACGATGAATGCAGATCAATTGAAGGAGAAAAACCATGGTTGCAAAAGTTGTGACTGCACCAAAAGGCCCTGAGTTCTCAGAGCTGGTCCAAGGATATTGGCGTGCAGTTGATTGGGGTATGACTGCTCAAGAGCGTTTGTCATTCCTCAAGCAACATATTGAGTTAGGCATTACCACGGTCGATCACGCAGACATATACGGTAATTACGAGTGTGAGAAGTTGTTTGGTGAAGCACTTGCTCTCGATAAGAGCGTGCGAGAGCAGATTCAGATCGTCACAAAGTGTGATATCAATCTGTGCGGAGATAAAACACCAGAGCGTAAGATTAATCACTATGATACGAGTTCCGCTCACATCTACCAATCGGTGAATAACTCGCTTGAGCGTTTGAATGTGGACGAAATCGATGTGCTTTTAATCCATCGCCCTGACGTGTTAATGGATGCCGATGAAGTGGCTGAAGCATTCTCAGAGCTACACAAAGTGGGTAAAGTGAAGCACTTTGGTGTATCTAACTTTACTCCACGTCAGTTCGAATTGTTGCAATCCCGTTTAGGTAAGCCTCTTGTGACTAACCAAGTGGAAATCAACCCGCTTAATTTTGAAGTTGCACATGATGGAACGCTTGATCAAATGCAAATGCTGCGTACGCGCCCAATGGCTTGGTCTTGCCTCGGTGGAGGCTCTATCTTCAGTGGTGACAGTGAGCAAGCCGTTCGTGTTCGCAACGAATTAGAAGCGATTCGCGAAGAAGTGGGGGCGACTAGCATTGACCAAGTGATTTACGCTTGGGTACGCCGTTTACCATCTAACCCAATTCCAATCATTGGCTCTGGTAAGATTGAGCGTGTGCAAACGGCAGTAAATGCGCTGAATATCGAATTGACTCGAGAGCAATGGTATCGCGTATGGGTGGCTTCTAAAGGCCATGGTGTGCCATAGAAGTGACACTTTATTGATGAATACATTATTCAAGGCACCCTATGAAAGGGTGCTTTTTTATTGCTACGCGATACCGATTTACCCAGTACTCATACTGAGCGGATAGAGTGGGAGTAAAAACGGATTTTTAATTTAAAATGCAACTTTGTGCTTATTTTTAATGGAGGCGTTTTATCCATGTTTGTTTCATGTCACTAAACAGCGAATGGGATGTTTGCTTTTTCGCCATTTTGTTCACTCATCCATTCATATTGCGTATGCTTATTGAATAAAAAAGAAATAAAAACTCGTCAGTTTTCTCGTATTACATGCTGTAACAATCTGTTAGACTCCGGCGCAGATTGTGGAATATAAAAAGGTGATTGAATGTCTTTTCCCGTACTCATCTGTGATGATTCAGCGTTAGCACGCAAACAGATGGCGAGATCACTACCAGCCACATTGAATGCCGATATTACGTTTGCTATCCACGGAAAAAATGCGCTAGAAGAACTCGAAAAGAACGAGTTTAAATTGATGTTTCTTGATTTGACCATGCCAGAAATGGATGGCTTTGAAACACTAGAAAACATGCAGCGGTTAGGGAATACAACTCCGGTGGTTGTGGTGTCGGGGGATATCCAACCTAAAGCGAAAGAGCGCGTGTTCGCACTGGGTGCAAAAGCGTTTATTCAAAAACCGATCGCCAAAGATGAACTCAAGAATGCGCTTAAAGAGTTGGTTGAGCCAGAGCCTCGTCCTCAAATTATCACGCCTGTTTCTATTGAGTTACCGATTTTACGTCGTCGCGATATTTATATGGAAGTGGCGAACGTCTCTATTGGTCGAGCCGCAGATGCATTGGCGCGTCATTTTGATGTGTTTGTGCAATTACCGCTCCCGAACGTTAATATCTTCGAAGTGAGCGAACTACACATGGCACTCCGTGACTTAGCGTCGCATGATAACGTATCGGGCGTTTGTCAGGGCTTTTGTGGCGAAGGTATTGCGGGTGAAGCGCTGGTGATTTTGAGCGATTCGAGCGTATCGGATCTCAAGAAGTTGATGAAAGTGCCAGCTGACAGCGACGAACTGGAAGAGCTTGAGCTGCTCATGGATATTTCCAATATCTTGGTGGGGTCATTCTTAAATGGCTTAGGCGAACAATCTGAAGTGCGATTCTTCCAAAGCCCTCCAGTGCTTCTTGGTCAGCATATATCAATTGATTCGATCATTGAGTCTACGACGGGCGCATTCAGCCGCACCATGACATTCGAGGTGAGCTACAACATTGAGGGAACGTCAATCCGTTGTGATTTATTGTTTATGTTCGTCGATGAATCTTTGCCGCTGCTCGATAACAAACTGTCATATCTAATGGAGGAGTTCTAATGTTGAATATGCCAGCAGAGTTTGAACAATTCCATTGGATGGTCGACATGGTGCAAAACGTCGACATGGGGCTCGTCGTCATTGACCGAGATTATAATGTGCAAGTGTGGAATGGGTTTATGACTCATCACAGTGGTTTGCAATCTCATGATGCAATTGGTCGTTCTATCTTTGATATCTTCCCTGAAATCCCGCAGGAATGGTTTAAGTTAAAAACAAAGCCCGTGTATGATTTAGGTTGCCGCAGCTTTATTACGTGGCGCCAGCGTCCTTACTTGTTCCGTTGCCGTAACGTACGCCCTGTTACTCAGCAAGCGGAGTTTATGTACCAGAACGTTACGCTGAACCCCATGCGTACCCCGACTGGGAAAATCAATTCGTTGTTTTTATCTATACAAGACGCGACGGCTGAAGCATTGATGTCTCAGAGTCAGTAGCGATAAAAAACTTTCTCAAAAGCCAAGGTTCGCCTTGGCTTTTTTGTATACTTATAATTGTGTTTCCTAATGCGCAGAACGTGAAGATGGACTTTAATCTCGCCCTAAAACTCTACACCGCAGAACAAGTAAAAAACGGTGAAACGCTGGCAGCGCAAATGGCTGGTGTTTCTATGTATAGCCTAATGCAACGCGCAGGTATGGCTGTGTATGAGCGTTTTTTACACTTATATCCCAAATCAAAAAATATCTTAGTCATTTGTGGCAAAGGGAATAATGGTGGTGACGGATACGTATTTGCCTCGCTTGCTAAACAAGCGCAACTCAATGTACAGGTTTTCCAACTTGGTGATGTGACTGCGCTCAAAGGTGATGCTTTACGCGCATATCAAGATTGGCAGTCCATCGATGGTGTTAACAATGATTGGGATGAGTGGAATACCGCATTGCTAGAAGCCGATGTGATCATTGATGCCATGTTAGGCACTGGTTTAAGTGGTGAGGTTCGTTCGGAGTACCGTCGCTACATTGAGCAAATCAATCAAATTCACACCCCAGTGATTGCAGTCGATATTCCTTCCGGGTTGTGTGCAAATACAGGTGCTATTTTAGGCGATGCCATTCATGCTGAGCATACTGTAACCTTCATTGGTGTTAAGCAAGGCTTGTGCACCGGACAAGCGAGAGATCGAGTTGGTGAACTCCACTTTTGTGGATTGGGTGTAAATATTGAGTTTGATTCTATCGAAGCAGAAAGTGCACTAGGTATTGATCATCAGGTTGTTTCAAGGTTAATGCTCAAGCCAAACCCGACAGCACACAAAGGTGACAATGGCAAACTACTTTGCGTCGGTGGTAACCAAGGTATGTCAGGAGCGATTCGTTTATGTTCCTCCGCTGCGGTTAGAGCCGGAGCGGGTTTAACTGCCGCAATTACTCACCCGAGTAGCCTTATTCCACTACAGATTGGCTGCCCAGAAGTAATGAGCCAAAGCATCACCGCTGACTTACTCAGGGATACTGAGAACGACTTAACCAAACGCATTCGCTGGGCTGAAGTATTGGTGTTTGGTCCAGGTTTTGGTGATGATGAGTGGGCTTATCAAGCCTATCAATATCTGGCTCAAGAACAGAAACCTAAAGTTGTTGATGCTGATGGGCTCAATATTCTAGCGATGCTAAGCCAACGATGTGATGGCACTTTGGTGTGCGACAACCAGCGAGTGATCACGCCGCATCCTGGAGAGGCAGCTCGACTATTAAATGTGACCACTCAACAAATAGAAAGTGACCGATATTCTGCTGCAAGACAACTGCAAGAGCGTTATGGCGGTGTGGTGGTTTTAAAAGGCGCGGGAACACTTATTTACGATGGAACGAGAATGTACGTCTGCCTAGCGGGTAACGCCGGAATGGCGACGGGCGGAATGGGAGATGTGCTATCTGGTGTTATTGGTGCGTTGCTAGCTAAAGGGTTACCCATTTCCATTGCGGCACGTTTAGGTGTGGTACTCCACAGTCATGCTGCGGATATAAACGTGAGTCAGCATGGTCAAATTGGTCTTTTGGCAAGTGATGTTATAGGCACACTTCGTACCGCTATTACTCAACAAATCGATAGGACGTAGCTAGATCTCGCCCATCACTATGAAAAAATGATCGATTTTTTTGGAGTACTTTTTCCGAATTAGCAGCGCATCTTAGTATTAGGTGATTGAGTTTTAGGCAGATTTGAGAGGTGATGCGTTTTCATTTTAAAGGTATGACGCAAAGGTTTGCGCAATAGGTTAACTTAAACGTTTTCTTAAGTTGTTGATAATTATAAATAATGAGAAAAAATAACGACTTGAGGAGTGTTTTTGATATGCGATTATCAAGATGGTATCACAAAAAAAATTCAAATATCAGACTTGTAGGAAATAAATCACAGCCTATAATGCTGAAAACCGGAGCGTCTGCCAACGCTCCGGTTTTTTTGTGTCCGAAGAACAGTGAACTCGTCTGCCAACGAAATCACTACGCACTCTGAGATGACACATATACATATGAATCAAGGAATTACACAATGCGTATCGAACAAGAACTTAAGTTAGGTTTTAAAGATGTACTGTTTCGCCCGAAACGTTCTACCCTTAAGAGCCGTTCTCAAGTAAATTTAACCCGCGATTTTACATTCAAGCATAGTGGTCGTCAATGGTCTGGTGTGCCTGTAATCGCAGCAAACATGGATTCGGTTGGTAGCTTTGCAATGGCTAAAGCGCTAGCTGAGCATGGTGTAATGACTGCTGTTCACAAACATTACACGGTAGAAGATTGGGCTGAGTTTGCTAAATCAGCTGATAAAGCAACCCTGAATAACGTAATGGTGTCTACGGGAACATCTGACGCAGACTTCCAAAAAACCAAAGATATTATGGCGCTTTCAGATGAATTTATTTTCATCTGTATCGACATTGCAAATGGTTACTCAGAGCATTTAGTCGAGTATGTTGAACGCGTGCGAGCAGAGTTCCCAGACAAGGTGATTTCTGCGGGTAACGTGGTTACTGGTGATATGTGTGAAGAGTTGATCCTCGCTGGTGCAGACATCGTGAAAGTAGGCATTGGCCCTGGCTCAGTTTGTACAACTCGTGTAAAAACGGGTGTTGGTTACCCGCAGCTTTCTGCAATCATCGAGTGTGGCGATGCAGCGCACGGCCTTGGTGGCATGATCATCGGTGACGGCGGTTGCTCATGCGCAGGTGATGTATCCAAAGCATTCGGCGGCGGTGCGGACTTTGTTATGCTAGGCGGCATGTTAGCGGGCCACGAAGAGTCAGGCGGCGAAGTTATCGAGAAAGACGGCGAGAAGTTCATGAAATTCTACGGCATGTCTTCTAAGAGCGCGATGGAGAAGCACTCAGGTGGTGTTGCTGGCTACCGTGCGGCCGAAGGTAAAACCGTATTATTGCCATACCGTGGTAGCGTTCACGGCACTATTCAAGACATCCTTGGCGGCGTTCGCTCAACTTGTACATACGTGGGTGCAGCAAAGCTTAAAGAGCTAACCAAGCGTACTACATTCATCCGTGTTCAAGAACAAGAGAACAACGTGTTCGGTAAAGAGTAAATCGACTGAATGTAACAAGTGTTGAAACAACCATAAATTGATATTTAAAACCATGTATTGATATTTGGTGCAAATATAATTGATATTGCCTCTTCATAAGTCTATGACTCTTTAAGTTTATGACATTTTTGAAGGGGCAATTTTATATCTGCTTTAGTATGAGATACTTGCTACTATCTCGGTTTAATCTAATACTGATTGAATAATATCAAATGCTTTTTCTATTTTTGGGGTAGGGATAATGCCAAACCCAAATAAGAGGGCATTAGAATGATTGTTGATAGAAAAATGCGATGATGGATAAACCGCTACATTGGATGAAGCAAGCTTATTCACCATTTGTGTCGCGCACCCCGATACTTCAGCTGCTATATGCAATCCACCTTGGCTCTGAATACGTTGTAAGCAATCTACGTTGTCAATTAATTGAGTGAGCTTATGATACCTTTCGCTGTAGATATTATTCATATTGAGTAAATGGTGAGAGAAATGACCGTCACGCATGAATTCGTCAAGTAGGATTTGAGACACCACAGATGTACTTCGTCCCAAGTGCCATAACATATTTGAAATTGGATCTATTAAAGATTTTGGCGGAATCATATAGCCAATGCGTAAGCCGGGAAATAGTATTTTAGAGAAACTGCCTATCATAATGACGCAGTCATTTTTGTCTTGTGATTTGAGAGCTTGCTTACTGGTATTGAGATAGTGATATTCCGCATCATAATCATCTTCGATAATGATTGCGTTATTAACTTCTGCCCACCTCAACAGTTCTAACTTTCTTTCGACGGAGTAGCTAAAGCCTAAAGGGAACTGATGACTAGGCGTTGTATAAATAATTTTGGTATTAGAAGGGATTGATTCAACGACAACGCCTTGGTCGTCCATCGGCACGGTGCCTATTTGCGCGCCAAGTAATCGAGCTTGATTTCGAAAAACAGGATATCCTGGATCTTCCGTCGACACGGGATCCCCCGGAGAGAGTAATGTAAGGAGAGTCGTCATTATTGCCTGCTGGCACCCTTGCGTAATGATGATGTCTTCAGGATCACAGATTACGCCTCTCGAATGTCTTACATACTCGCAGATAGACTCTCGTAAACAAGCTAGTCCTTGCAAATCACCACCATGTGCAAACTCTGGAGTTAATGCATTGAGCCTACTCAGTCTTGAGTGTCGCCAAATATGCTTTGCTATTCTCTGATGATCAGGAACGCCTAAAGTGAAGTCATAGTCTAGATTCTTTGGTGCGATGATCTCTGGCTTTTTCGCTGCGTTAGTGCCAAACACCCCTAGTTGGTAGTGTTTTATTGGTCTCTTATCTTGATTCACCGTTTGTTCTAGAGCATTACTTACGTACGTGCCAGACCCTGCCTTTTTTACTATCCACCCCTCGAACTGAAGTCGCTCATACACCGAAATGACAGTGTTTCTTGCTATGCCTAACTTTTTAGACAACATGCGAGTCGACGGTAATCTCTCATTTGAGCGTAATCTGCCTTCTAATATCCCTTGATATATCTCGGAATAAAGCTGTTGGCTGGTGACTTTTCCAGTTTCGAAGTGTAGTGAAAATGGCATCGTTTTCTCTGTAGACGTTGAAAAGTGGTTCTAAATCGTTGTGAGGATGTGGATCTGTATATACCAAGTATATCTACCTAGTATACCGTTATCGTGATATGGAGAAAGCGTAATTGAGTACACTATTTCCCCATCTTGCAAACGGATGTTACTTACATTCGTATCTAATCGGCCTACCTATCAACGGTGATCAGGTTTAAACCTGTTTATATCGCACTAAAAATTTGAAGACATAGTGTTATTCATCGGGGGTTAACGATTGGAGTTCTTCAAGTCAGGATTACTTTTATATAAAAAGCTAAAAGCCTTGGAATAAACTAGAAATTAATTATAAGTGAAAATTAAAAATTGAGGGTTCAATGAAACTAAACAATGCCTTAGTGGCCATTTTATCGCTCACTTCTTTCGTCACGTTTGCGAAAACGGAGTTAACGGTTAGCAGTCAATTAAAGAGCGTAGTTGATGAATGTGCTAAAGGATTAATGAACGAATACGACATTCCGGGGTTGGCTGTTGCAGTAACGATTGATGGTAAGCGTTATTTTTACAATTACGGTTTCGCTGACGAAAGTACGGGGAGTTTAGTCACCAACGACACAATTTTTGAACTCGGCTCTATCAGTAAAACTTTTGCCGCTACTTTGACTGGGTACGCCCAAGAAAAAGGTAAGTTGAACATGGATGACAAGGTCAAAGATTATATTCCAGAATTAGAAAATAGTGTCCTGGGTAATACCAAGCTAGTTCATGTCGCAACCTACACTGCAGGTGGTCTACCATTGCAATTCCCTAGCGAAGTAACGAACGACGCTGAAATGATGCAGTACTACAAAACGTGGAAACCGGAGTACGAAGCCGGTACTAAGAGGAAGTACTCAAACCCTAGTATTGGTCTATTTGGCTACATCGGTGCCTTGAGTATGAAGTCAGACTATACGGAAATGATGGAAACCGTCATCCTACCTGAGCTCGGTATGACCAATACGTTTGTCGATGTACCAAAGGATCAGCTTAACAACTATGCTTTTGGTTATAGTTCTGAGGGAAAACCCGTTAGAGTTAATCCAGGTATTCTTGATGCACAAGCCTATGGTATTAAATCAACAAGCTTAGATATGCTTCAATATATCGAAGCAAATATGGGTCAAGCGCAACTTAATACTGATATAGAAAATGCGCTAGAGCGAACTCATACTAAGTATTTTGATACCGACACGTTTACACAAGCCCTAGGATGGGAGGGTTATGATTACCCCGTTTCACTTTCGCAATTATTGAAGGGTAACTCCAGCGACGTAATTCTCAACGCTAAACCGGTTCAAGCAAGTGAATCCGGTACTCTCGGTCGTGACGTTTGGTATAACAAAACGGGTTCAACAGGTGGCTTTGGGGCATATATCGCATATGTACCCTCTGAAAAAATAGGCATAGTGATTCTAGCGAATAAAAACTACCCTAATGCAGAAAGAGTAGAGGCTGCTTACAATATTATTAGCTCGGTGGTGAAGTAAATTTTAGTGGTAATAGGCACTACGTAATTATTAGCGCTTATTTAGATACATACTATCTGCAGTGTTTTATTCGATAGTATTTATAGGAGTATTCATGAAAACTAAGCATTGGTCTAAGGTGACTTTGCTACATGAAGTTGTTACGAACCCAAATATAACGATTAAAGGTAAACATAGTTATTACAGTGATTGTTGGGACGCCGGTTTTGAGGAGTCCGTTGTAAGATATCTACAAGGCGACGAGTTCAGCCGAGATTGGGAACCAAAATGGAAGATTGATAAGTTACATATAGGTGACTTTGTCTGTATTGCAGCGGAAGTTGTGATTGTTATGGGGGGAAATAGTACACATAGAGCTGATTGGTTCTCCTTGTACCCATTTATGGACTTTATTGAAGAAGCGTACGTCGGGAAAGGAGATACTCACATTGGCGATGGCGCCTGGCTCGGTATGCGATCCATGATAATGCCGGGTGTGACTATCGGAGAAGGAGCAATCGTTGCGGCAAACAGCGTGGTGACGAAAGATGTTGAGCCTTACAGCATGGTTGCAGGCTCACCAGCTAAGCATATCAAATATCGCTTTTCTCGCGAGACGATAGACGAACTGCTCGCCCTTAGGATATATGATTGGCCTGATAAGAAAATCGACAGCCTGAAGAGATTGTTATGTTCAGACGATTTAGAAGGGCTGAAAAAGGCAAGCGCTGAATACGATAAAAACCATTCAGTAGAGTGACGATGTCACTATTTTAAAAAACAGAAGAGGCTCATTATAGAGCCTCTTTTTAGTGTGATGGATATCTGCAACCACCACACTTCCTTATCAACTCATCATTCAGCAAGTCGCCAACTAGAATCGGAAACCTTTTAGTTTCATCCTTGTAGGGAAGATTGCCTCAATAGCTGGCTCTTTCAATTGTTAGCAGAGACGCTCATAACTGTTTTGTTTGAGCAATTCGGTTAAGTCGCCTTGACCATATTTTAGAGTTGCTTGGTGTTTTTGATGTTGAATGACCTGATCAAAAGTAGGTCGAGTCACTGAACGAAAAACGCCCACGGGTACGGGAAAGTCTGGATAGCTCAAGTTAGCAAGCGCATAAGCATAGTATGACTCCTCGCATTGACTGGAGTGGAGCAAAAGGTTCGGGGCCTCTGATTCGACAATCTCGAAACCAAACCCTCTATTGATCAACGCTTTTGAGTGTGTTTTACCAAACAATAACGGTTCATTATCTGAGAGATAAAGTAGATGTTCGCTTCTATTAGCAGGGCCGTTGTAAGGTTCGTGCACTTTATCGTTAAAAATGACGCAGTTTTGTAGGATTTCAACCACAGCAGTGCCCGAATGCGCGGCGGCAGCCTCTAACACCATCGTCATGTGTGTAGGATCATTGTCTGATGTTCGTGCTATGAACGTAGCACCTGCGGATGCTGCCAATGCCAAAGGTTTAAGCGCTTGATCGGGAGAGCCTTCAGGGCTCGACTTAGAAATGAAGCCCTGTTCGCTTGTCGGAGAAAATTGGCCTTTGGTAAGTCCGTAGACAGCATTATTAAAAAGCAAAATTTTAATGTCTTGGTTGCGTCGAATCGCGTGAATAAAGTGATTACCGCCAATACTCAGTGCGTCACCATCGCCAGTTACAACCCAAACATCTAACTCTGGGTTGCTCGCTTTTACACCAGTAGCGATGGCAGGGGCACGGCCGTGAATAGTATGAAATCCATAAGTATCGAGATAATAAGGAAAACGAGATGAGCAGCCGATCCCTGAGATGAATACGGTGTTCTCTTTAGTTCGACCTAATCGTGCTAGAACGGATTGCATCGTTTTTAATACGTTAAAATCACCACAGCCTCGACACCATTTGACTTCAATATCAGATGCGAAATCTTTGCGGTTGAGTACCTTAGTCGTCATTTTTAATATCCTTCAGGTGGTGGTTAATAGACTCAATGACCTCGTGAACTTTGAATGGTAACCCCTTAACTTGGGTTACGGAGCGTGCAGAAATGGCATATTGTGAGCGAATCACTTTGACGAGTTGTTGGTTATTCAACTCAAAAACAAGCACATGTTTGAATTGGCTAATGATCTCTTCCAAATTGATTGGAAACGGGTTTAGATACTTAATATGGGCGTGGGCAACCGATGCGCCTTGCTTTCTCAGATGCTCAATTGCGGTCGACACAGAACCTTGCGTGCCTCCCCAACTTAGCACTAGCAGTGAGTCTAGAGTACTGCCTGTTAGTGTTTGTTTAGGGATGAAATGGCAGATGTTATTTATTTTTTTTGCTCTTTCATCAGTCATGCGCTGGTGGTTTTCAGGATCATGAGAAGGGTTGCCTGTAATCGCTTGCTTTTCCAATCCTCCAATGCGATGCATTTTCTCTTTTGTACCAGGCGTGACCCACTCTCTGCTGTAATACACGTCATCACGGGCATAGGGATAAAACGGGCTTATGTTTGCTTTTGCTGCCTCGGCAGTGAGCTTAATCTCATCAGGGTTGGGCACGAGCCAAGATTCGGAGCCGTTTGCTAAGTAGCCGTCACTCAACAAGATCACTGGCGTCATAAATGTAGTAGCAATTCGACAGGCCTCGATTGCCATGTCAAAGCAGTCTGCAGGAGAAGCAGGAGCCAACACTGGGAGTGGTGAATCCCCATTTCTACCATACAAAGACAAAAGCAAGTCTGATTGCTCTGTTTTAGTCGGTAGACCAGTTGAGGGCCCTCCACGTTGTACGTTGATAACAACCATTGGCAACTCCGCCATCACGGCAAGGTTAATGGTCTCTGCTTTCAAACATAATCCAGGGCCGGACGTTGATGTGACTCCTAAACCGCCAGCATAAGATGCACCTAAAGCTGAACAAGCAGCTGCAATCTCATCTTCTGCTTGGAATGTCGTGACCCCAAAGTGTTGATAGGTTGATAGTGTGTGTAGAATATCTGAGGCGGGTGTTATGGGGTAAGAGCCCAAAAATAGCTGGCGTTGGAGTTTTTCTGCTGCGCATATTAACCCAAGCGATAATGCTTCGTTCCCTGAAACAGTACGATACAAGCCAGCTTTATCTGCTACGGGAGCAACCTGAAAACAGTCGCTGAATATTTCGGTTGTTTCAGCATAATTAAATCCCGACTTTATGGCTAAAGTATTTGCCTCTCTCGCTTGCGGATTGTCAGCGAATTTATTATTTAGCCATTCAATGGTCGGTTCTAGCGGACGGCTGTAAATCCATAAAACAATACCAAGCATAAAAAAGTTTTTGCTTCGCTTCACTATTTTAGGCGCAATGTTTAACTCAGAAAGAGATTGAACGGTTAAACGCGTAAAACTGTCACTAATCACTCGATAATCTGCGAGGCTACCATCGCTCAATGGGTTAGATTCATAGCCAGCAAGCTCAAGGTTTTTTTTATTAAAACCATCGAGATCAATAAGCACCAAACCGCCTTCAACGAGTTGTGAGATTTTGGTTTTTAATGCAGCGGCATTCAGAGCGATTAAGACTGAAAAATCGTCGCCAGGAGTATAAATCTCTGTTGAGGCAAATTGCATCTGAAAAGCCGATACTCCAGATGTGGTTCCTGCCGGAGCCCGTATCTCAGCTGGATAATCAGGTAACGTCATGACATCGTTTCCTTGTTTCGACGAGTTGTCTGAAAAGCGTTCTCCAAGTAATTGGATACCATCTCCAGAATCTCCAGCAAAACAGATCACTTCGCGTTTAAGTTGAATTATTGTCATTAAAACCTCTTACCGTGTTAGAGCAAGTTCAGTATGTTTCATTGCACTTAATGAGATGCAATGGAATTAAAGGTTGGAGAAAATGCCGTAAGCCTGAGCATTTTGAGTGTAGAGTTAATGGTGTTGGCTTTATTTGTCGTCTCTGAGGTCAGTAGAAATATCCATAGCTAGGTATGCTTTTCCGAAATACTAGAAAAGTTTGCATGACACAAAAATACTTTTTCTGTCATATTAGATGTGATTATTTTTCATTAATTGTGAGCGTTATGGATAAGCTGTCATTAATAAAGTTGTTTGTATCTGTTGTGGACTTAGGGAACTTTACAGCAGTCGCGAATCAATTAGGGCAGTCGCCTTCTACTGTTAGTAAAGCGATTGCTCGCCTAGAACAGGATTTGGGTGTTCGTTTAGTTCACCGTACAACACGTCAACTCCAGCTCACTGAAGCGGGGTTTAACTACCTTGAGACGGCAAGAGAAGTGATCAACTTGCTCAAAAGTAGTGAAGAGCAGCTTCATCAAAGTATTGCATCTCCGTTTGGTACACTTCGTGTCAGCCTTCCTTTATCGTTCGGGCAAAACTATATAACTCCGCTGATTCCAGAGTTTTGCGAACGTTACCCTGAAGTGAAGTTGGATCTTAGCTTTTCCGATGAATACACCAGTATATTGGAGAGTGGGATGGACGTTGCTATTCGAAGCGGGAGACTAAATGACAGCAACCTGATTGCGAGGCGATTATGTCCTATTGATATGGGTATGTTTGCCAGTCCGGAGTACATAAAGAAGTTTGGTCGGCCTCAGAGTGTTGAAGCACTTAACCAGCACAAATGGATAATGTACCGCTATAAACAATCGGGGCGCTTGCTTACCTTGACGATGCCTTTAGATGGGCAATTAGTAGAATTTAGTCCTACACATCAAGTGACAGTAGACAATGGTTATGCGATGGCCTCTTTAGCGAGTTTAGGAGCAGGGATTGCTCTGATGCCCCAATATCTTGCTCGAGACTTAGTGCAGCAAGGTAAGCTGATGTTGGTTTCTGAACCTCAAAGAACCGATGGTCAAGGTGTCTATATATACTATCCAAGTCGTAAGTTTGTGCCCGCGAAAGTAAAAGTGTTTATCGACTATATTATTCATAAACTTGATGAGCAGGGAGAGGCGATCAACAGCAGTTGGATGCTGAACCATTAAAGCTCTTACTGGAGGATGATAGCTTTTTCTGAAGTCTAAGCGTGTTACGTGCCAGTAAGTTTGCTACATTCAGTTGTGCCCACAAAAATATTAACTCATGGGTCTGTAAACAAAGATTCGCATCATTAAGAGCCGCATATAGCGGCTCTTTTTTTGTCCTGAAATTGGAAAGTGGCGACAGATCTTGAAGCGCTCAGAGGGTTACGAGGACTCGCTTCAGATAAATGAAGAAAGAGCGAATCGAAGTGAATGTTGTTACCTGTTTGACTGCCTATACCGTTGCCATTCCGCTGTTAATTCAGCTTTTTCTTTTCTCGCTGCAATCAGCATTTCTATATTAACGTCAGTGTTTGGGTGCTTTTGAATGTATCGCTCGTAATCAACCGGAATACCATTAATGTGCAGTTCAAGGTGTAAATGCGGCCCTGTTGTTCTTCCTGTGTTACCCGTTTTTCCTATCACTTGTCCTCGGCTGATCTTCTCGCCAACGTGGACGTTGCGTTGAGATAAGTGTAGGTAGCGTGATACAGAGCCATTTGTGTGGCGGATATTAATGTAGTTGCCCGCAAAACGGTTGTAACGAGACTTTAAAACGATGCCATCAGCAATACTACGAATCGGTGTACCTACTGGTGTTGCATAGTCAGTGCCTAAGTGCGGAGTCGTTATATTAGTTACTGGGTGTGTTCGTTTTAAGTCATAGCCAGAGCTTACTCTGTAGCTTTTATCAAAGGGATCTGAAAATCGGAGTTTATTTTTTATTGACACGCCATGTTCATCAAATATGTTACCTTGCCCATCATTGATAATAAATAAATCGGTTTTACTACCTAAATAGTAAAAAGAACTAATATAGGTTTCATTTCTACTATTTAACTTAGTTCTTAAGATAAAATGGTCATCTCTCTTAACTGAATCAATAATATTAAAGTTACTTTTAATAAGGGCCAATAGTAAATTAATCTCTTTTTGACTTATCCCTGATTTTAACAATGAAGCGACAAACGAGTACTCAACCACACCTATGGTGATTTTTTGTCTAAGAGTAGCCACCTCAAAAGGCGCTTGAACTCCCTCATTCTTGAACTCCAAAGGATTAACGGTAGGCAGTCTATCCATGGGAGTGAGGATGTGGTGAGAAAGAGACACGCCAATAAAAATGAGTAAGGCAATGGTGAGAAGGGTTGCGGTAGGAGTTCGCACACTCCTTTTTATTATCAAAATAGTCATTAGTTTTGGTGGTTTATCAAGGCTGACAGTTGTGCGTAGAGTATAATATTTTAAATAAAACCTAGCATTAAATTATGGCTAATTCCTCTGTTTTAACTAAGTGAATAATTATAGGTGATGATTTTAATTTAATAATTTAGTAAAAGTGACGGTTGGTCTGGTGTTTTTGGCTTTTTAAATGGTGTTATTGTCACGTTGAGAAAATATTTTACAATAATATAATCTCGGCAAAATATATTTTGCCAAATTACTATGTTCGCTAAAAATACGCTGAAATTAACATTAGGTCTTACGCTTACATCTCTTTTATTGAGTGCATGTGGTGGTGGTGATGGAGGAGACAACACTCCTCCAGCTAGAAGCAAAGGAAGCATTTCCGGTATGGTTTTTGACGCCCCTGTAAATGGCGCAAAGATTGAGGTTTTCGAGTTCAAAAATGGAAACTTAGGCCGGAAGTTGGCTAACACGACGTCTGATGCGTTCGGAAACTATCTGCTAGAGTTTGAATCGTCTTCAATGCCTCTTTTTGTTGTTGCAAAAGAGGGGAGTTATACCGACCCGTTTACGAATGAAACGGTATCAGTGAGCAATGCGAAGACACTTAAATTTGAAGGTGTTGTGAACTTTAAAGAGGGGAGTGAGCAAAAGTTAATGCTTACTCCGCTGTCGAACTTGGCAGCAGGCTTGGCAAAGTACAAAATTTCTCAAGGATCCACAGATGAGAGTGCCTTTTCAACCGCTTTGGATAGTATCAATAGCATGTATGGGTTTGACGTAAATGAGACCAAACCTATTGATATAACCAAAGGTGGGCAAAGCAGTTTTGCTAGTGCTGGGCATCAATACGGCGCTTTATTAACTGCATACTCGTCTTACTCTTACGATCTTATAAAAAAATACGGCAACAGCGATAACGTCTACACTTCAATGCATTTCGCTGACATCCAATATCGGGATGTTATTGCAGATGGTGTTCTTGATGGTCTTGAAGTGAGCCAGACTTCAGGAGCAGTGACTCCCCTCAGCTTTGGACAGAAAAAGATAAATAGCGACATTTATACACGTGATTTATCTCAGCATGTTCTGATCGTGGTAAACGATCCAAGTGTCAATATCTCTGGTACTGATGCCGCAGACTATGTCGACTTTAGTAAGAAGCTTAATGACTTAGGTACATATGGCAGTACTGATGGCGTCATTCCACCGCGAGATGGTACGGATATCGATACAGATGCGCCAATAGTTACTCGTACGGACAGTGATGTACTTGCTGGCACCGATAAAGTTGATCTAAAAATTGTTGATGATATCGGTGTAGAAGACGTATCCGCCTTTATTCAGTATCAGATTAATGGCTCTTGGTCTGGTGAATTTCAATGTAACGACATACAAGATTTTGGAAGCACATTCTGTTCGGTTGAATTTGATGATTTTGAAGTTGGCCTTCGAGAGACCAACGTTAAAGTTAACATTAATACCAAAGAGATCGATAGTGTAGATATGAACCCTGCCACAGGGCTTTCAAACGTAACAGCAGCACGGTTAGTCTTATATACAGCGGATGTACTGGGTAATGAGTTAATTCCAGGCAGCCATTTGGGTCTTCATATCGATTTTGAGTGGGATAACGATGCGCCTGTTATTGATATTACATCGGCGAGTGCAATTAATAATCAACTTAAAGAGTATGTTCTGAAAGGGGTTGTAAAAGAAAGCTCGCAAGAGATTAGTTCGGTCAGTATTTCATTTAAAGATGGCTTACATGAGGACGTCACATGTTCTCCTGTAACTGTAGAATCTGGAAATGCTTGTGAGTTTAGTAAGGCTTACCCAACTGATGAATTCCTATCTACGACGGTCTTTGAGGTTCGAGCGAAGGATAGCAAAGGCAATACGGGCACCGCTCAGCATGCAGTAAGTCGTGACGATCAAGCGCCAGCACAAACGATTACTTATCCTGAAGGTGCGTCAATGACGTACGTAAATGTCGGTTTAGATGGTGAACGAACCACTTACGATGGTATCTACTCTCAAGATACGTATACCCCAGACAATGTTCAAGCAAGCCGCGATTTCCTAAAGATTGACTATGCGTACGCAAGTATAGGGATTCAGAACTCATTAAAAGGGATAGATTTTAGTAACTTCAACGCTAATTTATTGAAAGAGAATAAAATCCCTTATGTTCGTGTGAAAGTATCAGACGTAAATACCGATACGGTTTTAGGCTCCAACGCCAATAAACTTAAGCTCGTCGTCAAGTATTATGTCAGCCAAAATAACGATAACAACTACTCACTTCAGCAAGTTATTGATACAACCGCATCGGATGATGACTACATCGCAAAAATTCCGCACGAAACGCTGTTAGATAGCAATGGGCGAGTAGAGGATGTCATCTATTACATTCCATTTGTAAGAGATATTTTGGGTGACAGCTTTAAATCGGTATCAGAAAACAGTAGTCAGAAGTTAGTCATTCAAACCGTCGATGAGTCTGATAACGAAAGCACTCCAAGAGAAGTATATTTTAGAAGTAGCTTTGATCTGCCAACTATAAAAGTGGTGACACCCTTTATTGGTGCGCGAGCTCAACTTGAAGGGTTGAGTCCAAATGGTGAATTCACTTCACTTGCGAGTTGTACCACTATCCAACAATTGGAAAGTGACCAATCAATGGCTCTTGACGTCGCGAGTTGTGAAACCACAACTGATGTTGTGAATTATGACTTCATGCGTGTTCGTTTAATTGGTATCGAAGGCAGCGAGCCATACTACTATCAATGGAAAAGAGATCCAGGAACCAAAAAAGTAACGGTTGATTTAAACAAGGCCAATATTGGTGTGTACTTTAAGCTCAATGGCTCCCAGACTTACTATATTACTGAACTATCGACATATCAGACTAGCTTGTTTGATTTCCAGTGGGATCAAGTCACTGCCGGAGAGAAAACTTCTGAGCGTGCGATTCAAATTCTTGATGAGGTGCGCTACGCGTTATCAGGCACGAACAACAACTCATTCTTTGGGTTTGATCCAACGGTTGTGCCTTATGCAACGAACGAAATGCTTGCTACTAAAGCGATTCCAGAAAAGCCATCAAACGATTATCTACACCGATTTCTTGTCGAAGCCATCGATAGTATTGCTCAAGGAATGCCGAGAAATAACTCATTAGATTTTGCCTCCGCTATTTACGATGATTTGAGCTTTGATGGAAAAGCGAATGGTATTGGTGTTGGTGGACGTCAGGTTATGCTCGATTCTTATCAATTCGGTTCCGATACTTATCGAAAGGATTTAGCGCAATCGTATTACGAAATCATGGCGAGCAAATACGGTATTGAGACCAATATCGCGCAGCTCTATGCTGATGATATTTCGATGGCTAATCCTAACTTAAATGGTAAGAACATTTTTGATACAGAGGGTAGCAGTATCGATATCTTGCCTCCACAGCCAAAATTAACGATTGAAAGCGGTCGAGAGACGATGGTTGGCAATAAGCTTTATATTGCTGGTGAAGTTGTTTCTAAAATTGTCCTAGACGATCCTTCTGGTATTGTAGAAACTGACGCTTATGGTCCGAAGTTTAGCACGATGTGGTATCAAGCCAGTGAGCCAAACATTGAAATACCGCTGGACATCAACATTGTAGAGAACCCTGGCAACAGCAATGCTTATCGAAAAGAGTACCTCTTTACCCTTAACTCTCAGTCTAGTGAACTAAAAGATATTGTAGAGTTTGCTGTGGAAACCAGTGCCATGGACCCACATGGCAATGCGTATGGTTACGATGGCAAAGCTCCGTTTATAGAAACGGTATTTATTGATAATGATTTCCCTAAAACGAGTTACCTCCCACCTAATGATGTCGATGGTAAACCTGTAGAAGACGGTATTTATTTAAATGCCAAAAATACCCATGAATTGACCTTCAAGGTTGAAGATGTTGTGGGTGACAAGCTTTCTTCAAGAGGTCTTGTTTTCTACCAGCAAACGGGTGAAAAAGTCACATACACACCAGAGGACTTTTCGAATAACTCGAAAGACGCCTTTAAAGTCAAATTATGTACGGGGGAGCTTTGTTCAAATCAAGGCGCGACGATTTACCCGGGTGATGGTGATTGGCTAGTCGTTGCAGCGGCAGAGGATAATTTAGGTAACTCCGTTTCAGAGTTAACTAGCACGGCTCCGAGATTCAATATTCGTATCGACTCTGAAGCTCCTATTGTAAAAAGTGAGCAGGTCCAAAGCCGTTTAGGCGGTAACAACCAATGGACACCTGTTATTGATTGGGGGACGTTAAGCCCCGGCAATAATGTAAAAATAGATCTTCGCCGAGGGTCTGGTCAGGCACTGACATTAGAAAGCTGTGACCCTCTAACAGAGACGTGTGACGTACCATACCTAGTTGGTGAACAACCTGACGTCAAAGTCCAACTGGTTTCAAAAGCATTTGATTACGATGAATGGAATGAATTTTATGTCACTGCGACGGACAACGCTTACCCTGCCAATGTTAGTACAACAGGGAAATTCACATTCCAAGTCGATAACAAAGGCCCAGAAATCATCCTAAATACGCCTTGGGTTGAAGACACATTGTCCAAAGAGAACTATGTTGTCGGGCGTGAGTTCAACGTGCGATTTAAATCCGTAATAGACGATTCAGACATTGAGCAAGTCTCTCTATATCAGAATGGTAAAGATTCGCCAATTAAGACAATTGTGCCAACGGATTCATCTAAAGAGTTTGCAATGTCTCTCATTAAGAGTGACACAGATAAAATAGACATTTCTGAAGATGAAAAAACCACGTCACTGTATGTAAAAGCAACCGATATTTACGGTTTTGAATCTAGTTCTAACACGCGCAAGGTTATTCTTGATCGTGATGGGCCAACATTAGGGTTAAGTGGTTTCAATGCGAATGACTACTACTTAGGAAACTATGTCTTTGACCTAACGGCGCTAGACCTAAATGCAAACGGTGACGTTTCAATTAATGGCGTAAATCGAGAAAGCCTAGAGTATTGGACGTTTAGCGATCTTGAGCCATTACCTGGCTCTCCAGGTAAAAAAATCAATGAAGATCTCAAAGTGAGCCTTGGTGATTTAGGTACGGGTACACACAAGATTCGTTTAAAAGGGTCTGATGTTCGTGGCAACACAACCTTAACCAGTGGTGAGCAAGATTTTACCGTTAAAGTGTACAACTCCATCCCGCAGGTAACGCTAGCGATGAGTTACACGGATGGAACGCCAATTACAAACAACACCATCTATCAAGATGGGAATATCGTACTTACGCTTGATATTGTTGATGATAGTGGCGTTGATCGAATTGACTCAACGTATAGATTTTCTGGAGAGCAAAACGGGACTAACTTTACGTTCTCAGAAACCGCAGATGGCACTTGGACGGCAACGCTGCTTTCTACACAAATTGCCAAAGATGGTAACTATGAACTTGATATAAAGGTTTACAACAAAGTTCGTTACCTTGACGAAAAAGACAGAAAGGTTGGAAAAGTAAACCAAACCTTTAGCGTACAGCGTGAAGGCGTGGTTCTCTCGGTTGCAAGTCCTCTGGACTTCCAAAACTACTTATCTGATGGTGTTCTTGATGTCACCTTTACTACATTGAGTGCGGTCAAAGCCAAAACGTTAGAGTGTTGGGTTCGTGAAGAGTACAACTCTCTAGATGCACCACCAACTAATGAGCAACCAACTTCTGGTGTTATCAACGTATCGCAAGAACCTTACAGTTGTAGTGTCAATGTTGGGCAAAACATGACGAAAGCACCTGTCACTTTGATCACTAAAACCTTGGGTACAAATGGGCGTGAAACGATCAACAAGTTCAATTTTTCGATGGTGGATATTGATGCACCAACAGTCGTTGATGGTAACTCATACAGTTTTAAAGGAAGTGATGTTTGGTTTGATGAAGCTTTGAAGAAGAAGATGCTCACATTTGAGCTCTCTTTCAATGATGCTTTGTCAGGCGTGAATACTGAAAGTTCAGATAAATATCCAAAGCTGGTTCGTAATCTTGGCAACAAAGCTTATACACCAACGACTTGTGCCAAAGGTGTTGGAAATATCAAGTGTACGTACTCTGAATCCTACGCCGATATTATTGATGGTCTGAGTACAACTCAAGAATACAAAATCAAGAACGTATCTGATTTAGCAGGAAACTTGACGCCAGAGCATGATCTACTGCTTGAATTACCTAAAGGTTCGGTAGTCGTTGAAATTACTGATCCGGTTGGAAACACAACCATTAATGGTCAGCAGCTTGTCGCTAAATTCAGAATTAAGTTGTATGAAAACTCTAGGCTAGACAATGTGATGGCCAGATTTGGAACGGAATCCTACAACTATAAAGATAATCCGGAGAAGTTTGCGCAATTGGAAGTGTGTGCAGATGACCCAACCTACAAGTGTTCAACATTTACGAGTGAACTTCCTAGCGATGCTGATGGAAAAACGATCAGGACAATTATTACCGCAACGGATGTGTGGTCGAGAGTCGGTGAAGCGACCGTTGATATTAAAGTTGACAACACACCTCCAAGTGTTGGCGATGAGATTATCGTAACCGAATCGCCAACAAATCCTGATAATGTTCGTTTTCGTTTTGATATAACGGACACTGGTAGCAGCCTCGCAAAAGTAAACTACTCGGTTTTAAACCCGAGTTATCAAGAAGAAAGAGTAGAGGATGGGAATGGTTCATCTACGTACTTTGAACTACCGAAATCTCAGTTAGAGGGGCGTGGTTCAATCACAGTAGACATCAAAGCGACAGATAGCGTCGGACTGTATTCTGATATCAGAAAAGTCATTGATATTAGTGTTCCTAAAGTCACAGTTGATTTCGATGGAATTACGAGTTTGCAGGGTGGGAAACTGTTTTTAACCAAGGCGAGCCAGCCGTTTACGGTATCTACGGTGGAAGGAGAAAGAGTGAAAGCTTCACAATATTCTGTGGAGCTTATTCCAAGCCTCGGTGATTCCTTGCGTTACTCAGGTGATGTTATCTCATCTAGTGGTAATGGAATGATGAACTTTGCCGTCGATAACCAAGGGGTATATACCCTTAAGGTGACGGTGACGGACTCAGTTGGAAGAGAGAATACAAGCTTTGAATTACTAGGCAAAAGTTATGATGGACAAGTTATCGAGTCTATTGTTGATTATGACGTTCCAAGTATTTCTGGCTTAAGTGCTAATCAAATCTCTAAGATACCGACAAACGATAAGTATCAGCTAGAAATTAGTGCATACATTACAGATAAAAATTTAAATCTCGTCACGTCAAAAGCGGTGAGTGGTGGCAGCACTGTGGCTCCTCAAGCGATTACTGAGCCGACAACCGAAGCGGGGCCTTATGTCATAAGCTATTTGTTACCTAAAGGCGATCATACGATCACGGTGGCAGCAACAGACAAGGTGGATAACAAGAGTGAAAGTTCTATTGACGCGCATGTGGAAGCGGCAACCGTTCCCGGGCTAAGTATCTCTACCGCCTCAAGCGCCCCTCTTTTTGGAGGCGAAGAGATTACGCTCGCGTTTAACTTTACAGAAGAAGTTACGAACTTTGATATCTCAGATGTCCATCTTGTCGCTAGTGATAGCGGTGCAACAGGAACGTTAAAACAAGATACTTGGTCGACTTCAGACAATATTACGTGGATGGTTAACTATGTCAGCCCAGAAAAACAAGATAAAAATATCACTATTCAGGTAGAAGACAATAGCTATCAAAGTACCAACACAATTCCTGGAAAAGGAAGCAGCTTAAGTATCGCGGTTGAAGGAACCTTACCAAAACTAACCAATGTGACATTTAACCCCGAGCATCAGAGTGTGGGTCAAAGCGTGAGTGTCTCGCTTGAGTTTGATAAAGAGATCCAAGAGGCGACCGCTACGCTTGGCGGCAATCGCATCAGTTCTCTGTCCGCAACGGCAGATAAAAAGGTCTGGGTTGGTGATGTACAAGTTCCGAGCACCACGCTGTTAAGTGTCGACTTGGTTGTTAGTCAGTTTAAAGATTTGACTGGTAACATAGGGGAGGATAACACCGTTCACGAATTACCTATCACGCCGACCTTAGCTATCACTCCAGTGGGCAGTGTGGATGAAATGCAAGCCGCCACGTTACAATTCGAAGGCACGTCAACACGTTTTGACGGCCAGTCCCTTCGTCTTGAAGTGAAAGCCCAAGGCAGCGCGACGGTATTGAAAAGCAGCAGTGCGACAGTACAAGCCGGTGGCACTTGGACCAGTGACGCAATGGACATGAGTCACCAAACCAACGGCACTTATACCGTGATTGTGACAGGGACGAACTCAGCTGGCATTGAAGTGAGTGAAAGCCAGAGCTTTACATTGGCGCAATCTCTGCCAACGTTGACTAACGTGACGTTTACGCCTGAGCATCAAGCCATCGGCCAAAGCGTGACGGTGACGCTGGAATTCGATAAAGATCTGCAATCCGCAGCGGCGGCGTTAGGTGGTACGACGATCACTTCATTAGTGGCAACATCGGATCCGAGTGTTTGGACTGGTGATGTGGTGGTACCAGGCTCGTCAGAACTCAATGTGGCGTTGCTGGTTCGTGACTACCAAGACTTGTCAGGGAATACAGGTAGCCAGAACACGGCTTACTCCATGCCGATCACGCCGACCTTAGCTATCACTCCAGTGGGCAGTGTGGATGAAATGCAAGCCGCCACGTTACAATTCGAAGGCACGTCGACACGTTTTGACGGCCAGTCCCTGCGCCTTGAAGTGAAAGCCCAAGGCGGCGCGACGGTATTGAAAAGCAGCAGCGCGACAGTACAAGCCGGTGGCACTTGGACCAGTGACGCAATGGACATGAGTCACCAAACCAACGGCACTTATACCGTGATTGTGACGGGGACGAACTCTGCGGGTATTGAAGTGAGTGAAAGCCAGAGCTTTACATTGGCGCAATCTCTGCCAACGTTGACTAACGTGACGTTTACGCCTGAGCACCAAGCCATCGGCCAAAGCGTGACGGTGACGCTGGAATTCGATAAAGATCTGCAATCCGCCGCGGCAGAGTTAGGTGGCACGACGATCACCTCATTAGTGGCAACATCGGATCCGAGTGTTTGGACTGGTGATGTGGTGGTACCAGGCTCGTCAGAACTCAATGTGGCGTTACTGGTTCGTGACTACCAAGACTTGTCAGGAAATACCGGTAGCCAGAACACGGCTTACTCCATGCCGATCACGCCAACCTTAGCTATTACGCCAGTGGGCAATGTGGATGAAACGCATGCCGCCACACTACAATTCGAAGGTACGTCGACACGTTTTGACGGTCAGTCCTTGCGTCTTGAAGTGAAAGCCCAAGGCAGCGCGACGGTATTGAAAAGCAGCAGCGCGACAGTACAAGCCGGTGGCACTTGGACCAGTGACGCAATGGACATGAGTCACCAAACCAACGGCACTTATACCGTGATTGTGACGGGGACGAACTCTGCGGGTATTGAAGTGAGTGAAAGCCAGAGCTTTACATTGGCGCAATCTCTGCCAACGTTGACTAACGTGACGTTTACGCCTGAGCACCAAGCCATCGGCCAAAGCGTGACGGTGACGCTGGAATTCGATAAAGATCTGCAATCCGCCGCGGCAGAGTTAGGTGGTACCACGATCACCTCATTAGTGGCAACCGGGGATCCAAGCGTTTGGACTGGTGATGTGGTGGTACCAAGTACGTCAGAGCTCAATGTGGCGTTGCTTGTTCGTGACTACCAAGACTTATCAGGAAATACCGGTAGCCAGAACACGGCTTACTCCATGCCGATCACGCCGACCTTAGCTATTACGCCGGTGGGCAGTGTGAATGAAATGCAAGCCGCCACGCTACAATTCGAAGGTACGTCGACACGTTTTGACGGCCAGTCCCTGCGCCTTGAAGTGAAAGCACAAGGCAGCGCGACGGTACTAAAAAGCAGCAGTGCAACGGTACAAGCTGGTGGCACTTGGACCAGTGACGCAATGGATATGAGTCACCAAACCAACGGCACTTATACCGTGATTGTGACAGGGACAAACTCAGCGGGCATTGAAGTGAGTGAAAGCCAGAGCTTTACACTCGCGCAGTCTCTGCCAACGCTGACTAATGTGACGTTTACGCCTGAGCATCAAGCCATCGGCCAAAGCGTGACGGTAACGCTGGAATTCGATAAAGATCTGCAATCCGCCGCAGCGGAGTTAGGTGGCACGACGATCACCTCATTAGTGGCAACAGCGGACCCAAGCGTTTGGACTGGTGATGTGGTGGTACCAAGCACGTCAGAGCTCAATGTGGCGTTGCTGGTTCGTGACTACCAAGACTTACCAGGGAATACAGGTAGCCAGAACACGGCTTACTCCATGCCAATCACACCAACAATACATCTAGATGCTATCAACGATGTTGCTGGAGTGGAAAGCGTGACAATAAGTGGTAGCAGTGAACGATTTGAAGATAGTGAGTTCATAGATATCAAAGCAGTCGACGCTGATGGTACAGAAGCCACAGGCATGGCTACCGTGTTTGCAGACTCATGGACAACTGATTTAGATCTTTCAGGACTGAAGGACGGGGTGGTGACGATTTATGTGAATGGTACCAACAAGCTTTCCGCCTCTGCCGAAGAGGCTCAAGCAACATTTAATTATGATCGCTTCGCAAATACAGCCTCCTTAGGTGCTGTCTACAACCGATATTTTAGTGAGAACAAAACTTTAAAAAATGCGGCATAAATAAAGCGAGCGTTTAGCTCGCTTTATTTATTTGGGACTTTTTGTGATATTTATCAAAATAATTGCCTTTATTGATAAGTTACTCGAATTAATGAATCGTCTTAATACAAGGCTGAATAACTATAATAACTAGGCCAATGTTGCTTTTAGGTGTGTATGACGTGATTGTGATGGTCGCTCGGCAGGTGCTGTGGTGAATGTGTCGTGTTGAAAATCTTTTTAAATATTATATATTTACGCTCGTTTCTATACTCTGAGTATAGTGTTCTGCATGAGGTCGATGAGTAATACCTCGCCTCTTTAACTCGCGATGAAGCAAATTTAATCCTAGCAAGCTTCAGAGCAGTTACTTTTGTGAGTGCGTAATGCGCTCACCTTTTTATTTAAACTTCCTCAGTAACAGTCAATTTGTTGTTTGTTGCTGAGGAGGGCATCTCATCAGCTTCTGACTTTCCGAGCGCTTACCTCAAGCTCACGTTATTACGATTTTTGTTAACTTCAGTCCATAAATTAAATTTTTTTAGAGAGTAAGATTTTACCTTTTTGACAAAGTGGGTGATGTTACTGGCTTTTATTGTGGTTAAATCGCATGTTTTGATAGTAAAAATCACCATTTTTTTGGTGTTTTTGATTTCGGGCGATTTTTCTATCTCGTTGAAAATAAATGGCTAAGTAAGTAGGATACGCAGACCAAATCGTACTTGTAAGCCTTATCAGCTTAATTGTCACCGCAGCCATATTGACGATGTTGGTTGTGGAGAATTCAAATGCATTTAGTTTGCAAATTTATACCTAGCTCGAAGCTATCCTCCAACGAGCTATCTCATGTTCTTACACCGGACGAGTGTATAGGACAGCTTTCGCGTTTGCGAAATTCAGATGACATCCTTAGAAACCTCCCTAAAGAATTGGCGCAAAAGATTTCCATCTCTGCCAAAAAAACGACCAGCGCATTGCTAGCTGCTATAAGAATCGAATTGGGAAAAGGCAATTGGGTGTCATTATCTACCGTTGCACGTCGGTCGCCATTGACGGACTCTCAGCTGCAAAGCTTCCCTAGACTTAAATCACTCGTTGACTCTGTATCTGCTTCGAATGAAAGCAAAGCTTTTAAAGCAGGATACAAGCAGGTTACCGACGATGTTGCTTTAGTTCGTAGTTACACGCATGTCCCCTCTGAGCCAAGTCCAGATCAAAAAATCGTTGTCGAGTTTGCAGGGCAGTGGTCTAGCAACGCGGCATGTTTGATGTTGGGAAAAACCGAAGCTCAAAAAGAAAAAGTCACCATAGGCAAAGCTGATACCGAGAACAAACACCGTAGCCTCGCGACATTTAAAGATCTCGAAGCTGAGGGAAAAACGCTCTATATCAAAATCCCTTGCACTGACCAGCCTCAGCCAATTTTGCTTAAACTCGCCGAAGACCTGCAACCCGTTGATAAAGAAACTCAGATGGATGAGTGGGATAATGTGTTGGTGCCGGTGAGACCTTTGGCTTACTTAGATGGCAGCAACGACAAAGCAAAAGCTTCTGACCTGCGTGGTGGTTTCCTTTATGTGTTTTGGAAAGGGAAGCTTTGGCGAGAGATGGCCATAAACGAGAAAGGTTATTACCAAGATGTTGACGTCGAGTATTACCGTACCCTAGAGCAAGAAGAAAAGAAAAAGGACACACCTCAGGTAATACAAAGAAGCGCAAGCGGCTTTGCCATGGCGCATTTCTGGGCTCCTTACAAAATATCGGGTGAAGTCCAACAGGGAGAAAATGGACTCAAGATCATTTTCTCACCAAAGCAAAAGCGCTTTGCTCAAATTGAGGCATTAGAATCGGATGCTGCTTTGCTTGAGAAATCCAGCACACCATTAGATGAATTAAGCAGTTACAGTGACGCACAGTCATTCAGTGCACAAGAATTCACCTCCGATGTAGATAGCGCCGCCATCCACAAAGTTACCGAAGACGACATGCCATGGCTGAGCGACCAACAAGCCATAGTTCGCAGCTATGACCAGAGTAATACCGTGATTGCTTATGTTGACGGAAAAAACAGTGGCCTATTATTCCGGGTGGATGTTGGTACGTCTGGCATCACCGCTTTGAATTCACTCTATGTGATCGATCACAATAGCGACTATAAAGACGTCTTTGATTTAGAGTTTTATGAAGGGGAAGACCACGACTGGCAGCAAGCGTTGTTAAGTGGGCTACCATCGGACGGGGTCTTTACTATGTCCCTAGTACATGACCAAGACCCAGACAGTCGTCACGTACTTTTTGATCGGGTCGCTTACAACGATTTATTTGTTGAACCTGATAGCGCTACTGAACGTTCGCCCGAAGCTCAGCCAAACGATAAGCCTAAAGGTATGACTGCAGCAAAAAAACAACGCTTTGAGTCATTAGTGCTGGATTGGTCGTTGTAACCTAAATAGAAAATGGATTAAGAATGAAAAAGAAAATATTACTCGGCTTGGGTTTGACGACTGTTGTTGTCGCGGGTGTTGGTTACATCATTGCTAAGCCGTATTTTGATGAGAAAGCTCGAATAGAGAGCATGGCAGACCGCCTAGATTTGTACAAAGGTAAAACGGATACTTGGCTTTACCAGTACGATTTTGAAATACCGGATAGCCCAAAGGTTGCAGATTGGAATACTGAAAATGTGACACTCCCTCAGGTCCTGTTTACTATCGAAAACCGAGAAGATAAATCCAAGGTCAGTTACTGGGTATTAAATATTGATGGTACTAACCCTCAATTGCTGATCCCTGAAGGGATATTGCCTCCCCCGCCTAATACTGGGATTGATTATGCTAAATATATGTCACGATCGCCAAACGGCCGCTATCTTGTTGTCCCTCAGAAAGATAGTACCGTGCTGTATGATCTAGATAATGGCGAAATAACTAACATTAGTGAGGAGTCTGGCTCAACTCGTCACGACATCATGTGGGATACAGACAGCACACAAGTTGTTGTGAAAAAAAGAGATGAGCTTCTTCTGGTTAAGCTAGACACCAAAGAGGTAGTGAAATTTACTGATGTAAATGGTTCATACGCACGTTACATGACCTCTTTTGCCAAGCCTTATATGAGCCAGTCAGAGCAAGCGATCTATTTGAGTTTTAATTCGAGTTTGGCGGGGTTTGGCTGTGGGTGGGAGAATGACGAATACCTTGAAACTTTTGGGGAGAGCGATGTACCCAAATGCGGTAATACATTCGTGTTTGATGCAAAAACCTTAAAACTGATCGATCGCGGTGACTTTACTCCGGATAGCTACGATTGTAATGTCTGGGGCGGAAAGTATGGAGATGGTTTTTATTGCCTTGGAGGTGCGGCATACCGCTCGGGAAGGCCCTCTGAAAAAATAGGCGATTTCCCTGCTACAGTGGATTTGTTGGCTTTTAACGGTAGTGATATGTGGTTCGTCCCTGTTCACGGTCGAAACATAACCCGCGTATTACACCAGCCCACCGATAATAGCCCTACTACAGAAATGATATATGGGTTCGTAGGTTTTAGAGATGGAGAACGAGTTAAAAAATCCGCCTATGGCTTTGGCTTTAGCCGTAATGTGATTGAGCATAAAGAAGCGGATAATTGGAGCGAGTCACTCTATCCGCTACCAAGTTATGCTGACATCGAAAAAGCAAGAACCGTTCTAGAGGAGCGTAATCATGGCTAGGGCTAAGATTGAACAGCACTCTCTCTACTTGATGGGACAATTGGTCGGACCAGGCGGGGAGGCCATTACTGGCAACGGGCTCTATCCATTGCCCGGTTTTGCGTTAGCCCTTCCAGAGTTAACAGTTGGTCAAGCTGTGGATGGTAGCAATAGTAAGAATGCGTCACCACTATACTTCAGTGATTCATCAGGTCGGCTACAAGGTTGGAATACCAAGGTTCAATCAGTTAAAGAGCTTGATGGGAATAAGCTTTCTTCTTCACCACTAACGATTTCTAGCACGACAGATAAGCTAAAACCCGTCTATATCCCACCTTACTTAATTCCCGCTGCGGTTATGTCTGAAGATACTGCTTGGACGGAACGCTTAGCAGCCTTGGCCAAGGATGTTGTAAGTTCTAGTGATGAAAGCATTGAAGTTAGCGTAGTAACTAACAGAGATATTGAACAGGACCAAAAGCTAAGCAAAGACCCTGCCGAGAGGCGATTTTTAGCGCCCGAATTAGCCGAGTTTTTTATCCATAAAGCTGAAGCAGCAGAGGCGCAGTTTGGGCAAAATAAAGGCGCGTATAAACGCCTGTATGAAAAAATTTATAGCAAAAACTATAATCATAATTTTTATTATCTGCGTATTCCTCAAGTTTGGACCATCAATTTATTCTTCTCTGCCGACTATTTTGAGGGGGCAGAAGTTACTTTGTCCGGACAACCAGAAAACTTGATCATCCAAGGGGATGCTAAGGATATAGGCAATAAAATCACTAGCCGAGTAAGGCCGGTTACATACTTTGATATTGCTAATCAGGCCAGTGACTCTGACGTTGCAAAGGAAGTAACCCAATATGTCGCCACATTTTGGATAACTGGCGGTCATCTGGATGAGGATGATCAAATCAAGCAATTAGTCCGCTTTGATATAGATTTAGAGGGAATTAAGCGATATTGGGATGCATTACTTAAACCTTCAGATAGCCAGATGGCTCAGGTTGCTAAGTTAAATATCCCAAACAATTGTTACTCATTATCTGAGCAAGTCTTACACCTGCCTATTTATTCAATAGCAGGGCGCAGCATCATCCTTTCTGGTGATCCCATCTCTGTTGAGGAGTCACTGTTCCAACATGCGCCAGAAACATTTAAAGGCTGGCTCGATTGGAGTAAAAATCTCCCCTATACAAGCGAAAACAAACCTGCTACTGGTGTGCAACCGTCGATTAATATTCTAAATTCCATCGGTAACTATAAAGCCGTTATCGAGGCTTCAGCGTCTGGCGTGATGGATCCATTCAGTATGACGACGGTTCATAAAGCATTTAGCGCAGGTTTGAATCGAGAGCAAGCTGAAGATAAGCTCTTAAATGCTTTAAAACTCGCGGTCGGTATTGATGCAAAAGCAAAGGGTTTCTTAGATTTTGCGCAAAAGCTGAAGCCACCGGCTCAAGATACGCTTGGATCTGTTGAAGATTTAGCAAAAGCACTTAACTGGTCAAATCACTTTGGGAGCGCGTTACCGAGCGTTTATACAATTCCACCAGCGTTACAGCATTTTTGGCATAAGGTGGACGATAAGATCGTAACTCCTTTAAAGCCCGCCGTTCGGGCTATTGAATATGCACTTGATAAGCCTTTTGGCTTTGCTGAGTTTGTTTCTAGCGGTCTTGAAATTCCGAAAGGTATCGAGAATTCCGAGGCGGCGTTTAATGCCTATATTGATAAGTCGAAGGAATATGGCCAGAAAACACAATCGGTAATATCAACACTTTTATTGAGCGATGAAAAAGATCGTCAGGCACTGCTTGAGTCTGAAGCGGAACATAAAAAAGCGCTCCTTGAAGCATTCTCTGATAAAAGTGTAAGTCATAAAGTGCTGTTAAATGGTAGGCCGCTGTTAGAGAAAAAACGGGCAAAAGAAGGTGAGGCAAGCTATCTCACGCTGTTTTTTGAATTTGATAGCGCAAATGATGAACTTACCAATTCTGATAAGAAGCTCGTTTCTAAAGTGGCTGAATATCTGCGTAATACAGAATCAGAAATGTTGCTGAACATTGAAGGATATACGTGTGATATTGGCTCGGTGGAATACAACACTAAACTGTCGAAAAAACGTGCTTCGGCGCTGAAATCTTCAATTTTAGAAGATCTTGGCACTGATGCTATTAAGTGGGACCATCGAATATCTGCGCTTGGTAAAGGCGTTTATGCCGATAATGATACGAGTAATAGGCGCTTAAGTCGTCGAGCGGAGATGAAGTTCTACCTCAACTCTGCTTTTGAATATCCTGCTTGTAGAAGTTGGCTGCTAGCTCTGGAGAAAAATCGACAGAAAGCGGTTTTAGCAGAGATGAAAGTCCATGAGGAAATTTGGAAATTTTCCGGCCAAGCCTTTGATATTGCATTAGGCTTTGCTGCGCCAATGCTTGGTCCAGGTGCTGCGTTAGCATATGGGTTGTATTGGTCAGGTGAAACCTTGGTTTCTACTTTGGATGGTGCAGCCAAAATTCTTAATAAAGAATTAGAAGAATACAAAGAGAAGCAGAAACGTTTTTCTGAATTTGATGTGGTAGGACAGGCGTTACTGTATCGCGGTTTACCTGCGTTCGATGAACTGAGTGTTGTTGGCAAGGCATATATAAAACGCGCTATAGCGCTCAATGGGCTGCTGCGATTGCTTCTACTTGAATCTCAAATAAAAGAAGAGAACAAAACAACGAATTACGTTTCGGAATATTACGCGGTTAATCACTTGACGTCTGGGCAAAGAGATCTTGATATTGAAGGCTATATAAAGACCTATCTTTTAAGTGATGAATGGGATTTGGGGGGAACTTGGCTTCCTTCTTTCCACCTTGATGAAGCGTGGCTAGAAACAAAGAATATTTACCGTAGTGCTTCGGAAAGTGTGCTGAGTTTTGCTGCAATGACGAGTTACGTAACATACCGAGCGAAGCAATCTCAGACTGGGATAAAAGCGCTTGAACAATCGCAGGTATATCAAAAATTCTGTCCTATACATACTATTACGGACCCTAGTTTAACTAAGCTTAGATCTTTATTAAAAGCGCCAGATTTATCTAAGCTTGATGACTCCATGTTTGCTGGGCATATGGTTTCCGTAAAAGTCAATGACGAGTGGCTCCCACTCGAAGACAGGGTTAACAGCGGTGAAGCTATTACGCCGACTATGCCAATTAGAGTACTTATTATTCTTGATATGAAGGACGAAACGCTGACCAAGTTCAAAGAAGAAGGTTTGCTTAATCTTGTGCCTGTGGGTGTTAGACCTGTGAGGCAAAATAGGTTCTTTGATGATTTTGGCTCTTACACTACTGAATATGTTCGTGAAATTGCACTGGAATCACTAGTTGAAACTGAGAGGGCGTATTTAACAGAGAAGCAAATGTTAGAGACAGATACGACACTATACGGTGTTGTTGTAAGTCCTACTTATTACTTTGGATGCAACATCATGAGTGGCATCAAGCCTATTGCAGATGACTACGGTAGCAAAGAATGGAAGTCGGTGTTTGGTCAGGTAGATGAACAACACTCAGCGTCTTATGTGATGCGTTACCTTTTAGAAGTTGGTGTGCCTAACGTTGCTAAAACAGAAACAAAGCTAACATATAAAAGAGAGCTCGTATTTAAAACACAAGATGGTGAGGAGCTAACTTCTAGTACGAATAAGGCTTCCATCTTTAATTTAACAATGTCGAAAGAGCATGAATTCTTATATGAGAAAACCTTCTTAGCAAGAGCAGGGAAAAAAGCAGTAGAGTATCCAGAATTATTCTCAGATGCTAAGGCAAACTTGTACATTTATGATGCTAGCGTTAAGAGCCTCATTCCCGGAAGTGAGCACGACGACATAATGGAAGCGCTCGGCTGGACAAAAAAACAGCCATCCTATGATCCTTCGGCTCAAGCCTCCAAGCTGCTACTTATTGTCAGCACTAAATCGGTTGCTAATGTGGAGATAACTCTTGAGCAAGGGGGGTTTGACACTCACCGTTTACCAGTGGATATTCGTTTGAAAGCAAACGACGCAAGAGGTCGCTACAGTTTTGAGCATCAAGATGTTGATCTGTATCCACTAGGAAAGGTCGAAGTGAATCTCGTGAAAAAAGAGGTCTTATTCAAACCTAAGTCGGTTCCGCAAAACTTGACTGACATTTCGAAGCATCTTTCGAGCAATATAAGTAAGCTTGTAGACGACATGGTAGTCAAGGAAGGAGGGATATTCGATTTATCACCAGACTTTGTTGACACTGATCTCTATGCAGTCGAGATTTCACTGAAGTACACTAATGCAACTGGGAAAGAGATGACTGGCTTGCGCCCGTTTATCCCTAGTGAAAACGAAAAGCCATATATCATGCTCGATATCGATGGGAAAGCAGGCTTATCTTTAAACGCTTCATCACAGAAGCTTCCAGTACGAGCTATAAATACAACGGCGCCAACCTTGTTCAACTCACGAGAGATCCACTACAACCCAAAGTGGTATGAGATGAGTAAAAAGGAGTTTAAAGCTATTTCTGAATATACTGCGGGAACGACTGACGATGCTGATTCCAATTTGGCAAATTCAACTCGTAGCAAGATGTCCCACAAAGCTACTCCGTTGAGTGTTTGGATGAATGCAGAGCCTGTAATGAAAGACTACTCTGTCGCTAGGGATCTTCCATTATCTGCGCAACGAGAGCAAATACTTAAAAAGTGGTTACTTGATGGAAAATAAAAAACCGCCTTCGGGCGGTTTTTCTTTTCTTATGACTTCATACTGAATTTAAAATTTTCTTTTTAAGCCCCATCAACTAGCTGCAGAAATATCGTATTTCTTCATCTTATGGTTGAGAGTGCTCATTGGCAGCGCCAATTGCTCAGCGGCCTTCTTGGTGTGCCAATTGCAGGCATTTAAGCAGTCGATGATCACAGTACGCTCGTATTGGCTAACGACGTCCTTAAGGCTCTTTGAAGCGTCTTCTAAATCCGCTTGTGCCTGCCGCTCGTAAGCAGGTTGGTCTGGGGTAGGTGAGGCTGCTTTCATGTCGATATTTGGCACATCTTCTGGGATTTGTTCGCCAAACTCAATGTGAGTAATGGTTTCAAAATCGGACAGTAGCACCGAGCGCTCGATGATGTTTTTCAGCTCACGTACGTTACCTGGGTAAGGGTACGCAAGAAGCTGTTTACGCACGTTGGCACTTAACCCCGGTGCTTGCGGCAAACCTAGCGTGTTGGTTGTGTGTTGCACGAAATGTTCAGCAAGGGGAATAATGTCCGACTTGCGTGCTCTCAGTGGTGGTAATGTAATAGGGAACACATTCAAGCGATAGAACAAATCGGCACGGAATCCGCCATCTTTGATTTGCTGCATGAGGTTACAGTGCGTTGCCGCGATAACGCGAACGTCCACTTCAATCTCTTTGCTGGTACCGATAGGGCGAACTTTGCGTTCTTGCAGTACACGCAGTAACTTTGCCTGCAGTAGCATTGGCATATCGCCAATTTCATCTAGGAAAAGCGTGCCGCCGTTGGCTGCTTCAAACAAACCGACTTTGTCTTTGTCCGCGCCAGTGAATGAGCCTTTCTTATGGCCAAAGAGTTCTGACTCTAATAACTGCTCTGGGATTGCGGCACAGTTCTGTACGATCAAAGGTTGTTCTGAACGATTAGAGTTTTCGTGAATGTATTTAGCGATCACCTCTTTACCAGCGCCTGTTTCACCACGCAACAGAACGTCGACAGGAAGAGATAGCACCTTATCAAGACGATTCAAGACATTGAGCATTTCTTCGCTCTCTGCAATAGGACCTTGATAGGCTTTCTTAGTACGTTTTTTGAGCTGAGTGTTCTCGCGCACTAGGGCTTGATTGTCGGCATTGAGATTTTTAATCACTTGCCCATATTGCTCTAACCACACAGCTTGGCGAATATTACTCGCGGCCATTCGACAAAACTCAGTCAAGGCTGCTTCGTTGTCGATGACGTTCAAATCGAGTAAGACTAACAGTCCAATGGTTTTGCTTTCGCTATCAATCAAAGGCCAAGCCAATAAGTTCTCGCTTTTTAATCCCAGTGTCTGCTCAGTTTGATAGATGCTTTCGCAGTCATAGCCGTTGTACTTATACAACTCGTTAATCAATACCACTTCACCATTACGAATGGCAAAGTTAAATGGGTCGTTCTCACTGGCTGAGTCTAACTGTAATGCTTCCCAAGGGTGGGAAACAATCGTTTTATCGTTATGGTGAGCGGTACTTGGAATCAACGCTTGCCCAGTCTGGTCCAAAACATAAATGATGCCGTGCTTTGCGAGGGTCATTTGTCTCGCCGCGGTCAACACAGCATCCAATGTTTGGGTAAGCTGGCTGCGATCAGCCAAAGACTGACTGATCGCAAGTAGGGCGTTACTAAGTTCGCTATGGTTAGCTGAACGCATAGGTTAGTGTTCCTTGCTCATCGACAGACACTTCGATTTGCGTATGTGAATCATCCTTGTCATGCACCAATAGCTGAGTCGATAGTTGCGGCAGCAACTGACGGTTGATGACCGCGTCGATATTACGCGCGCCTGTTTCAGCAAGGCGACAGTTACCTAATACGAACTCAACCAAGCTTTCTTCGTAGCTTAGCGACAACTTGTGATGGCTCTGTAGACGCTGAGAAACTTTGTTCAGCTTGTGGTGAATAATTTCTGTCATTGCTTCATCAGACAGAGGAACAAATGGTAGTACTGACATACGTGCCAACAGCGCCGGCTTGAAGTGTTGGTTCAAAGTAGGGCGGATAGCTTCTGCGATGATGTTTGCATCAATGTCTTTGGATTGATGAACCAAAGATTCAATCTCGTGCGTCGCAAGGTTACTGGTCATGATGATCAGCGTGTTCTTGAAGTCGATGGTGCGACCTTCGCCGTCGTTCAGCGTGCCTTTGTCGAACACTTGGTAGAACAGGTTCAACACTTCAGGGTCGGCTTTTTCCACTTCATCAAGAAGTACAACAGAATATGGACGTTGACGAACCGCTTCTGTCAGCATGCCGCCTTCACCGTAACCTACGTAACCCGGAGGTGAACCAATTAGGCGAGATACGGTGTGCTTCTCTTGGAACTCAGACATGTTAATGGTCGTCATAAAGCGCTCACCACCAAACATTTGATCAGCAATCGCACGAGCTGTCTCGGTTTTACCCACACCACTTGGGCCAACCAGCAGGAATACGCCTGTCGGTGCGTCTGGGTTACCTAGGCCGGCTTTTGCGGTTTGAATGCCTTCAGACAGTGCATCGATAGCGTATTCTTGGCCTTTGATACTTTGTGTTAGGCTTTCTTTCAGTTTTAGCGTGGTTTCTGCTTCGTCTTGAAGCATCTTACCCATAGGAATACCAGTCCAATCCGAGATCACGTGGCTGACTTCATCTGGGCCCACTTCAAAGTGAACTAGTGGGTTGCCATTGCGGATCGCGTCTAACTGTTCTTGGCAGGCTGAAATTGCAATGCGAACGGCTTCTTCATCCATTTCTGCATATGGAGAAGAGTCTTGTTCTGAATCTTCGTCTGCAACAAGCTCTTCTTCATTTGTTTCGCCAAAGACCAGTTCATGCAAGCGGGAGCGTAGAGCAATCATCTCTTGGATCTGCTCCTTTTCTTTGTGCCATTGCGCTTCTTGTTGTGCTAGCTCTTCTTTCGTTGTTTCCATGGCCAGTTTTAGGTCTGGAATGTTAGCAAGGCTGTGCTTGTCGCCAGTTTGCTGCAGAGCATCACGCTCAAGTGCTTCAAGCTCGCGCTGTTGAGCTGCAAGTTCTTGTTGCAGTGTCTCTACAGAAGCAGGAATGGCATTAAGGCTGATGTTCACTCGTGCACACGCCGTATCTAGTACATCGATCGCTTTGTCTGGCAGTTGACGGCCAGAGATGTAACGCGCAGACAGTGCTGCCGCAGCAGTGATAGCGTCGTCACGCACGTAAACGTTATGTGATTTTTCATAAGCAGGGCGCAGACCACGAATGATCAATGCTGCTTGTTCAGGAGATGGTTCGTCGAGTTTCACCAATTGGAAACGACGTGCAAGAGCAGGATCTTTCTCGAAGTACTTCTTGTATTCCGACCATGTTGTCGCAGCGATGGTTTTGACTTCACCACGTGCTAGAGCAGGTTTTAACAAGTTTGCCGCGTCGCTGCCGCCTGCTTGGTTACCACCGCCAACAAGGGTGTGTGCTTCATCGATGAAAAGAATGATAGGAGTTGGTGAGTTTTTCACTTCATCCAATACTGCGTTTAGGCGTTTTTCGAATTCGCCTTTTACGCTTGCACCAGCTTGCAGAAGACCCATGTCCAGGCCGTAAAGCTCAACACCTTTGAGGTTGTCTGGTACGTCACCTTGTACAATCTTAAGTGCCAAGCCTTCTACTACTGCGGTTTTACCAACGCCCGGTTCACCAACAGCAATAGGGTTGTTTTTACGGCGACGAGCAAGAATGTCCACGATTTGGCGGATTTCTTGGTCGCGGCAGAAAACAGGGTCGATTTCGCCTTTGCGTGCTTTACCAGTGAAGTCTGTGGTGAATTTGCTCAGTGCTGAACCATCTTCACGAGCTTGTGTTTTCTCTGAAGTAGCAACTTGCGCCTCAATAGAGTGGCTTGTTAGCTCTGCAAAGTTACGCTTAAGGCTGTCAGGGTTTACTGCTTCAAGGATAGAGGCGTAACCATGTTGGCCGTAACGGAGAGGGTTGCTAACAAGAGTAAGGAGTAGGGCGCCAGAGCGGATTTGTGTTTCGGATAGATCTAAAGAAGAAACCAGCCAGCTTTCTTGTAACCATTCGATTAATAAAGCAGAAAAAACAGGTTTGCTGCCATTTCCTTTGGCGTTGGTGTCGAGTGTAGATCGAACCGATTGTCTTAATAAGTTCTCAGAACAATCAAAATGACTTAATAAGACGTCAAAATCACTATTTGGCCTTTCTAATAGACTCAGTAAATAATGCTCAATTTGAACTTCGTTTGCTTTTTCAGAGACTGCAAGTGCAGCGGCGTCTTCTAATGCTACTTTTGCAATCGGGTGTAGACGCTGAATTAATGAAGAAAGGTTTATATTTATCATAGCCATTTTATTCTTTAGAGGAAAAGAGTAGCGGCTATTATACTAAAAGTGATTGCGTTCTTTTTTTATCAAGATATTTTGACTATCGTTTGTTGGTTATTTTTAATGATTATTGTGACATTAATGTTTGTGGTTATTTTAATGAGGTTGTTATTCTAAATTAATTGATAGTAAAAGTGTCGGATTTATTAGTTTTAATGACTTTATTTACACAGTTTTATATGGTTATTTTCACTTTTTAAAATTAGAACAATTTATTATTATCTTAATCCAACTTTTTGGTTTTTTATCCAATAAATTGTACTCAAGATATTAGTGAATAATGCCTTAGTTTGTTTAAATCGTTGTTTTTGTTGTGTTTTTAAAGTTGGCACGGACTTTGATTATACCAAGTAGTCGCGGTGATAAGCGATTTGGTGATTTAAACAAAACAGATTTTAGAAAAGGAAATAGCGATGCCAACTCCAGCATATATGTCTATCCAAGGTGAGACTCAAGGCCATATTACTAAAGATACTTACTCTGCAGATTCAGTAGGTAACACATGGCAAGAAGCTCACGTTGATGAGTTCCTAGTACAAGAACTTGATCACGTGCTAACTGTTCCACGTGATCCACAAAGTGGTCAGCCAACTGGTCAACGTGTACACCGTCCACTTGTTGTAACTAAAGTTCAAGATCGCTCATCTCCACTACTATTCAACGCACTAGTATCTGGCGAAAAACTTCCTGAGTGTGTGATCCGCTTCTACCGTACTTCAGTTCAAGGTAAACAAGAGCACTACTACTCAATCAAATTGATTGATGCGCTACTTGTCGATATCCAAACTCGTATGAACCACTGTCAAGACGCAGCAACAGCTGACCGCGTGACAGAAGAAGTGCTTAAGTTCACTTACCGTGCGATCGAAGTAACTCACGAAAACTGTGGTACTGCGGGTAACGACGACTGGCGTGCTCCACGCGAAGCTTAATTGCTCGTCGCGTAAAGATTCAGGGCCAACGATTGTTGGCCCTAATTCGATTATTTGTATCAGGTAAAAGATATGGTGAATGACGTAGAATTTAAATTTGAAGTGCCTGGATGTGGGCATGAATTTCGGGTTGAGAGCTTTCATGTTCATGAAGAGTTATCTAAGCCTTTCCACATCAATCTCTCATTACTTTCACTTGATCCAGATATCTCGTTCGATGAGTTAATACGTAAAGCTGGAACATTGACACTTTACGGACAAGGTGTTGGGGCTGCGCGTGTGTTCAACGGCGTGGTGAATGAAGTTCGTTACTTAGGGACTGGACGTCGTTTTTCGCGTTATCAATTAGTTTTAGTTCCTCAAGCTTGGTTCTTATCTCAGCGCCAAGATTGTCGTATTTTCCAGCAAAAGTCAGCGCAAGACATCATCACAGAAGTACTCGATGATGGGGCAGTCACCGATTACCGATTTGAAGTGTCGGGTACTTATCCTCCAAAAGAATACGTTCTGCAATATCGTGAGTCTGACTTGCACTTCGTGCAGCGTATGATGGCTGAACACGGTATGTGGTATTACTTTGACCATAGCGATTCAAATCATACGATGGTCATTGTTGACAGTAATGACGCGATTGCACCTTTGATAAGCTCGCCACTAAATGCTTCATACATTGGGCCGATTGTTTATCATGCCGATGGTGGCGGTGTTGCCGATCGCGAACATATCTCTGATCTCGAGGTAGTTAACCGCGTTAGAACGGGACAGGTTACGTACACAGATTACAACTACGAACACCCTAAAATTCCACAAGAGATGACACAGGCTGGCGAGCTCGACCAAGATCTCAAGCAGTTTGATTATCCTGGACGATACGTTGACCCGCTGATGGGCCAAGTGAGAACCACGGAGTGGATGTCGGAACACATAGTCGATAATCAACAAGTGGAAGCAACGAGTGACGTAATGCGCTTAGCATCTGGTTACAGCTTTAACGTCAGTGACCACCCACGTTCTGAGATTAACCGCGATTACCTCATGTTGTCTGTAATGCACACAGGGCAAGATCCGCAAGTGCATGAAGATGAAGCGAGTGGTATGCCAACCACTTACTACAACCAGTTCTCATGTATTCCACGTGATGTGGTTTTTAAAGCGCCTAAACTAGCAGCACCAGTGGTTGATGGCCCTCAAACGGCGGTCGTTGTAGGACCAGAAGGTGAAGAGATTTACACCGACAAACTTGGTCGAGTGAAAGTACAGTTCCATTGGGATCGCTATGGCGATAACGATGAACATTCAAGTTGCTGGATCCGCGTAAGCCAATCCATGGCGGCGCCAACTTGGGGCGCAGTGTACTTGCCGCGTATTGGCCATGAAGTCGTAGTGACTTTCCTTGAGGGGGATCCAGATCGTCCGTTAGTTACGGGCGCAGTTTACAACGGTTTGCATTTCCCACCGTACTCTTTGCCAGAAAATAAAACTCGTACCACGTTCCGCACGCAAACGCACAAAGGAACAGGTTACAACGAGTTGAGTTTTGAAGACGAAGCGAACCAAGAAGAAGTCTATATTCACGCTCAAAAAGATATGTCGACCAAGGTGCTCAACAACCGTTACCGTGATATCGGTCAAGATGAGTTCTTAAAGGTTGCACGTCACCAAACGAATGAAGTTCACGGTGACCATAAAGAAACCATTCATGGGCATAAAACGACACAAGTAAACAGTACGTTTACCGAGACAGTCGAGCAAGACGTTACCGTCACATACAACGCGAATGAAGCTCAGTATGTGAAAAACAATTCTGACTTAGAAATTGGTGATAACCGTACGACTAAGATCGGTAAAAATGATGATTTAGATATTGGTGAAAACAGTAACCTTACTATCGGTGCATCTAAGAGTTCAGACATTGGTGCGGATGATAACCAGACGGTTGGTGGCAACTTAACGGTATCAGTGAAAGGTAACACCGCTTATAAAGCCGATGGTGCGACGCAAATTATCAGTGGCGACAAGATTGTATTGAAAACGGGTGGTTCCTCTTTAGTGATGAACAGTGATGGTTCAATAAAGTTATCAGGCTCGGCTATTACGATCGAAGGCAGTGACAAAGTCGTCGTGAAAGGTGGCAACGTAGTGGTTAACTAACAATGGAAAAACAACCTCTTACAACAGAAGTAATATCAGAGCAGCAAGCCGAATCAACGGCTTGCTTTTCGCGTTTTGGAATAATAGTGGCTATCAATGAGTCTACGGGCAGTGTGCGAGTTGATTTTGATGGTAACCCATTTAAGCAGCCACTCACTGCGAGACTAGGACGTGGCTTTCGTCGTTCTGAACTGCAAATGGCTATCGATAATCGATTAAGTTGTCGAGTTGAGTTTTTGAACGACGACTTAAGCTTGCCTCTTGTGACGGACATTTTCTTCTCTATTCTGGATGACTCTGATGAGTTTGTACTGCGAGCGAAGAAGATGGTGATCGAGACAGAACAAGAGTTGATAGTCAAAAGTGGTGAGACAGAAACTCGCTACAGCGGGCGTGATGGCCGTATTACAACTAAAGCGAAGTACGTCACTTCTCAAGCAGAAAAAGCACAAAAAATTCAAGGCGGAACGATCGCAATTAACTAATTACCTCGCGTTAGCTAATGGTTTTGTGTTAACAAGTCACGCCGAGTGAGCTAATTACTTCGAGTTAACTAATTGCAATCGCGTTATGGCACGCTAATAACGGATAACTAGATGCGACAAAGAATCGGTGTCGAGCACCTAAAGGCACCCATAACCAATCAAGAAGTCGAAGGCGCGTTAGCAAAAGCTGAGCGTGCTGTGAACGATCTTTCCCAATTGCCAGTAACGTGGCTGGATTTCTGTAATGAAAAGCTGTCCATTGCTTCTGAAAGTATCGGGTTTTTAATCAGGCAGCGAGTTCAAATTCACAAAAGGGGTTATCCAAGTCGTGAGTTGGAGTATCTCAAACTGATCGAACGCCAAATTGAAGAACTGAAGCAAGTGTACTTGTCGTTTTATCGATTAGCGCCGGGGTTGATTCATCAATTAAGAGGCCAGGAGCCAGAAATCTACGGCTGGCTGATGCTACAGGGCGAGTTGGGCTCAGAGTTGGAGAACCTTTTGTGTGGACTGAGTTTGCTCGAAGATATTGACGCTAAAACTGCAATGGTCATTGCCGTACAATCTCCGGTTGAGTCTATGGATAGCACGCTTTCGGAGCTTATTGAGGGTAATGCGACATCCAGTGCGTTTTACTTTGAATGCTTACGTGTCCGCCAGACATTAAGTGTTTCTCTCATCAAGCGCTGGCACAAAGCCAGCATCATTAGCTCTCATGTTGCTTTGCCACTACTCGCTTTACAAGACGTGAAAGAGGGGATTGATTGGCTCAATGACAATGCAGGCAGCGAACAATATCTATTTGAACGTTTGATTACCAAACGTGACAGAGGCACTTGGTTCCGTCAGAGCTTTGGCATCGAACCAAATGGATTACCATCAGCGCAAGTGCTCACTTATGCCAAGTTGCTTGAGTTAAAAGAGTTTGAGGCGTTTGATATCTCTTCTTCATTAGCACCTGTTGATTTTGCGCTGAGTGGCGATTGGAAACTGGTGCCCCAAATCATCGAGCACTTGGAAAGTCTGGAGGAAGCTGAGGGTGAAATTTGGCTTCAAGCCTTGTATGTCGTCTACGGAAAACTTCTTCCTCTGACTCCGCAAGATGTTGGTGTCGAGTATGAATGGGAAGAGGTCGTCGATCTTCTCAATGAGTGGGTGGAAGATGAAAAATATATCCAAAATCTACCAAGCCGCTTGGGTTACGCATTGAGCTTCGAGTCTACGTTAGCTGCGATGCAAGATGCTAACGTTGATGTGCTGTTCCGCGATTGGCTATGGCGTCAACTCTGTATTCAATCCAGAGCCTACGTGCCTTGGGATATGGCAATGCCGATTCATCAACAAGACTGGAACTTTAACAATTTAAAGGCCGCACCTTCTGCGAGCGAACGATTCAACTTAAGGAATAGCAATGCAGTTATGGGATATTGAGGCGCACCCTGAGCTATCACTTAAAGGTCGTTTTCAACGTGACGAAAACGGCGATGAAGTCTGGGTTGTGGTCGCCAAACGCACATGGCAATTCGATGGTGTTGTTTGGCACGAATTAGGTGAAAGTGAAATCTTCGATGATCCTCAATATTTGGGCGAAGAAGGCTTCTCTGCGATGAAAGTTGACCACGAGTTCGCGTATACCAAAGACAACACAGATGTACTTGTTTACGGCAAAGCACGCAGCTACGCGAAAAAGCCAGTGACATACCAAGAGTGTCGCGTGTTGATTGATGGTCATATCGATAAGACTCTCGCTATTTACGGGGAACGCGTATGGGTTGAGCATGCTGGCAGTATCACGCTGAGTAATCCAATCCCATTTATTGAAAAAGACATTGATTACACTTGCGCGGTAGGCGGTGATTTACGTAACCGAATAGGTGGTGGGGTTGCCGACTCCAACAAAGAATTGCTTGAACAGAAAGTACCCTCGGTTTTTTATCCTCGTGAGGATTGGAGTTCCGACGTGAAAAAACTACGCGTTGCGGGGTTCGGGCCCGTGCCTCCGTTCTTTGAGGCGCGCCAGAAGCTGGCCGGCACGTTCGATGACGATTGGATTGAGAATCGCAAGCCAATGTTGCCACTCGATTTTGATAAGCGTTTCTTCCAAAGCGCGCCTATTGATCAACAGTGCAAAGGCTTCCTTCGTGGAGGAGAGCGTTTGATGATGAGTGGCTTTTGTCATGATGACACGCTTTCATTCCGCATTCCTAAAGAGAAATATCGAGCAACTGCCGTTTTTAATAACGATAGCTATCAAGTTGATATGGCGATGTACACCTTATTCGTTGATGCTGAAAAGAAAACCATATCAATCAGTTACACCGCTGCGTTTCCTTGTCAGGGCAAGGAGCACTTGTTGGTGTCGACATCGATCACTAAGTTGGAAGAGGTAAGCGAGCATGCATAATTCAACAGGCCGTTACGTGCTAGGTATGGAAGTGATGACGCCAACCGGTATGAATTTAGATATTGCCAGTGCAGTTTCGTATGCTGATTTAGGAAGATTCGACCAATGTGTAGGGGATGATGGTATCGAGCGCTTTACTTACGCAAAAATCGAATACACCAAAGAAATTGAGCAGTTTGAGAAAACGTGTGAGTTAATAACCCACTTGCTTGATTCATTGTTGGAACAATTGCCGCGTTCTTTAAAGCCGATTCCGTTACTTATAGCGGTGCCTGCGTCTATTTCACTAGTAAAGGTGCAAGAATGGCTTGGTGAAAGTCACTACGCTGAATTTGTCTCTGTGGTGAATGCCGTTCATGCCAGTGGGCCTAGTTTCGTTCTCCAGGCCATGAAATCATTGGATAAATACGATGCCATGATGTGTATCAGTGTCGATTCCTTGGTGAATTCGATGCAAACACTCATCGACGATGCGATGGTAATGAGTACGAATAATCCATGGGGCGTTATTCCGAGCGAGGGTGGGGCGGGTTTAATTCTTTGTCGAAGGAATACCGTAGAAACATTGAAACTTAAGCCTCAAGCGCAGCTTGGCTACATTGATACGGAATTAAACACTTCAGATCGAAGAGGCATGTTTCGACTTGTTCAACGTGCGAGTAAAAAGCTCGATTCATTTGGTGAAGTGTATTCCGATATGACGAACCTTCGCATGCACTCGGAAGATTACGGCTTTGCTCTGGGGGCTAAAGCAGAACGATTCACGAACCCAGAACAACCGCAGCTTATCAATGAGTTGTTGGGCACGATGGGCAGTTGCTCTTCTCTAGCCTTAATCGCCTTTGCGGTCAGAGATCACCATTTTAGGCAACCAACCACGTTGTTAATGTTTGACTTTCATGGTGACAAGGGGATTCTCCAGTTGCTGCAATGTTAGTAGGCACTCATCGATCAAATGGCAATGAAAATACACTCATATTATTAGGTTGAAGTTTGTAACACGAAAAAGCGTATAACTGATGCAGTGAAAGCGTAAGTAAAAAACTCTAATAAGTTAGTAATAATAACTAAAATAATAGGCTTACTGTTTGTTTTAAATACCAACCTTGATACAAGTACGTTCAAGAAAATATTATTCAACTCTAATAATATTTATTCTATGAAAGAGTACTAAGTGTCTAATAATCAGAGTACAGCCAAAGGATATATCGATCAGTTGGTTGTGAAAGCTATTGAGAAAAAGAAACTGAATGAGCAAAGGCTAGCAGAAAAAAATAAGCCAAAGCTTGAGTACGTGCTTTTTTCACAATTTGATGTATTAGACAAGCTTCCCTCTAAAAATGGTAAAACAACCGTTTATCATCTCGCAAAAAAAGGGCAGCCAGAAAAGCAGATCTGTTGCAAAGTTATCAATGATGACTCGCCAGAATTTGCGAGCAAAATGTTGGTTAACGAAGCGAGTCGATTAGAGCTTTCCCAACACCCGAGCGTGGCTAACTTCATAAAAATCGGCAACGAATTCGAACGCCCATATTTGATGTACGAGTGGATCCAAGGTGAATCACTAGCAGAAAAAATGGAGCGCCACTCTTCTAAAGGTTTCCGTCACGACCATATCGCTTGGTTGGTATATCAACTCGCTGGTGCCTTAGAGTTTATGCACACAAGAGGCATCTGCCATCTTGATATTAAGCCATCCAACGTGCTAGTGAGTGAAGGCGATTACGTTAAACTCATCGATTTCGGTGCTGCTCGTTATATTGGAGAAACGGAACCTTACGCAGAAGCAAGCTTGAACTACGCTTCACCTCTTTATATCGAAACTGGCATCGCGGAACCGCAAGATGATGTTTACTCCCTTGCTTTGCTCGCTGGACATTTATTTTTGGGTTCAATATTTGGTGATACTTGGAATAAACAATTAAAAGACCGAAAGCGTCCTGCATTGATCCCGGCTCATATTTGGAAGTTGTTGAAACAAGTCATCAATAAACCAAGAGGGCATGGCTATACCGCTATTTCTTTCGCCCAGCAGTTAGCACGAATCGATACTCAATCGATTAACTCAAATTCTAACGCACCAATTTTCAGTAGCTTGCGTAATGCGGATCTTCTGCTTACACACTGTAAGTCGAATGATAAAACAGCGTACGGACGCTTCAAACTATTGGAGGCGAGTTTAGTGTTGAGTGTGGTGGCAATGACAGGAAGTTATTTGTATCAGCAAAATTCGTATGCATTGGATGCTATTTTTGCCAAAGAAACGACACCTTTAAGTCACACAATCACGCCCACAGATACCGCTTCTTTTTTGGCTGAGCCGCCATGGAAAATCAAAGAAGTATTAGCAAAAAATGAGCAGAGCGTTGATACAACTAAAGCCTACCGAGAAGCGTATCGAGTTCAGCAATTAAGCCTTTCGGGTTTATATAATGAAAAACAGACTCAGTTGAAGTCTTATCAAGCTTTAGCTGATGGACTACCACAGACATTAGTGGATTTACGCAAGGAGCTTGTCACGTTGCGAGAGGAACTCGTTCGTGATGGTGCATTGTTTCCCTATGCGGACGAAACACTGACTAAAGTGATGTCGGGTTTGAATGTCGCCTCTGTTGATTCCATGAAAGTATCTGCCATTGCTGGCAGTCGTGATAAGCAGATTGTTCACTTAATTTTAGATGGTGAAGCTAAGCTCGCAGAAGAAGAAATGAAAGAGGCGTGGTTATTAAACCAGTCACAGGCATATTTCTATAGCCAAATTTTACCAATGAGAGTGATGGAAAATATTAATGACTCCATTGATAAACATGCAGAAGCTCACTTTTATACCAAAGCGATTGAAGAAGCTGAATTAGCCAAAGACTACTTCGGTAATACGCCAGAACTAGAAAAAAAAATAACAGACTTAATCATCGCAAGAAGCGAATTTATTTTGTTTAGTACGGTGATGGAGCAATCCATTTTCGACAAACAGAAATTGCATGAGTCCCTTGCTGATTTAGAAAGAAATGCGCCAAGAAAATTTACAGAAATCACAAAAATTCTAGATAGCATGGCGTCGGATGCGATTAATCAGAGTCATCAGTTTTCTAAGCCTGCAAATGGTGCCATTGCCGTAGCTCGTGCATTGAGAGACTACTTGACTGAAGGAGATGCGAATTTTGTCCAACATTGATACTGATCACCTTCTTAAACCGATTTCTGATGAATCTCCTGCGGGTAACGATGCTCGTTACGAGTTTTGCTATGAAATGATGGAAGCCGAGGTAAAAAAGTTCGGTTCTCTATTTGGCGAAACAGTCGACTGGAATGTAGTAAAAACCAATGCGATGGAAGTGCTCGAGCATCATAGTAAAGATTTAAAAGCACTTTGCTATTTAGTACGAGCGCTTGCAGAGGAATCCGGGCTCAAAGGTTTTGAGCAAGGTCTGAAGCTGCTTAATGAGGCGTTATCTTGCTTCGGTAATGATCTTTACCCGTCACGGAAACGCGGTAGAGACGGTGCGGTGGAGTGGTTGAACCATCAATTTAAATTGATGAGCACTAAGCTTGCGGACAGTGCGCAATCTTGGGAATTAGTTTCAGGCTGTATTTCGGCGATTGAAGAAGTGCAGCGTCAGTACGACGATGTTTACCAAGATTCCGAAGCGGACTTCTTTGAGATTCGCACGCAGCTCAATGTTTTATCTCAACAAGCAGCGGCCGATGACCAGAGCGATGACGCAATAGCTACCATCGAACAAGCGGCACCAGCTACGCAGCCTGCCGCGGTAGAAACGCCAGCACAGAACGACGTTCAAACCGCTTCAGCGAAGATGGTTCCGCCGGCCCCTAAACCTGCGCCAGTTAAGAAAGCCGTAGCAAAAGAAGTCGATGTCGATACAGATTTCTCATCGCCTACGGCTTCAAAACGCACGTTAAAAAAAGTCGCGGAAGTCATGCTTCATGCGAATCCAAGTGATCCGCTGGCTTACCGAATTTATCGTCATCTGACTTGGGATGACATTGATGGTCTACCTGACCACCAAAACGATCAAACGCCATTGAGCTTGGCGGTATCGTCCGATCAACAAGCGGAATACCGCGACAAAGCCAATCAGGAAAGTGACATCGACACGATTAAACGTTTGGAGCGCACGCTAACTGACGCGCCATTTTGGCTCACAGGCCACCATTTCGTGTATTTGATGCTTACTAACTTAGGTTTTGATGACGCAGCACTTGCCGTGAAACAAGAAGTAAAGCGGTTTGTTGAGTCACTGGAGGGCATCGAACGCCTCTCTTTTAAGAATTCTATACCATTTGCAGATGAAGCAACATTGAGTTGGTTGTCTACTCAAGATGCTACTTCATCGGCAGCACAAACTGTCGTACAGACGGTTGTGATCGCTGAAGAAGATTCATTGCTGGTGGAGGATATCACTCTAGAAAATCTAGGGGAATATGCCGCAGAACTCGCCCGCAAACTTGAGCTGGATGGCTCAGGGCGTGGACAGTTCATGCTGTATTTACAATTGATAGCAGCTTACCAGTCTGTTGGATTATACCCGTTGTGTTTGCCGTATCTTGAGAAGGGGTGGGAAGTACAAAATGCGTTTAATCTCGCGAGCTGGGAACCCCACTTATCGTCGCAGTTAGAAGACCTGATTCGAAAAACACTCCATCAGTTATTCAGAAGTAAGGATCTTTTACCTGAGAAGTATGAAGAGTGGAAAGCAATTTATGACTAATTAAAGAGTTAGATAAGGAACGAATTATGTCACGTGACGGCTCGGTGGCTCCTAAAGAGCGAATTAATATCCGTTATGTTCCAGCAACTGGCGATACGCAAGAAGACGTAGAACTGCCGCTAAGCATGATGGTGGTTGGCGACTTTACTGCACGTGCAGATGAGACGCCAATTGAAGAACGCACTCCAATCAATATCGATAAAGACAACTTTAACGAAGTGCTAGAAGGCATGTCTCCAAACGTTAAAGTGAACGTTGAAAACCGTCTTTCTGATGAAGAAGGCGGCCAAATCGGTGTTGATCTAACGTTCCAAAACATGAAGGACTTCTCTCCAGAAGCGATCGCGAAAAGTGTACCTGAATTAAACAGCCTACTTGAGCTTCGCGAAGCCTTGGTGGCGTTGAAAGGCCCTCTAGGTAATGTTCCTGCATTCCGCAAGAAGATCGCATCAGTACTTCAAGATGAAGACGCGAGAAAGAAACTGTTGGATGAACTAAGCATTGGTAACGACCAAGACGCGAAAGAAGAGTAAGGGATATCATGTCTGCAGAAGCACAAGCGCCAGAACAAGAAGCAGCCTTAGTTGAATCAGGCTCACTTCTGGATAGCATTCTTAACGAAACTCGTTTAAAGCCAAGTGATGAAGGTTTTGATGTTGCAAAACGCGGCGTAGAAGCATTCATCAGTGAGCTACTAAGCAGCTCGAACACAGAGAAAGTGGATCAGTCTTTAGTTGATCTGATGATCTCAGAAATTGACCAAAAACTGTCTAAGCAAGTTGATGCAATTCTTCACAACGAAGAAGTTCAAGCGATTGAATCAACTTGGCGTGGCCTTAAGTACCTGGTTGACCACACTGACTTCCGTGAGAACATTCAAATTGAATTGATCTCTGCAAAGAAAGATGAAGTTCTTGATGACTTCGAAGACGCACCAGAAGTGGTGAAGTCTGGTTTGTACAAACAAATCTATACGCGTGAATATGGTCAATTTGGTGGTAAACCTGTTGGCGCAGTCATTTGTGACTACGATATGTCGGCTTCGTCTCCAGACATCAAACTGATGGAGTACATGGCAAACGTGGGTGCAATGTCTCATGCACCATTTATTACATCGGCGTCTGCGAAGTTCTTTGGTTTAGATAGCTATGAAGAGCTACCGAATCTAAAAGATCTTAAGTCAGTATTTGAAGGCCCACAATACACTAAATGGCGTAGTCTACGTGAACACGAAGATGCACGTTACCTAGGTCTATGTACGTCTCGCTTTATGCTACGTACACCTTACTCTGTAGAAGATAACCCAATTAAGGCGTTTGACTACGATGAGCAAGTAACAGACAGCCATGACAACTACCTATGGGGTAACTCTGCGTACGCGATGGCATCAAAAATTAGTGAATCTTTCGCTAAGTACCGTTGGTGTCCAAACATCATTGGTCCTCAAAGCGGTGGTACTGTGCATGACTTACCGGTTTACAACTTTGAAGCCATGGGTCAAATCGAAACTAAGATCCCAACTGAGATTCTTGTTTCTGACCGTCGCGAGTACGAGCTAGCAGAAGAAGGCTTCATTGCGCTAACTATGCGTAAAGGTTCTGACAACGCGGCGTTCTTCTCTGCAAACTCTGTTCAAAAGCCGAAAGTGTTTGCGAACACGCCAGAAGGCAAACAAGCAGAGATGAACTACAAGCTAGGTACTCAGCTTCCTTACATGTTCATTATCAACCGTTTAGCGCACTATATTAAAGTGCTACAGCGTGAGCAAATCGGTTCGTGGAAAGAGCGTTCAGACCTAGAAATTGAACTGAACAAGTGGATTCGTCAATACGTTTCTGACCAGGAAAACCCGCCAGCGGAAGTCCGTGGTCGTCGTCCACTACGTGCTGCTAAGGTTGAAGTGTCAGACGTAGAAGGCGACCCAGGTTGGTACAAAGTATCAATGTCTGTACGTCCTCACTTCAAGTACATGGGTGCGAGCTTCGACTTGTCTCTAGTTGGTAAGTTAGACCAATAACCCATTGCTGAAACCATAAAGCAGCCAGTACAGACTGGCTGCTTTTTTCGTAGGAGTGAAGATGGAAAAAGGTTATCGCCTTTTAGAGCGGATTGAGCTTGGTGAACCCAAAAACTGTTACGAGAAAGTCGTTTCTCACAAGCATTTGATTGAATCTATTCATTCTCATCTCGCAGACTTGCTGAATACCCATTCTGGGAATGCAATGATCGACAATGAGTATGGTTTACCCGATTTTAATGACGTACTTTCTAACAACACGAACCTAGTTCGCCACATTCAAAAAAACATCACGTCAACCATAGAGCGCTTTGAACCGCGACTGTTGAATGTCGAGGTTAATTACCGTGAAGATCACCATAACCCGCTACAACTCGGCTTTGGTATTCGCGGCGAAGTTTCCCATAACGGCGGTAAAGTCCCAATGTCGATAGACGTCTACATGGGAACCGACGGCCAATTTAACGTTTAGTAGGTGCCACTTGAGTAACAGTAAATACTTTCAAGATGAACTCACGTATTTGCGTGAGTCGGGTAGTGAGTTTGCCAAATATCATCCGAAGTTAACTCACTTTCTCTCTGAGGGAACCTTTGACCCAGATGTCGAACGACTTCTCGAAGGTTTTGCCTTTCTGACAGGTCGAATCCGCGAAAAGATTGATGATGAACTGCCTGAGCTGACGCAATCTCTGATGACTTTGCTGTGGCCACATTACATGCGTTCGATTCCGTCTTTGTGCATTAGCGAACTAAAACCGCATACCGGAAGTGTTACTGAGAAAACCGTGGTGAAACGTGGCGCAGAAATGGCGAGTGAACAGGTAGAGGGCACGCAATGTTTGTTCCGTACTTGTTACGACGTCAATCTATACCCAATTACGATCACTAACATCGAACAGACCAACAGCCGCACCAGTTCGATGATTGATGTGACTTTATCGACGGAGCATGGTCTTGAACTGTCTCGGATCGGTTTAGACACGCTGCGATTACACCTGCATGGCGAGATTCATATTACTCGAACTGTCTTTTTATGGCTGTTCCGTTACCTAGATTATGTCGAATTAGATGTTGGTGGTGGTTACAAACATCGCTTAGGGCCAGAATACGTTAAGCCAGTTGGGCATGAAGAGGACGAAGCGCTCCTGCCTTACAGCAAAAATTCATTTGCAGGCTATCGTTTGCTGCAAGAATTCTTCTCTTTGCCAGATAAGTTCATGTTCTTCGACATTAAAGGCTTAGAGTGGCTAAAAGGCATTCCACAACGTAGCACGGTCAAAATCAAATTCCACTTTAAGCGTGCATTACCGTCAGAAGTGGTGCTTAAAGATAAACACTTGAAGTTGCACTGTACGCCTGCCGTTAATTTATTTGAAAAAGATGGCGATCCAATTCGTTTAGAGCACCGACGTAACGAGTACAAGGTACGTCCGCAAAGCAACACTCAGGAGCATTACGAAGTCTATTCCATTGAGCAAGTGGAAAGCTGGAGTAAAGACGAGCGTCGTCGAAAGTCTCTGATTGAATTTGAATCATTTGAGCATCAAATTAACCAACGAGATAAGCGCGAGTTCTACAAATCTAAAGTTGCTGAGCGTGTAAGCGGTAGAGGCCTTGAACGCTACATATCATTTCATACTCATAATGGGGATATTGCGGAACTGGGGACAGAAACGGTACTCATGAAACTGCAATGTAGTAACGCAGATTTGGCGGAACGTTTGTCAGTGGGGGATATCACTTACGCGACTCATAAATCACCGACCTATGCGACGTTTAGGAATATTACCAAGCCCACTCAATCGGTCAGTCCGCAAGTGAATGGTGAGCTTCAGTGGCAGCTAATTGCGAATATGTCACTCAACTATTTATCGCTGGCAAATATTGATGTACTTAAAGTACTTCTCTCTACCTATGATTTCCACTCTCGAGTTGACAGACAAGCGCACCGTGCATCAATTCATCGACTTGATGGGGTTATCTCTTCGGAAATGAAACCAATCGACCGTGTGTTTCGTGGCGTTTCGGTACGCGGCAATCAGTTTAAGTTGGTCACCAATTCCAAATTTTTTGTCAATGAAGGCGACATGTTCTTGATGGCGACGGTGCTTAACGAATTCATCCGTTTGTACTCGAGTGTGAACTCCTTTACCGAACTGGAAGTGTTTGATGAAGCGACAGGTGAGGTTTATAACTGGGCAAGTCTTATCGGACAGCAGACGATACTATGATTAATACACTTTCTGATAAGTCGAATGAGTTTAGTTTCTATCAAGCCGTCTTGCTGCTAGAGAAGCATTATCAACTAGAGCCGAACTCTAACTTTGTCGCCGTCGGTGAGAACAAGTACTTCCACCAAGAACGTATTGAGTTCAGCGTTTCGCCAAACTTATCTTTTCCAAAGAGCGATATGGACTTTATTGCTCATATGGAGAGAAATGGCCAGCAGTATTCTAGAGTCGAAACTAACTTTCTTGGCTTGCATGGTTCAAGCTCACCACTTCCTGCTTCTTATACTGAGAAACTGGCAGGGCGAGATCCCGAAGACAATCCGGTAAAAGATTTCTTTGATTTTTTCCATAATAGGTACACCAGTTTGTTGTATCGGGTTTGGAAGAAATACCGATATCACGTGCAGTACCAAAGCGGGGCAAGTGATGCCTTCTCTGGACGTATTCTGCACTTGGCGGGCCTATCTAGCGTAATGCAAGATAGTAAGGTCGCAGAGTTAGATCGAGCGAAAATACTGTCTTATGTAAACCAACTTTCTACGCGTACGCGTTCGCCGAAGCTGATTTCCGGTATTGTTTCGCATTACTTCTCGTTGCCTAGCGTGCGCATTGAAGAGTGGGTATATCGCCGCGTAGAAATCGCAGAAAGCCAACGGAATAAACTCAACCGTGCTAATTGCATATTAGGGCAAAATTTGCACTTAGGACAAAGCATTGCGGACTTAAACGGCAAATTTAATCTCTGCATCGACAGCATCGATTTTGAAACATTTAAGCAGTTTTCCTACGATGGTGAGTTACACAAAACACTGGTTGGCCTGATGCGTTTCATTTTGCGTGACCCGATGTCGTGGGACTTAAAGTTGACAGTTAACTTAGATAGTATTCCAGAGAATAAGCTAGGTAATGGGGAAGGGAACCACTTAGGACAAACATTCTGGTTAGGTAACCCAAGTGATAAAGATGCCAAAATCCGAGTTATCGGAAGCATATAAGAAAGCCGCTCTACGAGCGGCTTTTTATGTTGTCATCAAAAAGGTCAGAAAAGCTTAACGGCTGATCGGCTGGTGAAGTACGACGGTAGTATCAAGCCTTTGAATCCCGTTAAATGACTCAATTTCGTTACAAAGATGATGAATAGACTGCAGATCGGGCGCTTCAATTAGGGCAATAATATCAAAGTTGCCACCAACAACGCTTGTTAAGCGAACCTCAGGGATTTCTTTAAGCGCATTTGTTACATCATTTTTCTTACCCTTTTCACAAGATATCAATAGATAGCTTGCGGCTTTGCGCCCTTCGTTTTCTACACGAATTTGTGCGGTATAGCCTTTGATAATACCGGTCTTTTCTAAACGATTAATCCTTTCTGCTACTGCTGTACGAGACAAACCAATGTTTCGAGATAGATTCGCAATAGACTCACGCCCGTTTGACAATAGACTTGAAAGTATTTTTCGATCTAATTTATCTAAACCTTGTAAAGTCATGTTTGAAATCATGTGTTCTGCCTATTTTGTTTTTATATTGTTATTTAATCGACTCTGGGAGCGTAAAGTTATATAGCTCAGCAAGAGTGAATGGGTTTTTCTGCGTCAATGGAGTGATGCGTAAGCTTAAGTCCCTCCCTGACACTTTTATGTCACTGACAAAGCTGCCGTTATGAGTGTTTGTCAAGGTCGAGTCACCTAGCAATCTGTATATCGCCCATTGACCACTCTTATTTAAAACGTGCTGTCTACCTTCGTCTGTTACATCCTGGAGTGTGATACTAATATTGAAGTCACCATTTTGCGGTGGCCAGGCCATTTCACGAATTCGGCTTGGACCGTGGTAGTAACTCATATTGGTATCTGCAATTTTTAAACTGGCTCTAATTGCACTAGAGTCAAGGTCGAGTACTCTTGCACTAAACGGAATATGAACTCGGTTGGTGCTTTTATTAATTAATGTATCTCGAATGACGTTATAGTTGCGTAGTTGCACTAGTAGAGCTGGAGAGATTGGCATCGTCTCACCATCTACCTGCTTTGGCGTCCACAAGTTCGTATCGTAGAACGGTGCAAAGTTTTTCTGAATAAATGTGTCTAACAAGCCACCTGAAGCAAATAGCAATTCGAAATCTTCAATTGAAATTTCCTCGGTCGCTGTTAGGTCAAATGGATATTTCCCTAATCCAATCTCTTTAAACTTGGTATAAATTTCACTGTACCACTGAGTTTGGATGCCTTTTGCGGACTCTGTAATCATTACTGACCAGCTTTGCTGAACCACATCTAGTAACCAGCTGCGAACGGGTTCTGGTGATTTTTGTGCAATCTGTTTAAGCTTGATTAATGGGTCCGCCTCAGTACTGTTCATTCGATGCTGTGCTGCTGCTAGCGCCGCCATTTGTGGATCTGGCGCGTCGGCGATGTCCTTCATGTAGGTGCGAACACGGCTCAACGCTGCAACGGTCTCATCCCAAGGAGTAGGGGAGTTTGGTGTCTCACTCACTTGAAGCTGGTTTAATAAGTGAAAGGCTTGCTCAACACGTTGCATTAGCAAGTAATCAGGCTTTACCACTTCTTCTACGGCATCTGATGCAGAATCTGCTGCTGCCGCGAGTTTCGGGTCAAGTTTTGAAATTAGAGCGCTTTTTTCGCCAACGGGTGAAAATTGCGTGTTGGCATAGACCTGCTTCAATACCGTTGTCATTGGTGAAGAAGGGCCAGAGATTAAGTCTATCGCGTTGGTCAGGTCACCAACGTTGTCATAGTTTTGGACTTTGAGCTCACTCAGCGCATTACGCCAGTTATTGATGTAGTCATCAGTATATTTTTTTCGCACTTCTTCTTTAAAGGCTTCTTGCTCTTCGTTGGTAGGGATGACATGTTGCGATAGACCTAGAACCCAGTTGTCGCTGATTACTCGTTGTGACATTAAGTCCACGCGTGGTCGATAAAAGGTGCTAAAACCTGTGGAGGTATAGATCTTATCGACGATTAAGCGTTCGCTATCGATTGGCGTGTTAAATACATTGCTAAACTCAAAACCGACGGCTCGTTGCAGATCTAATGTTCCTAAATCAATAGAGCTTGCTTCGTTTAAAATGCCTGCATACACGAGGTCGACATTCGAATTTGCAAGTAATGAGCGACGTGTTGCGCGAACAAGATCCATGTTGATATCGATTGGAGCAAATTGTGTGCGAAAGTAGGCGTCTAAGTAGCGCATGGCCTGATCAACGACGTCACTTCGGTTACTCAAATCACTCATCATTTGGAGTGTTTGATGACGTAAAAAACGGATATCACGCTTAGATGGATCGTTAAGCATTAAATACCCCTTCAATAGAGGTAAAGCGCGCGTGAAAGCGTTTTGATTTTGTGCCAATTGTAGGCGGTAACCTTTCTCAATCAGAGGTATTAGCTGCTGAGCGACTTCCTTAAGTAATGCCTCGTAGGCAATGCGAGTGCTTTGATCCAAACGGCTAATATTGAGTGGTAATATTTCCTCATCTAAAGCCTTAGAACCTTTAAGCCATGCCCCATAAGACGGTTCTATCGCTTTGGTTGCATTTTCTAAAAGCTCACTAAATCTTGCATCGTGCTCTGCTTGTGATTTGTCATCAATACTTAGTAGTTGATTCATCACATGTAAATTACTGTCTAACGTAGTTGCAAAAAAGTAACCACCGCCAGCAAGCAGAATAATGGAGCCGAGTATGGCTAAACGGCTTTGTCTCTGAATTAGACGAAGATACGTCTTGTTTTCTCCCGCAAAATCGCTCTCAGGCAATATTTGCGAATCAATCAGAAAGCGAGAAAAATACGGTGTTTCCGTCAACTGGGTATGCTCAGAGGCGATAATTGGTAAGTTGAAGTAGTTACTACAACTTTTTGCTAGTAAATTGTATTTACGACCGCCTTGTAAACTTGAGCTAAAGAAAATTTCACGGATATCTAGCGAATAAACACCGTTGTTAACATCACACAGACGCTCAAGAACATAGCTGACTTCAGACTGACATAGCTCAAACTGCTTAGGGAAAGCGAGAATTGCCTGTTTCTCGTCGATATCTGTTGAGTTAGCTGATGCATCTAGCGCGTTACTTTCAAGCACTTTAACTAGATTTCGGTAGCTATCACGGTAGTATTCTGAAAAAACACCTTTGGCCTCTTTCAGCGGGATAGAAAGGAACTCTACACGTGTCTTAAGAGAGCTAAAGTGCATGTATTCTTTAAATCCATCTAACTTGTCTAGCTTCGACATAATTAGATAAATGGGTAATGCTGACGACGTTTTAGAGTTGATAGTGCTCAAGCGCTCCAATAACGACGAAATAGTGTACTCTTTTTGTTCTGGCTCAGAGACGATCATGAACTCGAAGTCGATGAAGAATAAACAGCCAGAAAATGGTTTTCTAGGTCGGTGGCGAATCACTTCTTCGATGAATGTATTCCATAAAGAAGCGTCACTGCTTGATATTTCTTGAAACACTAAGCGTTGGTCAGGTTTGATGTATACAGCGCTGTCAGATTCGTACCATTCAAAAAAATCATTCTTAGCGGTTCTCGTGCGATCCATTGGTTTAATTGCACTAGAATTAAATAAAAATTGACGTCGCCCTGACCCTTTATTACCAAGCATCAGATAAATTGGTTTCTTCCCTGAGTTAGCAAGAAGAGGTTGGATAACCATAGAAAGAGCTTCTTCCTCAGTTTCCAAATTTTGAGCTTTAGCGCTGTTCTTTTTTTTCAACCATAGTGTGAATTGAAAAGTGACGTAGAAAATGGCGATAACACCAAGGCTCAGCCAAAGATACAGTTTATCTGCATCTTTTAGAAAAAGAAGATAAATAGCGGTAATGGTTATCGCCACTAAAAGCGTTAATATAGTAGAAATCACAACTGGATTTCTAAACAGTTTTTGTTTGAACATAAGCCTAAAACTTCTTTAATTGTATTGTTATTTATTGTCAGTTTTTTCAGCTTGTAGCTGACTCAATTTATATAGGTAGATGTTCAGTAAAAGGGTTGCGCGGTCAATTTCCTTTTGCTGTGAATACTTTTCAGCGTATTCAATACGACCTAGAAGCGGGAATAGTGAGTTACTATATTCGTACGCCGTTTTAGAGTTCTTATCTACATTCTGTCTAGCTACGTTGGCAAACACCGTTCTTGCGTCTGAGAATCGCTTATACACATCCATAAACTGGTCTTCTAAATGGGCGCTCTGTGTCAAAAAGTTTTGACGTAGCTGCTGGGCAGAAGATGAATCTGGATAGATTGCGATTAATTCATTGGTCAAGCTATCGAGCTCGCTGACGTTACTTACTTTGGCCGAGTCTAAAAACCAGTTATTCATCATAATATCTACGCGATTAATAGTTGGTGTTTTCAGTGACTGGGCATATTTTTTATTTTCGTAATCTAACGAGGCGACCAACTTTACAAGTTCATTAAGTGAAGCTTGACTAATTTTTTGCTCCAGCGTTCGATAGCGTTGTTGTTCGTACACAAAATGTGAACATATCGCCGTAACAATCAAGCCAATGATGAAGTAGATCATAAATCGGCCGGACTTTGTTGGGGTCGTTTTTTCACTGTTATTGAGGTGGGATGGCGAGTCCGGGGCAGGAGAGGGAGATACATTCACTTTAATTTCAGGTGTTGCCTGTGCGGAAGCAGCAGCGTTAGTATTTGCTTGTTTTTTCTCGCGTAACTCTATGGCATGTTGTTGTTCTTTTATCTGTTCAGCCCATTGATTTAAGATACGACGAATGCGACCAAATGAAGGCGCTTGAATACCGTAATGAAGGCGAAGCTCATCCTCTATTCTTAAACACAACTGGTGCGCAGCTTCAATCAGTGGAAGTTCTTCCGGCAACGCACGGTGCTTATTAATACGTTTTTCAGTATGCTCCACCATCCATTCAATTGCGCTCATTCGTGCTTTTGACTTTGAATGTTCAGGGTATGCGGTGTTCCAATAGACGACACACACATCAAGCAATGAATTTAACCCTTCAACAAGGCCTCTTAGACCATCGTTATATGTTGATGCGACCGTGAAGTAGCAGCAACAACGTAAGTCTTTTGCGTGAGTGCTCAAGATTTTTTTTGAGAGTGTTTGAACCGTTTTCCAAGAGACTCTTCCGGTGACTTTATTAAGATTATTTATTTGACGTTTTATTTCGTCAAAGTCTTCAGAGCCATTAGGGTTAGAGCCGCTTGGGTTATTTTCATCGATTGGTCTTCGAGCGAAGTCGCTAAAAAACATAAGGCAAATTCCAACTGATCATATAGAAGTATTAAGGTATATAGGACTCCACTGCTGTTATATTAAATTGTAAGCAGTGCATTACCGAAGTGATTCTATAGACAAAAGAAGTTGTTTAGATAATAAAAACACTTAAAAAATAAATTAAATTATCCTTAGTGTGATCTTTGTTCATAATATTAATGTCAATAGTTCGATTTGTTTTTAAGGAGAGCCTTATATATGACGAAGTCGATCTTTTGAGTTAATAAATGTGACTAAATTGTTAACTTTGTCTGTTTTTTGTTCGCCTGTGTTCTTTAAATTAGCCCTCTTAAATTGGTGGTAGAGCCTTCTTAATTTTTATTTAATTAAATAGGTTTACAGGCTCATTGCTTTAACTCAGTTCGGTCCATTAGTTTTTGTTTGTAGGTAAAATAACCAACCCTATAGTTGAAATGTATTAAGTTATAGGTGTTTTTTTAGGCTTATTGAAAAAGAGAATATAATTGATATCTTTCGCCTCTAAGTAGAATATCGGTTTTCCTAGAGGGACGAAATGCTAAAACCAAGTCAAATCGGGCTGATTTCAGCCATGTGTCTATTTTCTTCTTTTGCAGTAGCAAAGGGAGAGCGTTATGGACTCTCTGCCAGTATGTTGACTATCGATAGCATTAATTACGAAGAAGGTAACAGTGGTGAACAAGACACTCTAAGGTTTGGCTTGGTTCATTCTCGCCCTATTGATGAAAATAATAACCGTTGGCGCTGGTGGTTAGGGCTTAACTACCTAGCAGAAGATATCGAAGCGCCAGCTAGCGGTCTATATCAAGAAGTAACTAACTATGAACTTCGTGTTGTACCGCAATATGCGCTGGCTTCTTGGAGCGTTTTCACACCGTACGTAGGTGCTGGTTTATCTGCAGGTTACTCACAATATTCAAACCGTTGGCAAGTTGACCCAGAAGGTTACCGCTATAAGAGTGTCGAGGACATCGATCAGTTCGAGCTGGGTGCAGTTATCGCCGTTGGTACAGTCATTAAGCTAGGTAGTAACCCAGATGCTCATATACAAATCATTCCTCAAGCCTCTTATATTCTCCCAGTTATCAATGATGGGATAGGTGGGCTTGAACTGTCTGTTTCTATGCTATTTTGAGGTATATAGATGCACTCAAATCAGCTAGTTCTATTTGTTTCTAAATGCCCAGAGGAATACACAGGTGTCAAGCACATTGAAATGCCCGAGAGTGGTGGTTCAATAGGGCGTTCACCAAGTTGTAGTGTGTCTTTAACCGATCACAACCGCTTTATATCAGGCACTCATTGCCTGATCAGTGTGTATGGAGATACCTACTATATTAGTGACGTATCCACTAATGGCACTATGGTTAACGGAAACAAAATACTCAAAAATCAACCTGTTGCGATAGTCGATGGCGATATTATTTCTTTAGGACAATATGAAATTGGCGTTTCTCTGGAGCATGTTACCTCGACACAAGACATTGCCGCTGATATAGCCCCTGAGCGAGTATCCAATGATCCTTTGGTTAGCCTCGGAGATGCAGTTGTCGAAGAAGAAGAAAAAGTAGGCGCTTTAGAAGATTTGTTTATGGAGACTAAACAAGATGACATTGATTGTCATGATCCTGTTGCGCACCTTAACTTTTCAATGCAGCGAGATGATGATCATTTAATTCGTGACGATGAGCATCCAGAACCTGAACAGCCTAAAACGGTGGAAAGCACACGTCAGGTGGTCGATGACAGTTTCAGCATATACTCCGAGTTCGATCAGCCAAGCCTCATCCCTGAAGATTGGATGGCTACGGAGACCAAGAGTAACGCATCAATAAAGGGTTCGTTAGGGGTAGAGAACGGTACGCCATATAGAGAAGATATTGTCTCAGAAGAGACGGTTCAACCCCAAACGACGATTCTAGATAGGGCAGTTCAAAGACAGCATAATGCACCTAACTCCACCGAGACGATCGTCGAACATACTGCTACGGGCTCAAAATGGGAAGAGATGACACAGTCATTTACTCCCTCTTCTCAAGCTAATCAGCAACTGCAAATGCCTGCGGTAGAACCTACGATAAACAGTACGACTAAAGAGCAAGCGGGAATCGAAGCAACCGCCTGTTCTCAAGATATAGCACAAGCGTTTTTTGATGGTTTGGGTATTAGAAATCCTGAGCTAATGACGAATGAAGCTCAGTTGTTCAAACAAATGGGCACTTGTTTGCGCTTATGTATTGATAACCTGCAGAAAGAATTACACGAAGTAGAGTCCTTGAAAGAAGAGCAGAGTACGAGTGAGTCTGACTCTAACATTGCGGAGCTGATGCTGACTCTCAATAGCCAACATCTACTGGCTCCAAATGAACTGGTAGAACAAATGCTTGATGAGTTGAATGACCACCAAGTCACGTTTAATAAAGCGCTGAATGAGCTCATTTTAGAACAATCAGAGACGAACGATCCCGTTGCATTTGCTAACAAAGTGGCGAGTCAATCTTTGTTCTCAACGAAGTCAAAACTGTGGGGCGAATATTTAGATTTCTACTCTAACAATCGTCGTCTGCTCAACGAAACATCCTTAAAAGGGCTGATTAAGAAAAACTATAACAAAGTGATTAAGGGAAACCATGCGTAGTATCGCCGTATTACTCGGATTTGCCATGTTGTCCGGTTGTTCCATGTGGGATCAATTTAAAGAGTCCACGGGTATCACACCAGAAACTTCGTCCATTGAATTGGTTATTGAGGCGTCACCTGTACTCAATGTGAGAGATGGGGGGCAGTCATCTCCGGTCATTCTCCGCCTTCACGAATTAAATTCGCCAGTTTTATTCCGAAGCTTAGATTTTTTTGCGCTGTTTGAAAACGATAAAGCGTCGTTGGGTGATGAGTACATCAAACGTTATGAATATCAAATACAGCCAGGTGGAAAAGTTCATGAAATGCTAACGCTAGACCCTGACACTCGTGCCGTCGGTTTTTCTGTGGCCTTTCGTGATATTGATGGTTCGTCATGGCGTAAAGTTGAAGTCATTGAAGAGAAGAGCGAGTACTACATCAAGCTCAAGTTAGAAGGCAGTGAGTTAATTTCTGATAATACTCGCGGCATTGAACAGGTTTACTTTTAAGGGATAGAAACATGTCTTTATACAATCCAGTTGTTTGGCAAGATGGAATGTTCATGAAGCCGCAGCATTTTCAACAACTCGATCGTTCGCAAAGTAAACTGTCGAGTATGTTGAGCAGCAACGCATCTCCTTTACATTGGGGGATTAAGCGTTTGGAAATAAATTCACAACTGCTAGCCCTCGGTAAAATTGGTATTACGCGTGCAGAAGGTATCCTACAGGACCGCACGCCATTTGAACTTCCACTGCTCGCTGAACTACCAGAAGTGAAAGATGTGGATCCTTCGATTGCCGATAAAGTGGTTTATTTGTGCTGTCCGTTACCATCGGAACGTTCTGAGTTATTTGGCACTAAAAAAGACGGTGCACGTTATACGATGGAATCTCAAGAAGCGGTTGATGCTTGTTATGATTCGGAAGACATGGCAAATATCGTCGTCGGTAAGCTTAACTTTTGCTTAATGTACGACCATGAAGATAAAAGTGCTTACACGTCTATTCCGATCCTCAAGATCTCGGAAGTGAAGCCAGATGGCAGCGTGATCTTAGATGATAGTTTCATTCCTACCTGTATCGATATTCACGCATCTACGGTACTTAATAAGTTCGCGACGGAGTTTGCTTCTATGCTCAAGCACCGCGCAGAATCCATAGTTCAGCGATTAGGGGTAGTGGATCAACAAGGCGTATCATCAGTTTCTGACTTTATGCTTTTGCAAGCGCTCAATAGATACGAACCCTTGTTTTGGCATTTTGCAAACACAGAAGCTGTACACCCTGAGTCTTTGTATCGAATTCTTCTTCAGGCAGAGGGCGAGCTTTCGACGCTGTGCTCGACGACACGCCGACCTATTGAGTTTACTAAGTACAATCATGGTGATTTAACTAGTTGTCTTTCTCGCGTTCTAGACAGTGCGAAAATGACATTGAGCGTGATGTCTGAACAAAGAGCAATTCCACTGACCTTAAAAGATCAGAACTATGGCATCAGAACGGCAGCGATCCCTGACAATAAGATCATTGATACGACGACCTTTATTCTTGCAGTTAAAGCCGACGTTACCTTGGATGTCCTGCATACGCAGTTTGTCAGCCAAACGAAGATCGGTTCAATCGATAACATTCGCGACTTGATTAACCTTCAACTGCCAGGGATTGAGATCAAACCAATGCCAGTTGTGCCACGCGCGCTGCCGTATCACGCTGGCTATACCTATTTCGAGCTCGATAAAACGGGTGAAGAGTGGATGGCATTGAAGAACACTGCTGCGATTGCGATTCACGTTGCGGGCGATTTCGCTAACTTATCATTGCAACTTTGGGCCGTTCGTCTATGAGTTACGCAGAAACAGACGTCACCGTAGTCTTATTCCAACCAGAGCCTGGCAAACCAATGGAGGTAATGCCAGCGCCTGACTTATCGAGAAACATCGCAGTACAAGATCTATCTATCGACAACATGGGTATTAACCCGCTGGTGGATCAATTCTCATGGTTGATCGCCAGTCTGTCTTGTATGTCTTCGATCCCTTGGCTTGATGACCCGATGCCATTTCGTGAACAAGTGGCACGTGAGATTCGAAAAGGTGAACGAAAACTTAATGAAATGGAGCTCGATCGTGCTTCGGTTCTTGTTATTCGTTACTGCTTGTGTGCGGCGATTGATGAATCTGTTTGTCGGCAAGAATGGGGGGCAAATAGTCACTGGAGCCAGAACAGCTTACTGTCTGAATTCCATAACGAAACATCTGGTGGTGACAAGTTTTTCGTTATTCTCGACCGCTTAAAAGCCGACCCTCGCAAATACCGTCACGTTATAGAGTTTCTCTATTTATTGCTTCAACTTGGTTTCCAAGGCAAGTACGGCCGTGAAGAGCGTGGTAACGAAAAGTTAGCGGAAATTGGCAGCACCATTTATCGATTAGTGCGAGATGACCGCCTAGCAGAACAAGAAAAAGTTTCTTTAATCAACCTTAAAGCTAAATACCTAAAGAAGCCGTTAAAAAGGGTAATTTCACCCAAGCTGATCTTGAGTCTTAGTGCGATTACGTTTGCGCTTATGTATGCGGCAACCTACATCGTCATAGACTTAAAATTCCAGCAACTGCTTGAAGTGTATAGATAACCAGAAATCTAAAAATGAGATCTTCTGCCAGTTTTAAGGTTTGCTGTGAATATCACTGGTCTTTTAGTGAAATTCACTAGTCATTTAGAGAGATTGCAATGTGCGATCTCTTTTATCATTCAATCAATAAAATTCAAATGGATTGGTTATGGGCGTAACAGTTGGTGCGAATGGACTTTCGATAGTTCATAAAGGCTCAGGTGGTGAAGCGAATGCAACGCTCCCAGATGTTTGTTTAACTAAGGTCGGCAAGCCAGTCGTTCCTATCCCTTATGGCAACAATGCTAAATCAGCAGACCTTGCTGGTGGGACTACGACAGTCTCTATGGATGGCGGTAACAGTGTCGCTATTAAGGGCAGTACGTTCTCAAAAAGTACTGGCGATGCGGGCGGTGACAGAAAAGGCGTTGCCTCAGGCACGATAGAAGCCGAAGCAAAATTCATTTCAGCTTCACCAACGGTTAAATTTGAGGGCAAAGGCGTATGTCGTCTATCCGATCAAATGACCATGAACAAAGCTAATACCATGTGTCTTGGTGGGGCACAAAACCCATCGGTTTCTGTGACGGAAGAGCAGGAAGGGACGTATACGGTTGACTTATACCTCTCATACTCAGACGGTGAACCCGTTCAAGGCGCAACATACACTCTCACAGATCAATCTGGCGCAGTGTTTGAAGGAACTCTCGACAACAACGGTAAAGCATCTGTTGGTGGCGTTGCTCCGGGTGAGTTTGCCATAGAGTACGGCGAGGACAGCCGAGACTTTATGCCGAATGTTCCAACTAAGACCAATCCGAACTTTAATCCTAGTGCTAACGCTCAACTGATCATTGAAGAAACAAAGAAAGGCGAAGTTGGTTTCTGGGAAAATGCTTGGACGCGAATGTCTGGTGCTGCAAGCTGGGTTTGGGGCGTCATTCTTGGTGACTTTAACGATGATGCCTCCGTAGAACAGATCATTGCCAATACGGCCCTGACCATGATTCCTGTTGTCGATCAAGCAGCAGATGTCCGCGATTTATCAGCGAACATTATGACGTTGTTGAATGAGGAAGAACGTGAAAAGTCGGAAAACTGGCTGGCTCTTTCATTAACGCTTATCGGTTGTGTCCCGACATTTGGTAGTGCAGTCAAAGGTACGTGTAAAGTAGCCCTTAAAGGCGGAAAAGGAACATCAAAAGATACTTTACTGGCTGTTTTAAGAGGCATGGGTAAAGGCGATCCAGAGAAGTTCTTGCGTACGTTAGATTGGATGGATTATGCAAAACAAACCAGCCAGATTGTTAGTGATGTTTTAAAACCTTGTATTGAAGTGGCAACCGAGTTGGCTTCATACGCAAACAGAATGGGCGCGGATGAGCTCGGTGCGTATTTCTTGAAGCTAGCGGATGAGGTAAAAATCATCGACAAGATGGTACCCGACAAACTAAAAGAAGCGATGGGCGAGTTTGATGATCTTTTTGCTCGTATCCTAGGCAAGGGCGAAAAAACTTACCCAGCGAAAGTAAAACATAATACCGGCGAGTCTGCACAGTCAGGAAAGAATTCTGCAAAGGCGAATGAGAAAAAGGGTAGCGAAGAGTTTCATTGCCCAGTTTGCGGGAAGAAACCTGAAAAGTGCGATGCTTATTAAGCGATGATAATGATATGACTAAGATGCGTAAAAAACCTAATCACAGCCTAATCAATGGGTCAGGTGCAAAGTTAGCTGCCCAGATTCGGAAAAACAATGGATACGGGTCCGATTTTAAGGAACACCCGTGGGCAGACAGCAGAGTAGAGAGTGATCAATGTGGTCTAGAAGCGCACCATATCATTACTACGAAGAATTTGGATACCCCTCAATGGAAAAAATATAGGGAAGCATATGAGTATGATATTAACTCTTGGGAAAATGGAGTGATGTTTCCCTCTGAGCCTGATATTGCTTGCCAAGCGTCTACTCACGTTCACCGTTCTAACCATAATGGTGGAATAGATTTCACGAGCGTTAAAACTAAATTTTGGAAGGGAAACGACCCCAGTGTTGAAGTAAAAGATGATGTTGCTACATACCTACGAGGTTTAGATTATAAATACATAAAAGCTGTATACTCCGACATAGACTCAATTAAGCAGAATGCAAAATCAAAAGTGTATTGTAAACCAGGCAACAAAGAAAAATTTACATTACATATGAATCAAAAATCGAAAGCTATTCTAGCTAAACTTAACAGCTTTTTATACACTATTTCTACTTATGGTCATGACTATTCTCCTGTAAGTAAGGTCGGGTGTGCTGGTGGTGACTCTGAAAACAAAAGTAAAAATAGAGGATATTGTGAGCATCGCATGAAAAATACTTCACACGGCATCCTGAATCACCAAGATAATGAAATAAAACAAAGAACTTTAAAGGTCGGAAAATGAGCGATTATTACTTTGCTAGAGAAATTGTTGAAACACCACTTTATGATTTTCCGGATGAACTCTCTGATTCGGTTCCATCCAACGTATTTACATATCCTAACCAGCCAATTCCGCTTGTAAAAAGGTTTGCTCCTACAGAAGGTTATAAGATTACTGATGTGTTTTTAATTCCTTCACTAGTAATAAGGAGTGATGTTTTTGAGAGTATTTCTTTCAATAATTTATTTGGAGTGAACTGGGTTGACATAACTCTTGTCGATAATGGAAATCATGCTTATAAAATGTTACAGCTTTGCAATGAAATAAACGTAATTGACAGAGATAAAAGTGACTTCGATTTTTACGATGAATTTGAAGGTGGAGAGTTTATCTCTGGAATGAATAGGTTGGTTGTAAATGATGATTTGATAGATAGCATAGAAATTGAAAAAAGACTTATATTTAGGGATTCTGGTTGGAAGGATAAAATATTTTACCATAAGTCCATTATGGAAATGTTTCTTGAGCAGAAAGTACAGGGGATAGAGTTTTTCTCTGTTGATGATTATTCGGAGTTTTTATAGATGTATATAAGATTTGAAGAAATAATTAAGATTTTACCGGAGAAAAGAAATAAGTTTGTTTTTTGCAATCCTGATATCTATATTAAGCTTCAAGCTAATAAGGTTGTTATATGGGACTCAATTTTATCTAACCTTGATAGTAAATGGTTAGAAGGCAAGTTTCTTTGGCCCACCCAATTTGATTTTGGTTCACATTCAGAGGACTATGAAAGACAATTTGATGATTACAAGACAATTGAGCTTTTACAGTTTCCTGTATTGGAAAGCTTAGATATTGAAAACTGTTATGCTTTTGTTTTCGATCAAAATCATGATCTATATATTCATGAAGATTTCATTCAAGCTCTAAAACTAGCTGGTTGTCAAGATGTTTGGTACGATACAACATACCCCTTTGGACGTTATTGATAATCATTAAATAAGCCCCGGCAGGCACTTTAAATTTATGAAGCCCAAGTTACTATATTGCTATTAATTCTAGAAATGCAAGTGAACGTAAAATATTAAAACTATGAACTTTTCAATAATCAGTGAAAACTTTCATGAGTCTACAACAAGTTTTGTTTGTATTGACACTAGAGAGCCATTATATAGCAAAGCGCAATTTGAGCCCACAAGCTCTTTAGAGCCTATTGTTTGGGAATCTACGGATGGTTTTATTAAAGGTGTAGGTAATATTGCGGATAATGGTGATCTCTGTGTTAGTAAGGAGTTCGCTGAACTGGTGATGAGTTTTGACCCTTATGGGATCGAATGTTACCCCGCAGAACTTAGATTACCAGATGGCTCGTTATCAAATCGTTATTTGTTGGCACTAAATAATGTTTTAGATGTTATTGATGAATCTAAATCTAGAATGAGAAAGTCACCCAAGAGAAATAAGATGTTAGTTATGGAACTTTATTTATCTGAGGAGAAATTAAAAAAAATCCCTCTTCAAAATAGAGTTTTGTTCCGCGTTAAAGGGGCAGAGACCGCAACAATTTTCTGTGAGGAAATTTTTGATCTTGTGAGTGGCACTGAATCATTTAGTGATTTAAGAGCTTTTAAATTGGATTGTGATAAGGAAGTACCAAAGTACTGAGGCTTAAAATGAAAGAACAATATCATTTACTAACTAAACAAGACCTAGGTAACTTCCCATTCCAACAAAGCCCTAAGCCAATAGTGCCAGTAGAGCCAGATTTGCTTTTGGAAATGACCTTTTCTCCAAAGCTATTTATCATCAGTGATATTGCGTCAAAAGTAGAGAAACTGGTCGTACATGGAGTAGAGTGGTTAGACGCTCGCGTGGATTGTTCTCCAAGCCAACCATCTGATGATGAAATTAAAGTTTACGAAGATTATCGTATGCCTTATATCCATCAAACTTATAAATTGACGGACAAAGAAAAACAATACGGCAAGTTAAACTGGCTAGACATTGAATCAACAGAGTTTGATTTCTCTAAATTAGAAAATATTCCCTTAGAAGAACGATTAATATTTAAGCTAGAAGAAGACTTTGGATTAGTTTTTATTCACCAGAGTGTGATAGACCTTCTTAAAAAAGACGTCAAAGACGTTTGGATAAGAGATGTATAATTAATAGCGCCGAAAGGCGCTTTTTATTTTCTTTAAAATAAAGTATGGTCTCCCTCCTTTTAAAATGGTAAGTGTTGAAGAATTCTACAGTGGTTAGGTAAATGAATAAAATAACTAAACTCGCTTTGGCTTTGTCCGTATTGACATCTGTTGTTGGGTGTCAACTGGTGTCAAATACGCCGATGCAATCGACAGCAACGAAGGGAATAATTGAAAAAGCAAAGGCAGAGTTTGATGGACAACGTTTTTATAAGTTGAATGAATATGATCAAGAAATCAACGTTTCAGATGATGGGGTCATTACCTTCAAGTCTTACTTACCACGCAGCGGCGGCTATGAATGGGTACCAATTGTGATACGCGATACTAGTTTTCGTGTTTCTTGCGATTATTTCAGTGAATATGTTGAAGCTGGAATGGTTGTTCAGGTTCAGTTTGTAGGTAAACGCGGGCGCATTGAAAATTACGACAAGCAACGTTGTGAAGAGTTTGGCGAGCCAACATGGCAATAAGATCTATGGATAATTAAAGCGCCGACAGGCGCTTTTTATTTACGCCTTAATTAACGTTAGAAGAGGTTTAGACCAATCTTCGGAAGATTAGGCAAGCAATGCGTAGTATCTGGTTAATGAAAAAATACGAAAGTTGCAACAATGTACGTGTCAGTAAAGTAGGAGCGATAAAGCATCCGCGTACTGTACTCATCGTGTGTTACGTTAATTAGGAGTGTCTACCATGAAAAGCCAGAACGACAATCAAGCAAGTTACCAAGATGAACCTGATGAAGGTCGTCGCAATATGATGAAAATGACGGGTGCCAGCGTGGTTGCTATGGGAGTTGGAGCGCTCTCAACGAGTTCTGTTCAAGCTGAGACGCAAATAAATCTTGGTGACACCTGGGATAAAACATTTACGAAAAGTAACCAAGTTCAACATCGCAAAGTGAGTTTTAAAAACCGTTATGGCATCACGTTGGCAGCGGATCTTTATCAACCTAAAAACAAAAGTGGCAAGCTTGCGGCTATCGTCATTAGTGGTCCATTTGGCGCTGTGAAAGAGCAGTCTTCAGGGTTATATGCTCAAACATTAGCCGAGCGAGGCTTCATTACTTTAGCGTTTGATCCATCGTATACCGGAGAGAGTGGTGGTGAACCAAGAAACGTTGCATCACCTGATATCAATACAGAGGACTTTAGCGCAGCTGTGGACTTTATTGGCCTACAGAAAGACGTTGATCGTCAGAAAATTGGTGTGATAGGCATATGTGGTTGGGGCGGCATGGCGTTAAACGCAGTTGCTACAGATAAACGCGTCAAAGCAGTCGCAACCAGTACGATGTATGATATGACCCGTGTAATGTCTAAAGGCTATAACGACAGTACGACGTTTGAACAGCGCACGCAAACGTTAGAGCAGCTAAGCCTGCAACGATGGGAAGATGCCGAAAATGGAACGCCTACTTACGGGCCAGTATCGCTTGAGTTAGTTGGAGGTGAGCCCCAATTTGTTGTTGAGTATGCAGCCTATTACAAGTCTCCTGAACGTGGCTTTCATCCACGAGCGATTAACTCAAATGCCGCATGGACACTCACAACGCCGCTGTCATTTATGAATATGCCAATTCTGACCTATATTGAAGAGATATCTCCACGCCCAGTGTTGTTCATTCATGGCGAAAAGGCGCACTCTCGCTATTTCACTGAAACGGCGTATGAAGCGGCGGCAGAGCCTAAAGAATTGATGATCATTCCAAATGCGAATCATACGGATCTCTACGATCAATTGGATGTGATCCCATTTGATAAATTAGAGAGCTTCTTTAAGGTTAATTTAGTTTAGATCGCACTCTAGAAGACAACTGAGGAGTGGTTACTATTGTGCTCCTCAGTTACTATTGTGCTCCTCAGTTCCTATTGATTGAAAAATTCTCTAGATTCTCGGTGAACCATTACGGAGAGTATTTCATTATTATTGTCACAAGTCGGTATGAACTTGTTTTGTAGAAAACGCCAATAAAATCGCTAAAAAGCTACATGTTAATAGGATGACACTTAAGTTTTGTGCTGTTCCAGCCATCGCTAATCCCGTCCCGATCATGATGTAGTACATGAGCCCAAATAAAGCGCCTGCGCTACCTACCTGTTGTTTATAATCAACGAGTGCGTCACTGAGTATATTGGGTATCGCAATCCCATACGACATGACGACTAACATCATTGGAGCAACAAACCAGATTGATTGGCTCAGAATCAACACACCGACTGATCCCAAACTAAGCAATACTGCTGAGAGCCAAAGTAGTTGGCTTTTTCGAACATTTTTAGACACTAGGGATTTATTTAAATAACTTCCAAGCAGAGTGCCTAACCCCAGTACCATGCCACTGTATCCAAATTGTTCGGAGTTATACCCAAGTGCTGAGAAAGTAAATGCGCCAAGCTGGTAATAAGAAAATAGAGCAATGTTATACAAAGCAACCAGTAATCCTGAGCGCCAAATTCGCGCGTCTCTTACCATTTTCCAGCTAAGTTGACGCAACCGTACTGGTGTCTGTTCTTTCTGTGTTTCAGGAAGCTTAATAACGTTATAAGCGAGCAATAATAACGCGATTAAAAACAAGGCAAAAAACACATAACGGTATCCACCAAGCGCTGTAAGCTGCCCGCCTAATAGCATGCCAACTACCGGGCTGATTGATATACCCATCCCCATTAAGCTGAAGACTTTACTCAGTTCTTGACCGTCAAACGCGTCACGAAGCATGGTCTGTGTGACAACGGAACCTACCGCGATACCAAATGCGCTCAGGGCTCGCGCAGCCATGACAACAGCAAAACTCTCGGTTTGAGTTGCGAGTAAAGACGCAAAACCATAGATAAAGAGCCCAATTAACATGGTAGGCCTTCTTCCCAGTTTATCTGCGAGCACTCCCCAAACTACAACGCCAATGGCAAAAGCTAGGAAGTAAATCGACAATGTTTGGGCTGCTTGTGCGTGGTTTACATCAAATGATAGAGCGATTGAGCTCAACGCTGGGCTATAGATGGTTTCTACAATTTGTGGAAACATCAACATAACCAGCATGAGCCATAAAGAGGGCTTAGTATTCATATTGTTACCCATCGTTAATGAAGTTGGCGGGCAGTATAAATGAGGCTATGATTGATCTAATAACAACATAAAAACCAAATACATCAACATTCGGACAAAATGGCACTTATTGACGAAGAAACACAATTTGACGCAGACAAAATTTCTAATTGTGTAGTGGGAATTGCTGCGGATATTGGCAAGCACGACTCAGGTATGCATCAGCACAAGAAAGGGCAATTGTTGTACGCATCTCAAGGTTGTATGAGTTTTGCTCTGAAAGATTCGATTTGTATTCTGCCCCCGACAAAGGCGGTTTGGATCCCACCTAATACGCCGCATCGCGCACTGATGACGAATGTGGTTGCGTATCGATCTTTGTATTTTGATTGTGAGGTGTTTGCGTGTCCGAGTAAGATCACGATGATAGAAGTAAATACTTTACTCCAAGCCCTCATTGATAAAATGTCATTTTGGGAGTGGGGTAAACCTAACAGCGAGATGGTAAATACGACGGCGCTTTTTTGGGAGGAGTTTTATGCTGCGAAACGTTATTCGTTTCAGTTGCCTTTGCCATCACATCGGCGTTTAGCAACGTTTCGCCGAGAGGTGGTGGAACCTTCATTTCTCGCTCCTTCGCTTACTACTCTTGCAGACAAAGTGGGGGCAAGTACTAAGACGGTAACACGATTATTTAAGTCGGAAACGGGTATGAATTATCAAGATTGGCGTCAACAGTGGAGGCTCTTAAAAGCAGTTGAATTGTTATCAACGGGAATGCAAGTCAGCGCCGTTGCTGATTGGCTGGCGTTTTCGTCAGACAGTGCTTTTATTGCATTTTTCAAAAAGCAAACTGGGCAAACACCGCTAATGTTTATGAAAACTAGACCTTAAAACATCACGATGCTTACGTATTTCTTTAGTACAAATTTGGGCTTTATAGATTCCGTATATATTGGTTCACATAGGGAAATGCTATCGAGCACGTTACTTGTGTTTACTCGGCAGCTTACGAAAGTATTGAGTAGTAAAATCAATAAAGGCTCGGATGCGTTTTGGTTGATGTCGGTCGTGATGGTAAAGGAGTGAAAACTCCACACTCGGAATGCTCCAGTCGGTAAACACTTCTTTTAGCTTGCCTGTCTGGAGTTCTTGTTGGCAATAAAGTGCTGGCACACGGATGATACCATTTCCCGCCAACGCTGCTTTTATCATTACTCTGCCACTCTTACATCGTAACTGTCCACGTATCTGGTGTTCCGTTGACTGCTTTGTATTTGTGTTCTCGAATGCCCAGCGTGTCACACTGCCTGTCAAACAAATGTGTTTTTCTAAGTCTTTTGGATGCGAAGGATAGCCATATGTTTCTAAATAACTTGGGCTTGCGTACGTCCCCATTTCCACATCGATCAGTTTGCGAGCGATAAAGTTGGAGTCTTCTAACTTTCCCATTCGAAAAGCGATATCGAATTCATCTGCGATTAAATCGACACGATGGCTGCTAAAATCTAAGTTAATGTTCACTTGTGGGTGTTGGATTAGAAACTGAGCAACGATATCTGCGACAACGTCTTCCCCTAAATAACCCCCCACGCAGTTGATACGAATTTCGCCTCTTAATTCTTCTACATCATCAACCACTGCCATAACAGCTTGATCAATATTGTGAAGGGCGGTTTCACACTGTTTATACAGAACCTTGCCTGCTTCGGTGAGCTTCAGTGTTCGAGTGGTTCTTTGTAGCAAAGTGGCACCAATCTGTTGTTCCAGATTTGTTATTTGACGTGAAACGTGTGAGCGAGAAACGCCAAGTTCCTCTGCTGCTTTTGTGAAGTTTCCTAGTTGAGCGATTAGGACGAAAGAGCGAATATCCGCAAGGTTGATGTGTGTTTGCATGACGACTTCTGCGTAATTCAAAAAAGTATTGTTGCAGTATAACAACAGTGTTTCAACTAGGTCGGTATATATCAACAAACAAAGTTTTCTTAAACTTATCGCCACTGAGGTAAACCGTTCTATTAAGGATTCAAAATGAAAAAGTTAATTGTTATTACAGGCGCTAGTTCAGGCATTGGTGAAGCGATTGCACGTCACTTCAGTGAACAGGGCCATGCTCTTCTTTTGTTAGCAAGACGTGTAGAACGTTTAGAAGCATTAAACTTACCAAATACGCTTTGTGAAAAGGTAGATGTGACCGACAAAGCTTCTTTTGAGGCGGCAATTGAGAAAGCTGAAGCGTTGTATGGTCCGGTAGATGCACTTGTAAATAACGCAGGCGTTATGCTTCTAGGCCAGATAGATACTCAGGACGCATCGGAGTGGAAGCGCATGTTTGATGTGAACGTACTTGGCTTGCTCAATGGTATGCAGTCCGTCTTAGCACCGATGAAAGCACGCAACAGTGGTACGATCATTAATATCAGCTCTATTGCGGGCAAGAAAACATTCCCTGATCATGCCGCTTACTGTGGTACCAAATTTGCGGTTCATGCGATTTCTGAAAACGTACGTGAAGAAGTCGCATCATCGAATGTTCGCGTTACGACTATTGCACCTGGCGCTGTGGAAACTGAATTACTTTCCCATACTACGTCTCAAGATATTAAAGATGGCTATGATGCTTGGAAAGAGGATATGGGGGGCGTGTTGGCAGCCGACGATATTGCACGAGCAGTGCTGTTTGCTTATCAGCAACCGCAAGGTGTATGTGTTCGCGAAATTGCTTTGGCACCGACAAAACAGCAACCTTAACATTAATTTACAGCGACTTCTGGATCATTAGGGCTGTGAATATTTGCACACCGATTCGTGATTGATATGGCATCTTTCAACTAAGTCGTATGAAAATTTAGGTTACCCATTTAAGTCCGTAGCCTAAGTGTGTTATTGCTTATACCCAAGTTACTCAAGGTGAGAAAAAACTTTGAGTAATTTGGGTTTTTATTTGGTCTCAATTTTTAGTATGTCGCTCTATTGGGGTCTGCGGGCCACAGTCGTAAAGAAAAGGAGAAGGTGACGTAAAGCAAAATGAAGCAATATCCATAGCTTAATGAGAATTGATTTCATCAACGTCACAAGCCGTTACAATTATCCGTTAGGTATTATACTTTGTGGGTGGTTAATATTTAACCAAACAAGGAGGTGTGTATGAAACGATTCGCGAACATACTTTTTGCAACACAAGGATTGCCTGGTCATAGTGAGGCGCTCGAACAAGCGATGAGGATCGCATCCAGCAACAAAGTACCTGTTTCAGGGCTAATTGCGTGCCCCGATTTCCCCGCGGATATGCTCCAGTATCAGCAAAGTTATGAGCAATCGCTACAAGACTCCCTCAAACAAAGCATTCAGGAATACAGACAGAAGCTCGATCTTTCTGAAGATGATCTGGCATTTCCTCTTACTGTGAAAAGCAGTGAAAAACCCGCTGTCTGTATCATTAAAGAAGCATTAGCTGACAACAAAGATCTTATCATCAAAGAAGCTGAACCACTCAGTGAAGGCGCTGAAGGCTTCAAAGCCATTGATATGACACTGTTACGCAAATGTCCTTGTCCATTATGGTTACACCGACCGATTGATAAGCCGAGAGACAAACGCCGTGTGGCTGTTGCGATAGATCCGTTAACGGCGAGCGATGAACAGCACTCATTAGCGGTGCGTTTGCTTGAATTATCTCGTTCAATAGCCGACACCTGTGACAGTCGTTTACATGTGATTTCTTGCTGGGAATATTACTTAGAGAACTACCTACATGACAATGCTTGGATTCAAGTCGACGATGCTGAGTTGAAACATGAACTCGACAAAGCAAAAGCCGATCATAAACAAGCTCTACAACAACTGCTGGAAGAGTCGGGGATTACGGGTGAAATTGTGATTCATCATTTACACGGAAAGCCTGATGAAAAAATCCCGGATTACGTAGAAAGCATAGAAGTGGACGTTCTAGTCATGGGTACCTTAGCGAGAACAGGGATATCTGGCTACGTCATTGGTAATACGGCTGAAAACATTTTGCAATCTATAAACTGTAGTTTGGTCGCTCTTAAGCCCGATGGTTTTGTATCGCCGATTCAGTAATTGGTGTGTAACAAACCTGGGTTTAAGTGGTTGTTTTAGGTAAAGGAGGGAGACGGAGTTCTAGAACATGGAATTATCAGTGTATCAATAAGTTATCAGAGGAGAGTGACATGAAAAACCTATGCCCGAAATGCCACACAGAAATGATAGAACGTTCGAACGTTTATGTTTGTCCGAGAAATGATATCGGTGACTGCACCTACGATGCGTTCGAGTTAACTGATGACGATAATCCATACACATTCAGTCGAGAACACGTAAGTAGTGATCTACGTTCTTACACCGTAGCGGACAGCAAGTAGCTGTTTGTATTAACGTTCCTTTAAGTAGCATTCAGTGATTGCTGTTTGCTACTTATCCCTTGGTTTTATGATCTTTTTTGAAATACTTGGGCTAAAACAATCAAGTGGAGCTTTTTATCTTTGCGCCAAATAGGGCGAACTTTCTTATAAAAATGAATGGGCTGCGATGTTGAATAGCATAACGGGTAAAGAAAACCTGCCGAAAAATCCCGATAATCAGTTGGTCTTACTGATTTTCCCTGTGCTGCCAATTTTAATCTTCTCTTTTCTTTTTTACATCTACACACCCGCAGGCGTAAGCTGGAATGCGGAATGGATACCTGGCCTCGATATTAACTTCAGCTTTAGGTTAGATGGTCTGTCATTCCTTTTTGCCGGGCTGATCAGCGGGATTGGCGCACTGATCCAAATATACGCTTTGGCTTACTTACGAGAGAGTGATAGCCGATTTTCCTTTCATTTATACCTAACCCTATTCATGCTTGCCATGCTAGGGATTGTGATGAGCGATAACATCCTGTTGTTATTTGTTTTCTGGGAACTCACCACCATCACTTCTTACTTACTGATTGGTTTTAATCACGAAAACAAAACGTCACGAAAAAATGCACTGCAGTCGTTGATCGTTACAGGTGCTGGTGGATTAGCGTTGTTAGCTGGCCTTATCTTGTTGGGAGCGATGGCAGGGAGTTATGAGTTACATACGATCATCGCTCAGGCGGACACGATTGCGCAGCACGAATGGTTTATGCCATCTCTAGTGCTCATACTACTTGGTGCATTTACTAAATCTGCGCAGTTCCCGTTTCATTTTTGGCTACCTAACGCGATGGCAGCGCCCACTCCAGTCAGTGCGTATTTACACTCTGCAACAATGGTAAAGGCAGGCATTTACTTGTTAGCGCGTTTATCGCCAGTTTATGCTCATAGCGAGGTTTGGTTTTATGCATTAGTGATCACAGGGAGTATCACCGCCGTTTGGTGCACGTTTGTCGCATTAAAACAAACTGACTTGAAGCTGATGCTAGCCTACAGCACGAATGTTGCTTTGGGTAAATTAACATTATTACTAGGTATGGGCACAGATTTGGCCGTGAGTGCAGTATTGATGTTTATTCTCGCTCACTCTTTCTACAAAGCTGCACTGTTTATGGTGGTGGGGAATATCGATAAAGCGACAGGAACGCGAGATATTGATCAACTGTACGGTCTGAAATCAGTGTTAATCATCAGCATGGTTGCGGGGAGTTTGGCTGCATTGTCTAAAGCGGGATTCCCGCCGTTGTTAGGCTTTTTGAGCAAAGAATACATGTACAAATCCGCAGTAGAGCTCAATAACTGGATCGCCTTTGTACTTTTAATGGTCAATATATTGATGGTTGCGCTAACCATTATGCTTATTGCGAGACCATTCTTTGCTCGCCGTGATCTCGTGCCAATTGAAACGAAGCCGATTGAGGCCAAAAAGGCTATGTGGGTTTCACCTTTACTCTTGGCACTTGGCAGTCTCATCGTTCCGTTAGTCGGTTTAAATTGGTTAGATCACCACATCATCTTTCCTGGCTCTGCTGACATTCTGCCTGCAGCCGATATTAAAGCGACATCACTATGGCATGGTGTGAATGTACCGCTGGTCCTAAGCGTTATCACGCTAATATTGGGGTATGTGGTGTACCGTGTTTATCCTACTGTGTCTGCATTTTTTCAGCGGTTACATCTATTCGTCCCCAAAGCAGAGAATGTTTTTGAACGACTATTAGATGACATGATGACACTGGCGAATTGGCAAACGGCGCTGTTGCAGCAAAAGAAGTTGAGTCGTTATGTCCTGCTATTTTTCGCGGTACTCGCCGTCGCTTTACTTGGTCAGGTAGCATTTATTCCTCTGCCTTTGTTAGAGCAGCTTTCAAACGTGGCTTTCTATGAGATTGGCATTGCCTTATTGCTGATTGGTGCAGCGATCGTATGTACGTTGTCTCACTCAAGGCTTCTTGCGATTTCTGCGCTAGGTATGATTGGCTTTATGACCACGCTTGTTTTTATGATCTACAGCGCTCCGGACGTCGCGAAGACTTTACTGTTAGTGGAAACATTAATGGTGGTCTTTTTAGCATTGTTAATGCGTCATATGCCGCGTTTAACCACCGTGCCCAAGCATTCAATAAAACGCAAATTGGCGAATGTTTGTATAGCGGGCGTGATAGGTGTTTCGATTACTTTCCTCTTGTTAGGAATCACGTCCCAGCCGATGGATTCATCGGTGTCGGAATTCTTTGCGGAAAATAGTGTCCCAGGCGGGCATGGGCGCAATATTGTCAACGTCATTCTCGTCGACTTTCGTGCGTTTGATACATTGGGAGAGGTTGTCGTCGTTGTCATTGCTGGGATTGCAGCAGTGAGCTTGCTAAAGACAAGAGCGAAAAAGCAAAACCGTATTCAATCATTAATTTTTGCAACCACGGCACATATCGTCGCGGCGCTCATGCTCGTGTTCTCTGTGTATCTGTTATTACGTGGTCATAACGAACCGGGTGGTGGCTTCATTGGTGCATTGATTGCCGTTATTGGCTTATCGCTTCTCATGTTCGCGGAATCACCGAAATACGTTCGTTCTAGATTGTATTTCAAGCCGTTTTTCATTGCGTTATTTGGCATCGCATTGAGCTTAATATCTGGTGCTTTAAGCTTTGCGTTTGATAAACCGTTTTTAACCGGGTTGTGGTGGAAAGATGTGATACCACTAGGTACGCCGTTGGTTTTTGATGTTGGTGTTTATCTTGCCGTTATAGGTGGCGTGATGGGGATGCTGCTTCGTATTAATGAGGAGCTAGAGTGATGGAAATAGTCTGGAGTGTTGTCGTTGGAGTATTTGTCGCTGCAGGCATTTACTTAATGCTAGAAAAGCATATCTTGCGTCTTTTGTTCGGTATCATGTTACTCAGCAGTGCGGTTAACCTTGCTATTTTTACCGCGGGAAGGCTGACTCCTGGAGAGCCGCCATTGATTGGCGATAATGCACTTTTTCCACCAGATGGCGCGGCAAACCCATTACCTCAAGCGCTGATTTTAACCGCGATAGTCATCGGTTTTGGGCTACTTATTTTTGCTTTAATGTTGTTCTATCGAGCTTATAAAGATTCTGGAACCGCAGACGTCGATGAAATGCAACGTTCTGAGGAGGGTCAATGAGTTCGATTTTGCTGACGTTACCTGTTGTTCTTTCATTGAGTACGGCGCTGACCATTTTCTTTGTACGTCGCTCAACAAAAAGTGCTGAGTGGTTAAGTGGCGCGAGTGCGATTTTGAACCTTGTTGTCGCAGGCCTTCTCACAGAAAACATCATAAGTAATGGTATTCAAGCCGTTGCTTTTGGCCAGTGGCAAGCACCGTTTGGTATCGTTTTTGTCGCAGATTACTTCAGCGTTGCCATGGTGATGATTACGGCGGTGATTGGTGCGATATGTGTTTTCTATGCCATGGCGGACCTTCACCGAAAACCTTCCTATAGCAATTACCATGCGTTGACGCACGTGTTGCTTGCTGGTGTTTATGGCGCGTTCCTCACCGGAGATATTTTTAATCTGTATGTTTGGTTCGAGGTCATGCTCATCGCGTCATTTGGTTTAATGGTATTAGATGCAACGAAAACTCAAATTGATGGGGCAGTGAAGTATGTGATGTTGAACCTGATTTCGACGCTAGTGTTCTTACTTGCCATCGGTTTGTTGTATGGCGCAACGGGCACCTTGAACTTGGCCGATCTCTATACCAAAGCGGGAGAGAGCGAACTGAGCATCAACATGATGTTGTCCGCCTTGTTTTTGTTTGCCTTTTCTATCAAAGCGGCACTATTTCCTTTATTTGCTTGGTTGCCAGCTTCTTATCACACTTTACCAAGTGGTGTGGTTGCGCTGTTTGCTGCGTTGCTTACTAAAGTCGGTGTATACGCGTTAATACGAGTCTTCACATTGGTATTTCCGCTCGCCGAGAGTGGTTGGCAGCCGACGTTGATTTGGATTGCTGGCCTCACCATGTTAACGGGCGTTTTGGGGGCGGCAAGTCAATTCGACATTAAGAAAATTCTTTCTTTTCATATTATTAGCCAAATAGGTTACATGATAATGGGATTAGCGATTTACACTCCTTTAGCTTTGGCTGGCGCTATTTTCTACATTGTTCATCACATCATTGTAAAAGCGAATTTGTTCTTAATCGGTGGCTTTATTGAGCGCAAATATGGCTCTAGTCAACTTGAACATTTGGGCGGGGTATATAAAGCAATGCCTTGGTTAGCGTTCTTGTTTCTTGTCCCTGCGTTTTCTCTGGCAGGATTTCCGCCGCTCTCTGGTTTCTGGGGCAAATTCTTGGTCATCAAATCGAGCATACAGGCTGAATATTACTGGTTAGCCGGTACCGCGCTATTGGTGGGGCTGCTTACTGTCTATTCGATGACGAAAATTTGGAGTGAGGCATTCTGGAAAAAGCCGGTTAGGGAAAAAACAGAACAGACTCTGCAGGTCAAAGTACATTGGTTGTATTGCGTTCCAATTGCCGTATTGACCATGTTCACGTTGGTCATAGGCTTGGTGGCGGAGCCTTTTTATCAGTTTTCTGTTCAAGCCGCGGAACAACTGTTAAATCCGAATGAATACATTCGGGCGGTATTGGGAGGAAATCCATGATCTATCTATTCCTCAATCTTTTCTTAGCATTAGCGTGGATGATGTTAAACGGCAGTTATTCGAGTCTGAATTTTGTCGTCGGATTTACGGTCGGTTTTTTTGCCTTACGGTTGAGCCAACCATTTGGATTAAAAACCAGCTACTTTAGACGTTTTGCGTCGGCATTAAAGTTACTGGTGTACTTCGCTTATGAAATGATCATATCGGTTGCAAGAGTCGTGTGGGATGTCGTGACGCCAACGCATTTGAGCCAGCCAGATATCGTCTATGTTCCTTTGGACGTCGATTCCGACCTTGAAATCACCTTACTTGCGAATATGGTTTCTTTAACACCGGGCACACTCAGTTTGGACGTTACGCCTGATAAAAAGCATCTTATCGTTCATGCCATGTTTGCTCCTGAGCATGAAGAAGTTATTCGTGGAATTAAAAACGGATTAGAGCATCGAATTTTGGAGGTGACGCGTGGATAGTTGGCTGCAAATAAGTGTCACTTTTGCCTATGCAGGGCTATTACTCAGTTTTGTTATGGCTTTCTTCCGTTTAATTTTAGGACCAACGCTGGCTGACCGAGTTGTGGCGTTAGATTTGATTTCATTTATCACCATCGGTTTTATTACGGTTTACACCTTAGACAGTGGTGAGGATGCCTTGTTAGATATCGCCATTACATTAGGTTTGGTCGCATTTCTTGGCACAATCGCATTTGCGCGTTTGATCGTTAAAAGGAAGGAGAAAGAATAATGGATGTGTTGATTGGGCTGTTTTTATGTTTAGGGACGTTATTGATCCTAAGCGCTAGTTTAGGTGTGTTGCGGTTGCCAGATCTATATACCCGAATGCATGCCGCAACCAAAGCCGGTACCGTCGGAGTTAGTTGCTTACTACTAGCGGTTGCCCTCTCAATTCCTGAAGTCACCGTGATCTCCCGAGTTATCGGTACGATGTTGTTTATCGTTCTCACTGCGCCAGTTGCCTCCCACCTACTCGGAAGAGCAATGCGAGAGGTCGGATATAAGATTTGGCGCAATGATTAAGTTTTTTCTTGTTTAACCAATTGTCACTATTGATTAAGCTGGCTAATTTCTTCCAGCACTTCTGGGTTAGCAATGGCACCAATATTTTTTACAGCTTGCCCGTTCACCAGTTGTTTCACGGCTAGTTCAACCAGTTTTCCTGATCGCGTTTTAGGAATATCACTGATAGCAAAAATTTGGCGTGGCACATGGCGTGGTGAACATTTTGATTTTAGTGTTTGGCGAATTGAATCGGTGAGTTGTTGGGTTAACTCGACCTCGTGAGCGAGTTTTACTAGTAACCAGATTTCTTCAGACTGCTGGTTTAACTTGCCGACGGCGATGGAGTCCTCGACCTCGGGTAACGCGTTCACTTGCTGATAGATCTCAGCGGTGCCTATTCGTACGCCGCCTGGATTTAAGGTTGCGTCACTACGGCCATAAAAAATAAAGCCGCCATGTTCGGTTTGCATCACATCGTCGCCGTGGTGCCAGATATCAGTAAACTTGCTCCAATAAGCGTTGTGATAGCGTTCGCCGTTGTCGTGCCAAAAACCGATAGGGAAGTTAGGTAGCGAGTTATTGCACGTTAGTTCGCCGCGTTGCTGTGTAATGGTTTTTCCCTCGTCGTCCAAAACACGCACGTCGATTCCCAGCCCTGCGCCTTGGCATTCACCTTTGTAAACTGGTGAGATAGGGTTTCCAAGTACAAAGCACCCGCAAATATCCGTGCCGCCAGCGATAGAAGCGAGATGCAAGTCCTGCTTGATGTGCTGATAGACATAATTAAATTGTTCTGGGTAAAGCACCGAACCAGTTGAGCACAGAGTTTTGAGTGACTTCAGGTTATGTTCTAGTTTTGGAGAGCTGTTCGCATGCTCCAGTGCCTCTAAGTATTTCGCTGAAGTACCAAACAGCGACACGCTATGTTCTTCCACTAATCGCCATAAGAGCGAGTGATCAGGGTAAACCGGACTACCGTCGTAAATCACTAAGGTTGCTCCACTCGCAAGAGCGGAAACATGCCAGTTCCACATCATCCAGCCACATGTTGTGTAGTAGAAAACCTTGTCTTGTGGTTTGATATCGCAATGTAGTTGATGTTCTTTGAGGTGATTGAGCAAGGTACCGCCCACGGAATGGACAATACACTTAGGTTGACCTGTTGTACCAGAAGAATACAAAATGAATAACGGGTCATTAAACAGTGTTGATTGATATTGAACTGGTTTTGGAGAAAAGTGGTGAGTAATATCAGACCAATACACAAAGTCAGAAGTGCTAGCACTCTTAGCGTTTTGTATATATTCGATTTGGCATACGCTAATAGTGGCGTATTCGGAGACACTGCTTAGCTTACTACTAAGAGTCGTGTTTTTGTCCGTCATATCGAAAGCTTTGCCTCCGAACTGGTAGCCATCACAGCAAAAAAGAACTTTCGGCTTGACCTGGCCAAAACGCTCTACGACGCTATCGATACCAAAATCAGGCGAGGTTGAAGTCCAAATGGCACCAAGACTGGTGGTGGCCAGCATGGCAATAACGGTTTCAGGAAGGTAGGGCAAATAACCCGCAACGACATCGCCTTTGCCAACACCACAATTGAGTAGCCATTGCTGAACGACAGACACTTGTTCAAGCAACTGTGTACCAGTGAGCTGCCTGTGTTCACCGCTTTCATTAGTAAAAACGACAAACTCACGCTCAGGTGTTTGTTCGGCCTGAGATAGGAGGTTCTCTGCGTAGTTAAGCGTGGCGTCAGCAAACCATACGGTGTCCCTATTTACATGGCTCTGAGTAGAATCTGTCTGTGTCCATTTGGGAGCACCAAGGCTTTTGACTTGCGAGCCAATATTTCCAATGACGTTACAGAAATGCCAGGTATGTCGCCAAAATTCGTCATTGTGGTCAATGGACCACTGGTGTAAAGACGTGTAATTATTGATTGAGATATCTTCGGTTTGGTGCGCATTAACCGTCTCGATAAATCGTAGCAAGTTGCTATTGCTGATGCGCTCAGCAGATGGTGACCAAATAGGTGCAGAATTTTGCATAGGTCCCTCTAATTTCGATTCTTTTTGAATATGACCAAAACAAAATAAAGGGGCGAACATAGCAGTGTTCGCCCCTTATCTGATTGTTTAAAGTTGTTCGGCAAGTTGAGGTAGTACCTCAAATAAATCACCAACCAATCCATAGTCGGCAACTTCAAAGATAGGAGATTCTGGATCTTTGTTGATCGCGACAATCACTTTGGATTCCTTCATTCCTGCAAGGTGTTGGATGGCACCGGAGATCCCAACTGCAATATAAAGCTTAGGCGCAACGATTTTACCGGTTTGACCCACTTGTAAATCGTTGGCAACAAACCCAGCATCAACCGCCGCGCGAGAAGCGCCAATGGCGGCCCCCAGTTTATCGGCGACTTGTTCGATCAATGCGAAGTTCTCTTTGCTACCGACTCCGCGTCCACCTGACACAACCACCTCTGCCGCGCTTAATTCAGGACGCTCTGACACGGTTTTATCGACAGAAACCAATTCAACCAATGGAGTTGAGATGGTGACTTGCTGATGCTCGATATCAGCTTGGTTGTGACAAGTAACCGGCTCAAACGCAGACGCGCGCACGGTGATGACGCGAACCTTGTCGCTGGTGGTCACTTTGGCAAATGCATTCCCTGCGTAAATAGGGCGGATAAAAGTGTTTTCATCGATAACTTGGACAATATCGGAAATTTGCCCAACGCCGAACTTCGCTGCTATTCGCGGTGCAAGATCTTTCCCTTTTGATGATGAGCTAGCCCAGACTGCGTCAAAACCTTCAGCAATACTCACCACAATAGGTGCGATACTCTCGGCAAATTGATGCTTAAGTTGCTCATCATCGACACAAATTACGTTTGATATACCATCAACGCGACAAGCTTGCTGAGCGACTTCTTCACACTGGTGGCCCACTACGATCAAAACATTGTCTTGACTGACTTGTTTTGCTGCATTAACCACTTTGAGTGTGTCCGCATGCAATTGGTTATTGTCATGTTCCGCTATGATTAAGTTCTTCATGAAATCACCTTCGCTTCGTTACGCAGCTTATCGAGAAGCTCTGAGACAGATTCAACCTTGATGCCACCTTTTCTCTGCGCTGGTGGTGTGACTTCTTGAATGGTTTGGCTAAATACCACTTCAACACTCAGACTGTCAGGTGTGATTGTATCTAACGGCTTGCGCTTAGCTTTCATGATATTAGGCAATGAGGCAAAACGCGGTTCATTCAGGCGTAAGTCAGTACTGATCACTGCAGGTAAGTTCATAGCGACCGTCATCAAGCCGCCATCCACTTCTCTCACGACCTGAACTTTTTGATCTTCTATCTTAACGTCGGAAGCGAAAGTTGCTTGAGGCCAGTCAAGTAGGGCTGCCAACATCTGAGCCACTTGGTTGTTGTCGGTATCAATCGACTGTTTACCCGTAATCACAAGCTGTGCTTGTTCTTGCTCGACCAGAGCTTTGAGCAGCTTAGCGACGACTAATGGCTCTATTTTGTCTTCAGTATCGACATGAATAGCGCGATCGGCACCTAACGCAAGCGCAGTACGTAGTTGCTCCTGACATTGGCTACCGCCAGCACTGACAACGATGACTTCATCTGCAATACCTTGCTCTTTTAGTCGTACGGCTTCTTCAACGGCTATTTCGCAAAATGGATTAATCGTCAGCTTGACGTTATTGGTTTCAACATCGCTATGGTCCGCTTTCACGCGAACTTTAATGTAGGGATCAATGACCCTTTTGATTGGCACTAGTATTTTCACGTTAGATTCCTTTTTACAGTGAAGACTATGTGATGACGTCTTTAAAATGATGTTAATTTACCTTTACGTTTGCGTCAACTTTAAATATATTGTTGCTTAACAAGTTGGCAACATGCAAAGAAAAAGGAATGCAATCATGGAAAGAGACTGCATGGAATTTGATGTTCTGATTGTAGGCGCTGGTCCCGCAGGTTTGTCTGCGGCATGCCGAATCAAACAATTAGCAGCAGAAAAAGAACAAGACCTCTCTGTTTGCGTGGTAGAAAAAGGCTCTGAAGTTGGAGCGCATATTTTATCGGGTGCGGTGTTTGAACCGCGAAGTTTGGATGAACTGTTTCCAGATTGGCAGGAGAAGGGCGCACCACTCAATACCAAAGTAAACCTAGATAAAACCTATTATCTGGGCAATGAAATCAATGGTCATGAACTGCCGTCTTGGGCAGTGCCTAGCACGTTGCACAATGATGGGAACTACATTATCAGCTTGGGCAGTCTATGCCGATGGATGGCGTTGCAGGCTGAGAACTTAGGGGTGGAGATCTACCCAGGTTTTACCGCCAGTCAAGCGATCATCGATGAAGATAGTCGTGTTTGTGGCGTGATCACGGGCGATATGGGATTAGATAAAAATGGTGAACAAAAAGGAAATTTCGAACCTGGTATTGAACTGCGAGCGAAGTTTACTTTATTTGCTGAAGGCGCACGGGGGCATATTGGTAAGCAGTTGATTAACCGATTTAATCTTGCTGAAGAGAAAACGCCTCAACATTACGCTATCGGTTTTAAAGAGCTGTGGGAAATCCCATCAGAGCAGCATCAGCAAGGCTTAGTAGTGCACGGATTAGGTTGGCCGTTATCAAACGAAGCTGCAGGTGGCAGTTACCTCTACCATTTAGAGGGAAACCAAGTTGCCGTCGGGTTGATTGTTGACTTGAACTATAAGAATCCGCACTTGAGTCCATTCGATGAATTTCAGCGTTTTAAACATCACCCGTTGATTGAGCAATACCTCAAAAATGGTAAACGCATTAGTTATGGCGCAAGAGCGATCACCAAGGGCGGTTTCCATTCGCTTCCCACGCAACAGTTTGCTGGTGGCTTGTTGATTGGCTGTGATGCAGGAACGCTTAACGGCGCTAAAGTCAAAGGCACGCACACCGCAATGAAATCTGGCATGCTTGCCGCTGAAGCAGTATGTGAAGCCCTTGAGAGTCAGTCTGTTACTGTTGATTATCAAAAGCATTTCAAACAGTCTTGGCTGTATGAAGAGCTTTATCAAGCACGTAACTTCTCAAGTGGCATTCACCGCTTTGGATCGTGGCTGGGCGGTGGCTTAGCGCTGCTGGAACATAACGTGTTAAAAGGCAAAGCCAAGTGGCATATCCGCTGTGATAAGCCCGATCACCAGTCTTTGCTATTGGCGGAAAACAGCAATAAAATTGTCTATCCGAAGCCTGATGGCGTGTTAAGTTTCGATCGCCTCTCTTCTGTTTATCTATCCAATATCTTCCATGAGGAAGATCAACCATGCCACTTACGACTGGCGAACCAACGGATTCCTATTGAGCAGAACCTTGAATTATATGCAGAGCCAGCACAGCGCTATTGTCCGGCTGGCGTGTATGAAATCGTACAGGGGGAGGAGCAGCCAGAGCTGCAAATAAATGCGGCGAACTGTATCCACTGTAAGACCTGCGACATCAAAGATCCAAGTCAAAATATTACCTGGACACCGCCGGAAGGTGGTGGTGGCCCTAACTATCCGAATATGTAGTCGTCTGAGAATAATTTTTATTAACAATTTATTTACTTAAAGTTTGCGTTAGTTCAAATCTTTCTCGATGAACTCGATTGCAACTTAATCTTTCAAGCACTATTCTGATTTTAAATTGACGTTTACGTAAACTGAATACAAAGTTGATGCATAGGTGTAAAAGCGGTTACCAGTATCAAAGTTAGGTTTGATCAAATAGTGCTCAATGGAACGCACTTAAATAACGAAAGGGAGATCAACTATGGTATCGGAATCGCCTCTGTTGCAGGTAAACGATATTTCATTGGCTTTTGGTGGGGTGAAAGCTTTAACTGACGTGAGCTTCCATGTGAATGAAAAGGAAATCTTTTCAATCATTGGTCCAAACGGTGCAGGTAAAACCTCAATGCTCAATTGCATCTCTGGTCGATACACACCAAACAAAGGCTCTGTAATCTTCGCTGGAGATGATGTAACCAAACGAACACCTAGCCAACGAGCTGAGTTAGGGTTGGGAAGAACCTTCCAAAACTTAGCGCTCTTTTCTCATATGTCAGTACTGGACAACATTATGGTTGGCCGACATCACCTACTGAAAAACAACTTCGTCACGGGGCCACTGTATTGGTTCTCTAACGCACAGAAAGAAGAGATGGCGCACCGCAAGTACGTGGAAGACGTGATCGATTTTCTAGAAATCCAGCACATTCGCAAAGCCACCGCTGGCACACTTTCTTACGGTTTACGTAAACGTGTAGAACTTGCTCGTGCCATTGCCTTAAAACCTAAGTTGTTGCTGCTTGATGAACCGATGGCAGGCATGAACTTGGAAGAAAAGGAAGACATGGCGCGTTACATCATGGATTTAAACGAAGAGTTAGACATCACCATCATCATGATCGAGCACGATATGGGCGTGGTGATGGATATCTCTAACCGCGTATTGGTGTTGGATTTTGGTAAACACATTGCTATGGGCGAGCCAGAAGGAGTGATGGCCAACCCGCATGTGAAACAAGCGTACTTAGGCGAAGAGCTACCGACATTAGAGGAGAGTGCATAATGGCACAGCAACATAATGATTGGGCAGATATAACCCGCTTAGATACCTTTCCAAAAGTATTGCAGCACAACGCCAAGCACTGGCCCGAGCAAGTCGCAATGCGTGAAAAGGAGTTTGGTATTTGGCGAGAGTTCACTTGGCAAGATTATGAAAACCGAGTGAAGTGGATGGCGCTCGCACTCAAAGACTTAGGTGTTGGTGAGCAAGACGTTGTTGGTTTGCTGGGTGATAACCGCCCGGAATGGGTATGGGGCGAGTTGGCCGCACATGCGATCAAAGGTTTCTCGCTGGGTATCTATCAAGATTCCATGCACGAAGAAGTGGCGTACCTCATCAACTATGCCAAAGCAAAAGTCGTGGTTGCGGAAGATGAAGAGCAATGCGATAAGCTACTTGAGCTCGGTGATGAGATCCCAAGCGTAGAATTCATTATCTATTGTGACCCGCGTGGAATGCGCAAGTACGACGACCCACGACTGATTGACGTTGAAAAGGTCTATAAAAAAGGTCAACTGATCGACAAAGCGGATCCGGATAAATATCTCAATATGGTTGCGGCAACCAAAGGCAGTGATCTTTCGATTCTTTGTACCACGTCGGGTACGACTTCCAAACCAAAGTTGGCTCAGCTACACAGCGGCACTTTCTTAGATCACTGTGCGGCTTATCTGCGTGCCGACCCGCGCTCTCCAGGCGACAACTACGTTTCTGTTCTGCCTTTGCCTTGGATTATGGAGCAGGTATATGTGGTTGGTCAGGCGTTGATTTCTCGTCAAATCGTTAACTTCGTGGAAGAACAAGAAACCATGATGTCCGACTTGCGTGAAATCGGTCCAAACTTTGTGCTGTTAGCGCCGCGAGTGTGGGAAAACATTGTGGCAGACGTGTCTGCGCGAATGATGGATTCCACACCGTTTAAGCAGAAGATGTACAAACTGGGCATGAGCTTAGCGAATAAAGCGTTGGAGCAGGGTAAACGTTCTAAGTTGGCTGAATGGATTCTTCTGCGTGCTCTGCGTGACCGTTTAGGGTTTTCGAACCTGACATCTGCGGCAACCGGCGGTGCGGCGATGGGACCGGATACTTTCCGTTACTTGCAAGCGATCGGTGTACCACTCAAGCAGCTTTACGGTCAAACCGAAATGTGTGGTGCGTACACCGTCCACCAAGCCGATGACGTGGACTATGATTCGGTCGGCGTTGCGTTTGATAATGCAGAAGTGAAAGTCATCAACCCAGACAGCAATGGCGTGGGTGAGATCATCGCGAAAAGTACCGGCATGTTTACTGGCTACCTGAACAACCAGGAAGCGTATGACGAAGACGTACAAGACGGATGGATGCATACGGGTGATGCGGGTTACTTTAAAGATTCTGGTCACTTGGTGGTGATTGATCGTCTGAAAGACATGTCGGAAACCAGCCATGGCGACCGCTACTCTCCGCAGTTCATTGAAAACAAACTCAAGTTTTCGCCGTTTATTGCAGAAGCCGTAGTGGTGGGCAAAGGTCGACCTTGGCTATCCGCCATCATCTGTATTCGCTACGCGATTGTTGCGAAGTGGGCAGAGCAGCGAGGCTTAGCATTCACTAACTACACCAACTTATCTGCTCAACCAGAAGTGTATCAAGCTATTCGTGAAGAAGTGCTGAAAGTGAACGAATCCCTACCCGATGCACAGAAGATCAGCAAATTCATTCTACTTTACAAAGAGCTAGATGCCGACGATGGCGAGCTAACTCGCACACGTAAAGTACGCCGTGGTGTGGTTGCAGAGAAATACGGAGACATCATCGAAACCATCTACAGTGACGATCCAAAAGTCGATGTGGATACGGTGATCACTTATCAGGATGGCACCAAAACACGCATTCAAACGTCGCTAGTGATTGAAACGCTTATTGAACATGAGCCAATACTAGTGGATAGCGAACAACGGAGGATCGCATAGTGAATACGGATTTATTACTGCAACTCGTCATTAATGGCGTGATCGTTGGCATGTTGTATGGCGTGGTCGCCATGTGCTTTGTACTGATATACAAATCGACCCAGGTGGTGAACTTCGCTCAGGGGGAGTTTCTTCTGATTGGGGCGTGGGTATGTTGGGCGGCGCTTGTTCATCTGCAACTGCCATTTTTTATCGGCTTTTTACTCACGCTCGCGTTCATGATGGTGTTCGGTATCGCCGTGCAAACCATTGTGCTCAGACCGTTAATTGGTGAACCGATTATCTCTGTGATCATGGTGACCATCGGTCTGTCTATGTTCTTCCAAGCGCTGATGAAGTGGATATTCGGCGTCTCGGCTGTTTCTTATCCGCAGGTGTTCGAAACAAATGTGGTGAATATCGGTGGTTTGAATGTTGAGTTTGCTTACATTCTGAGTTTGATCTTCTCAATGTTCATCATGGGCGCGTTCTACTGGTTCTTTAAATTCAGCAAAATGGGCTTGGCGATGCGCGCAACAGCGTTTAACCAGCAAGTCGCGCAGAGTCTTGGCATTTCCATCAAGAAAGTGTTCGCCATCAGTTGGGCTATTTCGGCAATGGTATCCGCGACAGCAGGGATTGTTATCGGGATCGTGAACGGTGTCTCTGACGCGCTATCCATCATCGGTATCAAAGTCTTCCCAGCCGTTATTTTGGGTGGTTTGGACTCGGTGGTCGGCGCGATTGTCGGTGGCATCACCATCGGGGTGCTAGAGAACTTAGCTGAGTTCTTTGATAGTCAATACCTGCAAGTGGGTAACCTGTACAACATCGCACCATTCTATGTGCTGTTAATCATTCTTGCCTTCAAGCCATACGGCCTGTTTGGTACCAAAGATATCGAGCGTATTTAAGGAGAAATAACATGGCTCAACTTAGCATGCGCCCATGTGGGGATTTTCGAACCACATACAAAAGTGATACGCCAATTTTTGAAACCAAAACCATCAGAAGCCTTGCGATTGCAGGTGTCATCGCCATGCTGGCAGCACCGCTGGTCTTGGATATTTACTTCCTAAACCTGTTTATTCAGATTGCATACCTCGGTATCGCGGCATTGGGCTTAAACATTCTGGTTGGTTTTACCGGACAAATCTCGCTAGGTCACGGTGCGTTCTTTGGCTTTGGCGCCTTTGCATCGGCTTGGCTAAATAACCAGTTTAACATTCCAGTCGTGTTTGCGATTCCGCTCGCGGGTTACTTAACCATGATTGTAGGGATGCTGTTTGGTCTGCCAGCGGCTCGAATTAAAGGTTTATATCTAGCTATCGCAACGTTGGCGGCGCAGTTTATTTTAGAGGACTTCTTTGCTCGTGCAGACTGGTTCAGTGGCGGCTCATATGGTGCTGGTGCAAACCCTATCAATCTGTTTGGCTTTGAGTTTACGACCGACGAAAGTTTCTTCTACATCGCTCTATTTGCGCTGATCTTCATGTATATGTGGGCATCGAACTTGATCCGTTCTCGTGATGGTCGCGCGTTTGTATCGGTACGAGATCACTATCTGTCGGCAGAAATCATGGGCATCAACCTAACTAAGTATCGTCTGCTCTCATTTGGTGTATGCGCATTCTATGCGGGCATCGGGGGCGCACTCTACGGACATTATCTAGGTTTTGTATCAGCAGAAGGTTTCACCATCATGATGTCTATCCAGTTTTTGGCAATGATCATCATTGGTGGCTTGGGTTCAGTCAAAGGCACATTGATGGGTACGATATTTATCGTATTGCTGCCTGAAGTTTTGGAGTTTGGCGTGACGGGGTTGGCTGAGTTTAGCAATAACACTTCGTTCATTGATGGCCTGGCTTACTTCAAAGAAATGGCGATTGGTTTAGTCATCATGCTGTTCCTCATTTTCGAACCTCAAGGGTTATCGCATCGCTGGCAACAGATTCGAGCATATTGGAAACACTATCCGTTCTCATATTAACGTGGAATTAAGTGGAATATACCTCAATAACAAGGACAACGAGTTATGAACAAAGGACATCTAGCGACAACGTTGGTGCTATCTTCGGCACTGTTTACTACCGCAACTTGGGCAAAAGACTCTGTATTCGTCGGGCAATTGGTCGACTTTTCTGGACCAACGGCGTATGTGAGTAAGCCTTATGGTTCTGGCGTGCGAGACGCATTACGCTGGATTAACCAAAACGGTGGCATTAACGGTACCGAGCTCGAATTTGAAACAGTAGATATGGCGTACAAAGTACCAGTGGCGATTTCTAACTATAAACGTTGGGTGGCACGCAAAGACATGGTTGCGCTGCAAGGCTGGGGCACGGCAGATACCGAAGCTCTCATCTCGTTTGTGACCAAAGACAAAGTGCCAGTGTTCTCTGCCTCTTATTCAGGTCACTTAACGGACCCAACCGGCAAGAACCCAAAAACCGCGAAACCAGCGCCTTATAACTTCTTCTATGGTGCGTCGTACTCAGATGCGTGTCGTGCACTAGTGAAGTGGGCGAAAGAAGATTGGGAATCAAAGGGCAACCAAGGTGCGCCGAAATTTACCCACATTGGCGATAACCACCCATTCCCGAATGCGCCAAAAGAAGCGTGTGCAGAATATGCTGAAGAGCTTGGTTTTGAGGTGCAAAACCCAGTCGTTGTGTCACTAAAACCAGGGGACTTCAAAGCACAATGTCTGTCACTCAAAGAGTCTGGCACCAACTACGGTTACATTGCCAATATCGGTAGCTCGGTAATCTCACTCGTGAAGTCTTGTAATACGGTTGGTACAGAGTTCCAGTACATGGCGAACATTTGGGGCGGTGACAAACCAGTACTTGAAGCGGCGGGCGATGGCCTTAAAGATTATGTTTTTCCTGGCATGACGGCGTTTTGGGGAGACGATAACGAAGGCATGAAACTGGTTCGTGAGATTTCTAAGCAGTCTGAATCAGAGCCTGGCGAGTTTAGAACTCACCACTACATTCGCGGTATTTGTTCTGCGTTCTACATGAAAGAAGCGATGGAGTGGGCGAAAGACAACGGTGGCATCACGGGTGAAAACATCAAGAAGGGCATGTATGTCCATGACAACTGGGTCCCACAAGGCTTAGAAGGTGTTTGTGTACCTGCGAACTGGAAACCGGAAGATCACCGTGGCACAACAACCGTGAACGTGTTTATGGGTAACAACAACGGCGGCGCAGTAGATATAAAGAAAGTGTCTCAAGTGACATTGTCACGTCGTGACGATTGGCTAGGTTACTAATCTACGACTTATTAATAACAAAGCTTACTGAAAATAAGGATGGGTGAGAGGACACTCTCACCCTAGCAAGGAGTAGCTTGATGGCTGAATTAGCAACGAATATCGAACCGGCAGAAATACTGCTTTCAGTGAACAACATTGAAGTCGTCTACGACGAAGTAATACTAGTACTTCGCGGTGTGAGCTTAGATGTTCCAAAAGGGCAGATTGTGACCTTACTGGGCGCCAACGGTGCGGGTAAATCCACGACGTTAAAAGCTATTTCTGGTTTGTTGAAAACCGAAGATGGTGAAGTGACGCGCGGTGAAATCAACTTCATGGGCGAGCGCATAGACAACAAAAGCCCGGAAGAGATCGTCCGTTCGGGCATCTTCCAAGTTATGGAAGGGCGCCGAATTGTTGAAGATATGACGGTAATAGAAAATCTTCGCTTAGGGGCTTACACGCGTACGGACAACGAAGTCGAGCAAGACATCGAAATGGTGTTTGATTATTTCCCTCGCCTTAAAGAGCGCACCGGTCTAGCGGGTTATTTGTCAGGTGGTGAGCAGCAAATGCTAGCGATTGGTCGTGCACTGATGGCTCGTCCAAAAATGATCTTGTTGGATGAACCTTCGATGGGGCTTTCGCCGCTGTTGGTGAAGGAGGTGTTCAGCATTATTAACAAGATTAATAAAGATCAAGGCATTACCATGCTTTTGGTTGAGCAGAATGCCAACTTTGCCCTTCAAGCGGCCGATTACGGTTACATCATGGAATCAGGCAAAATCGTACTGGATGGCAGCAAGCACGAACTGCTAAACAATGAAGATGTGAAAGAGTTCTACCTTGGCGGCGGCGATGAAGATCGCAAGAGCTTCAAGAATCTGAAATCTTACAAACGTCGTAAGCGTTGGTTATAAGGAGCAAGGATGAACGAACTATTTGATGCGAAAGAATCGTTATCTCCGCAGGCACGAGAAGAATCGCTGTTTCAACGTCTGCCAACGTTGATTGAAAATGCAAAAGCCAACAGCGAACATTATGCGGCGCATTTTGCTGAGTTAGATCCTACATTGGTGAATAATCGTGAAGGGCTTACCCAGTTTCCAATTACGCGCAAATTCAATATTCCAAACCAGCAGCAACTTAAACCGCCGTTTGGTGGTTTAAATAGTGTTGCGATTGGTCAGATGGCGCGTGTATTCCAATCACCGGGGCCGTTGTATGAGGCACAAACGGATGAGGTGGATTTCTGGCGTATGGGGCGCGCGTTTCACGCGGCTGGATTTAGTGCGGGCGATTTAGTGCATAACACGCTCTCTTATCATTTCTCGCCTGGTGGATTTATTATGGATGGTGGCGCAAGAGCTTGTGGCTGCGCGGTATTTCCGGCGGGTGTCGGGAATACCGAAGCACAAATTGAAGCGATTAAACAGCTGCAGCCAACGGGTTATACGGGCACGCCTTCTTACTTGCTGACGTTGCTACAAAAGTACCAAGAGAAATATGGTGAGTCGCCGAGTTTTACCAAAGCGCTAGTCTCTGGTGAAGCAGTCACTGCAGACATGCAACAGATGTTTGAGGTTAAAGGAATTGCAGTCTCTCAAGCCTACGCAAGTGCTGAGCTTGGTTTGATTGCTTATCAAGTGTCTGGCGAGCAAGGCTTGGTGGTTGCCGAAGATATTATCGTTGAAATCGTTAATCCTGATGGCATTCCTGTACAACCGGGAGAAGTCGGCGAAGTGGTCGTGACATCGCTCGATGAGAAGTTTCCGCTGATTCGCTACGCAACGGGAGATTTATCGGCATACCTAGAAACGGGCTCGGATTCGCCACGCACGAATGCGCGAATTAAAGGCTGGATGGGGCGTGCGGACTCAGCGGTGAAAGTGAAAGGCCTGTTTGTTTATCCGCATCAGATCCAAGAAGTCTGTCGTCGCCACGATATTAAAGGCTCCTTGAAAATTGAGCGCGATGGCTTCAACGATGCCATTACTTTCTGTTGTCATGATGTGCATGTATCAGCAGAGGACATTCAAGCAACACTCCAGTCTGTCACTAAACTGAAAGGCAATGTCCAGTTTGTACCGAACCAAGCGGAGCAGCCGTTAATCAATGACCTGCGCAGTTAACCCATCATTGTAAAACGCATTTATAAAAAGCTAACAACGTAAAAATCAAAGGCTAGGAGAGGGGATACCACATTGTGCTGCGTATCCCTTTCTTTTTGTGCCAGTACAATCAGGAGGGCGATAAATGAAGCAGGCACCGACCATCAATCAACAGTTTTGGGATAATTTGTTTACCCAAGGCACCATGCCGTGGGATGCCAAAACCACACCTCAAGAGCTAAAAGCTTACCTAGAAAACGCGCTTCATAGAGGTCAGTCTGTATTTATCCCTGGCTGTGGTGCTGCTTATGAACTCAGCTCTTTTATTCAATATGGGCATGATGTGATCGCGATGGATTACAGCCAACAAGCAGTAAAAATGGCGCAATCGACGTTAGGCAAGCACAAAGATAAAGTCGTGCTGGGGGATGTATTTAACGCTGACTCTGCGCACTCATTTGATGTGATTTACGAGCGTGCCTTTCTCGCTGCACTACCGAGAGACCAGTGGCCAGATTACTTTGCTATGGTGGATAAATTGCTGCCAAGAGACGGTTTGTTAATTGGTTATTTCGTTATAGATGATGATTACCACTCTCGCTTCCCTCCATTTTGTTTGCGAAGTGGGGAGTTGGAGGGTTATCTAGAACCGACGTTTAAGCTTGTGGAATCCTCAGTGATGGCAAACAGTGTTGAGGTTTTTAAAGGTAGAGAGCGCTGGATGGTGTGGCAGAAAAGCTGCCGTATTTAAACGCTATGGCATCAAATAATGAATACAAAATCAGCGTCACATAATGCATATTTTAAAGATAATTATTCTTGTGGTAACGATAATTGTTGTGAATTGGCGAAGTTGTGAGAAATGTAGATCATGTCCTTTGAAAACATAAGGATATATAATATGGACAAATCATTTTCTCTCATCGATAAGCCTACCTTCTTAGGCTCACTCTTTCTTTTACTTAGCGTCGTTATACCTTTAATTTTATTTCCCACACAAGGTGCGGATTGGATAGCTTCAGCCAAATTTTTCATGACCGATAAGCTTGGTGTGTTATACCTCGCACTGGGTATCGCAGCAATGTGTTTTATGATTTACACCGTGTTCAGCGATCTTGGCCAAATCAAACTTGGTGAAGCCGACGAGCAACCAGAATTTGGTAACGCCTCATGGGCTGCAATGCTATTTTGTGGAGGTATTGGCGCAAGTATTCTGTATTGGGGGTGTATCGAGTGGGCATACTACTATCAATCACCACCATTTCAGTTGGAAGCAGGCAGTGAAGAAGCCATTCGCTGGGCCGCGACTTATGGTCTGTTTCACTGGGGACCGATCGCTTGGTCAATTTACCTTATTCCTGCTCTGCCTATCGCTTACTTCTTTTATGTACGCAAACAACCTGTTTTGAAAATCTCTAGTGCGTTAATGCCTGTATTAGGAGAAAAGCGTGCAAACGGTGGTATTGGCAAGTTTATTGATGTGTTGTTTATTTTTGGTATGTTGGGTGGTGCGGCGACTACGCTTGGCTTAGCAGCGCCTCTTATCAACGGTGGTCTACATCATATCTTCGGTCTTCCAAACAATACCTTCAGCCAAGTGGCTGTATTACTTCTCTGTACTGCTATTTTTGGTTACTCCGCGTATGCAGGGCTTGAGAAGGGGATCAAATTCCTTAGTAACATTAACTTCTGGGGTGCGATGGGCTTGTTACTCTTTGTACTTGCCGTTGGGCCAACCGTGTTCATGTTAGAAACGGGCTTAGATTCTATTGGTCGTATGTTGTCTAACTTCTTTGTTATGGCTACCTGGGCGGAGCCGTTTGGTGGTTATGGTGAGTTTACAGATACACACTTCCCGCAAGACTGGACTATTTTCTACTGGGCATGGTGGTTGGTCTTTGCTCCTTGTATGGGATTGTTTGTTGCGCGTATCTCGCGTGGAAGAACGATCAAACAGATGGTCGTAGGTTCTATATTTTACGGTTCTTTAGGTTGTTTCTTATTCTTCATTGTTTTAGGTAACTATGGTTTATCGTTGCAATTGACGGGTGAGCTTGATGTCATCGCAATCCTCAACGAATCAGGCGCACCAGCGGCTATTTTTGCAACGTTAGACACATTACCGTTAGGGCCAATCGTTATTGGTGTTTTTACACTATTGTGTATCATTTTTACGGCGACTTCGTTTGACTCTATCTCGTACATTCTTGCGTCTGTGGTTCAAAATGATGTCACGGAAGAACCGATGCGCTGGAACCGTTTGTTCTGGGCGTTTACTTTGTCTTTTCTGCCAACCGTCCTAATGTTCATGGGAGGTTTATCGACATTACAAACCGCTGCGATCGTGGGAGGTTTACCGTTGTTAGTTATCTCGGTGATGTTGATGGTGTCCTTTGTCCGCGCGGCGAGCCTAGATATTAAACATCAAGCAGAATACGAAGAGCCAACCATTAACATTGAAGAACTGCCGGAAATTGACCCTTGGTCAACAGAGGGAATGGCTTTGGCGAAATTTGAGCGCTTTAAAGACTTAGCTCAACAGGCGGCTGAAGAAGAGCGCGAAGCAATGGCGGCCCTGATGAGCATGCGTAAGAGAATTCGCGCATTCGCCTTAGAACACAGCTGTGAATCTGGGTTTTCGGACCATCATTTACCAGAAGATATGCAAACAGAGCTACAGCAACTAACCGAAGCGCTTGAGTTGGCTCAACAGAAGAAACAAGAACTGTCTGAACAAGCCCAAGAATCTCGAATGGAATTTAATCATGTGTTATTAGGCGGCGCGTCGGCAGGTTTAGCAACGTCTCAGGCTTAAGAACAGACACACAAGAGCCGAGTACAAACTCGGCTCTTTTTTTGCGTGGATACCTTACAGTTAAAGATTCTGCTCAGTCAGTGTTAATGCTTATACTATTTTAGGTTGACCATCTGATGCGGTGGCACCGCCGTCTACAGGTAGGTTTACGCCATTAATGAAAGATGCGTCATCACTTGCCAAGAAAGTCACGACAGACGCAATTTCTTCAGGTTCTGCTGCTCGGCCAAGCGCAATGCGCTCATTGAATTTATCGCGGATTTCCTGCGGCCAGCCGTTCGTCATGTTGGTTTTTACTAAGCTTGGGCATACGGCGTTAATTCTTACACCCTCCGCACCATGGTCCAATGCCATCGCTCTAGTCAGGTTGACCACAGCGCCTTTACTCGCACAATAGAATGCGGCACCCCAGTCACCACCCAAACCGGAAACGGACGCGGTATTCACCATACAACCTTTCGTTTTTAAGAGTTCAGGTAACGCAAACTTCGCGCAATAAACGACGCCGTCAATGTTTACACCAGAGATCTTCTTCCAGTCTTCCACACTACCTTCAATCACGGATCCTGGGACATGTACGCCAGCATTATTTACTAAAATATCCAGTTTACCGAAACGGGTAACAACATCAGAAATCAGTGCTGCGACTTTGTCTGGATCAGAAACATCAATGGAATGCGCAGACACACGTTGTTTATCAAAGCCCTCAACGGCGTTTGCCAACTGCTCTTCATTCCAATCGGCAAGAGCGACGTTTGCGCCTTCTTCATACAGACGTTTTGCGATGGCCAAACCAATACCATTGGCAGAACCAGTGACGAGTGCGACTTTATTTTTTAATCCTCTCATGCGATTTCTCCTTCGAAACTTACAAAAACGGGATCTTGATTTTTCTCTGTGCGCGGCAACATCAGTTTGTCGTTGTCGCTGTAATCTACGGGGATAGCCACCACTGCTGGTCCTTCAACGTCCATGGCTTTATTCAATGTCAGTAGCAATTCGTGTTGACTAGTCACTGCGAAGCCTTTCGCGCCAAATGCTTCGGCGTACGCTTTGAAGTCAATTGGACCAAATTTCACACCAGAGCAGCGCTGATATTTGTTGATCTCTTGCATTTCTACCATGTTGTAGGCGTTATCAACCCACACAATATGGACGATATTGCAGTTCAGTCTAACCGCGGTTTCTAACTCCATGCTCGATTGCATAAAACCGCCGTCTCCCGATATCGATACCACTTTGCTGCCAGGTTTCAGTAGGCTGGCACCAATGGCCCATGGCAGTGCAACGCCCATCGTTTGTTGGCCGTTAGACACCAGCATTTGGCGAGCTCGAAAACAACTTAAGTAACGAGCGATCCAGATGTGGAAGCTCCCCATATCAAGACATAGCGTGGTATCTGGTGTGATGATAGATTGCATGGCTTTAATCAGTGCCAGTGGATGAAATCCTTGCTTGTTATAGACATTGGGATAGGTTTTGATCACTTGCCGTTGCAGTGCTACCTCTTCCAGTACTGAAAGTGCCGTTGGGGAAAGGCGCGCATATTCAGAGATATAGCTGCCCATCTTGTCTAATGACTGCGCAATGTTTCCGACGATTTCAACACAAGGCTGATAATTAAGTTGGTACTCTGCAGGTTCAATATCGAGATGAATCACTGGGTTGCGGTGGCTGTTCCAAAGCTCAGGGTCATACTCTATTGGGCTAAAGCCGATGGTGAGAATTAAATCGGCGTCCCGCAGTAAAACATCGCCAGGTTGGTTATTAAATAAACCGACACGCCCAGCAAAGTGGTGATAGTAATTGATGTCTACCGTGCCGGCGGCCTGGTAAGTGCCGACAACGGGTAGCTGCGTATTTTGAAGAAATCGGGCGATAGCAGCAGCGTTTTGACTGCGGCTCGCGTGAAGGCCAAGTAAAACCACACAGCGCTTTGCTTTACTGATTCGACTGACCGCTTCTTCGATTGCTGCGATGTCTGCGCAACCAGGCTGTGTGTAAGGCGAGGGTACAATAATGTCCGTTTGGGTTTGCTCGGATAAAACATCTTGGGGGAGACTCAAAAAGCAAGCCCCAGGGCGACCTGACTCTGCGATACGAAATGCGTTCGCCATGATCTCGCTTGCGGCGTCCACATGCTGCACTTCAGCACTGAACTTAGTTATAGAGCGAAAAATACTGACGGTATCCATGCTCTGGTGTGTTTGTTTTTGCTGGTCAGTTCGTTTCACCGCACCACCGATAGCAATCAGCGGATCGCCTTCGGAGTTTGCTGTTGCCACCCCTGTAACTAGGTTTCCACAGCCTGGACCTGACGTAACCATTGTGACGCCTGCTTTGCCGGTTAGTCTTCCCATAACGCCCGCCATAAATGCGCCGTTAGCCTCGTGACGTACCGGAATCATTTGGATGTTAGTGTCTTCAATCGCATCGAACAGTCGATCGATTTTTGCACCGGGAATACCGAAAATGTACTTAATGCCGAGAGACTCTAGCTGTTGAGCGATCAACTGAGCTCCATTTTTATTTGAAGGTTTGGATTGCATTTGTTGTCCTTATTATTTGCCTGACTTTGTTACTTTTCCGCCTTTTCTATAGCGGTATTTATATCTTCCGGAGCCAAATTGGCGTTGAGAAAGTCTGTCGATACTGGTGTATCAATCACTAGCCGCGAGACTTTGCCAATCTGGAGAAATCCTGACGAAATGCTGTAATCCTGAATATGACCACCTCCTTGGCGGTCATCGGTAATAAAGTGTTCGTGATAGCCGTGTACATTGATGCCAGTCGTATATTTAGGACTACGAAAGCCAGCGACCACGCCTTGCTTATGCGTGAAGCGGAATGTTGGTTGTTCTTTGACCACTTCAAGCATTGGCCGATAAGGGCGTGTTTGTTTAGGTACGGTGCGAGTACGAACTGAATCGAAAACGCCATCAATGCGCACTGCGCAAAATAGGTTGTCACTTGGAACCATGTCGTCTATGAGGCTATGGACTTCATGACGTGACATGCGCGATGTCAGTGGCAGCTCGATATCAGGCTTAAAAAAAGTCATGACAGCAAAGGGCGTTTTTTGCGCTAGGTCTGCCGGGTTTGCGGAGCCATCCGACTTGAGTTGAAAAACTTCCTTATCAAAAGCAATCAGCTCACCATCCAATTCATTGAACGTACCTAAACCAAAATCCCCATGTTTCAGCAGTTCTTCTATGGTTGTTGAGCCTTCGTAAACACCAGCGATCAAAGCACTCATTAACGAAGTCTGATAAATCTCACCATCTCCGGTAACGTGATGGTATTCAGAAAATTCTTTCGCTACTTCAAGCGAACAAGCACATAGAGGGTTATAAAATCCACGCATGAGTAAGACCAGTTATGCAATGAAGAGTATATTTAGATTGACTTCTACACGGTGCTAAATCCAATATAAAAAAGATTTATTTTGATATGGAAAATATATGGAATTTCGCTACCTGAAGTATTTTGTCGCGGTCGCCGAGACTCGTCACTTTACCCGAGCCGCTGAACAGTTAGGGATTGCGCAACCTCCTTTAAGTCAACAAATCAAAAAGTTAGAGCACGAGCTTGGTTTGGACCTATTTAAGCGCTTGTCTAGAGGGGTAGAACTGACCCATGCTGGCCAAGTCTTTTATACTGATGCGGTAAATATTCTTGCTGATGTGGAACGCGCTAAAGCAAAAGCTCGACAGATTGCCCGTGGTGAAAATACGCAGGTTAAAATCGGGTTCGCAACGTCAACATCAACCTGCATTAAGGTATTAGAGAGGGTGGGGCGTATTCAAGAGAATGGGGTTCATTTACAGACGGCGGAACTGTCAATGCCAGAGCTTGCCACTCAGTTAAAAAGCAAACAACTTGATCTCGCAATCATGCGGCTACCCTGCTACGCCAGTGAGCCTTTTGAGCGCAAGGTGTTGTTTAACGACCCGTTTGTCGCGGTGATTCCGGCGGGGAACGAGCTGGCAAAGTATCCCTGTATCCAGATGAAACAGTTGAGAGGCCATAAAATTTTACTGTTTCCACGAGAGACTGGACCTGCATTGTTTGATGGTATGAGCACACTTTTTGCCGACGCAGGAGTAAGGCTCGAACCACAGTTTGCAGCACCGCAACTTCGTACGACGATTGCCATGGCGCAGGCTGGGTTAGGCATTGCTATCGTTCCACGTTCACTGGCTGAACATCTCGATGATTCTGCGACAGTCGCCGAGATTGATGATATCCCCCTAACCAGTCGTGTTGTCGTTGCTTGGGAGGCGTCTAATCTCAATAAGCTGGCGTTAAAAGTAGTCACGAACATCAGTCATGTTGAGGCTTAAAGATGAGTTATCGAACTGGCTCTGATAGCCCCAGGCAAATGTGATACTCTCCCTCGTTATATGCAAAGCTATGCTTTGGTTGAATAGACAAATCTTACTCAACGAATAGAACTTACTGAGGGTGTACCAATGATATACGCTGCGGTCTTTGATATGGACGGGTTGCTGATTGATTCAGAACCTTTGTGGAAGGAAGCTGAAAAGCAGGTGTTTTCATCAGTTGGCGTCCAAGTGACCGAAGTATTATCAAAGCAGACTGCGACGATGACGACAGGTGAAGTAACAAGGTTTTGGTATGAACGTAATCCTTGGCAAGAAAAGAGCCTAGAGGAAGTAGAGAATGCTGTTGTGGATAAAGTGGAGGCATTAATAATTGAAAAAGGATGCGAATTAGAGGGTGTTACAGAAACACTCAAATTGCTTAAGGAAAAAGGGTTTAAGATAGGATTGTCTACTAATTCACCTTATCAACTCATTCCCATCATTTTGAACAAACTCGGTATTGCCAGTTACTTTGACGCGATATCATCGTCAGACGATGTAGAACAGGGCAAGCCAGAGCCAGATGTCTACCTTTCAACAATCAATAAACTAGGTGTAGATTCAAGTAACTGTATTGCCTTTGAAGACTCTTATTCGGGTATGCTTGCGGCAACACGAGCAAACATAAAAACAGTCGTGATACCTCAACCTGAGAAGTTCTACCAAGAGTTTAATGAAGCCAGTCTAAAGCTGCAAAAGCTATCAGAGTTTAATGAAAGCCATTTGGCGAGTTTAATGGACTTGAGTTTGAGAGCAACAATTGCACCAACACCGTATGAAAGTTTTTAGAAAAAGGACTTGATTGTGAACAGTCGGTCGCTGAAAAAATACCTACTGCCAATGTTCTTATTGGTTTTACCTATAGAATCATTCGCAAAAGATACGACTATGTTGGACGAGCTCAATAATCGATTTGTTACATTTGAAAGGCGATTTGATGATTGTATCAACTCTGCTTCTCAAAATGATATGAGTGAAAACATTGTCGGTCAGATTCAAGCGCTTAATATTGATTTTGAAATTTCGGTTGGCTATTTATACAAACAATCACTTTATTTATGCTCTGATAATGAATTCAGTGATTTAGCAAGAATTATCATGATAATTGAAACCTCCGATAATGATGGATTGCAATTATCAAAGGCAAAAGCTAGTCAAATTAGAAAGCTACTTTTTAGCAAAGTGGATTTACGTTTAGAGTCGAAGTTTCAAAGTTTACCGCAAGATAAAAAGGAAGCATTACTGAGCATTGCGAAAAAGCTTGAACCTTTTGATCTCGTAAGCATGCATGAACGACTTCAGGCAATGTAGACTTATGAAAGAGTGTTTTGAGTAGATTCTTAACGCTTGGCTTTTTCATTAAGATTGAGTATTAGGTTCAACGCCTCTAGCTCTTACACAAGATCTAGAGGCATCCATTTTCTATTGACTTAAAAGTGCCGAGCTAAGATTTTAACCCTGCAGCGGTCATCATGACGCGAAATAACATAGACACTAACCCTAATGCAGCGACGCTAACGATCCAAATTCCAACCATCCAAGCCCATTGGCGGCACCAATTTTTGACTTTCATACTCACTCCTTATCAACTCGTTAATGGTACGCTTCGTCTTCTTTCACTTTTCCAGAGAAGACGTAGTAACTCCAAAAGGTGTAAGCCAGAATGATCGGGATGATGATCACTGCTCCAACGAGCATAAAGCGTTGACTGCTTGCAGGAGCGGCTGCTTCCCATATTGATATGCTAGGAGGAATGATATTTGGCCAGATACTGATGCCAAGCCCAGCGAACCCGAGAATCACGATCACCAATGCCATCACGAAAGGGCTGCGCTCTTTTCGCTTTTTAACGGAGTCGGCAATCTTCAAACATACCAGCCCAGTAATGACAGGTACGGGCAGTAAGTAGAACAAATTAGGCAGAGAAAACCATCTTTCCGCAATGGCAGGGTAAGCAAGTGGAGTCCAAGCGCTCACAATGACTAATGCGGAGATCATCGCCAGTAGTGTTTTGTTAGTGAAGCGGTACATCGTGTTTTGCAGTTCACCTTCCGTCTTCATGATGAGCCATGTGCTACCAAGCAGCGCGTACGTTGCGACTAAACCCAAACCACAAAAGATGGGAAAAGGGCTGAGCCAGTCGAGTTGGCTACCTACGAAGACGCGGTTTTCCACCGCAAAGCCTTGAATTACCGCGCCAACAACGATGCCTTGGAAAAACGTGGTTAAAATCGAGCCGACCATAAAAGAGCGATCCCAGAACTTTAAGTGGCTTTCCAATGCTTTAAAGCGAAACTCAAACGCGACGCCACGAAAGATCAAAGCAATCAACATCAACGTTAAAGGGATGGTTAGCGCTTCAATAATCACCGCGTAAGCCATCGGAAAAGCGCCAAATAGAGATGCGCCTCCAAGTACAATCCAAGTTTCGTTACCGTCCCAAACAGGCGCGACACTGTTGACCATGACGTCTTTTTGTTTTTCATCCTTGATGAAGGGCATCAGTATTCCAATACCCAAATCGAAGCCGTCCATGATGATGTACATCAAAGTGGCAAAAACGATGATCGCGAACCAAATCACGGATAAATCAAAATGCATATTTTCTACCTTCACTTTGTGACAAATTCTAGATACGGCCTGAAACGGTCGTCATGTCGTGCTCATCGTGTTCGATTGCATCGGGGCCTTTCTTGATTTGGTGGATCATGTAGTAATAACCAAAACCAAATACCAAGCTGTATACAACAAGGAAACACAGCAGGCTGATGCTCATTTGTAGGTCTCCGTGTGCAGAAACCGCATCACGCGTTTTTTGTACGCCATACACGACCCAAGGTTGCCGACCAACCTCTGTCGTAAACCAGCCAGCGAGTATTGCGATAAGACCAGATGGCCCCATAAACAATGAAAACTTGAGGAACCAACGCGAGGTATAAAGCGTGTTCTTTTTTCGTAACCACATGCTGTAGAAGCTTTGAAAAATCATCAGAAGTCCTAGTCCGACCATGATTCGAAATGACCAAAAGACGATAGGTGAGTTCGGTCGTTCCTCTTTCGGGAAGTCTTTCAGCGCCGGGATTGGCTCAGTTAAACTGTGGCGTAGGATCAAACTTCCTAGAACAGGAATTTCTAAGGCATAGTCTGTGCGTTCTTGTTCCATGTTTGGCATGCCGAACAATATCAATGGGGTTGGTTTGCCATCGCTGTTATCCCAATGTCCTTCGATGGCAGCGATTTTGGCGGGCTGGTGTTTGAGAGTGTTTAACCCGTGTACATCGCCAATCACGGCTTGGAGTGGCGCAAGGAACACTAAGATCCCGAGCGACATCGAAAACATCGTTTTTACCGCAGTCGATTGATTGTCTCTCAATAAATGCCAAGCGGCTGACGCGCCTACAAAGAGTGCGGAACTAACGAAAGCCGCGACGCTCATGTGCGCCAAACGATAAGGAAATGAAGGATTGAAAACGATAGCAAACCAGTCGGTTGGCACCACACGTCCGTCGACAATTTCATAGCCTTGTGGCGTTTGCATCCAACTGTTGGAGGCGAGAATCCAGAAGGTCGAAATGATCGTGCCTAACGCCACCATCGAGGTTGCAAAAAAGTGCAGCTTTTCGCCGACGCGACGCCAACCAAATAGCATCACGCCAAGAAATCCAGCTTCGAGAAAGAAAGCCGTTAACACTTCATAAGTCAGTAATGGGCCAGTGATAGAACCAGCGAAGTCGGAGAAACCACTCCAGTTGGTGCCGAATTGATAGGCCATGACAAGGCCAGATACAACGCCCATCCCAAAGTTAACCGCAAAAATTTTCGACCAGAAGTGATAGAGCTTTTGGTAATCGGGATTACGTGTTTTTAGCCATAAGCCTTCCAGCACGGCGAGATAGGTGGCCAGACCTATGGTGATAGCGGGGAAAATAATATGAAAGGATACCGTAAAGGCGAACTGTATCCGTGCAAGCATAAATGCGTCGAGGCCAAACATTAAACTTCCTTTGATCTTTTAAGTTTTATGAGAGAGCTATTTTAAAAGGAGCGGAATGAGGGAAGTAGGTACAGACAGTGACTATAAACCTATAACAGATTAAATATTGAAGTGTTATTATTTTGAATTCGGCTTTATGGAGGGGGATTCGCGTGTGGCGAAGTATCAAGAGTTAGTGGAACAGCTTAAAAGGCAGATAAAATCGGGGATATGGCATCCGGGTGACAAGCTGCCTTCTCTGCGTCGCCAATCGGAACACTCGGGTTTGAGCTTGATGACGGTATTGCACGCTTATCAAATTCTGGAATCTCAAGGCTGGGTAACGTCACAGCCGCGATCTGGTTATCGAGTTGCTCCCTATATTAAGAGTTCAAATGAACCCCAAGCGCCAGCCGCGGTTTCGTGGACAGAGCAGGTAGACATCAATGAGTTTATCTTTGATGTTCTGCAGGCGAGTAAAAATCCATCCATGATCAATTTTGGCTTTGCCTATCCAGACCCAAGTTTGTACCCACGATATCACGTGAATCGGGCGATGAGCGCAGCCGCTCGCAATATGCCGATTTCCACCACCTTTGATAACTTACCGCCGGGAAACGAACAATTACGCACCATCATCGCGAAGCGTTATGCTGCGAAAGGCATTGAAATTTCGCCCGATGAAATTGTCATTACGGCAGGCGCGCTGGAGGCGTTAACGCTCAGTTTGCAAGCTTGTACAAGACCGGGAGATTGGGTGGTTGTGGAGTCGCCTGCATTCTATGGCGCATTGCAATCCTTAGAGCGGTTAGGTTTGAAAGCGCTCTCAGTAAGAACAGACCCGGTCACGGGCATTGACCTAGATTCATTGGAACGAGCGCTGCAAACACACGATGTGAAAGCATGTTGGCTTATGTCGAACTTCCAGAATCCTTTGGGTTTTACGCTTTCCAACGAGAAAAAACAAAAGCTGATTGAGCTGACACAGCGATATAACGTGCCAGTGATTGAAGATGATGTGTACAGCGAGCTGCATGCCGGGAATGACTCGGTTTACCCACTAAGAATGTTTGATGACACGGGCAATACCATGTTGTGCTCCTCGTTTTCAAAATCATTAATCGCAGGGCTACGTATTGGTTGGGTTGCGGCGGGAAAGCGGGCGCTAGAGGTACAAAAGTTACAGTTAATGAGTACATTAGCGACGAGTGCACCAGTGCAAATGACATTGGTGCACTATTTAACAAGCCGCAATTATGAATCGCATTTGAAGCAGTTACGAAAAAAGTTGTTTGAACGTAAAAGTAAGATGACGGATCTGCTTAGTGACCTGTTACCTGGAGAAGTCAAAGTGTTAAGCCAAAGCGGCGGGTACTTTATTTGGTTAGAGCTTCCCAAGCATATCGACGCCTTGCCGATATATCGAAAAGCGCTAAAAGATAATATCAGCATCGCACCGGGAAAGATGTTCAGCCTGACAGAACAATACGATCACTGTATTCGTCTTAACGCTTCTTTTGAGCTCAATGACAAATACGTCCATGCTCTCAATCTGCTTGCCAACATTATTCGCGAACATTTGGCAAAATAGCGACTTTCTTCAGTTTTTTGGTTTAATGGAGCGCGCCGGATTTCCAGCAACTCGATCGCCTGGCGCAACATCTTTGGTTACGACAGAGCCAGCGCCGACGACGGCCTCATCGCCAATGGTCACGCCTGGCAGTATGATTGCGCCCCCACCAATCCAAACGTTATTGCCGATTTTTACCGGTTTGGCGATCTCATCTCCGGCTAAGCGTCTTTGTGTATCCAGTGAATGAGCGGCTGTGTAAATTTGCACTCTAGGCCCAATCATGACGTTCGCGCCAATCTCAACCTGCCCATTGTCCAGAATGATGGCATCCCAGTTGATGTAGGTGTTTTCCCCGATGGACAAGTGGCAACCGTAGGTAAGTTGAAGCGGTGGCTCTATACAGGCGCTGTTTTCTAATTGGACGCCCATCTCCGCCAATAGTTGTCTACGGATACCTGGGTTTGGCTCGTGGTTAAATTGGAAGACAAGCTGCGCAGTTTTGGCGCGCATTAGCTTTAGTTCTTCATCCAGGCAATTATAGGTTTCTCCAGAGCGCATCCGAGTCAGTTCTGACATAACAATCATTCCATTAATGGTTTGCAGTTGAGGCCACAATGATAAGTGAGTGTTTCAGTCAATAGGAGATTTTTATTATTAAATCAGATGTTTATCACTGATTTATATTCAATAGGTTAGTTTTGAGTAAGCACTCGTTAAGAGTCATTCAAATAGAGAAGTGAAGTGAATTGGGTAAGTTCCTTTTAGCAGGGGAGGAAAGTATAAATTGGATGTTGCTTTCCTCTCCACAGCTTGATTTGGAGCATTTATTGGCTGTCCCACATCACTTCGCATTCTTCTTTAATAGCCGATTTTAAAAGCTCAATAAGTGGAAATGCTCTGCGTCCTAAACTGACCGTTTGTTCCTCTTGCTCCTCATCTTCTTCCATTGCTTGACTGTTGTTCTGCTCTATCGCTTCTTGTGCTGCGAGAGCGGAGGTCAATCTAGATAGAGCATCAGGGATGTCTTGAGCGGAAATTGACCCTGGTACTGAGCCACTATGGCCCATCATTTTGATCATCTTTATCGCAATATCGCCAAACATAGTGACGTTCGAGTGGCTATGGCAACGAAATGTAATAAGCATTTACCTGCTCCTGTTTTAGGTGTTCATTTGAGTATAAATGGTATCTGAGACACGAGGCAATTTAATCCGATAATTCGCAATCTTTCAGATAGCTATCTATCTTTAACGAAAGACAAACATAAGGAGATGATTTTGTTGAACTCCCAACTAAAGACGTTGATTTGGCGGCTTCACAAGCGAATATTTACGTTGCTTACGGTGTTATGCATATGGTCACCTTCTGTCGTTGCTCAACCTTCCATTGTTTTTGGTGTCGTACCGCAACAGTCGGCGACCAAACTAGTGCAACAATGGCAGCCATTACTGCAACGCTGGGGAGATCTTGCTGGCGTTGAGATTAAGTTTGCCACGGCACGTGATATTCCCACATTCGAAGCTCGCTTGATGGCTGGAGCCTACGACATTGCATACATGAACCCATATCACTTTACGTTGGTGAATCAAAACCCAGGTTATACGGCTTTAGCAAGAGCGAAAAATAAGCGCATCACAGGCATTATTGTAGCAAGGCTAGGGAAGTCGGTTTCCCTTGATGAGCTGCAAGACAAGACCATCGCTTTTCCTGCCCCTCGAGCATTTGCTGCTTCTATCATCACACAATCAGAGTTGGCGCAGAAAGGCATCAAGTTTACGCCTAAATATGTTGGTTCGCACGACTCAGTCTATTTGGGGGTACTTAAAGGTTTGTACATTGCTGGTGGTGGCGTGAAGCGTACCTTTGAGAGCTTACCGAGTGAAATAAAAGACCAACTTAGCATCATTTATACAACCGCTGGTTATACGCCTCATGCTATTGCGGTTTCAAATAATGTCGATGAAGAGATTACTCTTGCCTTACGAAAGGCAATTTCGCAACTTAATGACGATCCAAAAGCACAGGAGAGTTTTACTTTACTCAACATTGACGGGTTACAGCTTGCACAAGACCAAGATTGGCAAGATGTTGTTCAATTGGGAATCTCAAGATAAATGGTTGTCCTATGACGCTGCGTTCGAAAACGATACTTGGCATTGCTCTTATTGAGGCCCTTGCGCTCGGTGTACTCATCATTAGTGGGCTTAATTGGTTGGAAAGTTCCAACGAGACTAGCCTAGAGGTTGGGAGCCAACACTTGGTGAGTGTATTTGCTCAGGCGTCGAGAGATGCGGTGATTGCGACGGACTTAGCCTATCTAGACAGTTTTGCTCGTTCTGTCGTGAGTGAGCACGAGCTGGCTTACATTCGTATTGTTAATCAAGATGGCGTCGAGCTGACGCTACAGGGGGATTACAGCGGTGTTGATACTGGTGTGAGACCGTTTGATGTGACCGATGGAGTTTACGATGTTGCGCAAGAGATTACTCTTGGAAAGCAGACTTTCGGTAAGGTTGAAATGGGTGTGAATGTTGAACATGTACATCAAGTTCTTTCATTTGCGACTCATGCAAGTTTGGTTATCGCCTTTATTGAAATGTCGCTGGTGGCCATGTTTTCGTATGCTCTCGGTAGCTATTTGATGAAGCGGCTCGATCTTCTTCGTACTGGGGTAATCAAGGTTTCACAGCAAGGTCCGGGTTCGCAAATTTCGATTTCAGGCAATGACGAAGTTACACGTGTTGGCGAAGCGTTTAACCAAATGTCACGCTCTTTAGCACAAGCGCAAACTAAACTTCAGCAAGAGCATCAAACCCAGCAACAGTTATCGGCCAAAATATCGCAGCTTGCCGAGGTGGCGGAACACGCTCGCGATACGATCATCATTACTCACCCTGACGGCACTATTGCATGGGTAAACCCCGCGTTTGAACAGCTAACCGAATATACGTTGGAAGAAGTTATTGGCAAATCGCCGGGCGAGTTACTCCAAGGGCCAGACACAGACCCAAATACGGTGGCATTGCTCTCAAAAAGTGTCCGTAAGCACTCTCCTATTAGGGTTGAAATACTCAACTACACCAAGTCGAAGCACCCGTATTGGGTCGAGTTGGAGCTCTCTCCTGTGTTTGATGAAGATGGCGGGCTGTTACGTTTTATTGCGGTAGAGCGTGACATCACCGACAGGCGCAGGATGGAGAGGCGTCTGTCGTCTGCTTTAGATAAATCGAAAAAGGCGATGCAAGCCAAATCGGAATTTTTGGCGAACATGAGCCATGAGATTCGCACCCCAATGAACGCGATCATGGGGATCAGCGAGATATTGCTTGAGAACGAAAACCGTCGAGAGCCAAGGGAGTTATTACTCTTGCTGCACAAATCTGCCAACAACCTTGTGACGATCATTAACGACATCCTCGACTACAGCAAAGTAGAAGCGGGCAAGTTGACGTTAGTTGAAGAGGAGTTTGACTTGCGTTCACTCGTCGAGAGTTGCACCGCTTTGTGTGCCTATCAGGCGGATAAAAAGAACCTTAAGTTGTTGGTTGATATGCCATTGTCTATGAATACGGTCGTGGTCGGCGATAAAGGTCGGATTAATCAAATCTTGCTTAACTTGATCGGTAATGCGGTGAAATTCACGGACGAAGGTCATGTGCTACTCAAAGTCAGAGAAAGTGAGCACGGTTTTGATTTTTCCGTGAGTGATACGGGCATTGGTATCCCCGAAGATCGATTGGCTCATATTATGGATAAGTTTGAGCAGGTCGATACCTCCGCGACAAGACGCCATGAAGGTACAGGCTTGGGGTTGGCAATCTCAAAACGTTTGATCAGCATGTACAACGGCGAGCTTTGTGTGCATTCAGATTTTGGCAAAGGGTCGTGTTTTAGCTTTAGTTTGCAGTTGCCTAAGCAAAGTCAGCTTCTTTCCGATCCGATAGAGCTGAGTGCAAATCGACTATTGTTGATTGATGATTATCAACCGCGCGTGCAACACTTGATACATTTAGCTCAAGAGATTGGCATTGAAGTTACTCATGCCAACGATTGGTCAACTGCGCAGTCTTTGGGTAAAAAATTGGATGGTTTTGATCGTATCCTCGCGAGTGTAAACAATGCTCAAGATAGAGATGCGCTTTATGAGCTTGATGCGACAGAATCCGCCGCCAAACGGGTACTGTTCCTTGCACCTTGCGTGATGGAGGAAGGGCAGGCATGGTCGTGCGAGCGGGATCGTTTATTGCCGCAACCGGTCACGCAGCATAAACTGCAAGCTCTGTTTTCTACTAAGACACAAAAGCGTCGAGAACTTTCCTTAGATGAGAACCCTGACTTTTCTAGCCTGCACCTATTAGTCGCAGAAGACAGCCATATCAATCGAATATTGATTGAAAAAATGTTGCAAGACACATGTGTTAAACTGACGTTGGCGGAAGATGGTGTTGAAGCCGTTGAACTTTATAAACAGCTTTCTCCGGACTTGGTGATTACCGATATTTCTATGCCAAACAAAGATGGTTTTGGCGTGACAAAAGACATTCGTGAGTTACAGGAAAGTGGTGCGTTTCCTTGGTGTCCAATCGTTGCGTTTTCCGCACATGCGATGCAAGAGCAGCAACAAAAAAGTATCGCATTAGGTATGGATGATTACCTGACAAAACCAGTTCAGAAAAGTGATTTGCTTAATATGATCGCGAAGTGGGGATGCCATACCCTTGCAGAGGAAAAGCACGCCTCTGTTTAGTGTTTCGGTTAGATTAAATCGGCTCAAAAAAACGAGCATGTTATTAAACATGCTCGTTTGTAGTTGTGTATCGTGGGTTGAGCAATTTACAAGCTGTTTGGGTCACCCAAAGCGAGTGCTACTTTGGAAGACGGACGTTTACCTAATGCATGGCAAATTTGCCAACCTGCTTGATTGATGATGTTGAGATTAATCCCAGTTTCAATACCAAGCTGTTCACACAAATAAATCACATCTTCTGTTGCAACATTCCCACTGGCACCTTTCGCGTAAGGGCAGCCCCCCAAACCTGCAACGGCACTATCAATGGTATTGATCCCCATCAGCAAGGCTTGGTAGATATTGGCTAACGCTTGTCCGTACGTGTCGTGGAAGTGCACGGCTAACGCATCTTTGGGTAGCTGTGTTAGCAGAGAGTCCAGCATGGCGATAACGCGATTAGGCGTTGCTTTGCCGACCGTGTCACCGAGCGAAATTTCATAACATCCCATATCAAACAGCGTATTCGCTACCGCGGTGGTTTGCTCTGGTTTTATTTCTCCCTCGTAGGGACAAACCATAGTGCAAGACAAGTACCCGCGCACAGGTATGTTGTGCTGGTTCGCTAGTTGGATAACGGGTTCAAAGCGAGAGAGGCTGTCGGCAATGCTGCAGTTAATGTTCTTTTGGCTGAACGCCTCCGAAGCCGAACCAAACACCGCAATTTGCTTTACGCCACTTTCCAGCGCACGTTCTAACCCTGCTAGGTTTGGTGTGAGCGCACTATAAACCACGTCAGGCTTTTGTATGATACTTGAAAATACTTGATCGGAATCGGCCATTTGAGGCACCCATTTCGGCGAGACAAAAGAGCCTGCTTCAATGTGTTTTAAGCCACTGGTGCTTAGTTGGTTAATCAAACGGATTTTATCAATCAGCGTCACTGCCGTTTCATTCTGCAAGCCATCACGCGCACCAACTTCGACGATATTAACCTTCGCTGGTAGCATATTCGTGCTCCTTATCTTCACAGACATTATCGGGTGCAGAAATTAAATGCAGCAGGATGGAACCGTGCTGTACTTGGTCTCCATGTTGATAAAACAATTCATCAACGGTCGCTGCTACCGGAGCGGTAATGGTGTATTCCATCTTCATCGCTTCGAGCACTAACAACGGATCACCAGCCGCTACTTTGTCTCCCTTATTTACCATGACCGCCGATATCACACCGTTCAGTGGTGCGGTTGGACTAAGTTCATCATCTACATCTTTTGCAGAGTCAAAGTTAGGTTGATGAGCGAAAGTGCGCTGCTGACCAAGATAAAACAGCGTTGTCTTTTGTTCGTCGTTGAGCGCGTTAAAGGTGTAACGCACATTATCAATATCGACGATAAACTGGTTGCCACTTTCAAGCAGGGTGACCTGATGCAACTCCTCGCCGCATCGGACATTGAGGTGATTAAGATGCTGAGATCCTGTATCTTGCGATGATTGTTGCAAACGTACCTGATGGTTGGCATTGGCATCCGTGAAGTTAAATCGATAAACGTTGTCAACCGACAGTCTAAAACCTTGTGCGGTTGGGGCGGGTAACGTTGAGCTGCCTGATTTAGCAGTGAGAGCATTCCAGCGAGCAACCGCCGCCAACGTTAGCCAGATCGAATCAGACACGTTTTGCTGCTCGTTAATGCCTTGCTGGTGTTTGACCAAGAATCCAGTATCAAGCTCAACATCAGCAAAGGCTGGCTGTGAAATAATGCTGTGCAGATAACCGATGTTGGTGGTGACACCACGCACGTGATACTGAGTTAAAGCCTGTTTAAGCTGTTTGAGTGCAATATCACGCGTTTGGCCCCAGACGATCAGTTTGCTGATCATCGGATCGTAGAACTCGCTAATGGCATCGCCCTGTGTGACACCGCTATCGACGCGCACACACGCCAAGCGAACATTACTGTCTGAGACGGGTTCCTTTAAATAATCGATGCATCCAGTCGACGGCATAAAGTCGTTCTCGGCGTCTTCGGCGTAAATTCGTAGCTCGATTGAGTGACCGTTATGCGTGATTTCGTTTTGTGAGATAGGTAAACGCTCGCCAGCAGCAACTTTGAACTGCCATTCAACGAGATCTACACCTGTTATCAATTCAGTGACTGGGTGTTCAACTTGCAGGCGGGTATTCATCTCCATAAAGTAGAACTGACCACGGCTATCAAGTAAGAATTCAACCGTACCAGCGCCAACGTAGTCGATCGCCTGAGCGGCCTGAACAGCGGCTTCACCCATTTGTTTACGCAGTTCATCACTAAGACCGGGAGCAGGTGCTTCTTCGACCACCTTTTGGTGACGACGCTGAATGGAACAGTCACGATCAGAAAGATAGACACAGTTGCCGTGTTGGTCAGCAAATACCTGAACTTCAACGTGGCGAGGCTGCAAAATACATTTTTCAATAAGAAGCTGCTTATCGCCAAAGCTGGAAAGTGCTTCACGCTGCGCGCCATCAATGGCCAACGGCATTTCGGCGGCGCTGTTGACCACTCGCATGCCTTTACCGCCGCCCCCTTGGGTTGCTTTGAGCATCACTGGATAACCGATTTTCTCTGCTTCAGCCAATAAGTGCTCAACGCTGTTGTCTGTGCCGTGATAGCCCGGAACGAGAGGCACGTTCGCCTTTGACATAATGGCCTTGGCTTGTGACTTCGAACCCATCGCCTCAATTGCGCTGGTGGAAGGGCCAATAAAGACGATACCATTTTCACTGCAAGCTTTGGCTAGTTTCGGGTTCTCGGAAAGAAAACCATACCCAGGGTGGATAGCATCGGCTTGCCATTTTTTCGCAGCGCCGATAATCGCATCGATATTGAGGTACGACTCACTCGCCGGAGCAGGGCCGATAAATTCAGCGAAATCTGCTTGTTTAACATGTAAGCTGCTGCGATCCGCTTCGGAATAGACGGCAACCGTCTCTATAGCCATACTTTTTGCGGTTTTAATGATTCGGCAGGCAATTTCACCGCGGTTTGCGATCAGTATTCTTTTAAACATGATTCCTCCAATTGGCGGCGCGCTTTTCGAAAAATGCATTCAGTCCTTCTTGTCCTTCTCTGGACACGCGGGCGGTTGCTATGGCTTGGCTAGTGTATTCAATTAATGAGTGATCGATAGGTTGGTTATCACAACGTAAACAAAGTGCTTTTGCCGCCTGCATGGCTTGCGGGCCATTATTAAGCAGGTGCTCAACTATACGGTTGACCGCCTCTTTTGTCTGGGGATCGATTAGATGAAGAATGTTCATCGAAAGCGCAGTCTCGGCATCAATCAGTTCCGCGGTTAAAAAATAGCGTCGGCTTTGTCGTTGTCCAATTGCTCGGATTACGTAGGGACCGATGGTCGCGGGCAATAAGCCGAGTTTCACTTCACTCAAACAGAAGCGACTTTCAGGTGTACCGATTGCGATATCGCAGCAGCAGATAAGCCCAAGTGCGCCGCCAAATGCAGCGCCGTGTACCATAGCAATGGTTGGTTTGCTAAAGGTATCCAGCGTATGCAAAAGTTTTGCTAGTTGCTTTGCATCTTGAAGGTTTTCACTCTCGGTTTTGGTGGCCATTGACTGCATCCAGCCAAGATCCGCACCCGCAGAAAAGTGTTTCCCTTGCGCAGTGAGTACCAATGCACGTAGAGAGTCGTCTCTCTCAAGTTTTTCCAAGATTTCGATAAGTGAAGCAATTAATTCATCATTAAACGCGTTGTGTTTCTCTGGTCGATTGAGGCTCAACCAGGCAACGCCATTGCTGTCTTTTTCAAGCAGTAGTCCGGTCATGTGACTTCCTTTGTCTGACATTTCAGTCTGTATTCCAATACTCGCTAGCCGTTATTTGTATAAACATCGGTATTCGCGAGGAGTTAAGGGTTGCCTTGCATCCGACTACATACGGAAGATGCCAAATTTACTGTCTGGTATTGGCGCATTAAGCGCAGCAGACAGAGCAATGCCGACAACATCGCGAGTTTTAGCGGGATCAATAATGCCGTCGTCCCACAAACGGGCACTTGCGTAATACGCATGGCTTTGGACTTGATATTGCTCCGCAATTGGACGTTTGAACGCTTCTTCTTCCTCTACGCTCCAGCTTTCACCTTTGCGCGTTTTAATATCACGGGTCACTTGTGCCATCACGCCAGCCGCTTGTTCACCACCCATGACGGAGATGCGCGCATTTGGCCACATCCACATCATGGTTGGATCATAAGCGCGACCACACATGCCGTAGTTGCCTGCGCCATACGAACCACCAATAACCACGGTAAACTTTGGCACGTCTGCACACGCAACAGCAGTTACCATTTTCGCACCATGTTTGGCGATGCCTTCTGCTTCGTACTTCTGACCGACCATAAAGCCAGTGATGTTTTGCAAGAAAAGTAGAGGGATTTTGCGTTGTGCGCACAGCTCAATAAAATGCGCGCCTTTCTGCGCCGACTCTGAGAATAGAATGCCGTTGTTAGCGACAATGCCAATCGGCATGCCGTGAATATGAGCAAAGCCACAGACCAAAGTTTCACCGAACAATGCTTTAAATTCATCAAATTGTGAATCATCAACAATTCGGGCAATCACTTCTTTTACATCAAACGGTTTTTTAAGATCGGTACCGACAATACCGTAAAGCTCCTGCGCAGAGAAACGCGGTTCTTGTGGCGCTTTTTGCTTGAGTTGAACGGGTTTCAAGTGGTTGATTTGGGAGACAGCTTGTCTTGCCAGTTCTAACGCGTGGTGATCGTTTTCTGCATAATAGTCGGCTACGCCAGACGTACGGCAGTGAACGTCTGCGCCACCAAGATCTTCCGCGCTGACTTCTTCTCCTGTTGCTGCTTTTACCAGAGGAGGGCCCGCTAAGAAGATCGTGCCTTGCTCTTTGACTATGATGGAAACATCACACATGGCAGGAACGTACGCCCCGCCAGCGGTACATAGCCCCATGACCACTGCAATTTGCGGGATGCCCTTGGCTGACATTCGAGCTTGGTTGTAGAAAATACGTCCGAAGTGGTCTTTATCAGGGAAGACTTCATCTTGACGGGGTAGGTTAGCACCGCCAGAGTCGACTAAGTAAACACACGGCAGTTGGCATTTTTCTGCAATTTCTTGTGCGCGTAAGTGCTTTTTCACCGTAAGTGGGTAGTAACTACCGCCTTTTACCGTCACGTCGTTGGCAACGATCATACACTCGGTGCCGTCTATTACACCCACGCCAGCAACCACGCCAGCGCATGGAACGTAATCTGGATACACATCCCAGCCAGCAAACTGACCGACTTCTAAAAAGGATGAGCCAGGGTCGAGTAGGGCAAGAATACGCTCACGAACCGGAAGTTTGCCTTTCTTCTGCTGATGCTCTCTTGCTTTCTCGCCGCCACCATCTTCGATTTGCGCGGTCACGGTATAGAGTTGATCCACAAGAGACGCCATAGAGCGGTAGTTTTCCTGATACTGCTCTGAATGGGTATTAATATTGGTCGTCAAACAAGCCATAAATAGCCGATCTCCATTCGGTAAACGGGTGACGCCACCCGTCTTTATCTATGTTGAATAAGATTTAGGTTGAATAAGGAAGTTATTTAGAGTCAGAGCGCCTAGGTATGATGATTAGGCGCTTTCGTTAAACAATTCGCGACCAATAAGCATGCGGCGAATTTCTGAAGTGCCCGCACCAATTTCATATAGCTTGGCATCACGCAACAAACGACCAGTATCAAACTCGTTGATGTAACCATTACCGCCAAGTAACTGAATCGCATCCAACGCCATTTTGGTTGCCAGCTCTGCACTGTAGAGGATCGCGCCGGCAGAATCTTTACGTGTGGTTTCACCGCGATCACACGCGGCGGCTACTGCGTAAACATACGCTTTCGCGGCATTCATCTGTGTGTACATATCAGCGATTTTTGCTTGCACAAGCTGGAACTCACCGATGGATTTGCCGAACTGTTTGCGGTCGTGAATGTAAGGTACAACGATGTCCATACACGCCTGCATGATGCCAAGCGGGCCGCCGGCAAGTACCACACGTTCGTAGTCCAAACCGCTCATTAGCACTTTCACGCCTTGGTTTTCTTCGCCGAGAATGTTTTCCGCAGGGACTTCGCAGTTTTGGAATACCAGTTCACACGTATTCGAGCCGCGCATTCCCAACTTGTCCAGCTTCTGTGCCTGAGTAAAGCCAGGGAATCCACGCTCTATAATAAAGGCGGTAATGCCTTTCGCATTTAGACTTGGTTCAGTCTTGGCGTAGACAACATAGGTGTGCGCATCTGGGCCGTTGGTGATCCACATTTTGTTGCCATTTAACAGGAATATATCGCCTTTACGTTCCGCTTTAAGCTGCATTGAAACCACATCGGAACCTGCGCCGGGCTCACTCATCGCTAGTGCGCCAATATGTTCGCCAGAGATGAGCTTTGGTAGGTATTTCTCTTTTTGTGCTTGTGTGCCGTTGCGGTGGATTTGGTTGACACAAAGGTTGGAGTGAGCGCCGTAACTTAACGCAACCGAAGCGGAAGCTCGGCTGATCTCTTCCATAGCGACAACGTGGGCGAGATAGCCCATGTCTGCACCACCAAACTCTTCGCTGGTGGTCACGCCTAAAAGACCCATGTCACCCAGTTTGGACCAAAGATGGTTTGGAAAGTCGTTAGATTGGTCGATAGATTGCGCTAGCGGCGCAATTTCTCTTGCAGCAAAACTATTGATTTGCTCGCGAAGCAAATCGGTATTTTCGTCATAAACAAAGTTCAGGGAAGAGTAGGTAGATTTCATTGCGTGTCCTTGCCTTTACGTCACCTACATCCCAGAGTTGAGGTGTTAGGTGACTTTTTCGCCTTTCATGGATCTCAGTGTGTTTTGGCATCGCAACTGCGCAGCATTTAACTCCATCATTACCGCTTGAATGTCGTTTGCTTGCTGTTGCAATGCTGCCTTCTTCTCTTCGATCAACCGAATCATATAGTTCAACTGCTCAGTACTTTGATCGGTATCGTAGAGTTCAAATAACTCTTTGATATCTGCAAGAGAAAAGCCCAATCGCTTACCTCGCAAAATCAGTTTTAGTCGAATTCGATCGCGACCATTGTAGATTCGAGTGTTGCCTTTACGTTCTGGAGTTAGGAGACCTAAATCTTCGTAGAAGCGAATACTTCGGGTAGTAATGTCGAACTCTTTCGCGAGCTCGCTGATCTTAAATGTGTTCATTCCTTAACCTTACGACTTTCGTATAACATTCATACGAATATACAATTCGTTAACGTTAAAGTAAATAAACAACATCCACTCTTGAGCCTTGATATCACTCGCATTTACTCGAAATAAAAGAATCACTCGAACAAACAATAACTGCAAACTTGACGTTAACGTAAATGTTAGTATAGTTATGACGTAAACGTCAACAAAAGGTTAATGGAATGAAAAATGAAACATGGATTGTTGCCGCCAAGCGAACGCCTATCGGCTCTTTTCAAGGTGCATTAGCTTCAACAGATGTCACGGAACTCGGTGCGAAAGCCATTCAAGGGGCGCTAGCCGAAAGCCAACTCGATGTGCAAAAAATAGACGAAGTGTTGATGGGATGCGTTTTACCCGCCGGCGTGGGGCAAGCGCCAGCAAGACAAGCAAGTCTTAAAGCAGAAATGCCACAATCGATCGGTTGTACGACACTGAATAAAGTCTGTGGTTCGGGTATGAAAACCGTCATGCTGGCACATGATCTTATTCAATCTGGTAACGCGCACGCGGTTATCGCTGGCGGTATGGAAAACATGTCCTCTTCTCCTTATCTACTTAAGAAAGCGCGTGATGGTTTCCGCTTAGGCCATGAGCAAGTGCTTGATCATATGTTTTATGACGGTTTGCAGGATGCCTACCAAGGCGAATTGATGGGTGTCTTTGCCGAACAAACCGCGCAAAAGTATCAGTTCAACCGTGAAAGTATGGATATCTGGGCGCAGCAGTCGTTGACTCGTGCGCAGCAAGCGATTGAGCAAGGTTTGTTCAAAGAAGAGATCGTGCCTGTTAACGTAAAAAGTCGACGCGACGAAACCTTGGTGGTAGACGATGAGCAACCGAGCAAACTCGACGTCACTAAAATTCCCACCTTACGACCTGCGTTTGCCAAAGATGGCGGCGTAACGGCAGCAAATTCCAGTTCTATTTCTGATGGTGCATCGGCAATGGTATTGGTTGATAGTGAATTTGGCCGTCAGGAAAACCTTCAACCTCTAGCAAAAATTGTCGCGTACAGCACGCATGCAAGACAGCCTGATGAGTTCACCATCGCACCCGTATTCGCGATTGAAACGCTGTTGGAAAAAACGGGCTGGGACAAATCGGACGTTGACCTTTGGGAAATTAATGAGGCCTTTGCTGTTGTCACTCAATACGCAGTGAAAGTACTCGAACTCGATGAGAACAAAGTTAACTCGCGCGGCGGCGCTTGTGCGTTGGGGCATCCAATTGGTGCGAGTGGTAACCGAATCCTCGTCACTCTGATTCACGCTCTTAAACAAACAGGCGGTAAACGTGGCGTTGCATCGCTTTGTATTGGTGGCGGCGAGGCAACCGCCATCGCGATTGAAATCTGCTAAATCATTCTCAACAAAGTTTCACTTACATAACAGTAGTCAGTAACAAGCTGAAAAATACAAGGATGTCATCATGACAGAACAAGTAAAGCAGTATATCGGTGGTGAATTCGCCATCTCCGACTCAAAACAATGGCTAGATGTAACTAACCCGGCAACCAACGAAGTGATTGCGCAAGTACCTTGTGCCACGGAATCGGAAATGAATGCGGCGATTGCTAGCGCAACGGAAACGTTCAAGCGTTGGAAAGAAGTTGCCGCTCCGGAGCGTGCGAGATTGATGCTGCGCTACCAACACTTGCTAAAAGAGCAACACGATGAGTTGGCGATACTGCTTTCAAGTGAGACAGGCAAAACTCTTGCGGATGCAAAGGGTGACATTTGGCGCGGGATTGAAGTCGTAGAACAAGCGGCGAACATTTGTAGCTCAATGATGGGTGAAACGGTGGAAAACGTCGCAACCAATATTGATGGTTACTCTTACATTCAACCGCTCGGTGTTTGTGCGGGTATTACTCCGTTTAACTTCCCTGCGATGATTCCATTGTGGATGTTCCCAATGGCGATCGCTTGTGGCAACACCTTTATTTTGAAGCCGTCAGAGCAAGTGCCACTAACGGCAATGAAACTGGCGGAGCTGTTTGAACAAGCAGGTGCACCAAAAGGTGTTTTGCAAATTGTTCACGGCACCAAAGAGCAAGTCGATCGCATTCTGACTGATCCAGTCGTTCGTGCGATCTCTTTTGTCGGCTCAGTGCCCGTTGGTGAGTACATCTACAAAACAGGTACAGACAACCTGAAACGCGTGCAGTCATTTGCAGGTGCTAAGAACCACATGGTCATCATGCCAGATGCAAACAAGCAGCAAGTCATCAATAACCTAGTTGGCGCGTCAGTCGGTGCCGCAGGCCAACGCTGTATGGCGATTTCGGTGGCGGTATTTGTCGGCGAAACCAAAGAATGGATTCCAGAGCTTAAAGAGGCGTTAGCTCAGGTTCAACCTGGCGCGTGGGATGATGAAACCGCCGGTTATGGTCCGCTGATTAGCCCGCAAGCGAAACAACGTGTGGTGAACTTAATTAATGAAGGCAAAAAATCTGGTGCGAACTGTGTTCTGGACGGTACCGACTGTCAAGTACCTGGCTTCCCGAACGGTAACTGGGTGGGACCAACACTGTTTACCAACGTGACCACAGACATGTCGATTTATCAGGAAGAAATTTTCGGGCCTGTACTGTTAACTATGGAAGTGGATGACCTAGATGAAGCGATTGAACTGATCAATGCAAACCGCTTTGGTAATGGTACGTCTATTTTCACGGCGAACGGCGCTGCCGCGAGAAAGTATCAGCACAATATCGAAGTGGGTAACGTAGGTATTAACGTGCCGATTCCAGTGCCATTGCCGTTCTTCTCATTCACGGGTTGGAAAGGCAGCTTCTACGGCGATCTGCATGCTTACGGTAAACAAGCGGTTCGCTTCTACACCGAGACGAAAACTGTCACTGCGCGTTGGTTTGAAGATGACATTCCAAGCGGCCCAAACATGACCATTCAATTGAGCTAGTCACAGAAGTAGCGATACCTCTAGCCAAGCCCTTCAACCCTTTAGAGGGCTTGGCTCGGATACAAATGCAACGAATTAGACCTTAGGACTTCAAGATGGATTTTGAATTAAACGAAGATCAACTCGCGTTTGCCGAAGTAGCAAAGCAGTTTGCAGACCAAATGTTAGCGCCGCACGCGGCCGAGTGGGATGAAAACCATCACTTCCCTAAAGATGTACTGCGTCAAGCAGGTGAACTTGGCTTTCTGAGCATCTATACGCCGCCAGAGCATGGTGGTTTGGGATTGTCTCGTTTGGATGCGGCGATCATTTTCGAGCAGTTGGCTATGGGTTGTACCGCGACTACTGCGTTTATGACCATTCACAACATGGCGACGTGGATGATCACCAGCTTTGCCAAAGCGGAAGTGGCGCAGCAATTTAGCGCGGATTTAATTTCGGGTGAAAAGCTCGCTTCCTACTGTTTAACCGAACCTAATGCCGGATCTGATGCCGCTTCACTGACGACCAGTGCAGTGCGTGACGGCGATGAGTTTGTCCTGAATGGCGCAAAAGTGTTTATCTCTGGCGCGGGTGATACAGATGTTCTCGTCGTGATGGCGCGTTCGTGCGGCGAAGGAGCGGGAGGCGTTTCTGCGTTCGTCGTTCCTGCTGATTGCGAAGGCATTAGCTACGGTAAGAAAGAAGCCAAAATGGGTTGGAACTGCCAACCAACGCGCATGATCACCTTCGAAAATGTCCGCATTCCGGCTGACTATCTGTTGGGTGAAGAGGGAGAAGGCTTTAAGTTCGCCATGCTTGGCCTTGATGGTGGTCGAATCAATATCGCCACTTGTTCCGTCGGTACTGCGCAACAAGCACTGAACGAAGCCAAGCAATACATGAACGAACGCAAACAGTTCGGCCGTTCACTGGCGCAATTTCAAGCGTTGCAGTTCAAGCTTGCTGATATGGCGACTGAGCTGGTCGCTGCGCGTCAAATGGTGCGACTCGCTGCCGCTAAACTCGATGCCCAGCACGCAGAAAAAAGTGCGTACTGTGCCATGGCAAAACGCTTTGCTACTGATGTGGGCTTTAAAGTCTGCGATCAGGCGCTGCAAATTCACGGTGGCTATGGCTACATCAAAGAATATCCTGTTGAGCGCCATTTCCGAGACGTTCGTGTTCACCAAATCCTTGAAGGTACCAACGAAATCATGCGTCTGATCGTCGCAAGACGATTACTAACGGAAGGCGTTGAGCTGCTTTAGTCAGCGAGACACAGCCTTACCTAAAGAAATTAAAAAGGACTGAAAGATTATGACGGCACAAATCAAATTAGAGCGCGAAGCGCATATTGCCAAGCTCACGATTAGTAATCCGCCAGCGAACACTTGGACGCTTGAGTCTTTGAATCAGCTAAAAGAGTTGGCGATTGAACTTAGCAATGATCGCTCTATTTATGCGTTGGTTTTAACAGGCGAAGGCGAGAAGTTCTTCTCTGCTGGAGCAGATCTTAATAACTTTGCATCGGGTGATAAATCACAAGCAGCAGACATGGCGTTCGCATTTGGTGAAGCGTTTGAAGCGCTTTCTGCATTCGATGGGGTTTCTATCGCAGCGATTAATGGCTATGCGATGGGCGGCGGTCTGGAAGTGGCGATGGCGTGTGACATTCGTATCGCAGAAGAACAAGTTCAAATGGCACTTCCTGAAGCATCGGTCGGCTTGTTGCCTTGCGCGGGTGGGACGCAAAACCTGACCGCGTTGGTAGGTGAAGGTTGGGCGAAGCGTATGATTCTGTGTGGTGAGCGCGTGACGGCCGAGCGAGCGGAAAAAATTGGTTTAGTCGAAGAAGTGGTGGCGAAAGGCCAAGCACTAGAAGCGGCGATAGTACTTGCACAGCGTGTTGCTGGCCAATCGCCGAAATCCGTGTCTGCGTGCAAAACGCTCATTCAAGGTCGACGCAGCCAAACTCATGCGGCTGGATTGGTTTTGGAGCGTGAACTGTTTTTACAGCTGTTCAATACACAAGATCAGACTGAGGGTGTGAACGCCTTCTTGCAAAAGCGTAAGCCACAATGGACAAACAGCTAGCGGAGGCCAAATGACAGGTACAGTAAATGTTTCAAAACTTGAGTGCGCTGATGGTTCTGTTATTGGTGTGCTGGAACTTGATAATCCAGCTGCTCTCAACGCGTTGAGTTACGTGATGATTGAGAAGTTGTACAAACAGCTTAATGAATGGCAAACGGACGACAGCATCGTCGCGATATTCTTGCATGCTCAAGGTGAAAAAGCGTTTTGTGCTGGTGGTGACATTCAAGCGATTTACCGTGCACTTGAAAACAAAGAGCAAGACTTTGATTCCGCGTTTTTAGCGATGGAAACCTTCTTTGACCTCGAATATCGCTGTGATCATCTTATTCACACTTATCCAAAACCGATCATCGCGTGGGGGCATGGTTATCTGATGGGCGGCGGTGTGGGCTTATTTATGGGCGCAAGTCATCGCGTAGCAGAAACCACCACACGCTTTGCGATGCCAGAGATTAAAATCGGCCTTTACCCAGACGTAGGCGCGACGTACTTCCTAAATCAGTTGCCAAAACATTTGGCACTTTTCTTAAGTTTGACGGCTTGCCAAATCAACGCGACAGACATGAAAGCGTTGGGATTAAGCCAATGGATTGCAAAGCCAGAAAGCAAACAAGCACTGTTGGATCTGCTCGCATCGGTAAGTTGGAAAGGTGAAGCAAACATCAACGAAAAAATCGCCACTACGCTACGTTCGGTACAAGTGGACGAGCCAAGCGAAGGGATGTTGATGCCATATGCGGGATTGATTGAGCAGCTTTGCTCGGGTGATTTAGATTCGATTGTTCGCGCAATCAGCAGTGCCGACGTTGATGATAAGTGGTTCATCAATGCGCAAAAAGCATTGAATTATGGCAGTCCGTTGTCGCTCAATATCACTTATCAGCAGCTAACGCAGTATCAAAACCTCTCTTTGAAAGCGTGTTTTGATATGGAATTTAATCTGACGTTACGTTGTGGCTTAGAAGGTGATTTTAGGGAAGGGGTTCGTGCGCTGATTATCGATAAAACCAATCAACCGACTTGGCAACATCGCACGGTTTCTGACGTAACGCCACAAGTTTTGGAACGCTTCTTCGCGCCCATTGACTCAGCAGAATACCCACTGACCGCATCCTCGGTTGCCACTGTGGCACTTTAGACAAGGAAGAAATACGACATGGATAAAATTGCATTTATTGGCCTTGGCAACATGGGCGCGCCTATGGCTAAGAACCTACTCACAGCGGGCTTGAACGTCGAAGTGTTTGATTTGAATCCAAACGCTGTGGCAGAACTTACCGCACTTGGTGCGTCGAGTGCAGATTCGGTAAAACAAGCCGTTCAAGGTGCGAGCGTGGTGGTCACCATGCTACCTGCTAGCCAACACGTTCAAAGTGTTTATCTTGGTCAAGACGGGATATTAGATAGCGTAGATTCTGGGACGCTGCTAATCGACTCTTCGACCATCGATCCAGCGACCGCTCGTTTGGTTGGCGAAAAGGCGCTGCAGCTTGGCATCAGCTTTGTTGATGCACCGGTATCTGGTGGCGTTGCGGGCGCAGCGGCAGGTACGTTGACTTTCATTGTTGGCGGCTCACAAGAGAACTTTGTTCAAGCCAAGGTGGTGCTTAGCCACATGGGCAAAAACATTTTCCATGCAGGTGATGCCGGAGCCGGTCAGGTGGCGAAGATCTGCAATAACATGATGTTGGGCATTTTGATGAGCGGCACTTGTGAAGCACTCAATTTAGGCATGGAAAACGGACTCGATCCCAAAGTGCTGTCTGACATCATGCTGCAAAGTTCAGGCCGTAACTGGGCGCTAGAGCTTTACAACCCGTGCCCAGGTGTGATGGAAAACACGCCTGCAAGCAATGGTTATCAGGGCGGCTTTATGAGTCAGTTAATGGCGAAAGATCTCGGTCTTGCGATGGAAGCGGCGGTTGCCAGTCAAACATCAACACCAATGGGCAGCTTAGCTCGTAACCTGTTTAATTTTCACAACGGTCAGGGCAACGGACAAAAAGATTTTTCAAGCTTGTTTGAGTTCTACCAAAAGCAAAATCAGGCCTAAGGAGTGCTTATGGATTTAGCAAATAAGGTTATTGCGATCACGGGGGCCGGGCAGGGGCTTGGTAAACAAATGGCGCTGTCGCTAGCGGAAAGCGGTGTTCACCTTGCGCTTATCGACCTCAATTCAGACCAACTGGCTGAAACGAAAGCGGAGTGTGAATCTTTCGGCGTCACCACTCGTTTTTATGTAGCGAACGTGACGGAAGAACAAGAAGTGTGCGCTGCTTTTACGCAAATTGAAGCGGATTTCAAACAGCTCAATGGCGTGATCAATAACGCAGGCATTATGCGCGATGGTATGTTCATCAAAGTTAAAGATGGTCAGGTTAATGCGATGTCGCTGGAACAATTTCAGTCTGTTATGGATGTGAATGTGACAGGTACTTTTCTGTGTGGCCGCGAAGCGAGCAAAGTAATGCTGAACACCGATAGCAAAGGCGTTCTGATCAACATATCTAGCGTCGCGCGTGCGGGGAATATTGGTCAAACTAACTATTCTGCATCCAAAGCGGCGGTAGCCACCATGGCGACGGTGTGGGCGAAAGAGTTAGGGCGTTTCGGAATTCGCTCAGTAGCGATTGCTCCGGGTGTCATCAAGACTGCCATGACGGACCAAATAAAACCTGAAGCGATGGAGCGTTTAGTGAAAATGATTCCTGTCGGACGCTTAGGTCTTGCTGATGAAATTTCTTCGACCATCAAATACGTGTTAACCAATGAGTTCGTGACTGGAAGAGTATTCGAAGTCGATGGCGGAATGCGAATGTAGCCCCTCCTCATATTAAAAAGGGGAGCGAGCTTGATTGTCCGCTTCCTTCCTCTTTTCTTATATTGTTTCTATCGATAATTATTAATGGATGTTTTAGTAACGGCTGCTGTACCGATTACATTTACAACTCTTTTGTATTTTTGGTATGAATAAGTGCTCTCGTGTTAATTTTTATGTAAATGCATTAATTCACAATCAAGACAATTTTTTGTCTCATCGATGAGATTTTGCTTATTGGGGTATGAAAAACACTCTTATTGATTATATTGTGACCGAAAACCATTTCGACATCTAAAGATGGTGATTTATTATTCAGCGCAAAATACATGGGAATATGAGGCTGGCTGAATAACCTTCAGCTACCTTAATAATAAAATAACCAGAATTCTCTATTACACTGAAGTAACTACCCATTAGGGAAGAGCAATAATGTCACTATTTCATTCGCTTAGGACGATGCCACTACTATTGGGGTGTCTGTGTCTTTCTATTCAGGCATCCGCAGAAAAGGTTGAACAAGAAGGTAAGTTTTTACAGTCGCTAGAAGGCATTGAAAATCAAATTTACGCATTACCTCAGAGCTCTTTAGCTTTGATTGAGGCGTTAGAAGAAGACTCTCTACTACAAAATCAACCAACAGAGCTACTGGTACGTTATTGGCTTGCAAAGTCCACGGTTCTAGAGCTACTTGGGCGCGCGGAAGAGAGCCAAAACGTCGCACAAAAAGGGTTGGAACTTGTGCGTCCACAAAGCCATGAGTATCTCTTATTTAAGTTGATTCAGATGCGAACTATGGTCGGAAAGAGCGATATCGATACCGCGCTTTCTTCGTTGGATAGTTTGTTGGAAACATCGCGTGAAAATGGCGATAAGCAGCTCGAGTCGGAGATCCTGTTGCTAAAAGGACGTTACTACGATGAGCAGGGCGAGTTTAAAAAATCCTATGCCGCAATTATGTCGTCAATGGATGCGGCTGAGTCCTCTGGCGTTCAAGGATTGGTCGAACGGGCGGCGCTAGAGCTTGGTGACGTACTGGTCAAAATTCAGGGCTATGACCGTTCAGAAGCATTGTTGGAACAAGCGTACCGTTATTTTAGGGATAGACGCATGTCGTTCAATGAGCTGCTGAGCGTCTTAACGATAGCAAAGCTTCATAAGGCACAGTTCCAATACGAAGAGGCGATTGTATCGTATCAGAGAGCGCTAAAGCTCGCGCAAATCATTGGTGACGGGCGCTTTAGGTTTCGAGTTAACCTTGAGCTTGCTGCGTTATACCGTGAGACGAACCAAGAAAATAAGATGGTTCGCCACTTAAAGTTGGCGGAGAACTTACAGTATAGAGAAACCTCTAGCGCCTACTTAGCTACATTTAAGCTGTTGCAAGCCGAATATATGCTAGAACAGAAGCAGTTTGAGACACTTCTAGCGATGATCGCGCCTATGTTGCCGGAAATTATCGAGAGCCGATATGTTAAGCAACAGCAAATGGAACTACTAAAAGTGGCTGCCATGGCCTACGCGGGAAGCAATGACTTTAAATTAGCGTATAAAACTTACGGCAACTATCACGATAAATTCATCCAATTTAGCAACCAAAGAGAAGTTGAAAATCTTGAGCGTCAGCAGACGCTATTTGAGCTAGAAAGACTTGAATATGAGAACGAAGATCTCAACTGGAACAACGTGTTGCAGCGTATGGAACTGGAAAATAACCGTCGTACCTTTTATCTATTGGGTGAAGCGCTACTAGCACTCATTGGTGTTCTCTTTTTGATGGCAGTGGTATTCCTTGTTGTGAATCGATCACGTTTAAGAATGCGCCGCCTAGCAAAGACAGATACGTTGACAGGCTTATTCAATCGCCGTTTTTTAGAAGATTGGTTCACTAAACCCGTAGAGACGAAACGTGAACGCAAAGAAAAGCCGACGCCTCAATCTAAGCAAGAAAAGGTGCAGTATTTTGTGTCTGAGCAAGTCGAGCAAGTTAAGTACGGCTACCTAGCTTTAAACAAATGGGTGGATAGCAAACTCGATAAACAGAAAATGGTGCCAAAGAAGCCGCAGTCGGGGCCGGTAAGTTTAGCGCTAATCGATGTAGATTATTTTAAACAGGTAAATGATACCTATGGACATGTGTTCGGTGATGCCGTACTAACAGGCGTTGCCAAAGTGCTAGAAGAGACGGTGCGTGAAAATGACATTGTTGCACGCTTTGGTGGTGAGGAGTTTGTTGTTGTGATGCCCAATACCGATCATGAAGACTCTCTCATTACCGCTGAACGATTACGTAGCGCTTTATCCTTACATGGGTTCGTCACGGAACAGAATGAAGAAGTGAGAGTGACCTGTAGTTTTGGTGTTGTGACGATTGAAGATAGTGAGATGAATTTTAAATCACTCTGTGATCAGGCAGATAAATTACTTTATCAAGCTAAAGCGGATGGACGTAACTGCGTGAAAGGGCGCAAGCTGACCTAATAAAATCAAGAATGCAGGCTCATCAAACGGTGAGCCTGAACTCATCCTTCCTACTGATTACTTCAAAATCGCTTAAGAGTATCGAATTACATACTCATAGCGTTCAGTATTATCTACTCGTTTTATCTCCCACATTTTCAAAGTACTAATGTCACTTGTGTATACGAAGCTATAACACACGAGTATGTCTGTTTTTTATACAAACAAAGCCGATACAGGTGAAATGATTAGTGGTCGATGTAAAATTTTTCTGGTGTGGATTTTTGTGGCACGAAAAACAATTCTCTGAAAGGTGTGTTAAAAATTGACACTTAAATAAGTTATTGGTTTGTTTGTGTTTTTATTTGGATTTTTAAACGCATCTTTGACTTTTACGACAAGTTATCGCATAGAAATTTTGCGTACACCATCAACTTTCCTTCCTTTGTTAATAACCTTTTTCTTAAAAAATGATTTGAGTTCGAACTAATTTTAAGGCATTTTATATTTAACTAACCGTTCAATTAAAAATAACAAGGACGCAAAATGCCAAAGGTGGGGATGCCTGAAATCAGAAAACCACAGCTGGTGAAAGCGACAATGTCAGTGATTGATAGAGTCGGTTTACACGCTGCGAGTATTTCGTTAATCAGCAAAGAAGCCGGAGTATCAACGGGGATTATCAACCACTATTTCGGTGGTAAGCACGGATTGCTGGAGGAAACGATGCGCGAAATCTTGCGTCAGCTTTCGTCTACTATCACACAGAAGTTACGTGAGCTGCCAAGTGATGCTCATCACCAAAGAATTAATGCCATCATTGACGGTAACTTTGTCGGCTATCAGGCAGAAAACCAAGTTGCTAAGACTTGGCTAGCGTTCTGGTCGTACTCAATGCATGACGAGCAGCTTAAGCGTTTGCAGCGTGTCAATGAACGACGTTTATTGTCCCACCTAAGAAAAGAACTCAAAGCATTATTAAATGCAGAGCAGGCCGAACTGGTTGCTCATGGTATTGCGTCACTTATTGATGGTATTTGGCTGCGCGGAACGCTCAACCCGCAAGGTATTGATGCCGAAAGAGCGAGAATCATCATCAACGACTATCTCGACAAACAACTTACGTTTTATTCTGAAAAAATATAAAAGTCACAGGTCTTCAAAATGGAAATGAAAGCACACTATATCAATGGTGCGATGTACAACGGGTGTTCAGATGAGCACTTCACCACTTACAATCCGGCGAATGGTGAGCCATTGGCCAACATTAAACAAGCGAACCAAGACGATCTCGAAGCGGCGATTGAGTCGGCAAAGAAAGGTTTTGCTGCATGGTCAGCAATGACTGCGATCGAGCGTAGCCGTATTTTACACAAAGCCGTTGCCATTTTACGTGAGCGTAATGACGAGCTGGCTGCATTAGAAGTGGCAGATACTGGTAAGCCAATTCAAGAAGCTATCGCGGTTGATATAACGACAGGTGCCGATGTTCTTGAGTACTATGCGGGTCTTGCTCCAAGCTTGCAAGGTGAGCAGCAGCCACTCAGCGAAGACCAGTTTTTCTACACACGTCGCGAGCCATTGGGCATTTGCGCAGGTATTGGCGCTTGGAATTATCCAATTCAAATTGCGATGTGGAAATCGGCGCCAGCACTGGCTGCGGGCAACGCTATGATCTTCAAACCATCAGAAGAAACACCATTAACAGCGCTTAAGCTAGCAGAAATTTATTCAGAAGCGGGCATGCCAGATGGCGTATTTAATGTCGTACAAGGGGATTACCGAGTAGGGCAGATGCTAACGGCGCATCCTGAAATCGCAAAAGTATCGTTCACGGGCGAATCAGGCACCGGTAAAGTCGTCATGAGTGACAGCGCTAAGACACTAAAACAAGTAACGATGGAGCTGGGTGGTAAGTCTCCACTGATTATTTTTGATGATGCGAAGTTAAACGATGCCGTTTCTGCGGCCATGGTGGCGAACTTCTATACGCAAGGTGAAGTTTGTACGCACGGTACACGCGTGTTTGTTCATGAAGGTATTTATGATGACTTTATTGCACAACTTAAAGCTCGCACTGAGTTGTTAGTCGTCGGCGATCCACTTGATGAGAACACGCAAATTGGCGCGCTGATCTCTAAAGATCATGAATCGAAAGTACTAGGAGCGATTGAAGCTGCGAAAGCGAGTGGCGCGACGTTACTGACTGGCGGCTACAAAGTAACAGACAATGGCCTAGCCAATGGTAACTTTGTTGCTCCTACCGTATTTGTCGATTGCGATGATGACATGAGCCACGTTCAACAAGAAATCTTTGGCCCGGTAATGTCAGTGCTGAAATTCCGCGATGAGTCGGAAGTGATTGCGCGTGCAAATGGCACAGATTATGGCTTAGCGGCAGGTGTATTTACTCAAAACCTATCTCGTGCCCACCGTGTGATCCATCAAATTCAAGCTGGTATTTGTTGGGTGAACACATGGGGTGACTCACCTGCGGAAATGCCAGTTGGCGGCTACAAACAATCAGGTGTTGGCCGTGAAAACGGTGTCGAAACCCTTAAACATTACACGCAAACGAAGAGTGTTCTGGTTCAGCTAAGCGACTTCGAAAGCCCTTACAAATGATACCAATCGTAGTAGATAACTGACCACTTTAGCTTGTTAAAATGCTCGATAACTGCGTTGTCAATTTTGATTGTAGGCTAACTACTTATCGAAAATTTCCGCCTTGTTCTCAAGCATTTTTCCTACGCTAATTTCGTTCACTTACCTACTGTGATTGGTATTAACTCCTAGGAGAATCAAAATGCAACAACACTACGATTATATCATCGTCGGTGCGGGTTCGGCCGGCTGTGTGTTAGCGGATCGCTTAAGTGAAAGTGGTCAATATTCGGTCCTATTACTCGAAGCGGGTGGGTCGGATAAAAGTATTTTTATCCAAATGCCGACGGCGCTTTCTTACCCGATGAACACTGAAAAATACGCGTGGCAGTTTGAGACGGTTGAAGAGCAAGGGTTGGATGGTCGCCAACTTCATTGCCCTCGCGGAAAAGTTCTGGGCGGTAGCTCTTCTATCAACGGCATGGTTTACGTTCGTGGACACGCTTGTGACTTTGACCAGTGGGAAGAGGAAGGAGCTAAAGGCTGGAATTATCAATCGTGTTTGCCTTATTTCCGTAAAGCAGAGTCTTGGATTGGTGGTGCTGATGAATACCGAGGCGATAACGGTCCAGTCGGCACATGTAACGGCAACGATATGAAGCTCAATCCGCTGTATCAAGCTTTTATTGATGCAGGCAAAGAAGCTGGCTACCCAGAAACAAAAGATTACAACGGTTATCAGCAAGAAGGCTTTGGCCCAATGCATATGACAGTTGACAAAGGCGTACGCGCTTCAACCTCTAATGCATACTTAAGCCGTGCTAAAAAACGCAAAAACTTCACCCTAATGAAGAGGGTGACGGTTCATCGAGTTTTATTAGAAGAAACAGGTGCAGAAGGCAAGAAAGCGGTTGGTGTTGAATTCGAAAAGTCAGGTTCAGTTCAGCAATGTTTTGCGAACCATGAAGTGGTTTCGAGTGCTGGCTCGGTAGGCTCAGTTCAGCTGTTGCAGCTTTCAGGCATTGGCCCTAAAGCAGTATTAGAAAAAGCGGGCATTGAGGTGAAACATTCGTTGGAAGGGGTAGGTAAAAACCTGCAAGATCACTTAGAAGTGTACTTCCAATATCACTGTAAACAACCTATCACGCTCAACAGCAAGTTAGGTTTGGTGAGCAAGGGCTTGATTGGTACCGAATGGATATTAACTCGCAAAGGCCTTGGGGCTACTAACCACTTTGAATCATGTGCGTTTATCCGTTCTCGTGAGGGACTAAAGTGGCCAAATATTCAATATCACTTTTTGCCAGCGGCAATGCGTTATGACGGACAAGCTGCTTTTGACGGTCATGGTTTCCAAGTGCATGTTGGACCTAACAAGCCCGAAAGTCGCGGCTCGGTCGAAGTTGTATCTGCGAATCCGAATGATAAGCCGAAGATTGAGTTTAACTACATTTCCACTGAACAAGATAAGCAGGATTGGCGTGATTGTATTCGCCTTACTCGCGAGATCCTCAATCAGCCAGCCATGGATGAGTTTCGTGGTGATGAGATCCAGCCGGGTCTGAATATCACAACGGATGAACAAATTGATGAATGGGTGAAGCAGAATGTCGAGAGTGCTTACCATCCATCTTGTACCTGCAAAATGGGCGCAGACAATGACCCATTAGCGGTTTTGAATGAGCGATGCCAAGTACGCGGTATTCAAGGCTTGCGTGTGGTGGACTCTTCTATTTTCCCAACCATTCCGAACGGTAATTTAAATGCGCCAACTATTATGGTGGCAGAACGTGCCGCGGACATGATTTTGGATAACGCCCTGGAAACGTCGAACAACGCACCAGTTTGGATTGCACCGAACTGGCAAGAGATGCAACGAATGCATCCGCCAAAAAGAGATCTCGATTCGATCTCATAAAAACGAAAAAAGTCAGTAATCATTACAAGGAATTCAATATGTCTAAGATGACAAAAATCTTCTCAACAATCGCACTAAGTACTTTAGCAACAGGCGCTTATGCCAACCAATGTGAAACGGTACGTTTTGCAGATGTAGGTTGGACCGACATTACGGCGACCACCGCCGTGACATCTGAGCTGCTAAAAGGGTTGGGGTACAAAACGAAGACCGATCTACTATCGGTACCCGTTACTTACTCTTCTATGGCCAATGGCGATATCGACATTTTCCTAGGTAACTGGATGCCAACAATGGAAGGTGACATCGCGAAATACCGTGATGCAGGTACCGTTGAAACCGTACGAGCGAACCTCGTCGGCGCAAAATACACACTCGCGGTTCCAAAGTACGTTTATGACGCAGGCGTGACCAACTTCGCTGACCTAGTAAAACATGCCGACAAATTTAAAGACCGCATTTACGGCATTGAACCAGGTAACGATGGTAACCGCTTAATTCAATCAATGATTGATAGCAACGCATTCGGCCTAAAAGACTTCAGCCTAGTTGAATCCAGTGAAGCTGGCATGGTGTCTCAAGTATCACGTGCTGCGCGCCGCAACCAATGGATTGTGTACCTAGGTTGGGCCCCGCACCCAATGAACAGCAACGTTGAAATGGAATACCTAGCGGGTGGTGACGACTTCTTCGGCCCTAACTACGGCGGCGCGAATGTGTACACAAACGTACGTAAAAACTACCTTGCTGAGTGTCCAAATGTAGGTCAGCTAGTGAAAAACCTAGAATTCAACCTAGAAATGGAAAACGAATTGATGGAAGCGATTCTCAACCAGAAGCAGAAACCGTCGAAAGCAGCGCAAGCATGGTTGAACGCAAACCAAGAACAAATTGAAGCGTGGCTAGAAGGCGTTAAGACGGTGGATGGTCAAGACGCAGTAACAGCAATTACAAACTATTTAAAAACTAACGCTTAATTAAGCAGTTTTTAAGCGCGTTTTTTTGAAAAAGAAAGTGGGCAGTCATGCCCGCTTCATTAACACAAAGGTTTTATTTTGAATTTTATTACGGACAACAAACTACCGTTGGGCCAATGGATGGAAACTGGCGTCGATTGGTTAACCATCAATGCATCGGGTTTCTTCGATGCAATCTCTATTACACTTGAAACGATCATTCTTTTCGTGGTGGACATTTTTAAATGGATGCCACCTGCAGCGCCAATCATTATGACGGCGGCAATTGCTTGGTTCTTACACCGCAGCATTCCGCTTGTTGTATTCATCGTGTTGGCCTTGCTCGCAATTCTCAACCTTGGTTACTGGCAAGAAATGCTGGAAACCTTTGTCCTTGTGTTTGCAGCGACAACGATTTCCGTATTAATTGGCGTGCCGTTGGGCATTATGGCGGCACACCGTCCTTGGTTATATACCTTGTTGCGACCAATCCTCGATTTGATGCAGACCGTGCCGACATTCGTTTACCTAATTCCAACCTTGGTTCTGTTTGGCTTAGGTATTGTCCCTGGCCTAATCTCGACCATCATTTTCGCTATCGCTGCGCCAATTCGATTGACGTACCTCGGTATTATTAAAGTGCCGGAGGAGCTACTTGAAGCGGGCAAAGCATTTGGTGCAAGCCGCATGAAGCTGCTGTTTAAGGTAGAGTTACCTGCGGCATTACCAAGTATTATGGCCGGTGTTACGCAATGTATTATGTTGTCTCTCTCTATGGTGGTCATTGCGGCACTTGTTGGTGCTGATGGACTTGGTAAGCCAGTCGTACGTGCACTGAATACCGTAAACATCTCGCAAGGTTTTGAAGCGGGTTTAGCGATTGTACTCGTCGCCATCATTCTTGACCGCTTGTGTAAAGCACCAAACCAGAAGGAGGCTTAATCATGGACGCTATTACTATTCAAAATCTTGATGTGGTTTTTGGTCAGCAGCAGTCACAAGCGTTAGCACTACTAGACCAAGGCAAGTCTCGACAAGAAATCATCGACGAAACTGGCCAAGTGGTTGGTGTTGATAATGTTTCGCTGAACGTGAAACAGGGTGAGATCTGTGTTTTGATGGGGCTTTCAGGCTCGGGTAAATCAAGTTTGCTGCGAACAGTTAACGGGTTGAACGAAATTTCTCGTGGCTCTCTGAAAATTAAAGACGGCGACGACATGGTTGAGCTCTCTAACTGTGACGAACAGAAGTTGCGCCACCTTCGTACTCACCGCGTATCCATGGTGTTTCAGAAGTTTGCATTGATGCCATGGTTAACGGTATTAGATAACGTTGCGTTTGGTCTAGAAATGCAAGGCATTGGCAAAGCAGAGCGCCGTAAAAAAGCGCGTGAACAGCTCGAAATGGTCGGTTTGTCTGAGTGGGAAACGAAATTCCCGCACGAGCTCTCTGGTGGTATGCAGCAGCGTGTTGGCCTAGCGCGAGCGTTCGCGATGGACACAGATATCTTGTTAATGGATGAGCCGTTTTCAGCGCTTGACCCATTGATTCGTGCTCAGCTTCAAGATGAATTGATTCTGCTTCAAGAAAAGCTAAACAAAACCATTCTTTTTGTGAGCCACGACTTGGATGAAGCGTTAAAAATCGGTAATAACATCGCCATTATGGAATCAGGAAAATTGATTCAACACGGCAAGCCCGAGCAGATCATTCTTGCTCCAGAAAACGATTATGTGGCTGACTTTGTAGCCCACACTAATCCATTGAACGTACTTAAGGGACGCTCTTTGATGCGTGACGACTTAGTTCGTGAAGATGAGCGTGTACTGATTTGCCCTGACAAAGATATTTGGGTGACCCAAGAGAGCAAAGGCTTAAGCTTAGCGGATACAGATAAGTCGTTGGTTCAATGGAAGAGCGATTCTTCGAACCTTGATGAGGTAAACGAAAATTCTCTGGTTCAGGTTAGCCCGGAAATCAGTATGCGAGAAGCGATTGAGCTTAAGCAGCGCAGCAATCAGCCTCTGCTTATGGTGGAGGACAACCAGTTAGTTGGTGTGTTAAGCGACAACGAGCTTTACGATGCATTGCTTGGTAACTTTAAGTCTGAGCAAGTGGCATAAAGTTAGAGTAGAGTTGAAGCCAAGCTAAAAAAGAGCCGCACATTAGTGCGGCTCTTTTTGGTTTAAACAATGAGTTAAGTAGTTAAGCTAAGGAAACGGTCGACTATAGAGTCGTAATTACATCATCCATCGCAAGGCGAGCTTTTGGTAGACCATGATTATAATCTTCCCCGTCTTTGTGGTAGCCAATCGCCAGTGCAACTTCACAGACATGGCCTTCTAATTCTTCTTTGAATACTTCTCCAATCAGTGTTGGATCTACGCCTTCCATCGGCGTTGAGTCAATACCCAGACGAGCCAAGGTGTGTAGTAGATTGCCTAGCGCTAAATAGACTTGTGCTTTTGTCCAGTTTCCGTTAAAGCCATTTTCATCCGTATTTGCATCGGCAAAAGCGTAGGCGCCCATAAAGTTGTTGTACATTTCCGCCGGTAGGTGGCCAGACGTTACTTCGGCATCCACACGTTTCGCGAACTTCTCTTTGGTGAAGTTTGGATCGTACGCAAACAGAATCGTATGTGACGCGGCTTTCGCGTGTGGCTGGTTAAATTGGTGCATATTTGCAAATGTATCGTGGAAGCGTTGCTTGGCCTCATCACTTTCAATCACGATGAATTTCCACGGTTGCGAATTAATTGAAGACGCTGAAAGACGGAGTGCTTCTTTGATGATTACCATATCTTCTTGAGAAACGCGTTTGGTTTCGTCGTATTTTTTAGCAGTGTAGCGGCTGTTTAGATCAGTAATGATTTGATGAGACACGTTTGTATCCTTTTTATTTTTGTGACAAATGAGGATGCGCTTAGCATCGACAACCATGCGTACCTCGAATATGGATTCATAATACGGGATATTTTTTCATTGATAAGAGGGCGTTTATTTGAATCACTTTTTACTTTTTATTGAAAATTGGTGTGCTTCATAGGGTTAGGCATCATCATTTAGATGCTTTTGATGATTATTAAATTACACTCATATTAAGAGAGTAATGGAGAACAACATGAACGTGATTCAAGTTTTCAACGATAGTTATGAACGTTGTATCGCGAACCAAGGCTTTTTCGACTTGTTTTACAAGAATTTATGGTCAAAAAGTACAAGCTTCAGACAAAAGTTTGATGGTGTCGACATGCACCAACAGGTGCGAATGCTTAGAGGATCTATCGTGTTTTTTATGATGGCCGATACCTCTAACGAGGCGCACAAGATGGTGGAGAAATATGGTAAGAAGCATGCGAGTTCCGATATTGGCATTGAACCACAGGATATTGATGTTTGGTTTGAAAGCCTTATCGAAACGGTTCAAGAGTGTGATTTTGAATACGACGATGATGTCGAAACAGCGTGGAGAGCTTGTTTTAACACAGGTTTGTCGGTAATGAAGCGGGAGTGCTCCAAACACTAAAAGAGAAACTAAATGCTCTTCGAAAACAAGCAAGTTAAAGCAAGGAAGTAACGTGTAAACAGCTTACTTCCTTGAGTATGGCTTTTATTTGTCTTGTGTCTCTTTATTCTTTTTTACCGCTTCGGCGATATCACTGACGGCTTCGACAAGATTGATCGGCATTGGGAAGATAATAGTCGATGTTTTGTCTGTCGTGATTTCCGTGAGGGTTTGCATGTAACGCAATTGCAGCGCATTCGGCGCTTCGTTGAGCATTTGAGCTGCCTCTTTTAATTTATTAGAAGCTTCTAGCTCACCGGTAGCGTGAATGATTTTCGCACGACGGTTACGTTCTGCCTCAGCCTGACGCGCTAGCGCTCTGACCATGCTGTCATTTAAATCAACATGTTTGACTTCAACCGTGGCAATCTTGATGCCCCAGTCATCAGTCTGTTGATCGAGGATGGATTGTAAGTCCTTGTTGAGACGCTCGCGCTCTGATAGTAATTCATCCAGTTCATGTTGACCTAATACTGATCGCAGCGTGGTTTGCGCTAACTGGCTGGTGGCATCGCTGTAACTTTCGATGTTGTTAATTGCCATTTGAGGATCGACTACGCGGAAATAAACAACCGCATTGACGCGCACAGACACGTTATCTTTGGTTATCAAGTCTTGTGTAGGCACATCCAAAACGACAGTACGTAAATCCACCCGTACCATTTGTTGGATAAATGGGATAAGAATGATTAAGCCAGGGCCTTTTACTTCTTGAAAGCGACCAAGAAAGAATACAACCCCACGTTCATATTCTCTCAAAACCTTAAACATTTGGGTCGCAAGTGCGAACAACAGCACCACGATCACCGCAACAGTATAGAGCATCATAAAGCGCCTCCTATTTATTTTGGCGGTCATCAGGCATCACGGTTAAGGTCAGCCCTTTCACATTCACAATGGTGACATGATCACCTTGTTTGAGTTGTTGATGGTCTTTGGTTTTGGCTCTCCATAGCGCACCATCGAGTTGAACGCGCCCTTCGCCATCGATAAAGTCATCGCTCACGACAGCGATTTTCCCAGGGTAAGTTTCTAAACCTGTTGTCACACGTCGTCGGCGTATTTTGAGCAGCAGGCCGACCGTCAACACGATCAGCGCGACAGAAAAGATAGAAATACCGAAAATTAAAGGAAGGGCGATCTGAAATCCTGGCAACTCACTGTCCATTAGGAATATGGAACCGAGCACAAAGGCGACAACACCACCTAAGCCCAAAATGCCAAAGCTCGGACTGAATGCTTCCGCGATCATCAGTGCAATTCCGAGTAACAGCAGACCAAGCCCAGCGTAGTTTACAGGCATCATTTGTAATGCATACATGGCGAGGAGCAAACAAATACCACCCAACACGCCGGGTAAGCCAATGCCTGGGTTGTAAAACTCAAGAAGCAAACCGTAGATACCAATGAGCATCAGGATGTAGGCGACGTTTGGGTTTGTGATAACGGCTAGCATTTCTGCTCGCCAATCGGGTGTTCTTTCAATCCATACGGGATTTTCCAGTGACAATGTCACATCGCGATTATTAACTTTAACAGTTTGTCCATCAATGGCTTTGACTAAATCCTCTGGTGAGTTGGCTATATAATCAATAACGTTTAATTCCAATGCCTCTGTGGCGTCCAAACTCGCTGCTTCGCTCACTGCTTTCTCTGCCCACTCTGCATTTCGGCCATGAAGCTTTGCTAAGCCTTTAATATAGGCTCTAGCATCATTAATCACCTTTTTCTCCATCGCGGTTTTCGCAGGAACTTTCTCTGAACTTTCGTTGGTTCCTTCTGACGTTTCTTCCGCGTTTTGATCTTTGCCATCATCCGATGAAGGGGGCTGAGGGGCACCACCTAACGCGACGGGTGTTGCCGCGCCAAGGTTAGTGGCTTCAGCCATGGCAGCAACGTGGCTGGCGAGTAAAATGTACGTCCCTGCGCTAGCCGCTCTAGATCCTGACGGGCCAACCCAAGTTGCAATTGGAGTGGAGGAGGTGGTAATTGCGTGAATAATATCTCTCATTGCGCTGTCTAAGCCGCCAGGAGTGTCCATCTCTAAGATCACTAAACTGACACCGTTGAGTTGTGCCTCTTCTATCTCACGAGACAAATAGTCGCTGGTAGCAGGACCTATAGCGCCTTTGACGGGAACAATCCAGACAGTATTGGCCAGTGCTTGACTAGCAAACAAAAGTAAAGGTAAGACCCATATCCATAGTCGTTTCATGCAGCCCTCCTTGTGCGGTCACAGGGACTTTTTGAAAACCTAATTCAAGTATATACGCAGTAATACTAGTGCAAATAAGTAATTGATCACTCGAATTAGTCATATCAGCATTTATCATGGCACATCTGAGGCTACGGGCCTTGATATGAATATCGGTAGCCACTAACCGTGGGGCGTCTGGTGTGAAGAGGCTCAACAAAAAGGCAAAGTGACGGGAAGCACTTTGCCTTCCTAATGTGTTTTAGAGGAGAGAGACTAACTGTTTACGTGGCGAGAAAATTGAACAAGTGCTTGCTCGGCAGGCATCGGTTTGTGGAAGTAAAACCCTTGCAACTCATCAATATTCCAAACTTTAAGCTTGCGTACTTGGCTCGCGGTTTCAACACCTTCGGCGACAATAGTTAACCCTAATTCTTGAGACATGTTGGCAATGTTTCTTACCAGTGTTTTCGCTCTGTCATTGGTTTCAATCTCGTCGATATAAGATTTATCCAGCTTCACAATATCCAATGGAAAATTACATACGCTACTGAATGATGCGTATCCAGTACCAAAATCATCCAAAGCGAGTCCAACACCAAGTCGCTTGATGTCTTGAATGCTTTGGATAGATTCTACTTCTCCGCCCATCAACATACTTTCAGTAATTTCAAGCACAAGCTGGCCCGCAGAGAGGTTGTATTGAGCCATCACTTTTTTTAGGTAGGGCATCAGTCCTGCATGATAAAAGTGCTGCGCGCTTAAGTTCACATGCACGCTTAACATCGACAGACCTTGCGCATGACGAACTCCGTTGAGCCGACTGATAAATTCGCACGATTGTTTGAGAATGGACTCTCCCAATTCGACGATAAGTTTTCCTTGTTCTGCCATCGGAATAAATACTTCTGGTGAAATCATCCCTAATGTTGGATGTTGCCAACGAGCAAGTGCTTCGAAGCTAATGACTTCAGTGGTTTTAGCATCCACGATAGGCTGGAAAAAAGGTTTAATCGCATCTTGTCTAATGGCATTTTCTAAATCGCGATTGATCACCATAGACGTTTCCGCTTGCTCTGATAGTTCTTCATCAATGACTAATACTTCGTGAGAGTGACGACCCTTAGCGGATTGCGATGAGAAACGTGCTGCAAGCAGCAAATGCTCGACAGATTGGTGAGTAATGTTTAGGTCCATCATCACCGCTTTACTGTCTAATGACATCATGATCCCAGAGAGCTGGACCTTATGTGACAAATGATTCAGTAATCGATTGGTAGCATCTATCGCTTTTTGGTGGTGCTCGATATCTGGAATCAAAACGATAAATTCATGCTCACTAATTCGGCCTATTTGGAATGCCCCTAATTGCTCGCGTATTGCGGATGCGATGTATTGAATCACTTCATCAAAAATGAGGTGACCGTATACCCCTGCAATTTGCTTGAGAGTTTTACTGTTAATGTACACAAACGAAAAATGGTTTGGCCGTGTCTCTACGAGCTCGTGCAGTGCATTGAGAATGACAGGACGATTACAGAAACCGGATACCGGATCAAAGTCGGTGAGTTTTTGGATCATTTCTGCTTGCTGTTTTGTCTCTCTCATATCCTGAAGCAACAACATCAGTGCACTCTGACCATGATGTTGAATGAGCGTGGCTTCTATCAAACAGTCGATTTCTTCGGTATTGCTATCGAGCACTTGCGCTTCGAATTGTGTTTTACCGTTTTTCAGCTCTCTGAACATGGCGTCAACTCGACATTCATCGTCCTCCGATGGGCACAAGGTGTCTAGAGGACGATCTATCAATTGCGATTTGCTGTAGCTCAACAGATCTAACGCTCGTTGGTTGACATCGACAATTTTACGATCGATAACAATTAGCATGCCTAGTGAGGAGCTATGGTACAGAGCACCAAACTTTTCCATCGAGTCTTTCAATTGCAGTTGGGTTAACGATGTATTTTCAGAGAGCTTTTGTACCAGTTTTGTCGCTAACTCTAATTCATCTACTTTTACAGAGTGCAACCCTTCAAGTTGGTATTGAGAGGCGATTTCGCTTATCCCTTCTGCAAAATGATTAAAGCGAGTGGCGACCTTATTTTTAAACGTGATGTAGGTGCCGGCAGCGATGATTGATGCCACAACGCCAACCGTTGCAAACAGATACATGAATAGCGTATTACCTTTCGCATAATGCTCTCGCTGTGTTTTCGTTTTTAGCCATGCGATCGGTTCACCAGATAAATCAGAGAGTGAGGCCCATTTTGTGATTGACCGCGAGGTCTTCTCTATATCCCGCATCTGACTACTGTCTGATTCGCTTACCATCTGCGTCTCTAATGAGTTTTCCGCAGTTAAAATGGATTTAAAGTCTCCAGGAAAGCGCAAAGATAGGTTTCTTCCCCAAAGCATCCATCCGTTAGAAGGGCGGTCGCCTTCACTGTTTCTAACTGGGCTGAGGCTAAGCCCCCAAATAGTATCGTTGATTTTAAACAACCCTGAGATGCTCTCTCTATGGATATCAAGCTTGTGATTCATGGACTTGATGTAATCTTGAAGAATAGGTTGATTCGCCATTTTAGCGGTGAGTTCTGAAGAAGTATCGGGGTTATCCTCACGAGTCAAGGAGAGCAGAGTTTGCCCATTAGTCGTGATAAACGCCATCATATCGAGGTTTAACGCATCAATGCTCTCTGTGTAAAGGTTTCGCTCGGTATATTTCGCAATATCACGATCAACAAACAGATCGTACGTTTCGTCCCAGTACGCCCAATCGTATGAGGCGCTTTCTTGCTGGCTCACCATCATGTCGATGACAGCGAGTGCTTGCTGATTCGCATGGTTAATTTCCATGTCTTCGAGCTCATCTAAGCTATACAGGAAAAAATAACGGCTAATAAAAAGGAAGCTGATGACCATGCCCAGCAGTCCTAATGAAAAATATAAGGCGGTTTTATAGCGAAGATTCAAGTTAAACAAGCGAAGTGTTTTCATTAAAAAATAGTTATAGATGTTAATTCACTGAAAGTGTACGACATGTTCTAACAGAAATTGTTGATATAGATTCAAATTATAGAGATAAAATGAAGGATTTGCTGAGCTGATATGGTAAGTGAAACGTTTGCTCTAATTACTAGATTTTCGTGTTTGCAATTAAAATGCTCAATAACGTACCGCGCATTCAAATTACGGTTTAATCGTGCAGCTAGTAAAGGTATAAATCTTTTTATAAAACAGTCTATTAGTGTAATTAGTGCTTTTCTTCTGTATCTAAACTTCTTTTGTAATAGTAAACTGCGAAAAAATGATGGGTAATTATGATGTTTATTGTTCAACGCTTGGTCAAACTGGCCATTATCTGTGCCATTTTCTTTACTATCTTCGATCTCATCTCCTATGGTGAGATTACTTGGGTTCAAAGGTTGCTGGCTTCTATAAGCTAAATCTAGAATTCAATATGCACACATAACTCCACGAAGCGAGTCAATTCTTCGTTACTCGCCTTCGTCATTTGCTCCTTATCTGAGCTTTAAATAAAAGTCCCTCCACGTGCAGCTCTGGTAACCGTTTTCCATTAATGGAAAAAACCTAAAAATGCAACTAACTTCATACTAATGGCAAGTGTAAGGTATGCAGTTGATGAGGCAATTCAGCATAATCACATTAGTTGTTGTGGCACTCATTTTGAGCCAAGCAACAATCGCAAGAAATGCTAAGGTGCTAGGTGATATTTCGTTAGTTCAGCCGATAGAAGGTGACCCTGTCGTAGATATTAAGCTGGCGAGAATTGGCTGGCATCTCTTTCGTGATCCTCAGCTATCTTCAAACGGTAGCGTCAGTTGTGCGACGTGCCACAACTTGCAAACCAATGGCGCTGAAAATACACCAGTTTCTACAGGAGTGAAAGGTGATGGAACTCGAAATTCCATCACAGTGTTTAATGCGGCGTTAAATTATCGTTTTTTATGGGATGGTACCGAAAACACCTTGATGGCTCAGATTGATGGGCCAATCCACAATCCAATAGAAATGGACTCAAACTGGCAAACAATAGAGCAGTACGTGAAAGGAAGCGAACGTTATCAAGCGCTATTTAGCCGTGATGGTGAGCTACCGATTAATATTCATAATATCAAGTCCGCTATTGTGGAGTTTGTCGAAGGGCTCCAAACTCCAGGTGCACCATTCGATGCCTACTTACTGGGTTACACCCATGTCCTCAGTGAGCAGCAAATTAGGGGGTGGAAAACATTTCAGTCTTCAGGTTGCGTACAGTGTCATCAGGGCAAAAATATTGGCGGAGCGATGATACAAAGGTTCGCCTATTTCAAAGATAAGCCAGTAGTAGAGGACTCGGGACGACACCTGATTACGACGGAAAGTGAAGAACAATTCTATTTTAGAGTCGCCAGTTTACGTAATGTCGCCCTAACGAGCCCTTATTTTCATAACGGGCGAGTTGACCAGTTATCCGAGGCGATACAGATTATGGCGAAAACGCAACTCGGTATTACGATGAGCGATGAAAGTGTCGCTGATATTGAAGCGTTCTTACAGTCCTTGACAGCACCCAGACCCGTGATTTTAGAGGTGTTGGAAAATGAGTAAATTCAAACTGGTTAATCTCTGCTTTTTTATTGCCATGCTGACGTGTTGTGTATTGGCGTACATGTCACATGTGAATTCAAAAAGTGCACAAGAATTCCACGCGGAGTTGACGGATATTGGGCACAAGTTGATTGAAGAGCGCGATGTTATCGTGAATCGATATGCGGTTGAAGATAGGAAGAACTATGAACTGACGACATCTTTAGTGGATATAGAAGTCGCTGCAGAGAAATTGCTAAATTCATCAAGGGAGTCAGTTTGGTTCCCTGTGACGCCCAATCATAAAAAAGTTGAGGATACGCTCAATCTATTCAAAAACCGTGTGCTTGATACAACGCTGAAGCTCGATATGTTGATTGGCGTTCAGGTAGAGAATCAATACGCGTTATTAATGCTATTCAACTTATATCAGCAAGATATTTCTACCGATACCGGAAAGACGTTGAGTGGGCATCACTATTTTGAGTTTCTCAACCAACTGCTTTTGACACAAAACGTAGTTGAGAGTGAAAGTGAAGCCAATTTCTTAGATCGGCTTCAAGCGAGCGATAAAAGGATAGAACTACTCACGAATGAACTGCTTGATCATGGATACTTTGTTTTTATCGAGGATGCGGAGCATCGGCTACTCAATATTGCCCAAAGTGAAGCGCGTTTCACTTGGTTGTTTGTTTTTATTGCCGTGATGTTGTTAGTCAGTGCATTTTTGTATCAGTCGCAATATCGAATGTACAACTTGAAACAATTGAACCTCGAAATCGAGGAGGCTCGAAATAAAGCCGAGCGAGCAGCAAAAGCCAAATCAAGTTTTCTCGCCGCAATGAGTCACGAATTAAGAACGCCGATGAATGGTGTATTAGGCCTTTCTCAAATGATTGCAGAGGAAACCAAAGAGCCGACGACTAAAGAGTACGTGAAAGTCATTCTTGATTCTGGCCAACACTTGATGACGATTCTTAACGATATTTTGGATTTCTCTAAAGTTGAAGAAAACAAACTGGAATTTGAGCAGGCTAAGTTCAATTTAGACCAAGTCATTTCTCCTGTGTGTAGCGCAATAAAACCGCTCATCGATGAAAAAAATATCGAATTGATCGTGGAAAATGAAGTGCCTGAATACATTGAATTTACCGGAGACTGCGCACGTTTACGACAGATTTTGTTTAATCTTGCTGGCAACGCGGTGAAGTTTACCAGTGAAGGGCATGTGTTAATCAGAACGGAACTTGATAAGGTAAATCAGTGCTTGGTGATGATTGTGAGCGATACTGGTATTGGTATTGCGCTAGACAAGCAAGAACATGTTTTCAATTCGTTTGAGCAAGCCGATTCTTCAACTACCCGAAAATTTGGAGGCACAGGGCTTGGTTTGGCAATAGTTAAAAAATTAACTGGCTTGATGGATGGCAAGATTACATTGAAAAGTGTGGAGGGCGTCGGAAGTCAATTCATCGTCGAACTGCCCATTCCTTGGGTTGAATGCGAACTTCCAAAGGCACAAGAGCCACCAAAAACGCGCAAGAAAACACACAATTTGCAGATATTGCTTGCTGAAGATAACCGAGTGAACGCCATTGTGGCGAAAGGGTTTTGCGAAAAGTTGGGACATGAAGTGGATGTTGCTGAAAACGGATTGGTGGCGGTTAAAAAGGCGAGAGATAACGAATATGACCTGATTTTGATGGACAATCACATGCCTGAGATGAATGGTGTTGAAGCGACGCGTGTGATTCGACAAGAGTTAGGTATCAAAACATTACTCTTTGCGTATACGGCAGATGTATTTCGTGAGGCGCATGATAGCTTTATTGAAGCCGGAGCGGATCATGTGCTTACAAAACCGCTACAGCAAGAGAGCTTTTCGGACGCTCTTAAACAGTTTGCTGCGAGGCTCGAACCAAAAGAGAATTTACCATTAACGAATGACAACAACGTTCTCCAGTTGCAGCGCAAGCCAATAGAGAAGTTACGGCTGACAGAAGAAGAGTTATCCAGTTCAGAGATGCTCATTTCTTTGCAAGAAGCGCCGGAAGCGATAGATGAGCTACTAAAAAGTATTATTGTCGATTTTGAATCATCGGTTGATGAACTTATTGATTATTTTATGGCTGAAGATTTCGCGTCTCTAGAAGACACGTTGCATAAAACAAAAGGTATGGCATTGAACCTTGGTTTGCCGATTTTAGCTGGACAAACGGAGGCGCTAGAAAACGCGCTCAAAGCGAAGCAAACTCCTGAAATTGAGCGGTTACAGATGCTAATCAACCGATTACAAGTTAACATCCATCAGGCTAATCGACTTCTGGATGACATACAGAAAAAAAACGTCGATCCTCAACAAATTTTGTAACGTCTCTGAGTTCATACGTTCCTTACCTTGTTTCGTTATGGTTTACTATGACGTGAATGGATGTGTTGATTCGTCAATGAGAAAATCAGGGAGTTAGAATGAGTAAGCATTCCGCTTTAATCGAATGGCATCGCGAAGCTGACGAAGTGTTCAGTGATAACCAGTATAGTCGGGCGCACATTTGGAAGTTTGATGGCGGGTTGCAAGTCCCTGCGTCACCATCTCCACACGTAGTGCCGTTGCCATTATCTGTAGAAGAAAACGTTGATCCGGAAGAAGCATTTGTTGCGGCACTTTCCAGTTGTCACATGCTTGTTTTTCTCTCTATTGCGGCGAAACGACGTTACGTTGTGGATCGCTACCTAGATGAAGCAGTAGGAGAGCTGACAAAAGGTGAAAATGGAAAAGAATGGGTGTCTAAGGTAACACTAAACCCTAAGATAACATTTGCTGGTGATGAACAACCGACACGATCTCAATTAGAAAAAATGCACCACATGGCTCATGAGAATTGTTTTATCGCCAATTCGGTTAAAACTGAAGTGACGACGCTTATTGCGGATTAAATGAAACTCTGTGTTAAAGCGCAGTGTATCACCGAATAGTGTTAAGCCAGCAGTCCGGCTGCTGGCTATTGTGAACTAAACGATGCCTTGCTCGATCATCGCATCAGCGACTCTTCTAAAGCCGGCAATGTTTGCGCCTAAAACTAAATTACCAGGTTGACCAAACTCTCGACTGGTTTCGTTTGCATTAATAAAGATGTTTTTCATGATTGTCTGTAACTGGCTATCGACTTGCTCAAAGGTCCAGTTTTGCATGCTGGCATTTTGTGCCATTTCAAGCTGACTGGTTGCAACGCCGCCTGCATTGGCTGCTTTCGCTGGCCCATAAGCCATTTCGGAATCCACGATGATATTGGCCGCATCACGAGTGGTTGGCATGTTTGCGCCTTCACTAATCAAAACACACCCATTATCGATAAGAGCAAGAGCATCGTTTGACGTTAGTTCATTTTGGGTCGCGCAAGGGAATGCGGCGTCAGCTTGATATCGCCATACAGCATGCCCTTCATTAGGATAGTCACCCAACGGCGTATACTCTGCTTCAGGGTAAGTGTCTAAATACTCTTCTAAACTTGCTCTTTTCACTTCTTTAAGTTGCTTGAGGAGCTGCAGGTCAATACCGTGCTCATGATAGATCGTGCCTCTAGAATCGCTGCATGTTACTGGGGTTGCTCCCATGTGGTATAGCTTTTCAATTGCATAGATAGCGACGTTACCTGCGCCAGAAACGAGGCAAGTTTTGCCTTTGAGTGAATCATTACGGTCATTGAGCATGCACTCCGCAAAATATACGGTTCCATATCCCGTTGCTTCTTTCCTAACAAGTGAGCCCCCCCAAAGAAGGCTCTTGCCTGTAAGTACCCCTTCGTAGCGGCCCGTCAATCGCTTATATTGACCAAACATATAACCAATTTCACGCGCACCGACGCCGATATCGCCAGCAGGAACATCGGTAACAGGACCAATGTGGCGGTATAACTCGTTCATAAATGATTGGCAAAATCGCATGATTTCACCGTCAGATTTTCCTTTAGGATCGAAATTTGAACCGCCTTTTCCGCCACCAATTGGAAGGCCAGTAAGCGCGTTTTTAAAAATCTGTTCAAAGCCGAGGAACTTTATGATGCTCGCGTTCACTGAATGATGGAACCTCAGTCCGCCTTTGTATGGACCTAACGCGGAGTTAAACTCGACGCGGTAGCCTTTGTTTACTTGCACATTCCCTGCGTCATCGACCCAAGGAACTCGAAACATGATTTGACGTTCTGGTTCTACGATTCTTTGGATAATCGCTTGTTCTTTATATTTATTATTGCTTTCTATGACTGGAGCGAGAGAAGTTAATACTTCTTCTACGGCTTGGTAAAACTCTTTTTGAGCCGGGCTACTGTGTTGCAACGCAACAATAGTATCGTGTATGTGTGACATAGATCTCTTCCTTGATATGAATAAGCAATCATTTTATATGAATTTATTCCCATTAAATAGTGATTTTGACCAATTCTCAATGGCGATAATGGTCTTTCCTGCGGATGAGAACGATCAATTTCCACCTTCTGTTCGTATTGATGAGGAAGATTAAGTGAGTGACATGAGTGGGTAGTTGAGTGATCGGTTTCACATATAGCGAGCAGAAGCCAAATTAGTCGATATTGTTGTGCTGTCACGCAAACTGTTTTTGTTAACGTGGTGTTAACATCTGAGCGTGTTGACTCGAAAAAGATAAAAATATGCATGAGCTTAAGACTCTGGACTCGTTTATTCAGCAAAACGGTCTACCAGTGTTTGGCCATCTTGATGGGATTCCCACATCTTTACAGTTAGATAAGTTTACCTACCTTGATGAGATGGATAAGCCAGCGTCTAAGTGGCGCCGTTACTGTGACTATAAGCAGTTTCAGTTCGTTAATTTGGTCACACCTAACTACGTGATTGGGGTTGCGATTGCGGATATTAGGTATTTAGCATCTGGTTTTTGCTATCTGTTTGATATTCAAAATAATGAGTTAGTGGAGCAGCAGTGGTTAAAGCCTTTTAATATTGATTATCAAACTCAGCCTTCCAGTTGGTCTAGTCATGCCCATCTTGCTGACAAAAGTATTCAGTTTTCTATTCAGAATGGTATTTGGCACGTCCACTTTGTGACGAAATCTGTCAATGCTGATCTCTACTTACGTCCAGAAAGTATGAGTTTGCCATTAATGTTATGTACACCAACCGGTTATGCGGGTTGGACTTATACGCAGAAGCACAATGCGTTAACGGTAGATGGCAATTTATTCATATTAGGAAAGGAACAAGATCTCTCAGAAGTGGCTGCTGGTTACGACTTTTCCGCGGGGTACATGCGACGGGAGACAAGCTGGCGGTGGGCGAGTATTAATTGCTTTGAAAGCGGCAGACGGTTGGGGCTGAACTTAGCTGCGGGTGTCAATGAAACGGGCTACTGTGAAAATGTATTCTGGATTAATGGTGAACGGCATTTTTTACAGCCTGTTCAGTTTCAATTTTCACGAAATGATGAAGGACAAAGATGGCATATCACGTCGGAAGATAAACGGATTGACCTAGTATTCACGCCTTTAAATCTGCGTTTAGAAAAGAAGAACTTTTGGTTTCTCAAAAGCAATTTTCGTCAATATATCGGCTATTTCTCTGGCTACATCGTTGATGGGAATGGCATCAAACATCAGTTAGAAGAAGTCATAGGTCTTACTGAAGATCATTATGCAAAATGGTAGAAACACAATGGATTGGACACAGTTGATGGAACGGCCTGAATTACTTCTGATGATTTTGGCGCCTGTTTTCTTTTTATGTATGGTTGCAGAGTACTGGTTTGGACAACGAAGGGGACATTTGCCTGAAAGCGCGACGTATTATATTCCGGAAGTTGTGTGTAATTTTGTGCTTGCGGGCTTACACCAAGCGACAGACATACTCACGGGTTTACTGATTGCTCAGTTATATTTGTGGTGGTTTGATTGGCGATTGTTTGATATCGAAATGAGCGTTTCAGCGTTTTTGTTACTTGTCGTTCTGCAAGACTTTTTCTATTACTGGTTTCATCGGGCTAGCCACCGTATTCGTTGGATGTGGGCTGCGCACGTGGTCCATCACAGCTCGGAGAGAATGAATTTCAGCACCGCGTTTCGTCAAAGCTTGATGTATCCGTTAGCGGGAATGTGGATTTTCTGGTTGCCTTTGGTGATTATTGGCTTTGATCCTAAGTGGGTCGTCTTCGTTGTGCTGTTTAATCTGGGCTTACAGTTTTTTGTTCATACTCAATCAATTCGCTCGCTTGGACCGCTAGAGTGGGTATTTAACACGCCATCTCATCATCGTGTTCATCATGGTATAAACCGTCAGTACATCGACAAAAATTACGCGGGAGTGTTGATTATCTGGGATCGGATGTTTGGAACGTTTGAACCAGAAGTGGAAACCGTTAGGTATGGAATTTCTAAACCTGTAAACAGTTTTAATCCCATTCGAGTGACGTTTGCAGAATGGAAAGATATGTTTTATGGCGTAACACGACCAAATTTAACGTGGAAACAACGTTGGCGCTGTCTATTTGCTCCGCCATCGGATTTTTTTGAGTAGATTGAGATAAAAGAGATTGGAGCGGGCAGCGGGAATCGAACCCGCATCATCAGCTTGGAAGGCTGAGGTAATAGCCATTATACGATGCCCGCGCATCGATAGGACTCAGCTAATATGCCACACTGAACGAAAAAGAAAAGTCTTTTCTCATCAATTGTTTGTCATGTGCCTAAAAAAGTAGCGTCTTGGTGTTAAAGTGTTCATTGTCTCTGATTTTCAGGAGGGTCAGCGATTCCGCTTCTAAAATCGATGGCTGCTAATTAGGGGCAAACACACTGTCTACTAGCGTTTAGGCATTGATGATATTCAAGATTGTCAGTGTAAAGGTTAATCGCGTTTATTGAACAGTCAGGTTTCATGGTCAAGACTAGATATTGAAATGATTACTTTTTACTGCTGAAGCGTATGTATAGCACTAGCGTAATTCCGCTGAAACAGTCAGCTTAACCAAAGGAGATTTAACATGTGGAAAGGTTTGATATTAGGGGCGGTGATGATGCTCGTATCGGCTTGTACAACCGTAACAACGGATGTTGATAAGCAAGCCGATTTTTCAGCTTACAGAACGTTTGATTTCGGTGCCCAAGCAGAAACCCCTACGAGTATTGATGGGCGACGTATTGAACAAGGATTGGCTGAACAGCTTGAAGACAAGGGCCTAATTAAAGTGAATAGTGGTGGGGACCTTTACGTTCATCATGATATCGTCGAAGAGTCCGAGCTTGTCTCTTCTGGGTCTTCGGTGAGTTTCGGTTATGGTTGGAATAGCTTTGGCGTGATCACTTCAAGCCCGGAACGATACAAAGAACGTAAGTATGGCAAACTGGTGGTAGAGCTTGTTGATGCAAAGGCTAATCAGGTTGTGTGGAAAGGTGTTTCAAGTAGGAAACTATCTGAGTCTATGAGCTCTGAGAAAAGAGAGTCTCTGATTGAAGAAGAAATTGCGAAAATGTTTGAAAACTACCCTTACGGTGAAAAATAATTAGTATTCTTAACGATTAAGAATACTAATTGCCAATCGTTACGCACAGGGTTAAAAGAACTTATTATTTTGGTTTTGGTTACCTTTGTGCGTACGACTCTGATTGCTTTACTCGGACTACTTTTCTGCTTGTTGGCTCCGAGCATGAGTCTGGCGCACTCATACCCAAATTTTCTTTCCTTTCATAACCAGAATATTGCTGTTGACGCTAAGTCGAAGCACTTTTCAGAACACCCTGCCTCTCCAATACAACAAGACTATCCGAGTTTAAACAGCCGGAATATATTGAGGGTTAGCCATTCTAAGGAAACGAGCTCGAACGACGGTGTAGAACTCGAATGGTTTGAAACGCTTGCTGTAGTTTGGTGGACACATCGTTCGGCATTTCACTCGATGGGGCTGCTAAAACGCATCGGCAATGAAGCTTTAGGTCGTTGTGTTGAAAGTATTTTTACTCATTCTAAATACAGAATCGGTGCGAGGAAAGAATCGAATCTTATATACCGCTTTATACATGCTCGCTAACACATTCCATGTTTTTACAATTTTTGGTTAGTTATGCTTAGGAGCGGTTTATGTTTGATTCGATAATTCAGGTCTTGAGTGCATTTTGGCATCAAGATTTCACGGCGTTAATGGCGCCAGGCGGTGCAGGATTGGTTTATTTTGTTGTTGCTGCGCTTATCTTTTTGGAAAGTGGTTTTATTCCTGCTGCGCCATTCCCATGCGACAGTGTCGTCGTATTATCCGGTACGCTGGCGGCGGTTGGCGTCCTTGATCCCATTATGATTATGTTGGTGATAGCTGTTAGTGCGGGATTGGGAAGTTGGGCGGCTTACTTACAAGGCAAGTGGCTAAATCGCTTACCTAAGGTCCAAGGCTGGGTGAGCGCGGTTCCTCAAAAGCGTTTGGAACAGGTCGACGTATTACTCAGTAAACATGGATTGATTGCGCTTTTTTGTGCGCGGTTTATTCCGGTTGTTCGTTCCCTATTGCCATTAATGATGGGGTTGCGAGTGAAACGTATTAGTAAATTCCATTACTTTGCGTGGCTGAGTGCGATTTTATGGACGATGATATTATGCGGTTTTGGTTTATTGCTTCCTTTGCTACCAGAGAATATGAGCAAAGCGATCACAATGCTATTAATGGCTGCCCCAATAATTACTCTTGTGATTGGGGTGCTTAGTTTCTTGTTTGTTAAAGCACGTCGAGCGTTCTGTAAATCCAAGGATGTGTCAGAGTTTTCTCAGTAAGTTTACTTTGATTTGCACTTTTAAGCTTGTATACAGATTAGACATCTAATCGGCTGGTTTTTATCAGTAAAAAGAAAGGCGCAATGTATGCGCCTTTCTTTATGAGTGTCGTTAGGGTTTCGAGTTTAATAGCCAATGCTATATAGGTACTCGCCAACCTCTTTACACTGAGACTTGTAGATATTTTCTACTTCGGATTCATTCTTATCTGCTGCTTTAAATTCAAGCTCAGCAGAAGATAACTGGCTGAAACTATAGTTTCTTTCAGACATTAGGTAGTGTCTGAACATCGCTCTGTGTTCAGGAACCGCAATACGTGCATTAGAAACATTGGCACATTCTAGCAGAGTCTCATTGCTCATTTCTTCTGGCTTTGCTTCCGTGTTAGCGAAGGCAGAGCTCGTTGCAAATAGTAATGCTAGTGCGATAGTCGTAGCGAATTTTGTCATTATATGGACCTCAAATTGGTTCTAGTAACAATGAGCGTATTGGTTCTCATCGTTACATTTCCGTGTTCTCTGTATGTCATAAAAAGTTAAACAACAGGGAAGGCGTTGCGACCATGAGTAAAGACGTACATTAAATTGGCTTCTTTTCTTCCTGAGAGTCGATAGAGAGAGCGTTTACTCATCAGCCCGCCATAACCATCAAGAGGTAAGCGAGATGCTTGTTTTGCCAATTCCAATAGTGGTGGGGAAGAGAAAGCAACAAGTAAAAAATAATCAGGAGTAAAATCTGATGATAAAACACCATCAGTGGCGGATGTTCGGCGGCAGGAAACCAGCGCTAACAACTCGCGCTTTATGTGCAGATAATAACCTTCTGAGCCCCAAGAACTTGGAGAGGCAAATGTATGGAATTCGCTGTGTGCTAGTTCAAAATCGTCTTGTTGCGCAAGTTTAAGCAAGCGTTCAGAGGTGTAATGTTTAGTGTGGTGATACGTATGCGCATATGAGACAACGATGAACCCTGAAAATAGGGACAATGAAAGCATCAATAATATACGGTGTAGATAACGCAAGAAGTAACCCTAAACATATAACGTCATAGACTATCACTATGACTACGGAATCTTAGTGACACTATGATAACAATGAAAATCGGTGTTTGACCAACTCAGCGTATACTAACGAGATGGAAGAGGGATGAACAGAGTTTTCTGATGTTATCTAGGTATAAGCTAATACCTAAATAATTTTAGCGTTGAAGCAAGCGAAAACTGGATAAACAGGTAAAGAGAATCTTGATAAAAGGAAGCTTGAGCCAATCCGATTATTTGTTGGGGAAGAAATAGAGCATTCTTCCCCACATAATTTGCACCGTGTTATGCGCTTGCATAAATAACACTGCCGCCTTTTATGGTGTCAATGATCTCACGAGACAACTTCTTTGGCAGTGCAGGGCAACCCCAACTGCGCCCAAGGTAACCATTCTTCTTGATAAAAGAAGGGTTAGCATAGTCGGCACCGTGCACCACGATATAACGCTCGCGAGCTTTATCGTTCAACCCTGAGCTTAGACCATCTAATCGAAGTGAATAACCATTTGATCCGTAGTAGGTGGTGTCAGTCAAAAACGTACCCAGCGATGTTTTACGCGAGTTCACCACATTTGAAAACTGCGTCGCTGTTTTCTTTCCACTGTTCACACCGTGAGAAACATAAGTATTGTAGATAAGCTTCTTTTTATCTAAATCAACCACATAAAAGCGTTTTTCAGTCGATGGTTTACTATAGTCGATGATGGTTAGTACTGATTTCTTTCTATCTGGTGTTTTTTTGTACGCGATATAAGCGTCACGAAACAATTTAAAGTCTACTACGCCATCTAACTTTGCTTGTTTGAACACTTGTTCAATTTGATTCTGTGGTATGTGACTTTTGACTTCGTTATCTGCTTGTTTTGCAAAGGCAAAAGGAGAGGCAGACAGAAATGTCCATATAAATAATAAAATTAACTTTTTCATCTTGGCTAAATAAAACTCTATGGTGTTACAAATTTACCGATTGCTTCATGCATTCGTTAAAACAACATGCACATCAATATAATTCTATTCCCAATGTTTCTTATTGTACGCTTAGGTACTTAATATTGGGTTAACGATAAGTTTTCAAGTTAAAAACTAACTGTTTGAAACTCAAATAAATTATGAAGTTAATCGATTGTTTCGATAAACTTCGGCATAAATAATATCTGATATGCGTAATTAATAAAACTGTGTTTAAGGATATTTGTGAGATGGCGAATTTATAAAAACGACGTTTTATTTTTTCTAGATTAGAAACTCTTTTTATTTCAATGTGTTTGTCTTTTGTGCGTCTATTCAGCCTGCGTTTAGATTTGTGATTTGACTCGTAACAAATCGTAACGTCAACTCGTTATGTGTGTTAGTGCATTTTAAGTGAGTGGGTAAACAACAAGATGGATAAGAAAGGTAGAGAAATACCGAGAAGAAGGGCATTTCCTGTTCACAAGTGATAAGTCTAAGTGGAGCCGACAAATGAGCTTCTACACGAATCATCTAAGCCGGTGATTAGCAGTACAAAAGTAAGTTTTGTCAGCTTTTACTTATTTCCTTATGTTTTCAATTAAATACATAAAAGTCTGAACTAAACTTACCAAAAAGTAATTCTATCGTTTTGATTAAATATTTAAATAACTGAGAGCTTTCATCGAAAAATAATAATGCCAAAAATTAACGTACGAACTTATGTGGTTGCTTATATTATTGAAACTAGGGGTAAAGTCTTGTTTCTATATTATATAAGTACAGCAGCCACATACATGGCTTCTGTACTTAATCTTTAATAAGATGTCCCTTGAACAGTAATTGAACCAACTATGGAACCATCGAAGCGGCTATCGTCATTTGCGGATTGCCACCACAAATTCAGTTGTTCCTTACTCATTGGCTTACCAAATAAATAGCCTTGCATATAGTCACAGCGGTAGGACGATAACCATTCATGCATCACATTGTGCTCAATACCTTCTGCGGTGACCGTTTTATTTTGAGCGTGGCATAGATCGATGATGGGTTTGATCACATGACCGTTGTTGGTTTTCATCAATGTAACGAGGAACTCTCGGTCAAACTTGATCTTTTGAACTGGATATTGAACAAGTTGAGTCAGCGATGTATAGCCAGAGCCAAAGTCATCAATGGCGAGACGATAGCCACGCTTCGACAGCTCATCAAGTAACGCTGTACCTTGTTGTTCTGCGGCAAAGGTTTCTGTTATTTCTAACTCAATACATTCTGGCTTCACGCCGTTTTTGCTTGCTTGGTCGTGAATATAATTCGCCATTTCGATGGAGTTAAGTTCTGCTGAAGAGAGGTTGATCGAAAGGACAATGTCTTTACCAAAAATATTTCTTAATTGGTGATATTCCGCTGTAGCGTTGGCGAAAACCCAGCGATCAATTTTATCAAATAAGCCCGCCTGTTCCGCGATTGGGATAAACTCTTTTGGAGGTACGGGACCAATGCCTTCCGCTTCCCAGCGCAATAATACCTCTAGTCCTTCAATCTCGTTGTCCCGATTATTCATATAGGGTTGAAAAACGAGATGGAACTCTTCTTCTACGTTGCTTTTTCTGAGCGCTCGCTCAAGCTGACTGCGTCTTTGAGACTCAACATTGAGAGCTGCTGAGTAATAAGCGTACTGGTTTTTCCCGGCTCGTTTGGCTTGATACATTGCCGCATCGGCACTGGAGAGTAATTTCGCGACGTCTGTACCGTCTTGAGGGTACTGAGCGATACCTACGCTTGCAGTCACGGGGAATGAATTACTCCAAGATGGACTGAGATTGCTAATCGGTTTTAGCAACTCTGAGGCCAGCAAGTCGGGTAGGCGTTGTGCATCCTGATTTGAGCTCAATAAAATAGCAAATTCGTCACCAGACAATCTTGCTGCAAAACAGGGACTATCGTAGTCGTGCGAGAATTTTTGACAGACATTTTTGATGTGTGATGAAAACACCTTTAATAAGTTGTCTCCCAATTCATGCCCGTATTTGTCATTAACGTACTTAAAGTTATCGAGATCGACATAAATGACCCACAAATGCTGCGAAGGGGAGACGAGTTCACGAGTTGCAAGTTCATGGAAACGATGGCGATTAGCGAGTTGCGTTAGGTGATCCGTTTCAGCCAGGCGTTTTGTCTTCTTATATATGACGTTGAGCTCTTCATACATATCAAAAAAGCGTGAGGATAAGCGTCCTATTTCATCGTTTGTTTCTAGCTTTTCAATGTTGCCGCGTTGATTTGTTTCCAGCTCTTGTAGCTGTTTATCGAGGCGAGAAACGGGGTGTAATACATAACGATACAAAACCAAAACAATTAAGGTGATGGTGCAAAACGCTGCCACACCAAAGGAAAGGGCCAGTTCTAGCCACACTTTATCGACTTTATTCCACATCAAATATTCAGCGGGGGAGAGTACCGCATAAAAGTGTGGCAATAGTTCAATCGTCTGAGCGAGAGGAATATCGAGATAAATAGGCTTGTCGGCAAAAGTTATCACGCTATGCGTGTCGAACTCGATTTCGTGCTTGATCTCATTGAAGGCTTCGAGCGATACCGATACCACCACGAAAAAGACATTTTGCGGATCAAAACTTAGAGGTTGTGTCCCTGTTCGTTTGTCGATGAGTTCGTATTGCAGAAGAATACTTTGCCCGCTGGAATTGTAAATAAAGCCAGTATGGTTAAACGCTTCTCTCGTACTAAAGCTTCGCGAGATGTAATCCAATACCTTAGGGTCGACTACACCTGATGATTCGTAGTATTTATTTTCTGTGTAATAAAGAAGGTTTTGTTTCCCGTCGAGAATCGCCATGCTTGCATCGCCTGTATAGCCATGGCTTAACACATCTGCGGTTTCATCGAGTCGGTTAAATAACACGCGCTCACGATACGGATTGTTATGATTCACCAAGTAGTCTTGCAATACATCACTTTTGCTTAATGTGTATGCATAACTATTGAGGAATATGTTGGCTTGTCGGAACTGCCCTGCGAGCTTTTCCATTTGCAATTGGATATAGCTGTCTTCTCGCTTGATGAGCGTTACTTTTTGAATGCTGTAAATAATATAACTTGATACCAGCGCGCTTAATAAGATCACTGGCGCGACAAGCAAGATGACTCGATTGCTTAACTTCATTATGGCTTTTAGTTTCCGTTTGTGTCCCTACAAACGTCGCATACCATATAAGGTACTGAACGGATGATGTGTTTTGCAAATTGTAACCAGATTGTAAGGTGAGCGTTCTCCAAAATCAGACAACCATCCAAGAACTGTGACGATGTGTAAGGTTTCCATCTCATTAACTAGAGTGTTTCTCAGTAATGGGACGTATCTCTTTTTCAACTGTCTTTAAAAGTCTCACTTCAAGTGGCGCTTAAACCAGCTATCGAAACGTTTCGATGGCAAAGTGTGACTCATGTACCTTTTTACTATTCGATGACCCGTTAATTACGGATCATTCTCACACCTTATCGATCTCACTCTGGTCAAATTACCACAACGAATTATTATTTCATCGAAACGTTTCGATGAGTTTTCTGTTAATAACGAAAACACTTTAAACAGGCGCTCATGGTTGTATGAACGTGTAACCGAAAGGTCGATGAGATGAAAAAAAGTACCCTAATTAACTCAGATATTTCTTACTTGGTGGCGACGCTAGGCCACACCGATGAGATCACGATATGTGACGCTGGCCTGCCAATCCCTGAGCATGTACAGCGAATTGATTTGGCGCTAACGCATGGCGTACCAAGTTTTCTTGATACTGTTCGCGTGATTCTATCTGAGTCGCAAATCGAAGGGGTCATCATTGCGGAAGAGTTTTCTGATGTAAGCCCTGTTTTGCATCAAGCATTGCTTAACGAACTGAGCAAAGAGAGCGAAGAAACGGGTAAATCTATCGAGATCAGCTACGTGTCACATGAAGCATTTAAAGCACGCACGGCACAAAGCCGCGCTGTCGTTCGAACTGGCGAATGCTCGCCATACGCGAACGTTATCTTTCAAGCGGGCGTGGTTTTTTAAGCCAGAGATATTGAGGACAGATTATGACTCAAGCCATTCTACAACTGAGCGACATTGAGAAAGCGTTCCCGGGCGTAAAAGCACTGGACAAAGCGAGCCTGAATGTTTACCCAGGCCGTGTCATGGCGCTCATGGGAGAAAATGGAGCAGGCAAGTCAACATTGATGAAGGTGCTGACTGGCATCTATCACATGGATGCGGGTAGCATCCAATATCAAGGCCAACCTGCCGCGTTTAAAGGGCCGCGTGACTCTCAGGAAGCGGGCATCAGCATCATTCACCAAGAATTGAACTTGATCCCTGAACTAACGATTGCTGAAAACATCTATCTAGGTCGTGAATTTACCGGCACGATGGGGCGTATTCAGTGGGGCAAGATGTATGAAGAAGCAGACAAGTTGCTTCAACGCCTTAACGTAAAGCACTCATCGAAAACGTTGCTTGGTGATTTGAGCCTAGGTGAACAGCAAATGGTGGAGATCGCGAAAGCGCTTTCGTTTGAATCGAAAGTCATCATTATGGATGAGCCAACTGACGCGCTGACCGATACCGAGACGGAGTCACTATTTAAAGTGATCAACGAGCTTCGAGAGCAGGGCTGCGGCATTGTTTATATCTCACACCGTCTTAAAGAAATCTTTGAAATCTGTGACGACATTACCGTGCTTCGTGACGGTAAATTTATCGGTGAATGCAAAGTAGCAGACACTGATGAAGACGGCCTGATCGAAATGATGGTTGGTCGTAAGTTAGAAGAGCAATACCCACGTATTGATGTGCGACATGGCGAAACTTGCCTTGAAGTGATTGGCCTGACTGGCTCTGGCGTTCACGATGTGAGCTTCACGCTGAAACGCGGTGAGATATTGGGTATTTCTGGTTTGATGGGGGCAGGCCGCACCGAACTGATGAAAGTGATTTACGGCGCGTTGCCAAGTGAGCATGGTGTTATCAACCTCGATAACAAAACCATTAACCCGGTTAGCCCACAAGATGGCTTAGCAAATGGCATCGCTTATATCTCTGAAGACCGCAAAGGCGATGGCTTGGTGTTAGGTCTCTCGGTTAAGGAGAATATGTCACTTTGTTCACTCAATCAGTTGACTAAAGGCTTCCAAATCCAACATAGCGATGAAGTGATTGCCGTGGAAGATTTTATCAAGCTATTTAATATCAAAACCCCTACGCGCGACCAAATCATTGGTAACTTATCCGGCGGTAACCAGCAAAAAGTGGCGATCGCGAAAGGGTTAATGACCAAACCTAAAGTTCTGATTCTCGATGAGCCAACACGTGGCGTCGATGTCGGTGCGAAAAAAGAAATTTATCAACTCATCAACAAGTTCAAAGCCGAAGGCATGAGCATCATCTTGGTGTCTTCCGAGATGCCAGAAGTGCTCGGTATGAGTGACCGCATTCTGGTTATGCATGAAGGTCGTATTACCGGCGAATTCGATGCGAAAGACGCCGATCAAGAAAAATTACTCGCCTGTGCCGTAGGCAAAAAGATCAATGAGGAAGCAGCATGAGTACTAATACCATGAGCAAACCAACCGAAGCTAGCAACAAGAAGTTGTTCACAAAAGAGTGGTTGATTGAGCAAAAATCACTGATAGCACTGATTTTTTTGATTGTTGTTGTGTCATTTTTGAACCCGAACTTCTTTACGGTCGACAACATTCTCAACATTCTTCGTCAAACCTCAGTGAATGCCATTATCGCGGTAGGTATGACACTGGTTATTTTAACCGCAGGCATCGACTTGAGTGTTGGTTCCGTACTGGCGCTATGTGGTGCCTTTGCGGCAAGCATGATTGCGCTTGAAGTCCCGGTGCTGGTGGCGGTTCCGACTGCTTTAGTCGCAGGTGCAGCGTTAGGTGCAATTAGCGGCATCATCATTGCGAAGGGCAAAGTACAGGCCTTTATCGCTACGCTGGTTACCATGACGTTACTACGCGGTGTGACTATGGTGTACACCGAAGGTCGTCCAATCTCGACAGGTTTTACTGACACAGCTGATGCGTTTGCATGGTTTGGTACCGGCTACGCGCTAGGTATTCCAGTACCTGTTTGGTTGATGGTAGTTGTATTCGCTGCGGCTTGGTATCTACTTAACCACACTCGCTTTGGTCGCTACGTTTATGCACTAGGTGGCAACGAATCAGCGACTCGTCTATCTGGTATCAATGTAGACCGAGTGAAGATTGGTGTGTACGCCATCTGCGGTGTGCTGGCAGCGCTTGCAGGCATCATCGTGACTTCTCGTCTGTCTTCGGCGCAGCCAACAGCGGGGATGGGCTACGAGCTAGACGCTATCGCAGCGGTTGTTCTTGGCGGTACCAGCTTAATGGGCGGTAAAGGCCGTATCATGGGTACCTTGATTGGTGCGCTGATCATCGGTTTCTTGAACAATGCTCTTAACCTACTTGATGTTTCTTCTTACTACCAAATGATTGCCAAAGCAGTGGTTATCTTGCTCGCAGTACTGGTAGACAACAAAAACAAATAATCCATAACCATTAAATCCTGAATACAAACCGAGCCAGTGGGCGTGTGCTGGCTCACCCTACACAAAGGACTAGAACGATGAAAAAACTTGCAACTCTTATCTCTGCTGCACTTCTTTCTTCCACTGTATCAGTAGCGGCACAAGCTCAAGATACGATGGCGATTGTGGTTTCGACGCTAAACAACCCGTTCTTCGTAACGATGAAAGACGGTGCGGAAGCTAAAGCGAAAGAATTGGGGTACGACTTAATTGTACTGGACTCGCAAAATGACCCGAGCAAAGAACTGTCGAACATCGAGGATTTAAGTATTCGCGGCGTAAAAGCAATTCTTATCAACCCAACGGATTCTGATGCTGTGTCTAATGCGATTCGTATAGCGAACCGTTCTAAGATCCCTGTATTGACACTAGACCGTGGCGCAAGCCGTGGTGAAGTCGTGAGCCACATCGCGTCCGACAACGTGATCGGTGGTGAAATGGCAGGCCACTACATCATGGAAAAAGTTGGCGAAAAAGCAAAAGTAATTCAGCTTGAAGGTATTGCGGGCACATCGGCGGCGCGAGAGCGTGGTGAAGGTTTCATGAATGCCGTGAAGGGCAGCGATATGGATCTTCTTGCCAGCCAGCCAGCAGACTTTGACCGTACTAAAGGCCTAAACGTGATGGAAAACCTACTCGCGGCTAACCCTGATGTGCAAGCGGTGTTCGCACAGAATGATGAAATGGCGCTAGGTGCACTTCGCGCAGTTCAAGCATCTGGCAAAGACGTCGTTATCGTTGGTTTTGATGGCACGGAAGACGGCATTGCGGCAGTTAACCGTGGCAAACTAGCAGCAACCATCGCGCAGCAGCCAGATCTTATCGGTGCTTTAGGTGTTGAAACGGCTGACAAAGTCTTGAAAGGTGAAAAAGTAGAAGAATACATTCCGGTACCACTAAAAGTAGTGACTAAATAAGTTTGACGTTCAATAAAGCGTCCTAATTTTTGCTCTCTCCTCCGTTTATATCTGTCGTTTAGGAGGAGAGGGCAAACATACCAAAGAGACTTAAAAATGCAGGGTATAGATGCCTTTGACTTTTTATCGTGACTCCTTCGTTAGGAAGAGAAGTTAAAGTCATCTAATGTATTTTCCAAAATAGTTTTTCAAAAAAAGGGTTCATTCAGAACCGAGGATAACCGTATGAATAAGTTAGTGGTGTTAGGTAGTGTAAACGCTGACCATGTTCTTCAAGTGCCTTCTTTCCCTCGCCCTGGCGAAACGCTACATGGTCGCAACTATCAAGTTATCCCAGGTGGCAAAGGTGCCAACCAAGCTGTTGCTGCAGCTCGACTCAAGGCTGATATTGGCTTTATTGCTTGTGTAGGCGATGACTCGTTCGGCATCAATATTCGTGAAAACTTCAATATGGACGGCATCGACATCACTGGTGTGAAGATGCAACCAAACTGCCCAACTGGCATTGCGATGATTCAAGTGTCGGATAGTGGTGAAAACAGCATTTGTATTTCAGCAGAAGCGAATGCCAAATTGACAGCAGAAGCGATTGAGCCAGATTTAGATCGCATTCGCCAAGCGGATTACCTGCTGATGCAATTGGAAACGCCGATGTGCGGCATTGAGAAAGCCGCGCGAGTGGCGAAAGATGCAAAAACTAACGTCATTTTAAACCCTGCCCCTGCTCGTGAACTGTCAGACGAACTGCTTGCTTGTATTGATGTCATTACACCAAATGAAACCGAAGCTGAAGTGTTGACGGGGGTAACGGTAACGGATAATGACAGCGCGCAAGAAGCGGCGAATGTGCTTCATAGCAAAGGTATCGAAATTGTCATGATCACTCTCGGTGCGAAGGGTGTTTGGTTAAGTCAAAATGGTAGAGGTGAGCTCATCCCGGGGTTCCGTGTTGACGCGACTGATACCACCGCAGCAGGGGATACGTTTAATGGGGCATTCGTCACTGGCCTGTTAGAGGATTTACCTTTAGAATCAGCAATTAAGTTTGCACATGCGGCGGCTGCAATTTCTGTGACCCGCTTTGGCGCGCAGACGTCGATCCCAACTCGCGAAGAGGTGGACGCGTTTCTCGCAGCACAATAGGGCTTAAACGCCTCATCAATTAGGAGTAATAACATGGCGACGATGAAAGACATCGCAAAACTGGCAGGGGTTTCCACTTCAACAGTGAGCCATGTTATTAACAAGACGCGTTTTGTGAGTGAAGAGATCTCCGAACGCGTCAATAATGCCGCAAAAGAACTCAACTACTATGCGCCATCAGCTTTGGCGCGTAGCCTCAAAGTCAATCGTACCAAAACCATTGGTATGCTAGTGACAACTTCAACCAACCCATTCTTTGGCGAAGTCGTAAAAGGCGTCGAACGCAGTTGCTATCACAAAGGCTATAGTCTCATTCTATGTAACACAGAAGGTGATAATGAACGCATGCGCCAATCCATTAATACGCTTTTGCAAAAGCGTGTCGATGGTTTGATCTTGATGTGCTCCTCGCTAGAAGGGGAGCGTATCGATGTATTTGAGCGTTATCCTGATATCCCTGTCGTGGTGATGGATTGGGGGCCGATGCTGTTTACGAGCGACAAAATTCAAGATAACTCGCTTCGTGGCGGTTACCTAGCGGCGAAATACCTGATTGATTGCGGCCACACAGAAATAGGATGTATCACCGGCCCTTTGATTAAACACCAAGCACAAATGCGATACGAAGGTTACAAACGTGCGATGAACGAAGCTGGCTTGGAATTTAATGCCAACTGGATCATTGAATCGGACTTCGAATGTGAAGGCGGATACCAAGCATTTATGAAAATGGCGCAGCGAGGCACCTTACCCAGCTCGATTTTCGTTTCCAATGATATGATGGCGATGGGGGTGATTAACGCCGCAAATGAGCTCAATATTAAAGTCCCGGAACAGATTTCAATCATCGGTTACGATGACATACATATCGCGAAGTTCATGTCGCCATCACTCACCACAATTCACCAGCCTAAATACCGTCTTGGGCAAGCTGCCGTGGAAACGCTTGTCCGAAAATTGGATGATAAATCAACAGAAGCGCAAGTCGTGCAATTAGAACCTACCTTAGTTGAACGAAAAAGTGTCAAGATATTAAAGTCAAGCAGCACTAGATGACCTGTGATGTTGAGCTAAAAAATCAAAAAAGTCGTTTCTCTTTATACTATAAAGCCTTACTATCACCATTGATTATAAATAAAAATATTAATTGTTGTCTGGCGGATTAGTTAAATGTTATCAAAAGGTTACGCTAAGTTCTCCGTAAAGCATCCTTGGTTTCACCGAGTTAATGTTATTGCGGTCATACTGATTTTTTTTGTGAGCTGTTATCAGCTCTTGGTGAATGAAGCATTCGAGTACGCAATTGGGTTTGTTATTACACTTTTGGCGTCAGCTTTATTTGCATCAGCTTCCGCATTCAAAAAGCGCTATTTAGGTTTGGATTCTTAGGCGTGTTAATTTCCAAGCGGTTCAATTGAGTCATTTATTGCTTTCAAGCAAATATTGAACTGAATTATGATCGAGTGCATCAAGAGGGGGACAAATGTCCTCCTTTTTGTTAGGTGTCACGCCCTAATATAGGCATATTCCCAAACAAAATAATAAAGGACATCGACATGGACCTACTTGCCTTACTCGATATAAACAACACCCTGGTTAACATTCCAATTGGCGGCGGTTACGCAATGAGTTGGATCGAAGCTTTCGGTACGGTTTTTGGATTGCTTTGCATTTGGTTTGCTAGCCAAGAAAAAACCATCAACTACTTATTCGGTTTGCTGAATGTCACTCTTTTTGCCGTTATCTTTTTCCAAATTCAGTTATACGGATTATTACTTCTTCAACTGTTTTTCTTCTGTGCGAACATTTACGGTTGGTATGCGTGGACTCGTCCAAACGCGGAAGGTGAAACGCTGGAAGTACGCTGGTTAAACAAACAGAAACTCATCGCCACTGCTTCTATTAGCGTTGTGTCTATCGCGTTGTTAACCATCTACATCGACCCCTTTTTCTTTGCATTAGCAAACATTGCTGTTGATAGCTTGAATCTATTTGGTGCAGGTTTGGCTGATCCGGTACTTGAACCTGATGCGTTCCCGTTTTGGGATGCAACTATGACAGTACTTTCTGTTGTTGCACAAATTCTGATGACACGTAAATATGTGGAAAACTGGATTCTTTGGGTTGTGATTAACATCATCAGTGTTGGTATCTACGCGACACAGGGTGTTTATGCGATGTCCGTTCAGTATGCGATTTTGATGTTCATTGCTGCCAATGGTACGCGTGAATGGGCCCGTAGCGCCAAGCGCAATGGCGATAAAGCCTTAGCTCAAGCTGCAGCTTAAGGAACGAAAAATGGCGAAACAACCTCATATTGGTGTTGATGAAACACAAGTCGCTCCTCTCGTCATTGTATGTGGTGAGCCAGACCGAGCTAATCGTATTGCCGCATTATTGGATGATGCAGAAATGATCTCGGAAAATCGCGAGTACCGTGTTTTTACTGGCAAATACAAAGACCAGCCTGTTTCAGTATGCAGCACAGGCATCGGCGCCCCATCGATGATCATCGCAGTTGAAGAGCTAAAACAGTGCGGTGTCACTCATGTAGTACGTGTTGGATCGGCCGGTGCGATGCAATCAGGCATTCAGCTTGGCGAGCTAATCATTGCCGAAGGTGCGGTAAGAGATGAAGGCGGCTCCAAAGCGTATGTGGATTCGGCTTATCCGGCGTACGCAAGCTTTTCCTTATTAAAGGAAGTTGAGCGTTACCTGTCAGTACAAGAGGCGCGTTATCATTTCGGTGTGGTACGTTCTCACGACAGTTTCTATACCGATGACGAAGATGCGATATGCCAATACTGGAACAAGAAGGGCGTCTTAGGTGCCGATATGGAAACCTCAGCTCTGTTTGCCGTTGGCCGATTACGTGGCCTTCATGTGGCTTCGATCTTAAATAACGTCGTTTTGTATCAACAAGATGTGAAAGAAGGGGTTGGCCAGTACGTTGATGAAGCGAAAGTAATGATGCAAGGTGAGAAGCTTGCTGCAATGACGGCGTTAGAAGCGCTGATTGCTCAGAGATAGTCCGTACTAACTTCAGTAACTCTTATAAATCAATGAATGTAAAGCGACAGGCCACTGTCGCTTTTTTATTTGGTGTTACGGAGTACAATCCACCTGAGATAGTTATCAGTAACTTTTCTGAGAGAGCAGAGAATGAAAATCAGCCCGTATCCAACTGGCCGCTTCAAAACATACCTTGAAAAAAAGAGCGTTGCCTTTCGTGAGATGATCTATCAGTGTCAAATTAGTACGCGTTACTTTGATGCTGGGGAAGAAATTCTCCGTCAAGGTGAGCAACTTCAGTACTTATATGTTGTGCCGGTAGGTCGAGTTTCAATGAGCATATTGGCCGCGAATGGGCGACGCTTTCAATTAGGAGAGGCAAACTGCGACTACCATATCTATGGTGAAATGGAGTACTTCACTCAGACTCCTTGCCAATGGAACGTGATTGCAGACGAGCACATGCAGGTTGATGTCATCTGCATCCAAAAACTAACTGAAGCGCTACAAAAGCATCCAGAAATGATGGTGTTCTTTGCTTCAGCGTTGGCCGAAGATTATCAAGACTCTATGGATATCTATACCAATCGGTTATTGCATCCCATTACTTATAATATTGCGTATGATCTTTTCGTCCGTAATCAAACCAACACATTGCTCGGTGGCTTTGACAAAGTAAATCAAGAAGCTGAGCGATTTGGTACTTCTGGTCGTGTTTATCGACGTGCAGTTAAAGATTTGATTGAAAAGGGATTGATTGCAAAAACGGAAAACGGGTTGGAGATTATTGATGAGCTTGCACTCAAAGCATTTATCGAAGCGCATGAATGATACACCTAGATATTGCAATGAATGGTTTTTATAAGTCTTTGATATAGTTGGAGCTCGAATAAGCGTAACTAATGTAAAGTACCTTAAATTTTGTTGAATGCAGTAAAGAGTAACGTTATATTGCGAACGCGCATGATAATAGATCTCATTAAGGCTTAACAAAATGAAAAAATTCGTCGGTGCGGCTATGTTGTCGCTATTTACTGTTTCTCCTTCTTTCGCTGCTAAGGTTGTGATTGACCATTACATGGGTCAAACCGAGCTAGAACAATCACCAGAACGCGTGGTTGTGATTGGCTTTGGTCCGCTAGATGCGCTGGACAACTTTGGTATCGATCCTGTTGCAGTCTCTAACTCTTCTAATCTGCCTAGCTACCTTTCAAAATACAGCAAAGATAACTACACCTCTGCGGGTAGTTTGTTTGAACCTGACTTTGAAACCATTTACATGCAAAAACCAGATTTGATATTGGTTGGTCCGCGAGCGTCTGCGAAATATGAAGAGCTGAGTGAAATTGCTCCTACGGTCGTTTTTGCTGCGAAAGAGAATCAAGGTTACTGGGAAGGTACGCAAGCACAGTGGCGCAATATTGGTAAAATCTTCAATATCGAAGAAAAAGTAGAGCAGAAAATTGAAGCGCTAGATGCTCAATTCAAAGCAATCCGTGACTACAACCAATCAAATAACAATGATGCGTTAACGATTTTAAGCATGGGTGACAACATCAGTGCGTTTGGATCTCAATCGCGATTTGGTGTGATTTATAACGATTTCGGTTTCTTGGAAACGGTTGAACACGTGAAAACGGGCACTCACGGAGATGTTATTTCTTATGAATTTATTCGTGAAGCTAACCCGAAAAATATACTCGTAGTTGACCGCAATTCGTTAAAAGGCACGCCAGATAACGATATTCGTAAGTCCATGGATAACGACTTAGTCAAAGCAACCGCCGCATATAAGAATCACAAAATCACTTATTTAGATGTGGACGCGTGGTACTTGTCGATGTCTGGTGTGACTGCAACAGAAAAAATGGTCAGTGAGATCAAGCAAACCGTTGAACTGTAATCCAAGATAGCAGAGGTTAACTTTGAAAAAGTTATTGCTAACCCTTGTGGTTTTAAGCACGGTTTCGTTGTTTGTTGGGGTGGCAAACATGACGCCCCAACAGTTATTTTCGGGTGATGAGAAAGCGTTAGAGCTTTTCTTTACCAGCCGTATACCACGTTTATTCGCCATACTGCTTGCTGGTGCAGGCTTAAGTATTGCAGGCCTTATTATGCAGCAAATCAGCCAGAACCGATTTGCTGCACCTTCTACAACCGGTACGATCGAATGCGCCATGCTGGGCTATGTACTGAGCGTGGTTTTCTTTGGCAACGACAATCACCTTTGGCTCGTATTCGGCATCTCGGTATTTGGGACGCTGGCGTTTATTTTCTTTATTCAGCGCATTCAATTTAAGAGTGTGGTTTTTGTGCCTCTTGTCGGGATTATTTTCGGCAATGTCATCCAATCCATGACCACGTTTATCGCTTACAAATACGATGCACTTCAAAGTCTGAATGCTTGGACAGTCGCAAACTTCGCCAACATCTTGCGTGGTGATTTTGAACTGCTGTACATCGCGGTACCAATGGCTATTCTCAGCTACCTTTTTGCCGCAAGGATTTCAGCCGTGGGTATCGGAAAAGATTTCGCGGTTAACTTGGGGTTAAATTATCAGCAGGTTGTCACGATTGGCGTGCTGTTGGTGTCCATCATGTCGGCAAGTGTCGTGATGATTGTGGGGCAGCTGCCATTCCTTGGTCTGATTGTGCCGAACCTCGTGAGTCACTTTTATGGTGATAACCTCAAAAAGAACATTCCGCTTACGGCCATGTATGGGGCGACTTTAGTGTTGTGTTGCGACTTGGTGAGTCGTTTGATTATCTTCCCTCATGAAATGCCAATCTCTATCGTGATCAGCATATTGGGTGGCGTGGTATTCATCGCGATGTTGTTGCGAGGTAAACAACATGCGTGATTCAACGAAAATCCTACTGTTAGGCGGCATTGCGGTACTTTTCGCATGTTTGTTTATTGGTATTGGGCTAACGGCTGACAACTACCAGTATTTTTTATCTCGTAGAGTTCCTAAAGTATTGGCGATAGTGCTAGCGGGTGTGGCTATTGCTCAGTCTTCACTTGTATTTCAAACCATTACGCACAACCGAATTTTAACGCCAAGTATCATGGGGTTTGATGCGTTGTATGTGTTGACGCAAATTTTGATCGTGCTGATTTTTGGTGGTTTGAGTACTTTAGTTCTTAACTTGTACGTCAATTTCACGATTGCCGTAATTGTAATGGTGTCGTTTTCATTATTGTTGTTTGGTTTTTACTTTTCTAAAGGAAGCAAGAACTTGATTACGTTGCTATTGGTCGGCTTGATCTTTGGTCAGCTATTTTCCAATGCGGCGTCATTTTTCTCTTTGCTGATGGACCCAAATACGTTTGCAATCGTTCAATCGAAACTTTACGCCAGCTTTAATAATGTCAAAGTGAATTTGGTTTACTTTAGTGCACCAGCTTTGATGTTTGCATGTTGGTTGCTATTTAGTATGCATCGCACTTTAGATGTGTTTTGGCTCGACCAAGACAATGCGAAAAGTTTGGGCGTCGACGTACCTAAGGTGACGCGAAATGTATTCATTATCTCGGCGGTTCTGATTGCTATTTCTACGGCTCTAGTGGGACCAATCATGTTCTTTGGTTTGCTGGTGACCAACTTAAGCCGAGAAATGTTCCGAAGTTACCAACACAAAACGCTATTGGTTGGTTGTTCGTTTCTCTCCATCAGCTCGTTACTGGCTGGGCAATGGATTATCGAGAACGTGTTCAGTTTTGAGACGACGTTGAGTGTCGTTATTAACTTTATTGGTGGTGCGTATTTCTTATACCTACTACTGAAAAACAAAGTTGTATAAATATGATAGTGATAGACAAATTAACGAAGGCCTTCGGTTCAAATAAAGTGGTTGATGAGGCCAATACTCAGTTTGAAAAGGGCAAAGTGACGTCCATTATTGGCCCGAATGGCGCGGGAAAGAGCACGCTGTTATCTATGGCTTCGCGCTTAACGGAGCGGGATGGTGGTAGTGTTATCATTGATTGTAAGGAAATTGCGGAATGGGACACTAAAGAGTTAGCGAAAAAGCTGGCGGTACTTCGTCAAGCCAACTCTATTACCATGCGATTTACCGTGAAGGAGTTGGTCTCTTTTGGCCGTTTCCCATACTCCAAAGGAAATCTGACCAAAGAAGATCATGCGGTGATTGAACAAGCGATCGACTATCTAGATTTACAAGGTATACAAGACAAATATTTGGATGAATTAAGTGGTGGTCAGCGACAGCTTGCGTTTATTGCCATGGTGATTGCACAAGATACAGACTACGTTTTTCTTGATGAACCACTTAACAATCTAGATATCAAACACTCTCTTCAGATCATGAAAGTCGTGCAGCGGTTAGCTCATGACATGAACAAAGCCATGGTGGTGGTAATTCATGATATTAATTTCGCAGCGTGCTACTCGGATGTCATATTGGCGCTTAAGCAAGGCAAAGTTGTGGCAAGTGGTGCGGTGGAAGAGGTGATTCAGGCGTCTACGCTAGAGGATATCTACGAAACGCCGTTTAATATTATCGAATTAAACGGCAAGCGCATGTGTACTTACCACTAATCCAACCTCAGGGCTTAATGAAAGCGATTCCTCAATGAGGATAGATAGGCGAGTTTACTTGGTGAGCTCGTCTATGATTGGGCATCGGCTTTCAGCGTCTCCCGGACAAGAAGAAACCCAACCCTCAAGTTGCGTTTTGATCTCCATGAGGTGCGCGATTTTTTCTTCAACCTCTCTCAGCTTATCCATGGTTCTTGCTTTTACTTCGCTGCTTTTTCGGTTGGGATTATGGGCAAGTTGCACAAACTCTTTGCATTCTTGCAATGAAAAGCCTGCGTTTTTTGCGCGTGATACTAAGTTAAGCTCTTGAATATGATTATCTGAATATTCGCGATAGCCAGAGTCACTGCGCGCTGGTGGAGATATGATCCCTTTGTCTTCATACAATCGAATCGACTTAGATGAAAGCCCAGTAAGCTTTGCGACAGCACCAATATTCATGTTTAACCTCCATAACGTTTAAGGCGAGTATATACCGATGTTGTGGATAAGACACTCCTAAATAACAGTCAGTTACCTGGGGCCTCTTTACTCTTTTATCACTTCATGCGGTGGTACACCAAATACCTTTTTGAAAGCGCAGGTGAAGTTGGAAGGGTGGTGGTATCCGGCTTCATAAGCCGCTTCCGTGATCGTCACTAGGCCACGTTCCAAGTGTTGCCTCGCAATCTCAAGGCGACGAAAGCGAATATAACCATTTACGGTCATATTGAGTGATTGTTTAAATCGGCGCTGCAGGTTTGAAACGCTCATTGAAAACACGCTTGCCAACTTTTCTAAGCCTAGTTCTTGCTCAAGGTGAGTTTCTATATAGCTAACAATATCCTCTATTCGACCATCTGTGTGCCGTTCATGGTTATTTTTATTAGCACTGAAGTTTTTGGGGATTTGCTCAGTCGCTTGATGCAAAATTTGATAGATCAAGCTTTCAACTTCCAACTTATCTTGGAATTCTTGTGGTGTTTCTCGGCTTGTCAGCGTTTCAGCCAGTTCGCATAACGCCTGGTTAAGCTCTAGAGGATGAAACGCCTGATGAGAGTTAAAAAAGGACCGATGACGACAGGTTTGGTCAAGGCGAGCCTCTAGCCACTGGGGCTTAACCAATATGTTGATCTTATTAATGACGTTATCTTTGAGCAGTGAACGACGAAAGTTTGCAGGTTTGAGTAGGTTCACCACGACACCTTTAGGGCCGTCGCTTGCGTCTAAATCAAATTGCAAATCGTCATAGCCAAACGAGAGCTTACCTTCTAAAAGAATAGTGACCAACAGTGAGGCGTGTGCAGTAGAAACAATATGTGAATCAACAAGCTCTAGGCAACGTCCACCATGAATAAAGATTTGATCATTGTACTGATATGATAGGAATTTGCCTTCTGCCAGTTGAGTTTGACAAGGTTGACCTTGCGTGACGATCCACTGCTTTTCTGTGGCTTCCAGTTTTTGGGTTAAAGCGATCTTGGCAATTCTAGTTCGTTTTGGTGTGACTTCCCGCATTTGACACTTCCTCATAACACTTGTGCGATTTCGCATAATCAAATCGCCTTTGTATTTATAAAACTCATGCTTATTATACCTGAGAATTATTATCATTAATATTTAGGAATGAAGTTATGGAAAGCCCTGCTTGTTCATCTATCAAGCTTTCAAGCCTTTGCCTTGCAGTGGGAATGGCGCTATCAAACCCTGTTTTAGCTCAAGATACCGAGTCACATTTTGAAGAAGTCGTTGTATGGGGAACAAAAGTTTCTAGCAATACTGAGTCGATGTTTGCGGACGACATGTCACTGAAGCAAGCGGATCATATGTCTGATTTACTGCGCGATATTCCCGGTGTTGATGTTGGTGGAACACACTCTGTGAATCAACGTATTACCATTCGTGGTTTGAGCGAAACCGATTTGGACATTCGTCTTGATGGTGCTTCTCAGCATGCGAGCATGTTCCATCACATTGGTAACTTGACGCTAAACCCTGACATTCTCAAATCTGCCGATATCCAGGTAGGTAATAACTCTGTGACTCAAAATGGCTTAGGCGGCTCGGTTTATTTTGAAACGAAAGACGCTCGCGATTTACTTCGTTACGATGAAAAGTTTGGCGCTCGTGTTTATGGCGGTTATGCATCCAACGACAACCAACAAGGCTCGTTGACACTGTACGGGCTTTTGTCCGAAAACATTGATGCGATGGTTTATGGCCATTACGTTACGCGCGATGACTTTGAAGATGGTGACGGCAACAAAACCTATGGCGCTGCGGGTGATGTTTACAACATTCTGGCTAAGTTGGGGTATGAACTAAACGACATCCATCGTTTTGAGCTCTCTTATGACATGTACCGAGACAGTGGTGATTACAGTCCGCGTCCTGATATGTCGGGTAGTGCGAACAATGGCTTATCGAGCACGTTACTTATTCCTACGGATTATGACCGAGATACCGTTACCTTGAGTTACGAGCTGCGAGGCGAACAACATCAGGGAAACGTCACGCTTTATAATACCGAGACAGAAATTAAACGGGATGAGAGCGTTATGGCTCCTCGCTGGCCTTCGAACCGTTTATCGAAGAACACCGCTAAAAACCAAAACTTTGGTTTGAATGGTAAGTTCCAGTCGGATGTTATGTTAGGTGAGTTTGATAATCGAATCACCTATGGTTTCGACTACATGGATAAGACATCTTCAAGTTACTACGGTAGCCGTAAGTTCATGGATGAATCGGCCATTTCAACCGCGCTGTTTGTAGAAGACCAGTTCTTCTTCTCTGATGCTTTCTTTGTTACCGCAGGTATGCGTTTTGATGATTACAAACGTGAAGCGGAAACGGGGACGAGTAACTATGATGATGTGACCTGGGCCCTAGCGGTAGAATGGGCAGTCACTCAGGATTGGACGTTGTTTGCGAGCGCACGCTCTCTATTCAAAGGCCCTGAGCTGATGGAAACCTTTATTGCTTACCAAGACGTTGCATTTTTAGAGGATGGACTAAAGCCAGAAACGGGGTTGAACACACAGGGTGGTGTCCATTTTGATAAAACCTTTGATAAGCATTTCTTTGGAGCGAATATTACGGCATTCCAAACGGAAATTGATGATTACATTGCAGACCAGTACCAAAACGCGACTCAAACTTACCTGATTTACAACTTAGGTGATGTCGAGATTAAAGGCTTTGAGGCAAGTGCTTCTTATGGCTACGACAAGTTTAACAGCAAACTTTCTTACTCTAAGTCGGACACCAAAAACAAGAATACTGGTGGCCCTGTTGCTGGGGGTAATGGGCGTAGCATTGATATGGGTGATAGTATTGCTCTAACTTTGGATTACCAGTCAGACGCTTTAGAAACGATCTTCGGGTGGAACTCAATGTTTGTTCTAGAGGAAGACAACGTCTTTGATGGTCAGCCAAAGAAAGCAAGCTATGATGTACATAATCTATATGCTCAATGGGTGCCGTCTGATATTGATGGACTGTCGGTGACCTTTGGTATTGATAATGTATTTGACGAGTTGTACAGCTCTCATGCGTCTCGTTCGGGTACTGCACGTGGCTTCACGCTTGATGACTACGAGCCTGGTCGCAACTTCAAACTTTCTGCTGCTTATCAATTCTAATAGGGCTCCCGAGAGGGGGCGCTTCAAAACACGAGTAAATTCATGATTAAAGAAAGCACCCGAATAGATAGCGAACATGCTGACAAATATTTAGTGACGCTTTGTCGGCATTTTGGACGAAAGGTTCCTGCTACTTGGAATGAAAACAGCGGTTTGGTGACATTCCCGACGGGAAAAGCGGAGTTTGCTCTTTGCGAGTCTAGCTTGACCATTATTTGTGAGGCGGATTCAGAAGAGAAACTGAGCACAGTGAAGGCGATAATCTCATCGCATGTAGACATGTTCTCTCGTCGAGAAACATTAGCACTTAACTGGGTTCGCTAGAGCTATTGATGAATGGGCAGAAAATGAGAGCGCATTAAAAAGCAAAAAGCCCGCGATCTTATCATTCGCGGGCTTTTATTGTTCGAATGCTATTGCTTTTTAGGCTCTAGATTCTAGGCTTTTTTTTTCCTGTTGCATTTTTGCTAGGAAGTAGATATTAACGCAAGCAATAAAGCCGTTAGTTAATACTACAGGCCAAGAATCAATCATTAGTCCGTAAGCAGTAAATAGCGCACAACCAATAAAGTTAAGGATACGAAGCTTAACAATATCTTTCATAGTTAGCGAAATTGCGACCATGATTGAAGCTGCATAACCTAAAATCTCAACCATATTCATGTCCATTTTTTGACCCTCTTAAAATCTGCCGAATTTTGTCGGTACCAATTCTTCTCATCTTGAGATTAATGAGGAAGCTCCATGCCTCGAATGGTCTTTTTTTGTTGTATGGACGCACTATATCAATGGAAAAACCGTGATAAAAGCCTCAAATCAAGGTTAAGAGAAGGTTAGCGATTACGCAAACGTTTAGGCCGGGAATTACTGATAATTTTACTTATTGTGTTGATTGATAATAACGATGGTATTAATAGCTCTCACATCATTGAAAGTGGGGGAATATTTACATATGATTGAAAATGATAATTATTTTCAAGTGTGATTTTTATGTATTTTCTTATTAGCTTGCTCGTATTTTTTTTACTGTATATCAGGACAAAGCCGAATTCGTGGTGCTCGGGAATTCATATTGTGAGCCACATTTTTATGGTTATATTTTGTCCAACGATTTATGTCATTCAATATTTAATCGTCACGTTTTTCTCGTCACCGATATTGATTAAGTTGTCATCACGTTCAGGTGTATACAACATTCTTATTGCTTTTCTTCCATTATTGATTGCAACCGGTAGTTTGGCGTTTAGCTGAGCGTTTTCATCTATCTTCTTTTTTAAAACGACTACACTTATACGGAATAAGATATCAATTTCATATAATTAATCGATATTGCGGCGTTAGGACATGTGTCACATTTCTGTGACTACTAGTAAGTTTTACTTACTTTGCTCATTAGTGCGCCATTTATCGATTGTTTAATGAGTTGATACTTAGTCTAATCGTCTAAAGGTGTGCAGTATGCCGCACTAAATCATTTAAAAACTATCTAAAAAGGTTAATGGGAAACGTAGGCCATTAGCGGAGGTCAGATGAGTACGCAAACCGTGCCGCAGAACGCGATTGTAAATGCTGTCAAAGGTGAAGTCTTGGTTTTAGGTCTGGATGGAAAAGTCAGGTCTATAAAAGCGGGGGATGAGTTAATATCTGGCGAAGTGATCATTACTGAAAATAACGCTTCTCTTGATGTACAGATACATAATGAGCTGTATCTGGTTGATGCTAATTGTGTCGCGTGCCTTCCAGAACCTTCTTTTGAACAACCAGAAACCTTGCTGCAATCTCCAGTTAATGGCCAGGTTACTTTCGATCCAACAGCTATCGAAGGTGCTAACTTTGACGCTAATGATGTCGCGGCCATCCAACAGGCCATTTTAGATGGTGCTGACCCGACTGCTATTTTGGAAGCAACGGCTGCTGGTGCTGGCGCTGAAGGCTCAGCCAATGCTGGCTATGTGACCGTTGAATATAATAATCCGGAAGTACTTGCCTCCACCTTTTTTGAGACGTCAGCGACTCGTAGCGGTGTAGAAGAACGCGATGAAGCTGATGATTTAGATGTCACTATCTTTGCCGATGGCGGACAATCATTGCAATCTAGCGTAACAGAAGGCTCAATTTCTCTATCAAGCTATCCGCAAACCATTTCTTCTAGTGTGCTGGTTGAAGCAGGGGATCTCGCACTTGATACCGCTTCATTTGTACCTGAAACGTCCTCATTAGAGTCTCTGTTAACCGAGCTAAATAGTGATATTACCTCTGCTGGTCAGCCAGTGGCGTTCGTTTATGACGAAGCGCAAAATGCCATTATCGGCACTCAAGAAGGTAACGAAGTGCTTCGTATAGAGATCGAAGCGACATCTTTAGGCCGTGATTTAGAGTTAGAGGTCGTTACCACGATTAGCCAGGGCATTGACCATGTCGCGTCTGTTGCTGATGGTCAAGTTTTCATCTCCGGTGATCAAATCAATATCGCTTTTGACATTACAGGCGCAGATATTGGTGGTAACAGTATTCAAGCACCTATCGGTTTCACGACAACTGTTATTGATGGCGATGATCCGGCGCCGCAAAACGTTACTTTTGAAAACGTTGAATCTTCTTCTACACCAATCACTGGCACCTTTGTTGATATTGGTAGTGATCAATTGGCAACGGTCACGTTTAATCAAGAAGGGCTTAGTCAGTTCGATGGCCTACTGAGTGATAATCAGGCGACAGAAGCAGTACTCTCTGAAGACGGCAGTACTATCACCTTGTCCATTGCTGGCTCGAATGAAACCGTCTTAACCATCAGTCTGAACACCGATGGCACCTACCAATTTGAGCAATTTAAGCCGTTAGAACAAACAAACGGTGAAGATACGATTGAGCTCTCTTTGCCAACCACAATCGTCGATTTCGACCAAGATACGGCAAGTAACACGTTTACGATGACCATCCTTGATGGCGATAACCCGGTGATTGAAAACGTGACGGGATTGTCTTTAGACGAGGCGGGGGTTGACCAAGGTTCACAGGAAGGCGCGGCAGTAACAAGTGGTACTGGGTCGATCACGACAGCGGTCGGTAGTGACATCATTGACCACTACGAGTTGGAACCTACAGAGTTTAACGTTGGTGGAGAACTCCAATCTCAAGGGCAGGTTGTTCAACTGGAAATAGCGTCCGAGAGTAATGGCGTGCGTACTTACGAGGGCTTCATCGAGCTGGATGGCGTGCGTATCACAGTATTTGATGTGGCGATTGATGCCCCTGCATTGGGCGAATACCAATTCAACTTGTATGAACAACTTGACCATACGGGTGCTAACGATGACTCGCTTACTTTCTCACTGCCAGTTTACGCGGTAGATGCGGATGGCGACCGCTCCTCGATTACCGAAGGTTCGAACACACCAGAAGCGGCGCAAATTGTCATTCAGGTTCAAGATGACGTTCCTTCGATTGATGGCGTTGATGCGCTGGCCGTCGATGAAGACGATTTATCAAGCATCGGCTCCGATCAAAGCGACTCTGTGCTCGCGCAAGGTAGCTTCACGACGACTCAGGGCTCAGACCGTGTTGTAAGTTATCAATTAGAGAGCGGCACTGATCCACTCAATGGGTTGGAATCACAGGGTCGATCTATCTCTCTGACGGAAACTGTCAACTCAGATGGCAGCTTTACCTATTCTGCAACGGCAGAAGGGGAGGCTATCTTCACCTTACAAGTGAACCCTGATGGTTCTTATTCATTTAGTCTTGAAGGCCCAATCGATCATGCTGTGGGTAGCGATAGCTTAACTCTAAACTTCACTATTGTCGCAACGGACTTTGACGGTGACACCAGTTCACTTGTTCTACCGGTAACCATTGCTGATGATGTGCCAACCATTAACGACGTTGTTGCTCTTACCGTCGATGAAGATGACTTAAGTTCGGTAGGCTCTGACCAATCACAGCCAACGTTGGTTGAAGGTCAGTTCACGACGACTCAGGGCTCAGATGGCGTCGTACAGTATCAGTTGGATGTAAACGCTGATCCTTTAAATGGCCTGCAATCTCAAGGTCAAACCGTCTCCATTGCCGAAACGCAAAATGCAGACGGCAGTTACACCTACAGCGCAACGGCAAATGGCAGTGCAGTTTTCACATTAATTTTGAATACCGACGGCTCGTACAGTTTTGAGCTGCAAGGTCCAATCGACCATGCGGCAGATCGCGACAGCTTAACCCTTGATTTTAGCGTTATTGCGACAGACTTCGATGGTGATACAAGCGAAATCGTGTTGCCAGTCACCATCGTGGATGATAAACCGACTATTACCGATGTTGATGCGATTACCGTTGATGAAGATGATTTAGGCACGATTGGCTCAGATCAGACTGACCCGATTTCTATTGATGGCAACTTCACCACCACACAAGGCTCGGATCGAGTGGTGAGCTATCAGCTTGATGCTTCTGCAACACCAGTTGACGGCCTTACATCGCAAGGCGTTGCAGTCACGCTGACTGAAACCTCAAATGGCGACGGCAGCTTTACCTACCAAGCAACGGCAGGCACACAAGCAGTCTTTACGCTGACGGTGAATACTGATGGATCTTACAACTTCATGCTAGAAGGGCCAATTGATCATGCTGTTGATAGCGATGAGTTAACGCTCAACTTTCCAATCATCGCAACCGACTTTGATGGTGACACCACAAACGCGACTATCCCTGTCACCATCGTGGACGATAAGCCAGTGATTACTGACGTGGATGCCATTACGGTTGATGAAGATGATCTAGCATCAATCGGTTCAGACCAAAGTAATCCAATTTCTATTGATGGCAGCTTCATAACCACGCAAGGCTCAGACCGTGTGGTGAGCTACCAACTCGATGCTTCATCAACACCAGTTGACGGTTTAACATCTCAAGGTGTGGCGGTAACGCTAACAGAAACCGCAAATGGTGATGGTAGTTTCAGTTATGAAGCGACAGCGGGTTCTGAAGCGATCTTTACGCTGACTGTGAATACTGATGGTACTTACAACTTCACGCTTGAAGGACCAATTGATCATGCGGTTGATAGTGATGAGTTGACACTGAACTTCCCAATTATAGCCACCGACTTTGATGGCGACACAGTAACTGAAATCATTCCAGTCACGATAGTTGATGATGTACCGACTATTACAGCGGTTGATGCGCTGAATGTTGATGAGGATGACCTTAACGTTGTAGGTTCCGACCCAGGCGGCGATCTGTTTGTTGAAGGCGCATTTACCACCACTCAAGGTTCTGACCGAGTGGTGAGCTATCAATTGGATTCAACAGCCGATCCTGTTGCGGGCCTGACGTCTCAAGGTGAGGCGATTACCTTGGTGGAAACCGCGAATGGTGATGGCAGCTTTACCTATGTTGCGACCGCAGATGGCAATCCAGTATTCACGTTAAACGTCGCAACAGATGGTACTTACGACTTTACGCTGCAAGGCCCAATCGACCATGCCGCTAACAGCGACAGCCTAACGATTGATTTCCCAATTGTTGCCACCGACTTTGATGGTGATACGGCCACGGCAACTATTCCAGTCACGATCACGGATGATGCACCAATCATCGATAATGTCGTGCCTCTGGCTGTAGACGAAGATGATCTATCAGGTATTGGCTCAGACCAAAGTGACGCTGTTTATGTAGAAGGTGCGTTCACGACCACTCAAGGCTCAGACCGTGTGGTGAGCTACCAACTTGATTCAACGGCTGATCCTGTTGCAGGTTTAACCTCTCAAGGTGAGCCTGTTACTCTGGTAGAGACTGCGAATGCCGATGGCAGCTTTACTTACGTTGCTACCGCGGATGGTAACCCTGTATTCACCATGAATGTGAATGCAGACGGTACATACAACTTCCGTCTGGAAGGGCCGGTCGACCATGCGTTAAACAGCGATGAGTTAGTACTGAACTTCCCAATCATTGCGACGGATTTTGATGGTGATACGACTACTGCGACCATTCCAGTCACCATTACTGATGACGTTCCAAGCATCGACAACGTTGTTCCACTGACAGTAGACGAAGATGATCTCGCCACAATTGGCTCAGACCAAAACGATGATGCGTTTATGTCTGGTTCGTTTAGTACGACAGAAGGATCGGACAGCGTTGTTAAATACCAGCTTGATGCAACCGCGGATCCTCTAGCAGGGTTAACTTCTCAAGGTGAACCTGTTGTGCTTGCTGAGACGGCAAACGGTGATGGTAGCTTTACTTACACTGCCACAGCAGATGGCAATGCCGTATTTGAATTAGTGCTGAAGCCAGATGGCAGCTACACCTTTACTCTGCAAGGTCCACTAGACCATGCGATGAGTAGCGACAGCCTACAAATCGATTTCCCGATTATCGCAACAGACTTTGATGGCGACACTTCAACTAAAATACTGCCTGTCACTATTGTTGATGATCAGCCAAGCATCACTAATGTTGATGCGATCAGCGTGGATGAAGATGACTTGGCGACGATTGGCTCTGATCAAAAAGAGTCCGTGTCGATTGATGGTCACTTTGTCACGACGGGCTCTGATCATGTTGTGCGTTATCAGTTAGACGTGTCCTCTAACCCTGTTGATGGCTTAACCTCACACGGGGTAGTGGTGACAATGACGGAAAGCGCGAATGCGGATGGCAGTTTCACCTATACCGCTACCGCAGGATCAGAAGCCGTATTTACCTTGACGGTGAACAGCGACGGCAGTTACAACTTCACGCTTGAAGGTCCAATTGACCATGCAACAGGTAGTGATGAGCTCACGCTGAACTTCCCAATCATCGCGACAGATTTTGATGGTGATGCCACCACAGAAACGATCCCAGTCACCATCGTGGATGATAAGCCGACCATTACCGATGTTGATGCGATTACCGTTGATGAAGATGATTTAGCCACGATTGGCTCAGATAAAACTGACCCGATTTCAATCGATGGCAACTTCACCACCACACAAGGCTCGGACCGAGTGGTGAGTTATCAGCTTGACGCTTCTGCAACACCAGTTGATGGCCTTACATTACAAGGCGTGGCGGTCACGCTGACTGAAACCGCAAATGGCGACGGCAGTTTTACCTATAAAGCAACGGCAGGCACAGAAGCAGTCTTTACGCTGACGGTGAATACTGATGGTAGTTACAACTTCACGCTTGAAGGACCAATCGACCATGCTGTTGATAGCGACGAGTTAACGCTCAACTTCCCAATCATCGCAACAGATTTTGATGGCGACACGTCTGCTGAGACAATTCCTGTCAAGATCGTTGATGACAAGCCGACACTTGGTGGCATCGAAGCAACAAGTGTGCAAACGGTTGACGAGGACGATATCCCAACAGTTGGATCTGATGGTACGCAGTCGAACAGCATTGCCGGTAACTTCATCGCGACTGATGGCTCTGATGGCATCGTCGAGTACGGTGTTTCTGACCTAACCACGCCAGTACAAGGCCTGACCTCTGGTGGTCAATCACTGGTCATGGTTGAAGTCTCAAACGCAGGTGGCGTTTCAGTTTACGAAGCTCGTATTGATGGCACGACGACACCAGTATTCCGTGTGACCCTTGATGCCTCTGATGACAGCTACACGTTCGATTTGCTTGCTCCTCTCGATCATCCAAATGCTGATGGCCAAAATGAACTGGTCATCAATTTGCCGATAAACGCGACTGACTTTGATGGAGACGTGTCGAACAACATCACCTTACCAATTACGGTTGTGGATGATGTTCCGACCATTGATGGTTTACTAGCAGGCAGTGAACAAACCGTTGATGAAGATGACCTACCAGCAGGTACTGATGCTGCAAGTGCAGAAGATACTGTTATTTCAGGTACTTTTGATATCACTGAAGGTGCTGACCAAGTTGCTTCTATTCAGCTTAGTGACCTGACCACGCCTGTTGCGTCACTGACTTCAGATGGTGAAGCTATCACCTTAGTTCTGTCTTCTAGCGCAAATGGCGTGAACGTATACCAAGGTGTTGCTGGCAATCCTGCTGAAGTGGTTTTCGAACTGACGTTGGATGCAACGAACAACACCTACGAGTTCGATTTACAGAAGCCGCTTGATCATCCAGATGGTAATCAGCAAAACGAGATTGTTATCAACCTCCCTGTGACGGCGACAGATAATGATGGTGATACTTCACCAGCCTTCACATTGCCAATTACCGTTGTGGACGATGTTCCAGTTGTTACCAATATTGAAAGCCTACGTGTCGATGAAGATGACTTACCTCTTGGTTCTGATGGCACGAAAGAGCCATTAACGATATCAGGTGAGTTCGAAGTCACTAGCGCAGATGGTATTGATGCTTTCGAATTGGATCTAAGCTCAAATCCTATCCCGAATCTGAAGTCGGGTGGAGAAGAGGTAACACTTTCTCAAGACGTTGGTGCTTCAACTGCTGACGCGCTTGTTTACGTGGGACAAACTCCGGGCGGAGTGACGGTCTTCACGCTGACACTTCATCAAGATGGTAAATACGACTTTGAGTTATCTGGTCAGTTAGATCACGCGGTTAACTCTGATGAGATTTTGTTGAATCTACCTGTGAAGATTACAGATGGCGACAACGATACCATCACTGCGACCTTGCCAGTGACCATCGTAGATGACAAACCAACCATTGATGCTATTAGCTCTGGTAGTACCTTGTCTGTGGATGAGGATGATATTCCAAGCCAAGGGTCGGACGACACGCCAGAATCCAATATCATTGGTGGCAACTTTGACGTTACCGATGGTGCCGATTCTATCGTTAGCTTCCAGTTGGATAGCTTAACATCGCCTGTTTCTAGCCTTACCTCAGGTGGTCAACCGCTTGAGTTGGTTGAGTTTTCAAATTCAAATGGCGTGATTGAGTACCGAGCTTACGTACAAGGTACGACGGATACCGTCTTTAAACTGACGCTAAATGGCTCAGCTGACAGTTATGAGTTTGAACTATTAGGTGCACTTGATCATCCTGCGGGTAACGATGAAAACTCGTTGGTCATTAACTTCCCAGTCAACGCGACTGATTTTGACGGCGATGTGTCCAATAACATTACCTTGCCGATCACAGTGGTGGACGATGTTCCTGCGATTGTGAAAGTGACTGACTCTAGCCAACAAACCGTTGATGAAGATGATCTTGCTGGTGGCTCTGACACGACAAGTGGGGATTCGACGGTACTGACTGGCGGATTTGAAGTCGTTGATGGCGCAGATGAGATTGTCAGCTACCAAATTTCTGATCTCAATGCGGTTGTGTCTGGCTTAACTTCGAACGGCAACAGCATCGAGTTGAATGTGGTGAGCTCGGTTGGTGGTGTAACCAGTTACGAAGCGGTCATTACTGGTACATCAACTAAGATCTTCACGTTGTCTCTTGATGCGAATAACGACAGTTACCAATTTGAACTATTGGGACCAATCGACCATGACGCTATTCAAGGTGAAAACAACCTTGTCATTGATATCCCAATTACAGTCACAGATTTTGATGGTGACACGTCATCTTCACTGAATCTTCCAATTACCGTGATTGATGACATTCCCGAAATTAAATCAGCAGATGCTTTGGCTGTTGATGAGGACGACCTCACTAATGGCTCTCAGGCAACCAACAAAGACAGCCTTGAAGCAACGGGTAATTTCGATACGGTGGAAGGGGCAGATACCGTTGTCTCTTACCAACTGGACCTGACATCTAACCCGATCCCGGGAGTCACTTCAGGTGGTCTTGCGGTGACGTTAGTTCAAACTGCAGTAAGCAACAACAACTACACTTATCAAGGGCAGACTCCGGATGGAAACTCAGTGTTCACGCTAGTTTTGCACGCTGACGGCTCTTACAAGTTTACGCTTGAGGGTGTGCTAGACCACTCAACCCAAGGCGAAGATACACTCATACTCGATCTTCCAGTCTTTGCTACAGATGTCGATGGCGATACGGCCGGTATTAACTTACCAGTGACGATTACCGATGATGTTCCAACCTTGTACGATGCATCTATTTCGCGTGTTGAGGGACAAGGCAGCCGCACGGTTCACTTATTCCAAGACCCTGTAGAAGGTGATGACGATCTTGGTGCTGACGGCGCACAAGTGACTTCATTTTCGGCTGATGATTCAGGCATTTACTTTAAGCAAAACGGTGTTGATTCTGATTCTGTCGATTTGAACGGCAGCGACCAAGTCGTATTTGTTCACAAGGTTCTTGACGGAGTGGATACTGAAATCGGTCGTTTGGTTGTTCGAACCGATGGCAGTGTGTCATTCCGTCCGAATGACGATCTTGACCATACAGAAACCGACTCGATTGATTTCACCATCAACGTTGTTGCAACCGATGGTGATGGCGATATCGCTGATGCCGATGTGGATATCTCGATAAGAGACCGTAATGCGCAAATTGACACGTCTACCGTTACTGCGTTCGAGGACCAAGGGCGTGATGGTGTCGTTGTGGGCGTTGACTCTGCAAATACTCAGGATAACTTGTCGACGCTGGATGTGACGCCGGCGAAAGTCGACTTGGCTATCAATTTACACGATATCGACCGTAACGAGAGCTTAGGTGATATCACTATTCGAGATGCTGATACTCACAACGGTACGTTCTACTACCGAGACGGCAGTGGCAACTACATTGAATTAACATCTGTGGACAATACGGTTGTTCTCGACGCCTCGAATGTCGAGCAATCATTTAGTGGCGAGCTTGTCTCTTTAGATAACTTGTATTTTGTCCCAGATCGTCATACCTCAACCGATGCTTCTGGTATCGATCCTCGTATCCGTGTGGAAATTCTTAACAATGGTACGCCAGATCATACGATTAATGGTCGTTTAGACATTGAAGTTGCTGCCGTTGCAGATATTGCAACGTGGACGGCAAACAGTGAATTTAACTACTCGGTTGATGAAGACGGAAACAACGTCTCACTTAATATCACGGCTGAAACTCAAGATACTAGTAACCCTGAAGGCATTGTGTACGAGCTCGTCTTTACACAAGGGGAAGGTAACGCAGAGTTAGTATATTCGGATGGTAGTGCGATTCCACAAACTGGTGGTGTTTATCTCGTAGATGCCAGCCGAATTGGTGACGTTCAAATTGACCCAATCGATAATTTCTCGGGCGAAATAAAGATTGATGTAACCGCGATTACAACAGAAAACAATAATCCGTTATCAGGGAAAGAAACGGCACGTTCAGAGACGGAAACTATCATCATTGATGTTAACCCAATCGCGGACCTAGGTAGTTTTACGGTCAACCGAATCAATGTCTTTGAGGATAACGCTCGAACTCAAGACACTGTCAATCCTGTCACGGATCATGATCCACTTCAGTTAAGTGAAGTGATTACCATGAAGCCGTCTGCGGATTTAGATGGTTCTGAAGCACTGTTTGTGCGTATTTCTGACTTCTCAATTGATGGCGTTACGTTAGTGTGGCTTGATTCAGCAAACCCAAGCCAAATCGTGGAAGTGACCGATTCAAGTGGCAATGTACTCTATTACGAAGTGCCAGAATCTGAGTTAGCCAAGGTCGAAGTGCTTCCTCCGTTGCACAGCAATGATGACTTTACTTTCAACGTTGAAGGTATCGTCAAAGACACGGCATCGTTATCTAATGGGGTTGCCGAAGATATGTTGTCACTAGGCAACAAAACAGTGATCGTCGGTGTGAAAGGCGTAGCTGACATACCATTTATTGAGCTGAATGATAAATCAGGGATCTGGCATGAGTTTAATGACGGCAATGTAAGAGGTATTGAGACTAATATCGATGAGAATGGTCAAGTAGAGTTGGGCTTTAGTGTCATCTCTGGCGAGTTACCAGATAACTCGAATGATCACTCAGAGTCGGTTACGGTTCTGCTGTCCAATATTCCGGCAGGTGTCGAGGTATTTGATAGCGATGGTGCATCCGTCGATCTGACCTTTGTAGGCTATGACGCGCAAAATCAGCCAATCTATGAAGCCAATATCACCACGGCGAATATTAATTCTGGAATTGTTATTAAACCGGAAGCGTCATCGACGGAGAACATTCATATTACAGCGACGACGATCGTCACAGAGAATGATGGTCACAGTCGAACCTCATCGGGTGAGATCCGAATTATTGTCGCTCCTGTCATTGATGCGCAAGATAACTACACGGTTCAATCAGAAGGTGATGAAGATACACGCTTTAATATTGATTGGAAGCCAACGTTGGCTCAAAGCCCTGATACAGACGAGTTCTTTAGTGATGTGACGATTTCTGGATTTCCTCCAGGCAGCACGGTTTATGTCGATGGCGTAGCACAAACATTGGTTTCTGGAACATTAACACTTTCGCCACTAGCGAACGAGTCGGAGCAAGACTTTTCTGCTCGAATCTCTCAAAGCGGGTATGTCCAGGTGCAATTAGAGCAAGACTCTAGTACTGACTTTGATTTGAATACTACGGTGACGGTGAAAGAGATTGACCACGAATATGTCGATGCTTCTAATCCAGGGCAGGGAATTGCAGAAAAAACCATCAATGGCATGGTGCATGTCCAAGTCAATCCAATCGTTGAGCCAGAAAATACAACAGGATCGCTAGACGCCCAGACACGTTTGCTTGTTACTGAAAGCACTGGCGTTGTCACTGACATCGTGAAGTCAGACGGTCAAGGGAACATTGATTTTACGATCAATACTTCAACGGGTGGGGAGTCTGGTGCGAATATCATCAAATACCAAGAGTTTGACGCCTCTTCAGATGAAGTAGTGACTCAGTTTGTTGTTCAGTTCCACAATGTCGACCCTGAGATTCTCAATCAATTGGTCATTGTTGGTGCATTGAACGAAGGCGGCGGTCGATGGACAGTCATTGACGAAGAAAACTTCTCGATTAAAGCGCCTTCGGGTCTTGATTTAACGCCAAACGACGACAGCGATGATGGTGACAACGGCGGTCTATCTCAAATTGGGTTAACCATCTATGCCGAGGTCAACGATTTAGGTGAAGATGCCGTTGAAAAAGACGCAACAGTGGTAAGAGAAACTGACGTGACACTTGAGTTTCCGACGGTTCTCACGCCGCAAACGAGTGTTGCCGCTGAAATTCAGGTGGCTGATGACGTCCAAATTGAAGCATCGGAAGATAATGCGATCGACCTTGGCACTCAATTGACGTCGAAAGTCGATGCGATTAATGCGGATGGTGTGGAAGATGTTTTGACTGTTGTTATTGATCCATCTGCACCCGGTATTCCTCCAGGCTTGGTGATAACAGGCACTGATATCGATTTTGTCAATGGTAAATACGTTTTCCAAGCAGATATTGATGCTAGTGGCAATATCACAGGTTTGGACGGTTTAACGATGCACTTGGCAGAAGATTACGCTGGTGATTTCGAATTGCCTGTGAGGTTTGTCACCAAAGACACAGAGTCTGGCGACGAAAAAGAAAACAACGTGCGAATTCCAGTTCAGGTTTTACCGATTGCAGATGTTCCGAGTTCGGCGGGTGATCAGCCATTAGATGGTGATGTTACACCAAATGTGACAGTGGATATCACAGGTACTCTCGGTTTAGACGCTAACAAACAACCAGTTAATGACCTAAATAACGATGTACCAACGGCGGATGGTGTGGGTTATGAAGATGGTTTAATCCAACTTAATCTAAATGTCGATTTTGCTGACCGTTATAACAATATCCAAGGTGGTCAGGAAACGCTAACGAATATCAAGTTAGAGCTCGATGACCCAACACTGGGGGAGTTTGTTGACGCAAATGGCAATAGCTTAGGGACAAGTATTGAGTTTAATGAAGCAGAAATTTTAGCGGGTGCGCTTGATAATGTTCTGTTTAAGCCGAAAGAAAATTATCCCGTAGGTGGGGGACAAAACACCGTCAAGATTAATATCGAAGGAGAGATCACGGACGAGGCTGTATTTGATCAGTCTATCCTAAATAACCCTGGCGATAATATCGACATAAGAACTTTTACTGATGACGTGACATTCGAAGTTACGCCAGTGGTGGACGATATTACGATTACAGGTGCCGATCCTACGAAGCCAATTACCGTGGTTGGTGACGAAGATACTTTAATTTCGTTGAATCAATCGGGCTCAGGGGTTTCGATCAGCTTAAACGATAATGATGGCTCTGAAAGTTTCGTTTCACTCAAGTTAATAGGGATTCCTGACGACTTTGTCGTTCAATCCAATTCCTCTGATTATGTTGTTAAGAACAACGGCGGAGGAGAATGGAGTATTCAGCTAAAAGACCTTACTCAGACATCCGTTGATTTGAGTGACATCCAAATCAAACCGCCGAAAAACTTCAGTGGTGAGGCAGAGATTGGAATTACCGTGTTCATCCAAGAAGAATTGTTACAAGTACCAACTGAGCGAACTAATAACTTTACGCTGGTTGTGAATCCTATTGGCGATGATGTTGATGTGAATCCTGATACTTCAGCTGCGGGGAATGAGGGAGAAGATATTGTTATCAACGTCAATGCGTTGGTGGTTGATAACAAAGAGTCCATCGGAGATGGCGCAACCTACCAGGAAAATGATCCAGAGACGCTGAGAGTTGAGATTTCAAATGTCCCTGATGGGGCGAGTGTTTCATTACCTGATGGAACGGTGTTTACTGACCAAGGAAATGGCGTCTTCGTATTAGAAATCGATGCTCAAGATTTGGATCAAGTGGTCTTTAATTCTGGTGATCGAAACGATAACTCATGGGGAGGGTCACTGCATTTCAAAGTGCAAGCGGTTGATACCGGGCTCGATGGTCGCCAAAGTTTAGGTTCAGCCGAGGAGTTTGACGTAGCTGTTGATGTTGAAGCGGTGAATGATCGACCGGAGTTCGCGAATGTCATTGACGTTGAAACACCAGAAGACAACGCTATCCTGCTGGATACATTTGGTATTTCGGATGTGGATGCGGTACTTGATGATCCTACCGCAGAGTATGTCTTGAATATTGCTGTCGATAGCGGTTACTTGGTGCTCAATCCATCGATTATTGCCAATTACGGATTGACGGTTTCTGGAGACGGCACGGGTTCAATTGAACTGAAAGGAACCGTATCTGACCTTAACGCCGCTATCGCTGATGGTTTAGTGGAGTTTAACCCAGCGCTTAACTTCTTTGGTAACGTCAATGTCGACATCTCTGTCGATGACCAAGGCAACGAAGGTATCGTGATTAGCGGTGTCGATGAAACACTCAATTCAAATAGCAGCCAATTTGTAATTGAAGTCACAGAGGTGAATGATGCGCCAACAACATCGGAAGTGACGCTGACAAGTATTGATGAAGACAGCGGCGCTGTTATTGTTACCGCAGCGGACTTGCTGGTTAATGCGGTTGATATTGAGTCGGACAATTTAACCGTTAGCAATGTTACGCTTGTCGACCCTGCAGCAGGGACGCTTACTCAACTGAGCTCAACGGAGTGGAGCTTTGAACCTGCTCTTGATTTTTACGGGGATGTAAGCTTTAATTACGATATTACGGATGATGGCATGACCAATGGCGTCTCGGATCTGAAGACCGTCAGTGGCTCAGCCGTGATGACAGTGCAGGCGATTAACGATGCTCCGGAGATTGATGGCTCAATGGTCACAAATACGATTATGGAGTCATCGGATCAAAAAATCTCAGGTTTCGAAATTACCGATGTTGATTTTGCAGGTATTCATGAGAATGAAATCATGACGGTGTCACTCAGCATCGATGAGGGTGATATAAGTGTCGTTGTCCCGGCGGGGAGTGGCATTACTCAAGGCGTTGGTTTAGCAGGTGAAACTGTACTGATGGGGACTTTGTCTCAGCTTAATAGTCTTTTCGCTTCGACGGATCCGGATGTCGGTGTATTTATTGATGCCAGTGACGTGAACAGCAATTCTATTGCGCTTACCGTTACCGCTGATGACAACGGTATCTTCTATGACAACTTAACGGGTACCTCACTACAAACATCAGAAACGTTTGATATTAACGTAACGCCTGTCGCTGACGTACCAAACTTGGCCATTGATCAGAACTTTAGTTACATTCAAAGAATTAGTGCGAGTCAAAGTGCAAGCCGTCAAGGCATCGCGCTAGTGGGTATTATGGCGGCGTTGACCGATGTCGATGAAGTACTGGCCTTAGAGCTCACTGGCGTGCCAAGAGGAGCCACTATCACGAGTGAAGCTACAACATCGAATATCAGCTTTGATGGTACAACATGGACTGTTCCAGAAGATGAAATTGATACGCTACATATCAATAATGCGATCCCGGGAGATTACGATATTACATTGACTGCGGTTTCTACTGCATCAAATGGTGACCAAGCGTATTCAACGCCATTAGACATTAATCTAAACGTTACACTAAATAGTCAAGATATTGATCAGTCAGCTGAAAGTGAAGACAGCTATCTTATTGGTAGTGATGCAGGCATTACTTTAGCAGCCGGTACGGGAGATGATTATATCCTAGGAGGAGATGGAGATGACGTGCTTATTGGCGGACTAGGCTCTGATATTCTGACTGGTGGTGCGGGTAGCGATATCTTTAAATGGACAGAAGACACGGTGGATAATGGTGCGATTGACACCATCACTGACTTTAGCGTCAATGAGGACACCATTGACCTCAAAGACGTGATCGCTGATTTGAATGATCCAACGGCAGGTATTGATGATTTACTTGCGCACATTCAAGCCGATTACGACGCATCAACAGAAAATGTTTCTCTGAACATTACGACGGATGCAAATGTCCAGCAAACCATTGTTGTGGAAAACTTAGGTACATCGATAGACTTCAACGGTCTTAGCTCCAATGAGATTGTAGAGTCATTGCTGAATCACGGTGTTATTGATAACGGATAAATTTGGATTCAACATAAAACGGGCGGCTTTAACAAGGCGTCCGTTTTTATTGGGAGTTATTGATTTTTATTGAGACTTATTGAATCGAAATAGCACAACATTAGGTAGCAAGAGAGGGCTTGTTACGGATTTGTAGTGACAGGTCGGAACTAAGAAGTTTTAGACGTGAATATCGAGTAAGCTGCCAATGACTTCATTGTTTTTCTCAATGACGGACGCACCCACTCGGTTGTAACCTGCAGCTTGCGTAAGGTTGATGAGTGATTCAACTTTTTGAGAGGGGAGACTAGGAGTTGAAGCGGTTATTGCGACATCTGCCACTTTAGCCAAATCGATGTTGTGAGAAGCGATCTCTTCTTTCACTTTACCTAAATTATCATTAATGCCATGCGCAGCTTTTTCAGCCATCTGCTGTGACATCTGAACAATTTGTTGCCCAGATTGAATTCCTGATACAGGCATATCACCACTCCCAACACTATGCTAATGAGAGCATAGGTGGAGTTTATAAAACGTTCAAGTGTTTTATATCAATGATTTGATTAAGCAAACAGTTTAGAAAGCATTTCTCTTTCTTCAACAGAAAGTACTGGGTTTTGTGTTTTGTTTAACTTTACGCTTATCTCACCCTGTAATGATTTCAACTGACTCGCCGTTAAATCACTGAGCTTTTGTTTAAGTTCATTAAATTGTTGTGCGTTCATCTCAATACCCTCGTTGTAATTCGGTTTATCCTTCATTTCCCGAAATTCTTCGTCCTTTGGATACAACATATTTATTCAACCTAGGTAGATTAGAATTTGATCGATTGCTTTTTGTCCGAATATTGTCAAGGTGCGTTAAGTGATACGTCAGATTTTTCCTATGAAGGTAATAATTACCCACTTTGGGGTAGATAGAAAAGTAGAAAGAAAAAAGGAAGCGACAATCCGCTTCCCTTTTATATGCGTGTGTTACTAGTTAACCCTCACTGCAAACTTACTGGCGAGTGAATGTAGCTCTGGGAGCATGCGATAGATAAGGTGAAGTTGCTGCAATACCATGCGAGCCGAACTATCATCTTCATCTCGCCACTCATTCAAGCGTTGCTCAAGCCCTGCGTCGTCAATATTAGATAAATCGCACTCTTCGCAATGCTGGTGAAGCTGTTTATGGAGAACGTCTAAATGCTGATGAATACAGCGGTGTGCATCTAAAACGAGCTTATGAATTGACTCATCTTCAATGCGAGTTCGGTGCGCACCAAGAGCAGAAATATAGTTCAGCATTGCGTGATTTAACGTTAAGAAGCGGAAGCTTTCATCAACGGCAGCACGATATTTACCAGGTTCCGCAAGCATTGTACTGATGGCAGAAGAAAGTGAGGCATCACTGTTATGGGCCTGACGACGAGCAATGCGATAGCTCAAGTTGTCCTTTTTACCAATTCGATACTGACCAATGATCTGATCGAGATACTGTTTGTTAGCATCTATCGCATCCGACATGACTTTGTGCAGCCTTCTCGATTGCCAATCTGGCAAAATAACCAGCACGGCTCCTACAGCAAGCACACACCCGATGAGGGTATCAGCCAGTCGAGGAAGCACAACCGCGTAACCTTCACCTAACTGGTTGAATAAGAAGAGGACCAGTAGTGTGATAAAACCAGTTGCGTATCCGTAATTGTTCATCCGAAAGGCGAAAAACATCACGCCAGAAATAACGATGAATACTAACTGGCTTTCTTGAGAAGGGAAGAAAGTCAGTAATGGTACGCCAATTAACAAACCAGCTAAAGTGCCTATGACTCGCGCTGTCAGTTTTTGACGTGTTGCGCTGTAGTTCGGCTGACACACGAAGAGAGTGGTTAAGAGTATCCAGTAACCTCGGTCGATGTTGAATACTTGAATGATTCCATAACCAATCGTCAAGGCAATCGACATACGCAATGCGTGTCGAAACAGCATCGAATCTTTGTGTAAATTCGCGGATATACGCTGCCACATGGCTTTTAATGTGTGCGGGTTAGTATCGGCGAGCGTATCTTCCTCTAGGCCCTCAACATCTGGGTTGTTAATGTTATTCAGTTGCTTTTCTACCGTCGCTAAGTTATTGAATAAATATGTTAACTGCATTAGCAGACGTTTCCAGTGTCCTTGCTTTTGTTCTTCTAAGTAAGCAAGTGAATTTTGCACTTCAGCTAAGGCCAAGATGGACTGATCGGTATGTGAGTATTCATTCCCTAGCTGAATCGCTAATGCAATATCGCGACACGCTTGGGCTTGAGATTCCAAAAGATATTTAAAACGAAACAGCACATCAGAACGTTCAAATTCAGTTGCTAAATCTTGATAGCGGTAATGGCTAGAGCTGACTCGTTCGTGGATGTCTTGAGCGATGAAGTAGATATTTAAGAATCGGTCACTAGGGCCATCAATGTGGCCGCGTTTCGAGCGGTTTAGTAATGTGGCTTTGCAAGCGTTTAGCGCCATCACCGTCGCTGCGTTGCACTTGGCGGCTTCAATCCGAAGTGGCTGTGGCGTTAGGTTGGTGACAGGGTGAAAAAGCTTGGCTTTCGCATCGAGATAATTTGCCATTTGGAAGAACACATTGGCTAAGCTTTGTTGTACAGGCTGAAGAGGCCAAAATATCTGCCAAATCATCGACATGAAGTAATACCAAGCCGCACCAGTTAAAAGCAGCAGTGGCTGAAACCAAATGTTAGTACTCTCATGTGCGCCAAGCATGGTGTAAATGGCGATCAGCAAAGAGCCGAAAGCAATGCTCGCGTATTTAGGACCTATCGCTCCAAGAATGATAAAACCAAAGGTTGAGATAAATAACCCTAATGCAAATGCCCAAGGGGTGTCGAACAAGATTTCAATTGAGAAAGCGGCGAGCGCAAAACAGAGAAAGGTCAGAATCAGCGCCTTGATGCGTCCAGTGAAACTATCATCACTCTCTGCCAAAGCAGCAGCAATAACGCCCAGTATTAGCGGCGTGATCAGCGTGTTTTGCTCGAAGTACCAAGTCGGGATAACTACACCCAGTAAGGTGATTAGGATAAGAACGCTGTAATTTATGGTCTTGTTTGCCCAATAGAGCCGAAATTTAGAAGTTGCTTGCACAATGCGCCTTATGTTTCCGATGAAGAACGGGGGAATACTACCAAACCCACTATAGCGCGTTTATGATTTACTTTAAGAAAAATTCGTTGTTGCTGATAAAATCAACAGGGATGTCATTGACTTATACTAAAGCAGCCATGCAATGTGTCTATAATTGTAAAGTCAGCTTCAAATAGAATGAGCTTTAGGTTACTAAATCGACAGTAATGTGAATTTTATTAAAGAATAAAAGAAGATGCTTACTTAGGTGCTCGCCATTGCTACAATTTGACGCCTTAAAATGATATAAATCGACAACTTCTAAATTAAAAGGCGCACGTTTCATGCAGCTCACTGCCACTAGCAAAGCACAGTTTTTTATTCAAAATGAGTACCATCACGTCGAAATAAAAGAGAACAGTGTTTTATTAAGCTCAATAGGCAGTGAAGAACATATTCCTTTTACGATCTGGAATGGCAAAGTTAGCGTAAAGCGTGGGTTGTTATGGAGCTCTTTGCAGTTTTTTGCTCATGAGCACGAAGGCAAACAACAAAGTTGGCTAGTACAAGGGCTACCGTGGCCACAATGCCGTAAGTTTGCTCTTGAAGCTGTTCGTCAGTATCAAGAATGGCACAATACTCAGTGCCGAAAACTGGCTGAGTATCTACCTAAGTGGGAAGAAGAGCTCTACAAACTTAAGCATCTTCCTGCCTATCTATCGCACTCTCAAGTGGTCTCCTGGGTGGAAAGTCTTAACCAAGAGTTAAGCGAAATGAAAACCACTCTAGAAGAAGCCAAAATGCGGATGCCGAATCGCATGGCGGAAATCGAACCTTGGCTTATTGATACGTCTGCGACGCTTGGTGAGCGTAATCGTGATTGGCTTGAGGAAGAGCGTCCGAATTGGGAAGTGCTGTTTAATCGCATAGAATCTTCGCCTTTAAACTTATCCCAGCAATATGCGGTGTTGCTCAACGATGATCACAACTTAGTCCTTGCTGGCGCAGGCTCTGGCAAAACCAGTGTTTTAACGGCTCGAGTTGCATACTTGTTGCAAAGCCACCAGGCTCAAGCAGAAGAGTTGCTTATGCTGGCTTTCGGTCGTGATGCCGCGACTGAAATGAAAGAGCGTTTAGTGGATAAAGTAGGCATGGCCGCAGACGGTGTGCGTGTGAATACGTTCCATCAACTAGGCTTATATATACTTAATCAAGTTGAGCAACAGCCTGTTGAGATCAGTCCGTTGGCGTTAGATGACAACCAGCGAACGGCATGGTGTGTAGATTGGCTGAAAAAGCATTGGATGACGCCTACTAACTTTAAACGTTGGCAAAAACATTTAGACAAATGGCCGATTGCCTATTTAAAAGGGGACGATGAGTTAGGAAGTCACTCTGAAAACCCAAAACTGATCGCGTGGCTAGACTCTCAGCTGTCTCACTTAGCTGCGGTAGGGCTAACCAAAAAGCAAGTGCAAGAAAAGTTGGTAAATCACCAAGACTATACTCGTTTAAACAGCGAACTCGCCTTGTGTTGGCCATGTTTTACGGCGTGGCAGAAAATGCTTAAAGAAAGCAATCAAGTGGATTTCCCTACCATGATCAGTCGTGCGACAGATTATGTAAATAAAGGGAAATTTGTCTCCCCATGGCGCTTCATTATGGTCGATGAGTACCAAGATATCTCTCCAGACCGTTTAGCACTGATTGAAGCACTGTGTGAATCCACACAGAAACAAGCGGGTGCGACGTTGTTTGCGGTTGGTGATGACTGGCAGGCCATCTATCAGTTCGCTGGTGCGGACGTCGATCTTATTACTGGGTTTAAAGAGCGCTTTGCTCACTCTACCGTTCATCATCTAGATACGACTTATCGTTTCAACAATCAGATTGGTGATGTGGCAAACACTTTTGTTCAGCAAAACCCATCGCAATTGCCGAAAACACTTAATAGCCACAAGCAACGTAAGCAGAAGAGTGTGCATACCGCACCGAGTAACCAAGTTGAAAAGATCTTGGATCAATTGAATCAACAAGCCAAGCAAACCAAGTCAGTTTTATTGTTAGGACGTAATCATTATCACAAGCCCGACTTGTATGACGATTGGTTGCGACGTTTTCCTAATCTCGATATTCGTTTTATGACTTGCCATGCGAGTAAAGGGCGAGAGGCTGATTTTGTCATTATTCTTTCTGTGGATGAGGGGCAATTCCCTGCGAAGAAGAAGCAAATTCACATTGATGGCGCATTGACCGAGTCTAAAGACAAATTCCCTCACGCAGAAGAGCGCAGGCTGTTTTACGTGGCGATTACGCGTGCGAAAGAGAAGGTTTGGATTACGCACACTGGCGCTGGGTCCGCATTTGTTCAAGAGCTCGTCAATGGTGATTATCCGATCATCACTTCGCGTTGAAGGCAGAGTTCTGAATTTTAGAAATAATAAAGGCGATACTCAGTATCGCCTTTACGTTATTCGGTTGGCATCAAAGCTTACATGCGTTCAGCAAGATACGCTTCGTAATCCGGTACTTCAATATCCACTTCTTGCTCAAGAAGAGGGGAGTTAAACAAGAACTTAGCGGTGGCTCGGTTCGTTGCCACAGGAATATTCCAAACGCTAGCAATACGAAGAAGCGCTTTAACGTCTGGGTCGTGAGGTACGGCGTTTAGCGGATCCCAGAAGAAAACGAGAACGTCGATCTTACCTTCTGAAATGAGCGCGCCAAGTTGTTGGTCACCGCCCATTGGGCCACTGATCATGCTCTTAATCGCCAGTCCAGTTTCTTTGCTCAACATGTGCCCGGTTGTGCCTGTCGCGTAAAGAAAGTGACTCTGCAGTTTTTCTTTGTTTTCTTTTACCCAGCGAAGTAGCTCAGGTTTGCAGTTGTCATGGGCAACCAAAGCCACATGTTTGTGGGTTGGCATGGTACGAATGGTTTTTTGCATCAAGATGTTTCCGTTTATATGATTTTAAAATTGTTGTTATTCAATAGAACACGTTTTTTGTCTTTCAATCAACAGCCTTAACACGGAATGTCGGCCTATATTCTGACGGAGATAACGATTCTTCGATCGTATCGTCATGAAGTGTCTTCGGAGTCAGTGGTTTGATCGTTGGTGAGGCATGTTTGTCATACTCTTTTCCCCTTAAGTAATGCGCTGCTTGCATGACGGAAAGCCTGCCTTGCTGCACCATTTTATCTGTTGGCGCGAAGAGTACTTTGTTACGCAATAGGCCTCGGTAAACACCATGACTTAAGTACACAGAAACCAAACCGATCTCCTCAGCTTTGCCTGCGCTACGCAGTTCACTGATAGCGGCTTCAATCGCAACCGCGCTGCCAACGATATAATCTATATTTCCCATATCAATCACACGTTGAACCAGGTTACGCTGTAACTCTTTGTCGTTGTCTGCCCAAAACGAGTCAACGATGTTGATATCACTTCCTTGGATCGCTTCATAAAATCCGGCAGTCACGGGCTTCGTACCTCCACGAGTACGCGGCCCCAAAAGTAAGGCAATGTTTGTTTTTCCTGATCCCTTTGGATGACGAGCAGCCAGATATTTTCCTGCTTCGTATCCCATCCAGTGCCAGTCAACACCGACCGTACCTTTTAACAGCTCACTTTGCTCTTCATCCAGATCGAGTTGGTTCACAGTAGCAAAGACAGGAATGTTTCCGACCCAATTCTTAAGCGAATGTTCATAGGCCTGTGGGTCCACTGTCCCAAGGACAATCGCATCTGCTCCCCATTGGCTGCACAGTGCGAGTTGTTGCTCTTGACGCGTTTTGTTTGGGTAGCCACCCGCTTCAAGGACTCTCAGCTCGACGCCTTCTTTTTTCGCTTCGGACACCATTCCATAGTTTACTGATAACCAGTATGAATCCTTTAGGTGAGGGTAAATGGCACATACTTTTTCTGCTGCAACCACTGGTAAAGAAGCGACAAGGGCTAATGTGACTGCAGAATGTTTGAAAATTGTGCGAAATGCGTGTTGATTTTTAACCATGAAATGAAGTTCGTTGGCATAGATTAAGTAAACACTGCAAAATATAACGTAATATGTCGCTGAACACGAACATTAAGGTCATGAAAATATGTTGCTAGCAACCGCAAGCATCGGTCGTAAACTCTTGTTGTCTTTCATTGCGATGGCAATGCTGGTTATGTTATCGGCACTTATTGGTGTGTCTGGATTTTCTTTAGTTGCCAAGACGGAAAGAAATGTCGTGGATTCTGCAATTCCCGCCATGATTGAAGCGAGGCAAGTCTCTGAGTTGAGTACTCGCATCATTTCGTCTGTACAACTGTTATCAAACGCAAGAAACGAGCAGGAAAGAAAAGAGTCTGGGCGTGTGCTTTTCGAACAGCTCGAATCATTGCTTACTCATATCAAAGAGCTGGGGAGTGAGTCGTTTGATTCTCAATTGCTAGAAGATCTCGAGAATAACGTCCAGAACGTTATCGACAACTTGGCAGAACTTGGTGTTTCGGTTGAAAGAAAGCTGTGGCTGGCAAAAGAGATTGATACTCGTGTCGAAGAGATGCGCTTACTGAGTGAAGAGTTGGAACAGCTAACTCGCACGCAAGTTCAGAACACGAGCACCATTGCCGTTGCTAACGTCACACATATCTATGACTTATTAGAATCGAATAAAAAATCGCAAGTTTATCAGGCACTAGATGCGCTGGTGGAAGTGGATCTAGATCTGACAGAGCGATTGCATGAGCTGCACTTATTGGCTTTTAAAATGCTGAATCAAATTGAAGAAGCTCGCACATTAACCAATATTGAGCGAATCCAGCAGGTGCAAAGTGATTTTGAAAGTAATCTCAAAATCATGAAGCGCCGTGTGCTTGCCGTAGAAGATCCCACTCGCTCTAAACAAATGAGCCAACTACTAACAGAGCTCGGTAAGCGTCAGGTCGTGTTCACTATTTTGATGCAGCAGTATGAGAATAACGAACAATCTCAACAACTGATGCAAAAGACACTGGAATTGTTTTCGGAGCTGAATGGTACCGTAAACAAATTGGTTGATGATTCAAACAAAACAACAACCGTCGCTGTGGATGAATTGACGAGCACGCTGAAATTCGCTCAGTGGTCTCTAACGGTGATTTCAATTGTTGGTTTGATTGTGTTGGTGCTGATTTTATGGCGTGTTGTATACCTTTCTGTGGTTAAGCGATTGGCAGAGTACTCTGCCGCGCTGCTTTCTGTGGCGCAGGGTAACTTAGCCGTCGAGCTGGAGGTAAAAGGCAAAGATGAGCTAGCGCATATGGGGCAAGCTATCATCACGGCTCGAAATACAGCGCAAGCGCTAAAAGTGGTCGCAGAGGGAGAAGCTCAAGCCAAGCGAGAGCTCGAAGAGCACAAAGAGCATTTGGAAGAGCTCGTTGAGCAACGCACTTCGCAGTTAAAACAAGCAAACCGTCGTTTGAATGAAGAGGTTTTGAATCACGCGAAAGCTCGTAAGCAAGCAGAGCAAGCGAGTCGAGCTAAATCAGCATTCTTGGCGACCATGAGCCATGAGATCAGAACGCCGATGAATGGAGTGCTCGGAACGGCACGTTTGTTGATTGACTCAGGCCTCAACCCTATTCAAAAGCGTTATGCGGAAATCATCAACCGCAGTGGTAAAACGTTGCTCGCGATTCTGAATGATGTGCTGGACTACTCCAAGATTGAAGCAGGGCATTTAGAGATTCGCCACATGGGCTTCGATTTACACCAAATGGTTGAAGACACTTTCCAGTTGATGAACAGTCGAGCTCAAGAGAAGAGGCTGTTGTTTTCCTATCATATCGAAAGTGATGTAAGTCGCTATTGGAAAGGGGATGTCACCAGAATCAGTCAAGTGCTGAACAACCTCGTCGGAAACGCGATTAAATTTACTGACGAAGGTGAAATTGATATCTATGTTAGCCTCAACCCAGAGGATGAGTCGCAAGTCCTATTCGAAGTATCAGATACCGGGATAGGTATTGCCAAAAAAGATCAGAGAACGTTGTTTGATGCCTTCACGCAAGCCGAAGGTGGGATGAGTCAAACAGGAGGAACAGGGCTTGGCCTTGCCATCAGTAAACGAATCATTGAAGCGATGGGCGGCATTTTAGAAGTCGATTCTGAAGAAGGACATGGCAGTCGATTCTGGTTCTCTATTCCATTAGAGGAAAGTGAACCTGTTGAAACCGGTGCAGTGGCAACCGCGCGCTGCAAAGTGAAAGCGAAAGTCTTGTTGGTAGAAGACAATGAAGTAAACCGAGTGGTTGCGGAAGGCTTTTTAGAAAGCATGGGCCACCAGGTCGTGATGGCAGAAAACGGCTCACAAGCAGAGCAACTGATCAGCACGCAGGATTTTGATATCGCTTTAGTCGACATCAACTTGCCAGACTGTGATGGAACCGAGTTAATCCAACGTTTAAAACAAATTGAATGTAACAAACCAGCCAATAAAGCCCTTGCTGCTACGCCTATGATCGCAGTGTCTGCGCACGTTTTTGCCGAAGAAGTTGAGCGCTATTTAGCTGCAGGTTTTGACGGGTATTTACCTAAACCATTGGCAAAAGAAGCTCTAGCGGCATTGATTCAGGATGCGCTGGATGGAAAACCGTTGTTGTTGCCACAAAATGCCGACTGTACCCCGTTTGATCAAACTTCGCCTCAAGAACAAGCGATACAATCAAAGGTTGTTCAAGTCCCTAAAACAGAGGAATCAGATGTGGTCATCATTAACCCGAGCGTAATTGAGTCCGATATGAAAATCTTGGGCAGAGAGAAGATGTTGCACATCATTAATCTGTTTAGAACGACCAGTGCCGATGTACTAAGCAAGCTGCAAGCGTCTGCTGGTGGTAATGACAGTAAAGAAGTGAAGAACCTTGCTCACAAACTAAAAGGCAGCGCAGGGAGTTTAGGGCTTACGGCATTAATGAACTCTTGCCAAGAAATTGAAGCTGCGCCTCAACCTTTAGAAACCTACATGGCGAGTAAAGATCAATTGGCGTCTCAAGTGTCTGAATCAATTCAAGCTCTTGATGAGTTGATGGCGAAGTAAATCAATTGCATCCCAAAAACAAAAACCTCCGGCAAGCCGGAGGTTTTTTCTATTTGGTCATGTCATCTTCCCACTCGAATCGAGTGTCTAGGGCATAAGGGTCGTCATCAAAAGGATGCTCCACTTTGCCACGCAAGTATTCGAGTTGATGCTCAAGCATGTTGACCGTTTCGTAGTCTCCCTCAGAACAAGCAACGTAAATCTGTTGTTCAAGAGCGGCAATGTTATCTCGGATACCCATGAGAACCCCCTTAAATCATCATCGATTCTCAAAACGATTATAGTCAAGTAATCCAAATTCGATCGGTTGTTTTGTACGGTACCAATTGTGCAGACGATCGCTAAACGGCCAGAATTTTTCTGAGCTTCTGCGAATCGCAAAATTATCCAATAACTTAACGTAATCGGATTCATTTTGGATGGCACTAAATTGATCGACAAATTCTTTTACTTGATTTTCGTTGATCGAGAAAAATGCCGCAGGGTAGCTTCCCACAACGCCACGTACGATGGTCATATCATCGTTAGCAAAGTCCCGGTTGCTTTCTTCATCAAACAAGCTAGAGATATTCGTGTGTGCATTATTGTGAAGTAGGGTGAACAACTCATCTTTTCCAGATTGGCTTCTCACCATAAGCATGGTGATTTGCGGAACGGTTTTCAGGCCTTCTCCACGAACTTGGCCAATACGTTGGAGCTGTTTTTCACTTTGAGCAGAAAGCTCAGTATCTTTAATCTCGTAGCGCGGAAGAAGAACATCTGAGACTCGTTCTCTAAGCAATTCGACTAACTCTGTTTTTGGATCGTCAGTTTTGTACTCGACGCTGGTTGGTTGGTTAAATGGCTTCACGTTGCGTTGTAAAAAGTCACTTAACTGTGGACTTTGATCTTTATACCAGCTTGATTGCAGTTCATGACGCATGTCGGTTGGCAGCAACGAGATAAAGTTACTTTCGCCTTCCAGACGCAAGAAGTCCATGAACATTCGTGTCATGAGTTGGTGGCCGAAGTTGCCGTACACATCAAACCCAGCAACGAGCAAATAGTGGATGCGTTCTAGTAACGCGTAGTCAAGAATCCATACCGTTTTCGGCTGCTCGCCAACTAACCCTTGTACGACTGACGCGCTGTCAAAGTGGCGGAAAATCGTTAATGCCGCATTGTGGTTGGTACCATTACCGTCCCAAATTACGTCGGTGGATAGGTTTTCGCCTTCCTTAAACCAGTTATTGGTAAATTCAGACTTGGCTTCTAGGTAGCGAGCTTGCTGACGCGCGTATTTAACCCAGTTGGTAACAGGCAGCGTGTTGCTTTCCTGCTCTGCTGGCAGTCTTAGGTTATCAGCCTGAGAACGGTAAAACTCATTTACTTCAGGGATATCTGCTTTATCTGGATCTAGAAAGAATATCCAAAAGCGATCATTGATAACATTCAATGCAAGTTGGCCACGACAAACAGGCCCTTTAATGTAAGCCATGATCGTGTTTTGTGCATTGTCCAACATAAACTTGAAGCGTGATTTAACCGGAAGATCGATAAATGATGTCATCGGGTTTGCAGCAACTTCAGGTTCATAACTCGGTAGTTGATTAACCGTGTAATCAGCATCGATAAACCATGTGTTCCAGTTTTCAATACGTTGCTTGTTTAACGCGAACGGCATGTGCGTTTTATCTACAATCGTCCCTTGTTCTGGAATAATTCGATAAAACACGCGCTCAACCCCGGGATCATCGTACGGGCGACGTGTTGAAATACGTTTTACTGGTTGTCCTGGTGGAGTAGAAGAACGAACTAATGTAAAGAATCGAGGATCTTCAGTGAGTTCTGAAAAGTAGAGGTGAGACAAAAACAAATGCTCGTAAATATAGCGAGCCATCAGTTGATTTTTTAGATCAGCGCGATTGAGCAAAGTTTCATACTTGTCGATTTGAGCTTGCTCTTGTTCACTAATTGGTTGATGAACGTTCATTATCGCGCCGTTTTCCAGCCAAGTCATCAGTGTGTGGTATTCACTGTTTGATAGGTTTGGCATACCAAAAGGCATTCCCCAGGTTGGGTTATCTTTTTCGTACTGTTCGTACTCTTCAATTGTTGGACAGGTTTGTTCTCGGTCTATCGAAAAATCAAAACCTTCTAACTGGACTTGATCAGGCAGCGGGTGGCGTTCTTTTTGTTGTAGCAAACGTGCAATGAGGCCTGCATCAATGTTGGCCGCCATGCTCTGATCACGTTCGTTAAGAACCGGATGAAAACCCGCATCGCGCCACTCTTGGGTCGTTTCTGCATCTTCGAATAAGCGTGTTGGCGCTGCGGCAGTGAGTCTTGTTCCTTCATATACCAATGCTTTGCTCGCGCCACGGTCAATGCCCTCAACGGAAGAAAGCTTAAGCTGACATGGTGCATCGTAGCACGCATGACAGACGACACAGCGGTTATCCATAATGGGTTTGACTTCGCTTTGGAAGAAGTTTGCTTGAGGTGTAGCTACGTCCGTCGTACGTTCACGAACGAGCTGTGGACCAAACAGTTGGTCATAGTTAAGGCCCGCATAGGTTGCACAGCCAGCAAACAATGTAGCAATGCAAAGTATAAAAATTAAGCGCAAATTCATTGAGTTATTTTACGTGATTAGAATTTGCATTAATTAAAGCAAAATAAGCGGTCAATTACCAAAAGTTGGAGCAATTCGACGCGATTTCTTTACTTTTTTGAATGCTTAAATACATAACCTTGTCGATGAACGGTCTGAATTCGATCCGCGTTAATCCCTTCGCTAACCAGTCGTTTTCTTATTCTACTAATGTGCATATCGAGTGCGCGGTCATGCTCTGAGAACGTGCGCTTCAGTACCGTTTCATAAAGGAAAGGTTTGCTAAGTACTTGATCTTGATAATGAGTCAGAGTACGGAGCAGCTCGAATTGAACGCTTGTAAGCTGAACTAACTTTTTGTCTGGCGGACGATTTATCATCACAGTATGGCTGTGCTTGTCCAGTACGAGCTCATATTCATTATTGAGACCGTAATCGGAAGCTGCCGTCTTAGGAGCAGACGAAAGGGTAGACTCAAACATATTGGCATTTTAATTATTAATGATAGTAAAAACTATTATCATTAATGTTGGCGTGAAATCAATGCTGTATTTTATTTGTAATGCAATATGTCTGAGTCATATCAAAATTCTGATATGGAAGAAATAACTCTACGACGGAAAGAGCACCAATTTAAATCGCCAAATCAATAAGTATTACCACAATTTCTAAAGCAAATAATCAGCTATTTTGGGGAATTAGAGCAGCTGTTAATGTATCTAAAGTTCTTATTTCTAAGATTCGCTTATCCACTATTTCTAGACTATACATTCTGTTGCAGGAAGCTCTTTTCTAATACACACAGAGGTTTATATGACAGCGAAATATGGCGTAAAACGTCGATTAGCGATTCTTGCCGCCGCCTTAATTGGCGCGACAAGTAGCAGTATCGCGGCAGAGAAACCTAACATTCTCGTCATCTGGGGTGATGATATTGGCCAGTCCAATCTCAGTGCGTACACCTTTGGCTTGATGGGATACAAAACACCAAACATCGACAGCATCGCGAAAGAGGGCATGATGTTCACGGATTACTACGGTGAACAATCGTGTACTGCGGGTCGCTCCACCTTTATTACTGGCCAGACTGTGCTCAGAACGGGTCTAAGTAAAGTGGGACTTCCTGGTGCCGATTTGGGCTTGCAACCTGAAGATGTGACGATTGCAGAGCTTCTAAAGCCCATGGGTTATATGACAGGTCAGTTTGGTAAAAACCATTTGGGAGACAAAGACGAACATCTTCCTACTAACCACGGCTTCGATGAGTTTTTTGGTAACCTTTACCACCTGAACGCTGAGGAAGAACCGGAGAACGTCGATTACCCTAAAGATCCTGAGTTCCGTAAGAAGTTTGGCCCACGCGGTGTGATTCGCTCTTACGCTGACGGCAAAATTGAAGATACAGGGCCTCTGACTCGTAAGCGTATGGAAACTGTCGATCAAGAGACGTTAGATGCGGCACTCGACTTCATGGATCGTGCTGTAAAAGCGAAAAAACCATTTTTTGTTTGGTGGAATTCGACTCGTATGCATTATCGAACTCATGTAAGTGAAAAGAACTCAGGGGTAACAGGCATCAGTACTTACGCTGATGGGATGGTGGAGCACGATAACCACGTTGGTCAACTACTGAAAAAAGTGGATGATTTAGGCATTAAAGACGACACCATCGTCTTCTACTCAACCGATAATGGCCCACACATGAACTCGTGGCCCGATGCGGGTACAACGCCATTCCGTGGCGAGAAAAATACCAACTGGGAAGGTGCGTACCGTGTTCCTGCAATGGTGCGTTGGCCGGGCAAAATTAAAGCGGGTTCTGTCTCGAATGACATCATGCACCACATGGACTGGATGCCGACTTTGGTAGCTGCCGCTGGTGATGACAACATCAAAGAGAAGCTGCTAAAGGGTTATAGTGCTGGTGGCGAAAAATTCAAAGTTCATCTCGACGGCTATAACTTCCTGCCATACCTCACTGGTAATGAAGAGAAAGCACCGCGTGAAGAGATATTTTACTTTACTGACGATGGTGATTTGAGTTCGATCCGATACAACAATTGGAAAATCGTCTTTTTGGAGCAGCGTGCAAAAGGCACATTACTCGTTTGGGCTGAACCTTTTACACCATTAAGGGTACCAAAAATCTTTAATTTGCGCATGGACCCTTATGAAGTTGCGGATGTTACCTCCAACACGTATTACGATTGGATGATGGATAGGGCATACATGTTAGTGCCAGCACAAGCGTACGTGAGTAAGTTCCTAGAAACCTTCAAAGAGTTCCCGCCAAGGCAAAAAGCAGCAAGCTTCTCGCTCGATCAGGTGATGGAGAAATTAAAAGAGAACCCAAATAAGTAGGCTAGTGCTACGTAAGCAATACGATGCAACCATATAGAAAAGAGGCTCATATGAGCCTCTTTTTTCCGTCTAATAAAAGCTTTCAGAGCAACGAATGGCAAAGAAAATGCGAATCAACAAGGCCTACAAGGAAACTGGCTCGTAGTGGGCTGCCGTTAAGTTCGCTTTAATTTTTTCACGTAGCGCAATATGAGCAGGGTTGTTCATCTCTCGCTTATGGTAAACAAACTTGTAAGGGATAGCGCATATAGAAATAGGGCATTGCAGAACTTGAAGCTTAAGGGCTTTACTCCATTTGTTTGCAAAAGATTGAGACACTAAGCCTAAACAATCGCGTTGCGCGACGTACAACGCCATACCAGCAAGCGAAGATGTGATCAAATCGACTTTTCTCTCTTGAATAGTTTCTTGGGATAGCTGTTCAAAACCGCTCATGTTGTTCCATTTCCCTGAAAACAAACAGTGAGTTTCCTCATAAAACTGCTCTTTTGAGAGCGAGCCTTGCACGCGGGGATGATTCTCACGACAGATAATCACCGCCTCTTCTTCGTAGGCATCTTCAATAATAAACGCCGCATCTTTTGTGATAACAGTATCAATGACAAGATCGACTTTTTGTTGTCTTAGAAGCTCAAATAATAAGAACTTTTCGGGTGGTGATTCATAAAAAATAGTGTTCTTTATCGGGTCCATAATGTGCAATAAAATTTCGGAACAACACACTTCAAAATGATTCTTATCGGATATCGCATTGTCAATGATATTAACCGCTTGCTGGAATTGCGGTAGCAGTTGATAGGCGGTGGATGTTAGTGCGATACCTCGCCCTTTTTTGACAAATAATTGCTTATCGACCACTTGTTCTAAACGCTTTATTGCAGCGCTCACAGCAGGTTGCGTAAGCCCCAATTGTTCCGCGGCTTTTGTATAAGATTGGAACTCCGCGACAACAAGAAAAGTTTGGATCAAATTCAAGTCCATAACGTCACTCATAAATTTAATTTATAGGTTAACTAATTCTGACTGCATTTATCGCCTGAAATTAGTGCTTTATCTTATATCAACAATGGTATTGAAAAGCGAATACCATTTTTACGCACTAGCGAACTCTTGGAGATAATATGAAAAATGCGACCAAAACGAGCAGTAAAAAACTCGTACTTAACGCATGTACGTTAGCATTAGGCGCTGCATCTGCAGTTGCACACGCAGCGGACAAACCCAACATTCTTGTCATCTTTGGTGATGATGTTGGTTACTGGAACCTTAGTACCTACAACCAAGGCATGATGGCGTACAACACGCCGAACATCGATAGCATTGCTAAAGAAGGTGCGAAGTTCACTAACTTCTATGCACAGCAAAGTTCGACAGCAGGCCGTTCTGCATTCATTACTGGTCAAATGCCAAAACGTACTGGTCTATCAAAAGTGGGCTTACCAGGCGCTCCGCAAGGTATCTCGGAAAAAGATCCAACGATTGCAACCGTGCTCAAGCAAATGGGTTACGCAACCGGACAATTTGGTAAGAACCATTTAGGTGACCGAGACGAACACCTTCCTACTAACCACGGTTTTGATGAGTTTTTCGGCAACCTATATCACTTGAACGCGGAAGAAGAGCCAGAGAACGTGGATTATCCTAAAGATCCAGAGTTCAAGAAGAAATTTGGCCCTCGTGGCGTAATCCACTCTTACGCTGACGGCAAAATTGAAGATACCGGTCCACTTACGCGTAAGCGTATGGAAAATGTTGACGGTGAATTCCTTGATGCCGCGGAAACCTTCATAGAAAAACAAGTAAAAGCGGATAAGCCGTTCTTTACTTGGTTTAACACCACTCGCATGCACAACTTCACGCATGTTCCTGAAGAATACCAAGGTAAAACAGGTGCTGGTTTCTACGCGGATGGTGTCAAGCAGCACGATGATCAAATCGGTCAGCTACTTAATAAGATCAAAGAGTTGGGTGTAGATGACAATACAATCATTGTTTACACCACTGACAACGGTCCTATGGTTGATTTGTGGCCTGATGCAGGGATGACACCATTCCGCTCAGAGAAAAACACTGGTTGGGAAGGCAGTTTCCGTGTGCCGATGTTGATTAAATGGCCAGGAAACATCGAAGCAGGTAAAACGTTCAACGGCATGATGTCATTAGAGGATTTCTTCCCGACATTGGTTGCTGCTGCGGGTGACACCAAAGTTAAAGATGAATTACTAAAAGGTAAGAAAGTTGGTGATATGGACTATAAAGTTCACCTAGATGGTTACAACCAACTGCCATATCTAACGGGTAAGTCAGACAAATCTGCTCGTAACGAATTCGTTTACTGGAGCGATGACGGCGATCTTGTGGCATTACGTCAAGGAAAGTACAAGTTCCACTTTATGATTCAAGAGAATGAAACGGGCATGGATGTATGGCGTAAGCCTTTCACTAAACTTCGTGTTCCATTGATCTTCGACTTGAGTATCGATCCATTCGAACGTGGTGACCAAGGTATGGGTTACTCTCGTTGGATGTACGAGCGTTCATTCCTAATGATGCCAGCGGTAGAGAAAGTGAAAGAGGTAATGGGTACGTTTAAAGAGTTCCCACCTCGCATGGAAGCAGGTTCATTCGTACCTAAGTCTTCTAAGTAATAAAGAACATCGATAATCCATAGCGCTCTTCGGAGCGCTATATACCCAAATAGCTTCCCGTTTACTGCACTACGCTTGCGAGGTTATTTGGGTATATTAAATAGTGAGAAACGTATGAGTAAGATTTCCCCTCGCCATTCTACTACTATGCCTATTGTGCCTCTTAAAACGGCGTCTAAAGCAACGGTTCCGGGTGCGTACGACCGTCGATTCCATGTGATGGCAAAGCCAGGCGGAGCAAAATGCAATATCGATTGTCAGTACTGCTTTTATCTGCATAAAGAAAATCTACTGCACCAAGAAAAGCAGCCCAAAATGGACGACGCAACATTGGAAGCGTTCGTGAAAAGCTACATCGAAAGTCAGGATGGCGAAGAAATTGTATTCTCATGGCAGGGCGGGGAGCCAACGCTACTTGGGCTGGACTATTTCCGCAATGTCGTAGCTCTGCAAAAGAAACATCAGCCGCAAGGCGTTCGCATTGAAAACGATCTTCAGACCAACGGCATTTTGCTAAACGATGAGTGGTGTGCGTTTTTAAAAGAGCACAACTTCCTAGTTGGCTTGTCGATTGATGGGCCACGAGAGCTGCACGACAAATATCGCAAAACCCGCAGCGGTAAGCCGACGTTTGATCTGGTGATGAAAGCGGTAGATAAGCTCCAAGCGCATGGCGTGAAATTCAACGCGTTGGTGACGGTGAATCGTCATAATGCGAAATACCCGCTCGAAGTGTATCGATTTTTAACCCAAGAATTGGGTGTGACATACATTCAGTTTGCACCGGTGGTTGAAGCGAACGACTTCCAAACAACCGCACCGCAGTTCTGGAACGAACAGATGATCCCAACCAAAGGCAGTGATCTGGCGAAACCGGGTCATCCAATGTCTGTTGTGACGGATTGGTCGGTTGATCCTGAAGACTGGGGACGCTTTTTAATGGCGACCTTTGAAGAATGGGTGAATAACGATCTTGGCCGTGTACTGGTTAACCTGTTTGAAACCGCGGTAGCGCAAGTAATGGGGAAACCGTCTCAGCTTTGCGTGACAGCTGAGTTTTGTGGCAAAGGCTTGGCGATTGAGCACAATGGCGACGTGTTCAGTTGCGACCACTATGTATACCCAGAATACAAACTCGCCAACATTCATGAACACTCATTGAATGACATGGCATTCTCTACACGACAATACACCTTTGGCATGGCAAAACGCGAATCTTTGCCGACGTATTGTAAGCAGTGTCCCTACTTGCCTTATTGCTGGGGCGAGTGTCCGAAAAACCGTCTGCTCAAAACGCCGAATGGCGAGGCTGGACTAAACTATCTGTGTTCGGGAATCAAAATGTTCTTTGATTACGCATTACCGATGTTGGTTGGTCTTGCACAGCTTCTCCAATCTGAAGAACCGCAAAGATAACATAGTGAATATAACCTTAAGTTATTTCATTTGTTCTTATACTTAACTATTGAAAAGACGGCTTAAACCACTGAAAAGGTACCCTATGAACCACGCACAACAAGCGATAAAAGAACTCATCGAACAAACAGAAAAAAGCGTCATTGGACAAAGCCACGTGGTTCGAGCTTTAGTCATCGGGTTATTAACGAACGGGCACATTCTTCTAGAAGGTTTGCCGGGAACGGCAAAAACACGTTCTGTAAAATCGTTGGCGAACTTGTTAAACACCAGTTTTGGTCGAATTCAGTTTACGCCAGATCTTTTGCCATCGGACGTGACGGGAACCGAGGTTTATCAAGAGTTGGATGGCAAGCCGCAACTTCATTTTCAACCTGGGCCAATTTTTAACAGCATAGTGCTTGCCGATGAGGTCAACCGTGCGCCAGCCAAAGTACAAGCCGCACTGCTTGAAGCCATGGCCGAAGGCACAATCACGGTAGGCGATAAAACTCACGTATTGCCAGACTTGTTTATGGTGCTTGCAACGCAAAACCCAGTAGAACAAGAGGGCACGTACCCGCTGCCAGAAGCGCAAATGGACCGTTTTATCATGAAGGTTACCGTCGATTACCCAGAAGACGACGCTGAACGTGACATCATCCGTTTGGTGCGCAGTGAAGAATTAGGTGCGGAAACCAGCAGCGAAATTATTACGCCAAAACACATCGAGCCAGATGTGGTGCTAGAAGCGCGCCGTCAGTTACCAAACATCGTGGTATCGGACCTAGTGGAAAACTACATCGTTGCGTTAGTGATGGCGACTCGTAAGCCAGAGCGTTATGCCGATTCAAACTTAGCAAAATGGATTGAGATTGGCTCTAGTCCTCGTGCTTCCATCGCACTCGACAAATGCGCTCGTGCGTATGCGTGGATGCAAGGACGTGACCACGTTACTCCTGACGATGTGCGTGCCATGGTTCCGTCTGTATTGGGCCACCGTTTTTCTTTGACCTACGATGCACTGGCAGATGGGGTCGATCATCAACGAGTCGTACAAGAGCTGCTAGATTGTGTAGAAATTGGGTAAGTGGGGGGCATTATGGCTAAGCCAACTCTTGCGCCAAAATCACAGGGGATGGATCCCCGTTTGTACTGCGATTACGCTCGTTTAGTACGCCTGCAAGCACAAGCAGAATCATTCAGTTTACTTCCTCACTTAAAAGCGGGTAGCGTACTCTCTGGCCGACACAATTCGCTGTTTCGCGGTCGTGGATTGAACTTCGAAGAGTTGCGCCATTACCAATTAGGTGACGATATTCGTAACCTTGATTGGAAAGTTACGATGCGTACAGGTAAGCCGCACGTACGCAGCTATACAGAAGAAAAAGATCGCAACGTAATCGTGTGTGTCGACCAGAGAAGCACAATGTTTTTTGCTTCGACGCAAGTAATGAAATCGGTTGTCGCGGCAGAGATCGCAGCGATGTGTGGGTGGCGAGTATTAAAAGATGGCGACCGAGTCGGTTTTGTCATCGCATCCCAGCAGGCGTTGTTTCACAGCAAGGCACAGCGTTCGCAAAACGATCTTCTGGCGCAACTTAAACGTCTCGCTAAAGCCAATCAATCGCTCAATGTGGACTCCCGCAATTCCGAAAAAGTAACGTTCAGTCAATGGATTGAGCTCATTAAACGCATGAAGCTCAAGCAATCCACTTTGATTTTTATCAGCGACTGGAGCGACTGCGAGGAGCACCATCTTGATCACCTTAAACAGCTGCAACAGCACAATGATGTTCTCGCAGTGATGGTCAGTGACCCATTAGAACAAGCGCTACCAGACGATTTGGCAAAATCGAAATGGGTGGTTGGTGATGGGCAGTATCAACTCAATTTAGACAGCCAAGTAAAGGTAGAGGCCGCGAGCGCAAAGCTTGAGGCTCGAACTAGCTTACAGCGTCAATCACTCTCTCAACTTATGGCGATGAAACACCTTCCGCACATCGAACTCGATACGACAGGCGAGCACATTAAACAATTTCAAAAACTGGTAGGGGGGCGTTAAATGAGTGGTCTTCCTACGCCTCCGAGTACCTACATACTCAGAGAGCTACATGATGTGGCCGTGCCACCAAGCGTGAGTTGGTATCCGCAAACTATTGGCTGGAAGATTTTAGCGGCGGTTGCGCTCATTGCACTGGTGTATGTCGCGTATCGTTTGGCTCAACAGTGGTGGTGTAACCGCTACCGACAAGAAGCTCTGCTGGCGATTTCGCAAATCAAACCGAGCGACAAAGGCATGCCTAAAGCATTGTTCTCTGTGCTTAAAATTGTGTTGATTCATGTTGATAGCCGTAACGCGAAATTGTTTGATACCGCCTTTTTGCGCAAGCTCGATGCGCTATATCCGCAAACCGGAGATTCTCAAGCAAACTCGCAAGTGGTCTTTAACGATGAGCTTTCAAAGCGCTGGTTACAAAGTATTGTTGACCCAAGCGTTATGCTAACCAACGAAGAGCGATTAACGCTTATTGCTCGTGCGAAAAACTGGGTGAGTGAACACCGTTGTGATGCTCAAAAAAGCGCGGCAAAGAAATCTCCATTATTGAAACGCAAAGCAAATCAGGGAGGTCAACATGAATGATCTTCTTGTATCGCTAACTGGTTTGTCTGGTTTTGAATTTGCTCACCCAATGTGGTTTCTGATTTTGCCGCTGCCATTGGTGGTGTACTACTTGGTGCCTGCATATCGCACTAAGCAAATGGCGATCAAAGTGCCGTTTTTTAGTCAGTTGGTGGAAGCGATTGGCGAGACGCCATCAGAGGGTGCAAGCCAGTTAACCCCAAGCTGGTGGCAACGAGCAACGTTAATTCTCTCATGGCTTTTGGTGGTGTGTGCGATGGCCAAACCCACCGTGTTAGGCGAGCCTCAAGTTCGCGAGAGTTTAGGGCGCGATGTGATGGTGGTGGTGGATCTTTCGGGTTCCATGGCTGAGCCTGATTTCACCTCTCGTACAGGTGAAAAAATTTCTCGCCTTGATGCGGCGAAAGAAGTGCTGACGGAGTTTGTTCAGTCTCGTAAAGGTGACCGATTAGGCTTGGTTCTTTTTGGTGATGCCGCTTTTGTGCAAACGCCATTTACCGCAGACCAAAAAGTGTGGCTCGAACTGCTTAACCAAACCGATGTGGCGATGGCAGGGCAGAGTACCCATCTTGGTGATGCGATTGGCTTAGCGGTTAAAGTTTTTGAGCAAAGCGATAAGTCGCGTGGTGCTTTAGAACAAGATCAAAACCGTGAAAAAGTCGCGATTGTATTAACCGATGGCAACGACACGGGCAGCTTTGTCGAACCGATTGATGCGGCGAAAGTTGCGAAAGCCAAAGGCTTGCGAGTGCACGTGATTGCGATGGGCGATCCGGAAACGATAGGTGAAACCGCGTTGGATATGGACACGATTCATCGCATTGCGAAAGAATCCGGCGGTGAAGCGTTTGAAGCTCTCAACCGTGATGAACTGTCGGCTGCCTACGACGAGATTGGCAAACTGGAACCTCAACTTTACGAAAGCACCACATACCGCCCAAAACAAAGTCTTCACCATTACTTGATGGCGTTAGTGGTCATCATGCATTTACTCGCGTTCAGCGTCGCGACACTCAAAAGAAGGGCTGCAACACGATCATCATTAGGAGAGAGCGATGTTTGATTCTCTTGGTTGGACGCAATTCTTTACGCAGTTTCATTTTATTCGACCGCTGTGGTTACTGGCTTTGATCCCTATGTTTTTCTTGGTGTGGTTGCGCTGGCGAGAAGAAAGCAAACCAAGCTGGAAGGATATTCTGCCCGAACATTTACGCAATGCTTTGACGATTGGCGAGCGAGGTTGGCGCAAGCAACTGCCGCTTAAGCTCTTGATGCTGATTGTGCTAATCGCCATTGTGATTTGTGCAGGCCCAACGTGGCAACGTGAATCTTCTCCTTTTGGTGAAGATAAAGCCTCTCTGCTTGTGGTGCTTGATAACAGCGACTCGATGCTGCAAAAAGATCTCCCACCAAGCCGCCTTGAGCGTTCCAAACAGAAAATACGCGATTTGTTAGTTGCGCGAAAAGGCGGAAAAACGGGTTTAGTCGTGTTTGCGGGCAGTGCTCATGTGGCGATGCCTGTGACTCAAGACAGCAAAGTATTTGACCCATTTTTGGCGGCCATTACGCCAGAAATCATGCCCGTGCAAGGTAAGCTTGCTGAAAAAGTCTTACCGTTAATTGATCAACAATTGCAAGGTCAACCAGGCTCCACCGTTTTGTTGGTGAGCGACGGCGTGAACCCGGCCACAATTAAGCAATACCAAGCGTATTTTGCAGGCAAACCTTATCAACTGTTAATTCTTGCTGCGGGGAATACAGACATCGTGAGTAACAACCCGATGGATTTGGATTCTCTGCAAAAACTGGCCAGCCAGACCAACGGTCGATTGGTGGAAGTGACGGTCGATAACAGTGATATCGAACAACTGAATCGATACGTTGAGCGCAATATGCAGCTTAATGGCGAATCTTCAATGCCTTGGAAAGACATGGGTTATCAACTGCTGTTCCCAATCGCGTTGATCATGATGCTGTGGTTTAGAAAAGGGTGGTTAGTGCAGTGGTGCGTGATTGCAATGGTGAGCGGTACACTGTTGATGCCGACCAGTGCAATGGCGGAGAACATTTCTGTGAAAGCCGAGCAGCCACAAGTTGTGCAAAAAGTGACGACCTTCGACAAGGTGGCGCAATGGTGGTGGGATTTGTGGCTGACGCCAGACCAACAAGGACAGCGTTTGTTCAACCAACAAGCGTATTTAGAAGCTGCAAAACACTTTGTCGATCCATTACGCAAAGGCACGGCGTACTACTACGCTAGCGAGTTTGAGCTCGCGCACAGTGCGTTTTTGGAAATGCAAAACGACCCGTCCGAAGAGGTTCGAGATTACGGTCTTTACAATGCGGCGAGCGCATTGGCGCGCCAGCGTGAATATTTGGCTGCTCGTGACTTGTTAAAATCCCTAGCCAGCAAGCCAACGTTGAGCGAGTCGTTAAGACCTGATGTTGAGCACAACTTGAAAGTGATTGCTGGCATCGTCGATGAGATAAATCAGATGAGTGAAAGTCAAGCCGGAACAGAGCAAGAGGCGTCAACCGAGCTAGGCGACAACCCTCAAACCGCAGAAGGAGCGGATGAACAAACGTCAGCAGAGTTGATGATTAAAGAGACGTTAAGCGCAGACGACATCTTAGGTAGCCAAGAATTAGCCGACAAGTGGCTAAAGCGAGTCGAAGCGGATCCGAAGTATTTCTTACGCGCTAAATTTCAAATTCAATTACGCTCGCCAACAACGGGTAGCTCGACTACGACAACGGAACACAATACAGAGGAGGCTGCCCAATGATGATGAATGCCCATCGCGTTACCTCTTTTGCACTTCCTGCACGGATAGTGGCATGGTTAGTGGTTTGTTTGAGTCTGTTCGTAAGTCGTCACGTTTTCGCTCAGGACATTTACGATCTTCAACGCAATCATGGTGTTGAGTTGCAAGCGTGGGTTGGTCAACAACCAACGGCTGTAGAAAAGCGTAAAACGCCAAGTTTTAGTGTCAATGAGCAAGTCATTTTAACCATCGAAGTGGCAACGCCTCGCTGGTTTACGGGGGGGACGCGAATTGGCAGTATTGAAATGCCCAATGTTATCGCCAAACAGCGTAATCAGTTAGCCACTAACTTCACGGAGCACAAGGGCGGACAAACTTGGTCGCGTCAACGCTGGGAAGTGACTTTGTATCCGCAAGCATCTGGTGATTTTGTGATTCCACCTGTCGCAGTGGGTGTTCAGGTGTCAGCGCCGGACGGCGAGAAGGTGTCAGGCACCCTTTACACGCAGCCGATTAAGTTCAAAACTGTCTTGCCATCGGGATTGTTGAGCGGTGATACGCCTTGGTTTTCTGCAACGCGCGTAGACGTAAAGCAAGAGTGGGAAACCTCCACTGAGACACTCAAAGCTGGGGATGCAATCACGCGTAAAATCACTATTTCAGCTCAAGATTCGCTATCTGTGTTGCTACCAGACTTGTTGAAAGGAGAATCAACAACCAGTTACCAAGCGTATCCTCAACCCCACCGTCTGACAGATACGCAAACACGTGGTGATTACCAGTCAACACGCACAGAAGAGAGCGTGTACGTGATTCAACAAGGTGGTGAACTAACCCTGCCAGATTATGAGTTCCGTTGGTGGAACAGTAAGACTCAACAAGTGGAAACGGTGGTGTTAGAGGGCAAAACATTTGCCGCGAAGCACACGTTGAAATCCTTCATCAAAACGTATTTTGCATGGATTGTTTCCACGCTTGTATTGTTGGGTTTTGTGACTGTTTCATTGGTAGCCATTAAACGTTACTACCGCAACAGACCGACACCAGCATGGTTGACGTTCCACCGTTTGTTAAAGGCTAAACGTTGGTCTGAAGCAAGGACCGTATTGTACAAACAATTGCGTTTAAATACGGCAGAGCTGGAAATGACCAAAGCCGATACGAGTGAATCGTGGCAAAAAAGTGCGTCGCGAATGCAAAATGGTGAAAATAGCGCTCATTTAATGAAGTCGATGTGGCGCAAGATCCAGACCAAACAACAACGCTTTAAATTCCGTATACCGCGAGCGTTACCAGAGCTGGACAAAGTCATTGGAAGAGATGGCAATGAATAAAACGGGGCGCTAATATAGCGCCTCGTTTTTATTAGAGAATAGAGTTCAAATGAGCCAAGAGTTTATGCGCCGCGCATTGGAAGTGTCCAAAAATGCGCTTCCTGAATGTCAACCCAACCCGCCGGTTGGCTGCGTGTTAGTGAAAGACAACCAAATCGTTTCAGAAGGTCATACTCAAGCTATTGGTGGCAACCACGCGGAAGTAGAAGCGCTGAATGCATATCAAGGCTCGTTAGAATCGGTGACGGCATACGTTACGCTAGAACCGTGTTCGTTTGTAGGTCGCACGCCAGCTTGCGCGGTGACATTAGTAAAATCCGGTATTGGCAAAGTCGTCGTAGCCATGTTGGATCCAGATCCGCGCAACAGTGGTCGAGGTATCGAGATTCTAAAACAAGCCGGTATTGAGGTAGAAATTGGTTTATGCGGCGAGGAAGTCAGCGAGTTTCTTACCCCATATTTAGGCAAATCTTAATGTAAGCTTTGGCTTGCATGGTAGCTGCTCACTTATGAGGTGAATGGAGCACGTCAAAATTGAGTTAAAACTCATTAAAACAGGTCGTACCGCCCATTTCTTGTACTTGGCTACGTTAACTATCATGCTGTTAGATTAAAATAGAGAAAGTGATTTTCGAAAAATTTAATAGCATGAAACCGACCGATCTGAATCTTATCCCCATCTTTATTGCCATTTATGAAGAGGGGAACTTATCTAAAGCAGCAGCACGTCTCAGCATCACGCAGCCCGCAGTCAGCAAAGCGTTGGCACGCCTTCGTGATATTTATGACGAACCTTTATTTCATCGCTGTACCAAGGGGGTAGAACCTACCTCTTTTGCTATGGATATTTACCCTGCGTTGCTTACTTCGGTGCAAAACTTTACTTCAACTCTGGCGGCTTCTAGCGAATTTGCCCCTAAAGTATCGAATCGAGTGTTTTCCATTGCTTGTGTGTCTGTTGCAAGTTTTGAGTTGCTCCCTCAAGTCATGAAACAGATCCGTGAGTTAGCACCACATATTGCTTTAGAGGTTCATCCACTCTTTACGGAAGATTTTGAAAGCGATCTGCGTTTGCAACGTTACGACTTGATCATTGATATCGCGCCAAGAGCACGAACGGTTTTAAAAGTTGAAACTGTGCTTACTGAGCGCTTGGTGGTGGTGTGTAGCGAGGAGCACCCACGCTTAAAGAACGAGATTACGGCTGAACAATTTTTTGAAGAAGAACATGTGGTGGTTTCGCAGTGGCAGAGTCGTAAGAGCTTGTTAAACGCCGATGATATTGTCGACTTGGACAAAAGAAAGATAAAGTATCGAGCTTCTGGCGTGTTGGAAATGCTACCTGTTATCTGCGGTAGTGAATATATTGGTTTAATGCCCGAGTCGATGATCAACTTGTTCAACCACACCTATCATGTTAAATCTTTATCTATGCCATTTGATGAACAAACCTATGAGCTCTGCACAATATGGCATCCTAGTCGGACAAACGACAATGCCCATCAATGGTTGCGATCACAGATTAAACAAGCAGGGAAAACCATCAACCAATAGGAAGTGCAATGAAGAAGACAATACGTGCCATCCTTAACGGCAAAAAAGCTGGGAACCCAGAGTTAAGAGATGCAATCATGAAAATGAGAGACAAGGGCGTCGATCTGCAAGTGCGAGTGACTTGGGAATCTCAAGACATGCCGCGCTTGGTGAAAGAAGCGGTTGATGAAGGGATTGAACGTATTGTTGTCGCTGGTGGCGATGGGACCGTCAATGAGGCGGCTTCTGCGATTATCCAAATTGAAGAAGAAAAACGCCCTGAGTTAGCCATTATCCCTCTTGGTACCGCAAATGATTTTGCCACCGCGATTCAAGTGCCAGCTTCTATCAAGGCGTCTTTATCTCTCGCCGTAGAAGGGCAGTCTACTTTGGTCGATTGTGTCAAGGCTAACGATCGCTACTTTGTTAACGTGGCAACAGCAGGGTTTGGCGCAGAAGTTACGGCAGAAACGCCTGTTGAACTTAAAAACTTTCTTGGTGGCGGCGCTTATACACTAACTGGTGTTGTAAAAGCGCTCGGCTTTAAACCTTATGACGGAACAATAACAATTGAAGGCGGGGCTTATCAGGGAGAAATGTTGCTTGGCGCTTTCTGCAATGGTCGCTTAGCTGGAGGTGGGCAAGAGTTAGCATCGAAAGCGATGATTAATGATGGCTTGATGGATCTAACATTGGTGCGTCCATTCTTACCTCATGAGCTGCCGAAAGTTATCGAAGAGATCAATAATCCTAGCGAGAAAGGTGAGTTTGTAAAACACACAAGAGCAAGCTGGTTGGAGATAGACTTTCCAAATCCACTTCCGCTCAATTTAGATGGCGAACCATATCATTCGAGAACAATACGGTTTGATGTTCAGCCTAAGAGTATACGATTAGTCTTGCCGCAAGATTGTCCTTGCTTGGTCAGTTAAACGAGTAGTTTCACGGCCCATAAACAACACAGCCTCCAATATGTGGCTGTGTTGTTTGTGTTGAGGTGTCAGGCGAATTAAAGCTTTTGAATGGTCTCTACGTCGATCTGCTTGGTTGTCCACTCTGAGTCAACTTCGCCTCGAATCGTCACTTTATCGTTTGGACCAACGTCTAGCCCCATCCAATCTTCATTGTCGATTTCCACTTCGATTTCACCAGTCTCATCTTTGAACAAGTAAGTCTCGTTACCAAGAGATTGAACAATGTGCCCGGTTAACATGACTGCGCTGTCGTCGGTTGCGTTGTGCGCCTCTTTCACCGAATTAATTACGCCTATTTCTGGACCATTAAACGCGGCGAAAGCTGAGCTTGAAAGTAGGGCAAACATGGCTGCTAAAATCTTTTTTTTCATTATCGTCTCCTTAAATTAGAAGTAGTAAGTTGTGCCTACGTTAAAGGATGCAGTGTTCGCGTATCGGTCTAGTTGATATTTTGCGTTTACACCTATGGTGAGCTGCGGGAAAATTCTGTATTCCGCACCCACTGAGAGCATTGCGCCTAGCTCGTTGTTTTTCTCCGTGCTATGGAAAAGCGTGTTGTTCATTTCCACATCGTCGTTCGCGACAAGCTCGTATTCTTGATGTTTAGAAACCTTGGCGTTGTATTCCGTGTACGTTAAACCCGCTTTGAATTTTGTTGTCCATTTATCATTTAATGCATAGTTAAACACAGGTGCCAGCGACACTTGCTTGGCTTTGATTGACGCATCCCAATCCATTTCATGATGGTAATCTTTGCCATCAATTTGTTTGATACCAAGGTTCTTTGAACGATTATCATCAAGGTCAAATTGGCTGTAGCCCAACTCTAGCGCCCAGTTGTCATCGAACGCGTAACCGACAAAACCTGAGAAAATACCGTCTTCAAGCCCAGGGTTGAGTGTTACGTTGTCAGTTGAAAAGTGAGGTTCCAAATCATGGTCAGTGGTGCCTAGTCCATATTCGAGACCTACATAAGGAGCCGCAGATACCGAAACTGAGCAGGTAACAAGTAACGCAAGAAGTGTTTTGTTCATTTTATTTTTCCTCTTCAAGTCAACTTAGTGAGTAGAAGCGCATTTTGTGTGAAGAAGCGTGAAGCGATCGTGAAGAAACGAAAAAATGTTTAGAAAAAAGAGCAAGGGGCGATAACCGAGGGGCGGTTTGAGTGAACAAACACCAAGCTCTTAATATAAAGTAAGTTAAGTTGCTGCGACGTAACACACCGCAAACGGGACATTAAGGCGAGTAAACTCTTTGATCCAACGCCATTGGTTATCCTGGAGTTTATCGCCAGGGCCTTTCACTTCAATCCACTCGAACTCATTTTCTTTAAAAGCAATGAGATCCGGCATCCCATTGCGGTAAAGCTTAAGGTCGCTCAATTGTATTTTGAACAGCGCCATCAGCATATTGGTTGGGATAGTGTTGAGCGCTGTTTCGAGTAGCTCTTTACTTATTAAATTCCAATGTACAAATGGATTACTGATGCCAAACTTCTCATCGTATTTTGCCAATAACATCTGGGTGTTGCCCGCTTCTAGTTCGGCAAAAGCGGTGTCTATCAAAGCTTGGCGCTTGGTAACAAAATCCGAGTGATATAAATCTAAAGGACGGTGTTGATAAGCGTTAATGAATGCCCCTTCAATAGGAGCAAAAATCGCATCCCAAAAAGTGAGGCCAAGTAATGCATTAAGCAGTGCATTTTCGGCGTAAAATACTGTCCAGCCTAAGGACTCAAAATACGCTTTACTGGCAAGCTCGACTCGTTGTTGAGATAAATCCAGTTCAATATGGTATTCGGAGCAGAGTGGCTTTGCTACTCTTGGCATTTTCGCGCCTTGTTTTCGCTTCAACCGTTGCTCAAGTTTTTGTGCGACTTCGAGCTCAGACACATCAATTGGCGACTGTAGCATCTCTGTGACAATGTCACTAAATAAATCATCTTGGTTTAGTTTGTCATAGATACGTGCGCGTCGTTCTCGGCTCGGAGCAAGTTGAGTTTGGCCAAATAGTGATAGGGCGGTCTCTAGCTCATCAATCCGTTCGTAATCACGTGCTATGTCATTCAACATATGTTCACGTTTACGATCTACGTAATGGTGATTAACGGGCTGAGGCATTGCCTCAATTAATAAGTCGAGATTGGCTTTGTCTTTTCGATCAAATTGCCAGTACAGGTTGGCCAGTTGGCTCAGTTCAATTAAGCGGTCTATTTGTTCACGTGAATCAAAGAAACGGCGCACTTTACTCAATTGGTATTGCTCGAACTGATGTAGACCTAAGTCATCAAGCACAAACTGACTTAAGTCTTGATGAGTGTTGGCAAAAAACAGGGTGAGTAATACGTCTATCATGTGAGCGGAATTGAGTTTGATGATCGTAAACTCAAGCTGCTCAAAACGATCAAATTCCGTGTTGCTTAAACGCTCTACAAGGGCATCTTTCTTTAATGACTTCGGTAGCTCTGGGTAAAGTGCAGAGATCTCCGGTTTCGTCAGTAAGTTAGACGCTAACTCTTGATGAGAGAGTGTTGGGGAAAGGGCCACAAACTCATGTTGACTCAATTCTGCCAGTGCTTCATTGATAGAAGGTATTTCTTGATAACTCAGCTTATCACTTCGAAACCAACACCCTTTTCGGCTGTATAAACGCACCAACAGGCATTGGGCGTGTTTGCTCAAGGAATCAAACGAGCAAAGCCAAGCGTGTTCATCCTCGGCCAGTAAATCGCTGTACCAGGTTACTGCGTGGTGAGTCAGCTTAAAGAAGTTTTCTAGATAGTAGTCTGGTGCAAGTTCGATAGGGCTTTCCATAAACGACCTGTAACAAAAAAGGCTTAACCCATAGGTTAAGCCTTTTCGCTATCAAATCAATTCGCAATTATGCGTTTTTTAGCTGCGCTACTTTCGCTTCAGACAGTGGCTTAGTGATGAACGCAAGTACGATACATACTGCCATCATTGCTGATGAAATAGTGTAAGCCAAGGTGTAGCCTTCGCCGTTCGTCATAGAGAAGCCAACAACTGCTGCGCCGATTGCACCACCGATACCCCATGCAGTGTAAAGCACACCGTAGTTAGTACCGTAGTTTTTCAAACCGTAGAACTCGGCCGTTAGAGTAGGGAATACCGCTAGAAGGGTACCGTAACCTACCGCTGCGATCGCAGTACCAATGATCAGAGTAAACTCAGAGTCGAACGTTGCGAACAGCACCATGTTTACGCCTTGTAAGACGAACGCAAGTAGAAGCGTACGAACACCGCCGATTTTATCTGCAAGCATACCCGCAGCAACACGACCGCCAGAGTTGAATACAGCAAGAATGGACGCTAGGTAAACCGCGTTTGGCAAGTTTGCTTGAACGCTTGCGATTGTCGTGATGTTACCGATGATCATTAGACCAACAGAAGCTGCGAACGCGTACATGATCCATAGAGAGTAGAACTGTGGCGTTTTCAGCATTGCTTTCCAAGTTAGGTCATCTGATTTTTTAACCGCTTTAGGTGCTTGACCTTCTCTTACTTTTGGCTCAGCAGGTGTGTAGTCTGCTGGTGGGTTATTGATGGTTGCTGCAAGAGGAACTGCAATTGCCAGGATACCAACACCAAGAACCATAAAGCTCGTTTGAATGCCCATGCTGTCGATCAATGATGATGTTACCGGTGCTAGGTAGATAGCCGCTAGACCAAAACCAGCCGCAATGATGCCGTTAACCATGCCTTTCTTCGAAGCGTGGAACCACTTCATCGCAGAAGGTGAAAGACATGCATAACCAAAACCGATACCTGCACCTGTGATCATACCGAAGGTAATGTTCAGCATGAGTGGAGTGTCAACAAAGCCAGACGCGATCATGCCTAGACCTGTAAGAACAGTACCTAGGATAAGGATCATACGTGGACCCATGCGGTCTTGAAGAATACCTGCAACAAGAAGACAGATAGAGAAAGTGATGGTTGCAGTTGCATAAGGTGCAGAAGCTTCTGCAGCACTCCAGCCTGATTCAGTTACCAGTGCCTTGTTGAATACACTCCAAGCATACAGGATGCCAAGACAAAGGTTGATACAGAACCCTGCTAACAGGATGCGCATAGCTTTATCAATCTTGCTCATTTTCATTCTCAGTTTTTCCTCTTGTTGGCAATGCCGCAAAGAGGGTTGGTTTAAAGATGTTTTTTCTCAAAATTAGTTTGCGTTTTTCAACGATTAACGCAATGAGCGCGGATTATAACCAATAAATATGTGATTGGAATCTCTTTTTACCGTTACTGATAAAATAATTTGAAACATTAAAAGCGGATGTGAATTCATGGTTTTGTATGTGGTTGGAGTGTTATCAAAAAGTGATGATTTTTGTTGTAAGGAACGAGGAACTAGTCAAAACAGAGAATTCAGTGCGCAGTTGGGTGCACAGCTCACATTTCATATAAAAAATTTCAAAATGTTACCGTGTTAACTCTCTGTAACAAAAATGACTGAAATATCGTCTTATCGCCGTAAGTATTGGATGTAAAGGGTTTCTTAAATTTAAATTGTTAACCTTTTGTAATAACTAGAGCTGATTAGGTTTTTTGTGCATTAAGTGAACAAAAAAGTCACTTGTAATTGCAGATTATAGGAGCAGAATATAGCGAAAAATGAGATTTCATTTATGAAGGGATGCTTTTTTAGACTTGTTGTGAGGTGACTTATGAAACTGTTCCTATTACTCATGGCTTCGGTATCTGCTGGTGTCGCATCTGCAGACCACATCCATTCATTTATGTTGGGTCTATCTATTGCTTCTCTAGCGGTAGGGAGCTGTTATTTCTTTGCATTCCGTAGCTCGCGCTTTCCACAGCTTGCTTTATTCTTACTAATTTGCGGCATGCTTTCTAAGTTGACGATAACGGTTGTTGGTGTGATGTGGGGAATGTCGGCTGAATTAATTACGTCTCCAATCGTATTCGCACTTTCGTATTTATTCTTCTCTCTCGCCGTGACCTACTTATGGTTTAGTTATCGAGAGAGTATTACTAAGATCCCTGATCGATTTAAGTCAGCGTAAATCGTCAAATAAGAACACATAATGAAAAAACGCCAGCACTTTTGCTGGCGTTTTTGTTTAAAGCTAAGTCAGTTAGCTTGTTGTGTTTGGCTCGGTAGGGTTTGTCCAGTATTGACTGATACTGTTAGTGGCGGCTCTGGAACTTCTAAGAAGCAGGCGATTACTCTATAGAGTTCTCCTTCCGCAACGGTAACCTTTCCATCCGATTCAATCGCTAATCGACACGCTTTTACGAACAAGCGACGACTTTTCGGTTTGAGCTGCAGTAGGAGCTCTAAAGCGGCGCGATTTAGGTCCCAGTTCTTATTTGCGGGTTGTAACTCTGCATCATTAAAGCCCAAACAGGTTAGGGCGCTGCTAAATGCACGTTGAGCGTCTTCCGGTTGAGAGTGACTAACCCAAGCCAATTCGCGCAGTAGCCAAAACACACTCTCTTTTAATTGCTTTAAAGATTGGAACTGTTTTGTACATCCATACGATTCGAGTAGTTGCTTCTCCAATAAGTTGATGACACACCATTCTGCGAGTGAGTAGTGGTCATCAGTTTGAGAGAGTTCAAGTAGCACCTGGCACAGTCTGTTTTTCTGACCCTCACTTAGCGATTTCAAGGCAGGAATGGAGAGTTCGAGTAATGGAAAGCGTAGATGAAGAGGCAAATCATAATCCAGCCATGGTAATAATTGTGCTTGAGACACATTTGGGATATGACTTTTTATCATCTCTCGCTGGAGTTCACTGCCATCAAATATCAAGGCAAAAGCAATAAAGCGCGCACTGTATGGTTCACGAGCGATGTCGACAAGTTCGGAAGGAAGTTGGTTAAGTAGTTGTTGACCTACTTCGCTGAGTTCTGCGGTGGTTGGTTTCTCAGGTTGTGTCGACGTCCCTGATGAGAATCCACTAACGTTATCATTCTCAAAGCTTGTCGTCGGACGATGCGAACTTTGAGAAAAACTTCCATCCCAACCAGGTTCAATTCGGCGAATCCGTTCTTCTAGTGGAGGGTGAGTAGCAAATAGGCCAGAAAAGCCGGAGAGTTTGCTTTGACCAAACATCATATGGCTCATCTCATCGCTTGCTTTTGTATTCAATGAAGAACCCGCCATATGGCTACCAATTTTCTTGAGTGCACCAGCAATGCCTTGATCGTTTCGAGTAAATTGAACGGCACTGGCATCAGCGAGAAATTCACGTTGACGAGAGATTGCAGCTTTGATCATCGAGCCAAACAAGGTGCCAATCCAGCCCAGAACCAAACAGATAATCGCAATCAGCATGATAACCGCAAAGCCTTTATCGGAATCGGAAGAACTTCTTGATACGCGGCTCGTATGATGAGTGTTATCTAAGACCAAGTGTCCAAAATGTGCAATGCAAGTGATGCCAAACAGTACGCCGATAAGACGCGTATTCAAACGCATATCTCCGTTTAAGATATGGCTGAATTCATGAGCAATGACACCTTGTAGTTCATCTCGCGTGAAGCTATCCAGTGAGCCTTGTGTGACGCCGATGACGGCATCATCAATGCTCATGCCTGCTGCGAAAGCATTGATACCGCGCTCTTCCTGCATCACATAGACGGGAGGAACCGGAATGCCAGATGCAATTGCCATCTCTTCCACAACGTTGAGTAGTTGTCTATGTTTTGCATCTAAGGTGTTTGAGGAAATCAGCTTGCCGCCTATGCTCTCAGCAACACCTCGGCCTCCATTGGAGGTGAGGGCGGATAAGCGAACCATTGAACTTATCGCAACAACCAGCAATACACCGGCAAAGCACAACAAGACGTAGGTAAGTGCGGTTTCTTGATCAAAGTGTTCGCCTGTTACTCCGTAATAGATACCAATCGATAATACGCTTACCAAACCAGTGATGGTGACAACTGCTAAGGAAAACAGGAACACCAAAAGCCCAGTGCGTTGACGCGCGGTATCTTGATGGTCAAAGAAATTCATTAGAACTCAACCTTCGGGGCCGCTTGTATTTCAGCACTGTCAGAAAACTCTAACAGTTTTCCATCTTGGAATCCGAATGCGTTGGAAAACAACACTGGCGGGAACGTTTGTTTGTATGTGTTGTAGCTGGTTACCGCATCATTAAATGCTTGGCGAGCAAACGCAACTTTGTTCTCAGTGCTGGTTAATTCTTCTTGAAGCTGACTCATGGTTTCATTTGCTTTAAGCTCAGGGTAGGCTTCCACTACAACATTAAGTTTGCCCAACGCACTTTGCAGCATGCCTTCTGCTTGGTTTAGTTGGCTAATTGCCGCATCACTACCAGGCGCGTCACTGGCTGCTTTCAGGCCAGCAATTGCTTGATTACGAGCTTGGATGACACGTTCAAATGTTTCTTTTTCGTGTTCCATATAGCCTTTTGCAGTATTAACTAAGTTCGGAATCAAATCGTATCGACGTTTTAATTGAACCTCTATTTGAGCGAAGCTGTTTTTGAAACGGTTTTGTAGAGTAACGAGCTTGTTGTAGATACTGACGGCGTACACCACAACGAGCAGGACTATAACGATAAAGACAATAAATGCAGTCATAATAAATCCCATTTTTTAATGTATTCAGTTCTTATATAAACTGTTGAGATATTACGCAAATGCTTCTGAAGAAGCGATGTAATAACCGAGAAATATGTCACGAGTTGAGTAACAATTAAAATGCATTTACAAAGCAATACAGAAAGAATAATGGCACTGGAGAGATGAAAAAAAGGGCCCAGCTAGAAGCTGGGCCTTGTCGATAAGCGATATTGGCGATGCCGTTAGGCACTCATTGGAACAAGTACCATAGTACCAATAATAACTGTGATAAGACCTGCAAGAACCGGAACAGATGTTCGTTTTACAACCTCAAACGGGCTGATGTTCGCCATACCGGATGTCGCAACGATTACGCCAGACACTGGTGAGATAGTACGACCTAGGTTTGATGCTTGAAGCATCGGGATAATTAGGAACGCTGGGTTTAGTCCCATTTTCGCAGCCAAAGATGGTGCCAACTCTACAAATGCATAGAAAGGCGCGTTACCAGACCCCGTTGCAATTGCTGCTGCAACTGTCAATGCAGTAAGGATAAGCATTAAAGCAACACCGCCTGCACCGGCATTGTCTGCAAGGTGAAGTAGGTTATCGATAGCGCCGATAGACATTAGACCTTGCGCAAAAACCCCCGCTGCAACCAAAAGCATCACAACGCCTTTGAACGCGTCAGCCATGCCAGCGTAACAAGAATCTAAATCTTCCAGTGATTTCTTACCATCAAACTTATTTACAACGTAATGGATCAGAGCGCCAAGGAAAATCGAACCGACCACAATAGTGTAAATGTCTAGGCTAAGTCCTGGAATGGTACGACCGTTGAATAGGAACACGCCGATGATAGGTAGAAATGGCAGTGCCGCATAAAACGCTGGTGCATCGGCTTTGATCTCTGATACGTCAATTTTTTCCATTGGCGTATTTTCTTTCTTATCTAAGTATTTGTTCCAGAAGAAAGCCGCGGCAGCCATCACGATGATTGCGCAAATAGAAACAGGCAACACTGTTTGTACCGCAAAAACATCAAGCGCCAAGCCAGATTTTTCGGCGGCGATCACCACATCACCAGAGGTTGGAGAAAGAATGATTGCCGCAGGAGAGGCACAAACTGCAACCGCTGCTGGACGAGAGATCCCCATCGCGACCATCATTGGGAATAATGTCGCCATTAATAGTACGCCAAGGCCGGTTGCAGAACTTACTGCAAGAGACATCAAACACGCCACAATGTAAGCCGCTACCAAAAGGACATAAGGAGACTTGATAACAGAAAGCGGTTTAGAGAACTGTTTCACTACAACGTTATTCGCGCCGATGTGAGTCATATAGGAAGCGAAGCCACATAGCAACATGATTTGCATACCAAGGCCGCCGCCGCGGTATTGTAGCATGTATTTCACGTATTCTAGCGCGTCTGTCACCATGTTACCGGTTGAGGTGATTTTTGAGGGCAGCACGTCATGCCCCAATACGCCAGTCATAAGAAGTAAAGCAATACCAGCCGTCAGTAACACGCCCGCTGCTTTATAGCCTTTGACGATAAAGTAACCCACAGCAATGGTGACAACTAAGCCAATTAAGAGCTCTAACATAGGGATCTCCGAATGTTATGAAAAAAAGAAAGAAACTGTTTCAGTTTATGACAAGGAATTTACAGAATTCTTAACTGTGGCACGAGACAAATATGGGGCTTGCATGATCTGAGACAAATAATAATTTAATAATTAATTTCGTTAGATTGTATTGTTGGAATTTGGTTTTCTAAGTGTTATGTGCTGGTTTGAAGCTGTTTGCAGGAAGGAAAATATGACCAGAAATTTGAATAAATAGTGAGGGAATTGATTCAAAATGAGAAAAAGAAACAACTCAGTGAGTTGGAAGAGGGTAATAATCCTTGCAACAAAAAAGCTTCGCCGAAGCGAAGCTAAATCGTAAGGATGGGTTAAGTTAAGCGTATCGGCGCACCATGAGGTTCCAACTGCGTTGTTGCCGCTCGAACTCCGCTTTGATTTGCTGATACTTTATCTTTGTCACAGAGCACTCGTATTTTTTTACTACACTGGCTGTTTTTGCACCGAGTACTTCCTTTCGCATCTCATAATATTCCTGCATGTGATGAACTAGCGCATCAAACTCGTGTTGTAACTGATCGAGAATCGTCTGCGTATTCGGTTTTGCTCCCAGTTTTTCTTTTGCTTTCTTCAAGAGTTGAGTTGCGCGAGCTTTTTCTATTCTAAATGTTGGCGTTGTGCGTAATTTAGATGTCAGTCCTAGCCAAGAGCATGACTTAATCAACCACTTTGTTGGGTCGTAATGCCACCAATACACACCATTACGATAGTCATTCTCGAAGATATGATGGAAATTGTGGTAGCCCTCTCCAAATGTGAAAAAGGCTAACACGCCGTTGTCGCGAGCGGTGTTTTTGTCCGTGAAAGTCTGTTTTCCCCAAACATGCGCAAGTGAGTTAATGAAAAAGGTCGTGTGGTGGCTCATAAAGAGTCGAGCGGCACCAACTACTAATAACATACCCCAAATATCGCCGTAGATAATACCAAGAGCGACCGGAAAGCCAATATTGGTGAGTAGAGCAAGTGGAACATAGTACTTATGTTGCCACATGACGATTTTGTCACGCTTTAAATCGCGGCAGTTGGTGTATTCGTTTTCCTGCGATTTGTTGTAGTCGCGTAACATCCAACCAATATGAGAATACCAAAAGCCACGTTTCGCTGAGTAAGGATCTTTGTCGTTATTGTCGACATGCTTGTGGTGTACACGATGATCAGAAGACCAGTGTAATGCACTATTTTGCAAAGAAAATGCTCCTCCAATCGCAAAAATAGCACGTAAAATTGGATGAGCTTCGTATGTTTTGTGGCTCCAGAGTCGGTGATAGCCTGCTGTAATAGAAAGATTCGTAAAACTGAATGCCATCACTCCCCAAACTAGATGCTCCCAACCCAGTCCAAAATGATATGCATACCAAGGCATTACAATAAAAGTCAGAACAAAACTGGAAGAAAATATCAATGTATTCAACCAGATAATGGGTGGTTTGTTTTGAGTCACAGGTGTATTCCTAACTTTGAGCTAACAACTGTTCGCCAGAATATCAGCGTACACGTGTAAGTCAAATTAAAGTTAGACAAATGTGACTGTTCCTTTGGATGTACATTAAGGAACTTGATGGGATATTTTGCTTTTAATTGAATAATGAGTAGTATTAAAAAATGAGCTCTGGCTTAAGGTGTATAAAATCTGCCAAGAAACAAGTGTTATAAAGGTGGAATATGCCGAGACTCTATAAAGAAGTAAAAAATGTAAGAAAATAGGAATACGTAATGGATTTACGATTAGCGGAATATAAGGACTACGAGCGCATTGCGCATCTTCATGCGGATAGTTGGAAGCGTCATTACCGTGGCATTCTTAGTGATAACTATCTTGATAAAGAGGCGATTGACGACAAACTACTGATCTGGCAAACCCGTCTGACCAACCCACCATTCAACCAGCACATTGTCTTGGCGGAAGAGGGTGGTTTGTTGCTCGGCTTCGTTTGTGTGTTTGGCAACCATGATTTCGAGCGTGGAACCTTTATTGACGCACTGCATGTTGATGACAGCTACCGCGGTCGTGGTATTGGCAAGCAGCTATTACTTGCTGTCGCAGAATGGCAGCAACAGTACTTTAAAGACACTGGTCTTTATCTAGAAGTCGTATCGCAAAACATTTCTGCAATTGAATTCTACCGCCATATTGGAGGTCAAGAATGTCAAGAACGAACTTGGCGTGCGCCAGGTGGTACAGAAGTATTGGAGAAGGTATTCCGTTGGAAGAATGCTCAGTCATTAGTTAGTGGGATAGAAGAAAACGTTATTTACTCCTAGTCTTGACGTTTTAGCTTAGCAATAAGAGCAGCATCAACGCTGCTCTTTTTTGTGCCTGTCCTAAAGTTTTGTGTTTCAGTGGGCGACTTAAAAGCAAAGCCCCATGGCTTTTAGCTCTGACTCGCATTGCTGAGCATTTTCAAATTGAATGGCTTCCATGCCTACCGCTCGGGCCCCTTCGACGTTGTATGGCATATCATCAAGAAATACCGTTTCCTCAGCCTGAAGCTGATATGTTGAAAGTAGGGCTTGGTAGATCTCAGCTTGTGGCTTTAGTAACTGCACTTCAGAAGAGATGATTGCACCATCAAACAGCGGCCAGAACTCATAGGTAGCACGAAGATGCTCGACAATTTCGTTGACGTTGTCTGTGAGCGCATAAACGCGATATCCTGCACTTTTTACTCTTTTTAGCAGTTCGACACTGCCGTAAAGTAATATTTGTGTATGTTTGACGTAGTAAAAAAAGCGGTCCATTTCTTCCGCTGTCACTTTGTGCTCACGTTGATAGCAAAGTTTGGCTTCCTCTTCGGAAATGATTCCTTTGTTTAAGTCTTTCCAGATTTGTGATGAAAACAGCAACTGGGCCATTTTTTCCGCTTCTACTGAGTGACCAAATGTTAAGCGAACAATCTCTACCGGAGACCAGCGTACTAATACATTTCCCACATCAAAAATTACGTTTTTTATTTGTAAAGGTTCCATAACACACCCCAAGCCAATTGTTCATCACCGCGTTACATCCACAGTGAGCGCTGTCGTTAAATCTTTGGAAGTTCGAGCCAAAGGCGCTGTTTAAATGTCTCGAACGTATATGAGATTAACATCCCTTAGGATACAACGCGATTATCGCAAAATTACACTAAACTATATGCAACTTCATTTATTTGGTTGTAAATCAAGTGTCGCTATCTTAAAAGATTGAAATTAAAGACAAGCGTCGCGAAATATTTGCGCCATTTCGCGCTGCTTATAAGCGTTAAGTAATATATAATTACTTAATAATAAAACGATAAGAATGAATGCAAATCACACTATTGGGACGTCAGGCGGAGTAGGCAAAATAGATAATATGGACTCGATACGTAAGGTTTATCAATATGCAGAACCCAACCTGACTCTCGTTGGTTGGATGGGGTTTCTTGGCTTTCCGCTGTACTACTTTGTTTGGGATCTTGTTTTCCCACAGGCTTATGAAAACTTGCCGCTCAGACTGTTTTGTTCACTATTGTTCTTTGGCATCATTTTTAGAAACCGCTTGTCGTCAACGTGGCGAAAATATATCCATATTTACTACCAAGTGACGATAACGATCTGCTTACCGTTTTTCTTTTTCTATATGTTACTGATGAATGACTGGTCCAATGTTTGGGTCATGTCATTTATGTCCGCGATTTTCTTGCACATTCTATTGGTTCATGTCACAAGAGTTATGTTCGCTCAAACTTTTGCCGGAATAGGTTTAGCGACATTCTTTGCTTGGGTGGCGAAAGGGTTTCATCTCGATTTAACAATGGACTGGACGCATGTGCCAATCTTTCTCTTTATTTATGTATTTGGCAATTTATTCTACTTTCGGAACCAAGTAGAGCACGAAGCGAAAGTGTCGTTGGCCAAGTCATTCGGGGCCGGAATTGCGCATGAAATGCGTAACCCTTTAAGTGGCCTTTGCACGTCAATCGATGTTATCCAATCAGTCTTACCCAATAAAAAAGAAGCCGAGAAAGACCAATATCTGATGAGCGGAGAGGATGTCACCCTGCTGCGCGAAGTTAGTGAGGATGCGATGAACATCATCCAGTCGGGCAACGAGACGATAGATTTACTTTTGACATCGATAGACGAAAACCGTGTCTCGCGATCCAGTTTCCAAAAGCATTCTGCTCACTCAGTGGTTGAAAAAGCGATTGAAAGCTTTAGTTATAAGCGTGCGACGGATCGCTTTGCTATATCCCTAGATGCGAGAAGTGAGTTTGATTTTCTTGGTAGCGATACCTTACTCAAATACGTTATGTATAACCTTTTCAAGAACGCCTTCCATCATCGCACATCTGAAGATTTCCACATACATGTCTCCATGACGAGTACGGAGCACTCAAACCAAATCGTTGTAACCGATAATGGTGCAGGCATTGCTCCTGATGTCCTACGTAATATATTTCAGGACTTTTACACAACTGGTAAGTCAGGCAGCTATGGTTTGGGTTTGCCATTTTGTAAAAAAGTGATGCGTTCTTTTGGAGGTAACATTGAATGCCAGTCTCAGCTAGGTGAGTGGTCTCAGTTCACGTTAACTTTCCCGCCGATCACATCTGATATCGTGACTGAAATTAAAAACGATTTGACCAAACTCAAAACCATCCTAACGGTGACTAATCAAGATATTCTTGTGTCGAAAGTGACGGACATTAGCCGTTTTATGGGTTTTGAATCAACGATCTTAGATGTTAATCAAGTGCTCAAAAAGAAAGAGTATGAGTTCGAATTCGACCTGATTTTTATCGATCTTGAGAGCTTGGATGCAAGAGCAAACCAATTAGATAGATTAGAATCTCTTCTGTCTTTCACGGAAGCTCGTATCGTTTATCTTTTTGAGCATCACCCGACACAGAGAGCATGCAAAGCGGCATATGAGCCTATTTGGGTCGAGACTCAAGCCTGGTTATTGAATACTAAGCCAACCATTGACCGTCTCTTGTATGATTCAAGCTATGTGTCGACACCAACGGCCTCAGTGGCTTTGGATACGTCAAATAAGCGGACAATTATGGTCGTAGATGATAACGAATCTTTGCGAAAATTTACCGCGATGTTACTCGAAAAGCAGGGCTTTGAAGTGATTCAGAAAGAAGACGGGCAGCAAGCACTGGATACATTAGAGCAAGAGAACGTTGACCTCATTCTTATGGATATCGAGATGCCCATCATGGATGGTGTAGAAGCTTCAAGGCGAATTCGAAGCTCGGATAAAAACTATGCGTCGGTACCTATTATTGCGCATACTGGGGATAGCTCACCTGTTACGCTGGACAAAATAGGCTCTTCTGGCATGTCTGACTTTATCGTAAAACCAGCGGATAAAAATCGCTTATTCGACAAAATCGCAAACTGGATTTAATCACTCGAAACTGTGTTATCTTGAGACGAGTTGCTCATAACGACGAATACGAATAAAGAGCTCAGCAAAACTGCTGAACTCTTTATTTTTACCTACACTCTAGCTTATACAAACTCTAGATCGGGATGAACAAACGCTTCTTGGCAGGCGGAAAGAACGTGATCGACTTCGGCGGCAGTCATGTCCGCATTGACAGAAAAACGAATGATGTTCTTGTTTCTTCCTGTTGCAGGGCGACAGAAAACTGCACCAAAGACATTCCTTTCTTCTAGAAAGTCGCGAACTCGCTCAGTGTTTCTTTCGTTGCCACATTCTAGCGCGATAATTTGCGACTCACTGCGAATAGTAAACCCAATACGTTTTAAACCAACGGCTAGAGACTTCGCTCTTTTAAACAAAATCTCCCGCTTGTCATCGGCTTTTTTTATGACGTCCAGTGTTTTTTCTAACCGAATAATTTCTTGCGGTAACACGGTGGAGCTGAAAATGGCAGGATACGCGACAAATGGAAGCGTCTTCGCCAGCTTTTCTGCACCTAAAATTGCGCCAGCACGATAAGCAAATGTCTTTGCAAGACTTACGGTTACAAAATCCACCATATGAGTCAAATCCAGCTCTTGCAGTAGCCCAGCGCCTTGCGGACCGTGCGTACCTAACGAGTGCGATTCATCCACAACTAAGCCGCAGTCAAACTCTTGTGCTATTTCGTAGATATCACGTAGAGGAGCAATGGTTCCGATAGTGCTGTAAACCGAATCCACAACAATAATTCCCGAACCATGGCGTGAAACCTGTTTTCGTAAGTGGTTGGTGTTGTTATGCATGAACGGATGAATTTGTGCTCCTGCGATACGTGCACCTTCCCATAAAGACATATGCGCAAAGAAGTCGATATACACAGGTATGTTCGGTGCACAAATAGTCTGTAATAAACCGACATTCGCAGCCCATCCCGATTGAGAAAGCAGACAGCTAGGCATGCCGACAAAACTGGCTAGTTGAGTTTCAAATGCAGGTTTCGACTCATCATCTTGCAAGAAAATTGCGGACATCACGACGTTGTCATCGTGTTGAGAAATCGCATCACGATGCGCGTTTTGAATCTCCTTGTTATGAGACAGTGCCAGGTAATCATTGCTTTGCATAACAACGGCATTACATGGTGGACGTTTACCAAGAACAAGGTGTTTCTTGTTCTCATTCGGTTCAATTAGATCTTGAATATGAAAATCTAGGCGTTCCTCAATAAAGGAAGGAAGTGGTTTGCTTTGTATAGTTTCACTCATAATAAATCTCTTCTTCATATGGAAAAACGCCAGCGCTGACACTTATTCATATTGCGGATTTTGGGGAGAGTGTCACTAACCAGGTTGCATAAGTTTGCAGACCCTTGCAAACTCGACATTTGAGGGTTGGATGGTGGCTGTAACTCTATAGGGGCCCGGGGTCTAAACTAGTTTGTGCTTAAAGTTTATACGGCGATTTTTCGGTGTTTTTTTCGTGCTTCATATCTGGATTTTGTATGAGGAATATAAAGTTTGAAAAGTGAAAAAATGGGCGCATTAGATAACAAAAAGGCGCGAAAATCGCGCCTTAAAATATAATTGGGAAAAGATAATATCAGTTTATCGCTTATTACGTAGATAGCGCTTGCGGCGCTCTTCTTTACGCTTCGCTTTTTCTTCTTCTTTACGAGCGGTTTCAATCTCGACTTCAATCAGCTCTTGAGTGATCATTTCTGGGCGCTCTAGTGTAATTTGGCCTAGTATGCCTTGGCGAAGTTCGTGCAACAAAATCTCTGATACTTTGTGCAAGTCCACACGTCCACCTGCGCGTAGTGCACCACGGCGGCGACCAATCTCTTCCATGATCTCGATATCTGATTCAGGAAGCTCTTCGATTTGGTAACGCTCTTTAAGCTTGTCTGCATAGTGGGCTGCTAGGTACTCAATGGTGTAAAACGCAACCTCGTCGTATTCCATTGCAGTATCTTTTACAGCGCCAGTAGCAGCTAAACGGAAGCCACTGTGTGGGTTTTCCACTTTTGGCCACAGAATCCCTGGTGTATCGGATAAAACGATGCCATTTTGCAGGTTGATGCGCTGTTGACGACGTGTTACCGCTGGCTGGTTACCTGTCACCGCGATCGTTCGACCAGCTAGAGTATTGATGATTGTCGATTTCCCAACGTTTGGGATGCCCATGATCATGGTACGAATGTTTTTACCGATCTCTTCACGGTGTGGGGCAAGTTTACGGCAAAGCTCCATGATTCGATGCACTTCTTGCGGTTCTGACGTCGTGATTGCCATTGCTTTTACGTGTTGCTCTTGCTCCAAGTGCTCAATCCATAATTGAGTTAACTCAGGATCGGCCAAATCACGCTTGTTCAAGACTTTAACGACCGGCTTGTCACCACGGATTTGAGAAATCAAAGGGTTTTCACTACTGAAAGGAATACGAGCGTCCAGTACTTCGATGATCACATCCACTTGTGGGATTGCTTCTTCGATCTCTTTACGTGCTTTGTGCATGTGGCCAGGAAACCACTGGATTGAGTTATTAACCATTTGAAAAATATACCTTTAGTTTTTATGGCTAAGCTGGTGTGGCATCAAGTGGGGTACCAAATGTATTTTATTCTTCACTTGTAGCTACAACAGCACTGATGTGACCATCTTAACATTTTATTTTGGGTACTAAAATGTTGATAACTACTAAGCCAACCTTTCTAGTTCTATTGCTAACAACGAAAAATGATGCGTAAATGCACTATTGAAGTTCAGAGTAATTGGTGTTGTGAGCGTAAAAAATAGGCATGTTTATATCATGATGAAAACTTAAATGCATCAAGTGTAATTATTTCACAGTTGTAGAACGAATTATTCCGAATACCTATAAAGTTATATGTACTCTATCGTTATCATGTATCCATATTAACGAAGGGAACTCCTAATATCGATTCAATTTGAAGTGACTATTAATTTCTTAATTTTTGATGTTTTAGGTGGGTTAGCTTGATGTTGTTTATAAATGACCATCATAAATAACATTTTTATATCTTATATTATAAATTCCTATAGGAATGCTTTTTGGGCAAGGTAATCATACTGTAAATATATTTATTATAAAGGATTAATAAAGTAGTAAGTTACCTTAAATACTAGTGTAAGCCGATTTAAAAAATATCGAAGAGAAAATAGAGCTCTAAACTTAACGCCTAAAAAATTTCGCCGAGTACTGATAAAAAAAAGTCTGTGACTGATAACGCCCTTTTTCTGAGAGTTTTAACATGAGCTAAAAACGAGGCCATAATAACAAACTGTATTTTGTTAACCGTGGCGTCAGAACCTCTCTCGGAAAAGTTTGGAGTTGTTATGGAAAAAATGCAGTGGGAGAAAGTGCTCGGTGACACAGTAGGTCAGCCAGTCTCTTTCGACGAATTCTCATTAACAGCGGTAATGTTTGAAGAGCCTAAAATGATAGTCAATCTCGAACTTCGCGTAAATGAACTTGTTATTTATGCCTTGGTTGGAGAACTGATAGAAGAAAGGCAAATTCGGGGGCTTCTTGAAGGAAACTGTCTCTGGAATTCAACCAATGGTGCAACGCTCTCATTGCTCGATGAGAAGCGTGTTTTGCTCGCTATGTCTGTGAGCCACCAAGACCAACTGCGTTTTTCTGAACTTCTTTCCGGGTTTGTCGATGCTGCTAGCTACTGGCAGCAAAAGTTATTAGAGGCGGAGCCAGCGACAGTTGATGCGCAGGATATGAGTGGCTTCTCTTCTTCTCGCAGTTCTTTATTTGTTTAGGAGTGATGCCATGACTTCAGTGAATACGTCTTTCGTTGATCGTTCTCTTCATACTAATTCTGTACAGGAAGTGGAAGGTGCTAACACCAACAGTCCGTTGGCGCTAAATGTAGCGAGCAATCCACAGCTAAGTGGCAATGCTAGCTTATCATCTGCGCACCGCGTTGAAGCCTTGTTTAGCCAAAATCAACGGGAAATCTTCACTAATTTTCCCCAGTCTGTCCAAACGGCTTTATTGGAAACGCCTTATCTAAAAGAAAAGAGCGATACCTTATCAAACCGAGAGTTTGGAAAGGTGCTTGCTGCGGCAGGACATTTAGAAACGTATCTAGGTTCTTCTTCTAGCAATCTACAACTGTTTGCCAACGCGGCGCTTGGTAACGTATTTAAAACTGGCGATAGTTCGCTATTACTTAAAGCGCTGGATCGTCTTCCTGTATCTGAAAGTGTCAATATTGCCCGTGATGCGGTGTCCACACTAAAGAGCGACAAGACCGCAGAAAATTACAGTAATGCTTATCAAGCGCTGGCAAAGATATGCGAAAACTTGGAAAAGGGGTCTCCAGAGCACACTCGAATTGCCGGACTAGCAGAACAGTTACGCAGCGGAGGGCTAGAGCAGCTACGTGATCAATTCAAACAGCAATTAACCGAGCAGTTCAGTGGATTAACTAAAGGCGGCACGGAGTCAGCCGTATCGACCTCTTTTGAGATAGGTCCTGCGCTTGGTCTGTTTAATCTTGAGGCCGCATCGGTAACCGTTGAGCTCAAATACGACTTCAAAGTGTTTGGTGGTGATGACACAAAAATTCGCGCGAAGCATAACTTCTCTCTTGGTGTTAATGCCTCAGCGGGTGGAGGCGAAGTACCTGTAGACGTTCATGTTGGTGGTAATTTGGGGCTGGGCGCAGCACAAAGCTTCCCGAATCTTAAGTCGTTTGTGGATTATCATGCCAATGATATGATCGCGATGCTTGCAGGAAGTGGTGTTAAGAAATTGACCAATTTAGGCGGTATCCATCAAGCTCGTAAAGCTGACCGATTACTTGAAAGTGTTGTCGCAAACAACCACAAACTAAAGCAAGACTTACGTCAGCAAGGGATCTTAGGACAAGGCGACAAAATAGAAGTAAAAGGCAGAAAGTACGATGCTCCGGTGAGAGCAGAAGCCTTTGCTGGAAGTCTTTCTGGCGGTGCTGGTGTAGGGATAAAAGATCTTTCTAAAATCAGCGGTGGTGGCTCTGTGTCGATAACCGAGACTTACTTCACTAAGCATACCGATTTGCTCCAACAACTGCGTCAGCAACCTGTCCGACTTATGGCTCGTAATCCGGACTATTTTACTGTTTCAGTACCGTTTGAAGGATATGCAAAAGACGCTGAATTTCTTGGCAGTCGCCAGACTCTAAGCGGTTCACAAGGTTTAGAGTGGATGAAAGAAACGGCGTTGGAGGTCAGTGACCTTGCCCAAAAGGTAAAAGCAGATCCAACGGCTCAAAACCCCAAAACCGGCGAACTCAATGCTGATGTCTTGAAAGCAAAGCGTGCTGAGATCAAAGATGTCATTACCACTTTGTACAAAGAGTACGAGAGCTATTCAATCCTCGTTAACCAGAAGGATTCGAGTAAAAGCCGCGATGCGGATAAGCAAATGGGCGTTATTAAGCATGGTATGGAAAGTGACCGCGGTGCTGTTGGTCGAGGAGAGTATTTACGCGCGGTGATCTGTAGTCATGTCGCGTTAACCCAAGCTTACTTGGCGAGCTTCTCTGAGGGAGAGGTGCCTTATCTTAATAAAGACGAAGCAGGTTTTTGCCAATTCCTTACCGAGATCGACCGTGCTTATAGTAACCCTCAGATGAACCTTGACCAAAAGCGAGACATTGAAAAACAGCTAACGCTAGTGTCGGGGGCGCAAAGCACCAACGTACAACTGAGTGGTAATGTATCTGTGCAAGTTCCGGGTGTGAGCAAAGACATTGGAATGGTCGTCAAATACAACAATATTGTAGGTGACATCAACCCCGATAATGATGGTGAATACCTTAATATCGCCTTCACTGCCAATGTCCCGCTAGGTGAGCCGTCATCAAAAGAGGGAGCACAAGGTGAGAAGAAAACCTTTGCTCGTGCGGTTTTAGGGGAGGCGCTTAGTCAGTTTCTTTCGAGAAACTCCATCGAAGCTCAGTTGCCAAGTGACGCGACTTTAGGGCTGGAAGGTGCACTTGGACTCGGTGCTCAACTTGAGTTAAACATGGTGAAAGGGGAAGACAATAAATTCCATATTCAATACATTCGCGCGACGGAATCCAGCTCACTAGGTGGCAAAGGTTCCGTGACTGCAGGTGCTGTTAAGTTTGGTGGTGGTGTGAGTGTTTCTTCTAATACGCATTTATCTGAGTGGTTAGGTGATGACACGTTAACCTACTTACAAACCAAGTTTAACGGCTGGTCAGTGGGGCAAGAGCCACAGCTTTGGCAACGTTATTGCGATAATCACCAAAAAGGTTTGGAGAAGGTATTCAATAAACTGATTGAGCCTTCTAGCAATGCGGCAAAAGAGCTCACCAAGATGGCTGAAGACTCGAAGGATATAAAAACACTCAAATCCGATCTGCTCACTAAAATTGGCGAATGGGCTGAAAATAAGTCCGAGGCAACATTCAATAACGCATTAGACAGTTTCAATAAGGTGCTTGCTGGGCAACATCACGCCTATAAAGATGAAGCCGTATCCCGCCTATACTCAAAAAAGCGCTAATCTAATTTATTGCATAAAAATTAAAAGGGCCCTACCGATAGAGACAAGAGAGTCCTACTTTGGCAAAGTTTTCTAGTTCTTTATTTTTAATTAAGAAGTACATAACCAGTTTGGTCTTTATATAAGGCACACTCTAGAAGGAGAGTGGTTTCATTATTCTTACTACCTGTTCGGATAGTTGTAAGGTAAATGGGAGAGTATTAGAGCTACTTTTAGAATATGATTAGGCAAGCTTTAAAGTCTAAATATCAACAATTTTACAGAGCTTGATTTAAAGCATCAGCTCTAAATTTTCCTAGCTATCTTTAGCTACTCATAAACACGTTTTTTAGTCATTATATCTAGTATTAAGCTTTTATTTATCAGTTGGTTACATTGTTTAGACGTTTTAAGTTCAGTGTTTATGCAAGGTTTGATACCTGTGCGACCTCTATATTGAAAGTTTTGGGCTCTTTGTCTATCCTACATACGAGAGCTTTCCGGAGTCGGAAGCGCACGGTTTTGAATCGAGAGAGTTTAATGGGGACGGTCTAAAGTAATAGTAACCTTGAGTCAACGAGTGGCTTGTTTTTAACATCTTATGATGTTCGATGTACTCAGCGCCCTCGAAGATCAATCCGTGTAAACAGAAAGGGGCTAAAAAGTACTCTAGAGCTTGTATAGACTCTTGGCCGGCGTGTTTTAGAAAGCTTTTGTCAATCTTGATACGATCCCAAAGTATTTTGCCAAGAGACATGTTAGCCAACTTGTTGTTACGGTGATAGTCATCCAGCCAAATTTCGATATTGTTCGCTTGTAACATTGATAAATTTTCGCGTATTTCTTTTGATTCGGTATAACAATCAAGCTCGCTTATCTCAAGAGCAAACTTAGCACCATTGAAGCTTAAAAGCTCACGGACAAAGTCCTCATCAGCTAAGCAAGAAAGTTTAATATTAAAAGAGTGTAGTTGGTGAGGGTATTTTGCAAGAGAAAATCGAATTTGTTGTAAAGCGAGAGTTTGAATAAACGTGTTGTCTATAATGGAAAAGAATACATCGTTGTTTATGTTGCTTTTATCAAAAGTGCTTATCTTAGACAAAGTTTCGTAATATTTAATTTCTTGGCTTCTAGGACAGAGGATGGGTTGTACTAACGTTTTTATATCAAAGTCAGTCAATTTGAAGCTAGGTAGGTAAGGCATATTCCTTTTCATATTATCCACTTTATCAGTTAATTATTACTACGTTTGACTCACACTTAAACATCGTTTCATATTCTATATCTAAAGTTATCATGTCAGGAAATTAAGAATTATAATGCCTCTATAAATAATATTTAATGTTCATTAAGCACCATCGCTAAAACAGGTGCTTAATGAACAATGAGAGTAATTTATTTCGCAACAACAGACAGTTCTACGTCGTAGTCTTCACGACCACTGATGCTGAAATAGTATTGGCCCATTTTGATTGAACCGTCTTCATTTTTGGGGATTGAAATCGTTTCATTACTGCCATGGGTGTAGTTCGACCATTCATACTCAAAGTAGTGGCAGACTTTGTCGTAACAAGCGTATAGATCGGCATCACCAGTGCCGGAGATAGACACTTCCAGTTGATTATAACTTTCCGAAACATCGACAAAGAAGAGCGTTTCAGAGAACTTTTTACCGCTTACTTGGATGCTGGTATTGAGTTCGATTTTCTTAGGCTTCTCTTTCGGTTTTGGCTGAGAAATATCCGAATCGTCAATGTCTTTCGTCACCTCATCCAGCCACGAATGAAACTCGGTATTGTAAGCAGGCCCTAATCGTTCAAGCAGTTTTACCCACTCTTTGTATTGGCCGGTACGCGAGTAACCTAACAGTTCAGTAACGTCTTCAGGGTGTTTCTCTATCATGAAGCGTACAGCTAAGTAGCCCCAGCGATACACACGGTTTAAACCGTCGCTGTAATTCGTACTGAACACGTCTGCCAATGTGTGTGTCTTTTCTTTGCCGAGTACTAGAGCAGCATTGTAGCCCTCTTTGTAGTACATGTATTCAGCAAAACCTTCCAACCACCACACGATACTGCCTTCGCGCATTGTGTCGTGGAAGTCACCGTATTGGTTGAATCGACCATCTAAATAATGCACATATTCGTGCTCTAAGTTTAGAATCGAAAAGTCGTCGTCCCATCCGTTTTGATAAGCGACGAATCGAGGTACATTTCCTTGTTTTGATGGGTCTCGCTCAAGGAACTGTCCGCCGTTGTTGGTTGTGTTATCAAAAAGGAAGCTGGAGTAGGTTGAGTAGTCACTTTTGGTTTTGAAAACAATAACATCGACACTATCGCTATGATCATCAGCGACAGGCTGATATCCGGTATTAACAGTTTGGTGGAAGTCATCTTCTTTGAGGTTTAATGTTTCGCAGCTTGTTATTGCTTGAGCTTCTGTCATCTCTTGGGCAAGAATTCGCGCGGGTCCGCGACAATCATAACTGAATGTCATTATTCGTTGCTTTAATACAGATTTTGAGTTACTTAGCCCTAGCTGCTCAAGATAATCTGATGCATAAGCGTCAACCATTTCGGCGATGCCAACCCAAATTCTGTCTGACTTACCGCCTAGCGGGTAGCGCTTTAACAAAGAATCTAAAGTGTCGACAACGACTTTTTTTGTCTCTGCATCTTCAGTTTTTACCAGCCTAGCGAGCTCTCGCGCGGCATTGCCAAGTAGTTGTTCAGAATCCGTACCTATCGCCCATTCGTTGTTGGTAATAAAACCACTCAAACGATGGATATAACTTGAGTCAGATTCAATCACATCGTAAAACGCTTTGGTTTGTGAGTGCCCAGCCATAGCGACAAAGATATTGTTGATGGCTTTACGGTAGTAATAGCTGTCGCTTTTATCCGCTGAAAAGCTATCAAGAATAGCGAAAACATCGGGTGCGGCGATGGCGAGTTGACGAATACTATCAACAACAATCAACATGGATGCGAGTGCTTCTTGTTGTTCGCGGCCGCCAGTTAGAGCGTATGGCGAGCGCAAAAATTGTTGAATGGTATTGGCAATATTTACGCTTAATTCGGATGGGAAAGGTTGCAACTTTTTAGCAAAGGTATCGTGTCGGTTTTTGTAAGCTGCCTTAATGAACTCACCTAAATAGTATATTTGCTGAGCTTGCTCTTTTGTTCCTTTATAAGCTTCAGTTGCCTTTTTTAATCCGCCAGTAATTCGACTCACGCTCATGGTACTGAAGACGACGTCTGCTTGCTCTAACGATGGCGAAAACCACGTTCTCATGCACTCGTAGTCACTGTTTGCGACTCTTGATTCGATATTGACTCGGTCAACCGTAAAATCTTCAACAGTACATTTTCCTTTGTGTGGGAAAAGCTCGGTATCGTCATCTTTCGTGGAATCATCATCGACGGTACTGTCATCATCTGTATCTGTATCGTCATCCACAGTTGAATCTACGTCAGCGTTGTCATCGTTTTTGTCGCCAGAATCTACGCCAGCGACGGGAACAGTCTTGACTCCACCGGAAGAATCATCACCACCACATCCAGTTAAAACACCAAGCATGGATAATAGAAGACATGCAGTTTTAATATTTTTCATAGAATTAGTATTGTATTTGAAATGGGAGTCAAATATATATTTTTACTAATGCATAGTTAAATAATAGAATTTAATGGCTAGATAAAAATGTATTATGCTCAACACGCCTATTTTTATGTGATATTGAACAAATAACTATTATTTATAAATTCAGTAGAAATGTTAATTGGGAAGGAAAAATTGATTTTGATATACATAACGCTTGGTTTTTATTTTAGTCGACGGGTATATGAAAAAAATATATTTTCCAATTATCAGCACTTTGATGGTTTCCTTTGCTCATGCCAATACGCTGCCTGCGCCAACTTGGCATCAATTTCAGTTAAATGATGGTTCAAAGAAAGAATTAAAACTTTATGGCGATCAAGAATCTTTCTGGTATCAAGATAGAGAAGGCATTATTTATGTCTACGATGAAGAGACAGGGTGGTTTTATGGTAATCATGAAATTGTTGATGGGCGTTTTGTCGTCACTTCTCTTGGGGTTGAAGCCAAATTAGAAATGCCACAAGCAGTGAGAGAGTTGTTAAAAGAGCGCGTCACCCCGACGTCTTCTTTATTGCCTTCTGAGCACGTTTATCCAATGAATGAGCCATATCTTGAGCAAACTCCCATTCGAGCACTAAACGCAACAAATGAGCCCACGCACCAACCTTTGCTCGTTGTTCAGGTGAGCTTTAACAACCAAGATTTTGTGAATGACTTCACCAATGTGATTTTTGGTGATAATCAGCAAAGTGTAAAAGACTACTTCAGTAAGAATAGTTACGGACGTTACATTGTAGAGCCTGCGAAAGAAACGGAAGGTACGGCGAACGATGGTGTCATCGACCTTACGTTGGATATCGCTCATCCGAATTGCCACTCAAAAAATGATGCGACTTGTGACAGTAAGTTAAATGAGGCTTTTAAAGCCGCTTACGACAAGTTAGACCGTTATGTGGACTTGTCTACTTACGATTTGAATAACGACGACAAAATCACACCTGACGAATTGTCTGTGATGTTTGTATTTGCGGGGTATGACAAATCTGCCGGTTCGGTAAATACGCCGTACATTTGGCCTCATCGTTATAGTCATAATGCGATTGAGATCGATGGAAAGACCATTCGAGATTACTGTTTGTTTGCTGACTTCCAAGGTGACCATCAATCTACGATGGGCGTGATTGCCCATGAGCTTGGACACTTGATGCTTGGTCTACCTGATTTGTACTCCTACAAACATTCCGGCTCTGTTGGCCAATGGGGATTAATGGGTGGCGGAAGCTGGGCAAGTAAACAAGGTGATACGTATGCAGGGGAAACGCCGGTCAATATGTTGGCATGGAGTAAGGAAGCTGCTGGTTTCATCAAGCCGAAAGTGATTGAAGCGTCGGGTTCTAGCACGATCGAGACTCGTCAAGGCGAGGGTGTGGTGTATCTCGATCCGTATTTGAAACAGCAAGGTCCAAGAGCTTACTTCGAAAACAGAAGAAAAACGGAATACGACCGTGCGTTGTCAGGTGAAGGTCTTTTGATCACGGCCGTAAGTATCGACAACCGTTTCAATGACACTGGGCCAATGCAAGTTCAGGTATTCCAAGCGGACGGTCTGGATGAACTACAAACTCGTGGTTGGTCAGATCAAGGTGATGTGTTCCCGGGCTCAAGCAATGTGATAACTATTTCGGATGATACAACTCCTTCTTTGAAACTCATCACCGGTGGCCGGGAAACCAATATCTCGATTAATGATATCGCCAGTACAGATCAAAGCGGCACGTTACGAGCGTCTATTCCTTCATCGACGAATAAATCGGCTTGGATAACGTCACTTTCAAGAACGTACGTGTATGAAGACAGCCGAAACAATACGATAGGGTTTGGGTTAGAAAACAACGACGGTTACCAATCTTTGGTTGGTTTCTACTTATTTGCTAAGCCAATCCTACCAAACTCCGAGATGCGTTATCGCATGTTTAAATATGACCTGACTACAAACCGTTGGGGGAATGCGTCTATTAACGTTGACACTCAAGTTGAAGTGTCATCGGGGGTGATTCCTACGTTTGGTGGTCGAGTTATGTTTGCATCGCCATTTGATATCGATGAAGGTGAGCAGTTGTTGGTCATTGAGCTAGAAAACGCTAAGCCAGAATACAGCTATTCATTCTTGGACGCTTATTTGTCTAATGGAGAGAAAAAGAAGCAGTTCTATGGAAATGCCAGTTCGTACAAGACGAGCGGATTAAGCGAAGGGCGTGGCCGTAACTATCCTTTTGCTGCTTTGTTAGAAAAACCTCAGGCGAAACCTAGTATTACGGTTGAAACGGATTCCGTCACCGTATTAAGCGGTGAAAGTATTACGATTGATGTACTGGCGAATGACCACTCATCGGATGCGAATAGCACATTGAAGCTAGATAAGATCACATCAAAGCCTTCGATTGGTAGCGCTGAAATCTCAGGACAAAAAATCCACTATTCTGTTCCTGTTTCAGACATTCCAGAACAACGAGCAGTAATGAAGTATCAAGTGTCTGACGATTTTGGGACGACAGCAGAAGGAGAGGTGGTCATCACGATCAATTCTCCAGTAATCACCGCCAATAGTCTTCAATACAAAGCGCTAGAAGATACGCCACTGGAACTTAACTTACGTCAGCAACAAGGACTAGTGAAAGGGGACACCATCGTCATTAAAAAGCCGCCGATGCACGGCAAGATTGACGGGAATACCTACCAAAGCAAGGAAAACTACTTTGGTAATGACCAGTTTGAGTTTTCTATTGTGAAAGAAAACGGACGTGAATCTAACACAGCTATGGCTGTAATTACAGTCGAAGCGGTTAATGATGAGCCGATCTTCGCTGTTGAAGCGAGCCGTAAAGAAGGCCTATCAAACGAAAAAGTCACACTATCTGTACTTGGCTTAAAAGACGTTGATTCAACGGATCACTCATTCAAATGGCGTCAAGTTTCTGGGACTAAAGCTCAGTTTGCCACCACGGACACGGCAAGTGTAGAAGTGACGTTACCAAAAGTGATTGAGAAAAGTGAAAAGCTGACGTTTGAAGTGGCGGTAAACGACAACGATGGTGCAATTATTACTAAGAGCGTTGTTATGGTCGTTAAGCAAGAAGTCGTTGTGGAAAATGATCCTGGCAAGGGTGAAGAAGGCGGCTCTATGGGGCTGTGGGTCACTCTGTGTATGATGCTGATTAGCCTGAGAACAAAGGTTAATAATTTGTATAGATTCGTAATAAGAAATGATATTTGGTAGAAAAATATTATAATTCATCGTCTTATATTCGCAGGATGAATGAAGATTGAAGGAAACCAATAAGAAAAACCTCCGTGTCGTAGCGCTTGCTCCGACAGGGAGGTATTTTGCATCAATAATAAGCTCATTAGAGATCTTGGAAACAGCAGCTGAATTTGCAGAGTTCCAAGGTTTCATGACACACGTCGTTACGCCAAACAATCGGCCGTTAATTGGTCGAGGGGGGATCAGCGTTCAACCCACCGCACAATGGCAATCATTTGATTTTACAAACATATTAATCATTGGCTCAATTGGCGATCCTTTAGAATCGTTAGATAATATCGATCCTGCATTGTTCGATTGGATCAGAGAGTTACACCTAAAAGGCAGCAAAATAGTTGCAATTGACACTGGTATTTTTGTCGTCGCGAAAGCCGGTCTTTTGCAGCAAAACAAAGCTGTAATGCATTCTTACTTCGCCCACCTCTTTGGCGAACTGTTCCCTGAGATAATGCTCATGACTGAGCAGAAAGCACTCATCGACGGAAACGTCTATCTTTCGTCTGGACCTTACTCTCACTCAAGTGTGATGCTGGAAATAGTAGAAGAGTATTTTGGAAAGCACACTCGAAACCTTGGTAACCAGTTTTTAAGTACAATAGAGAGCAGTGGAAACTCTCATTCATACTGTGATGTTTTCCGTTACATGCAACACAGAGATGAGCTGATTCTAAAAATCCAAAAATGGATTCTCACCACGGATCTAGACATCGTCTCTATCAGTGATTTAGCGAATGAAGCTTGCTTATCAGAACGGCAGTTAAAACGCCGATTTAAAGAGGCGACATCCATCAGTCCGCTAAAGTTTATTCAGTTAGGGCGTTTATCTTTTGCAAAAGAACTGTTGAGGTCAACAAAATTGTCAATTGATGAAGTTGCAAGTCGATCTGGCTATGTTGATACACAGTTTTTCAGGCAGATATTCAAACGAGAAAATGATTGTTCTCCGCTTGAATATCGTAAAAGAAACCAAGTTAAAGCTGAATGATAAGCATATCTCATGGCCAGAATCATGATCTATACAACATTATTAATTGAATAGTCATATTTACATTCGTTTTAAATCCATATTATAGTTCGAACGAAAATAGCAAACGTTTGCCATTTTCGTTCGAGTATAAATGAGTAGTCTTGAATTAATTATTAATAACGGTAACTTATACTTATATATACGTATTCTTATAATTACTTAATTTCTATTAATAATATTGTCGTTCATATAATGTATATAGTTTGTTATGAAATAAAACAATATGAATATTATTAAGTGATTACTTAAAATAAAAGGGGGATTTAGGCCTTATAAAGGGGGTGATTAAGACACAATATTATAAATTCACCTTTTTTAAATCAATTATTTTTCAGCGTAAAATAATAATTAAAACATGTGTTTGCAATGTTTTTTGTCTTTTCGGATCAGTGGAAAACTTAGTTAATAAGAAACTTGTTTCTTATACAACTGTTTAATGCTTAGACGTAAAATAAGAGACTGAGTTATAGAGGGGAGCTATTTATTAACTAGCTTCATCTGTAGCTTTATGGATTTATAAAAATTATAACTATCGGAAATTATTGGGTCTTGGTGTTATTAAAATGAAAGCAAATAAACGTACCATCGATGTAAAGTACTTGCGCACTTTTTCACATGTTGCAAGGCATAGAAGTTTTACTGCGGCAGCAGAAAGTCTATATTTAACCCAACCAGCCGTTTCACAACATATTAAAAAACTTGAATGTACTATAGGGGCTGAAGTCTTCGATCGAAAAGATGGATTCAATCTGACTAAACATGGCCAAATATTACTTAGTTATACAGACAGAACAATGTCTTTATATGACCAATTATTTGACGAATTGGCTCAAGTAGATATGTTTGATCGGTATTCTATTGCGATATCTGATTCATTTGCTCCTGAATTGGTAGCGAAGGTAATTAGCTCTTTTAGAGTGTATAACGACGTCGAGTTAGCTATTACAAGTTATAGCGACATGAATTGTGTTGATAAAGATAACCACGATTTAGTCTTCGCTATTGGTGACACCACATCCGTGGAAGGTCGCGTTTTCCCCCTAAATAGAGAGCAATACATTTTGGCTTGCGGCTGTGCAGTCAAACCTGAGGAATGCTACCCTGAGCGAATCGTCTTTTGTAATACTTTGACTAGGCGAGATGCTGAGGTATTGCTTGACTCTTCTGGTGTGGATACTTCTAGAGTAAAACATTGGCTTACTACTTCTTCGTCTCGATTGATGATCAATGAACTGCAAGCGGAAAATACTTTTGTTATCTGTCCTAGTTGGACACTGGGCGATTACAAGTGTAGCCAGTATCCGCTATCCAAGTACATTGAGATGTACGTATGGTGTAATGATTCTGCTGCGAAGAAAATCGACCAAGAACGTTTGAGAAGTTTGATTACCGAAACATTCCGACTGACTTCTAAAGGCGTGGTTGGTAGACCACCTACGGGTCGGTTACTAACCAGTTGTGAAGTGATGTAGAAAAACGCCATGCCTATTGAATAAATAGACATGGCGTTTGTTTTAATAATGATTAAATTAATGACATGTAGAAGAAAAAGAGCCCACTCGTACCAATTGGTATTGTGTAAGGGATGCCGTTCTCAAAAAAATTTTTTTTGTGATAAACAGACATTAACCACATAACCAATATTTGAATCCCACCCATTAATCCGATCGCTACTATTGCAGCTAACATATATTCATCGTTCACTCCTAAGAAAAGTGCACCAATGAGTTTTACATCTCCGCCTCCTACAATGTTTATCAACCAAAGTATAAAGAAACAAATAAAAATAGAGATACTCACTGTGAGTTGAGCTAGTGGTTCTGGAGTAAACAACAAGCTAAGTAGTGAAGTAATAAAGATAATAAGAAGAAATCGATGTTTCACAATTCTATAACGAATATCGTCATAGAATATGAGTAAGACGTTGACCAGGCAAGTTAGCCACAAAGCAAAATTTATATAATTCATTTTCCTATTTTAAATTTTTCACTTATAAATTCAAATTGTTTTCGATAATAAAAATTTATGTAATGGATTTCATTGATTTTATAACAACATCTTATATGTGAATAAAAAAGCTTAATTGGTGTGATTGTTTCTGTTGATGTAAATTTTATTCGTTCACGAAATGAGTGATTAATTCAAGGGAAATAGAGGTAAACATGCTTTTAAATATCAATAATAAACTTCGTAATATCCGCCATAAATTTAATTCTGACAAACGTGGTGTCACTGCTGTGGAATACGCAATCATCGCTGTAGCAATGTCTTCAATTATTCTATTTGTTTTCAAAGATGGCACTTTGAAAACAACGTTAAATGATGCGATGGGCAAAATTTCCACTTCAATGGAAAGTGCTAACTCTGCTGGAGGTTCTGGCTCTGGCAATAAAGCTGACGGTAAACAAGGATAAGTTAACCAGTTATAAATTTAGAGAGGGGAAACCCTCTCTTTTAAGGTTTTTATTCTATGAGTAGAGCATTAGTTTTTGTATTTGTTGCCATCACTATGTTTTTGGCTTTTTTCTACGTCAGCGATTTTTTTGATCAGCTTGAGCCAGTGGCTGTGGTCGAAAATGAAGTGTTTGTAGAGGTCGCATTCGTTAATCGAGCTGTAAACAAAGCTGAGCCGGTTAACACCGATGCAATAGATATTCGTGAGTTTCCCGAGTCGGAAGCAAAACAGCATTCATACGTTCCTTACGCGAGTATCAAGATTGATTCAGGTGCTCTATGGGCGAAAGACGTCAATGAAGGTATGCAATTAACACCAGACTTGGTTTCTAATCCTGGTGAAAAAGATTACATGTATCTTTCACTTAAAAAAGACCAAGTGCCTTACTACTACTTGTCGCAAGGCAGTAGCATTGTAGAAGCGCTACCAATTCAACCTGGCGATCGCGTCAGTTTTGTTGCCACAACCTCATCTCAATCTAATTTATTAGAAAGTGGCTATTCCGATATCGATAGCTTAACGAGCAACGTCATCATTGACGGGGCTTTGGTTTTGCAATCGATGAACGTTTCTGAAGATGATGATTCGTCAAATGAAGAATATGGCTTGATTATCGCGTTGACCGTTAAACAGGTACTTAAGCTTGAAATGGCACAGAAAATTGGAGCCATAACTCTGGTTCCAGCAAAGATGGTTCATAAATACTTATCTGTAAAAAGTAGCGATTTGATTGAGCATCGATTTGGCGTTCGACAGCTGAGAGGGAATTAAGGGTGTTCAATAAAAATATATTATCAGTCACGCTGGGATTGGTTTTGCTTCTCCCGGTTTCCGCGTCAGCTGGGGATCTATTAAGCCTTGATAAAGGTGCAGCGAAGACGATTAATGTAAAACGCAACATTGATACCGTGTTTGTCGCAGATACCCAAATTGCGGATTACAAGGTCATCGCAAACGGGAAATTGGTGATTTACGGTATTGGCCGTGGCGCCACTTCCATTATCGCGTACGACCGAGCAGGAAACGAAATTTACAACGCAGAAGTGGTAGTAAATAAAAGCTTAAGGCTTTTAAAACAAACGCTTATTGCAAGGTATCCCGATGAAGACATTGAGCTGACCAATATTGGTGAGCAGGTTGTCATTGATGGTGTCGTGAGCAGCGAAGAAATCAAAAACAAGGTGTATCGCCACGTAGGTGAAATGCTGAAAAAGAGCAAACAAAGGAACACTTTTGAGCTCACTAATGCAAACGGAGAAGCTGGCGATGCTCTCGACTACACAGCGACTTATGTGTTTGAAGACATCATCAACAACCTGAAAGTTCTCACGACTGATCAAATCAACGTAAAGCTGACGGTTGCAGAAGTTTCAAGTTCATTCTTGACCGAGCTAGGGGTTTCATACGCTGAAACAAACGGTAAGTCCATTGGTGGTGCTGGTCAGTTCGTCAATAAAATTTTAGATTTTACTGCTGAGGATATCGTTGCGGTTATTTCAGCGAGTGGTAATGACAGCATTGGACAAGTGCTTGCCGAACCAAATTTATCAGTGATTTCCGGTGAGTCCGCAAGCTTTCTAGTCGGTGGTGAAATCCCTATTACAGTTCGCGATAACGATGGTATCTCTGTTACTTACAAAGAGTACGGCGTAAAGCTGTCGATGGTTGCTAAAGTAACAGACTCTGAAAATATTCGTTTGTCACTGCTGCCGGAAGTGAGCTCTATTGATAAGACCAATGGTGTGAACTCTGGACTCATCAGTGTGCCTTCTTTGAGGACTCGCAAAGCCCAAACGACCGTGCAATTGAAAGATGGTCAAAGCTTTGTTCTAGCGGGTCTGTTGACATCAGAAGAACAGGAATCATTAGCCAAAATCCCTTACCTGGGTGATATCCCGATTTTGGGTGCACTGTTTAGTAAAACCAATACTGAAAGAAGAAAGACTGAGCTGATTATCGTAGCGACAGTTAACCTCGTCGATCCTGTTAAAGAAACCGATATCAAACTGCCGAAGTTCAAACGAACGAGTGATCTTGAGCGTTTGTTGAAACTTGATCTTTCAAATGTTGATGACGAAGAGCTGGAAAATACGATAAAGGCGGGAGGCTTTAACTAATGAAGGCAAACCTATTGTTGGTGGTTTCTGTATTACTCTCGGGTTGCTCGGTATCGGTAACACCAAACAAAACAACCGTAGACACAATTGTAGAAACCTTTGAGTTTCGAGTCACAAACAAAGAAGTGGCGATGGATAAGTCAGTTAACTTCGTCAATCAAATTAATCTTCAGTATCCAAAGTCGACATTTGCAATCAATTACGACGCCAAAGAAAGTCAGTTTGTTGATGGCTTTGTGAAAGAAATCAAAGCCAAAGGCGTAAACAAGTTGCGTTATACCCTAAACGCAAACAGCGAAAGCAAAGGCGTAAAAATCGTTGCGAAATACCACAAGATGCAAGAGCAAACTTGTGATGCTGTTTCATTCAACACCCTTAAACATCATCCATTTGGGTGCAGCTTGGAATACAACAGACGCTTGAGTATGACGAATCCTGTG